>JBPOFM010000006.1:0-241483 GCA_051252455.1 Aquaticitalea sp.
GTAGCGAGAGGGGGGCACGATCCCCCGACCTCCGGGTTATGAATCCGACGCTCTAACCAACTGAGCTACCTCGCCGTTTTTAAGGCTGCAAATATAAAAACAAATTACGGCTTCACAAATAATACTGACTTAAATTATTTTTGCAATATTTGTTTTTATACTAAACAATTAATTATATATTGAGCGTGCTAATAAAAAACATTTATGGACGACAAAGTTAAGTTTGAATTGGAGTTCCCAATTCATGCATCACCAACATTATTATTTCAATATATTTCTACTCCTTCGGGTCTCTCTGAATGGTTTGCGGACAACGTAAATTCTAGAGGTGAGGTATTCACATTTATTTGGGATGGAAGTCAGGAAAAAGCAAAGCTTTTAAGTAAAAAGAGTGGTGAACGAATCCGTTTTAGATGGATGGCAGATGAAGAAGAAGGTGAGTCCTATTATTTTGAGATTCGTATTCAGGTAGATGAAATCACTAAAGATGTTTCTCTTATAATCACAGATCATATCGATGAGGATGAGGTTGACGAAGCAAAAATGCTTTGGGAAAATCAAATATCTGATTTGAAACAGGTTTTAGGTTCAGCATAACCTAACACATTTAATTAATTATATCTTTGTCTCGATTTTAAAACTTTCGAGACTTTTTTTATGATAAATTTAAACGGAACTCTATATCCTGCGACTGAAAATTTAATGTCCTTTGATAATCGAGGCTATAAATATGGAGATGCGCTTTTTGAAACATTAAAGGTAGTTCACGGCAAAATTCTGTTTTGGGAAGATCATTATTTTAGACTAATGTCCTCTATGCGGATTCTCCGCATGGAAATTCCAATGAACTTCACCATGGAATTTCTAGAAGCAGAAGTATTAAAGACTATAGCGGGGAGCGCACTAACTAAATCTACGGCACGCGTTCGATTCAATGTCCATAGGTCAGAGGGTGGTAAGTATTTGCCGGAAATAAATACGATTGAATATAACATCGTTGCAGAGCATTTGAATGCTGATCTTTATGCTCTCAATAAAAATCAATGTGTGGTAGATTTGTACAAAGATTTTTTTGTTGCTCCAGGATTACTTTCCACCATAAAGAGTAATAATAAATCAATTCATGTCTTAGGAAGCATTTATGCCAAAGAGAATAATTTTGACAATTGTTTATTGTTGAATACAAATAAGCATATTGTGGAAGCTCTTAATGGAAATTTATTCTTGGTAAAGGATAAGGTAATTAAAACGCCACCTATTGAAGATGGTTGTTTAAAAGGGATTATGCGTAAGCAAGTGATAGAAATTATTAGTAAATGGGAAGATTTCCAACTAGATGAAACGTCCATTTCACCATTTGAACTTCAAAAAGCGGATGAATTGTTTATGACAAATGTCATTATGGGCATTCATCCTATAACATCTTATAGAAAAAAAGAATATAACCACGAAATTTCAAAAACAATCATCGAAAAGCTGAACCTTAAAGTGCGTTTAGGCTAATTATAGCTTGGATCTTCTGGAGAGTTTGACCAGATAGAATAGTCTCCTCCAAGTTCCAACATTTTTTCTTTCCAAAAAGCATTATCATTTTTTTCGATGAGTGACTTTTTGTAAATGTTTTCAGTAACTACCCAAGAATTTGCCTGAAGTTCTTTTTCTAATTGATTAGGTTCCCATCCTGAATAGCCTAAAAAGAAGCGAATATCTGATGCCAAAATTTTACCAGAGTTAATGAGCTCTAGAGCGATTTCAAAATCTCCTCCCCAAAAAATACCCAATGAAATTTCAATGCTTTCTGGTATTAAATCAGGAACTCTATGAATAAAATATAAATTATCCTGCTCTACGGGACCTCCATTGTACACTTTAAATTTTGCTTCAGTACTTGGTACTAAATCAGTTAAGGTGTATTCCAGCGGTTTGTTTAAAATAAAACCAATAGAACCTTCATCTGTATAGTCTGCCAAAAGGATAACGGATCGATTAAATGAACTATCACCAATTATTGAAGGTTCAGCTATCAATAAGTGGCCTTTTTTGGGTCTAGTTGTCGTCATGTAAAGATTGAATTTGAAATAAATCTAAAAAAAAATTATCATAAAACCAACATTTTGTTCATTTACCTGCGAATTTCTTAACACAAAAAAACCCGCTTTATAAAAGCAGGTTTTAAATTATGTTAAAGGCCGTATTAGTTTACAGCTTTAGATAAATCTGATCCAGCTTTAAACTTTACTACATTTTTAGCTTTGATTTTTATTGTTTTACCAGTTTGAGGGTTTCTTCCTTCTCTTGCAGATCTTCTTGATACAGACCAAGAACCAAATCCTACTAAAGAAACTCTTTTACCTTTTTGTAATGCTCCTTCTACGTCGATTAATAATGCATCTAACGCTTTTTTAGCAGCCGCTTTAGTGATTCCTGCGTGTTCTGCCATGCTGTTAACTAAATCTGTTTTGTTCATAAATTTAAGTTTTTTGATTATTAGAAAATTGGATTTTTAAAACGAATTGTGTTAAATCCTCATACAAAATTATAAGGAATATGCACCTACGCAAGTAATAGCAAGGGAAATACAAATTTTTGTTGATAACTCGGGGCATTTGTTAATAAAGGAAATAGGATTTGATGATTTTTTTATAATATCAGCAATGGTAAGGGTTTAAAGCATTTTTGAGTGTTCAGATAATTGATGTCCATTTAAAAGTGATTTTACATCCATTTTTCTTTTCCCTGGAAGCTGTAGTTCTTTTATAAATATGTAACCATCTTTAACTGCGACTTTTAGCTCGGTTTTTAAAGTTTCAATGCTTCCTATTGAACTTGAATGATTTTCAGGGCGCATTTCAACTTTAAAAATCTTGACAGCCAAAGTGTTTTCACCATCTTGTAAATAACACCAAGCAGACGGAAAGGGATTCAAGCCCCTGATTTTGTTATAAACTTCATGAACAGATGCTTCCCACTCGATTTTGCAATTCTCCTTATTCAATTTATAAGCTGTTTTTTTAATGTCTGATTTGGGTTGAATGGTCGTGGTAGCAGTTCCTTTTTCTATTAATTCCACCGTCTTTAGTACTAACTCGCTACCTAAATTCATCAATTTATCATGCAATTTCCCAACGGTTTCATCAGCTTCAATTTCAACTTCATCTTGTAAAATGATGGCTCCCGTGTCAATTTTTTCATCAATAAAAAAAGTAGTGATCCCTGTCTTTTTTTCTCCATTTATAATAGCCCAATGAATTGGCGCAGCTCCACGATAATCGGGAAGAAGGGATGCGTGGAGATTGAATGTTCCGAATTTTGGCATTTTCCAAACAATTTCTGGCAACATTCTAAATGCAACTACAATCTGAAGATTGGCATTCAAGGCCTTCAATTCTTCTATAAAAGTTTTGTCCTTAAGATTGGTTGGCTGTAACAAGTTGAGGTTTTGTGCAACAGCATATTTTTTCACATCAGATTCCTGAAGTTTTTGACCACGGCCTGCAGGACGATCTGGTGCCGTGATGACTCCGACTACCTTATAATCATTTTCCACTAACGTTTTTAATGTTGCCACGGCAAACTCTGGTGTGCCCATAAAAATGATTCTCAGTTGATTTTTCATGTATGTTTTATTTTATACTTATTAGCGGCTGTTATTTCCAATATATTGTTTTCAATCATGATCTGCAAGGTTTTCAAAATGCTTGCGTCGTCATAATTCAGTTGCGAAATAATGTCTCTAGAACTTAAAGGCTTATTTTCTAATTGATGAATAATAGCATGAGTGATTGACTTCGTATCGGAGGTAGATGTTTTCTTTTTAGAAAGACAATAGGAACAAGTGCCACAATCGGTTTGTATATGTTCTCCGAAATAGCGTAACAACAATCTGTTTTTACAAGTGGTGTTGTTGCTGATATAGTCAATGACGGCATTGATTTGATCAACTTTTAATTTGACCTGAAGTTCCACATGTTTCGAAATACGATTGATGGTTTTATCGTCTTCGCGCGGCACCAAAAATGACAATTCAGAATCAGTATTTGAAAATTGAAAGTCGACGACTTCATCTTTATGAAGCTGACGGAGCGTTTTGATGACTTCATCTTCCGAAGTAGAGGCTTTATCAGAAACAAGTTTTAAGTCTAACTTTAGCGAATTCTCGAAAATGCCGCCATAAGTTCGCATAATCGATTTGACAATCGTTTGGTACTGCTCTCTAGTTTCTAAATATCTAAATAATAATTGGTTGCTAATAATAAACTGTAGCCTAGCCTGATGATTGAATTGCTGTGTTAATGAAACAATACTATTGCGATCTAAAATTTGAAGCGCATTAAAAGTAATCGTTGAATTAAAGTCATAGGTTTTGCAAAATTCACTAAAATTGAAAACATGAACCGTTCGTTCGCCTTCACCATATGATATTTGAAAATAATTGCACAACTTGCGGTAGACCTGTTTTATAAAATCAATGGTAGGCAATATATTTAAAAATTGATTTTTCAGAGTTTGCTCGTCGGTTTTGTTTTTTAAGATCACTGCAAATGCCTTTTCACCATTACGTCCTGCACGTCCAGCTTCTTGATAGTAACTTTCTAAACTTTCGGGTAAATTGACATGAATAATATTTTTGACATCCGCTTTGTCAATGCCCATTCCGAAAGCGGTTGTGGCTACCATAATTTCCTTTTGATTATGAGTCCACAAATGAAGATGGTCTTGCTTCTCTTTATTACTGATACCGCCATGATAATACAAACTTGAGAACCCTTTGGATTCTAGAAACGAGTGAATTTCCAGAGATGCACGTCGTGTTCTTACATAAATAATAGAGGAGCCTGGGTGTTTTTTGAGAATTTGTTCAATTTTATAATGCTTGTCTTCCGTGTCGAGAACCATATAAGCAATATTAGGACGTTCAAAAGAGGCTTTGAATATTTTTGGGGATATAAAGTCCAATTCAGTAACGATGTCTTCAACCACTTCGGGCTTGGCTGTTGCCGTCAAAGCAATCACATTGACGGATGGATGTAATTCTCTTAAAACGGAGATGTTTTTGTAAGCGGGCCTGAAATCGTTTCCCCATTGACTGATGCAATGTGCTTCATCAACAGCAATGAGATTCACATTCATTTGTTGTATCCTGTCTTTAACCAAATCTTGTTGCAGCCGTTCTGGTGAGAGATACAGGAATTTGTAATTTCCGTAAATGCAATTATCTAAAAGTGTGTCCAGTTCAGAAAATGAAATCCCGCTCGTAATTGCCATGGCTTTAATGCCTTTTTCCTTTAGATTATTGACTTGATCTTTCATCAACGCAATAAGTGGCGAAATGACGATGCAAATCCCATCTCGCATCAAAGCTGGAATTTGGAAGCAAATTGATTTTCCGCCACCAGTGGGCAATAATGCAAACGTATCTTCATTTTGTAATACTGCATTGATGATATCTTCCTGCATAGGTCGAAATGACGTATGATTCCAATAACGCTCTAAAAAATCAATAGGCTGTTGCATGCTATAAATTTAAAGCATCCAATATAAAATCGGTTCTTTTTTTGATACTTTCAAATGGAACATCGAGAAGTTCATAGCCGAAATTTTGATATGTGTTCAACAAGTGTTTGTGTATAAGTTCTGCCTGCTCAAACGATTCATATCGTACGCTATCGCTCACAAAGATGTCTTTCCAAGGAGCTAACACAAATACCTGTTCATAACGATTGTTCTGGCAGGTTTCTACAAATTCAATTGGATAATTTGTACCAAAATAATCCATATATGCCAAAACGTCTGGTAAGCCTCTATCTAAAAAGATGTGGACATTTTCAAATTGATCGGCATCATAAAATTGTTTTAATCGGCCTTTCAAGAGTAATTCGCTAAAGAGTAAGGGTTCTGTCAAAAACAACTGTTCTATGCCTTTCTTGCGTGCCTCCAGTGTGACCTGTCGTGAAATTTCATCAAAACAAATATGGCCTCTATCATGGAGTTCTTTGATTATGGAAGATTTACCAGTTCCTGGTCCACCCGTAATGACAATCTTTCTTGTATTCAATTTGGCAAGGTTTTGGCAGCAAAAATCGTAATTTAAATAGGAATTAAAAAATGTAAAGTAAAATGTATCTTTACATCATATTAAAACAGTTATGAGTACAGAACAAAACCCGGAAGAATTTTATAAAAAGTTAAAAGATCAATTGTACGATACGGCACTTTGGCCATCAGAATATCTATATAAATTTATTGTCCCAACGGATCCAGATAAAATCACAACCATAGAATCGCTTTTTGATAATCTTGGAGCCGTTATAACCACTAAAGAATCAAAAAACGGTAATTACACGAGTGTATCTGTCAACGTGCGAATGAAAAATCCAGAGGCTGTGATTGAAAAGTATCAGGAAATTGCTGAAAAGGTGGAAGGAGTGATTTCTTTATAAGCATGAATCAGCATGTTGGGGTAACTGGACAGTTGACGGATTCAGCCATAATAATATTCTTTTAAGAATATGATTTCTTGTTTACTCAACCTGTAGTCTGAATACTGCTAGTAAACACTGAAAACTTTATTTTCAACCTAACAAACAACTCTATCAATTTTTTTGTATTTTGCACACGTACACAATAACTGCGTGTACCTAATAGTAACACTACACATATATTTTGACAACAATAGACGATTTAGAGTACAACACAGAGCGTGAGCATTTGATTATTCCTGAATATGGGAGACATATGCAGAAGATGATTCAGTACGCAAAAGACAGAGACACGAAGGAAGAACGCAATAAAGTGGCGAAAGCTATTATTTCTGTAATGGGAAATTTACAACCACATTTGCGTGATGTGCCAGATTTTCAGCATAAACTTTGGGATCAATTATTTATTATGGCAGATTTTGACCTGGATGTTGATTCACCATACCCAGTTCCATCTAGAGAGGAAGTCTATGCGCGTCCAGAACATTTAAAATATCCGCAAAATCATCCGAAATATCGTTTTTACGGTAATAATATCAAAACGATGATCGATGTTGCCAATACGTGGGAAGAGGGCGATTTAAAGGAAGCTTTAATATTTACCATTGCTAATCACATGAAAAAATGTTTCCTCAATTGGAATAAAGATACTGTGGAGGATGATGTGATTTTCAATCATTTACGAGAACTTTCAGGAGGTGAAATCGATTTGAAGGAAGCAGATGAAGATTTATCAGATGCGACTAGTTTGATGCGCTCGAAAAAGAAATTTTCAAACAGTAATAATTCAAGCAGTAAAAAATCACATCACAAGAAAAACAATAATTCTAAACGTACACGCAAACGCTACTAATCATACATGGCTACATTTATCATTGAAGGAGGTCAAAAACTAAAAGGAAGCATCCAACCTCAAGGCGCAAAAAACGAAGCATTACAAATACTTTGTGCCGTATTGCTCACACCAGAACTCGTCACAATCCACAATATTCCAGACATTATTGATGTCAATAAGTTAATTGCCCTATTGGGTAATCTTGGAGTAAAAGTCAAAAAATTATCTCACGGCTCATATGCATTCCAGGCGGATGAAGTGAATATGTCTTATTTGGAATCGGCCGAATTCAAGGAAGATGGAAAAGGATTAAGAGGTTCTATCATGATTGTAGGTCCATTATTGGGACGTTTCGGTAAAGGTTATATTCCTAAACCAGGTGGCGATAAAATAGGACGCCGTAGACTCGACACACATTTTGAAGGATTCATTAATCTTGGTGCGAAATTTAGATACAATCGTGAAGAATATTTTTACGGAGTGGAAGCCAAACGTTTGAAAGGCGCTTACATGCTACTTGATGAGGCATCTGTAACAGGAACTGCCAACATCGTCATGGCAGCTGTTTTGGCAGAAGGAACTACTACAATTTATAATGCAGCTTGCGAACCTTACTTACAACAATTATGTAATATGCTGAATC
The DNA here is from genome assembly GCA_051252455.1 of Aquaticitalea sp. GTDB lineage: Bacteria > Bacteroidota > Bacteroidia > Flavobacteriales > Flavobacteriaceae > JBPOFM01. The sequence goes on from JBPOFM010000006.1 coordinate 7,958, forward strand.
GCATGGGAGCGAAAATCTCTGGTGTCGGTTCAAATATGTTGATTATTGAAGGTGTCGATTCTCTTGGCGGAACAGATCATACCATGTTGCCAGACATGATCGAAATTGGCAGTTGGATTGGTTTAGCAGCCATGACAAAAAGTGAACTGACCATTAAAAATGTCAGTTGGGATGATTTGGGTCAGATACCCAATGTGTTTAGAAAGTTGGGAATCACAGTTGAGAAAAAAGGAGATGACATTCACATTCCAGCCCATAACGATGGATATGAGATACAGAATTATATTGATGGTTCTATATTAACGGTTGCAGATGCACCATGGCCTGGCTTTACACCAGATTTGTTGAGTATTGTCTTGGTTGTTGCTACGCAAGCAAGAGGTAGTGTTCTTATACATCAAAAGATGTTTGAAAGCCGTTTGTTCTTTGTTGATAAATTGATAGACATGGGCGCAAAAATTATTTTGTGTGATCCACATAGAGCAACGGTTATTGGTCATGATTTTAAATCAATGCTAAAAGCGACGACCATGACGTCTCCAGATATTAGAGCAGGTGTATCATTATTGATTGCGGCATTGTCTGCAAAAGGAACTTCTACAATACATAACATAGAACAGATCGATAGAGGCTATGAACGTATTGATGAGCGTTTGAGAGCGATTGGAGCAAAGATTTCGCGTGTGAATTAGAAAATAGTCTATATATTAATTTAAAAAACTTAACCTATGAAACGTCCCCAAATAGTTTCAGTTACCTTCATTCTTTGTTTTTTATCATTATCTGCCTTTTCCCAAAATATTGGGTTTGGTATTTTAGGCGGTCCAAATTATTACACATTGCGTGTGGACTCAAGCGATGGAGAGACAACCTTTGATGGATCTTCTGCAAAGAAAAACATTCAATATCATGTCGGTGCTTTTCTTGATGTCAATTTTTCTAGTGCTTTGGGCCTTAACGGAAATATTGTATATCAAAGAAGAGGATTGTCTCTAGATCCTGATACAAAACTTGAGTATATCGATATCAATCCGTTGTTGAAATTCGACGTCAACAATAGTTACGGAAATGGATTCTATTTGAAAGGTGGATTTCGATATTCTTTTTTACTTTCTGCGCAGACTTTTGATGAGGATGTTGATGTGAAAGAAGCTTTTAACAATTCTAATATAGGCGTGGTTGGTGGTTTTGGTGTTGACGTTTCAGATTTTTTAGGTCTGGAATTATTGGTAGATTACTCACCAATGAACATTTTTGAAGATGTTGATGGAGCTTCCATAACCTCCAGATTAATTGGAGGAAATTTTAGGCTTGTGTTTTACATTGAGAAAGTGTTGAATAATAGATAGCCGCAATTTTGCTTCTAGTATCTTTTTTTGTGTCATTTTGAATCTCATTAAAGTAAGTGAAATTCGAAACCTGCGATCTTAATTCAGTGTATCATCTCAATTAAAAAGCCTTCGAAAGTATATTCGAAGGCCCTAAAAAATATATTTTCTGTTATTTACTATTCTTTAATCACTTTATGAACAAAACGACTATTTCCGGAATATAAGTTCACGAAATAAACACCAGAAGTCATAATGCTCAAGTCAATTTTGCTGTTTACAACAGATAAAAGTGTTTTTGGAAGAATTAACTTTCCTGTAATGTCATATACTTCAAAAAATGTGTTTGATGCCGATTGTAACCCATCAACATTAAGAATGCTTTTCGTTGGGTTAGGATATATATTGAAAATGGATGCTGCGGTTTCATTGGTCGTTAATGTAGAGCCTTCAACTATCACAATTGATTCATCGATATTTGGAGTCAATACTTCATCCACGTTACCAGAAGGCCAATTCACTACAATTTTAGTAATGGAGTTATTAGTTCCTAGTCCAAAATGCGTTTTCATAGAATTCATAATGCCATAACTGTCACCAGAACGCACCTCACGAATTTGTTTCCCCCAAGCACCATATATTTCTATTCTGGCGCCAATTCCATTGATGTTACTCGGTCCACCTGTTAAAAGCACCTCAATCCAATGATTAGAGTTTCCGTTGTTTAAGAACAAAACGTCAGACCTACTAGATGACGGACTGTTGTAACCGGATCCAAAACCTGCGATGATATCTACGAAACCATCATTATTTAAATCACCATTTGCTGCCGATTGAATTCTGTTTGAAGTGGGGAAAGGAGAGGACACTCTTGTAAATGTTTTATCACCATTATTTCTAAACATTTTATGATCGCCACCGCGAGAAGTAATAAAGAAATCGACGAACATATCGTTGTCAAAATCTTCCATGAGGACTTGAATTCCATCACTTCCCATGGCGCTCAGTTCTGATGCAATTCCTGAAGTAGAGGTAATATTTGTAAATGTGCCATTCCCATTGTTTTCATAGATATAGCTACTCTGATCGTGATTTATTAAAACGCAATCCATGTCACCATCGTTATCAATATCTTCAAAACTTGCGGACCAAGACTGTGCATAAGGCACTAAACCTGCTGCTACGCCTACCTCCGAAAATGTGCCATCACCATTATTTTGGAAGAGCAAATTAATACGACGACCGTCGTTAGGATTGTTGACTCCTAGTCTACATTTGGAAATGTATAAATCTTGGTCACCATCATTGTCATAGTCTGTCCAAATACTTCCGTAGTTTCCAGAATTATCTGAAGGTACTGTAGAGGATGTATTGATCAAATTACCACTGCTTAAGTCAAAACTTCCAAAACCATTGTTGGAATATGCAGGCGAGAGACCTGTGTCGTGGCATCCAAAAAAGTCTATTGTGCCGTTATTATCAATATCAATGAAATTGGCGTTCTGCAAGAATATGGAGCCTCCGGGAAGCGTTGAAGCCGCAAAATTGCTTCCATCGGAATTTGCAGTTAACAATTTTAGCCATTGTATGCACCACCCACAATGATGTCATTTAAACCATTTCTATCCACATCTGCAACCACCATTCCCCATTCTGAATTATCGCCAGGAATAGAGCCATAATTCAATAAGGTAAAGTTTCCAGTGGTTTGATATTCAACCTGAAGATCTCTTGCATTAGAAAGTCTTACAAGATCGTCTAACCCGTCCCCATTCATATCTGAAACCCCAATAGCACAGCCACTTTTGAGGTTTGAGTTTGCTAATTTAGAATTAGAGTCAGTAAAGGCAATTTGAGAACTCGCCAAAAGCGGTATCCCGACAATTGCCGTAAAGAGTAATTTTTTTATCATAATTGTTTGATTTTTAGATAAGTCAAATATAGAGGAATTATTTCAATAGAAATTTTATTTATTCTAGCATTTCGACCTAATGCATATGTTAATTTAGAGCTTTCTTATACACTCTTAAGCATCTTTCTCGGGCTTCTTTGTGGTCAACCATTTTGGGCGGATAGATGTCCTCTTGAAATTCAGGCACCCAATGTTCGATGTATTCGAGTTGTTTATCAAACTTCTCTATTTGAGTTGTAGGGTTGAATATTCTAAAATAGGGCGCAGCATCAACGCCACTCCCAGCAACCCATTGCCAGTTTCCAATGTTACTTGCCATTTCATAATCGTGCAATTTTTGTGCAAAATAAGCTTCGCCCCAACGCCAATCGATCAAGAGATGTTTACATAAGAAACTACCAACCAACATACGGACTCTATTGTGCATAAAACCAGTTTCGTTCAGTTGTCGCATGCCTGCGTCGACCAATGGATAGCCTGTTTGACCTTCACACCAGATTTTGAATTCATTTTCATTGTTTCGCCATTCGATGCGGTCGTATTGGGGTTTAAAGCTGTCAGTGACTGTATGCGGAAAATGCCAGAGAACTTGCATAAAAAATTCTCTCCAGATCAATTCCTGCCAAAAAATTTCATTGTTCTCGGGGATTGCCTTTTTTATCATTTTACGTATACTCACCGTGCCAAAGCGAAGATGAGGTCCAAGTCTTGAAGTAGACTCCTTTGCGGGAAAATTTCTCTTTTTTTCGTAATCTTGAATTAAGGCTGGAGTGACGTCATAGTCGGCAATTTGTTGAGTCGATTTTTTAAAACCTATATCGGATAAGGATAAATTGGGTAGCCGTTTATTTTTAACCAAATTATCGAGATAGTTATTGGTGTAAAAAATCTTTAGATCAATGGTCTTAAACTTTGACTTCCATGTTTTCATGTAGGGCGTGTATACCATGTAAGGCTCTCCATTCGATTTTACTACTTCCTCTTTTTCGAAAATGACTTGATCCTTGAAGGTTTTAAATAGGATGTCTTTTTTAGAAAGCAGCTTTTCTATCTCGGCATCACGTTCCTTGGCATACGGTTCGTAATCATGATTGGTGAATACGGTTTGAACCTCAAAATCTTTTATAAGTTGATTATAAATAACATTTGGTTTTCCGTAATAGATGGCTAAACTGCTGTCGTGTTCCTCTTGCAGAGTTTTGCGCATGGTTTGAAGCGTCTCAAAAATGAATGTGACACGAGCGTCGTCTTCTGGAAGGTTTTGTAGAATTTCGGTGTCAAATATGAATAGTGGCAAAACGGGAAGGTCTGATTTTAAAGCCTCATAAAACGCTACATTGTCGTCGAGTCTTAGATCGCGTCTGAACCAGAATATGTTTATAGTTTGTTTCATTTAATAAGTTCCAAAGAGTTCCTCGAGTTTTTTTGTTCGATAATTAAAAATCTCATCCAATTTAGGTTTTACAAGAAAAGGATGTACCAATTGACCTAAAATACCGAAAGGTACTTTATAGTCTATGATGTCTTCCATTTCTACACCACCTTCAATTTCTTTGATGAAATGTTTGTGATGCCATAAAGCATAAGGGCCAAATCGCTGTTCGTCCACAAAATATTCATTTTTAACACTGTGTGTAATCTCTGTGACCCATTTGGTTTTGATGCCCAAAACAGGTGTCACGACATATTGTATGATTTGACCAGCAAACATGGGTCTGTCGGCACCAGAAAGAATATGAAATCCCATGTAATCGGGGGTAATGGTTTTGAGGTTTTTTGGATCAGAAAGGAAATCCCAAGCGGTCTCAATGCTGATGGGTAACTTCTGTTTTTTATGAAGTGTATATAGTTTCATTAAAATTTGATTTCGTTCCCATATATAGGAATCTTTCATTTAGTTATAGATTAAAAAATGAATAGCCAAAAAACTTCAATACATAAGCTATTGTTTTTTTAGTGCCTCTAAAGCCGCCATGACTTCTTGGGCTTCAGCATACTTTTTATCGCTTTCTTTTCTATTAGTACTAGAAAGTAAATGCCATTCTTTCATCAATGAATCATAGGATTCTTGAAGCTTGGTTTCTTCTGATTTTTTTTTAAATAGTCCAAACATATTTATATTTTAAACGTGACAATTCCACAATCTAATTCAAATACTTGCCCAGAAATCGAATTCGATTTTTCAGATAGTAAAAATTCTGCCATGTCAGCAACTTCTTCTGGCTTTAAAAACTTTTTTAGCGGATGACGTTCCGTAATGTTCTCAATCATTTTTTCGTTACGTAATAGTTTGGAAGCCAACTCGGTGTCCGTAACAGTTGGTGCAATGGCATTGACTCTCAAGGTGGTTGCCATCTCTGCGCCGAACGATTTTACCAATCCTTCAACGGCAGATTTCGAAGCTGCGACACTCGCGTGAAATGGCATCCCCAATTTGGCAGCAACGGTACTGAATAACAAAATCGATGATTTATCGCCCTTTTTCAGGATTTCCAAATACGCTTGAATTGCTTTAACAGCACCAATTACATTAATCTCGAAGTCTTCTCGAAAATCATCCAAGCTCAATCGTGCCATAGGTTTCAAATTGATGCTTCCTGGACAATAGACCAAACCGTCAGCGGCTTCTATTTCTGGAAAGGTATCCTTCAAAATGTCACAGTCATAATGTGTAAGATTACCATGCGAAAAATCTGGAGTGGTTCGACTGATATTTACCACACTATGGTTTGAAAGTAATTTCTGTGAGATTGCTTTACCAATGCCTTTACTACCTCCGACGATAATGATAGTTTTCATGATTTTATATTTTGATAGTTAAGCTCTGAATTTTAATCGTTTTTCTACTTTCTGTTTAATGACTGTCAACCGTTTCATCAAATCCATAATGGAATCGTCCTTCTTTTTTTTATAGAGTTCATTTAGGCTCAAAATCAATGTTTTGGCTTTTCTAGAAATTTCAACACGGTCACTTGTAGACAATGACTTCATTTTTATCTGTTCAAATTCTTGTGCTTCTTTAATGATATCCATGTATTTAACTATTTTTAAAATCGTATTGTTTGTCGTAATTTATTTTTTCATTGAGAAGTTTGTCAAAAAACGATTTATTCTCCTTAAAGGTTTTATTGTTCCTGAAATGAATAAAGCGTCCCTGGGCATGAATACTACTGCCATTTGTTTTATAAATGACCAGTTGATAATAAGGAATTGCCCAAGTAAAGGTTTTGAGGCCTTTATTGATTCTGATAAGGACACCTTTTGGACGTAATTCGAGATTTGCATAATTGACATCAGCAACTACATTGAGATACTGCTTCATGTTCGGACTCGTTTCCTCAATCATCATTCGTTTGGAGCCTATACCTTTCAGTTTAAAGGATTGGATTATTCCAAACGGTTTACCAACCAAATCATTAATTGCTTCGATATGTTCTTTATTCGCATAACTTGTGTCTAAAATCATTCTTCAATTAATTTATTGATCATGCCGTTGAAAATAAACCAATGGAATGGTAGTACACTATACCAATATAAGCGTCCTGCCAAGCCACGTGGCCTAAAAGTGGCCGTTTGTTTCAGTAAGCCTTCTTCAATTTTAAATTCGAGCCAAGCCTCTCCAGGAAGTCTCATTTCGGCATAAAGCAGTAGTTTTTTTTCTTTTCGATCAGAAAAAATCACGCGCCAAAAATCGAGCGCGTCACCAGCATCCAATTGCGATACATGTGTACGTCCTCGTCGCAAGCCGATACCACCAAAGAGTTTGTCCATATAACCACGGATTTTCCAGAGATAGTTGCCATAATACCAACCTGTAGAACCACCGATGGACCAAATACGATTGATGGTCTTTTCTTCATCAATAATATTTCTTTCTTTGTAATCTTTGAAACATCCATATTTGGGAACATTCACATATTTATGAAAGTTATTTTTTAAACGTCCGCTGCTTACCATAGAATCTTTCCAACTGGACACGATACTGTTTTGTTCAATCTTCTCGAAGGCCAATTCCACAGCTTCTCGATATGAAATGGGCTGTACATCGAGCATTTCATAGATGTTACTTTTTTTTCCAATGATCTCAACACCCATACTATCTACTAGCGATGTAGCTAGTTTGTACGAAGTGGAAGTGACAAAATAGAGCCAATAGGAAGAGAGTTTCGGTGTCATCACGGGAACCGTAAGGATATATCGTTTAAGTTGCCTGATGTCGGCAAACTTCAAAAGCATTTCTTTATAGGTCATGACTTCTGGACCGAAGATATCAAAGTTCTTATTATAAAGTTCTTCTCTGCCTTTAGCTTTAGATAAGAACGCCAAAACATCACGTACTGCTAGCGGTTGCGTTTTCGTATTTAGCCATTTTGGTGCAACCATGACCGGTAATTTTTCTACCAAATCACGAATGATCTCAAAGGAAGAACTGCCAGAACCTACAATGATACCTGCCTTAAATATAGTGAGTGCATAATTGTCAGACGCGAGTAATTCTTCGACGTTTTTTCTGGATTGTAAATGTTTTGAAAGCTTTTCTTCATTGGTGATCCCACTTAAATAAATGACTTGCTTGACTCGAGTACTTTCAAAGTAAGTTTTAAAATTAGATGCACAGCTGGCTTCTAGTTCACCAAAATCACTGGATGTATTGGACATTGAGTGTATTAAATAATATGCAACGTCAATATCTTTTGGAATGTTTTTTAAAGTGTCGGGCTTTAGAAAATCAGCCTCTACGATAGTGATGTGTTCATCGTCTAGGTAGGTTTTATCTGCTCTCAATTTGTCCCTCACAGCGCACACGACATGATGGCCATCATTCAATAAAATAGGAATCAAGCGTTTTCCGATGTATCCAGTAGCGCCTGTGACAAGGATTTTCATATAGTCTATTGTTTCTAGTTGGCTGGTGAAAAATGATGCGTTGTAATCTCAACCATATGTAAAGATACAAAATGTTTAATTTTTTTATAATATTATTAAACAAAAATTAACAGAATTTCCGTTTATCTCTATTCCTTATGGGTGGAAGTAGTTTGTTTTGAACCATTAGAAATGGCTATTTAAGAGTTCGTTAACAAATATGGTTTTATTTATGCGTAATTTTATAAATTACAAAATTGTAACTATCTTAAAAACAAACATTATGAAAAAAATTATGCTATTGGTTGCCATATTTGCGACTACCTTAATGACAAACGCCCAAATAGAAACGCCTGCGCCGAGCCCATTGGCAAAAATGGAACAAAAAGTAGGATTGACCGATGTCAGTTTGGAATATTCAAGACCAAGTATGAAAGGACGTACCATTTTTGGTGATTTAGTGCCTTATGGGAAAGTATGGAGAACGGGAGCAAATGCACGTACTAAAATTACGTTTAGTGATGATGTGATGGTGAATGGAAAAACTTTAAAGGCGGGAACGTATGCTGTTTTTGCTAAACCATCTGAAAAATCATGGGAAGTATTCTTCTACACGGATTATGCTGGAGGTGGAACGCCACAAGACTGGGATGACAGCAAAGTTGCTGCGAAAGTAACTGCCGAAGTGTATCCGATGCCAATAGAAGTTGAAACGTTTACGATGACTTTTGATGATTTGACTAACAATTCAGCAGTTTTAGGCATGCTATGGTCGAATGTGTATGTAGGTGTAAAATTTGAAGTACCAACAGATAAAGCGGTTTCTGCCGCTATCGACAAAACGATGAAAGGTCCGGGTGCAGGCGATTACTACGCTGCAGCGGTTTACTATTTGCAAGAAGGAAAAGATATCAACCAAGCGAAAACTTGGATCGACAAAGCGGTCACTATGGCTGGTGACAATCCTCCATTTTGGCAATTGAGACAACAATCTCTAATCTACGCAAAAGCTGGTGACAAAAAAGGAGCCATTGCTGCTGCCAAAAAATCTTTGGCTGCTGCCGAAAAAGCAGGGAACGCTGATTATATAAAAATGAACAACGACTCTTTGAAAGAGTGGGGAGGTATGTAGAATTTGATTTTATGTTTGATAGTTTATTGACTATTGAACTTTAGATATCCAACCTCAAAGGTTTTAAAAACCTTTGAGGTTTTTTTGTGCGAAAATTTTGTACTTTGAGGTCTCAATTAATAAATGATGATTTCTAATTCATTCCCATGAAAAATTTTCTACTACCTATATTATTTGTATTTGCATTTTTAGTCTGTGGTTGTGCTTCAGAAGAAGGCGAGCAGACGGTTACTATTGATAATCGTTATTCATTAACTATCCCTAAATTTCTTTCGGAAGGCACTGACTTGCACGACGATGCATCGCTTCAATACCAACATATTTTTAAAGAATTTTATGTGGTGGTGATTGATGAACCTAAAGATGAAATGCATAGCGTTTTGGAGCTGAATGACCTTACCGACATCTATTCTAAAGACATTGATGGATATGCAAAACTCATTTTTGACAGTGTCTACGAAAGTCTTTTGGATCCTGTGCAAACGGATGTCGTAGAAACAACTGTCAATGGAATGGCAGCACGGTTGTCCACCCTTGTTGGTATGGCGGATGACATTTCTATTTTTTATGATTATGGTGTGTATGAAAGCGAGGATCGCTATTATCAAGTGATTGCTTGGACTTTGAGCGATCAACAATCAAAATACCAATCACAAATGGATGCTATACTTCACTCTTTAAAAGAATTGAACTCGAATCGTCGCAAATCGAAAAGTCCAGCAAATAATAATAGTCATTAATCAAGTATGGGAATATTCAAGGCCGATCAAGCTTCTGATGGTATCGAGAAGACTAATAAGATGGCGACTGAAATTGAATGACATTATAGGACTTTCTATTTTTCCAGCACGAAGCAATTCGTTGAAGTGAAGGATTTCATAATGATATCCCATGGTTTTGGTGTCAAATGATATAACTTCTTCTGCTTTATCGGTAATCAAAGTAACAGAAGACGGCTCATGAAATCTTGAATTGATTTTAATTATTCCTTTTTCGCAATGAATGAAAGCTTCCGTAGCTGTTTTTTCTAAAAATGTACTTTTGAGAAATGCCTTTACACCGTTGTCATAATTAAAAATAATTTCGCAGGTCGAATCTACATGATTATCAAAGAAGGTGGCTTTGGCATCTATGTCTATAGGTTTTCCCAAAGCAGATAATGCAATGAATACAGGGTAAATACCAATGTCCATAAGGCTTCCACCTCCCAAAGATTTATTAAAAACTCTGGAGGTCATGTTCATGATCGGAGTAAAGCCGAAATCTGCTTCAAGTTTTGTGATGTTGCCAAATCGCTTGGATTTTAATTCTTGCAATACGAATTGATAATGCGGAAGAAAATAAGTCCATAAGGCTTCCATAAGAAGGACGTTGTTGACTTTCGCAGTGGCAATCATTTCTTCAACCTCATGCAGATTCATGGCAAAAGGTTTCTCGCACAAGACAGCTTTCTTGTGATTTAAGCATAATATGGTATGCTCCTTATGAAAACTGTGAGGAGTTGCAATGTATATCGCATCAATTTTAGGATTTTTCGCTAATGCTTCGTATGAATCAAAAGCCAAATGTGCATTGTATTGCTTGGCAAACGAATCCGCTTTTTCTTGGTCTCTTGAGGCGACAGCATACAATTTGGCACCTTTGGTTTTTTGTAAATCGGCAGCAAATTTATTGGCAATCTTTCCGAGTCCTATAATGCCCCATTGGATGGTTCTATGCTCTGGTGGTTTCATTTTTTTTCAGCAGGGTTTGAACTAGTAAAGCTAAAACAATAACCAAGATACATCCAAATAAATTCAACCATAAATAAGGCATCCATTCAAACCACCAACCAAAGATGACAATGATCTGGGTAATCAGCGCTGCGATGAACACGGCATTGCCTCTTACCATTTTAAAGAAAAATGCCAGAAGGAAAATACCAAGGACATTTCCGTAGAAAATAGAACCAATAATATTAACCAATTGAATGAGATTGTCTGCCAAATAGGCCACGCAGGCAATGATAATGGCCAGAATTCCCCAACTGAATGTAAACCATTTCGTTGCTTTTACATAATGCATTTCATTTTCATTCCGTGCGAAATTTCGTTTGTAAATATCCAGGGACGTGGTGGAGGCGAGTGCATTTAACTCACTGGCAGTGCTCGACATGGCAGCGCTCAAAATAACGGCAAGTAACAACCCAATGAGTCCGCGAGGCAGATTGTTCAAGATAAAATGGATGAAGACATAATCCTTATCGTTAGTTTCTACCGTAAGGTTTTGGTCTTTTGCAGCCTTATCGATCAGTATTTTGGCGGCCTCACGATTGTCTCTATCGGCTTTGTTTGCCGCTTGAATTGCTTGTGCATAGTCTTCGTTCTTATGGTCGGAAAACTTTTGAATCAGCACCTGTTTGTCCTCAAAAATCTGCTGTTGCGTGGCTTGAAGTTTTTTATATTCGTATGCGTATTTGGAATTGACAATCACATTTTCGGATGCAGGATTGAAGTTAATTGGTGAGTCATTAAATTGATAAAACACAAAGACCATAACACCTACCAACAGAATAAAAAACTGCATTGGGACTTTAAGTAGTCCATTAAATATCAATCCCATTTGCATTTCTTTCATCGACTTGCCCGACAGATAGCGTTGCACTTGACTTTGGTCTGTCCCAAAATAGGAGAGTGCCAAAAACGTTCCGCCAATCAAACCTGACCAAATGGTATATCGATTATCAAAATCAAAGCTAAAATCAAGCACATCCATTTTACCACTTGCACCTGCAATATCTAAGGCTTTTGTAAATGTAATATCTGCTGGTAAGTAACTAATAATGAGAAAAAATGCAATGAACATGCCAGCAAAAATCACTCCCATTTGATGTTTTTGAGTAACACTTACAGCCTTTGTACCACCAGAAACAGTGTATATGATTACTAATATTCCAATGATAATGTTCAAATAAGTAAGGTTCCAACCTAATACTGCCGACAAAATAATGGCTGGTGCATAAATCGTAATTCCTGCTGCCAATCCACGCTGGATTAAAAATAAAATCGCTGTAAGACTTCGTGTTTTTAGGTCAAAACGGTTTTCTAGAAATTCATAAGCTGTATAAACTTTCAGTCGATGGTAAAGCGGAATGAAGACCATACAGATGATAATCATTGCAATGGGAACACCGAAATAGAATTGCACAAAACCCATTCCATCATGAAATGCTTGTCCAGGAGTTGAAAGAAAGGTGATGGCGCTGGCTTGTGTTGCCATGACGGACAAACCAATCGTCCACCATTGAGAGTCATTACCCCCTCTTACATAATCTTGAACATTTTTGCTCCCTCGTGTTTTTATGGTGCCGTAAATAACAATGGTCAACAATGTTCCGATAAGTACAATCCAATCTAATGTTTGCATGTTTTAGAAGGATTTCATGATGAGATAAAACACTATGATATACAAGGCATTAGCGATGAGCACTATTGTATAAAGCTTTAACCATGGTTGCTTTTGATGTGAACTTTCACTCATGATTAGTCATTTAATTTTTTGCTTGTTTGAATTGAGTCTTTCCCGATCGAAAGCATATTAGCAAACAATCTGTAGGCACCAGAAACACCTTCAGGGAATTCTCGGAAAAAGCTCAAACCTGTATAGATGTAATTTCCTTTTCCATATTTTGCGACCAACAAACTTCCTTCTTTTGGCGATTCGTCTTTGTCGTTCATAGAAAGTATAGGAGTGAATTCACTCGACCATTTATTAGGGTAATAAAGACCTCGTTCTTGGGTCCAACCTTCAAAATCTTTTTGAGTAATCTTATTTGGAAAATTCAATAGTTCATGTTCAGGTACTAGGAAGCGGACGTCTGCGTTCTCATCAGTAACTCTATCGCGAGAAAGTTCCAATTGATATGGCGACAATTGATCCATAATCAAGCCGCGACTTGTATTATATTGAATAATTAGGTTGCCACCGTCTTTTACGTAGTCTAGCAATCGAGTTTGTTTGAATTTTAGAGCATCAACGGTGTTGTATGCTCTAATACCCACTACAATCGCATCAAATCGCGCTAAATTTTCAGAAGTTATTTCCTCTGGTTTTATGATTGCCACGTTGTAACCAATCTGTCTTAAGCTTTCTGGAATCACGTCGCCAGCACCTTCTATGTATCCTATATTGTCCCCTTTTTTCTTAATGTCTAAGCGAACCACTTTACTTTCACTAGGCAACAATAAAGTTTGTAATGGAATGTGATCGTAATCAATTTCGACTAATGCTCTTGAATAAACTTGATTCCCAACATGAACCATCGGTGTAATTAGACCTTCACTTTGTTCTTTTGGAGGAACGACGGTAAAAACCAATACCTGTTCTTCGCCTTTATTGGCAATTTCTATTTTTTGTTTGTCTGGATAGACTTTCCAATTTTCAGGATGAGCGATTTGAACATATCCTTCTAAAGCGTCACGACCAGCTTTTACTATAACTGACACATCTCTCTGTGAATCTGTATCAAAAATGATGACTTTTTCGGCCACATTTGCGGAGATCTCTGGGACAATTTCGAATGGTTTGTAAACTTCACCTTTGACAGGATCATTGGTTTTATATATAATATCTTTTGTGAATGAAATAGGTTGGTTGTTGATTGTTAAGTTGAATGTAACTGCTGTTTTATGAGCGGTTTCTGGCATTCCAATAATCGATTGATCTGTCACTTCGTACATTCCAAGCGAGCCCTTTTCTTTCAGCCAATACGGTGTGGAATAGGATGCATTTGCAGAGATTGTAAAATCCATATCAAATCGTTGGGAGTCATTTTGACTTAATGCACTGTTTTTTTCAATAGTCGTTCCATCAGACAATTTTACCGAATTCAATTTCATTGTCTGTTCGCTTCGATTGATTGCTTCCAATTTTAACTGCACTTTGCTGTTTGGCGTTGCGGTATTGGAGTCTGCTGCAACTTCCAAATACAGACCAGAACACGCAGCTATCACATTTTTAATGTCTGCTAACTTGACGGATTTCCAATGTTGATTTTCAAGATCATCAATCAAATTGTAGGCTTCCATTAATTGTGGAATCGATGTGGATGGATTTCTGAAATCGTAATTATCTTGAACTTTTTTCAAAATTTCTCCTATGGCTTTTCCGCCTTTAACGCGGTTCCAAGAGGTGTCGATGCCGTCGAATACGTTTGAATTGTCATTTGGCAATCTTCCATTGATGAGTTCTAAATATTCAGATTCATTACCACGACTTCCTGTATTTCCAAAACCTTGCGATTTATGGGAACTACGACTTAATGCTGCAATTTCACTATTTGACAAACCAAGCGAAGGATAATAACTACCGACTTCCAATTTCAATAAGTTTGTTTTATCGGCCGCGTCGAATTTTTCTTGACTACCGTAAAACCAATACGAAGTATTGAAGAATTGGCGGTTTGGTTGCCAAACATCAACATATTTCAATTGATCAGGATATTTGGTTTTGTCTGCTGCCAAGTCAAACGCTTCCACACTCAACATTGCTGAACTTGTATGATGACCATGTGTACTACCTGGACTTCTGTGGTCAAAACGGTTGACAATAATATCTGGTTGAAAGGTTCTAATGGCCCAAATCACATCGCTTAACACTTCGTTTTTATTCCAGATTGCGAGTGTTTCGTCGGGATGTTTTGAATAGCCAAAATCATTCGCGCGCGTGAACCATTGTTCTCCGCCATCAATGCGTCGGGCGGCTAGTAATTCTTGTGTCCTAATTAGGCCAAGTAATTCGCGTAATTCCGCACCTACCAAATTCTGTCCTCCATCACCGCGAGTTAGCGACAGATAGGCTGTCCGTGCTTTGACATCGTTTGCCATGTAAGAGATCAATCGTGTGTTTTCATCATCAGGATGCGCAGCGACATATAAAACGGAACCAAGAAAATTTAATTTTTCAATGGATTCATAAATTTCGGAGGCAGTTGGTTTTTTCGGTTGTTGTGCTTGAACTGAATAGTAAAATGAAAGGGCAAGCAACAGTAACGTGTAATGTTTTAACATAGTAAGGTTCAATTGGCTTTAATTTCAAATATAAAAAAGAAACCAGCGTAATGGCTGGTTTTAATGTTTATTTAACGTTGCTTAAATCATATCTGTGCGATCTTCAAAAAGGCTGTCAATGGCATCTTTTTGAATTAGCGTCACAGCCTTTTGTAGCATAAGATTATTGGGATACGTTACTAAATCATTGTTATCTAATCGTAGATGCAATTGGAAGGCTCGAATATCTTCAATAATGCCTTCAATGGGAAAATCTTTATCGTGAATTTGAATTTTGTCACCAACTTTATATGGAAACGAAAAGAACATAATGATCCCAGAAGTGATATTGCTCAAAATGGACCAAATAGCAAAAAGACCGATTCCAATAACCGCAAAAATGGATGAAAATATCACCACCAAATCATGAATACGTGTTCCAAAAATGAAGGGTATAATTACCATCACAATTATAAATAACAAAACAGAGACGTAACGATTCATCAAATGGATTCTCGCTAAATTGATGCCGTGATTACGTGAAATTTTCGTGATGGATGCTATTGCAATCCAACGAATGATTAATATGAAAAGAAGGACAAATCCTGTGGAGATGAGCTCGGTTTGATAGGTTTGGAAAAACATGCGTATTGATTAAAATGATTTGCAAAGATACGTTAGAAAAGGGACTGAAATTAATTCAATTCTAAAGTTTTTCTCAAATCTAAATCAAGATTTGAGTTTTTGTTCCAATAATCAGATTTAATTGTTTTTAGCTTGGTGGCTTTGGTAGTCAATTCTTTTGATGCGTTACCAAATCCGCTGATATAGGTTTCTTCCCATGCTTCAATATCAAAAGGAAAATCTGGATTAAAATGGATCGTCAAACTTCTGTCGAGTTCAGGATAGTTTAATGTGTATGAACTGTCTTGTAGTGTTGCAGAAGCTTCATACGCTTTGAAAGGAATATGGCGCAGACGCATAAAATCAAATGAAGGAATAGCTTCAATCGATCCTGTTGGAAGTGATTTCGGATCGATCCGCAATTGCGTCCACAGTTCATTTTCCAGAATAGATTTATTCAAACTAATGTTTTCATCAGCTTCACTCTCAAAATAGGAATGTGACAGGATATCAAATTCCGATCTATTATTTAGTTGTGTATAAGCCTGACCACACCATTCTTGAACCGAGCAGGATACTTTTAATGCATGCTGATTGTTGCTAACCGGAAAAAACGTACTCTGCATGATGGAATACGGATAAATTCCTGTATTGAAGTTTTTTGTAGTGTTTAATTTTAAAACAGCAATGTTGGAAGGGTCACTTTTATCAGCCTTCACCTGTTCATCTCTTAAAAAAGGTTCTGTTACGAAGACCAAGACGGCAGTGCCTTCACGCATTTCTCCATAACGTGCTTGTTCTAATTTGTAGGAAGTGATTTCAGCTTCACTATTATACCAATAGTCTTTGAATTCTTGAGATAATGGGATGGCGTCTTTTGGAGTTTCTGTTTTAAAGGGAGAACTCACATTTTCCACGACGTCATTTGTAGTGTTTTTGTCTTTACATGAAAAGGTAATCATTCCAATCAATAAGGAAAAAAGAATAAGATGTTTCATAGTGGTTGCTATTTGGAATAAACTTACAAAGATGTCAATTGCCAACCATGGCATTTAACGTTTTGTAAACAAGATGTGTAGGTAAACCCATGACGTTAAAATAAGAACCTTCTATAGATGTCACGCCGATAAGTCCAATCCATTCTTGGATACCATAGGCGCCAGCTTTATCAAATGGTTTGAAATGTTTGATATAATAATGGATTTCATCATCAGAAAGCGTTTTAAACGTCACTCTAGTAACGGAATTAACTGTCTTTTCTGAAGATGTGGTTGTAAAACATGCGGAGGTAATGACCTCATGTGTTGCATTGCTCAAGGAAGTAATCATTTGATACGCTTCCGCAGCATCTTTTGGTTTTCCTAAAGCTTTATTATGGTGCCAAACGATTGTGTCGCTGGTAATCAGGATTTCGTCCGGTTTAAGATTGTCCTTGAACGGAATGGCTTTCAGTTGTGCCAAATAATCGCTGATTTCAAAATGAACTAGACGTGAAGGAAACTCTTCAACGACAGGTTTCAATCTAATTTCTACCTCCAAACCTAAATCTTTAAAAAACTGCTGACGTCGTGGTGAGCCAGAAGCTAGGATGATTTTGTGATTTGTAAGTCTTTCGTTCAGCATTATTGAATCAAGATGTATTTATAAAGTAGCAAAGATAACATTCCGAAGAGCATCACGAATTTAAGAATTGTGCTCATATGATGAAAATCTTTTTTTGTTTTTGCACTAAAGGATTTAATTGTGATATAAAGTAAAGGAGCTACCACTAAAACTAAAAAATAACCAACGGCAATCGGTTGTTTGTACATGTAGGTCATTGTGTAATAGACCACAGCGAACAATGGCAAAAGCGATATCCCAAACAACACTTTTGTCGCGCGCTCACGACCGATAGCGATGGGAAGTGTATTCATACCAGCTTTATGGTCCCCATCGATATCTTCCAAATCTTTAGCGAGTTCGCGAACCAGGTTAATAAGAAATGCAAACAAGGCATAATCCAATAGTATTTTGAAAAAGAACAATTGAGTTGGTTGATTTTGAGGCGTTATAGCTGGAATTAATTCAAATACTCCAACAATAAGAATACTCATTGCAACCAATAAGGATACGACGATATTACCAATTAACAGCGTTTGTTTTAAATACGTTGCATACACATATAATAACGCCGAGATGATGACGAATATCGCAAAAAATCCGCTCCTTCCTACCAAATGTGACAGATAGAATCCTATTAAAATTCCAATAACATTCAATACTATGAAAAGATTGTAAGCCGTTTTTTCAGAGACTTTTTTTCCAATGATCACTTTGTTTGGTCTGTTGACTGAATCCGTTTCAACATCAAAAATATCATTGATGATATTTCCAGCGGCTGCCAAACAAAGCGTGGCTACTATTAATAGGCCAATTCCGAACCAATCGAACATGATACTTGCCCTGAAAGGTTCTAACAATGCATATTTGATGAGCAATTGCACCAAGGCAATCATTAAAAGGTTTTTCCAGCGGATGAGGTTAAGAATGTTCAATGTTGTTCGTTGTTTAGTTGGTCGTTGTGGAGTTGTTTCATCACGAATATCTTTTAGAATTTAAAATATTAATGACTAGAAAGCACGCCTTCAATCATTTCTATGACAATAATAATTAATACAATGACACTAATGATGGTAAGTAGAACTATTTTTAAAGTATTTGCTTTATTGGATTTTCGGATGTTGTTTTTGATTTCTATTCTTTGAGCTGCGGACAATTCATCACTAGTAAATTCTACGGCATTCGACTTGAGACTTTCAGAATGCAACTTATACTTTAATTCAGAAAAATCAGCTCGTGAATTTGGACTAGTGTACGTGTGACCGTATCCAATCGTAAACTTATGTCGTCTCTTGTTCCGTGCCAAATTATAATATTTTTAAACCTCTAAACTAAAAGCTGCCGACTGAAGACTGAACACTAATCATACTTCGCCCCAAAATCCCCATTCCAATTCCCTTGTACTTTCAAAACCTGTTCAATAACATCTCTTACACAGCCTTGACCACCATTTTTATGAGAAACGTATTTTGAAATAGCTTTGATTTCTTGTACGGCATCTTGTGGACAAGTTGGCAATCCAACCATTTTCATCACAGGATAATCTGGAATGTCGTCGCCCATATACAGAACATTTTCTTTTTTAATGCCATGCAATTCAAAATAATGCTTTAATTGTTCAATTTTATTATGGGAACCAAGATAAACATCTTTGATGCCAAGGCCATTCAACCGCATTCGTACACCTTCGTTGGAACCGCCTGAAATAATGCAAATATTATAGCCGGACAATAAGGCTGTTTTCATGGCAAAACCATCCTTTGTATGCATGGTTCGCAGCATTTCTCCAGAAGTAGTTAATGAAATTGTCCCGTCTGTCAAAACACCATCCACGTCAAAAACGAAAGTTGTAATATGGTTTAAATATTCCTTATAGCTTTTTTCTTCCATGTGTTTTTTGAATCGAGGAGGTCATGAGTTTATAAATTTCTTTATGATGCTCGTTCTCCAGTTGTTTTAATTGTTTTTTAATAGTGCGTTTGTCGTTGCGTTTAGCTGGTCCTGTTTGCGCCATGTACGGGGACAAATTTTGAACTTTTTGGGCAGTCTCCAAAATTAAAGGTTTTAAAATATCAAATTCTGCGCCTTGCGATTCCGTGATTTCATGGGCCACACGGTAAAGCTGATTCGTGAAATTATTGACAAAAACAGCTGCTAAATGTAATCCTTTGCGTTGGTCGCTATTCACTTTATGAGGTTTGCTTCCCAATGCATTTGCCAAGGATTTTAGGATTTTTAGATCTGATTTATTTATAACTTCAATACAAATTGGCACGGTTTCAAATTCAACTTCCGCATTTTTACTAAAAGTTTGAAGTGGATAAAAAACACCACGACGAAGGTTCTTGTCCAAATCATAAACACTTACACTACCAGACGTATGGACAACTAAACGGTTTTCGAAAGGAAATTCTGCCGACAAGCCTTCAATTGCATCATCACTCACTGCAAGTATATAGACATCCGCTTCTTTCAATTTGGAAAGGTCATTAATTATTTCAACCTCGTTTTTATAAATCTGCATCGATTCCAAATTCCGATTGTACCATTGCTTCACGACAACACTCTCAGACTTTTGAAAACCTCTATATAAATGGGACGCTACATTCCCTGCGCCAAGGAGTATTACTGAAATCATGCCGCTAAAATACAGAACAAAAATACAATGTTCAATATTTCAAGTTCAAAGTTTGGTTTGATTCTCTTATGCTCTGCAAAAAATCCAAATATTGAGTCATTCGCAGTATCTTTGTAATATATGAATCAAGATATAAAAAATAGGGACGATGTGTTCTTACTGGTTTCGGAATTTTACAAGAAAGTGAGACAGGACACAGTTTTAGGACCGTTTTTCAATGAAGTGATCACAGATTGGGAAGCTCATATCGATCGATTGACGACTTTTTGGGAGACAAGTCTCTTTATGACGAAAAAATTAGAAAAAAAATACATCGGCAATCCGTTGGCTGTCCATGTGAAAGTTGATAAGGAAAACAACAACAGCATCACCGAGTTGCATTTTGGCATTTGGTTAAATCTTTGGTTTCAGACGCTTGATGAGCTTTTTCAAGGTGAAATTGTCGAGAACGCCAAACGTAGGGCTAGAAAGATGGGAACTTTTATGTATATGAGTATATTTCAGGCGAGACAGGAATAAGTTTTCAGTCGCAGTTTAAACTTACAGCCGTAGTTTCAGGTAATAACCTTTTTACAATCCCGAAAGTTTGTGTCTCCTTTTTGTCAATTTGAACTGGATTTGTTATTATCGTCAATCGATGATCCTCAATTTTTATAATACCAAAATTCCATCTTGACACCTCACGTCTGAACAATAAACATCTCCCTAATTTTAACACCCATTTAGCCAATCCAAACCAACTAAAAGCATTAAATTTGCACTGCTGAAATTATAGCTTCATAAAATAGCCACTTTGTCATGCAAAAAAAACTTGCCAATATCCTCTTTTCAACGCGCTTAACTGCCATTTTATTTATTGTATTTGCTGCTGCGATGGCCACAGGAACATTTCTTGACAGAAATATGGAAACCTCGCCAACACCATACACTAGAACCTTGATTTACAACGCTTGGTGGTTTGAGGCCATTATGGTGTTTTTTGTGATTAATTTTCTTGGCAATATGTTTAGGTATCGATTATTTAGATGGAAAAAATGGTCTACATTGTTGATTCACCTTTCCTTTATTTTTATCATCCTTGGTGCTTTTGTGACACGTTATGTGAGTTTTGAAGGAATGATGGCTATTCGGGAAGGCGAGACGGAAAATCAATTTCTTTCTATGAAAACCTACGTCACAGCTTATATTGATGGCGATTATATTGTTAATGGTTCGGCACAACGCAAGGTGATTGAAAAGGAGGTAGATTTTTCTCCGCGATTGGATAACGACTTCAAGGTCGAGACAGAATACAACAAGATTCCTGTCACAATAGAACTTGAAAAGTTTATCAGTGCTGCGGAAAAGGATGTTATTCCAAATGAAGATGGAGAAGAATATTTGAAATTGGTTGAGGCAGGAGAAGGACAGTCTCATAATCACTTTTTAAAAACAGGGGAAGTTCAAAGCATTCATAACGTTCTGATTTCGTTGGATAAGTACGTTGACGGTGCCATCAATATTACCAATACGCCAGATGGTTTAACGATTCAATCCCCATATGAAGGTGAATACATGACTATGGCAACAGGAGCAACAGGTTCATTGGTAAAAGATAGTTTGCAGCCATTAATATTGCGCTCTCGATATCTAGTTGGTAATATGGCTATGGTTTTCCCAAAGCCGGTTGTTAAAGGTAATTTTGATATCGTTAAAAAGCCAGTTATCCTTAAAGGCGATGAAGATGGAGTGGTAATGAAGGTGACAGCTAATGGACACACTGAACGCTTTCAATTGCTTGGTGGTAAAGGCATGAATAATCCGTTTGAGCATTTTAAGTTTGGGAATCTAGATATTGCCATGAAATATGGATCGAAAGTGATTGATTTACCATTCGGAATTAAACTCAACGACTTTATTGCTGAACGTTATCCAGGTACAGAACAAAGTTATTCTTCGTATGAAAGTAAAGTCACTGTCATTGATGAGAAAAATGGTGATTATGATTATCATATTTACATGAATAATATTTTAGATCAAGGTGGTTATCGTTTTTTTCAAGCGAGTTTCGATCCAGATGAAAAAGGAACGATTCTTTCTGTAAATCATGATTTTTGGGGGACCTGGATTACTTACGTTGGTTATTTTCTACTTTATTTGGCTTTAATGGCAATTCTTTTTGATAAAAACACACGTTTTGCAGATCTCAAACGTATGCTTGATAAAGTAAAAGCCAAGAAACACAATACAGCGATTATTCTATTATTATTTGCCACTTCATTAGGTTTTTCTCAACATTCACCAAACGATGGTCGCAACCATACCAGACCAACAAAAGCGCAAATAGACTCCATCTTAAGTGCTAATATCACTCCAAAAGAGCACGCCGACAAATTTGGCCATATGGTTGTGCAGGACTACAGTGGTCGTATGATGCCAATGGATACCTATGCTTCCGAAATGTTGCGTAAGTTGAGTAAGCATGACACCTATGAGGATTTTACTGCGAGTCAAATATTTCTATCCATACAAGAAAGTCCGTTGTTATGGTATAACGTGCCAATCATTTATTTAAAACCTCGAAAAGCCGATACGATAAGAACCATCATTGGTGTTCCAAAACATCAAGAATATGTTGCCTTAATTGATTTCTTTAGAGAAGATGGCGGCTATAAATTGGCACCTTACATACAGGATGCAGCTGGAGTTCAGGTTTTAAGTGGGACACAAAAGGAATTGAAGGAAGCAGAAGGTAGAGTAAATCTCCTTTACAATGTTATCGAAGGTAGAGCGATGAAAATATTCCCAGTGCCCGAAGATGAAAACAACAAATGGATCTCGGCCATAGAATTTCGAGAAGATGGCTTTCGAGAGACCATCAAGGATTCACTTTACGGTAATTTTATCAACAATGGTTTCAGTGCTTATCTGTTGACGCTAAACAATGCCAAACAGACTGATGATTTTTCCAAAGCGGAAGAAGTTCTTGCTGGCATCAAAAAAACACAGCAAACTTTAGGAGGCGAAGTAATGTTGTCCGACAAGAAGATCGATGCCGAAATTCGATATAACAAATACGATATTTTCAAGCGCTTGTTTAGTTGGTATATGTATGCAGGTACTTTAATGTTTCTGGTTCTTATTGTTCAAATTTTTAATGATAAAAACAAATTTATCAATGTAAGTGTGAATGTCTTCAAATGGATCATTGTCGGATTGTTTGTATTGCACACATTAGGATTGGCTGCACGCTGGTATATTTCTGGACACGCTCCATGGAGTGATGCTTACGAATCGATGATTTATGTAGCGTGGGCAACCATGTTTTTTGGTCTGGCGTTTGGAAGAAAGAGCGATCTGACCATAGCATCCACTGCATTTGTGACTTCCGTCATTTTAATGATTGCTCATTGGAACTGGATGGATCCTGCAATAGCCAACCTTCAACCAGTACTTGATAGTTATTGGCTTATGATTCACGTAGCTGTAATTGTCATGAGTTATGGTCCATTTGCTTTAGGAATGATCTTAGGTATTGTGTCATTATTATTAATGATCTTCACAACCATGAATAATAAAGAGAAAATGCTTCTCAATATTAAAGAGTTAACCATTATCAACGAAATGGCGTTAACCGTTGGTCTCGTTCTATTAACTATAGGGAACTTCCTCGGAGGTATGTGGGCAAACGAAAGTTGGGGGCGCTATTGGGGTTGGGATCCAAAAGAAACTTGGGCGCTCATCAGTATTATGGTGTACGCCTTCGTCATTCATATGCGATTGGTCCCTGGATTGCGTGGCCGTTTTGGTTTTAACTTGGCATCGATTATAGCGTTTGCTAGTATTCTGATGACCTATTTTGGAGTGAACTTCTATTTGTCGGGTCTCCATGCCTATGCAAGTGGCGATCAAATTGTGAGTTTACAATTCATATTAATAGCAGTAGCAATCGTGGCTATATTAGGATTTTTTGCTTATCGCAAACACAAAATTTACTACAAAAAATAATTTTTAGAATATGACGTTTTTTAAAGATTTTAAAGAATTCGTTGTAAGAGGTAACATGATGGATATGGCCATCGGTATCATAATTGGTGCATCTTTTAATAAAGTAATAGATGTATTGGTTAAACAAGTGATGCTTCCGCCTCTATCTCTTATGACTGATGGTCTCAATTATGAAGACAAGAGAATTATCTTGAGACAAATGGTGACCAATGCTAATGGAGAATTGGTAACCGACGAAGTGGCGATTGGTTATGGTGCATTTTTTGAAGCTGGACTCGACTTCTTAATCGTTGGTTTTACGGTCTTTGTTGTGGTTAAATTTTTGAATAGTTTAAAAAAGAAGGCTCAAGATCCTAAAGATAAAACCGTTCATACACCTAAAGACATCGAACTTCTGTCTCAATTGGCTGAATTAATGGAAGAACAAAACAAAATGCTTAAGGAGAGAAAATAATAACATTTTAACTTGCCCTGCAGCATGAGTTATTTGTGAATCATTAAACGCTCAAGCTAAAATGACACACTTGGCATCAAATGTAGTTTCCCTATTATCCGACAACAGCATCGATTTCATTGATAGATGGAGAAAACTTTGTGTTTAAAAACCATTATGCAACAGCGCCCACAAACAATTCTTGAATTTCAGAATGTGAAATCTTTTTAAAATCATTCACCACAACATCTGCTTGTGAATAATCTTGGTCATGTGAATGTAAACTGTCATATCCTACACAAAACACACCAGCAGCTTTAGCTGCCATGATTCCATTTGTTGAATCTTCAATAACCAAGCACTGATTACGTTGAAAACCTGTGGAGTCAGCAGCGATTTCAAATATTTCGGGATTGGGTTTTGAGGCTTTCAAATCAGCCCCACTAAATTTGGCTGTGAAATAGCGATCCAAATCAAATCGAGAAAAAATATTATTGATATTCTCCATAGATGCTGAAGAGGCTAGTACCAATGTGAGACCATTTTTGTGAAAATCCTTTATTAAAGCGAGGACGCCATCCAAAAGAGCTAGAGAAGTATCACTTTCAAAAAGCACTTTGAAATGATCTCGTTTCAGCTGGACCAAGGTTTCAGGACCAAGTTTCAACTTAAAATGATTACATAGTTTTTGGCATATTTCCAATGTAGATTGGCCCGTAAAAGTCGAATAAAGTGTTTCTGAAACATCGATATTCACATCATTAAACATTTGGTAATAGGCCTTGTGGTGTAGGGGCTCGGTGTTTACGATCACACCGTCCATATCAAATAATACAGCTTTTAGCATCTGGTAAGTAAATTTATTAATAGCGTTACGAATATAATGGAAATCAATTACATTCCCTAAATTCATTCTCAACTTCAGATGAATGACACTAAAATCCTTTGATGTGTTGAGAAAAGATTATAAATGAATCAGATAATTTGTAATTTTAAACCAAATAAGCAATCCACATCCATTAGTTGTTTTGAATCAAAATTTTAGCAACATTAAAAATCAATTTTAAAATGTCAAAATCTACATACGGCCTTAATACTATTTGTACACACGTTGGCGAGATCAAAGATGAACAGTTCAAAGGAGCCGTGTCACCAATTTATATGTCCACATCTTATCAATTTGAGGATGTCGATGTCAAACGCTATCCGAGGTATTTCAACACGCCTAACCAAGAATATCTCTCCAAAAAAATAGCAGCATTAGAGCACGCAGAATCCGCCATGATTTTCGGAAGTGGTATGGCAGCAGTGAGTACTACCTTATTGGCCTTTCTCAAAACGGGTGATCATATTGTTGTACAAAACACACTGTATGGAGGCACAAGTAATTTTATTAGGGAAGAATTTCCAAAATATGGTATCGATTTCACTTTTACGGATGGCTATGAAGTGGCCGATTTTGAAGCGGCTATACAATCGAACACTAAAGTTATTCATATTGAGACACCTTCCAATCCATTATTGACCATAACTGACATTAAAGGTGTTGCAGATTTAGCAAAATCCAAAGGTTTGCTTACCAGTATTGACAATACCTTTGCAAGTCCAATCAACCAAACTCCCATCGATTTCGGAATTGATATCGTAATGCATTCAGCCACTAAATATTTGGGCGGTCATTCCGATATACTGGCTGGTGCGGTAGCTTGTAGTAATAAACACATGGAAATCATATGGAATGTCGCCAAAAATCTAGGAGGGAGCTTGAGCGATCTTACCGTTTATATGCTCGAAAGAAGCATGAAAACCTTGGCATTGAGAGTCAAAGCCCAAAATAAAAATGCCAAAAAGATGGCCAAGTTTTTAGCAGCTCATGAACAAGTGAAAAATGTTTATTATCCAGGATTAAAAACGCACCCACAATACGAACTGGCAAAATCTCAAATGAAAGGTTTTGGAGGCATGTTATCTTTTGAACTGGCTGACGGGTTGGATGCGATGCAGTTTCAGAAGGAATTAAAATTGATTAAACCGTCCATGAGTTTAGCTGGTGTGGAAAGTACAGTATTGTCACCACATAAAACCTCCCATTCATTATTAACTCAAGAGGAAAGGGATAGAATTGGTGTGACAGATAATTTAATACGCTTTTCTGTAGGAATAGAATCTAAAAAAGATTTAATAAAAGATATCGAACAAGCCATCAAAAAGGTCTTAAGTTCAAAATAAATATAAAGATAATGTTGAAATCATAAATCTGCAATCGTAAATTCTATATGATAGAGTCGAGATTTGAGGCACTTACAGGTGATGTATAGAAAATTAGCATCAATATAATTGTATTATGACTATTTTTTGTTGCCACGATTGGTTGGGTTCGGATAGGCATAAAGAAAAGAAATTAAAAGAAAGTTCCAATTAACTAAAAACAAACCTATTGCATAGAAATAATCTTCATAATGACAAGTACGATTTTGATGTGTTAACTAAAAATTCCGAAGAATTAAGTCAATTTGTTTTTACGAATGAATATCAAACGCAAACAATAGATTTTTCAAATCCTAAAGCGGTCAAAGCCTTAAATAAGGCATTGCTATTGACGCATTATAAGATTGATTATTGGGAATTTCCTGATGAAAATTTATGCCCACCAATTCCAAGTAGGGCTGATTATTTGCATCATTTAAATGATCTTTTAAGACGAAGTAACGTGAATAAGGATTGCAAAATTTTAGACGTTGGAACTGGGGCTACCTGTATTTATCCATTACTAGGAAATGCCATCCATAATTGGAGTTTTGTTGGAACTGATATTGATTCACATTCATTAAATACAGCACGAACCATTATTGAAAAAAACGGTTTGAATAATCAAATTGAATTGCGCAAACAGGGAGATGAATCACATATTTTAAATGGAATCATTTTACCATCAGATAAATTTTGCGCCAGTTTGTGCAATCCGCCATTCTTTAGAAGTGAGGAGGAAGCGAAAAACGCAACCAGAACAAAGTTGAAAGGTTTAGGGAAGGAAAATGACAAAGTGGTTAGAAATTTCAGCGGCACATCTAAAGAGTTGAGTTATAAAGGAGGTGAAAAAGCATTTTTACACACCTATCTCTATGAAAGTACACAGTACAAAAAACAGTGTTTTTGGTTTACTAGTTTAGTGTCAAATGTTGGTCATGTAAAATCGATGCAAGAATCTTTAGTAAAACTAGGCGCTACAGATTTTCAGGTCATTGATATGATTCAGGGAAACAAAGTAAGTCGAGTAGTGGCATGGACATTTTTGTCCGTGACAGAGCAAAAAGAGTGGAATACATAAAATTTAGTATATGAAGTTAGACATATTGGCATTTGGTTCACATCCTGACGATGTCGAGTTGGGGTGTTCCGGAACGATCGCAAAAGAAATATATAATGGTAAAACTGTAGGTATTATTGATCTTACTCAAGGTGAGTTAGGAACGAGAGGGACTGCCGAAACAAGAAAACAGGAGGCGAAGACGGCTGCCGAAATATTGCAAGTTGACATACGTGAAAACCTAAAGTTTGATGATGGATTTTTCGTCAATGATCGTCAACATCAACTTGAAGTTATTAAAATGATTCGCAAATACCAACCAGAGATTGTGCTGTGTAACGCAATCGACGATCGTCACATCGACCATGGAAAAGGAAGCCGATTGGTTAGTGATGCCTGTTTTTTAAGTGGTTTGATGAAAATTGAAACCGAAATAGATGGAAAAATCCAACAGCAATGGCGGCCAAAACAAGTCTATCACTATATTCAATGGAAGCATATCGAACCAGATTTTGTGGTAGACATTACAGGATTTATTGATAAAAAAATAGAATCTGTTATGGCTTATGGCACACAGTTTTATGATTCAAAAAGTAAACTTCCTGAAACTCCAATTTCGAGTAAAAACTTTACAGATAGTGTAGAATATCGCGCAAGAGATTTAGGAAGGATCATCGAAGTGGAGTATGGCGAGGGCTTTACAGTAGAACGTTACGTTGGAGTGGAAAGCATTTTCGATTTAAAATAGGATTACATAACTTTGAGATAAGATTCAGTATTCAATCTCCAGTTTTTATTTCTTTTTGACGAAATTAAAATAAATTTGATTAAAAAGTTTTGTAGAAAATCTCAAATAAATTACATTTGCACACGCATTTAAAAATGCGGCTACATGGTGGTTGTAGCTCAGTTGGTTAGAGCATCGGTTTGTGGTACCGAGGGTCGCCGGTTCGAGCCCGGTCTTCCACCCAGAACTAAAGTCTTCAAAGAAATTTGAGGACTTTTTTTGTGGACTGAATTGAAATTCATGAATAAATGCGAAGAGTTTTGGGGGGAGAGCGACTTCGAAGGAAGCCTGGTCTATCACCCAAAATTCAATGTTTCTAATGCCTGCTGATAAAGTTTATTCATGAAAATTAACTCTCTTTTTAAATGTTAACAAAAAGTGCATTTCATCGAATATTTCAATATTTTTAACGTTTTGTTTGTAGGAAAATATTATTTCATTTATTCTTGTCATCGATTTTAAAATTACAAATAGATTGATTTTGAAACAATTAACCTTAAATAACTAATTTATGAAATTTTACAAAAGCTTACAAATGCTATTAATTTTGTGTCTAGTGGCATCATGCTCAACGGATGTAGATGAACCACAAAATGCAACCCAGCCTGAAGACAGGATTGTGCAAAACCAATTCGACAATTCACATTTGGGTGTTTACAAAGGACTTTTTACCACTAACGATGGTCTGACCAGAGGAAGTGTGGAGGTGATTTTGACACCCGCAAACGAAGGTATTGCGACAATCACTTTAAGTTCTGGCGAACAAATAGAACTTAAAAGCTCAAGAGTAAAATTGACTGCTGACAATAAAATCAACGAACTACGTTTTTCTTCAGAAGGATTGAATGCAATTAATGTTGCACTCGAATTTTCGGTAGACGGAAATGGAACAGAACCAGCTATCTCAAATGTGAGTTTTGACAATCAAGCGTCAGACATTCTAATTGCGAAAAACCTATCAAGAGCACCATTGACACCGATAACAGGAACTTATGTTAGAACTGCTGGTACAGGAGGTTTCCCTACATCAGCAAAAACTTGGAATGTGATGTCCATAGGCGAAGGGAGTGGACAGAACTTTGCCACACAGGTTTTCTACGCTGGAAGGATTTATAACACCCCAGCTGAAAGCAACATGCAAAACAACTGTGCCGATGGCACTGGATTGACCGCTTGTGATGTCGATGGGTCTTTAGTTGTTTTAGGTTACGGTGTAACATGGAGCGGAACTCATCAATATAGTTTAGGATCAGAAACCTGTTCTTCAGTTTCTGGAACTTGGTCTGCACCATCTTATGGTAACTCTTCTGGTACGTTTACTAGCGATGTCGATGCCTCGGATTGCATTTCTGACGAAACGGAGACAGAAATTGGTGCCCAAAATTGGTCAATAAGAAATCTAGATGTTGTAACCTACCGAAATGGCGATCCAATACCGCAAGTTACAGATGCAGAAGAGTGGTCAAATTTAACCACAGGCGCTTGGTGTTATTACAATAATGATCCTGCAAATAACGCTACTTATGGTAAACTTTACAATTGGTATGCTGCAACCGACCCAAGAGGATTGGCTCCTGAAGGATATCATGTGCCAGAGAATTCGGAATGGTTTGCTTTAATCACATTTTTAAATTCTACATCTGGTAACGTAGGCGGTGTTTTAAAATCAACTACAGGTTGGGATGCGCCTAATACTGGCGCAACCAATTCAAGTGGTTTTACAGCTTTACCTGGAGGTCGACGATTAAATACTGGAATTTTTGTTTCTGAAGGATCGGGTGGATACTTTCATGGATTGAATGGTACAACTTCGGCAGGATCTCAGCTTTTTATTTTATCGAGTACTAATGCAAATATGCTTAACGTGCAAAATGGAGGAAATCAGAGAAGCGCTTACAGTGTGCGTGTGGTAGAGGATTAATTCTGAATCAAAGAATAAAATAAAATTTACTAGTAAAACAAAATTGAATTTTTATAAAAGGCTGAAAAATGGAAACATTTTTCAGCCTTTTCAATTTATTGAAGTTTTTCTTCAGTAAGAAAGTCGATTTAATCTTATTAAGGAGGGTGTTAGTCTTGAGAAAGTTTAAAATAACAAAGGGAACAACAATCTGTATGATTATTAGTTCCCTTCGCTTGTCATATTCCATGTTCAGCATTATCTGACCAGTACAATGGGTATAATCTCAGCCACGTAGAACGGCACCCCAATACAACATATTAAAGATAGAAAATTGTTTGATATTAACCAATTACTTGATTAAACTTTAACATTTAGAAAAAAGCCAGCTCACAAGATTAAAAAAAGCTTATAATAACTATTCAGTCACCTTATCAACAGTAATTCGTTGATCTCTGTTGGCTAATTCCCATGCGGTATAGAAGACTAAACGGGTCCTGTTTTCCAACAAATCATACTCTATCTTATCAGGTGTATCCGACGGTTTATGATAATCGTCGTGAGTTCCATTAAAATAGAAAATTACTGGTACATTATTTTTTGCAAAGTTGTAGTGATCTGAACGATAATAGTAACGGTTTGGGTCATTCTCATCATTATAAGTATAGTCAAATTCCATATTGATATATTTCTTATTGACCTCTTCTGATAGATTATGAAGTTCGGTACTTAACTTATCTGAACCAATCAAATAAACATAATTACCATTGTTTTCATGCTTTTTATCGATTCGTCCAATCATATCGATATTTAGATCTGCAATCGTATTTTCCAATGGGAAAATCGGATCAAAATCCGTGTAATATCTAGATCCTAATAAACCTTTTTCTTCGCCTGTGACGTGCAAAAATAGGATAGAACGTTTTGGAGTATAACCATCATCCACAGCTTTTTTGAAAGCTTGTGCAATTTCTAGGATAGCGACTGTTCCTGATCCGTCATCATCGGCTCCATTGTAGATTTCACCATTTTTTATACCTTCATGATCCAAATGTGCAGAAATCACCAAAATTTCGTTTGGTTTTTCATATCCCTTGATAAATGCAGCAACATTTTCTGAAGTCAATTTTTCTGATCGACTTATAACATCAACTGCTATTTTTGAAGTAATGATTTGTGGCTTCGTGTTTTCTTCAATGTCTTTAAACAAGGCTTTGCCCATAGTGTTACTGATAAGAAATGTAATCATTTCTGGTATATTGTTTTCTAAAGAAATTCTTCCGGCAGAATCTGATTCGTCTTGAGATTTGTAAAATGGTAAAAAACGATTAAACATTGCAGAATCCATTAAGAATAAGGAACGTGCGCCTTTATCTTTGGCCACATCTCTTTTAGATGTAAGCGCCTGACGTCCATTCGACCATTTGCTAGATTCCGTAGTGCCTGAAATTGTATAAATGCCTTCGCTGTTTTTTGGTTCACCTTCTCTTGCGACAACAATTTTTCCTTTCACATCTAGGTTTGAATAATCAGAATAACCTTCCGAATCAATTCCATATCCTACATAAATAATTTCATTTGCATCAAACTTTTGGGATGTGGATGAACCATAAGTTATAAAATGCTCATTTTTCTGGAAATCTTGTCCATTTAGGTTCAGAGTAACTTCTGGCGATTTTTGTTTCTCTAAAGGAACCTCTTGAAAGTAATCGTTGTTGGGAAGTGCTGATGGGATTCCCATAGTGATATACTTTTTCTTCAAATATTCTACAGCCATTTTCTGACCTTTATCACCTGTATTTCGCCCCTCAAATTCATCTGAAGCATAAACGTAAAGCATTTCTTTTAACTCCGCAGCAGTGATGGTAGTTCCGTAAGCGGTTGGATCTACGTCCTTAATGTTTAGTGTCTCGCTAACAGTATCTGTTGCTGGGGTTGTTTTCATTGTGCCACAGTTCAACAGAAGAAACATGACGCTTAAAAATAGTAGTGATTTTTTCATTTGTTCGCTATATATTATTATGGATTGCAATATTACAAAAATACGTATGATAAGTGTTTCGTCAGTTTGTGCTTTTAACAAACTTTTAGAACTCAAACTTTTATCGGACTCAATCGGGTGTCACTATTAGCAATGTACCATGCCGTAGTGAAAATGAGTTTCGTGCGTTTTTCCAGTAATGGATAGTTGAGTTTATCTGCCGTGTCTGTAGGTCGGTGGTAATCTTCATGTTCGCCGTTAAAATAAAAAATAACAGGAATACCCATTTGCGCAAAATTGTAATGGTCAGAACGATAATAATAACGGTTAGAATCATTTTCATCATTATATGTATAGTCGAGTTCTAATTGTGTATAATCTGCATTGGCTTTTTCAGAAATGTAATGCAACTCTGTACTAATTCTATCCGAACCAATTAGATATATATAATTAGGATTGTCTTTATGGAGGTCATCGACACGTCCAATCATATCTATATTAAGATTGGCTATGGTGTTGTTAAGTGAAAAAATAGGATGTTCAACATAAAATTTAGAGCCATACAGTCCTTCTTCTTCGCCAGTGAGATGTAAAAACAATATACTTCTTTTAGGTCCAAATCCTTGATCTTTTGCTAATTTAAATGCCTCCGCGATTTCTAAAATTGCAGACGTACCGGACCCATTATCATCAGCACCAGGATTGATCGAGCCGTCCACAGTACCTAAATGGTCGGAGTGCGCTGAAATGACCAATACTTCATCTGGAAATTCGGAACCTTTTATATAAGCTAAAACATTTTGGGAACTGTTTAAATCGGAAGAAAGAAAGGATTTAGGGACATGTTGATAGTATTCATCTCCACCCATAGGTGATAAGATTTGTTGATTTATGTAATAGTCTTTCAGAAATTTGCTAGCTCTGTTGTGACCAAAGGAGCCAGTTTTTCGTCCTTCGTTTTCATTGGAAGTAAGTTCATATACAATCCTTTTTAGTTCATCGTCAGTAATAGAATTTGCAAATTCAGTCACTTTACTCTCCTGTTCAAATTGGATGCTCGCTTGTACATCCTCCAGCTTTTCGCTATGTTTTTTGTGTGAACAAGCTCCTACAATGGATAAGGCGGACAGAAGTAAAAATAATTTCATATTCAATAAACTAAATTAACGTTAAATAAGAATTATGGAACACTCAAATTAATTTCAAAATTGATGTTTTCCTACTTATTTCGACGCGGAGTATCTTCCTTATTTCTGAAATGGTGTATCTTCTGATTGGTCTTCTAGATCGATAACATCCAGATCATTTTCATTTAATTGAATATCTTCCAACTCGTCAAATTGTATGTTTTCAAGTTCTTCAAGGGCTTCTTCTTCTGATTCTTTTTCCTTTAATTCCAAACCTTCAATATCCCCAACTTCCACAATGTCAAATACTGCTTTATAAGTCGTAATTGTCAATGAAATAATTGTCAATAAAAAAATAAGTTGAATTGCTTTTTTTGGATATTGTTTCTGCTTGGATAGATATAAAGCAAGGGCTCCAAAAACCAAAGCCGCAATGGCGGGAATGTAAGCGATTTTTGTGAGTGGAGTGACCGATAATATCACAGCCAATATAGAGGCGATAAACCCAAGTATTATTAATAATTGTCTCATAGTATTAGTTTTTTAAACCAGTAGCAGTCTTTAGCTTTAACTCACCTGTTCCAACGGCAATTTTAAATTTCGCATATACTGGAAGCTTGTTACCATCTGCCGTAAGCCATAAAAGATTTTCATTATTTCCTTTCAATGCATCGTCATTTTTTAAGTTGATTGACAGTTTGTAGCATTCTTTTTTGCCAAGATTTGTATTGATAATTTCCTTTTTCAAGTAAATCACGCTGATAATCAATTCTGTATTATCAAAAAGGAAGGTGAAATTTTGGGAATCACCAGGACTTGCTTTCGAAATATCCAAATTTCTAATATGATAAATCGTTGATACGATATCTCTAGTGTTCGCACCAATTTTTACAGTTTTATTTTCCTCAGTTTTCTTCTTTTTCATGGTACTACTAACCGTATTCGCTTTTCGATTGAATTTGTATTGCTCAAATTTGTAGTAGCTACCTTCATTAATATCGCGTTTGTACAGATAAGGCGCCAAAGTAGTGGGGCTCACATAACTCTCATACAAATCCCTAATTTTAAAATAGTTATCAAAACTAGAGTAGGTTGCTGCAGTACATTTTAGTTTCATTAACGTAGCGCTGGACGTTTTGACTTGACTCGTTTCCATAGTCACTTGGGCAATTTCAGTAAGTAAGCCAGACATATTGTAAGAAGCCGAAAAGATGAGTTTTTCGTTGGATCCGATACTTGAATTTTGCGCTTTTAAAACGAAAGCACATAACATTAAAAAGAGAATCAAAAGTTTTTTCATGATGTAAAATTAGGTCGCAAATATACAAGTTATTAGCACTATTTATATCGAAAAAATTTTGCAAAACTCATCAAAATTACTATCCTGTTAAATGTTTCTTAATAGTGGATTTGCGTTAAAAACAAAAGTTTTTGAGTTATCGATCGAGTTATGTATTTAGTAATTTTATATCAACAAAATATTAACATAAAAATCTAAATATTATGAATTCAGATCAATTTGAAGGTAAATGGAAACAAATCAAAGGTAGTTTCAAAGAAAAATATGGAAAAATTACTGATGATGAATATACAGAAGCGGAAGGAAACTTTGACAAGCTTGCTGGAAAAGTACAAGAAAAGTACGGGAAATCTAAAGAAGACTTAAAAAACGAAATCGATAACTGGTAATATTCCAATCGATTTATTAAAAGTTCCCAATCCTTATCGTTTGGGAACTTTTTTTTATCTATTAATAATTAAAATTCAGAACCTATGAAAGATTCAAATCAAAATCCAAATCAAAATCCTGATCCTAATCAGAACCCGGAACCTAATCAGAATCCACAGCCTAATCAGAATCCAACACCTGATAAAGAGCCGCGATATACGCCTTCTGAAGATCCTAAATTAGACCCTCAAGCGGAAATTAAAGAACCCGAAAAAAAAATAATAAGTTAATTAATGAAGATGAATTCTTTTAGGGTTAATTTATTTTGTTTTTGGAATAATTACACCCTAAAAAGAGTACTACTTTTAATCTAGTTAAAATTTAACTTAAAAATTTTGAAATTATGAGTAGTCAAAAGCAGGATCCTAAAAAAGATCCAAAAAAGATGCAAGACAAGAAGGCAGATTCCAAAAAATCAGCTACTTCAACAGGGAAAGCACAAACTCCTAAAAAGAAGTAATTTTCTTGTATAGTGCAGCAAAATGTCCCTGATTATAAAATTAGGGACATTTTTTTTATACTATATATATATATCATGAAAACATCACATCACATGATCATTAAGGTCTTAGAAGTTCAATTTTGAAGTGATTCAGATGTGTGATTAAGTTATTAGTTTAATGTATTGCATTCACTTTCAATTTATAAAACGGTTATATTTAATGATGTTTTATTTATAAAATCTAAAATTTCTATTATGAAAACTAAAGAAGATAAAGTACAGAATAATCGGAAAGTTGACGAAAAGAGAAATCCTGATTCGGAAAACAATTCTGCAACTCAAGAGAAGGAGTGGGATCCCAAAAATGATCCAGATGAAGATTGGGGAACCAAAGAGGATGAAAATGATGACGATGAAAAGAAAAAAGACAAAGATCCCGACGAGAAAGTCGAGTATTGATTTTTTGTTTTAATATCATAATTATCTTTTACGTACTGTTGCTTTTAAATTTAATGATTGTGAAAACTTATTCCAAAAAGATTCGTAATTTGCTTCAACTCTAAAATTAGGAAATTATGGCCCATACAGCAGACCAAACGGCATCTTTTATGGTGCGTTTCAGTCAAAAAATTTTTGAAGAGAACGGCGAATCTAAAGTGCAGTGGCGCGGCAAAGTGTCGCATGTACAAGGAGGCGAAGCTATGAGCTTTTCAGATTTCAATGAAGCTGTGGTCTTTATTCAGAAAAAATTAGCTGAATTGACCTTGGAAGCCACAAAACATGAAACGCCTGAACAGCAAGATTCGCTGTTGAAGAAAAGTTTCTCACTCTGGAAAACCATGGCGAAAGAAGGTCCCAAATTTGTCAGGGAAACCATCAAAGATCCGAAAAAGCAGGTCGCAAATCTTCAGGAACAAATCAGTTATTTTGGAGATGAGATGAAAGAAAAGGTGCATATCGATGAATGGCGAAATGCTTCAAAATCTGACTATAACGATATGAAGAATTCCATGAGCGAATTGGCTTCGGAAATAAAAAAATTGAATGCAAAAGTAGATGCTTTAAGCCAGCCAATATTGACACCAAAACCTAAAACTACTGCATCCAAAATCGCGTCTAGCAAAAATGCACCTGTAAAAAATAGAACGGCTGCAAAGGCCACTTCAAAAACAAGCGAAACACCCAAAAAGAAATCATAGGTTCATGAGCAATTCATCCAAAAGATTGCAAGAACTTAAACTTTTCCAAGAAAATGCACCAATTCGCATTCAGACTTTGGGACAGTTCAATCTATGGATAGATGGTGAAAAGGTCGATTCCAAACTTTGGGGACGAGATAAAACCGTTCAACTATTTCAATACCTGATTTCTCATCGTCAGCGTCACGCACTTCACAAGGAGAAGATTATGGAACATCTTTGGGAAGAAGGCGACGACCGCGATTTTAAAGTGGCTCTGCATGGCATCAACAAAGTGTTGGAGCCCAACAGACCATCACGAGCCGATCCAAAATATGTCATTCGCCAAGGCGTTAGCTACCAACTCGATTTAGAACAAATCTGGATTGATGTCGATGCTCTGGAACACTACGTGATTATTGGTAACGACACCATTGGAACAGATACTATAGTTTCAAAAGAAGCCTATAAAAGTGCTATTCAACTCTACAATGGCGTGTACCTTCCCAACCGTATTTATGAAGATTGGTCTTCCGAAGAACGCGAAAAAATCCAAATTTTGATTTTGGGAGCTTACATTACCTTGGCAGAATTAATTCTCGATGAAAACCCATTGGAAAGTATCCGTTTAGCGCAAGCTGCCATTGCCATCGATGCCACTTGGGAAGATGCCTATCGACTTCAAATGCAAGGCTACATTAAAAAGGGAAATAGACCACAAGCACTAAAAACCTATCAAAAATGCGTCGATGTTTTGGATGCAGAATATGGTATTGAACCCCTTCCCGAGACAAAAAACCTTCTCAAAGCGATTGAAAATATTCGCTAACTAATCTCCTTCGCTATCCAATCTCCTTAATGAATTTATCAATCTTTATCATCCTCATTTAAGTCTTGATACCTGATTCTAACAGCGAAGCGGTCACAATGCTTTATTCCACTGCAACTCATTTGTAACTTGCACATGCTAGGTTTGCATCATAAATTAATAAATGACTCATAACATGGCTACAAAAAATAAAACAACAAACGCATCACTTATAGATTCTACAGCAAAGCAAGCACTTGTGCTTTCTACAAAAGCAAATGATTTTGCTTTGAAATCTACTGAAACTGTATTAAACAAATCTTTGGAATTGGCCAGTATTGGTTTTAGCTTTTCAAACTCTATTGTCAAAAAAGGATTACAGTTGACAGCGAAACAACAAGATTCTGTATTCAATGTATTGGAATCTGCAAAAAACAAATTGGCAAAAAAATCTAAATAAAACGGTACACATCAGAGCTTTGCAACTCATTTGTAACTCGCTGAGTGTATGTTTGTACCAGAATTAAATAATAAGATAAAACACAACAATATATCATGGCAACTAAAACACAAACAAAAAAAGTAACACCTAAAGCAAATAATACTGCTAACGTTGCAAAAAAAATCAATGCTGATTTAATCAACGCTTCAGTAGCGGTAATTGACACGACAGTGAAGAATGGTGAAAAATGGCAGAAATTGGCTTCTAAATTATTCAAGAAGTCAGAAACGGTAAGAACGCAACAAATCAATATGATTTTTGATACTGCTGAAGCGGTAAAAGGACAGTTCGTAACTGGAACTAAAAGAATGAAGGATTTAGTGGGATATGATGGTGAAATCATCGAATCTGCTAAAGTGAAAGTCATGAACAACCCAATGACTCGGAAGGTTATGGAAGTTGCAGAAGATATTTCTGAAAAAGTGCAAAAAAATCCGATAGTTCAAAAAGCGGAAAAAAAATCTGCTGAATACAAAACGATTGGAAAAGCAAAATTCAATGAAGTGAAAGGTGATGTGTTGCATCAAGCAACAAAAATCATCAATAAGGCAGAAGCTAAATTGGAAGAAACAAAAGCTGATGCTCAAAAAACATCGTCTGAAGTAAAAGCTGAAGGTGCACAAAAAGTGAAAGCTGTTAAGAAAACAACGAAAGCAAAAGCGTCCACAACGACTGCAAAAGCTGAAACGAAAGTAAAAGCCGTAAAAGCGGATGCGAAAGCAAAAGCGAATAAAATCACGAAAGAAGCAACTAAAAAAGTGGCTGCAATCAAATCAAAAGGCACAGAGGTTGTTAAAGAAGTGAAAACTGAAACGAAAAAAGCTGTAAAGACCATCGCTAAAGATGATTTGAAATTGATTTACGGTGTCGGTCCCAAAACTGAAATCGCTTTTAACGAAAAAGGAATCAATACCTATGCTGAACTGACAAAATTGTCTAACGAAAGCATCGAAGAAATTTTGGAAAATGCAGGTGTATCAGTTCCAAATTTGAATCCAGCAGATTGGAGAAAACAGGCTGAAGTAGCTGTCGAAGGTGGTGAAGAAGCTTTAAAAACTTGGGTTGAGCGTTACAGAACAGCTTAATCAGAATTGAAACTAATCGTATAAAATTCATTTAAAATGAAGACAAAAATAAATTTAGAACCTAAAAAAATGCTTAACAAAGCGATGGACACTACAAAAAACGTAGCAGTCAAAGCAAATGATTATGCATTGAACACCACAGAGACCGTTGTTACGGAATCTTTGGAAGTTGCAGAACAGTGGCAAACAGTTGCCAACAAAGCCATCAAAGATGGTTTCAAATTGGCTGCAGCACAACAAGACCTTGTTTTCGAAGCGTTGAACATCGCAAAAGGACAGTTCAAGTTAGGAAAGAAAAGGTTTACTAAACTTATCGCATAAGTAAAGTTTTTTCATAATAAATAGTTTGGTTGAAGCCAAGTTGCAATATTACATGTGACTTGGCTTTTTTTGTGAAAATATGAATTTAAATAGTGCGAGATTTATAATCGTCTTAACAGTTACGGCGTGATTTTACAGCAAAGGTTTCGTACTTTTATAATCTAAATTTTCCTTGAATGGCAAAGAAGAAAAAGCTCGAAATAATAGATTTGGTCACATTTTATATGGATGATGTTGTAAAACTTCGCTCTAAACCCGAATCCATAGAAGAATTTGCAAAAACTCATAATTTTGACGATGCTTTATTTTACAACCATTTTGAATCCTTCAAAGATTTGGAGCAGCACATTTTTAAATTGCTTTTTGAAAATTCCCTTGAAGTTTTGGAACAGAGCGATGAATACGCCGTTTTCGACCGAAAAAATAAGCTCATAAGTCTATATTATACATTTTTTGAAAATCTATCGCTCAATAGAGAGTTTGTGGTTTTGGTCTTGGAAGAATACAAAAACATATTGAAGACATTGTCAATACTTTCAGAATTAAAAGTAAGTTTCACGATCTACATTGACACCTTGAATTTGGATGATTTAAGCTTGAATATCGACCTTCTTGAAGGTGTTCAAAAAACAACCATCCGAGAATCCGCTTGGATTCAATTGCTATTCACGATGAAATTTTGGTTGGATGACAAATCTCCTGATTTTGAAAAGACAGATGTATTTATCGAGAAATCACTCAATACAAGTTTGGATCTTTTAGATACCAAAACACTGAATAATCTAATAGACTTGGGTAAATTTTTATACAAAGAAAAATTTCAGTCAAGTTAAATAAAAGCTATGAAAACCTTAAATAAAATCCCAATCACAAAAATCCAACGTGCATCAAAATTGGTACAGACGGGAGCGAAGATTGGTGTCAATTATATCAAATATTTTGGAGACAAAATGGTCAATTCTGAAGAAGAAGCCAAAGGACGTCTTGATGAGTCCAACGCAGAAGACATTTACGACGGATTGAAAACACTCAAAGGAAGTGCGCTTAAAGTTGCGCAAATGTTGAGTATGGAGAAGAATATATTGCCTCAAGCATATGTGGAAAAATTTTCCTTATCGCAATTTTCCGTGCCGCCATTGTCGACGCCTTTGGTCATGAAAACCTTTAAAAAATCCTTTGGAAAGTTTCCAAGTGAAATTTTTGATAGCTTCAGTCCAGATGCAATCAATGCAGCCAGTATTGGTCAGGTGCATCGTGCGGAAAAGGAAGGAAAGCAGTTGGCCGTAAAAATTCAATATCCAGGTGTGGCGGATAGTATTTTGTCTGATTTGGCGATTGTAAAACCGATTGCTATGAAAATGTTCAACATAAAAGGCGAACATTCGGATGTATATTTTAAGGAAGTGGAAGACAAACTGTTTGAGGAAACCAATTATCTTTTGGAAATCGAACAAAGTAAAGAAGTGGTTGCAGCTTGTGACCACATTCCCAACTTACGATTCCCAAAATATTATGAGAAATTATCTTCCGAGCAAATCATTACAATGGATTGGATGGACGGGATTCACCTTTCAGAATTTACGGCTAAAAATACGAATCAAGAATTATCCAATAAATTAGGGCAAGCGCTTTGGGATTTTTATCTGTATCAAATTTACGTGTTGAAAAAAGTTCACGCAGACCCACATCCTGGCAACTTTTTGGTCTCTAAAGAAGGCGAATTGATTGTACTCGATTTTGGCTGTATGAAAGCCTTGCCAGAAGAATTTCACGTACCATATTTCGAATTGTTGAAAAAGGAAGTCATTGAAGACCCAAAACGGTTCAATGAAAAATTATACGAACTCGAAATTCTGCGTGAAGATGATTCTGATGAAGAAATAGAGTTTTTCACCACCTTATTTCACGATGTGTTGGAATTGTTCACACAGCCTTTCCATTATGAGCATTTCGATTTTTCGGACCCAGAATTTTTCGCAGAAATTGCATCCATTGGGGAACGCTATTTAAAAAGCTCTAAAATCAGAAGTCTGAATGCAAATCGAGGTTCAAGACATTTCATCTATATGAATCGTACATTTTTTGGCTTGTTCAGTTTGATGTTCGATTTGAAAGCAAAAAACATTGACATTCGTAATTTCAACACACTGAAACCACAAGAAGTCAACATATAAATTCAATTATAAAAAATGCACTTTCGCATTGAAATCTTAATGGATTAACTGTATATTGCTGATATCATAAAATTTCCTATAAAAAATTAAGAATAAACAATATTAATTAATGGCAAAAGAATTTGATTTGAAGGATATCGTTCAGGATGCCTTTGATACATCAATCCAACAAATATCTGGTTATGACGCTGCTTTTCTATATGCAGAAACACCGACCAGCCCAATGCATATCGCCACTTTGAATATCGTGGAAGGTTCTCTAAAGTATGAGGATTTCAAGGAAATTGTGGCTTCCAAATTGCATATGCTTACAAAGTTCAGGCAGCGTTTGTTGAACGTGCCAATGAATTTGGATTATCCATATTGGGTGGACGACCCAAATTTTGATATTGACTTACATTTAAATAGGATAAAACTGCCTGATCCCTCTAATTGGAGGACCTTACGTGATATGACGTCTTCGCTATTTTCGGCTCCATTGGATTTACGCAGACCCTTATGGTCAGTCCATTTTATTGAAGGGCTGGATGAAATTGAGCAAGTGCCAAAAGGGTCGGTTGCCATAGTGACCAAAGTACATCACGTCATGATTGATGGACAATCTGGCGTTGGAATTATGAGTATTTTGTACGACAGTGACCAAGATGGTAAAGACAAAAAACATCTCAAACCGAAACCATGGGACCCAGAACCCCTGCCAGATGAATTGAGTTTGCTATTGAAAAGCGGTTATGGATTTATGAAGAATCCGTTCAAAATTCCAAAAACTGTCGCTGAAACAGTATTTGCATTTGTAAAGAATAAAGCATCAAAAACTTTAAGCATCCAAAAGGAATTCAGTTCGTCAAGATATCCAGTTCCCATTACGATGTTCAACGGAAATATCTCTGCAAAGCGAACATGGGGAACAGCCATTCTTTCGTTCGACCGTATTAACGCCTTGCGGAAAGCGATGGGAGCGACGGTCAATGATGTCATCCTTGCAATTTGTGCAGGCGCCATTCGACGTTATTTACAGGAAAAGGAACGTTTGCCATTGCAACCTTTAGTTGCGAATGTTCCTATTTCTATTCGGCAGACCGATGGATTGAATATGAATAATCAAATTGCGAATATGATGATTCAGTTGGCAACGCATATCGAAGACCCGATTGAACGTTTAGAATACATTCAAGAACAAACCATGCTGGGAAAATCAAGGCACAACACCATTGGTGCTAAAACTTTGGCCAAAATGGCGGATGTTGTTCCTTTTGGCTTGGCAAATCTGGCCGCAGGATTATACAGTAAATACAATATCAAGGATTTGCATAGACCACCTTTTAACGTCACAATTACCAACGTTCCTGGACCGAGAGGCCTTTTATATTTGAATGGTCACAAAGTAGTTTCCATCTTTGGATTGACACCTGTTGTGGATGGTTTTGGATTGATAATCGCCGCATTTAGTTATAATGGTCAGGTTAGTATCACAACTACTTCTGATGCTAAAACAATGCCTGATGCGGATATTTTTTCGGTTTATATTAGAGAATCGGCCAACGAATTGGAAGAATTGATTCAGAATATTGGAAAGAAAAAAGCCAGCGCCTCCAAAGCGGGAAGAAGGAAAAGCAAAAGCACTCCTTTTTTCTCAACCTTTAAAAAATTCCTCAAAGCCAATCCAGAATTGGTAAAAAAATATAAAGGGAATTATTACATGGAAGTTGGGGTAGGACCCACTATAGAAGGTTGGGATTTGGATTTAAGTAAAGTGGAAGCCGATATTAAGAAAAAGAAGAATCTTGATCCAAAAGTGCTTGTAGAAATTGAAGACGATAATCTTTACGCCTTGTACAAAGGAAAATTATTGTTGGACGAATTGAAAATTCAAGGCCGTATAAAGTTAATTGGTCCAACAGCAAGCAAAACGAAATTCACGAAACTGCTGCAGGCATTTTTAGATCGATAATTCATGCATTATAAAACAAATACATTTAAATCGACTGACGGACAAGCGATTTGCTATTATAAATGGAAAGTAAATCCGGACGTTCCGTTTCAAGGAGTCATGCAAATTGCGCATGGCTTGGGCGAACACGCAGGGCGATATGATGAGATAGCTCATCAATTCACAGAGGAAGGTTACGAGGTTTATGCAAATGACCATCGTGCACACGGCAAAACTGCAGAAATCAATCGATTGCTCGGCTATTATGATGGCGATGATTATTTTGAAGACTGCGTCGAAGATATGCATGAGTTGACCAAACTGATGCTGAAAGAACATCCAAAAGCAAAATTCATCTTATTCGGACATAGCATGGGGTCTTTATTGAGCCGAAACTACGTTACCAAATATGCGCAAGATTTGGACGCCTTAATATTATCTGGAACTGCTGGTTTTATGAAAGGTTTGGGGAATATTGGCTTGGTAACAGCAACCGCAGTAAGTGCGGTAAGAGGTCGTGCTCGTACTAATGAAACTTTGAAATCTTTCTTTTTTGGAGAATTCAATAAAAAGTTCAAACCCAACCGAACAAAATTGGATTGGATAAGTAGTGATGAAAAACAAGTTGACATTTTTGAAGCAGACCCTTATCGGATTGAAAATTTTTCGCTTGGAGTCTTTTTAGACATCATAAAGAACAGTAAAAC
The DNA here is from genome assembly GCA_051252455.1 of Aquaticitalea sp. GTDB lineage: Bacteria > Bacteroidota > Bacteroidia > Flavobacteriales > Flavobacteriaceae > JBPOFM01. The sequence goes on from JBPOFM010000006.1 coordinate 52,484, forward strand.
ATTGAACAAACCAGAAGCTTTCAATGCCACACCGCAAGATTTACCGCTTTTTATTTTTTCAGGAGATAAAGACCCAGTGGGCGAAATGGGAGAAGGCGTAAAGCGTGTCGTCAAACAATATGAAAAGACAGGCATCAACGATTTGACATTCAACCTTTATCATGGACGTCACGAAATGCTCAACGAAACGAATAGCGAAGAAGTGAAACGGGATTTACTCGATTGGCTTAAAGCGCATTGAGGAAAAAAATTGAATGGAAGAAAAATTAAATTTATATAAAGTCTTCAGCAGATTTACGTTGTGCTTGTCTGTGCACAATGGATTGACAGTGTCCAAAGCAAAAAAGCTGTTGCGACAAAAATTCGAAAATCATCCTTTTGGTTCTGATTTAATATCTTTTGTTGACGCCATTAAAGTGGATGACACGCAAAATTTGAAAACACTTTTTGATGAGTGCATTCGATTGTGCGACGAATTGGGAGCAAGTAGAGATTACATCACATTGGTCATGATTATTGAATCTATGGTTTTGGAGACAAAAAGCGATATTTCAAATGATGCAGAATCCTATTTGGAAAAATTCAAAATTGAAATAGCAGACATCAACCACAAAATTCCTGAACCTCCGGTGTTCAATATGATTATGGAAAGTCGTTCACTTTTGGAATGGGCTTCCATCTACGCCATTTATCCTTTCATACCAAAACGCATGGAAGGAAAAGGGAAACCGGTCTTATTGATTCCACCCTATTTGGGTGATGATTATTCGACCTCTTTCGTAAGAAAATATTTAAAATCACTCGGGTTTCATACTTATAAATGGGATATGGGTTTCAATATGGTCAAATCACATTACATTCCAAGATTGGAAGAAAAACTGGATGATATTTACCAACAACACAACGAAAAAGTAAGCATCGTCGGTTGGAGCGGTGGCGGCATTTTTGCAAAAATCATGGCAAACAGGCATCCAAATCAAGTCGAACAAATTCTCACGATTGGCTCTCCAATTTGGGGCGTTATGGACATGAAAACGCCTGTTTACGGCTTATTAGAGTTTTTCAGGGGAAAATCATTAAAGGAACGTAACGCCAGGTTTTTAGCTGAATTGGAACCAATTCCAGACGTTCCAATAACTTGCATTTACACAAAAACCGATGGACTTGTGCCTTGGAAACATTGTATGGAGGCGGAATCGTATCGAAAAAACATCAAAAACATTGAAGTATACGGAAGCCATTCTGGTTTAGGTGCCAATGCCAGTGTTTTATTACTTACAGCAAATGCTTTGAGTGCCAATTTACAAGGTTTGGAAATCAAGGATGTAACCACCAATATCGAACGGATTTTGTATCCTTACTATTGGAATAAGAAGCAAAAAGCGTTTAAAGCTAAAACAGAATTGGCGGAGAGTTAAAATCAATCATTTATGGATAACATCATTGAACATCCTAATTTTCAGGAAGCTTTAAGAGAGATTGCCCTTGCGCAAGATACAGATTTTGAGGTTGTTCAAAAACAAGGTGCCAGTTATATCAAGGAGTTGCATGCGCAACGCCACCCCATGGCAAAATTGTTGTCCATCAAAGGATTCGATTACCTTATTTCCCGAGCTTATAGCGACAACATTGATGTCGATGCGAAAGGGATTAAAAAACTGATGAAGTTGATGCGTCAGAATTCCGTCGCTTTCATCATGACGCATAAAACCTATTTGGATACCTTGGTGTTACTTTCCACATTGGCGCGTTATGGAATGCCAGTTCCATATTCGTTTGGTGGAAGCAATCTGGCATTTCCTGGTTTGAAACAAATTGGAAAAAACGTAGGTCTGATTTTTATTCGTCGAAGTTTTAAGGACAATCTCATTTATAAAGCCGCACTTCGTCATTATATTTCTACAATTATAGATAAAGGCGAACATCTGACTTGGAACATCGAAGGAACCCGTTCTCGAACAGGAAAAATCATCTATCCACAAATGGGTATTCTCAAATATATCATGGAAGGTGACCAGCAAAGTACACGGAATATCAAATATGTGCCAGTGTCCATTGTATACGACTTGATTCCTGATGTGAAGGAGATGACCGAACAAGGAAAAGGCAGCGCAAAAAAATCAGAAAATGTAATGGAGGCGGTCAATTATATCCGCAAACTAGGTAATGATTACGGTCGTGCAGCGATTCGATTCGGCGACCCTGTGGATATTGGTGAACATCAAAATGCCATCATCCCAGAAATGGAAGAAGATAGTTATGCCGATAAAAACACTTTGCCACGTTTTGCCTTTGAACTGATTCATAAACAAAATTCCATTACCCCAGTTACCACAGTTTCTTTGGTCTGTAACGTTCTTTTGAACGATTTTGCATTGACCAAAAAAGAAATCGAATTTAAAGTTGGAAACTTGATGTCGTATATCGGACGTAAACAAAGAGACGTCCTAATTGATAGAGGGAATAAAATAGGTGTTTCTATACAGAAAGCCTTGAATTTGTTACAAGGCGCCGGAATTGTCCAGAAAAGTAGGGCAGGGCAGCGTGCGCAATTTAGTTTGTCAGCTTCCGAATATTTGCCTGCCAGTTATTATGCGAATATGGCTTCAGGACACTTATATCATGCCGCTTTCGTCGAAATGGCTTTGGTGAAAATCAAGGATGATGTACCTGAAAATAGAATTGTCAATTTTTGGGAGGAAATCATGCGTTTACGCAATTTGTTCAAATTCGAATTTTTCTATACCAATAAACCGCAGTTCAGTTCCGAAATTGAAGTCGAATTAAACCGATTCGATAAAAATTGGAGAGAGATTTTGGCCAATCCAGAAGGCGACATTACTTCACTTCTGAAAAAGCAGAGTCTATTTGTATCGCGTGCTATTTTATTGTCCTATTTGGAAGCTGATAAAGTAGTGTGCCACACACTGAATGCATGGGAACCAGATGATGATTTTTCGGAAGATGAATTCATCGAATTATGCATGTTTAAAGGAAAAGAATTGCATTGGCAAACTAAAATCACACGTTTGGACAGTGTGTCGAAACCGTTTTTGATGAATGCCTTACGCTTTGCGAACAATGCACAGTTGACACCAATTGATAGAGAATTGAATTATCCTGCCTTAGATGCATGGATGGAACAATTGGATGATTTGTCTGAACGTTTGGCATTCTTGAAGCAAATTGAAGTTGCACCAAGTCTAAAACTATTGGAAGACATCGATTCAACCAAAGAATTGGTTCCAGAGTCAACCTATGGCATCACACCAAAAGAAGTTAGAAAACAGGAGGAAGGACCACACATAACTGCATTTTTTGATATGGATAGAACGCTGATAAATGATTTTTCAGCGAAAAAATTCATGACTACGAGATTGTTCAGCGGCAAAACGACCGTTAAAGAATATTTGACCCAATTTGCAACGGCATTTGTGTTTTCTTCAGGGAATCGAGATTTTGAAATCTTGACCAAAATTGCTTCTTTGGGTGTTAAAGGAATTAAAGAATCAGCATTTAAAGAACTTGGTCAATTGGTCTATGACGATTATTTAGCAGATACCATTTATCCAGAATCTCGCGAATTGATTGCTGCACATTTGGCAAAAGGACATCGAATCGTAATTATTTCGGCAGCAACCTCCTATCAAATAGAACCTATTGCCAAAGAATTGGGAATAGACAAGATATATAGCACCCGAATGGAGTTACGTAATGGAAAATTCACGGGTCGAGTTTCAGAAATGTGCTGGGGTGAAGGCAAAGCAAGGGCAGCTAGAACCTTCGCGAAGGAAAATGATGTGGACTTGTCAAAAAGCTATTTCTATACCGATAGTATCGAAGATTATCCATTGTTAAAAATTGTTGGCAATCCAGTGGCGACGAATCCAGACAGCAGTTTGTCCCAAGTAGCATTTGAAAATAATTGGCCTATTTTACGGTTTGAAGAAGCAGAAAGAAAACCAGTCGTAAACGGTTTCAGAACAGGAATGGCAGTAGCAAGTATTTATCCTTCAGCCGTAAAAGGACTGTTGAAAGGTGCCATCACAATGTCCCGGCAGCAAGCGGCAAATACGACATTTGCGAGCATTGGCGATTTGGGAACCAGATTTGCTGGATTGGAAATAGCGGTTAAAGGGCAACATAATTTGGAAGAAATCAGACCAGCCGTATTTTGCTTCAACCATCAAAGTGCAGCGGACTTTTTTATCCTTTTGAAATTAATACGAAATGATGTGACCGGAGTCGCTAAAAAAGAACTAAAAAGTACACCATTTGGTCCTATTTTTACAGCTTTGGGAGCCATCTATGTTGACCGAGCTAATAAAGATAAAGCGATTGATGCCCTAAAGCCAGCCGTAGAAGCACTAAAAAGTGGAATTTCAGTAGCCATCGCTCCAGAAGGAACGCGAAGTGGGAGCAAAACTTTGGGTCCATTTAAAAAAGGTGCATTTCACATGGCAATGCAAGCAGGTGTTCCAATCATTCCAATAGTAATAAAAAATGCGTACATGGCGATGCCAAAAGGCTCTAATATGTTCCGTCCAACACATATTGAGGTCGTAGTGTTAGACCCTGTGGACACGGCCTTATGGAAACGAAAAGATATTGACATACATATTGAAAACGTTAGGAATCTGTTCCTCAACGAACTTGAAAATTAATACTGATTATATGAAATTGAACGTCGGACTTTTAGGTGGAGGCTCATGGGGAACAACCGTGGCTTCATTGACTGCCAAAAACAGCAATACGATTCTCTGGGCACGGAATGAAGATACTGTGAGAGAAATCAATGAGAATCATACAAATACCAAATATTTACCAGGTGCGAAACTTCACAAAGCGTTGAGGGCATCCACTTCATTGGAAGAAACCGTTGGCGATGCAGATGTCATCGTGATGGGTGTTCCGAGTCAACATTTTAGACAGGTGTTGAGAGAAGCCAAGCCGTTTATAAGACCTTGGATACCAATAGTGAGTTTAGCAAAAGGATTGGAATTGGGCACAAAAATGCGTATGACTCAAATCATTGCCGAAGAATTGCCAGGACATCCTGCGGGGGTTTTGACTGGGCCCAATCTAGCAAAGGAAATCCATTCAGGACAAGCCGCAGCAGCAGTGATTGCAATGGTTGATGACGTGATTGCAAAAAAATTGCAAGATGTGTTCAGCACAGGATTGTTTAGAGTCTATACCAATGATGACGTCATCGGTTGCGAACTTGGAGGCGCTTTAAAAAACATCATGGCCATCGCTACAGGAATGGGAGATGGCGCAAATGCAGGAGATAATACCAGAGCTGCACTTATTACACGTGGTCTTTCCGAATTAACACGTTTGGGAACAGCCATGGGAGGAAAGCGTCGCACGTTTGCAGGACTTGCAGGCATGGGCGATTTGGTAGCCACATGTTCAAGTGATAAAAGTAGAAACCATCACGTAGGCTTCCAATTGGGTCAAGGTCAAAGTCTAAAACAAATCATTGAAGACATGTCTGAAGTTGCCGAAGGTGTTAAAACCGCAAAAGTGGTGATGGAACTTGCAAGAGATTATAATGTGGATATGCCCATTTCGAGAGAAGTTTACAAAGTTCTGTATGAAGGAAACACTGTTTATGATGCTTTCAGAGGACTCATCCAATTGGAAAGTGGGTCGGAAAAGGAGCCGGGATAGTGAATGAAAATTCAGTAATTAATTATAGTCATCATTACTTAATCATTTTCAAATTTAGATTTGTTTAATTGTTTCCAATTTTCAAAATCTTGTTTCAATGTTTCGTCAGTAAGAGGATAGAGTCCGATAATTGATAAACCTTCATTAACTTTTTCCAAAACATAAGTTTCAAACAATGTCATCTCAATACATTCATTAGCGACAGTCTCTACAATATGTTGTGGAATGACCATAACACCATCGTCATCGCCAACTAACACATCACCGGGAAAGACAGCTGCATCCCCACATGCAATAGGAACATTGATATCAATTGCTTGATGTAAGGTTAAATTTGTTGGTGCGGAAGGTCTCTGATGATACGCATGAAAATTTAAGTTTGCAATTTCCGCACTATCACGAAAACCGCCATCTGTAACAATTCCAGATGCACCTTTAACCATCAATCGTGTAATTAAAATGGAGCCTGCTGACGCTGCTCTGGCATCTTTCCGACTGTCAATAACTAATATTGAGCCCTTCGGACATTGTTCGACCGCAAGTCGTTGGGGATGCGTTCGATCTTGAAAGATAGTAATGGGATTCAAATCTTCTCTTGCCGGAATATATCGCAAAGTAAATGCCGCTCCAACCATATTAGCTCGCCCATTTTTCAAGGGAACTACATTTTGGATAAATTGATTTCTCAATCCTTTCTTAAATAAACACGTCGCCAGGGTTGCAGTGCTGACCGTCATTAACTTATTTTTCAATGCTTCAGTTAACATATTGATCTATTTTGTGTTAAAATAATAAATTTTTGCTATAAATATTTGTTTGTATTGCAAATATACATATATTTGGTAAACCAATCTGGTAAACCAATTTGATTTTAAAGGAATTTAGATGCAAACTAGAACCTGTTTAAAGCCCATTTACTACATCGTTTTCGTGATGTGCCTCATTGCATGTAGTAGTTCAAATGATATTATAGAAGATCAGCTTATTGAAGAAGAGGAGGAGGAAACGCCACTACCCATCACCGCTAATTACGCAAATATTGATTTTTCAAATTGGAAAGTGACCCTTCCGGTAGATATGAATAATAATGGCGGCCCAGACGAGTATCAACCTGCTCAATTGATTAACAATGGTTATAGAACTTTGAATGAAGTGAGGCCTTTCATGTATGATGACTCTTTAGATGCGTCCATCATTTTTTACACGTATCCGGATATTTCAACCACGAATAGTTCATATTCTAGAACAGAATTGAGAGAATTGATTAATCCAAGTAATTCCAGAGAAAACTGGACTCTTTTGGAAGGTGGTGAAATGAGCGGAAAACTCAAAGTTCAATCCATTTCAGAAAACAGTCAAAGCAGTAGTACTTATCACAATGTCATCGTGATGCAAATCCATGGTATCATTTCAATAGAAGATATGGCTATTCATGGATTCTCATCAAATAATGGTCCGCCATTATTAAAAATGTATTGGAAGGATGGCTATCTATGGGCTCACAAAAAATCACTTGTGAATGAAGATACGGAAGGTGATGCTCTCTTGGATGTGTCATCAAGTACTTGGATCGATATCAAACACAATTTTGGATACGTGGGTTTTGAGCCATTTGACTTTAAAATCAAAGCGTCTGATGGGAAATTGGAATTACAATTGAATGACGAAACACCTTTTGTTTATGAGGATATTAGTTTAGCAAAATGGCCTTTTGAAAATTATTTCAAAGCAGGGAATTATTTGGTTTCGACAGATGACGATGCTTTTGCTTATATAAAATATTACAACCTTACCGTAACACATTAATTAACTATTAAAATCAATATTATGAAAACAAAATTACTATTTACAAAACAAAATTCTACCAAGCTTTTCGGCCTATTGCTGTGCTGTTTGTGTTTTAACTACGGATTTGGCCAACAAGTTATTGGGCAATTTCCAGAAATTGATGGAGGCTATGAAGCGCAACCTACAGGTACTATGACCAATGCAGGTAGTGCAGAAGCAGATGTTCCTCAAACATCATGGACAGTTTCGTCTTCCTCTAGAGCTGTTGTTAGGGAAATTAATGATGATGCTTCATTGGCAAGATCAGGGACGTTTTCCTCTTCGTTACAATTATTGGCTTCTGCAGGTGATAATTTAAGACTTCAAAGTATCTCATCCACATCTCCTGCGTTTCAAACTGCAACAGAATATACAATACAGTTTTTTTACAAAGCGGATGTCAATCCTGGTGACGATCTAGATCCGGGAATTTATTTGAACAATACTTCAAGTGGAAACACAACAAATAAAACGGATGCATCCACTTTTGCTGCTGGTGTTTATACAAAAGCATATGGGACCGTAACAACTGGTGATAACTTCAATGCCTCAAACTGGGCGGTAGTAAGAATAGCCGGAAGTAACGAAACGTTATTGGCGTTTGATGATTTTGTGGTTTATACTGGCGCTTATGACGATACGGTTCCGAACGATGCGACCGATGGCACCTATGCCAATAATGCTGGAACTGCAACTGTAGGTTGGACAGCTCCAGGCGATGGTGTAGATGGTGGTGGTTATGTAGTAGTTCGCTACACTTCAGCTCCTAACGCTGATAATGATCCAAATCAAAATGGTATTTATACTGTAGGTAACACAACAACGAATGGAACTGGTGGTCTTACAGGAACCGTTGCCTATATTGGTACGGCTACTACATTTGATGAGCCTTATGTTGCAGGAACTTTTTATAAAGTTTATGCAGTTGATAAAGCATTTAATTATTCAGATGAATTAGTCATCTCTGATGCTAATTTAGGTGTGTCTGAAAATCAATTAAGTGGCTTGAAATTGTATCCAAACCCGGCAAATGATTTTATTTCTATTGAATCCAATAATGCATTAATTACCTCTGTTGAAATTTTTAATATTTTAGGTAAAAGCGTATATTCACAAAACGGCTTAACTGATAATACACTTGATATTTCAGCATTATCAAATGGTATGTACCTTTTGAAAATCACTTCTGATAAAGGAAGTATCACAAAGAAAATTATTAAAGATTAATAGCACTTTAATTTTTCAAGGAAGCCTTTAATTTTAAGGGCTTTCTTGTTTGATAACAACACGAATAAAATCAATCTCATGAAAAACCTTCTCCCAATTATTTTTTGTATTTTTTTAGTGCTTGGTTGTAGCGATGCGGTACAAACCCATGGACTAATGGTTGATGATAATACATCACTTGAAGAGGCCATTAAAAACGCAAAAGCAGGTGATGACATCGTGATGAAAAATGGAGTATGGAAAGATGTTGAAATTAAATTCAGAGGAAAAGGAACCAAAGAAAACCCAATAACCCTTAAAGCCGAAACACCTGGAAAAGTAACTATAGAAGGTCAATCATATTTAAAATTTGGAGGTGAACATCTGATCGTTGAAGGCCTACACTTTAAAAACGGATTTTCGCCATCCAATGCAGTCATAGAATTCAAAATCAGCAATAAAGACTCGCTAAATGAAATTTCAAACAACTGCAAGGTGACTAATTGCGTTATTGAAGATTTTAACAAACCAAAACGAGACGATGACGATTTATGGGTGCTATTTTGGGGAAGAAACAACGAATTGAGCAACTGCTATATTGCCGGAAAAACCAACAGAGGCCCAACAGTAAGAGTCAGTATTGCAGGTGTGGAAAGTATTAACAACTATCACAAAATCATCAATAATCATTTCGGGCCAAGACCTGTAAAAGGTGGTCCAAGTGGAGAAACCATCCAGTTAGGAGATAGTTATACCTCAATGTCGCCAAGTCATACGTTGGTGGCCAATAATTTATTTGAAGAATGTAATGGAGAGGTCGAAGTCATTTCAAGTAAGACCAATTTTAACGAGTTTAGGAACAACGTGTTTTATAAGAGTGAAGGCTCTTTAGTAACGCGTCATGGTAATTATTCCATGATTGACGGCAACTACTTTATTGGTGATGGCATCAATGAAAATATTGGCGGCATTCGAATCATAAACACAGGACATTGGGTAGTTAATAATTATTTTTACAACCTAGTTGGGAAGAGTTTCAGAAGTCCTTTGGCTGTTATGAATGGCATTCCAAAATCTCCTTTAAATCGTTACAATCAGGTAACTGACGTCGTTGTGGCTTACAATACGTACGTGAATTGCAGTGCGCCGTGGCAGTTTGGTGTCGGGACAAATATCGCACAGTCAGACGTATTGCCAGAATCTGAAATTCGTTCGGCAAGAGCTATCAGAACAACTGTCGCCAATAATGTTATTTACAATGAAAAAGGCCTGGAAAATATAGTTGTTGAAAACGATAAAGCAGATGGTGTAACATTTAAGAGCAACATCGTGGATAATGAAGGTGTAAAATTTAATAACTTTAACGGTGGAATGGTTGAAGCCTCATTAGAGTTGAAAAAAGTGTCTGATAATATTTTAATCCCAACAGGAATTCCTTCTGATTTTGAAGCCTATAACGGATTCGATTTCAATACAATTGAAAAAGATTTATTTGGTAATTCCAGAAAAGACAGTAAAAGTGTTGGTGCAGTGGTTGGTGTGGATGTTGAAAACCCAAATATTTTGGACAAATCTAAATATGGAGCCACTTGGTTTTCAAATGAAATGGAAGCCAAAGAACCAACGACGCATAAAGTGACCACAGCAGAAGAATTGCAAACTAAAATCAATGAAGCAGAAAATGGAGATATCATTGCTTTAGCGATAGGCGTTTTAACTGTAAACAAATCGTTAGTCATCAACAAAACTATCACCATTCAATCTCAAGGAAATGACAAAGCACAATTGGTGTTTTCAGGCGAAGAAAACACGCCATTATTTTCATTGGAATCCAAAGGAAAACTAACAGTTAAAAATTTAAATTTAAAAGGAAACAATTCAAATTATGCATTTGCAAGTTTAAAAGAAAACATGTCCAATCACTTTGGCTTAACGGTTATAAATTCAGAAATCAGTGATTTCAATTATGTTTTAAAAGTGTATAAGGAATCATTTTCAGAACGGATTACCTTTGAAAACACCTCGATTTCAAACTGTGAAAATGGAGTAGAACTTTCTGAAGAAACCAACGACAAAGGCGATTATAACACCGAATATTTAACAATAAACAACTGTAATTTCGACAACGTAAAAGCAAATGTGATAGACTATTACAGAGGAGGTTATGACGAATCTACTATTGGTGGAAACCTGTTGGTCACAAATTCTACGTTTACCAATTGTGGAGCAAAAGAAAAAAACAAAAGGTTATTAAACCATAATGGAATTGTGAATGTGAAAATTAATAATAACACTTTCAAAAACAACCTAGTTCAGTTCGTATCTATTTTATGGGGAGCAAAAAACAATTCGGCTTCAGATAATACGATTACCAATTCAGGCGTCATAAAAACTGAAGAAAATTTGGAAATGAAGTTAATGTATTAATTTATTCTTGTCTCTCATAAATTTATAAAACTATTGAAAATGAAAAAATCACTAATTATCATTATCACAATGCTTACAATTTTTTCGTGTAAAAACAGTTTAAAAACAGCACCAAATACATCTGAAAAAAGTGAAATGAATTCGCAGGTCAAATATCCAAGCGATGTCATTCCATTTATGGACAAATGGAAAATCCTTTTAGGTGATGGAACGCACGTTGAAGATTTAGAAAATTACCAAAAAGAAGATTTCTTCTATGTTGAAAATGATGGCACAACGGATTGGGTTGTTTATAAAACACCAAATTCTGGAATTACCTCAAGAACCTCAAAAAATACAAGAACGGAATTGGGAGAAAAAGCACATTGGATACCAGAAACTGGTGGCAAATTAACAGGAACTTTAAAGGTGCAGCATGTCTCAACTACCGGAGATGCAACAGTTGCGTCATCTTATTGTGTAGTTGTTGGACAAATTCATAGTGACGAAGGTCATGAAAACGAACCACTAAAAATCTTCTATAAAAAATTTCCTGGTCACACAAAAGGCTCTGTATTTTGGAATTATGAAATCAACACTGAAGGTGATAATTCAGGAAGGTTTGACTTTTCAACAGCAGTTTGGGGTCACGATTTTTCTGTGGTTGGCACAGACGCAACAACATATCCTAAAGAGCCGAAAGATGGTATTGCATTAGGAGAAGAATTTAGTTACGAAGTCAACGTTTATAAAGGCACCATGTATTTGACTTTTAAAAGCGAAGGACATGAAACCATTACATTCACAAAGAGCTTGATAAAATCAGAATTTGCGACCAAAGCAGATATTCCGCAACAGGTTATAGATGTGTATGCATCCAAACGAGCCGTAAGTCCTGAACGGAAGGATGCCTATGCTGGCGAAATAAATTATTTCAAACAAGGTAATTATAACCAAGCAAACGGAGAATCTACCAAATCAGAAACCTATGGAGGTGATATTGCAAAACAATATGAAAACGGCAGCTATTCAGAAGTTTGGTTTAAATATGCAACTGTAGGTCCAAGTACGGCGCCGAATAAAAACTAATCATCTTGAACAAAGTAATCTTCATCATAGGCGTTTCAGGAAGTGGAAAAAGTACTATTGGGAAATTACTTGCTGAAAAATTAGACATTCCTTTTTTTGATGGTGACGACTTTCATCCAGAAAGTAACATTCTAAAAATGTCCAGCGGAAAATCTTTGAATGATGATGATAGACAAGGTTGGTTGGAAACTTTAAATGAATTGGCCACACAGCAACTTTTAAAAAACAGTTGTGTTATTGTATGTTCAGCATTAAAACAAAAGTATCGTGATACTTTAAGTTTAGATATTGAAAGTCAAACAAAATGGGTGTATTTATCGGGTACGTTCCACCAGATTTTTGAAAGATTAAATAATAGGGCTGAACATTTTATGCCTTCAGAATTGCTAAAATCCCAATTTGAAATTTTAGAAGATCCAAGAAATTCCATAAAAATAAACATTGGACTTAAGCCACAAGAAATTATAGACGAAGTGAAAAACCAATTGGAACATAAAGCAGAATTCGGACTGTTCGGACTTGGCGTCATGGGAAAAAGTTTGGCGCGGAATTTAGCCCAAAAAGGTTTTAAGATTTCCATGTTTAACAGACACATTGATAAGACTGAAGAAGACATTGCAAAAAATTTCAAGAATGAATTTGAACAATTATCATCAGCTTTTGCATTTGATAACATCGAATCTTTTGTCAATTCCTTAGAAGTCCCGCGAAAAATTATGTTGATGGTCAATGCAGGTAAAATTACCGATATGGTTATTGAAGACCTTGTGCCGTTTCTATCGGAAGGCGACGTTTTAATTGATGGAGGCAATTCCAACTATCATGATACAAAGGTTCGGTTTGATTCCTTAAAATCCAAAGGTATTCATTTTGTAGGAGCAGGCATTTCTGGAGGTGAAGAAGGTGCTTTGAAAGGGCCTTCCATTATGCCTGGTGGCGATAAAGAAAGTTATAAAAAAGTGCAGCCTTTTTTGGAAGCCATAGCGGCAAAAGACGAAAACAATTTACCATGTTGCACCTATATTGGAAACGAAGGTAGTGGCCATTTCGTAAAAATGGTTCATAATGGTATTGAATATGTCGAAATGCAATTGTTGGCGGAAGTGTACACCATTTTAAAAGCATTGGGCGAAAATCCGGACCAAATCGCCATAATTTTAGAATCTTGGAAAGCACATTCCAATAGTTACTTATTGGAAATTACCATCGACATTTTAAGAAAAAAAGAAGGTGATGATTGGTTGGTCAATAAAATCATGGACAAGGCTGGTAATAAAGGCACAGGCAACTGGACGACCATTACCACGGCCCAATTGGGACTTCCGAGTACTATGATCGCTTCAGCATTGTTCGCGCGTTTTTCCTCTTTTTATAAAGACGAAAGAACGGTGGCGAGTAGACATTTTAAATCTGTTGAAAATTCATCACTTCATATAAACGAAGAAGATATTTTAAAGGCTTACCAATTCGGAAGATTAATAAACCATTATCAAGGCTTTAAATTAATCCAAGAAGCATCCAATACCTATCAATGGGATTTGAATTTAAGTGAATTATCAAGAATCTGGACCAACGGCTGCATCATCAAATCCGACCTCATGATAGAATTGGTTACAGTATTCAAATCCACTAATAATATTTTGACAAATGAGCATATCATCCAACAACTAAAATTGTTGATACCATCGGTCAAAAAAGTGGTTTCTGAATGTATTTTAAATGAAGTGCCAATTCCAACCTTAAGTGAGTCCATTAATTTCCTGAACAATTTCGCTATTGAAAATTCGTCGGCCAATTTAATCCAAGCACAACGTGATTATTTTGGGGCACATACCTATCAACGTTTGGATGATGCTTCAGGAAAATTCCATCACACCAACTGGAAATAAACTAATAGAACTAATACGAACGCATCATGCCAACATCCGAAAACAAAACGTCGCTCCTTAAAAAAATCCTTGCGATCATTTTGGGCTTTGGTCCTGGGATTTTCGCTATTGGTTATACCATTGGTACTGGTAGTGTCACCTCCATGATTGTGGCTGGAAGCAAGTTTGGCATGCAATTGTTATGGGTGTTGTTATTGAGCTGTTTCTTTTCAGGCGTGTTGATGTTTGCGTATGGCAATTATGCCCTGATAACTGGCGAAACAGCACTCTACGGATTCAAAAAACATTTAAAGTTCGGTAAGATTTTGGCAATTTTAATTATCGTCGGCATCACCTTCGGACAATGGAATTCGCTTATGGGTATTTTGGGCATTTCATCAAATATCATCTTTGAAATTCTTGCTGTCAACTTTGAAGGTTTAATATCTTATAAATATGAGACCGTTTTAACCACAGCGGTTCTCATTATTGTTATTTTCTATTTGCTTATGCTTGTTGGTAAATATACATTTTTCGAAAAAATCCTTGTCATTTTTGTGACGCTGATGGGGTTATCGTTTGTGCTTTCGTTATGTTTTGTTCAGCCACTTCCTGCCGATGTTATTAGGGGATTAATACCAACGATTCCAGAAGTGCCTGGTGGTAAAATGTTGGTGGCTGCATTTGTTGGGACGACCATGGCCGCTGCAACCTTTTTATCGCGACCACTTTTTGTAAAAGGAAAAGGCTGGACCATCAACCATTTACAACAACAAAAAAAGGATTCCATAACCGCTGCCATTTTAATCTTTGTTATTAGCGGAACAATTATGGCTGTAGCAGCAGGTGCATTGTATCACGAAGGGAAAGTAGTCACGCAAGTGCTGGACATGGCCAATACTTTAGAGCCTGTTGCAGGCAAATGGGCAGTTACTATATTCTTTTTCGGTGCCTTAAGTGCTGGTTTATCGTCGATTTTTCCATGTCTCTTGATTGCACCATTATTGGTCGCCGATTACCAATCGGGAGTTTTGGATACCAATTCCCGCCAATTTAGAATTATCACTGCTATTGCGTGTGTAGTGGCTTTAATAGGGCCTGCTTTTGGAGCAAATCCAATTGAAATTCAAATATTGTCACAAGTATTCAATGTTTTTGTATTGCCGATTGTTATTCTCGGAATCATATTAATGGTCAATAACAAAAAAGTCATGAAAGGTTATAAAACAAGCATTTTTGTCAACATTGGATTATTCGCATCACTTCTATTTGCTTGCATTATTTCATACAATGGCGTTCTGGCATTGATGGATTATTTTTAAATCATGCAATTAATCAATTCAGTATAGAATTATGTTAAAATTCTATATAATATTTGGGTAACCCCAAAATTCATGTATATTGGTAAACCAATCTGGTAAACCAATTAAAATTTCTAAACAATGAAAAAAATCTACATTCCAAAAATGTCTCTACAGACTTTAGTATTTGCTTTATTATTGTCTACGATTCAAGTGTTTTCTCAAACGACTCATGAGATTGATGACCCTGAAGATCTTACCGCCGCTTTCTCTGCCACACTTGGTGCAGGAGATACTGTTATTTTGACAGATGGTATATATGATTCGGATTCAAGAGTAAAATTTTCACCTTCAACTGGTACCGCTGCTATGCCTATTACCTTAAGACCTCAAACTCCCGGAGGCGTCAAGTTTACTGGTGGTTTGAAAATGAGTATTGGTGGAGATTATGTTATTGTTGATGGTTTTCATTGGGAAGGCGGTTATGGCGCCAGCAATTTCATTGAATTCAGGGATGGTTCCGATTACGCGAATCATAGCACCATTCAGAATTGTGCCATTAATGGTTTGGAAGTGGACCCAGATGATATAGATGAGGATACAAGTGTTAAACATAATTGGATTGTCCTTTATGGAACGTATAATACAATAATTAACTGCTCCTTTATGAATAAGGAAACCTCTGGAAATATGATTCTTGCAGAACTATCATATAATGCCGAAAATAGTTGCGATGAGGTGGGTCATACCATTAGCAACAATTATTTCTATAAATACGCAAAAATCGATGCTGAATTAACCAATTCTGGAGATAGTGAAACAATACGAATAGGTACTAGTTCAAATCAAAATGTTAATAGTAATACGACCGTTTTTAACAATTATTTTGTGGAGGCCGATGGCGAAAATGAAATCATCACCAATAAAAGCAAAGGCAATATTTATACTAATAACACCTTTAGAAGATGTAGAGGTTCTTTAGTGCTTCGTCATGGATCTCACGCTACTGTTGATGGAAATTTCTTTTTGGGTGAAGATGTTGATGGCACTGGAGGAATCAGAATTGTTGATAGCGACCATACCATTACGAACAATTATATTCAAGATTGTGTTGCGGTCAATGCTGATGGTATATGGAATAATGGTATCACGTTTTTGGGTGGAAGCGCCAATAATGCCGTGCTCTGTACGACATCAAGTACTTCAAATGGATATCAAAAAGCACTTAATAATAACCTTTCCAATAACACGATTATCAACACGAATGCGCCTTTGTTTTTTAATGTCAACACAGGAACAAACAATGTCACAGGAACGGTTTCAAATAACTTAATTTATTTTGCAAATGGTGACCCAAATATGACACCAGTTATTTCAGGAAATACAGCGACAGCCTATACAGATTTTGGAACGGCATTGACTTACACAGGAAATGTCTATACTGGAACGACCTTGGGTGTCACTAATACAGGATTTGCTGAAGATAATGGAATCATGGCTACTGCTGATGGTGAAATTTTCACCTTTACGGGAGCCGCAGGCAAAGGCGCTGATATGGGTTCTTATATGCCGACCACAGATGCTATGGTTGGGGATGGAATAGGTGCTTGTTTTCTAGATTATTTAGGACAACCAATAGCGAATCCGACGTGTACCATCGTAATCGGTGAAACTTTAATTGTTGGCAATTTGACCACGTTGTCCGCTGATGCGGATAGTTATGATGTTTCTGTAACTGCCAACGTTGGCTGGACTGCTGTATCTAATGATGCCTGGATAACGATAACGCCTAGTTCGGGTACGGGTGATGAAACCGTATCGGTTGCAGTAACAGCAAATACAGAAACCACAGAAAGAATCGGAACCGTCACTTTTTCACAAGTTCCGGGCGGTGACGATATCGTAAGAACTTTGTATGTAACACAAACCGGTGCAGATTTAACAGATTTGTTTAATTTAATAAATACTGGCGAAGCTAACGACCCTGTGGAAGTGCATTCTTTTTCTCAAGAAGAAGTAGATCTTAATGCGGACCCGCCTAAAACTAATTATGCCGTAAATACCTTAGATAAAAATACGGGTACCCAATGGACAGCAGGAGATGGTGCCATTGTATCCGGGGATTATAAAGGGGATGGTGAATATGTTATTTATGACTTAAATGGGGAATATAATCTGGATTTGATTCAAATCGCAACAGACGATAAAGTGGATCCTTATGGATTACAGATCTGGGTTTCTACAACAGGGACAGAAGCTGCAGATTTTACAAAAGTACTTCCAGCTACTGGAGATATTTTGATTACAACCACCACAGGTACACGAGAGGATTTTGATCAGTACGAACTTTCTGCCAGCGCACGTTATATAAAACTATTAGCTTTTGGAAGATTCAATGCTGCTGGAACCGCTAGAGTAAGCGCTTGGACCAACATTACCGAAATAGAATTTTTTGGTACAGAAACCTTATCAATAGATGAAGCGGATTTACGAAATCAGATTTTGATCTATCCTGTTCCTGCAAAAGACATCTTACATATTAAAAGTATAAACAGCCAAATTGATGTCATCCAAGTGTATAGTCTAGATGGTAGAAAGTTGATTGAGAATAGATTTAATGCCGTGTCACAAGAAGTAAGTTTAGATACGTCATCTCTAGTCAATGGAACATATATTGTTAACGTATCCAATAACAATCAAGTCATTTCAAAAATGATTGTGGTATCGAAATAATTTATGTGTTTATCATAATTTGTTTTATGCGTTGATCTCTATTGTACTTAATTAACGTGTTTCGATTGATGTCTTTTTATAGTTAGTAATTTCGAATTATTGAATGGTTGATATAACTGTCTATATTATAATTAAAAACATACAGTATGAATAAAAAAATAATCAAGTCAGTATTCTTTATTTCAGGATTGTTACTAGCATTATATAGTTGTAAAAATGAACCTAAAGTAGCGAGTGAAAATGAAACGCAAAAATCACTTTATGCAAGTGATGTTATTCCATTCTTTGACCAGTGGAAATTAGTTTTGGGCGATGGTTCAAACGTAGGAATCGCAAATGATTTTGAAAACAAAGACTTCTTTTACACGGCAACAGATGACCAAGGAGATTGGGTAGTTTTTAAAGCACCAAATGCAGGAAATACGCATGGTACGTCTAATAATACGCGAACGGAATTGGCACAAACCAAAAAATGGTATCCAAAAACGGCGGATGATAAATTGACCGCGACCCTAAAAGTTATGAATGTGTCTTCTACGGGAGACGCTCGTGTTGCTGCTTCTTATGCAGTTGTGGTGGGTCAAATTCATAGTGCAGATAAACATGAAAATGAACCTCTAAAAATATTTTATAAAAAATTTCCTGGCCATACCAAAGGTGCGGTCTTTTGGCATTATGAAATTAATACTGCAGGCGACGATAATTCCGGTAGGTGGGATTTTTCTACTGCTGTTTGGGGTTATGATTTTTCGTTAGTTGGTGATTCGGCAAATACATATCCAAATGAACCTAAAGATGGTATAGCATTAGGCGAGGAATTTAGTTATGAAGTTGAGGTTAGAGATGGAATGATGTATTTAAAATTTACAAGTGAAGGTCATGAGACAAAAACATTTACAAAAAATTTAATCGAATCTGAATATACAACCAAAGATAATATACCAGAACAAACTCAAAAATTATTTGTACCGATTGGTCAAGATGGAGTTGAGCGTGAAAATGCGTATGCTGGTGAAGGTTGTTTTTTTAAACTTGGTGCTTACAACCAAACCAATGGTAAATCGCCTGAAGAAAATAAAAACTGGTGTTCTGGTGCAGAAACGCATGATGGGGATGTTCAAAAACAATATGCAGATGGAAACTATGCTGAAGTATGGTTTAAAACCGGAAGCATTTCAGTGAGTGATAATGCCGTATCAAACGAAGGGTATTTCTCTAAAAATGATCATTAAAAATATGGAAAGTAATATGAAATTAGACGGAAAAAATGTGTTGATTACCGCTGGTGCTCAAGGCATCGGAGAGTCCATAACTCGGCATTTTATAGATAGTGGTGCCAACGTCGCCATTCACTATTTCTCCAGTGCAGATACAGCTAATAAATTAGTGGATTATGCAACTGGCAAAGGTCAAAAAGCGATGGCGGTTGGAGGTGATTTGACGGATGAAAACGATGCAAATTCGGTTGTAAAAAAGACTGTTGAGGCTTTTGGAGGTTTGGATATACTTATTAATAATGCAGGTTCGTTGGTAGCACGTAAAATGATCAATGATATGGATGCCGAGTTTTGGCACAAAGTGATGGATATCAACCTAACTTCCATGATGTTTGTAACAAGAGCTGCCTCGCCGTATTTAGCGACAAATGAAAACAGCAGCATTATTAATTTGGCGTCGCTTGCAGGTCGCAAAGGTGGCCATCCTGGGTCGTTAGCTTATGCAACGAGTAAAGGTGCTATCTTAACATTTACAAGAGCTTTAGCTGCAGAATTAGGTCCACAAGGAACACGAGTTAATGCAGTTGCGCCTGGTTTAATTTTAGGAACGTCGTTCCATGATACGCACACGTCTAAAGAATCTGCAGATGCAACAATCGCAGGCATTCCAATACATCGTGCGGGAAATGCCGATGACGTTGCACGGGCAGTGGTATACTTGGCTTCAGAATATGATGGATTTATAACTGGTGCAACATTGGATATTAATGGAGGTGTTTACAACATGTAATAGTGGATTAAACAATCAAAAATGAATAAAAATCTTAAAATTTCTTCTTTAATTTTTGTTATGCTTAGTGTGATAACGATATCATGTAAGGCACAATCAAAATCAGTTTTCAACGAGGAGAAGTCAACAGTTCAAGAACACCCGAAACTAATCTTAACAGCTCAAGGCGTCAGAGATATTAGAGCGCAATTGGGAAGTATTCCAATCTTTGATAACACTTTGGCTAAAGTTAAGGCTGAAATCGATGCTGAAATTGAAAAAGGCATAGACGTTCCAATCCCGCAGGATTATTCTGGAGGTTACACGCATGTGACACATAAGCGCAATTGGTCAGTGATGCAAAAAGCAGGCGTGTTATATCAAATTCTAGAGGACGAAAAATATGCCGAATATGTAAAAGATATGTTAATGGCGTATGAAGCACTTTATAAAACCCTTCCGCTACATCCAAAAACACGCTCGTACGCAAGAGGTAAATTATTCTGGCAAGCTCTCAACGATTCAAATTGGTTGGTGTATGTAAGTCAGGCTTATGATTGTGTCTATAATTATTTAACCGAAGAAGAACGCAACAAACTGGAAACTGATTTATTCAGACCCTTTGCGGACCACATTTCGGTTGATAGTCCTCAATTTTATCAAAGAGTGCACAACCATAGTACATGGGGAAATGCAGCTGTGGGTATGATTGGTTTGGTAATGGATGACCAGGAATTGATTGACCGTGCATTATATGGTATTAAAGATTTAAAATTGGATAAAAATGCCAAAGATGATGATGGGGGCTATTTAAACAAAGATGGAAAAGCTGGTTTTTTAGCCAATATTGAAGAACCTTTTTCGCCAGATGGCTATTACAACGAAGGACCTTATTACCAACGCTATGCAATGTATCCTTTTCTGATTTTTGCCGAAGGTTTACATAACGTTAAACCAGAATTAAAGATTTTTGAATATAAAAATGGTGTGCTTTTAAAATCGATCAATGCGTTGTTGAATTTGTCTGATGCTAATGGTGATTTTTTTCCACTAAACGACGGTCAAAAAGGAATGTCTTATTACAATGACGCATTAGTGACCGCAGTTGATATTTCTTACCATTATGGTGACCAAGACCCTGGATTACTAAGTATTGCAGAAAAACAAAATCAGGTGTTGTTAGATGATTCAGGATTAGCGGTTGCACTTGGTATTAAAAACGGAAAATCCAAACCATTCGAAAAGAAATCTATTAATTTAAGTGATGGTCCAAATGGTGATCAGGGCGGTGTTGGTGTTTTAAGAAACGAAGTTATGGAGCTCGTGTTTAAATACGCAGCTCAAGGTTCCAGTCATGGTCATTATGATAAACTGTCTTATTCATTATATGAAAATGGTGAAGAAGTCATTCAAGATTACGGTTTGGCTCGTTTTGTAAATATCGAGCAAAAAGGTGGTGGCAATTATCTGAAAGAGAACAAAACCTGGGCAAAGCAAACCATAGCACATAATACTGTGACGCAAAATGAAACGTCTCATTTTGATGCCACATATGATATTGGCAGTCAACATCATTCAGACTTACATTATTTTTCCTCGGATAATGAAAATATTCAGGTAGTAAGCGCTAAAGAAACCAATGCATATCCTGGGACAGAACTACATCGTACGATGGCAATCATTAAGGATGAAGATTTCGAAAAACCATATCTATTGGACATCATGAAGGTGACTTCAGCTACAGCAAACCAATATGATCTTCCGTTTTACTATTTCGGACAAATATTACAAACCAATTTTGAATATACTACTCCAGAAATATTAAAACCTTTAGGAACTAAAAATGGCTATCAGCATTTATATTTAGAAGCTACGGCAAAAGCAAATAATGACAATTCTAAATTCGCATGGTTCAATAGTAATAAGTTTTTCACTTTGACGACTACGACTGATAATGAAGATGAATTATTGTTCACAAGAATTGGAGCCAACGACCCAGAATTTAATTTGCGCCGCGATCCAGCATTAATTTTAAGACGAAAAAATTCTCATAACACATTGTTTGCATCAACTATTGAAGCACATGGTACATATAGTCCTGTGTCAGAATCTGCTGTGAATACGAACAGTAGTATAAAAGAATTGAAAGTAGTATTAGATACTAAAGAGTATACTGCAATTGAAATAACAAACATAAATGAAAAGACGGTGTTATTTATAACGGCAAATATGAATGCATCAAAAGAAGCAAAACACAACATTAACATAAAAGGAAAAAGTCACCAGTGGACTGGAAATTATTATTTTAAATAAAAAAACAATCAATAGTATGAAACGATTTAGTGAAAAGTACGTCATCGCAAAAGACATGGTATGGGAAGTTCTTGGTGGTGGCGTGTCAAGAAAATTTTTAGGATATGATAACCAAATCATGATGGTAAAAGTAAAATTTGAAAAAGGAGCATTGGGTTCACCTCACCAACATTTTCATACGCAGGCTACCTATTGTGTTTCAGGCAAATTTGAATTTGAAATTGATGGCGAAAAGAAAATTATAGAAGCTGGAGATGGAGTCTATATTGAACCTAATTTATTGCACAGTGCAGTTTGTTTGGAAGAAGGGATGCTGATTGACACATTTAGTCCCGTGCGGGAAGATTTCTTGACTGGAGTTGGTCCATCTTATTTTGGAGATAAGGATTAATTTGACGATCCGGAGGAACTTGTTCTATTTTAACTTAAAGGTGTATTATTTTAACACATAAATTTTACGAAAACCTTGTAGTTAACATTTATTTAAGTATATTTGGTCAACCAATCTGGTCAACCAATTTTGCAAAGTGGTTTTTCAGGATAAATATAAGGATAGATGCAGGTCTATTCTTTTGAGGTATTTACTTCAATAAAGGGAAGTAAACAAAATTACATGTCTTTATTGCAACACCATATTCTACAGATGCCAAATTTTATTCTAGAGTATTAAAATTGTGATGAAGTAAACTTAAAATGAAATCTTTACTTGAAACAAAACTTAAAAAAAAACAACTAATTATGAATCTAAATTTTAAACTGACATTGTTCCTTTTTGCGATACTCAATGTCTCGTTGTTTGCCCAAGACAGTTATCCGCTAAAAGGTACGGTTACATCTGCGGTAGATCAGTTGCCCATTGCCGGTGCTAATGTGATAATTCCAAATACCACCAGAGGAACCTCATCGGATTTTGACGGTAATTTTGAAATTTCAGTTAAAGAGGGTGATGTCCTTCAAATCTCTTATGTGGGTTATGTCTCACAAACTGTGATCATAACGAATCAGCAAACGCTCAATATCGCATTGACCGAAGATGCTGCCAAGTTAGATGAAGTTGTTGTGATTGGTTATGGTACCCAAAAGAAAAGTCACGTTACTGGTTCCATATCAAAGGTAGTAAATGATGATTTGGGTCAAATTGCGGTTTCAAGGGTAGATGATGCTTTAATTGGGCAAGTATCTGGTGTAAATATTCAAGCCACGGATGGTGAAGCCGGTGCAGCGCCGACGATAACCATAAGAGGTGTCGGTTCCATGGCTGGTGATTCTACACCTTTAATTGTTGTGGATGGTATTATCGTCGATTCAGATTTTTTGGGTTCATTGAATATGAATGATGTCGAATCATTCGAAATATTGAAAGATGCTGCTTCTGCAGCTATATATGGTTCTAAAGGATCAAATGGGATCATAATGATCACCATGAAATCTGGAATCGAAGGAGAAACTAGAATTAGTTATAACACTTATACCGGCTTTAAAGAGGCTAGAAAAAGTGATGCTTATGGGTACACAACAAGAGGATGGGCTGACCAGCAGCTTGCAGAAACTGGTGAAATATCTATTTACACGCAAGCGCAATTGCAAACAGGGACAGATCGTTCTTGGCAGGATGTGTTTTTTGATGGTGGAACCATAACTAGTCATGCACTCTCTTTTAGAGGAGGTAATAAAAACACCAAGTATAATGCTAGTTTCAACTATTCAGAGGATGAAGGCGTTCTATTGCTCGACAATTATCAAAAATACGGGGCAAGATTAAAGGTGGACAATAAAATAAATGATAAACTGTCATTGAGTGTAAATCTTAGTCCGTCCTATACTGTAAGAGATAGGTTTTCAGAATCCATCCATAATGTCGCCAGACACCAACCATGGTTGCCCATATATCATGATGCGTACACCTTACAGCTTGTGGATCCTGTGGCATTTCCTAATATTCAGGCTGGGGATTATGCGAGACAAAATCACTTTACACTATTTGATTTCAATGGAGATGGTGTCTTCGACGAAGAACTTTTTAATATCGGTAATAGTTCGAATCAAAATCCTTATGCAAGGGTTACTGAGAGAAATCGTATGGATAAAAAATTCAAGTTATTTGGTAGCCTTGGTGGTAATTATAAGATAACAGATGATTTTACATTTTCTACGACCATCTCTGGGTCTCTACAAGACACCAAGAGAACAGATTATACTGGGACTTTGGCTCGGGAACAAACTTCTGATGCTTCCATGGTGGAAACCAATCAGAAAGAGCAATATTTCCTGTTTGATAACTTTATTAATTACAATAAAAGTTTTGGTAAACATGACTTGGGCGTAACTGTCGGTAATTCAATCGAGACAAGGGATTATTTCTTCTCTACGATCATGGGTATCGGATATGAAAATGATATTGTTCAGCAAATATCAGGAGCAACTAACATTGTTGCTTCCGAAACATACGGTTATGAATGGCAAAAAAGAGGAATATCATACATTTCAAGATTGACTTACGCTTATGACGATAAGTATTTAGTGTCGCTAAGTTATCGTAGGGATGGTAGCTCGATTTTTGGATCAGATTTTAAATATGGCAATTTTGCTGCGGCATCGGTGGGATGGAATATTGCGAGAGAGAAGTTTTTAGAAGATAGCGAACTGATATCAACCTTCAAATTAAGAGCAAGTTATGGGGTAACGGGTAACGATCGCTTAAATACTGGTAGTGTTGATCCGGACGCGCAAGGGAGTGAATCAACATTAAGTTCAGATAATATTTTACAAGATTATTATCCACACTTGTCATTACTCGATTTAACCCCTTATGTAGTCGACGGAACTTTAACTACAGGTTACTCTCCATTAAATCTTGCTAATCCCGAATTAAAATGGGAACGATTGATTGAAATCAATCCTGGGCTAGACTTTGGGTTTCTAAATAATAAAATTACTGGTTCGGTAGACTGGTATCAAAGAACAAGTGACCAATTGTTATTGCAAAATCCAGTATCGGCATCAACGGGACATAATTTCGCTTTAGTCAATTTAGGCGAAGTAAAAAATCAAGGTTTTGAGTTGGAGTTAAGAACAAGAAATATTAATCAAAGAAATTTCTCTTGGCAATCGAGTCTCATCGCTACAACAAATAAAAATACGTTGGTCGATTTCGCCGATTCAGACGGTCAAGTTACAAGTCTTGATCCAACCAGACCAGCAGAGTGGATCAATCTTGAAGGGCAGCCAATTTCATCGTTTTATGGTTATGTTGTCGATTCAGAAGTGCCCATAGAGTATAGAGATAGACCATACAGACATGTGGGTGCTGAATTTGGATTGGTAAAAGTAAAAGATTTAAATGGTGATGGTGTACTGGATGCTGAGGATAAAACTATTTTAGGTAACCCATACCCGGAATTAATTTGGAGTTTTACCAATGATTTTAGAATCGGCAACGTAGATTTTTCATTTATGTTTCAGGGTTCCCATGGGGCTGAAGTCAGAAATATAGGTGATCATTATTTGTTTAGCCACAATAACAATAGAACGCTTATTTCTGCCAACGTGCCTGAAAGTTATGAAACGGAATTTTTAGTAGATAAGTATTTTACAAATAGTATGATACAAGATGCTTCCTATATTTCTTTAAGAAACGTAAATATTGGCTATAATCTCCCTAGCGATCTGTTGACCAATATCGGCCTTGACAATTTAAGAATCTATGCATCAGGTCAGAATTTGATGTACATTACTGCCGATGGATACACTGGTTGGAATCCAGAGGCTTTAGATAAGACAAGTCCTACCCAATACGGGTACCAAAGGGGAGGATCTCCAATATATAGAACAATATCTATAGGATTGGACGTAGATTTTTAAAAAAAAAGGGTTTAATAACTTAATACAACATATTATGACATTTAAAAATTATATAACAATCTTGCTCATAGGGATTTTAGCGACATCATGTAGCGATTTTCTAGAGCCAAAGCCAAGTTCTGCAATATCGTCAGAAAATTATTATACCACAATTGACGAATTGGAAACTGCGCTAATAGGTGCCTATGATGCCATACAAGGTGCGGGTGACTACGATCAGGATAAAAATCATGGGATACAGTACGAATTCTACATCACAGAGATGAGAAGCGGAAATACTTCTACAAAAATTGCAGATCCTGACGACTTTTCTGATGCAGGCCAATTCGAATCTTTTGATGTGTTGCCAACAAATGGGTTGGTCGCAAATTATTACGCTAGCTTTTTTGAAGTTGTTTATAGAGCAAATATAGTTTTGCAAAATTTAGGAAATGTTGACGATGATACATCGGCTATTGAGGCTGAAGCCAAATTTATTAGAGCTTATGCCTATTTTAATTTGGTACGTTTATTCGGGGACATTCCTTTGGTTGATCATGTGCTAACGCCCTCTGAGACAGAAACCCAATTTACCCGAGTGAATACAAATTTGATTTATGATTTAATTGTGAGCGATCTGCAAACTGCTGTTTCTGGTTTAGACAATAGGTTCAAAACTAGGGGCTCAAAAGCAGCAGCCCAAGGTTTGTTGGCAAAAGTGTATCTTACATTGGAAGATCCACAATACCTTCAAGCGCAATTATTGTGTGAAGAAATTATAAATAGTGGGCAATATAACCTCGTTAATTTCAATGATGTATTTTATAACGAATTAAATGCAGAAATTATTTTTGCAATAGGTTTTGAATCCGTTAACGATAGTCAGACGTTTTCAGCACAATGGATGAACGGAGTTGGGAATTCAAGTGGTTTAAATTACGCAACTTATGATTTAGTTGATGATGTGAATGAATTTGGTGGTGATAGGATACCATTTACTTACCGACAAGATCCAACTCATTTAACATCGGTAAGATATCAGAGTGCTAAATATTTTCCTGACGGCGATAATGGAGGTAATACGGCTGTCGCGGAATTTGAAGGAAATCCTGAATTAGCAGGTAATGATTGGATTGTATTACGATATGCCGATATTTTGCTATTACATGTAGAAGCTATAATGGCTGGAGCAAATCAAACAAGTGCAGGTGCTGCGCTTACGTCTTTCCAAGAAGTTAGAAACAGAGCTGGATTGACAGCTACGGTAACCGAAATCACACTCGATGATTTATTGGTTGAGAGACGTGTGGAATTAGCTTTTGAAAACCATAGGTTGTTTGACTTAATTCGTTTAGGTAGAGCACAATCGGTACTTTCTGCATATTCAGAGCTTAACGGATTTGGATTTAATTCAACAGATCTTTTACTTCCAATACCACAAAATGAAGTTAATATAAGTAATGGTTTAATGACCCAAAATCCAGGATATTAAGAACCTTTAAAAATAATTTGAAATGAAAACTATAATAAGATTAAAAAAACAGATGTCGCAAGTTCCGACGGTTATTTTAGTGCTAGTAACCTGTGCGTTGACAGTGTCGTGCGATCCTTCAATTGACTCATTAGAGTATGATTTGCCAGAAGCAAATTCCCAAGCAGATTTAACACCTCCCGAAGCTGCATTTACGGTGTCAGTGGGAGATAGCTTTTTGATTTATGATTTTGCTAACCAGTCGACAAGCGCAACATCGTATGTATGGGATTATGGTGATGGCAATACTTCTACTACTTTAGACGGAGAAAATACCTATGCCGCAGAAGGGACCTATACCGTTACTTTAACAGCGACTGATAATTTGGGGGTTTCAAGTACAGTTTCAGAAGAAATAGTGGTTGTAGAACCAGAAATACCACCAACATTAGTTCCGGATATTCTTGAAGCAGGTTTCGAAAATGGAAATGATAGTAGAGATCCATGGAGAAATTCAGACCTTGGAGGTGTTATTCAAATAACAACATCAAATGGATATCGTGAAGGAGCCGCAGGTGCAAAATTACCTGCATCTGGAGACCGAATCGGTTATCAATTACTTGGGGAGTTCTCACCTAACAAAACTTATCTTTTAAATTTTAAATATGCTTTTAGGGATCAAGATGCAGGTAGTAATGGTAGCATAAGTGTTGCGATGGTACAGGCGTTATCTTCTATTGATAATCTTGAAGAAAACACTGTAGCAATAACTACTTTTACCGAAAGCGCTACCGGTGTGGGGGTTTTAGTTAGTGGTGGTTTACAATTTAATTCAGGAGCAAACACTTCCTTGGCTATATTCTTTTTTAATGATTTAGATGAAGCTTATATTGATTCTTTTGAGTTGATTGCGTTAGATTAAATTAATTTTTGGCGCTGTCACTATGGGACAAAATTAGTGAAGTCTTATTCTTTCGTATCCGAAAAAATAGAGGCAAACGGATGTTGTTTACATTGCCAAAAAAATAATTAACAATACTATTGGGAGTTAGAAATATGAAAAAAATGATTAAAACGAGTGTGTTATTTATCTTCATTATGTCCTCATGTATGTCCTTTAGCCAGACACAAAAAGACATAGAAACGAAAGATGTAAAAAAGGAAAAAAGAAAAAAAGCAAAGCTACCTGATATCGATTTGTCTCATTGGAAGGTGACTGTTCCTGTGGCTAATGATGAAGGGAAACCTTATGAGGTGGAAGGACCAGAATTATTGGATTATGCCAATAATGAGAAGTTAAAACCTTATATGTATAATGACTCAACCAGTGGCGCTTTAGTGTTTTTTGCACATCCAACCAGCTCCACCACTAAAAACACAAAGTATTCTAGATCCGAATTAAGAGAGCAAATGGTTCCCGGAGATAACAATGCCAATTGGACCTTTGCTCAAGGAGGTCGTATGAAGGGGAAGCTGCAAATGGAAGAGGTTTCTAAAGATTCTGACGGTAAATACCATCGTGTTATCATTATGCAAATTCATGGACGACTCACTAATGAACAAAGAGATCTAATTGGTCAAGATGACAATAACGCACCACCAATTCTTAAGATCTATTGGGATAATGGAAAAATAAGAGTAAAAACAAAAGTTTTAAAAGATTTAAGTGCTACTGGTTCAGACTTACTCCATGAAGATGCTTGGGACGATGATAAAGGATTTAATTTTGAACAGAAGGTTGGGTTTAAAAAATTCACTCTTGAAGTCAAGGTTACCGATGGTGAAATGCTAATTGTATTAAATGATATGGAATACAAAGCATACGAAGATATCCACATTAAAAAATGGGGAATATTCGAAAATTATTTTAAAGCTGGTAACTATTTCCAATCTAGAGACGAAGGGGCTTTTGCTAAAGTAAACTATTACGAATTGGAAGTGTCACACTAATTTTCTTTGAGTTAGCCAAAAAATTAATGCTATATGAAGAGCTTTCACTTGTAAATTTTAGATCGTTAAATTGATATAACGATTAATCCCTACAATTAAAAATAGTGAATTTGAACTCGGTAATCTGTGAAAGGTTATTCTGAATAAGCAAGTCGAAATAGCTAAAGTATAAAGTGTTCTATAAAACGCGAAAATGTTTAGCGTATCATTCAAAGATGACTTTGATCAAAGATTAATTAGAACATTGATGATTGGTAAGAGGCATAAAAAGTGAAATTTGAAGATTCGGTATATTTTCACTGTATCGTTTAATGAAATTTGTTCCTAGGCAGTAATCGGCGTTGATATTTGAATAACCATATTAAGAAATTTCTTGACATATTAAAGCAGCATTATGTGTTAAATTACCTCACAAGTGTTTAATTTTAACATATTTTCTATCCTAAACGTTGTAATTAACAAATTTTTAATTATATTTGGTAAACCAATCTGGTTAACCAAATTGGTCCACCAATTAGAAATTTGTGGTTTTATTACAATGAAAGTGCGAACCAAGCCTCTTAAAATCTATGCTTTTATCGAGGAAACCCAATAAATCATTGACATTATTACAACTTCATCTTTTTCAGATTTATGGAAGTATATTTTGAAGATTAATAGAATGCGATAATGGAAATATAATTGAATACCATTCTTGAAATAATATTTTAAACAAAACCAACCACTATGAATTTAAAATTAAAGTTGACATTGTTGCTCTTGATGGCGGTCAATGTCTCAATATTTGCGCAAAGCAAAATAACAGGAACGGTTGTTTCAGCGGCCGATCAACTACCTATCCCAGGTGTGAATATCATTATTCAAAATACATCAAAAGGAACAACGACCGATTTCGATGGCAATTATCAAATAGAAGTTGCCAAAGGTGAGGCCTTGGTGTTCTCTTACGTAGGCTACACAACTCAAACCATAACAATTGCTGATCAAACAATTTTAGATATAGCATTGTCAGAAGACGCCGCTAAATTAGATGAGGTCGTTATCGTTGGTTATGGTACCGTAAAAAAATCACATCTTACGGGTGCCGTATCAAAAATAGACGGAGACGAGGTGGCTGGCATCCAAGCTGCTCGGGTGGATGAAGCATTAGCAGGTAAGCTTTCAGGTGTTAATATACAAAATCAAAGTGGTGAACCTGGTGCAGATCTTAAAATTCAAATTAGAGCTGGGTCTTCACTCTCAAATAATTCAGATCCGCTGATTGTGGTGGATGGATTTCCAATTTCAGGAAATTTGGCAACGGTTAATCCAAATGACATTGAAAGTCTGGAGGTGTTAAAAGACGCTGCCTCTGCTGCTATTTACGGGTCTTTGGGAGCCAATGGAGTTATTTTAGTGACTACCAAAAAGGGAAAATCAGGAAAATTAAATTTCAGTTATAACGCATATACAAGTACTTCAAGAAAGTATGTGAAGGATATTGAAATGCTTAAGACAGCGGGAGAATGGGCAGCTGAGTTACAAACAGATGCGTATGATCTTTCTCAAACTGACCCGAGGTTACTACAATACAGATTGAATGCATATGCAAATGCACCCGATGTAGTGAGTATGGAAGATTATCTTTTTCAAAGTGGTAATTCAAGCAGCCATGACTTCAGTGTGAGTGGAGGGTCGGAAAATATTAAGGCATTTGCTTCACTCGGCTATTTAAATACCGAAGGTATCGTCAGAGGTCAAGGTTATGAAAGATATAACGGACGTATGAATGTGGATGCTAATCTAAATGATAAATTCAAGGCAGGTTTGAGTATGAATGGATTTTATGGTCATCAGGATATTGTGCCATGGGAAATGAGGGATCTTTTAAGATCGTATAGCATCAGCCCAATTTACCATACCCAAGCGTCCATTAATTTTGTTCAACAATTGGATCAACAAAGACAGGCTTTATTCGATTCAGGATATACAGCAAATAATTTCGGGCGTTCATTCGACCAGGACTATAGAGGAGATTTAACCCAAAATTATGACGCCCACAGTATCTATGACTTGCAGCCAGGCGATGTAGTAAATGATTGGCACTATGGGAGAAATCTAAATGGTATTGGAGGAACTGGAGATGCTGGTGTAGCTGCAAAATTTGACAATTCGCAGAGATACAAAAAAACGTTATATGGTAATGTAAGTTCTTATTTAGAATATATCCTAATGGATGGATTAAACATAAAAACTATATTTGGTGCCGATTTGCGTGATGTCAATGAGTACGAATATCATGGGATATTAACAGATGGTCAACAACGGGCCTCCGAATCTAGTTTGGATATATCAGATATAAAAAAATCGACTTTATTAAGTACTACCACTCTAAGCTATAACAAAGTGATTGCAGATAAGCATGATGTCGCTGCTGTAATCGGGATGGAATTTGTAAATACTAAATTTGATGGTCTGGCTTCGCAAGGAATAAATGTACCTTTCGGTCTGCCTTTAAATTATTCTTATTTCAATGCTGAAGATGTGGTCTCGAATCGAATTGCCGAGAAACAGTCAAGAAGGGGGTTTTTTGGACGGATTGCCTATGCGTTCGACGATCGATATTTGTTATCGGCATCGATCAGAAGAGATGGTGATTCTCGCTTTGGGGCAAATGAAAGATATGCTGTTTTTCCAGCTTTGTCTTTAGGTTGGAATGTCCATAATGAATCTTTTCTACAAGATAATGAGGTGTTAAGTTTATTGAAGTTAAGATTTAGTACAGGTTCTTTAGGCACATCCTCTGATTTGGGTTCTTATAGCGCATTGAGTATTGTAGGAACTACACCAACCGCTTTTGGAACGGGTTTTTTAATTCCTGAAGATATTGCAAATCCAGATTTAACTTGGCAAACCAATAAAGAGACAAATTATGGTGTTGATACCGGGTTTCTAAATAATCGTTTTAGATTTAGTGTAGATTATTATACGTCTGACGTCAATAATATGTTAATTAATCAAAGCGTTTCTGAAGTTTTAGGAACACCACAAGTTAGGCTTAATCGTGGAGATATTACTAGTTCTGGTTTAGAATTTGAATTCAATGCAAGAATTGTTTCTAATGAAAACTTCTCTTGGAGTGTCAATGCCAATTTATCCACAGTGGAGTCAGAAATAACGAGTCTAGGTGATTTAAATGAACTACCGCGTCAAATCTACGGAGGGCCAGCGGGTAGAGGAGCAGAGTTCAGAAATTATGTGGGTGGAGAACTTGGAGAAATGTGGGGGTATGAAAGCGCAGGTCAAGTTGAAACCATTTATATGGATGATCCAACAAGAAATATTGGATATGCCAGTGGTGTGCACTATGTAGTAGATCAAAATGGCGACGGTGAAATTACTTATGAAGGGGATTATGTAAAATTAGGATCTGCCAATCCTGACTTTTATTGGGGATTATCAAGCAATATGAACTATAAGGATTTTGATTTTTCATTCCAGTTTCAGGGTTCTCAAGGAGCTGAAGTGTATAATATAGATCCTATTTATTGGCAATCGCAGTTCCGCGATGCAACAGGACCAAGTTTTGATGCTGACAATGATGGCATAGCGGATAATAACGGTCTACATTACTTACAAACCAGAGATGTGCACGGTTCAATGATACAAGATGCATCATATATCGCTTTAAGAAATATAACTCTAGGTTATACACTAAAATCAGATTTTATTGATAAAATCGGTTTGGGTTCTTTGAGAGTTTATCTGGCAGCTACCAATTTATTATATATAATGGGGAAAGATTATACTTCATTTAACCCTGAAGGTATAGAGATTGAGAATGATGGATATGGAGGTCCTACCACTTACGGGTATCAGGAAGGCGCGAGCCCTATTGTTAGAAGTTTTACCTTCGGTTTAAATGTTAATTTTTAAATAAGAAAAAAATGAAAAATTTACTTATAATATTAGTCTCAATGTTGTTTATAACGGCGTGTGATAATGATTTGGAGCAAGACCCTACTTTAGATTTAGAAGCAGGTAATTTGATGGATTTTGGACCGGTTTTAAATGCTGCTTATTACTATCAGACAGGGGTTGCAATGCCACAATTAGTTATGGGCGATTTTAGAGCAGACAATATGTTGATGATAGAAGACCCGCATACCTCAATAGATACCTATAACTCAGATTTAGGAGGAGGGGATATGACAGGAGCATTTTTTAGTCCTGCTTATAGTAATTTGTACAAATCCATCTTAAGCGCTAATAATGTTATTCAAAATTCATCGGAACCTACTCAAGTAGCTGAAGCTAAATTTTTAAGAGGTTTGTCTTATTTTAAGTTGGTATTGATTTTTGGTGATGTTCCTGTGATTCTAACGCCACAGCCATCTGTTTCAGAGATTCCTAATGTTGATTTGACAAGAAAACCTGCTGCAAGTATTTATGATGATGTGATCATTCCAGATTTTCAAGATGCCATAGCCGATTTAACCAATTCTGGTTTAGCAACAGGACGTGCGTCTCAAATTGCTGCACGAGCATTTCTTGGTAAGGTGTACATGCACCGAGATAATTTTGTTAGCGCAGTAACAGAGCTTGGAACTGTTTTAAGCAACGCTTCTGCCGCAGGTATAACTTTAGAATCCGACTTTGCCAATGTAGTAAAAGATAACAGTTCAGAAATTCTGTTCGC
The DNA here is from genome assembly GCA_051252455.1 of Aquaticitalea sp. GTDB lineage: Bacteria > Bacteroidota > Bacteroidia > Flavobacteriales > Flavobacteriaceae > JBPOFM01. Next base: position 86,828 of record JBPOFM010000006.1, read on the forward strand.
AACTAAAATATCGACTGCCGTACCAAATGCAGGTGGTTCTACATCCGCTTCCACTTTTGTAGGATGGTTTGCCGGAAACGACACTAAATCCCTCACACCTTTAGATCCGCGCTTAACTGCTGCTTTTGATGCCAGCAGTGCTTCTGGGGGAGGTACAGATTTAAGAAAAGCATTGACTATTAATGCAACCACCAGAAAGGGTGTTAAATATACTGGAGGTAATAGCGATCAGGACTTTATAGAAATGAGATTGTCGGATGTAATTTTATTATACGCAGAAGCATTGAATGAAACTGGCTCTCCTGCATCAACTGTACTTCCATTATTGGATCCAATTCGAACAAGAGCAGGGTTAAACAGTTTAACCGGAACGGTAACCTCTCAATCTGACGTTAGACAAGCTATTGCCGACGAAAGAAGACTGGAGTTGGCCCTTGAGGGACATAGATGGTTCGATTTGGTGAGAACAGGCACAGTTGACGAAGCAATGGGGGAATCCGTTAATCCTAACTATTATGTGTTTCCAATTCCAAACTCGGAAATTCTTGCGAGCGATGGAGTGATTACCCAGAACACAGGATATTAGGTTCCGAATAAATAAAAAATAAAGATCATAGTATATTTACTAAATGGTATGATCCAAGACATAACAGTATTATGAAAATTAGTATCGCATTAAAATTATTTGAATTAGCCAAAATTAATGCCTTTTGTTGAGTTTTGCTGATCTACTAGTGATCAGTAAAATTCACCAAATGATCATTTTTTTTTGAATATTTTTGGCATAAATACTGGTTAACCAATTTATGATAACTAAATTTGACTATTCAAAATATAATGTTGGCTAATTAAAAGGAAATCTATGAAGTTTGAAATTCTTACAAAAAACGAAGGCGAAATTATAGAGAATGAGATAATTTCAAAAATACGGGATTTAATCAATCACAAAAATTTAGAGCCTGGTGAAAAATTGCCTTCAGAAAGAAGTCTGTCTGAAAAGTTTGGCGTTTCAAGGGGGAATTTAAGAGAAGCCATTCAAAAATTGGAATTATATGGTTTGTTGATATCGGTGCCCCAAAGCGGTACCTTTATTGCGAACATAGGAATCATCGCCTTAAATGGAATGATTGAAGATATTTTATGTCTAGAGCAGCCAGATTTTAAATCCTTGGTAGAAACAAGAATTCTTTTGGAGCTAAAAACGGTTCGATTGGCAGCGTTAAGACGAACTAAAGAAGACCTAAATCAAATGCGTCAAGCATTAGATGCCTATACAGCGAAAGTGCTCAATGGAGAAAATGCAGTTCAAGAAGATTTATTGTTTCATCTGGCGATCTCCAAAGCATGTGGAAATAGCTCTATGAATACGTTTATGTTGATAATAACGCCAGAAATCATCACGAATTTTGAAAAGTACCACGTATGCGATAAAAATTCGCCGATCGTGGGAATTAAAGAGCATGAAGCGATTTTAGAAGCCATCAAAAATCAAGATCCAGTAGAAGCTAAACAAAAAATGAAGGATCATTTTAAAGAATTATATAAGTATTGTTATAACGTATAACAAACCATTTTAGAATTAAAAAACACGATTTAATTCTGAAAATGAATAAAATTTGGAGAGAAGTAACATTGGTTTTTAACAGCATGTCAGTTGCTTTCAAACGTAAATTCAGTACTGTCATCAAATAGTCAGATGTCTCTTGGATTTTTAAAAACTTAAAAAACATGAAAATAAACGGATTAAGATGGTGGGTAGTTGGACTTGTGGCTTTAGCTGCCGTTATTAATTATATTGATAGACAAGCATTCGGCGCTTTATGGCCGGACATCGCAAATGATCTGTTTCCAGCAATGAATAAAGATGGACATAAAGCCATATACGGTACCATTTCAACTGTTTTTATTCTTTCCTATGCAGGTGGTCAAGCGCTTTTTGGTAAAATTTTCGATTGGATAGGAACCAGATTAGGATTTGCGCTTTCAATTGGCGTATGGTCTTTGGCAACGATGTTACATGCGTTTGCCCAAGGTGTTTTAAGTTTTTCAATTTTTAGGTCTATTTTAGGAATTGCAGAAGCGGGGAACTGGCCTGGAGCTGCGAAGGCCAATGCAGAGTGGTTTCCAACAAAAGAGAGAGCACTTGCTCAAGGAATCTTTAATTCTGGAGCAGCGATAGGTGGAATAGTTGCCTATCCAGTCATAGGATTATTATCTGTATATTTTGATTGGAAAGCCATATTTATCGTGGTTGCTATATTGGGATTCTTATGGTTAATTCCTTGGTTTTATGTTGTAAAAGCGCCACCTAAAACTCATATTTGGTTGACGGATGATGAAAAAAAGTATATTCTTTCGGGACAAAGAAATCAAGATATCGATGAGGATGGTAATTATGATGAAGGATATGCACCAACTACGGGAGAATTATTTAAGCATAAGGAGAGTTGGGGTGTGATTATTGCTTCTGCAGCAATTGACCCTATATGGTGGCTGTTTATTGTGTGGATACCAATCTATTTATCAGAAGTTTTTGGAATGGACGTCAAAGAAATAGCATTTTCGGCATGGGTTCCTTATGTGGGAGCAATGATCGGAGCGATATTTGGAGGATTACTTGCTAAAAATAGAATATCTGCAGGTTGGTCTATAGATAAAACTAGAAAAATGACCATCACATTAGGTTGTGCTATCATGATTCCATGCTTCTTCTTGCTAAAAGCACCTGGATCAGCAATGACAGCTGTATTGATCATGGCAGTTTTGCTGTTTGGTTTTCAAATTGCAATTGGAAATATACAAACCTTACCAAGTGATTTATTTAGTGGAAAAATAGTGGGTACATTATCAGGTTTTGCAGGAATGGCAGCCAAACTAGGTGCGGCAGGACTCACCATATTAGTAACATTTATAACAACTGGTGGAAATTATACGCCTGCATTTTTAATAGGTGGCGCATTAGCGATTATAGCACTTATGTCTGTTTGGTTTTTATGTCCCAAAATTGAACCATTAAAACCCAAAGTATAGTTGAATTCAATTAAAAATTAACAAGAATAATTTAAAGATTAAATTAAAATGAGTAAAAACAAAGGAAAAGTTGCAATCGTAACTGGAGCAACAGGAGGAATCGGATTTGAAGTAGCAAAAAGATTAGGTAAAGATGGCTATACAGTTATCTTGAACGGAATTGAAGATGCTACAGGAGCAGATAGAGTCAAGAAACTTACAGCAGAAGGTATTACTGCTGAATATTATGGTTTTGACGTCACTAAAGAAGATGAGGTCACTTCTAATATTACTAAAATTGGTGAAAAATATGGTCGTATCGACGTACTTGTAAATAATGCAGGTGGTTTAGGCGGACGTTCTCGTTTTGAAGAAATGACTACTGATTTCTATCGATTTGTGATGGCACTTAATCTAGATTCTGTGTTTTTTGCATCTAGAGCGGCAATACCATTTCTTAAAAAAGGAGAACACCCTTCTATTATAAATTACACATCTAATGCTGGATGGACTGCAGGTGGACCAGGCGCTGGAATTTACGGTACATCAAAAGCTGGCGTTCATGCCATCACAAGAGCATTAGCTAAAGATTTGGCGGAATATGGTATCAGAGTTAATGCTGTATCACCTGGAACGATCGATACACCTTTCCATGCTCAAATTAAAGCAACTAAACCTGAAGTTTTCGCGTCTTGGGCAAATAATATTATGTTGGGAAGATTGGGTCAACCAGAAGATGTTGCAGGTGTAATATCATTTTTGGCAAGTAAAGATGCTTCTTTCATAACAGCTGAAACCATCCAAATTGGTGGTGGACAAGCTTTAGGAATCTAATAATTTCTTAAAGTCAATTCTTATAATCATAGTCAGAATATAATGAGTAAAGTAGTCACGTTTGGAGAGATTATGTTGCGTTTATCAACGGAGCGACATCTACGGTTTTCGCAGGCGAAATTCTTCGCAGCAACCTACGGTGGAGGCGAATTTAATGTAGCAGTCTCACTTGCAAACTATGGCATTCCTGTCGAATTTGTAACAAGATTACCAAAAAACGAAATTGGTGCTTGTGCGCTGAAAGAAATGCGAAAATTTAATGTTCAAAACCACAATGTAGCTTATGGTGGCGATCGATTAGGTATCTATTTCTTGGAAACTGGCGCTGGTACGCGAGGAAGCAATGTTGTTTATGACAGAGCCAACAGCTCTATGGCAACGATAGAAAAAGGTGCCATCGATTGGAAAACGGTTTTAAATGATGCTACTTGGTTTCATTGGAGTGGCATTACACCGGCCATTTCCCAATCAGCTGCCGATGAATGTCTTGAAGCTGTAAAAGCAGCACACGAACTAGGAATACAAATCTCGTGCGATTTAAATTATCGTTCCAAGTTATGGCAGTATGGTAAAGAACCGCATGAAGTAATGCCTCAATTGTTGGAATATAGCAACGTCATTTTGGGAGATATTGACACGGCCTATTTCATGCTTGGAAAGGAAAAGGAAAATCCCAATTATCAAAATGAAAAAACCCTTCCGGTTTTATACGATAAGCTCTTCAAATTATGTCCTAACTTAAAGATTGTGGCTACTACCTTGCGATATTCTGTAAGTGCATCACATCAGCGAATTGGCGGAATACTTTACGATGGAAAAACTATTTATAATGCTGAAGTCAAGGAAGTGACTCCAGTTGTTGATCGTGTTGGTAGTGGCGACGCCTTTATGGGAGGATTGATTTATGGTTTGATAAATGATGAAGACAATAAACAGCGGGCGTTAGAAATAGCAGTTGCAGCTTGCTGTTTGAAACATACGATTTCTGGAGATTATAATTTAATATCTCTAGATGAAATCGAAAAACTGATCAGTGGCGATTCTTCAGGGAAAGTCTCTCGATAAATAGATAAAAAAAATGGCACAATTTTCAAGAATAGAAGTCGCAACATTAATGAATACAACAGGTTTAGTGCCTTTGTTTTATCATGATGATGTGGAGGTTGGTAAAAAGGTTTTAAGAGCTTGTTATGACGGAGGTGCACGACTTTTAGAGTTTACAAGTCGTGGTGATTTTGCACATGAAGTGTTTGCGGAACTTAATAAATATGCAATTAAAGAATTGCCGGGTATGGCTCTTGGTGTTGGTTCGGTAACAGATGCTGCTGCAGCATCTCTCTATATGCAATTGGGGGCGAATTTTGTTGTAACCCCTGTGTTGAGAGAAGATATAGCAGTTGTTTGTAATAGACGAAAAGTCTTATGGTCAGCTGGTTGCGCAACGTTGACCGAAATTGCAAAAGCAGAAGAATTAGGATGCGAAATCGTAAAATTATTTCCTGGCGATGCCTATAGCCCTAATTATGTGAAAGCCATTAAAGGACCTTGTGAATGGACCAGCATCATGCCCACTGGAGGCGTTTCTCCTACAGAAGAAAGTTTGCAATCATGGTTTGAGGCCGGTGTTACGTGTGTCGGAATGGGGTCTAAATTGATTGCAAAAGACAAAAACGGCCAATTTGACTATTCGAAAATTGAGTCCCTTACAAAGTATTCAATTGATTTTATTAAAAAATTAAAACAATAGAATCATGCATCAATCAGCCACAACTCTTAAAAAAATATCGCTCATTTCGGGATATTCGGTTTCCACAGTGTCCAAAGCGCTCAATGATAAACAGGATATCAGTTTAGAGACGAGACAGACCATCATGAACATTGCCAAAAAGCATAATTATGTACCCAACTATTATGCGATGGCTTTGCGAAAGCAGCAAACAAAAACCTTGGCTATCATTATTCCAAAAATATCGGATTCCTTTTACGGAAATTTGTTGTCAGAAATTCAGAATTTATCTTTTGAGTTAGGATATCGACTGATTGTTTTTCAGTCTTTTACTTCACCAAAAAAAGAAAAGGAATGTTTTAAGTTAATAAACGATGGAAGCGTTGATGGTGTTATGGTTTTTTCGGCAGCTGAAAATGAATGTATTATCGAAAAACTTCAGTATGAAGGTATTGTTCCAACCGTATTTTTAAAGGAAAATGCCGCAGAGATTAGAAAGAACGATGTTGAGGACTTGGCAAAAATGTATTTCAACGATTTACTGTTAAAAGTATTGTGACAAAAAACGTGTTAAACTGATTCTTTTTAGAATCCTACCCTTCTAAAGTTTGCACATATATTCATTATTTTAAAATTTCCAAACCATTGTTTGCACTTTATATAGCTGAATACAATTAGGTTATTTCATTTTTATAGTCAGATCTAAAAATGCAATTAGTAATAATAGGAATTTAGAATCGTTTGTAAAGTAAGAAAAAAATATAAACTTATTCTTAAATGTGTCTGTATTTGCTTCAGAATATTGTAAACTGCAACAATTGAAGCTGATCTACATAAGACTTTTAAAAATTAACAATAAATGGATTTTACAAACCCGTTAGTATACGGCGTACCCTGTTTTTTAATAATTATTGCTATCGAACTTTCCTACAGTAAGGTTTTTGATGACAAGCAACTTTATAAATGGAAAGATTTTCTCTCAAGTTTATCTCTTGGCGTTGGTTCTGCAATTCTTGGAGCACTTTTGAAAACTGTTTCTCTTATTGTTATTTTTAATTACGCCTACGAGATTTTCAACCCCATAGTTGATGGCGTTCGTACAAATATTTTGGGCTATGAATCTTTTGGGTATGCATGGTACATTTGGGTCATTTGTATGCTTTTGGATGATTTTACGTATTATTGGTTTCATCGTCAAAATCATATGGTGCGGTTTCTTTGGGCAGCACATATCGTACATCATTCATCCGATAATTTTAATTTGGGGACGGCTGTTCGTAACGGTTGGTTCACTATTTTTTACAAGCCTTTATTTTATGTTTGGATAGTCATTATTGGTTTTCCACCAGAGATGCTGGTATTTTGTTTGGGACTGGAAGCCTTATGGCAATTCCAATTACATACGAAGTATATTAAAAAGATGGGTTTTGTAGAAAAAATTCTCAATACACATACCATGCATCAAGTTCACCATGCACAGAATATTGAATATATGGACAAAAATCATGGAGGAATCCTCAATGTTTTTGACAGAATTTTTGGCACTTGGAAAGAATTGGATGAATCTGTGGACATAGAATACGGCGTTTCGAAACCACCGAATTCTTACAATCTGTACGTCATTTTAACTCACGAATATAAAAACATATGGGAAGACATGGCAAAGTCTAAAAATTGGTATCATAAATTCATGTATGTTTTCGGAGCACCTGGATGGAGCCATGACGGAAGTACTTTGACGATAAAAGAAATTAGGCGAGAGCTTGCGACTACATCAAAAATCAATAATTCCTAGTTTTGGAATATTTGATTGACTACACATTTTCAAGTAATTTCAGGATCATAAATTGGAATCGCCTTGAAGAAAGAGTGTTTGTTATACATACAAAAACAGTACATATAAAACCCGCAATTATAAATTGCGGGTTTGCATTTGCGGAGAAAGAGGGATTCGAACCCCCGGAGGTGTGACCCTCAACAGTTTTCAAGACTGCCGCATTCGACCACTCTGCCATTTCTCCAAGTGCCTCATCAGGTATTCCCTGAATGCGGGTGCAAATATAGAACCCTTTTTTATTTCTTTCAAATAAAAAATCAAATTTTTGAAAACAATTTTTATTCTATCATAGAATTAAATTATAGCACGACTATGAGATAACAAATTCCAAAGTTTATTTTTGCACCAAGAAAAGACATTATGAATATAATTAGCAGTTTGCAATGGCGCTATGCGACTAAAAAATTTGATGATTCCAAGATCCTGTCTGAAGATAAATTGAATGTCCTCAAAAATGCTTTCAACCTTACGGCGACTTCATTTGGATTGCAGACCCTTAAAATGGTGATTGTCAAAGATAGATTATTAAGATCACAGCTAGTTCAGCATACTTTTGGGCAGGCACAGGTGATGAATGCCTCTCACTTATTGGTGCTTTGCATCCATGAAAACATAAGTGACGATGATGTCGATGCCCATTTTGACAATGTTATCGATATTAGAGATACTCCAGAGACTATTTTAGCCCCTTATCGAGCTGATCTGAAAGTAACGATGAGAGACATGAGCAAAGAAGAACGACAGGAATGGAGTATCAGACAGGCCTACATTGCGTTGGGTAACTTGATGACGGTTTGTGCAGTTGAGACAATTGACTCTTGTCCCATGGAAGGTTTTGATGCCGATCAATATGATATGGTTTTAGACCTAAAAAGCAAAAATCTAAAGTCAGTATTGCTGTTGCCAGTAGGTTATAGGCATCATGAAGATATATTTTCCGATTTTAAAAAAGTACGTAAATCTCTTGACGAAACTGTCATCGAAATGTAACAATAAAAGCATGATTTGCCTTTGAACAGCGGTAAGATTCCGTTATATTTGTGACCTTCCTAAACGTTTATTAAATGAGAAAATATATCCTAATTTGTTCTTTGTTATTTAGTGTCATGATGACCGCACAAGAGATTCAATTATCATGGAAAAAGGATATTAATATTGCGACGGAAATATCAAAATCGGAAAGCAAACCGATCCTTGTCTATTTTACCAAAACCAACTGTGATGAATGTCAACATTTTTACAGCAACTTTTTTAAGTCGGATATATTTAAGGATCTTTCTGATAATTTTGTGTTGTTAATGCTGGATGGATCTAATGATGACAGCAATACGACTGACATTTCCATCATAAAACAACGACGTTTAGTGATACATTACAATAAGACATTAAAATTTCCCGCAGTAGTAGTTTTGGGCAGTGATAAGCAAGCATTGGGAGAGATTCTTACCAGCACTGATTTAGCGGCAATATCGGATTACTACACCTTCTTAAAAACAATTAAATAAAATTACATGCCAGGATTTGAATTATTTGGAGATGCAGAACGCAAAGAGGTTAATGATGTTTTAGATACTGGTGTTTTGATGCGCTATGGCTTTGATGGAATGCGTAAAGGCCATTGGAAAGCAAAAGAATTGGAATCCGAACTTCAAACTGCTTTTCAGTCGAAACACGTTCAACTTGTATCAAGCGGCACTGCGGCTGTTTCTGTGGCTTTGGCAGCAGCTGGTGTTGGAGCGGGTGATGAGGTAATCATGCCGACTTTTACCTTTGTCGCAAGTTTTGAAGCCATTATGATGGTTGGCGCGATTCCAGTTTTGGTAGACATTGATGATACTTTGACCTTACATCCGGAATCGGTTGAAAATGCCATCACGTCCAAAACAAAAGCCATAATGGTCGTGCAGATGTGTGGAAGCATGGCAAACATGGAGGCCTTACAAAAGATTTCAAAAGCGTATAATATTCTGTTAATTGAAGACGCATGCCAAGCGATAGGTGGAACGTACAACGGAAAGCCATTGGGCAGTATTGGTGATTTGGGTTGTTTCTCATTCGATTTTGTGAAAACCATAACCTGTGGTGAAGGCGGCGCGGTCATTACAAATAATAAAGAATACTATATAAGTTCAGATCATTACAGCGATCATGGACATGACCATGTGGGAAGCGATAGAGGTGCAGAATCACATCCTTTTTTAGGTTATAATTTTAGGATATCAGAGCTACATGCAGCTGTTGGTCTAGCACAAGTGAGACGTTTGCCAGAATTTCTAAAGATTCAAAAGAAACATTATACCATTTTAAGGGAAGCCTTATCTCAAATTCCAGAAGTGACATTTAGAACGGTTCCTGATGGAGGAGAGGAAAGTTATGCATTTTTGAACTTCTTTTTGCCAGATTTGGAAACATCCCGACACGTTTCAAAAGCATTTAAAGAAACAGGTGTAGATGGTTGTTTTCATTATTATGACAACAATTGGCATTACGTTAGAAAATGGGCGCATCTTAAAGATTTAAAATCCTTATTTCCTATGTCAAATGAAGTCAAAAAAGGGTTGACATATCTTCAAACTAAAACCTTTGAACAATCGGATCATTACATTGGACGGAATATTTCCTGCTTGATAAAATTGTCCTGGACAGATGAAGAAATAAAGAAAAGAGCAGAAAAAATGGTCGAAGTCATAAAAACTTCTGTTTAAGCTTACTTTTCTTTAACTTTACGTAAACCAACCTTCTGGAAATGAATTACGTAAAACTTTTTTGCATTGTTCTCCTATTTCCATGGATTGTTATCTCCCAAAATGAACAAATATCATTTCGAGATTTAACAGTCGATCATGGGCTTTCCCAAAATAGCGTGGTCAGCATAGCGCAAGATTCCATCGGTTATATGTGGTTTGCCACACAGGATGGTTTGAACAAATATGACGGGAGAACCTTCACCATCTACAACAAACAGTTTGAAGATGTCACAAGGCCAACTTTTAGTAAATTAGGTAAAACTTATATAGATAGGTCGGGAGTTTTATGGATTATTACCAATTCAGGGCAATTAGAAGTTTTTAATCAAGAAAATGATTCCTTTAAAGATGTACATACCATCCGCAATGCAAGTTGCATCCTCCATAGTGCACAACAGGATTATTTTATAGGTACTTACGGCAACGGTCTTTTTAAAATTGATCATAAAACAAAGGACACACTTCAAATTTTTCCAAAGCAAATTGTGGATGCTCATATTTACAGGCTGTTAGAAAGTGGATCTAAACTGTATTTAGCGAGTTCGTCTGGGGTATTTCAAATAAAAAATGTTGAGATTTCTAAAATGGATGTCGATGAAACAGACATCAATTTCAGTTCACTGGCAATGTCAGGTGATCAAACACTGTGGTTGGGGACTTTTGGTAAGGGTCTGTTCTATAAATCTAACAATTCAGACAGATTCATACGCTTCAACCATTCGCAACTGCCTCAAAATTTAAATATCCAAGATGTATTGGTTGACAAAAATGAAGGTTTATGGATAGCGACCTACGGGGACGGAGTGTATCACTTGAATATTGAAAAGAATATAGTCCAGCATTTAGTCGCAAATAAAAATAATCCATATGCGCTTCATTATGATGACGTACTTTGCTTCTATGAAGATTATACAGGTATCATTTGGTTGGGTACCGATGGTGCAGGCTTGAGTTATTATGACAAACATCTCAAAAAATTCAATGTCATTACTAATGACAAAGCTCCAGAAAGTGTAAATGTTGATGTCGTGAGGGCAATTGTGGTGGACGATGAAAAGACGATGTGGTTGGGAACATCAGGAAAAGGTTTGACTTCAGTTAATCCTAACACGAATGAATTTAAAACCTATACCATTCACAATTCAAAATTGGCAAGCGATCGTATCATGAGTTTGTTGTATCAAAATGACGAGTTGTGGATTGGTCATCAAGGTGCTGGGCTTCAGTTGATGGATTCCAAAGGAACAATCAATTCTTTGAAATCTTTATCCAAACAAACCATTTGGAAAATTTATCCTAACTACGATAATCAAATTTGGTTATGTACAAGAGATAACGGACTTGTGCTTTTTGATAAAAATGATGGAATTATAGAAACATTCGATAAAGAAAACTCATTATTAACTTCAAATAATATCAGAACTATCGAAAAAGGTCATACCAATGAATTTTGGATTGGAAGCGAAAACAACGGTTTATTTTTACTGAACACAAAAAGTAAAAAGATTGAAAAAATAAATGCGATTACGGACAATATTAAATCCCTGTATTTTGATGGTGAAAGCCTCTGGATTGGCACTAATGGAAATGGTCTCAAATCGTATAACACCTCCAAAAAAGCAGTCACAACTTATGATAAGTCGCATGGATTGCCAAATTTGGTCATTTATGGCATTTTACCCGGAGATAACAACACATTGTGGTTGAGTTCCAATAAAGGAATTTTTGAATTTGGATTGAACAACAATCAACCGACTGTAGAAATTTATGGGAATTATAGTGGTCTACAGGCCTATGAGTTCAATACAGGTGCCTATTATAAGGAAGCGGACGGAACCTTGTATTTTGGTGGTTTGAAAGGTGTCAATTGGTTTCGACCAAAAGATCTGACAGTAAATATTGCAACTCCAAAAACTGTGATATCTAAAGTTAAGGTGTTTGATAAGGAGCAGCCCATTTTTGAATATTCAAATTATCGGTATAACGAGAACACGATAACATTTACCTTTTCCGGACTTCATTTTTCGCAACCTGAACGCAATCAATACAAGTACCAATTAGTAAACCATGATTCAGACTGGGTACTGGCGGGCAATACTAATACAGCGCATTACACGAACCTGCCGCCCAATGATTACACCTTTAAGGTTATGTCGAGTAATTATGATATGGTTTGGAATACAACGCCAGCAACGTATTCATTTTCCATACTCAAGCCTTGGTATCTCACCACAATTTCAAAGATTGTTTATTTATTGTTGGGCTGTTTACTATTGTTCAGCATTTACAGATATTTTAAATTCCGTTGGGAAGTTAAAACCCAATTGCAACTTGAGCATGCAGAAACGGAACGACTTAAAAAGTTGGACGAGTTCAAGACGAAGCTTTACACAAATATTTCGCATGAATTTCGAACACCATTAACTTTGATTTCAGGACCTATCGATCACCAATTGGCGAGAGATGAATTAGATCCAAAAGACAGAGAAGAGCTTAATTTGGTCAAACGCAACGCGAATCGTTTATTGAACCTTGTCAACCAAATGGTTGATTTGTCTTTGATAGATTCTGGACAATTACGTTTGAATGTGTCCCAAGGTAATTTAAACATCCTTTTAAAACAGATTGTTTCCGCATTTCAATACAAGGCAGAAGAAAAGAGAATTCAAATTGTCAGTGAGATCAATGATCTAGAAACCGTGTGGTTTGATTCTGATATACTTGAAAAAATCGCATCCAACTTATTGTCCAACGCTATCAAATATGCTCCTAGACAGAGTAAAATCATCTTCGATGCCAACAAACAGGATGATGCCTTGGTTTTAACTGTCGTCAATACACATAATTCACTTACGCAAAAGGATTTCGGAAAACTCTTTGAACGTTTTTATCAAGGTGATTCCAATTCTGAAGGCGTTGGAGTAGGGCTTGCCTTGGTAAAAGAGTTGGTAACTTTATCTAAAGGAAGCATCATTGCCAATAATATCGATGCTGATCAATTACAGTTTACGGTCACATTGCCAATTCATAGACAGGCTTTTCAACCTTCAGAATTGAAATTGACAGAAGACAAAGAAGACATAATCGACCAGAAAATGTCAAAGATTAAAAATCAGACAGATCAACCTGTAGTATTGATCGTCGAAGATGACAACGAGATAAGAAAGTTTATCATGTCCATGTTTTCAGAAAATTACGAAATCATTGAGGCCACCGATGGCAACATTGGAATCGAAAAAGCATTGGAATACATTCCAGATTTGATTATCAGTGATATAATGATGCCTGTCAAAGACGGTATTTCGCTTTGTAATGAATTGAAGTATAACGCGCTAACAAGTCATATTCCAATTATTCTTTTGACTGCAAAAGTAGGCGAGGAGAACGAAATTGAAGGTTTGCGTACTGGAGCTGATGCCTATATCACAAAACCATTCAGCAGTGAAAAGTTGAAATTGAGAGTCGAAAAACTAATAGAAAATAGAGCACAACTTCAAAAACATTTCAGTAAGGATTTTAGCATTCATCCAGAATTAGCCGTTACTTCGACAGAGGCAGAATTTCTCAACCGTTTGAAGTTAGTCATGGAAACACATATTACAGATCCGGAATTCAGTTCAGAGCAATTTGCGGAAGTCATGTTGATGAGCAGGACACAATTGCACAGAAAACTCAAAGCCATATTTGGAAAGTCCTCTTCAGAAATCATTCGCTTGCAACGTTTGAAGCTTTCACTTCATTTATTACATAAATCGGACGCTACGATCGCTGAAATCGCCTATCAGATTGGGTTCAACACACCTTCCTATTTTATCAAATGCTTTAAAGACGTCTATAATTGCACCCCTAGCGAATATTCTTCAGCTCAATAAATTGAATTTCAACTTCACTTTCAATTTGAAAAATGTCACATATCTTCCACACTTTGGAACATGTCTGCTATCCGTTTCATCCACTCCACGTTAGTTTTACACCAGTAAAAATTCAATAATATCACATTGAGATGAACAACTCTCCAGATCTATCGAAAGATGAAAAAATATACTTGAGTATAGACCATCTCAAAAAAGGAACCTATCAACTCACAATTTTGTTAAAGAATAAGGTGGTTAAAACGATTACCATTATTAAATAATATCAATGAGGCTATTAATCAGTTGAGAAAGGGAAATGACAATTAATGTGGAGTTAGCGTTGTTTTCCTTTCTTTTTAAAACCAAAATTATGATAATAATCAATTATAGAAATGTTACATAATATAATATCTATTGTTACAATAGTTATAAAATAAAAAAGTGAATGCTTTTTAAATTTAAAAATGACAGGTTCACGTAATTGTTTTTAAAAATAGTGTTATCAGATGTTAACCTTTTAGTCTTAAAAGCATAAAGCTTAAAACGCTCTATTATGAAACTAAAAATTACTTTTATTTTTCTTTTGATTTCATGTATTGGGTATGCTCAAAACGGCATCAACTATAAAGCGGTTTCTTGGTCAGCGGATTTATAAATTGCCAATGTTCGTTTTATAAAATGAATCGAAAACTCTGAAAGTTATCTTTAAAGGTATTCATAATCAAATACAGAAATAAAAATAAAACTCTAATATTTAATTCCTTGTAACATCTGTTGCACGATTTGGAACATCTGTTTTATAAGAAAAAACATATTCTAAATAATTTACATCCACAAAAAACAAGTATTTAAAACGTAAACAATTTTGATTTTTTCCCGAAAGAACAGCAATCGATAAGAACCATGGCATTGGAGTTTCAGGCTTCTAATGGGCAGCAAAATAATTCTAGGAACCAGTAAGCTGATTTTTGCAAGATTTTAAATAGAACATCACTGATAAAATAATTTATTAATTAAATAAAAATACCATGAAAATAAAACACGCATTCACTATAATCGTCTGTCTTTTAATGACCGTAAATGCTGACGCACAAATATTCAAAAAAATCAAAAAACGAGCAGAGCAGGCAGCAGAACGTACCATTTTGAGAAAAACGGATGAAAAAGTGTCGAAAACCACAGAAAAAGTAATAGACAGTACCACCACTGGTAAACGTAAGCAAGATGATTCCAATCAAACCCAAGAAGAAGAACTATCAGGCGAGGAAAAGGCAGCTGCCGAAAAAAGTATCATGTCCATGTTTGGTGGTGGTTTAGAAGAGCTACCCGACACCTATAAATTTCAATATGTTATGGACATGGAAATGACTACCAATAAGGACGTTATGCTCATGCAATATTACATTCAGCCCGACGTGTCCTATTTCGGTAATGCCATTACAGACAAAAACACCACAAGCGTGACAGTCTATGATATGGAAAACCAATATTTGGTCACCTTTATGAATAATGGTGAACAAAAAATGGCCATGAAGACACGAATGCCCTTTGATGCGGATGCCCAAAAAGAAATGGCAAAAAGTGACAGAAAACAGGAAGACTTAACTATCATTCCATTGCCAGATAAGACCATTTTGGGCTATAAATGTAAGGGCTACCAAATAGAGCAAAAGGAAGGTATCAGTAAACTTTATATTACCAATGAAGCACCAGTAAGTTTTGTAGGCGTGTTTTCTAGCATGGAACAAATGCCGAAAACAGGATATGGTTCCACAGTTCCATTTGATGAAAACTCTATGATCATGGAAATGGAATACACCTCCAACAAAAGAAAACGCGACAACATGCACATGATCTGTACAAAATTTGAAGAACGTCCTATTACCATTCGCAAAGAGGACTATAAATCAGGCATGTAATCTTTTTATTAGCAGCTTATGAAAACTATATATATCCTGTTCATCCTTTTATGTTTTTCAGTTTCAAGCTCTGTCTACTCGCAGATAGGAGGGAGTGTTTTTAAAAATGTAAAAAAGGCCCAAGATGAAGCCAAAGGAAAATCGGATGAACAAGCGTCTGAAAATGAAGACTTGGAGCATATTGAAAAAGGACTTAAAAAATTGACAAAAGGCATCAGTGATTTTGGAGATCAACCAGTGATTGGAGGTTGTCTTATTTTGCTTGCAGAACATGCTTATGCACTTGCCGAAACTCAAGATCAAATAGATAATACAGACAATTGCAAAATGAAGAAAGATCTGTTGGGAGTTCAAGCTTCTCTACTGCTATCATCAGGGACAATTATATATTGTCCTGAAGAACTTTTGAGTGATTGGGAAAAATACATTAGAGAAATTTATTACTATTTCGATCCATTAATACAACCAATTCTTGAATACTATGTTGATATCAAAGATTATAATGAAGCCCTTCCTGATGAGGACAATTATTTCAGTATAGATGAATATATGGATGCCATGATTGAATTTATTAAACGTGATGATGATCTAGAGCTGTCTGACGATGCGATAGATATGGCAAAAATCCTTATAAAATTTAAATATGCTGAACAGAAGTTTGGGAACCCATTCACATTTGGAGATATAATTAATGTAGCTTTAGTTAATGACCTTAAGGATATTAACGCTATAGAGAATGAATTCGAACTAGCAAAGCTTAGTGAAGCCATTGATTATTTTTGCTACTACGCATCTCCCGATTTTATGCTCAAACGCTCTATGGAAATAAATTTTCAGGTAAAACAACTGCCTTGCGATTGATAGTTAACTTTAGTATATAGTCGAAAAACCACCATCAATCTAACGAACATACCATTTAGAAATACGATTATATATGGAGTTGGTTTTATTTCTCTTTTATTTAAACAGATGAATCCATCCTTGTCTCAAGTTTATTCGATGAACTAGTAGCTTGACTACTTTCCCATATCGACTTCCAAAACAGACTAAAATCAACTTAATAAATTTTGAAATGTTAACCTATTAAGATTGATTTCATTAAAGCATTAAATACAAAACTGATAAAAGCAAAAACCATGAATAATCTAAAAAACTGTACAGCCATGTTCCGAAACCTCAAAAAAAACCACATTCATACTCTTTTTTTTCAACGAATAAGAATAGGAGTGGTCTTAATGACGATTATCTGTCTTTCATCTTGTAAAGACAGTAATGCCGATCAAGCTTTAAGCCAGAACGAATCGAAGCAATCTCTTGAAGTAACCGCCCAAGCGAGCACAGAAAAGGAAACGAAAAAGACGGATGCACTATGTCAAATCAATGGAGAAGATTGGGCGTATACAAAGGCTTCAGGCATCGTATCGACCCATGCAAAGACGAAAGAACGAACCGCTATCATCACCTTCAAAAAGAAATTGGATAAAGGCAGTGAAAGTATCCAGCTGACTTATGACGCCGAAACATCTCAACTCATTGAAGCATCCGTCCAATTGCGATTTCCTAAAAAGGATGGAAGCATTTCCACCTGTTATTACCAATTAAAACCAGGCTTGGAAAAATTCAATCCACAGGCGGTAAAATCTGGCACCATTGATTTGTCTGATCCAACGGTCGCTTCGGGGAACGCAGAAATCAAAAACATTAACATCAGGCACGAAAAAGAGAAACTTCAAAACCCTGAAGATGCTGTTGTCACTGTTTCTGGTTTAAAATTTACCAATGTAGGTTATTCAGATATTGATAAGTTCGTCGATGCTTACACGAAAGATTAAAACAAATAGAAATCAACATACAACTGATTATGAAACACGTTATTAAGAAATACCCAATTACAAAAACGCTATTGCTATTGTTATGTCTTTCTTTTAGCCATAGTGGCGTTGCTCAACTCATAGATAATTTCGGTAAAATAATCACACACGAAATTATATTGAACAAACAAGAGGATGGCACTTATGCAGGTGCAGTCGAATGGACAACTGGTGGCACTGATTCATTACAACGGTTTGTGATTAATGATTTGAGTATTAAAGCACCAATTATGGTTAGGATAGTTTCAAAAGCACCAAATTATAATATAGATCTAACATTTCACAAAAATAATTGGGATAGCGAGGAAGCTAAAATTTCTACCAACGGAAAGAAATTTGCGGATAAGGTATTCAGAACCAAAAATTTGTTGGGACTAGGTGTTAGCTCAGAGGTCGCTGGCATTCCCTATTTAATAAGCGTGAGGGTTGGTTTGCAATTTCCTTCTACCCAGTCTGTCATTCGTGTTACCGATGATAAGGAAGAATATGCCAAGCATCTACTTAGTCTAGGGATTCAAGGCGATCCCTTTGGTGGGAATTCTGCTTCCAATACGTCGCAAAGTACAATGGCAACAGCGGGAAGTTCCGATGGAAACAGCACACTTTTGTACATAATCATAGGTCTTTTGGCACTTATAGCAATCCTGTTTGGCCTCTTCCTTTTAAAGAAAAAGACCGTGAAAAATACACTATTATTGATGCTTTGTTTCGGCTTTTCACAATTGATGATGTCTCAAAGCCCAGCACCAAGAAATGTACCTATGGCTAATCAATCTAACGTTTTTTTGGATTATGCCAATAACAACGTGGCCAATCAAGTACCTGTTACTTACGACGATCCTGGTTTGATTCCTGCCATGGATAGAGACGCCTATGTGTCAAACGATGGAGGTGAAACTTACTCGCTCATAAGATTAAGACCTAATCAAGCTGCAAACGAATTATCTCCTGAAGATGCGGCAGAGGTCAATAGGCAAATGCAAGATGCCACCGATGATTTTAATCGGGATTTTAGGGACAATATGCCCGGGGAGGAAACCGAAGGCGATCAAAGAACACTCCCAGTTGACCGAACTGCCGAAGAACTTGAACAATTAAGAAGACAAGTGCGAAGGCTCCAAGCAGCCGTTGAAAGATTGGAGGCAGAGAATGAAGATGATGATGAAGAAATTGAAAGCAATCCAGGCAATGAAATTTTGGTCTACTGTGAAATGCGAGACGAATGCCTCAATTGTATGAATAAGCATTTGCAAGATTTTACGACCCATTATGCCTATTATATACATTTACAAAACTATTATTTTTTCAAATCAACTGTTTTGAACGATTACATCACCTGGGGTAATGGTATGTCCAATTTGCCTGGTGGAGGAGGTATTGGGTGGACGTCAATTTTAGTGAACAAAGTAAGGCCAGCCATGACAAAAATGAAGAAAGCTTATGATACCAGATTTGATGATTACATAAGATCGATGGAAAAAGATCTTAACAGTATAAAAAATTGTGCATCTAATATGCAACTACCTAGTTCGGGTACTTATGAAGCACAGGTAGCACAAATGATACATGCGCTAAAAGCTGCGCGAATCTCAAAATAAACAACCGCTATGACAAAAGTAATATTTCTTTTAGTAATTGGTTTTATAATGTATTCCTGCGGAAATAAGTCGGATAAATCTAATTATTCAGGTACTGATGACACTGCAGATTTTAATACCAGTCAAGAGTCCAATATATCCAACGACAAGGCTGATAAGGCCTCGAATAAAAACGCCAATTCCGCACTGAACGACCTATTCAATATGGGAAATGATATGTTGGAGTCGCCCAGTTCTGATGTAGGCCATATCAAGCAGTTGGACACGGAGATGATACTCGATATGTTAGAAAAAAGTGGTGCTTCCCGTGAAGAAATGGAAAAGCTCATCAACAATCCAGACAGTCTCAAAATGCTTGCGGAACAAGCAGTGAAAGAAAGACAGCAAGCTAAAGAGAACGAACCTGCGCTAAAAGGTAAAGTTTCAAAAGAACAGTTGGCGTCCAAAAAAACACCAACAGGCGTGTCATTGGAAGAGGCAATTTTAATTGTGCAAGCAGAATCTGGTCCAGAGGCAACAATGGCAAAATTGAAAAAAATCGATTCTTTGGCAGGCACTAATATGATGTCACAATTAGATTTGACAGAAGCAGGCTATGTAATGAATGATGTAGAACGAAAAAACGAAGTCAAGGCAAGCCCAGAGGAAGAGCGGAAAATAAAAAAAATGAGCGACATTTCAAGTCAAATGCATAGCGAAAAAGAAGCTACAGAACTTCTGGCAGAATTGGAAGCAACCGATAAAGCAATGGCTTTAGGAAATCAAAAAGCAAGCCCGAAATTTAAACGCGCCATTGCCTATAGAAAAAAAGCGATTAAGACCTATCATGACCAAATTGTTCGGCAATCAACGGCCGCAAAAAAGAAATTTAAAGAGTTGAATCCAGATTTGTATTTCGGAGATGAGGTTGGACAGTCTTATATGGGAATTCAAGCTACAGCAGTGTATCTTCCGTTGGGCGATTTATCTTTTGCCGATGAAGTAGTTGCGGTACACCATCCTCAATTAATGACGAATGACGCTAAAAATGTTTTGGGTCCACCTAATAAAATTGAAACGTTTGACGATGTCACAGGTATTTATAGTTTGGGCCTAGGAGGCGATTTAACGGTAAAATTTGACAATAATGCTTTAACTAATGTCAACGGCCCCGATCTATACATTTTCGAAATCGGTCAGGTGGAACCCACTGATCTCGAAATATCGAAAGACGGAAAAGAGTGGGTCAAGGTCGGTAAGATCGATGGAGGTGTCGCTCAAGTGGATATAGGTCCATTTGTTAAACAGGGCGAACTTTTCTATTACGTTCGGCTCAAAGATCTAAAAAAGAAGAGTGCTTTACCAGGAGCAGATGTCGATGCCATTGCAGCAATTGGTGCAGCCATGCGCTTAAATTTAGACAGTCAGGTACTTTTCGAAACAGGTAAATCTGATTTGAAGCCAGAAGGGCTTAAGGCACTTAAAAAGTTAGCCGAAAATATCGCAGTTCTCAAAAAAGGAAATGTCATCATAGAAGGACATACCGATGATGTTGGAAGTACAGAAACGAATCAGCAACTGTCATTGGCAAGAGCAAAAAGTGTATCTGCCGAACTGAAAAAATTGATTCCTTCCAAAAATTTTAAATGGCGCGAAAAAGGATTGGGAGAATCTAAACCGTTAGTGGAAAATGATTCCGAAATCAACCGATCAAAAAACAGACGTGTTGAGGTGTTGATCGTACCAAATTAACCATTTTAAGATCAAATAAGTATAACATTTAAAAACCAAGAATTTTGAAATCAAATCATAAAATTTTCATCTTGATAGTTATTTTGACAAGTCATTATATGATGGCACAAAAGCTATCGCAACCTAAAGTGGAATCGTTAACTGAAGTTTTAAACTCAAACCTAGCACCTAATTTTCAAGTGGAATTGAGAGGAAACAAGGCGTATTGTACTATTGATGAATTGAGCAACACGCTTGATTTAAGGAACGAGCATGAGATGGCAACAGACAGCATTGTTGAAAAATCTATAAAAAGACCAAAGGACTCGGGTCCTCATACAGGTCCTGTCTTTTGGATATACGACTTTAAAAGTGTGACAAGTTCTAAAGTACATTTCAAAACGACTCCAAATCAACAATTATTTTGTAGCATTTTCTTTGAAAACGAAGATTCAATTGGTTTGAAAACAAGACTCAATGCCTACTCCAGTAATCACAAAATATCAGATTCAGCGTTGCATGAAGTTGAATGGACAGGAGAAAAATATATCAGTTTTTTATTGACCCCAGAACAGAATAATACCGAGATTAAATTGAGTGTGAGCGGAATAACAGTCAGTGGAAAATTCGAAAGGAAGGATCGCTATGACCTTTCTAAAAATTATACTAAAGAATTGAGGAGCATTTTAAGACGGGAATTTAAGAAGCTTTTTGAATCGGAAGAAATGACACAACTCATCACGCAAACATATAATGATTAATTATCTATCGAACAAATGAAAGCATCTATTCGACATTAAAAATATCAATAATTGACATATTCCATAATCTCCAAGCCATACCCAATCATCCCAACACGTTTTGTCTGTTGGCTATTGCTAATCAATCTCAATTTGTGGATATTTAAATCGTGAAGAATTTGCGCACCAATTCCAAAATCTTTGGAATCCATTTCAATGCTCGGTGCTTTCACCACTTTTCCACCCACTTGAGATTCTTTTAAAATATTCAATCGTTTCAAAAGATTCATGGATTCTGCCTGCTGATTGATAAATATGATGGCGCCTTTCCCAGCATCATTGATGACTTTAAACATATCGTCTAATTTCTCATCCGCATTATTGGTCAAGGTTCCAAGGATATCATTATTCACTAAAGTTGCATTCACTCTCGTAAGAACGGCTTCGTCCGCTTTCCAAGTGCCTTTGGTTAATGCAATATGAACTTGATGGTTGGTAGTCTGTTCGTAAGCTCTCAATCTGTAGTTGCCAAAACGCGTTTCGATGGCAAAATCTTCTTTTTTCTCAATTAAAGAATCATGCTCCATTCTGTAAGCTACCAAATCTTCGATTGAAATGATCTTTAAATCAAAGTTTTTTGCAACCACTCTTAATTGAGGTAGTCTCGCCATCGTACCATCCTCGTTCAAGATTTCCACCAAAATACCTGCTGGCTGAAAACCTGCCAAACGTGCCAAATCGACTGCAGCTTCAGTATGACCTGTACGTCTCAACACACCGCCATTTTTTGCTTTCAAAGGAAAAATATGCCCAGGACGACCCAAATCGTGTGGTTTTGTATCTACATTCACCAACGCTTGAATAGTTTTAGAGCGATCATGCACAGAAATTCCAGTCGTACAACCATGACCAATCAAATCGACTGATACGGTAAATTGTGTATGATGCAATACTGTATTGTTCTGTACCATCATGGATAGTTCCAATTCTTCACATCGATCTTCAGTAAGAGGCGCACAGATAAGTCCGCGACCATGAGTGGCCATAAAATTGATCATTTCTGGAGTCACCATGTCTGCAGCAGCAATAAAGTCGCCTTCATTCTCTCTGTTTTCATCATCAACGACAATAATCACCTTACCGTTTTTAATGTCTTCGATGGCTTCTTCGATGGTATGTAACTGAATTTTGGGTTGCAATGTGGAAGTATTCATTTGTATTGAAATTATATGCAAAGATACGGCTTAATTTAAACTTTCTATCGCACTTTGGTTCAAGTCTTCTTTGATTTTGTTGCGTAATAGAAAATGTGAAATACCATAGAAGGGCAATCCTATCACCATTAGTAACGGACTCAAAGATTTACCTTTTTTGTCCAAAAGTTTATAGAATTTTAAAGTCTGTATAAGGGTCACAATGAAATAGAGTACAAAGACGAAAAATGATATGAAGCTTAAATCAATCGTGGCTGACGCAAATTCTGGAAATTTGTTGTTCTTAAAAACAAAGTGAAGCCCAAGTAATGCAGCTCCTAGGCAATAAAATATAAAGGCGATTCGAGAATAATCCAAACTATTTTTACCTTGTCTGGAAGCGCGGATGAACATATCGTTAATGACAATGCCATTCGTTTTCATCTGATCAAAGCCGACATCTCGTTTCGATAAAACGGAATACGCTTTTGCCTTGCTAATGATATTGAAATTATGCGACTTATGGTCTTTAATGATCTCAATCAATTTTTCATCACTATAACCTTCGAAAAAGTTATATGAAATATCTTTGCCATCTTCATCTAGAATGACTTTTGGTTTTAGTTTCAAGAATTTTTTAATAGGATCCAGATAATTGCCAAACTCAAAAAGTCCTCTGTCTTTCGTTGCACGACTTGTGAGTGAGATTCCCAACGGAAGCATGATGAGCGTCGATAACCATGTGGCAAAAATGGGGTTAAGCGTGCCATCTTGGGAACTGTTTTTTGCAAAGATACCAATGAAATGGTAACTCAAAAATAACAAGATCGCAATGACCATCGGTAGGCCAATTCCACCTTTTCGAATTAAAGCACCCAAAGGTGCACCAACAAAAAATAATATGATACAAGCAAAACCCAAAGCATATTTTTCATGAAGCGCAATAATGTGCTTGTTTAACCATTTATTTTTAAGCTGAATGGTTTGTTTTTTGGTGTCAATAATTTGAGTGGTGCTACTAACAGTATTTGAAGCGAGATTTAATAATTGTGTTTTTGTTTTCGAATCAAACAGATTCATGATCTCTCCATTAAATATGGTGTCTTTCTTCGGCTCTACATTGAGATTCAGGTTATTAATGTTAGATCTTTGATAGAGAACTCTTGAAAAACTTTTTAATTCCCTGTCCTTGTCTTTATGAAGACTGTCAATCGTGTAATTCAATCCACTAACATTTAACATGTTATAGCGATCGCTGAAACTTTTGTCTTCCAAATCCACATTATTGAGGGCTTCCAAATCTACATTTAAGGTATAGGTCTCAAAATAACTCTTGGCATGTGGCTTTTTTTGATTTTCCTTTGGGTCTTTGCTGTAAATTTCTTCATAGTAAAAACCATCTTCTAAAACCAATTGCAAAATATTGGAATTCTCACTACTAACCAGTTCACCTCGTTCTGCAATTATGACCTTATAATTTCCGATTCGGGTTTCGGATTTTAGGTGCATGACGACTTTGTCTAAATATTGACCTTTATCACCTGATTTTCCATCAACTTTAATGTTGATGTTGCCAATTTCGTTGAACTGCCCTTCGGCAATTGCCATCGCTGGTTTTAATTGGGCAATATTTTTACGAAGGTTATAAGAATTGTATTCGGCCCACGGAATGACGTTATTGCTAAAAAAGAACACTGTAATAGCAAGTCCAAAAATAAAAATACTCAAGCCTCGCATCGCGCGCTGAAGTGAAATACCAGTGGATTTCATAGCAGCAAACTCATAATTCTCGGCGAAATTACCAAAAACCATAATCGACGCCAACAAAATGGTCAATGGCAATACCAAAGGCATCAGTTTAGGCATAAAATACAACAGAAACTTTCCTACAGTCAACATATCTAGGTCTTTACCAGCTAGTTCACTGATATAGAGCCACACGGTCTGTAAAACAAAAATGAGCATGAGTATTACCAACACGCTCAAAAATGTTTTTAAATAAGTAGTAAGTATGTATCTGTCTAATATTTTCATAACTATTCCCACAGAAGTGGGAATTTCATCAAATGATCCCTAATTACCATTTCACCTACAAATAAACAATTATCTATCGAATTGAATCATGAAATTAATCCAATTTATTGATATAATAACCTTTGTATTTATTCTTGTCAAAGGTAAATAAGGACTTCGAAATAGGTTCGTTGGTTTTAAAAGAATTAACAGTTAAGGTAGTAGTGGTACCATTCTTCCCAGTTTCTATCAAATTGTAGATGTGTTTTGTCTGTGCGTCAATTCCCAATAAGACCTCTTTGATTTCAGATTTAGAATCAATGGGAATCAATTTCACATATTGAATTTTACGGCCTTTCACATCTTGAACGATATCCATTTTATATGTGTAGCCATTTTGATAGAACGATAACATTTTACTCGGGGTAATGCTATTTTCATCTTCAGAATTGTCTTTAGAAACAGTGACTTCCTCATCCTCCGGGTTTATGGAATACAAGGTTGTTCCGTCAAATATGCGAGTTACACCAAGGATGTTTAATAAATATTTGTCACCTTCAATAGTTACATCACCACGAGTTTCTTGGTTAATATTTTCGGCAGTGTTCTTCAAGACATATTTAAAGTCGATGCTAATGTTATTGTAGCTCTTGACCTTTTGGTTCACTTCATTTAAAAGTGCTTTTGCCTTTGCAGCATCTTGCGCTTGATTTGAAAATGAAATTAAGAAAACGAATGCAATTAATATTTGTTTCATGTTAAATTTATATTTAATTTTTTTAGATGGTTTCATTTGCCAACAATGCGTCCAGCGCAACTAAATCAGGAACAAGTACCTGTCTTGCTTTACTGCCTTCAAAACCGCCAACAATTCCTGCAGCTTCCAATTGATCGATTAATCGACCTGCTCTATTGTAACCTAATTTCAATTTACGCTGCAATAATGAGGCGGAACCTTGCTGTGCTGTGACAATAACTTCTGCTGCTTCTCTGAACAACTTGTCTCTGTCGGATATGTCTACATCAAGACTTGTGCCATTCTCTTCTCCAACGTATTCTGGCAGCAAATAAGCGTCTGGGTAGGCTTTTTGATTGCCAATATAATCCGTAACTAATTCCACTTCTGGTGTATCAACAAATGCACATTGAATACGTGTAAGTTCGTTTCCTTGAGTATACAGCATATCACCACGACCAATTAATTGATCGGCACCAGAATTATCCAAGATCGTTCTAGAATCTATTTTGGAAGTCACTCTGAATGCAATACGTGCAGGGAAATTCGCCTTAATAATACCAGTGATGACGTTCACCGAAGGTCGTTGTGTGGCCACAATCAAATGAATTCCGATGGCACGTGCTAATTGCGCCAAACGCGCAATTGGTGTTTCCACTTCTTTACCGGCTGTCATAATCAAATCGGCAAACTCATCGACTACCAATACAATATAAGGCAAAAAAGCATGGCCATCATTGGGATTGAGCTTGCGCGCCTTGAATTTTTCGTTGTATTCTTTAATGTTACGACACATGGCGTTTTTCAACATTTCGTAACGGTTATCCATTTCGATGCAAAGCGAATTCAAGGTGTGAATTACTTTTGTGTTATCTGTGATGATGGCTTCTTCACTATCAGGTAGTTTTGCCAAATAATGACGTTCTATTTTATTGAAAAGCGTCAATTCCACTTTTTTCGGATCTACCAAAACAAATTTTACTTCTGCAGGATGCTTTTTATATAAAAGTGAAGTCAAAACAGCATTCAAGCCAACCGATTTTCCTTGACCTGTCGCCCCAGCCATTAATAAGTGAGGCATTCTTGCTAAGTCCACTACAAACGTTTCATTGCTAATGGTTTTTCCAAAGGCAATTGGTAATTCCATATCTGATTTTTGGAATTTTTGAGATGCAATCACAGAGCGCATCGACACAATAGTCGAATTTTTATTAGGAACTTCAATTCCAATCGTACCTTTCCCAGGAATAGGAGCGATGATACGAATACCCAATGCTGCCAATGACAAGGCTATGTCGTCTTCCAAATTTTTAATTTTTGAAATACGAACACCGGCATTCGGAACAATCTCATATAAAGTAACAGTCGGACCAATCGTTGCTTTGATATTTGAAATTCCAATATTGTAATTATTTAGAGTCTCAACAATCTTATTTTTGTTTTCCTCAAGCTCATCCTGATTGATGGTAATGCCTTCAGAATCATACTTTTTTAATAAATCCAAAGGTGGGAATTTATATTTACTCAATTCCAATGTTGGATCAAATTGTCCAAAATCTGCCACCAATTTATCCGAAAGGTTGTTAGTTTCAGATTCCTCTTCGGCAATGTGTTCTACTTCAATCTCCATTTCTGGCTCCGGATCTTTAGGAGTTTCGATTTCCATCACTTTAGGTTGCTCTACAACAGCAGGCGTGGAATGTTTAGTAATTGTAGGTTCTGTTTTTAGTGGTGTCAAATCGAAGGCAGATTTAATGTCTTCAGCTTCGGCTGTTAAATCATTGTCAAGTGCAGCATATCCAGATTGCTCTTTTTCTAATTGATAGTCGTCTTTTAAATCTTTTTTAGCAGATTTAAATAAATCCACAAAATGCTGGCCTGTGATCTTAAAACGAATGGCCAAATAGGTAATCATTCCAAATGCCAATAGACAAATGGTTCCGATGACTCCAATATAATCTTGAAAGAAACTATTTATTTCAAAACCGATGGTTCCACCAAGAGAATCATATTTGTGTGCAAAAAAACCAAAGAAGATTGAGAGCCAAATGGCGATTAAAGTTCCCCAAATCCAATGTTTACGGAGTTTTACTTTTTTTAGATCAAGTGTTACGTAAATGCCGGAAATGAAGAGTAAACCGGCGAAAATAAAGGATGCAATACCAAATCCGCGCGTAATAAATAAATCACTTACCCAAGCCCCAATTTTATTAAGCCAATTTTCGGCTTTAATATCTCTTGAGCTCAATTCAGAAAGCGTACTTTGATCCGCCTTCCCAGTAAAAAAGAAAGATAAGAACGCAATAAACATCAAAATGCCAAGAATGATCAATAAGCTACCAAAAATGAGTTTTTGTTGACTCGTTAATTTGACCCCGAGATTTCGGGATGGTTTCTTGATTTTAGAAGTTGTTGTGCTTTTCGTCTTGGTTTTCTTCTTCGCCATATTTGCTTTCCGACAAAACGGAAATATTTTGGGTTTGATTTAAGTCTAAAATATACTTGAGATTGTATACATTTTGATTCTACAAAAATACAAATTACTAACGTTTAACCTAACACAAATCATAAGTTAATAGTATAAATTTAAATGTACTTACAAACATTCCAATAGGCAAAATCACTATTCAGATTCACATGATTTTATATAAAATGGAGAACGATTTTTGGATAGTAAATGATAAACGCCACTACAGTTGATGCGATGGAGGCCATGAAAACTGCACCGGCCGCAATATCTTTGATCCGACCAATACTGGAATGTAAGTCTGGGTGAATAAAATCAGCAATATATTCGATGGAAGTGTTGATGCCTTCCATACTTAAAACAAGGCCAATCATAGCCACTTGAACCAGCCATTCTGTCTTTGAGATATTAAAATAAAATCCAGCAACGGTAACAATTAGGGCTATCACTAGTTGAATTTTAATGCTCGCTTCCGTTTTACACAAATACAGAGCACCATTAAAAGCATAGCGTACACTTTTAAGCCTGTTAACAAGGAATGATTCTTTTTTTTTGATAGTCATTTAAAAACTTAAGACAACGAATTGATAGCTGCTCCGTAATTTGGCTCGTCCACTATTTCTGGCACTTGTTCAGTATGTAAAATCACGCCGTCTTTATCAATGACGACAATACATCTTGAATGAAGTGCCTCTAATGGTCCATTAGTGAAATCTAAACCATATGTTTTGCCAAAACTACCATTTTTGAAATCTGAAAGGCTGACAACATTTTCCAGTCCTTCAGCACCACAAAATCTTGAAAACGCAAAAGGTAAATCGTGGGAAATACAAAGTACTGTTGTGTTTTCTAGTTCACTCGCTTGTTTGTTGAATTTTCTAACGGAAGTTGCGCAAGTTCCAGTATCGACACTGGGGAAAATATTTAAGACAAGATTCTGCCCTTGATAATCTGCGAGCGTTTTAGTTGATAGATCTGTTGCAGTGAGTTTAAAATCTGGAGCTATGTCGCCTTTGTTTGGCAATGAACCAGATGTGTTGAATTTTTCTCCTTTAAGTGTAACGGTTGACATAGTATTGGTTTTTTGTGAATGTTAAAATTAAACATATTTTATAGGGAACATATTAAAAAAACCATAATATTTGAGAAAAATTTATCTATAAGATATTGGAAACATTTTGAGTATGTTTGTTGTATGTTGTAACTTTAAAAAAAAATAGTATAATCATGGGTAAACCTGACTTTTCCAACCTCAAAGCAATGTATATTAATTGTACCTTAAAGAAATGGCCAAGAAAAAGCCACACACAAGGACTGATAGATGTTTCAATCAACATAATGAAACATGAAGGTGTTAAGGTAGATCAAATTCGATTTGTCGACGAAGAAATTCCGTTCGGTGTTTTTCCGGATATGACTGAATATGGTTATAAAACTGACGACTGGCCCAAATTATTTGAACGTATTTTTGATGCTGACATTCTTATAATTGGAACACCTATTTGGTTAGGTGAGCGGTCATCAATCGCTTCAAAATTAATTGAACGACTCTATGCTATGAGTGGCAAACGAAATGAGAAAGGCCAATATTTATTTTATAGTAAAGTTGGTGGCTGTATTGTGACAGGGAATGAAGATGGCGTTAAGAATTGCGCAAAAGGGATGTTGTACGCGCTTCAGCATATAGGTTATTCCATTCCTCCGCAGGCAGATTGTGGTTGGATCGGTGAAGTGGGGCCTGGTCCAAGTTATCTTGATGAAGAATCAGATGCCAAAAACAACGATTTCACCAATCGAAATACAACCTTCATGACCTATAATTTGATGCATCTGGGAAAAATTCTAAAAGAAAATGGAGGTTATCCCTCTTACGGAAATTCTAAAGATGATTGGGACAATGGCAGTCGTTGGAGTTTTGAAAATCCAGAATATCGTTAAAGATGATCTCCGGTGTGACGATAAATTATAGTATTATTGTGAACTAATTAAAACACACGATTGAAGTCAATTGATCTATTTTCTGGCTGTGGAGGCATGACACTTGGCTTCAGCAATGCAGGTTTTTCTTCCATTTTAGCTTCTGATATTGATGAAAACTGCGAAAAAACATTTGCTACCAATTTTCCTGAAATTCCATTTTTATGCGGCGATCTATCTGATTTCAAAAAAACGGATTTTGACATCCATATAAAGGATCATCAAATCGATATCATAATTGGTGGGCCACCTTGCCAAGGTTTCAGTCTTGCAAACAAACGACGTAATAAAGTGTCAAATGATCCAAGAAACCGATTGTTTTACGAATTTGTAAAAACGATCAATTGGTACAATCCGAAGGCATTTGTTATGGAAAACGTCAAAGGTTTGTTGTCCATGCAATCAGGAAAAGTCGTTGAACAGATCTTAAAGGAGTTTGAATCTTCAGGGCCATATGGTTACGATGTCGAATATAAAATCCTAAAGGCTTCAGATTATGGCGTGCCGCAATCAAGAGAACGTGTGATTGTTATTGGAGTTAGAAAAGATTTAGGATTACGTCCTGAATTTCCTGAAAAAACGATCGAGAAAGAAGTTACCGTGGCTGAAGCCATTTCAGATTTACCACAAATTCAAGCTGGTGAAGGTGATGAAAAAATGACCTATCCAAAAAAACCACAAAGTGAATATCAAATTTTAATGAGAAAAAATTCCAATTTGGTTTACAATCATGTCGCTATGAAGCATACTAAACGAGTTATCGAGCGTTTTGAAGCGATTCAACCTGGTAAAAACTTATTAGATGTATGGGAAACTCATGGTGCTGTACAACGCGGCAACCCTTCAGAAAAATCGAAGATAAAATTCAGTCAGAATAATTTAAGATTAATTGCTGACAAGCCTGCGCCAACCATAGCTGCATCATTTCAAAGTAATTTTATCCACCCATCACTGCACAGAAATTTCACCGCGAGAGAAGGAGCGAGGCTGCAATCATTTCCTGACGATTTTATTTTTGAAGGAATGCGCACCAAAATGAGCTGGGAAAAGGGGTTGAGTCAATACCAACAAATTGGAAATGCGGTTCCGCCTTTAATGGCTTATGAAATCGCAAAAACCTTAAAGAAATTGTTGGAACGTGTATAACATTCAAATTACGTCGCTATCGTAACTCTGCACCCAATTCCTTTTCAAAATTAGCCTGTAGCTTACCCATAATCTTATCAATCTGCTTATCGGTCAACGTGCTGTTCTCATCTTGAAGAATAAAGCTAACCGCATAACTCTTTTTGCCATCAGGTAGGTTCTTCCCTTGGTAGACATCAAATAAATCAACGTCTTTTAAGAGATGTTTTTCTGTTTGCATAGCAATGGTATCAATTTGCTCGAAACTGACCCCGTCATCCAGTAATAAGGCAAAATCACGTCTAACTTCAGGATATTTTGGGATGTCTTTAAACTTAATACTATTGTTTTTAGCCATCGTCAAAACAGCATCCCAATTAAAATCAGCGAACAAAACTTCTTGTGAAATACCGAAATGTTTCAATACTTTCTTATTTATAAGGCCAAATTCAACTAAAGTCGTTTTTCCCATCGATAAGCCCAATCCTTCACTAAATACGTCGTTCTGAAATGGTGCGGCTTTAAAACGTGAAATTCCTAAACGTTCCAAAATGGTTGTCACAATTCCTTTAAGATGGAAAAAATCACTGGTTTGTGCTGTTGAATTCCAACGTTCACTATTTTTGTTTCCGGTGAGGAAGATTGATAGATGCTTTTGCTCTTCACGTTTACCATTGTAATCGTGATAGGTTTTTCCAAACTCAAATAATTTTAAGTTAGCACGTCGTCTATTGATGTTGCGAGAAACAGCCTCCATACCAGAGAACAATAAACTTTGACGCATCACACTCAAGTCATTGCTCAAAGGATTTAACATGGTCACATTATGCTCTTCTTTCAATTGTTCACTTAATTCAATATAATTCGCATTCGTCAATGAATTGGACAAAATTTCAAAAAAGCCTTGTGCAGCCAATTGATTGCCTACAACATTCTGAAGTTTATAATCTTCAAATTTTGAAGTATTGGAAATACTTGCATTTAATTTTTCTGTGGTGACGATGTTGTTGTAGCCATACACACGAAGAATTTCTTCAATCACATCGGCCTCGCGAAGCACGTCGTTTCTAAAGGCAGGAACTGTTAATCCCAATCCAGTTTCGGTGACGTTATTTATTTTAATATCAAGCGACATTAAAATCCGTTTGATGATATCACGTGGAATTTCTTCCCCAATTAATTTTGCAGCCTTTTCAAAACTCAATCGCACTGTGAAATCCTCAATCTTTTTAGGATAAATATCAACAATATCACTTGAAATTTTTCCGCCCGCAATTTCCTCAATTAATAATGCAGCACGTTTTAGGGCATATTCGGTGATATTTGGATCGATGCCACGTTCAAATCTGAAGGACGCATCTGTATTCATTCCGTGACGCTTCGCCGTTTTTCTAATACTTATCGGATTAAAATAAGCACT
The DNA here is from genome assembly GCA_051252455.1 of Aquaticitalea sp. Classification (GTDB taxonomy): domain Bacteria; phylum Bacteroidota; class Bacteroidia; order Flavobacteriales; family Flavobacteriaceae; genus JBPOFM01. Next base: position 119,604 of record JBPOFM010000006.1, read on the forward strand.
TTCCAAAAAGATACTTGTAGTTTCCGTTGTCACACCAGATTCACTTCCGCCAAAAACTCCAGCGATGCACATGGGAATTTCACTATTACATATCATTAAATCTTCTTCGTGCAATTCACGCACCACGCCATCCAAGGTGGTGAATTTAGTGCCTTTTGGCAATGTTTTTACTATGACTTTGTTTCCAATGATTTTAGCCGCATCAAAGGCATGTAATGGCTGGCCGAGTTCGTGTAGCACATAGTTGGTGATGTCCACGACATTGTTTTTTGGCGTCAGTCCGATGGCTTTCAATCGATTTTGAAGCCATGCTGGAGAATCGGTAACTCTTATATTTGAAATGGTCACACCGCAATATCTAGGTGCTAACGCCTTATCAACCACTTCGACATTCATTTTTAAGGATCTATTATCTACATGAAATGCACTCACTGAAGGTGTAATCAATTCAACATTCATTTCCTGTTGAATTAAACCAGCTTTAAGGTCGCGAGCAGTTCCAAAATGACTCATGGCGTCTGCTCTATTTGGTGTCAATCCAATTTCGAAAACTTGGTCATTTTCAACATTAAAAATCTCTGAAACCAAGGTCCCCACTTTCAAATTGGCATCCATAACCAAGATACCATCGTGTGATTTGCCAAGACCAAGTTCGTCTTCTGCACATATCATCCCATGGCTTTCTTCACCCCTAATTTTTCCTTTTTTTATGACCCAAGCTTCACCTTCATCAGTATATAAAGTTGTGCCGATCCTTGCAACCGGAACTTTCTGTCCAGCTGCCACATTGGGTGCGCCACAAACAATTTGCAATGGTGTTCCAGTTCCAATATCTACGGTGGTTACTTTTAAACGGTCGGCATTTTCATGTTGAACACAAGTTAAAACTTCACCGACAACAACACCTTCCAAACCGCCTTTGACAGATTGATAGGTGTGGATACCTTCAACTTCTAAACCTAGATCTGTGAGTAGTTCGCCCGTTTTTTCTGCAGTCCAATCAATATTGACGAACTGTTTTAACCAATTATAGGAAATTTTCATGCTTTAAATTAATTCAGGCGGTAAAGATAATAATCCTAAAGTCTAATAGAAATGCTAAGTAATTTTATTTGTAAGTATTTTGTCATTAATTTCGGGCGTTCTATAGATAATTAGCCAATTATGAGGTCCTTATTGATTTTATTGTCAGTCGTTTTTTTATCATCTTGTAAACCAGATAACCATGCGGCACCTATGGCGCAAGGTGTATGGCGTGGAGAACTGATGATTTCTGACACGGAAACGCTTCCATTTAATTTTGAGATCACAGCAAAAAAAGGCATGAAGATTTTCAATGCAGATGAAATTATTTTGGTTGATGATATAGATTATAGAAATGATTCAATCTTCATAAAAATGCCCGTTTTTGAAGGTTATTTTGCGGTAAAAATGGTTGATTCGTTATTAGAAGGTAGCTTTATAAACGAAAGTTTAGATCGAGAACTTCCTTTTAAAGCAAGATATAATAAAAAAACACGTTTTGAAGAGCCCGCTCAGCCCGCAACATTTGACATAAGTGGGAATTGGGAGGCAGTATTCAGTCAAGGAATGAAAGGTGACGAATATGTAGCTAAAGGTATTTTTGAGCAGGAAGGAACGAAGGTAACAGGTACGTTTCGCACAGCTACAGGTGATTATAGATATCTAGAAGGCGTGATGGATGGCGATGAATTGAAGCTGTCAACTTTTGATGGCGCTCATGCATTTTTGTTTACTGCCACGGTTTCAAACAACGCCATGCAAGGCGTATTTTACTCCGGAAATCATTTTAATGAGCCATTTATTGCCAAACGAAACGATAAATTCGAATTGCCCGATGAAACTAAATTGACGTCATTGAAAGAGGGTTACGAAAAAATTATATTCAAATTTCCTGATACGGAAGGAAACATGGTCTCACTGCAAGACGACCGTTTTAAGGATAAAGTAGTAGTTGTTCAAATTATGGGAACTTGGTGTCCAAATTGTTTGGATGAAAGCAAATTTTATTCAGAATATTACAAGGAAAATCAGAACAAAGACATCGAATTTGTTGCATTAGCATTTGAATATGCCAAAACCGAAGAGAAAGCGATGAATTCGATAAAACGAATGAAAGATGGTGTAGGCGTTAATTATCCGGTGTTACTGGCGCAATATGGAACATCCGATAAGGTAAAGGCTCATGAAAAATTACCTATGTTGAATCATGTGTTATCATATCCAACAAGCATTTTTATAGACAAAACAGGTAAAGTTAGAAAAATTCACACAGGTTTTAACGGTCCTGCGACTGGTGAAAAATATGTGGAGTTCAAGAAAGACTTTAAATCATTTCTTGATGAACTTCTTTCTGAATAAAAAAGCAGAAAGGTTATCCATGAATGCTTTCGGACTTACCGTAACTTTTGATTAATTCGCCTTCAAATTCAACGAGTTCTTTCCAGCGCTTATCGACATCAATATCTTTTCCGTATTTGCGAGCAAATGTGATGAATGTGGTATAATGGCCAGCTTCGCTCACCATTAAGTCGTAATAGAATTTAGACAGTTCAGGATCATTAATTTCGTTGGAAAGCAATTTAAATCGTTCACAACTTCTAGCTTCAATCATGGCTGAAAACAAAAGGCGATCCACCATGCTTTGCAATCTTGTGCCACCTTTGTTCATGAATTTATATAGTTCATTTACGTAGCTGTCCTTGCGTTCGCGACCTAGTTTATATCCTCGTTTTTTGATGATCTCGTGTACCATTTCAAAATGTTCCAATTCTTCCTTTGCCAAAGCCAACAAATCGGTCACCAAATCTGGATATTCAGAATTTAAAGTAATAATGGTAATGGCATTGGTGGCTGCTTTTTGTTCACACCACGCATGGTCCGTTAGGATTTCTTCGATGTTGGAAGCGACGATGGTTGCCCAACGAGGATCTGTTTCTAATTTTAGATGAAGCATTTTTGATTCTTTTGGTAAAGATACTTAAAGATTTATTCTCGCAAAGACGCAGAATCGCAAAGACCAATAAGATTTTGTGTATGCTGTTTTATGTGTAATTGACTGGGTTTAGGATTAACAAAGCCAAACTTCTTACCTCTGCGCGCCAAAATCCTAACTAATATAATTCCAGATATTCTTATACTTCGTTAATTGTCCATACGTATAGCGCAACACTTTATTGTCATTATGGGACAGCGAAGGGTCTTTTTTCAGAACAGCTTGCGCATGATATCTAGCGTGCTGTAAAATATCCTTGTCTTTGATAATATCTGCAATTTTTAGGTTCAGGACACCACTTTGCTGTGTTCCCATCAGATCACCGGGGCCGCGCAGGCGCAAATCGACTTCGGCAATCTCAAAGCCATCATTCGTGCGAACCATTGTTTGAAGTCTTGTTTTGCTGTCTTCACTCAATTTATGCCCAGTCATCAAAATACAATAGCTTTGTTCGGCGCCACGTCCGACACGACCTCGTAATTGGTGTAATTGTGATAGACCGAAACGCTCTGCACTTTCAATAATCATTACAGAGGCATTTGGAACGTTTACCCCAACTTCAATAACCGTTGTAGCAACCATGATTTGCGTTTTGCCTTTTACAAAACGTTCCATTTCGTAATCTTTGTCTGCCGCTTTCATTTGACCATGAACAATCGAAATTTGAAAATCAGGCATAGGGAATTCTCTTGAGATACTTTCGTAACCATCCATCAAATCTTTGTAATCCATTGTTTCTGATTCCTGGATCAATGGATAAACAATATAGATTTGTCTGCCTTTGGCAATTTCATCTCTAATAAATCGGAAGACTTTGAGTCTGTTTTTATCAAAACGATGCACTGTTTTTATGTCTTTTCTTCCGGGTGGTAATTCATCAATTACGGACACATCCAAATCTCCATACACCGACATTGCCAAGGTTCTCGGAATTGGTGTGGCCGTCATGATTAAAACATGCGGAGGAGTAGTGTTCTTTTTCCATAATTTGCTTCTTTGGGCGACTCCAAATCGATGCTGTTCGTCAATCACAGCGAGCCCCAAATTCTTAAATTTCACCTTATCTTCGAGTAGGGCATGAGTGCCAATCAGGATGTCTAATTCGCCATTTTCTAGTGATTCATGAATTTTTCGTCTTTCTGAAGTATTGGTTGAGCCTATAAGTAGTTTTATTCTGATATTCAGTTTATTACATAATTCAACTAAACCGTTGTAGTGTTGGACTGACAAAATAGCAGTCGGCGCCATCAAACAGGCTTGAAAACCGTTGTCAAGTGCGATTAACATTGACATCAGCGCCACTATGGTCTTTCCAGAACCGACGTCTCCTTGTAATAATCGGTTCATTTGTGCATTGCTCCCCAAATCCGCTCTGATTTCTTTCAAAACCCGCTTTTGGGCGTTGGTCAATTTAAAGGGTAAGTGCTCCTTGAAAAATGTATTAAAATGATCGCCGACATGTTCGAAATTGAAGCCTTTAATTTTTGATTTATGGATCAAATTTTTGATGATTAGTTGTAATTGAATGTAAAATAATTCTTCAAATTTTAATCGAAATTGAGCCTTCGCTAATAGCTCTTGGTTTTCCGGAAAATGAATGTTGAAAAGCGCCTTGCTTTTTGAAATTAATTTCAATTCTGAAATTAAATTTTCAGACAGTGTTTCTTCAAAACGCCCTTTCGTTTCCATAAACAATTGTTGCATGATTTTATTGACAACCCTGTTTGTGATTCCCTTATTCGATAACTTTTCGGTTGAAGGGTAGATAGGTTGCATGGCAGAACGAAGGTTCTTTTCGTGTTCTTCCTGTAGCTCCAAATCGGGATGAGGCATGTTAAAAACGCCATTAAACCAATTGATTTTGCCAAAAATCACATAGGGTTTGTGTAATTTGATGCTTTCACGAATCCATTTTTGCCCTCGGAACCAAACAAGTTCCATATAACCTGTATCGTCCTTAAATGTGGCGACAAGTCGTTTGCCTCTGCCTGAACCAACTTCCTTAAATCCTGTAATTTCGCCAATAACTTGAACATCAGCGCTGTTTTGTTGTAGCTCCTTGATTTTGTAATATCTCGTTTTGTCTATATAACGATTCGGAAAGAGGTTGATCAAATCTTGGTAAGTGTGAATACCAAGCTCACTTCGGAGCAAATCAGCACGATTAGGCCCGACACCTTTGAGATAATCGATAGGTGTTTGGAGATTGGTTTTCATATGGACGAATATAATTCTTATACTTCAAAGATGAAACCTGATTTTTTTCTTATTTTGGTCTAATCAATCCTCGGCCTCGCTATGCGCATCATTTTTTCGATACTTTTTATGTTTTTTGGCAGATTTGTTTTTTCGCAACAGGCGGACTATGTGGATTTTATTTCTATAAAAGCTGATATTGAATTGAGGAATTCGAGTACAGTTTCAGGTTTTGTTGAGGTTAGGTTTAAAATTAAGAAAGATACGGACTCGGTTTTCTTGAATGCAGTAGATATGGAATTTAAGAGAGTTGAGTTGGTAAGTAATAAAGATGGTTTATTGCAACATGGTGCTTATCAGAATGATGGTAAAAAAATTACATTGCTTCATGATTTTAAAAACAATGACAATTGTTTTTTGAGATTCTTCTTCTCTGCAAAACCGAAAAAGGCTCTCTATTTTATTGATAATCAAATCTGGACCCAGGGTCAGGGCAAATACACAAGTAATTGGTTGCCAAGCATTGATGACGTGAATGACAAGATAGAGTTTGATCTTACGGTTAAGTATGAACCCGGTTTGGAGGTGATTTCGAATGGAGTTCTGGAGAAGAAAGAACAAAAATTGGTCATCAATGATTCTATTGTAGAATGGCATTACAATATGAATAGGCCCATGAGCAGCTATCTCGTTGCGCTGGCCATTGGAAACTACAGCAAAAAAACAGAAACCTCCAACAGTGGCATTCCATTGGAATATTACTATTATCCAGAAGATTCGGCTAAAGTGGAGTCAACTTATCGCTACAGTAAGCAAATGTTCGATTTTCTGGAAGACGAAATTGGTGCGCCATATCCATGGGAAGTTTATAAGCAAGTACCGGTAAAGGATTTTCTGTATTCAGGGATGGAAAACACGAGTTTAACGATTTTTTCAGATGCTTTGGTAATCGATTCTATCGGGTTTAATGATAAAAACTATGTCAACGTCAACGCTCACGAGTTAGCGCATCAATGGTTTGGCAATTTAGTAACAGCGACGAGTGGTTCGCATCATTGGCTTCAGGAGGGTTTTGCAACCTACTACGCACTTTTGGCGGAACGTGATGTTTTTGGTGAAGATTACTATGATTGGCAACTCTATGAGTATGCGCAGCAATTGTTGGCGCAGGAAAAAGCTGGAGAGAGCACCTCATTGCTAGATCCAAAATCCAGTAGTTTGACATTCTACCAAAAGGGTTGCTGGGCTTTGCATAGTTTGAAGGAGCAGGTCGGTGAGGAAGCTTTTAAACATGCAGTTCGAAATTATTTGTTGAAATTTGAATATAAAAATGTCGAAACTAGTGATTTTATAACAGAAGTTGAGCAAACAAGCGGTCAGGATTTAAGCCAATTCGTGAAAATTTGGTTAGAAAACGTTGAACTTCCACAAGACGCGATGGTCAAAAGTCTTCGCAAGTCACAATTCATTCAGGAGTATGAAATGGTAGATTGTGATCCTTACACTTCAAAATGCAGTGATTATCTCGCTTCTGACCTATCGGATAAGGCAAAGGCAAAAGTGGTGTCGCAAATTCCAAGGCACATCACAAACGATGATTTCAGAAACAGTTGGGAGGTGCGACAGGCAATTGCTCAAAATGTGACCGAAATACCGTTAAATCTTAAAAAAAACTACGAATCACTGTTGAAAGACGCATCCTATGTTACGATTGAAGCAGCTCTTTATAATCTTTGGGTCAATTTTCCTGAAGAAAGGGTCAGCTACTTAAATCAAACGAAATCCATTTATGGTTTCAGCGATTATAATGTCAGATTGCTATGGTTGGCTTTGAATTTGAATACCTTGGAATATCAATCGGAGCAGAAACAGATCGTTCTTGATGAATTGAAAAGTTACACGGATGACAAATACGGATTTGAACTTCGTATGAATGCATTCAACTATCTCAAATTAATAAATGGTTTTGATGAAGTGGCCATTGTAAACTTGGCGGGCGCAACGAAGCATCATAATTGGCGCTTTCAGCAATTTGCCAAATACTTATTGGAAGAACTTGGTCAAAATGAAGCGTATAGGTCGATAATCGATAAGTCAATCAAGTATTAAGATATTTCCAAATAGCAAACAAGAAGCAATCAATGAGAGCATTAGTCATATCAGGAGGAGGGAGCAAAGGTGCCTTTGCTGGTGGAGTGGCGCAATATCTTATAGAGAATAAAAAATTGGAATACGATATTTTTATTGGAACGTCCACTGGGAGTTTGCTGGTGTCGCATTTGGCCTTAAAAAAAGTAAAGGAAATTAAGGATATCTATACGAGTGTTACTCAAGATTCAATTTTCAGTGTGTGTCCGTTCAATGTGAAGAAGAAAAATGGCATAGAAACCATTGGAATTCATCATTTTAACGTGCTACGCAATATCATGCGAGGAAGCAAGACCTTTGGGGAAAGCTACAATCTAAAAAAACTCATTAGAGAACATGTGTCACAGGAAGGTTTTAAAGCGCTGCAAAATTTGAAAGCAGATGTGGTCGTGACGGTTTCAAACCTCTCTTTGAATCAAGTGGAATATAAGTCTGTCAAGGATTTTGATTATGATGAATTTTGCGAATGGGTCTGGATTTCATGTAATTACACCCCATTCATGTCTTTGGTTAAAAAAAATGGCTGTGAGTATGCCGATGGAGGCTTGGGGTCTATGGTGCCCATTGAGGAGGCTATCAAGAGAGGCGCAACGACTGTTGACGCCATCATACTTCAAACAGAAACTACCACATTTAATAGAATGCCATCGCTAAATGCATTTTCTCTACTGACCAATATGTTTGCATATATGCTCGATCGTATTGAAAGTCAAAATATTAGAATAGGTAAATTCGTCGCTACTAATCAAAACGCCATTATCAATTTTTATTATACTCCCACAGTTCTGACCACAAATTCATTAATTTTCGAAAAAGAAAAAATGACCCAATGGTGGCAAAGTGGTTTTAACTTTGCTAAATTTAAGGACGACGAGACCAGTCCATTGGAAGAAATGGTGGAATGAATACTCGGATTTACCACATATCACTGACTTCTTGTTTTATATAAGATAAGGCGGCGTCACTAGGCGCTCTTTTCTCCATCATTTCGGTTAAAACTACTTCACGAAGTTTGTTGGCAGTGTCTGTTTTTTCCAGTAAACTTGCTTTTCTAATTAATTGAATTGTTGCATTCTTAGCAGCGGTAATGATGTTCCAACAATCATCGGTTATATAGATTTGCTGCGATAAATTATGCTCCAACTCTTGTTCAATGCTTGCTATAAGTAATGATTCGTAATCTTCTTTATTTGAAGATAATGGCGTTACTCTAATTAATAATTTTGAAGGTGTAATACGCTCTAAAAAAATAGCCATACGTTCGTAAGCCTGCAGGCGCAATGGCATGGCGTTAACTTGCAAGTCTTTTTGCAATAAAAACCGTCTTCGGCCATCTTCGTTTTTAGTGTGCTCTTTAAAAAAATAGTAAGCAACCAATCCCGTAACTAACGCAGGAAGTGTAAATAATAATAAATCAATAATTCTTTCAGGGTTCATGAGGTGAAATTTAATTCGTCAAACTTAATGTCTTTTTGTAAACTTTACAAAGTAATTTAGGATTTGCTAGGGAATGTCTGTTGTACATCGTTCATTAGACTTTAAATCATGCTGTTAGCTATTTTTGTGGTCACAACATGCGATAATGTTCCACCTCTATTTTCCATGATCGAACGTTTGTGATCGAGTTAAGATATAGTTTAAAACGGTCAATTTTCGATAGTTATTTTAAAATTATTTCATTTAAAAAAATATATCTTTAAACAATGAGCAAACCGATAAAAATCATCTTAATTGTTGTGGCATCTATCTTAATTCTAGGGGTAGTGGGCGCATTAGTTGTAGATTCAATTGTCAAATCGAAAGTTGTAAATTATCTCAACAATCAATTACCTGAAAATGTAGAATTGTCTTATGAATCCATCGAAGTGAGTACTTGGAGCGGAAGAGTGGTGTTGGTGTCGCCAAAAATCAAAAATATCGGCAAATCAACAGGGAAGTTAAATGCAAAATTGGATTTGGATTCGTTGGTAGTGGACGGGTTTGGGTATTGGGATTATCTTATGAATGATAAAATTTCGGTGGAAAGCATAGAGTTTCGTCAGCCAAATTTAATCTATTATCACAATCCTCTGGTGAGTAAGAGCGAATACAAATATTCAAAACTAGAAAAATTAAAGCAAGATATTTCAATACAGAGGATTAACATCCAGAAGGGAGAAGTTTCGGTTAGAAATCTTGAATCCGATTCGCTGATGCTTAAAACGGAAAATTTCACGGCAAATGTTATGGGTATTCAACTTAATGAGAAATCCGTCAAGCAAAGGATTCCCTTCGCATTTAGCGACTATAACGTGCATTTTAACAACCTTTTCTATCAAATGAGTCCTTATGAGAATCTTGAGATTTCTACTTCGAAATTAACTAAAGGTAATTCTAAATTTGACGGATTGAAATTATATACTAAATATTCAAAATCTCAATTTGACAGAATGATTCCTTATGAGCGTGATCATTTCGATATTACTATTAATTCTGTTGAGTTGAATGACCAGGATTTTGGATATGAGCAGGACTCGGTCTTTTATTTCAAATCACCTAGTCTAATAATCGAAAAATCTAGAATGAACATTTACAGGAATAAATTAATTGCAGATGACACGACAATTAAATCATTGTATAGTAAGATGTTGCGTAATCTTAAGTTCAATCTTACTTTAAATGAGATTTTATTGAAAAATGCGACAATTAACTATTCAGAAAAAGTAAAGGCAGAGAATACTGCCGGGACCATTTCATTTTCCAAACTTAATGCGAAGATCAAAAATTTAAGCAATACTTACAGTGGTTCTGAAAAAACGACACTTGACATCGATGCCATTTTTATGAAATCTACGCCGATAAATGTCAATTGGTATTTCGATGTTAACAATGTCAATGATCATTTCATTTTCAAAGCTGATATTGGGAGATTGCCTGCAAAGGATTTAAACCCGTTTGCGCAACCCAATCTGAAGGTTAAATTTGAAGGTGAACTATTAAAAACGTATTTTACAATTGATGGAAATGCACAGGACGCTAATGTTGATTTACGAATCAATTACGATAATTTCAAGGTGGTCATTCTGCAAAAAGATGGAAAAGAAAAAAACAATTTTCTGTCTGCCGTTGCAAACCTGTTCATAAAAAAGGATAGTGGTAATGAATCTGATCATTATAGAGAGGGCTATAAAAATAATGTGGAGCGCGATAAAACCAAGTCGGTTTTCAACTTTATTTGGTTGAATGCTAGTGCTGGTTTATTGAATGCGTTGACGGGAGATGGCAAGAAATAGAACTGCTTGATTCTTGAAATTGTTTATAATTATTCACAAAATTCCCTCACAAAAACCATCACTTTGGTTAATTTCACCAACTGAAAATTTTAGACATTTTGGAAACCTATTTAAGTCAATTAAACGAAGCACAATTAGCACCAACCATACAGAAAGACGGCCCAATGATTATTATTGCTGGCGCAGGTTCTGGTAAAACACGTGTATTGACCTTTCGCATTGCTTATTTGATGAGTGAAGGCGTCGATCCTTTTAATATTTTGGCGTTGACCTTTACCAACAAGGCTGCTAAAGAAATGAAATCTAGAATTTCAAGTATTGTTGGCCAAAGTGAAGCAAAAAACCTTTGGATGGGAACATTTCACTCGGTTTTTGCAAAAATATTGCGTTTTGAGGCCGATAAACTCGGTTATCCTAGCAATTTTACGATTTATGATACACAAGATTCACAACGCCTTATTTCTTCCATTATAAAAGAAATGAATCTTGATAAAGACGTTTACAAATACAAGCAAATCTATTCGCGAATTTCTAGCTATAAAAACAGTTTAATTACAGTCAAAGCTTATTTTCAAAACCCTGAACTCATTGAAGCCGATGCCATGGCAAAGCGACCTCGTTTGGGTGAGATCTACAAAAATTATGTAGACCGTTGTTTTAAGGCTGGCGCCATGGATTTTGATGATTTATTATTAAAGACCAATGAGTTGCTAACGCGTTATCCAGATGTGTTGGCGAAATATCAAAATCGTTTTCGATATATTCTTGTGGATGAGTATCAGGATACCAATCATTCGCAATATTTGATTGTGAGAGCCTTATCTGATAAGTTCCAGAATATTTGTGTTGTAGGTGATGATGCGCAGAGTATATATGCGTTTCGTGGGGCGAACATTAATAACATCCTCAATTTTCAGCGTGATTATGATGATGTAAAGGTCTATCGACTGGAACAAAATTATCGCTCTACGAAAAACATCGTTAATGCAGCCAATTCAGTCATCGACAAGAATAAGACCAAGCTTGATAAAATTGTTTGGACTGCCAATGATGAAGGTACTAAAATAAAGGTCAACCGATTGATGACAGATGGTGACGAGGGTCGTTACGTGGCGAGTTCTATTTTTGAAAACAAAATGCAGAACCAGATGAAACACTCTGATTTTGCGATCCTTTATCGAACAAATGCCCAATCGCGAGCGATGGAAGATGCGCTTCGCAAGCGTAGTATTCCTTACAGAATATACGGTGGGTTATCTTTTTACCAAAGAAAAGAAATAAAGGACGTGTTGTCTTATTTGCGGTTGGTACTAAACCCTGCCGATGAGGAAGCATTAAAGCGTGTGATTAATTTTCCGGGACGAGGCATTGGTCAAACCACCATCGATCGCTTGATTGTGGCTGCCAATAGTTATGATAAATCCATTTTTGAGGTGATGAAACACATTGGGAAACTGGATATCAATATTAATTCTGGTACGAAAACAAAGTTGCAGAATTTTGTAACGATGATTGAGAGTTTTCAGGTTATGAACCAAACAGCCAATGCCTTTGAGCTTGCTGATCAGGTGACCAAGGTTACAGGGATTATTAGAGAATATAACAATGATGGCACTCCGGAAGGTGTAGCCAAGATGGAAAATATTGAGGAGTTGCTCAATGGTATTAAGGATTTTGTAGATGGACAAGAAGAATTAGCGGACGCTACTGGAAGCATTGCGGAATTTATGGAAGATGTGGCCTTGGCGACCGATGCGGACAATGATAAGGGCGATACCGACAGAGTTGCTTTGATGACCATTCATTTAGCAAAAGGATTGGAGTTTCCGTATGTGTATATAGTTGGAATGGAGGAAGATTTATTCCCAAGTGCCATGAGCATGAATACCAGAAGCGAATTGGAAGAAGAGCGTCGTTTGTTTTATGTAGCACTCACGCGAGCTGAAAAACAAGCTTATTTAACCTACGTCATGTCACGTTATCGCTGGGGAAAATTGATTGATGCCGAACCCAGTCGTTTCATTGAGGAAATCGATGATGAATTTCTAGAGATCTTAACACCAATTGACGATAGACGCTTCAACCCCATGTTAAATCCTGACATATTTGGAGATGTTGAACCGAATCAAATTCGTTTTAAAAAACCCATCAAACGAAAATCGGAAGAAAAACCGCCTAAATTCATTCCACCGGCCAAATTAAAACCAATAGGGAAATCTGTAGGTAGTCCAAATGTCAACTTATTTGACGGGAAGCTCGCCGTAGGTAATGTGGTAGAACACATGCGATTTGGCAAAGGAGAAGTTCTCAAAATAGAAGGTGATGGTGCTGACACCAAGGCGGAAATCAATTTTGAGCATGGAGGTGTTAAAAAGTTATTGCTCCGTTTTGCGAAGCTGGATGTTTTGGGTTAAATATTCAGTATCAAAATCCAATGCTTTTAAATTATGATTTTATGGATAATTGGAAATAGAATTTTTAAATTTCATTATTCATTATTCATTATTCATTATTCATTATTCATTATTCATTATTCATTATTCAAGATGCGTTTGTGTGAATGTTTTTAATTTAATCCACGTATCCAGTAATTCCAATCCAACCCATCCATGACCTGCGTCTGGATACAAGGTAAATTCATTGGTCACTCCAAGTTCATTCAATTTGTCTCGCATATCTGTGCCTTGCGTTGTTGGAATCAAAGGATCTTGACCACCATAAAATAAAATAGTTGGCGGAGCAGCAGCTGTCACTTGATGGTATGGACTCACCTCTTCGAGAAATTCTGTGGAGGCATCAACGCCATATAAATCCATAAAAGTTCGAATTACAGGATCTGTGCTGCTAAGATATGCTGGATCTGTAAAGTTTGTTGGTCCTACAACACTGCCGACCATTTTTACATTGCTTTGCGTATCAAAAGCGTAACTCCATAGAAGAGATAAATGTGCTCCTGCGCTGACGCCAACAAAACCATAATCATCAGAAAATACAAATTCATCGTCGACGGATTTCAGATAATTGACAACCGAAGTGATATCGTTGATTTGCATTGGGTAAGGACCGTTATTGGCATCCGCTAAACGATAATTCATGTTCACAATCGCAACATTGGGTAAATCTTGTCGGATGATATCCCTAAATCCGTTCATATCGGCTTTGTCGCCACTGGACCAACCGCCACCATGTATGAGAATCATCACTTTTGTGTCTATGCTACGATTTGCAGGAAGGTATAAATCAAACGTTTGATCACTATCTTCACCATAAGAAATGTTCAATTCTTCATAATATTCTAATACATTCAATTGTTGGCCGCTATTGTCTTCGGTATCACTACATGATGTGAGCACAAAGAGTATCGAGAAAAGGAAAAGGAATTTTAGTGCTTTCATAACAAAAATATTATTTACATTGTAAACGTATTGATGAAGGTACTTATTATGGCTGAATTTATTAGAATTTACGAAGAGAATCCAAATCCGAAGGAAATCAAGAAGGTGATCAAGGTGTTGAAGAAAGGCGGATTGATCATCTATCCAACCGACACTGTGTATGGTTTGGGATGTGATATTAATAATATGAAAGCTTTGGAGCGCATTGCACAAATAAAGGGTGTGAAGCTCGAGAAGTCAAATTTTTCATTCATCTGTCACGATTTGAGTAATTTGAGTGATTATGTCAAGCAAATTGACACACGAACTTTTAAAATATTGAAAAGGGCGTTGCCAGGACCTTATACCTTTATCCTTCCTGGAGCGAGCTCGTTGCCGCATCCTTTTAAAAAGAAAAAAACGGTCGGTATTCGTGTGCCAAACAATAACATTGCTTTAGAAATTGTTCGTCAGTTAGGTAATCCGATTATTTCGACCTCTATTCATGATGAAGATGAAATCATCGAGTATACAACTGATCCGGAGTTGATTCTTGAAAAATGGGACAACCTTGTCGATTTGGTCATCGATGGTGGGTATGGTGATAACCATGCGTCGACGGTCATTGACCTTTCTGAAGAAGAACCAATAATAGTTAGAGAGGGTAAGGGCAGTCTCGAAATCTTTTAAGCACCTTCCTTATTATATTTAAAAAACAGTCTACTGATGGGAATAAACATCAATCCAGAGATGATGAAGATAACAAATGCGACCTTCAAGTTAAAGGCATGTGCGATATAACCAATTAATGGTGGACCTATAAGCATTCCAACAATTGCATATGTTGCCACAATTGAAATGGCCATTCCCGCAGAATATTTAGAAGAAGTTCCCGCTAGAATGAAGGTCATTGGAAATATTGCTGCAACACCGATAGCTGTTATACTCAAACCAATAAGGGCTGGCCAGAAAAAGGGTAAAAGGGTCAATACTGATATCCCTAAAGTTATCAATGAAGCACTGATAATGTACATACGCTTCATTCCAATTTTTTCAATCAGAACATCAGAGAAAAAACGTGACAGTGCCATAAACACCATAAATATCAGATAGCCGACCGTAAATAATTCTACTTTTACGACATCTTTAAAGTACACGCCGCTCCAATCAAAAATGCCTCCTTCACAAACTGCTGCAAAAAACACGAGAAGTCCTAGCAACAAGATTTGTTTATCTGGCTTGCCAAAAATTATTTTGTTGCCACTTGGTGATTTATCATTTTTAAGTAAGTACGGATATGCCGCAAAAGACACGATCAGCGAAAGGATTGAGACTATTAAAAAGTGAATTTGTATTGAAATATCTGCATTGACCATTAATGTTGAAAAACCAACCCCAACAATTCCTCCAGTGCTCCAAATACCATGAAACGAACCTACTATTTTTTTGGCAAAACTCTTTTGTAGCGTGATAGATTGAGTATTCATCGAGATATTGATGATACGCATACAGAATGAAAACAGAAAAATCGCTACAATCAGGAAAAGTATCGATGACGAATAACCAATCATTGCCAAAGACATACTGAAAAGAATGAATGACACAACCAATGGCGTCCGGCTGTCGAACTTTGCCACCAACCATCCAGATATGGGAACACCGACCAATGAGCTGATGGGCAACGTCAATAGAAGATTGCCAAGTTCCGCATCGTTAAGTGCATAGAGGGTTTTAATTGTCGGAATACGTGATGCCCATGAAGCAAAACAAAATCCTGACAACAGAAAAAAGATGCTTAATGAAATTCGTTGTTTTTTAGTCTCTACCATTTCTTCTTTGGTCAAAACGATATAGTTCAATCGTTTTCAATTATAACCTCAATTTAAAAATATTAAAAGAAAAAGTCCAATCTTCCGATACTATGGAGCGATTGGACCTTCTTAAATATTTGAAGCTGATTATTTCTTTTCAGCCAAGTTTTTCATTTCCTTTTCAACCATTTCGTAGAATTGGTCAATTTTAGGTAATACTAAAATACGAGTACGTCTGTTTGTTGCTCTGTTTTCAGCAGTATCATTAGATACTAATGGCACGTAATCCGCACGTCCAGCAGCGATCAATTGTTTTGGATTCACACCCAAATCTTCAAGAACTCTTACAATGGAAGTAGCACGTTTCACACTTAAATCCCAGTTGTCTTCTAACACACCACCTTTTTTGTAAGGAACGTTGTCAGTATGACCTTCTACCATACATTCGAAATCTGGTTTGCTGTTTACAACTTTAGCCACTTTAGCTAAAACATCTTTAGCTTTGGTAGTTACGTTGTAACTTCCACTTTGGAATAATAATTTGTCAGCGATAGAGATATAAACAACTCCTTTTTCAACATTGATTTGAATGTCTTCGTCGTTCATTCCAACTTCACGCTTCAAACTTGTAACAATTGCCAACGTCACACTGTCTTTACGTGTTAAGGCATCTTGCAAACGAGTGATCTTTAAATCTCTCTCTTTCAAGCTCTCCAATGATTTTTCAAGGTTCTCTGCACCTTTTTGTGTTAAGGTGGTCAAATTCCCTTTCGTGTTGATCAAATCTTGATTTGTGCTACGCAAATCGGCCAATTGATCTTGCATACCGGCTACTCTTGCATCAGCCGCAGCCTTGTCAGATAAGCAACTATTTAATTTTACAGTTGCAGAATTCAATAAATCTTGTGTTTCTTTTTGTTTTGCTTCAAGGTCTGTGAACTGTTTTTTAGACACACATGAACTTAAAATAAACAATGAAAGCACAGGTAATAACATTAGTTTTTTCATAGTAGTTGAGATTAAATAATTTAAAATTTAACAGTTCAAAATTATGGAAAAAACAATCGCTTGGTTATGTATTAACAAAAAATTTAACACTTTTTATAAACTATTGAAACGTTTGTGTTGCTTAATGAAGTAAGACCAAACAATTGATTTGGTATTATAATAAGTATCAGTCTGTTTCAATTGTTTTCGATGCTTCAAGAGTGACGGTAAAGTGGCATAAAAACTCAAATGTGCCTTGAGAATTGCTAGCAGATGTAGTGGTTTTAATTCCAATAGGAATTTGAAACCAGCAAGTCCGTCCAATACCATTCGTATTATTATAATAAGGAGGAGATTGCCACCTGCGTTTTTTATTATTGTATATAAACTATTTCGAAAGTTGAAATAGGTCTTTTTTGGATTGGAATTATTCAAAGTTGCGCCTCCAACATGAAATACTGTTGAGTCGCTGACATACATTGAAACGTAGCCTTGATTAAACGCTCTCCAACATAAATCGATTTCTTCAAAATGGGCAAAGAATGATTCATCAAAACCGTTTAAGGCCTTAAAAACATCAGCTCTTATAAAAAAGCAGGCACCTGAGGCCCAAAAAATAGTGGAATCATCATATTGGTGTTCATCCTTTTCAATCGTGTCAAAGATACGTCCACGGCAATAGGCGTAACCATATTTGTCAATAAATCCGCCTGCAGCTCCAGCGTATTCGAAATGATCTTTTTTGTGATAGTCTAATAATTTGGGCTGCACAATAGAAACATTCTTGTCTTGAAATACCTTCATAATAGGTGGTAACCAACCTTCAGTAACTTCGACATCGCTATTCAATAAACAGAAAATATCTGCCTCAATGAGTCTTAATGCATCGTTGTAACCTTTTGCATACCCTCCGTTCTCTTTGTTTTGAATGATTGTAACATCAGGAAAATTGACTTGAACATATTGGACAGAATCATCCGTAGACGCATTGTCTGCAATATAGATGTCAGCTTCTTTGGAATAGGCCATAACGGATGGAAGAAAGGTCTCGAGGAGTTTCTTTCCGTTCCAATTTAGTATAACGATAGCAATTTTAGACACGATAGGCTACATAGAATAATTAGGGATGTCTTTCAAGAATACATAACGTTCCTCTTCAAAATCCATTTGGCAATAATAATGATTAATTCCGTTGGTGACCATTAAATAGGTGGCTTTCATTTCTAAATTATAACGCGCAATTTGATCAAAGGTATCTTGATGAATAAAGATTTGTGGTGCTTTACATTCCACAATCAAATGAATACTTCCATCTATGTTAAAAACCACAATATCATATCGCTTCTTCAAATTGTTCACAGTCAATTCCTTTTCAACATTGATGAGCGACTGCGGATAGTTTTTTTCATTCAATAAATAATGCACACAATGTTGGCGTACCCATTCTTCTGGTTGTAAAATGAAGAATCTTTTACGAATGACATCGAAAATAGAAATTTTATTTTCATTATTTTTGAATCGAAACGGATACTTTGGAAAGTTGAGTGCTTGCAAACTAAATTGGGTTCTTTTTTCCAAAGTTAAACTTCAAAATACAACTACCAAACTCCTAACAACAAATTGGTTTTTGGTTTGGACTTTTTTAACTATAATTTGAAATTTCATTCCAATTGGACGACATTAAACTCTTAATTAACGACATCAACGCCAAAAAGCTAAAGCCGATTTACTTTTTGATGGGTGAAGAGCCATATTATATTGATAAGATTTCAGATTATATTCAGAACAATGTGCTTTCGGAAGAAGAGAGAGGCTTTAATCAAATGGTGCTGTATGGTCGTGATGTGACGATTGAAGACATTGTGAGCAATGCCAAACGCTACCCGATGATGGCGGACTACCAAGTGGTGATTGTGAAAGAAGCACAAGACTTATCACGTACTATTGAGAAACTGGTCGAATACGCGAAGCAGCCGCAGCCTTCAACGATTTTGGTGATGAACTATAAGTACAAAACCATTGATAAACGAAAGGCACTCTATAAAACACTGAAAAAAGAAGCGATCGTCTATGAAAGCAAAAAGCTTTATGAAAATCAGGTGGGTGAATGGATCCGTCGTGTGTTGAGTGGTCAAGGGTACACGATTATGCCGAAAGCGTCACAGATGTTGGTCGAGTTTCTCGGTACAGATTTGAGCAAGATCAATAATGAATTGGAAAAACTTCAAATTGTACTGCCAAAAGGCACACAGATTACACCGCAACATATAGAGGAGAATATTGGGATCAGCAAGGATTATAACAATTTTGAATTGCGCAAAGCCATTGGTGATCGCAATGTGTTGAAGGCGCATCAAATCATTACGTATTTCGCGGATAACCCGAAGGATAATCCCATGGTGGTGACGGTGTCTTTGTTATTTAATTTCTTCTCGCAATTGTTACAGTTTCATGGGTTGTCGGATAAGTCGCCGCGTAACGTTGCATCCTCCTTAAAAATCAATCCGTATTTTGTGAATGAGTACATTACTGCTGCGCATAACTTCCCTATGAGAAAGGTCAGCACTGTGGTGGCGACCTTGCGTGACTTTGACGTTAAGAGCAAAGGTGTAGGTGCAAATGCCGTTTCACAAGGTGACTTGTTGAAGGAACTGATCGTGCGTATTTTTAATTAAAAGTATACCATCACAGCTTCAATTATTCTCTCTTAATTCAATTTATTCTACTTTTTCTCTCGTTTTAAGAGCCCTTAACATAATATATTAAAGTTAGGTTAAAACGCTCTATATCATTGGTAATGGCTCTGTATTTTCTTAATTTAGGGATAAGATTAAAAAACAAAAACAAATACTAATACAAAAACCAAAACAACAATGGAAAATTTGAATAAGAAGACAGTCGCAATATTAGCAACCAATGGATTTGAAGAGAGTGAATTGAAATCTCCAAAAGAAGCTTTGGAAAAAGCAGGAGCTGAAGTCCATATCATTTCAGAAGAATCTGGAGAGATCAAAGGTTGGAGCGACGGTAACTGGAGCAACAGTTATAAAGTTGATAAAACATTAGATTCTGTTTCACAATCTGATTATAACGCATTGGTATTACCAGGTGGCGTTATCAATCCAGATAAGTTGAGACGTAATAAAACAGCAGTAAACTTTGTGAAATCCTTTTTTGAGAACCAAAAGCCAGTTGCGGCAATATGCCACGGGCCATGGTTATTGGCAGAAGCCGATGTTTTAAAAGGACGTAAAATTACCTCTTTTAGTTCTATCAAGACTGATATGATTAATGCAGGCGCAAACTGGGTAGATGAAGAAGTCGTAGTAGACGAAGGACTTGTGACAAGTCGTTCGCCTGAAGATTTGCCAGCATTTAACAGTAAGTTGGTAGAGGAAGTTTACGAAGGTAAGCATGAGGAACAGACTGCATAAGTAAATGCAATATTTTAGACGTTAAACTTCAGATGTTTGACGTTTGATTTTTATATCATTTATTATCATACTGAAATCCTTGAGGGCGAGAGCGCTTGAGGATTTTTAAAACTTATAAATTGTAGAAATTATGGCAAAACCAAAGGACCATGGCCCGAGCATCAAAAACGATGCTGTGTATGAAGCCTTGATACGCGAGGGGAACAGCCCAGAGAAAGCTGCCCGCATCGCAAACTCGAAGAACCCGGGGAAAAAAGGAGGGAAGGCCAAACCCTATGAGGACCGTACGAAAAAGGAACTCTACGATCAAGCAAAAGAAATTGGCATTGAAGGCCGCAGCAAAATGAATAAAAAAGAATTGATTTATTCGTTACGCCACAATTAAAAGTTAGTTGAGTTAGTCTTCTGCTAGCTATGATGAGGGAAGCCAAATACCACGTAATGGAATTTGGCTTTTTTAATGGAACATTCGAATGCTTCTGTAAAATTAAAATCTACTCTGACCCCTGCATATTCTTAATATCATAATTAACCGCGCCAAACAATTCATTCAACATTTCGGTGATGAGCCAATAGATGGTATCTTCAATCTTTATAAACCCTTCTTCTGTGGTAATCTCTAGGTCTAAGGCAAGTCTCTTATCTAAATACTGTAGAAATTCTACCGAAAGTTTTTCATAGCCTCTTTTTGTGAAATCGGCAAAGGTAACATGGTCATTCAATAGGTTATCAGCAGCTTCTATGACATTTCTTGCCATTAGCTCCTCTTTGGTTAGATCTATGGGGTCGCTATCTTTAAGGTAATTCTCCACTTCTTCAAATGCCTCGTCATCATTGTTACCAAAATCCCTTTCAAACCATAGGTCAGTTCTTTTGGGCCAGTCAAAAGATTTTGGGGTATAAACGTACGATTTTTCGAAAGCTTCAAGCTCTTCATGGGGGATGCTTCTATGGTTGTACAAATCATCCGGAATGTCCTGACATTCATAATAGAAGTAGTCTTTAATAATCCTTTCAATCTCTAGGTAGGTCTCGGCTTCAAGATTTGCCATTACCTCCTCGCCGTAATACTCGGCCAGATATTCCTTTACATTGGGGCCAAGCACCTTGCCCATCATAACACCGAACTCCCCTAATTTAAAGTTGTTCTCATCAGTTTCAAATTCTTCATAATCGTCATCATCGTCATAATCATAATCATCATCGTCCAAATCATCAAAATTATCTTCAATAGGGTTTTCCAAATTCTCTAATTCTTCGCTCATGGTATTGGTTTTTATGAAAGTGAAATTAGTGAATTTTGGGATTCAAAATAAAGTTCAGTTAAATTTTTCGATGAGAATATCCATTCATTCTATCGATTCTTTATCACAAACTAAAATGATTATCACATGAAATTTTTTTATATCTTTAAATTGAAAGTCATCAAAACAATTAGCTGCTAATCTCGAGTGGCTGTCTACAGGTCAGACTTCGCCAATCGTTATTTTTTTTCAAATTCCAAATGCATTGGTTATTAGTACTTTGTATTTTTTAGAATCGTTTTTAAATTTCCTAGTTGCCGTCATCCAAATAATTATTCCGAAAACGATAACTAGTCCACCTAAAATATAAGTTAGAGGTTGATTGTTTGTCGCTAGGAATAGTCCTAGAATAAGTCCCAATCCAAGAATAAGATGCGCAATTATAATTAATATTATTAAAAAGTGCTGTTTGAATGAAATTTTAACTTCTGTTATATTCTCAACATTATTTTCTACTAATTCGCCATTAACAACAGTCCAGTTTTGGAATGCATAATACCAAGGGTACAAAATCCTCTTACGGAAACTAAAGGCGTTCGTGTTTTTGCTGTTAAATGAAAATCCTCCAATTGAGTTAAGTTCAGACGTTAGTTTTTCAATAACTTCTTTCGGTTGTTTTTTTAACTTAAAATTCCAATTTTTCATATCTTTCTATTGTTTTTAATGTTTGGGAACGTTTATGTATATGGAAAGTAGCAGTTAAGTAGTGTGATACTATCGGTTTAAAGATATAAAAAAATAGCAGAAAAGAACCAACCTTTCCATTAGGCTCTTAACTACTATTTTTTTTAAATACCGTGTTAGCTAACGTTATTTGTTTTTATTTTTTTATAAATTTTATTGTATTCCCGTAGTCAAATTTCAAAAAATATACTCCAGTTGAAAAGTTTTGAATGTCAATCTTTTGATTGTTTGAAACTTTTCCTGATTTCATCTTAACACCTACAATATTGTATATCTCAAATGATTCATTTTGTTCTAGCCCTGAAACTTGTACAAAATCTGACGAAGGATTAGGGAATAAAGTTGTAATTGATTTATTTTGATCATGATTAGTTGTGCTCAAAGTTGAATTGATAGAAGTTTGAATATAATAATCAAAATCAAATGCGACACAACCAGGAACATAGGCAGTTCCTCCAGAATAAGAACCTCCACAATTAGAAGCATTTTCACCGTGCCAATTACCTCTTACGGTTTCAATCTCTGATGGATTAAATGGACTTATATTACAATTTTGGTTGGGAAGTGTTGAAATTTCAAGGGTGTAAACTTGGCCTGAAACAACATTAGCAGGAGAAGAAAATGAAATCTCTTTCATCGATAATGCATTATTGGAATCTGTAGGAAATGCAAATGATTGAGTAGCTAATACTGTACCATTACAGTCTCCTTCATAAATTGTTGCGACACAGTTCATAACTGTAGTCTCGATGCAGGCATTAATAGAAACACCAACGTTAATTGTGTTCAAATCTCCAGACACCCCAGCGGTAAATGATTGAGCAATAGTTTGTTCTTCGCTTAGTCCAATACTAGCCCCACAAGTTCCTGTAAAGTCAACGTCGAAAGGTGACGCGACATAAGTTTGAATATAATAGTCAAAATCATATACCACACAACCAGGATCATAGGCAGTTCCTCCAGAATAAGAACCTCCACAATTAGCAGCATTTTCACCGTGCCACTTACCACTTACGGTTTCAAACTCTGATGGATTAAATGGACTTATATTACAATTTTGGTTTGGAAGTGTTGAAATTTCAAGTGTGTAGACTTGACCTGAAACAACATTAGCAGGAGAAGCAAATGAAATCTCTTTCATCGATAATGCAGTATTGGAATCTGTAGAAAACGCAAAAGATTGAGTAGCTAATACTGTACCATTACAGTCTCCTTCATAAATTGTTGCGATACAGTTCATAACTGTAGTCTCGGTGCAGGCATTAATAGAAACACCAACGTTAATAATGTTCAAATCTCCAGAAACCCCAGCGGTAAATGATTGGGCAATAGTTTGTTGTTCGTTTAGTCCAGTATTGGCCCCACAAGTTCCTGTAAAGTCAAGGTCTAAAGTTTGAGCATTTAGAGATTTAATACTAATAAAAAGAAAAATAAATGTTAGAATGTAAATTTGTTTCATGGTTAATAATTTAATGGTTTTATAATTTGAGGTTTGTTAACAACATCTGTCGTTTATGCAATTGATAAAAACGACTGATGGCGAGAATTAGTTAAAAGTGTGATTTAAATTTCATAAGTAAATTCGGTTTTTGAGATTATAAAGACCGTTAAAAAGCACAAAAATAGGTTTAAATGTATTATCGTCCAATTTTTCAAAAAAAAATGTTAATGAAATATTTTTTTTAGGTTCAGGTATTAAATATCGAATTTCCGATTTTTTATGTTTTGGCTGACGGTTTTGTGTATGAGTTGTGGCGTGTCTCGGCACAGACGTTTACCGATAAAAACTGACTTTGGAAAATCCGCAGACTCGAGCGCAGCGAACTGGCGAAGCAATTTTCGAAGTGAATACTGATCAAGCCCAAGGCATATGATTCAAACGATTCTTTACCATTATTTGCGGTGCGTTTTACCGTATTTATTTGAATAAAATAACTTCAAACCACCTAAAACTAACGTTTTATAAGAATAAAATGAAAAAAATTTTAGCTGATATCAATACTGCTTTAAGCACAAAACATCGATGAAATACACTATATTAGGTTAAAGTGTAAAATAATCACGATAAAATGATTGTCATATCAAACCTTTTTATATCTTTGAATTGAAAGTCATCAAAACAGTTAGCTGCTAATCTCGAGTGGCTGTCTAAAGGTCAGAGACTTCAAAAGGCCTTTTACTATTTTCAATTAAATACCGAGTGAATCATCGGATGACAATTATTTTGTCTATCTGATACAACAAACCCATGCGCTGTTACCATTAGGAATCAGGACCGAGCATGTGTATGGGAAACGAAACGGACCAGCGATTCCATAACCTAATTTGAATACATTATTTATGAACACAAATGATGAAACTTTGAATGGCAATGTTGAGCCACAAAACAACGAAACGTCTTCTAACCGCATGAAAGAAGAAATCACAAACACAAACGATATCTATACGCAAGCAATAGAAACCTATCTTGAGGAGCAAAAAAAGAAAGCCGAGCAAGATGCCCGGCAAAAACGCTTCGGTAAGAAAACAGCCAAAGCAAGTCCCAAATTAAAAGCCCCAAAAAAACGCCGCATCTACGAGTCTGGCATTTCCGAAAACGTCTCATACGGTGAGCAAGTCCTTTTAATAATCATGTCATGGGGCGCCAGTTACATCCCTAGCAACGCTGCCTTGCTACCAGCCAGCCTAGAAGCTAAAAACATTCAGGGGGCAGCATACATTAACGACGTCCAAGACGCCAAGCAAGCCCGAAAAACAGACATCACCGCCCGTCAAGATGTCTACCGCAAGTTGGCATCATTTGCACGACGCATCCTCAACGAGTTGGCAGCCTCCGGAGCTTCATTAAAGGTTCTAGAAGATGCCAAACATTATGTAGATAAGATTGATGGTCACCGCATCATCAAGGTCAAGGCAAGTGACACTGACCAAAAGCACATCTCCGCCTGCCAAACCTCCTATGTACAACAAGTCGGACACTTCAATGGACTTTTGGGCGTAGCCAGGGCATGCCCAGAGTACGACCCTAATGTGATAGACCTCAAAATCGTCTCACTAGAAGACAAGAGAGATGCCATGATAGAGAGCAACACCGCATTCTACAAAACCAACGCCGATTACAGCACCGCAATGACCATCCGCAACGAGTTTTTCAATGCAGATTTTACAGGCTATGTAGCAACCTACGGAGCCGTAAAACGCGCCACAAAAGCCATCTACGGTAACAGTAGCGATCAGTACAAACAAATTTCTGGCTTTGCTTTCAAGAAAATCAGAAAGTAAACCACTACCTTTCAGATAGGGCATAGGCTCTATAATTTCAAAAACCACAGCTTCGTAAGAGTCTGTGGTTTTTTTTGTGCTTCTTTACTTTCCTTGACTGCTCATATACATTATAAGGAGTAACAAAAAATGTTCATATCCCAAAAATTCAGGGGATATAAGTATATTTATGACTTATATAACGCGTTGGCAACAATACCGAAAAACGTTAAATGAGACACGCCGCACCTCAACAAAAACTTATCAAATAGGTGCGTATATCCGTCAAATTAATCCTATTATTGAGTATATTGTTCCATATATAAGGAGTTGTATGCAATTAAAACCAAACTTTATGAATAAAAATTTGTTGTTGATTTTATTGACAATTTTCACGTTAAATTCTTGTCAATCACAAACAAAAGACAAAACTGAAATATATAAAACCGAATCTGACGAATACGCTTCAGAAAGTGGGAATTTTACAATCAAATTTCCTATGAAACCGACTTTGAGGGTAATCGACAACCAAATTGGAACGGATAAATATAAAATTTATAATTATCAAGCTGTAGCTGGACAACAAATGATTTATATGGCTGAATATATTGATTTTCCTAAATATATAATGGAGTCAGAATCTTGGACTAAAGAACAAGCATATAATCAGATTTTGAAAACACTTGAGGCTAAATATGGCGGAGTATTTAGGCTAACCAAACAAGAGCCAACCGAACAATATAATCTGAATGGACAATATTTTGAATTTTCGCTGAATCCAAATGCTGATGTGCCGAAAGGATTAAAGGGCGGAATAAAAGGAAAGTTATTTTTTGTTGGGAATAGGTCTTATCAAATCACCTATTTTGGAGAAGAACAAGAATTAATTGAACCATATCTAAATTCATTTAGACTAATAAAATAACTGCTTACAACACAATGTATAATCAATTGCTTTGGCAAGTACACACCTGTAAAATTCCTTAGGAATTGTCCAGCGTAGTTTTGTGCTTGATAAGTTTCGGAAAATCCAATACCGCGGATTTGCAATCCGTGCCCACCACCGCACACGCACGAATCCTTTCGTCTCCAAAGTAAATACACCTCCCAAAAAAAACAAAAAAACCAAAAACCAAATAAAAACAAAATACACTATATTAGTGCTATATACGGAATAAACACCGGTGTGTTTATCCCTACGTTGGCAACAGGCTGAAAACATGAATAAAAGAAAATACTTAATATTTTTCATCATAATAACTCTTAATTGGAGTTTTTTTTCTATCGCCCAAACTACCTTAACCCATAACTGTGGCCCATTAATAAAAACAACAAATCATTCATGTTCATATACTGGGGGCATTTATTGGGCCAGGGATTTTGTACTATCGAGTTATGGGATTGATACAAATGAAGAATTGATTATCACAGAAGGACAGGTCGGAATTAGTTATACAACATGGGGTGCAAAAGTAAAATTTAACATATATGAGATTGACAATAACTTTCCTGATTCTTTTTCTTCAGCAACTTTGATTGGAAGTAGCCAAATACAAACTCTTCCCTATATTCAAAATCCAAATGCTACGATTATCACCGTTGTTTTTGACAATCCAATAATAATACCGGCGACTGCGGAGAGAATTTTAGTGGAGGTTCAAAAAGTAGCCACTGTCAATGCTTCTAGCCTTGCTCATATTGCTGGTACAGAAAACGACACAGGAGTTTCTTGGTACAGAGGCTGTATTGCAGGTCAAGAATATATAAACTCCGACGAAATTATTAACAGTTTATGGCCAGGCTCTAATTATAATTTTTTCATTAACATTACAGGAACTGTAAATAACACAATCTACCCTTTTACCCTAAATTATACAAATGATTGTACCGAGACAAACAAAGAATTTCGACTAAACAATATAAACAATATAAGTTCAGTTCTTTGGGATTTTGGTGACCCGGCTTCTGGAGTTAACAATAACTCAACTTTAATCTCACCAACACATGATTTTTCGTCATCCGGTCAATATTCTATCACAGCAACAATTACACAAACCGACCAAACAACCTATATAATAAATGAGACCATTTCTGTCGCAGAACCCCCAATTGCATATCCAATTACTGATATTTATGCATGCGAAGATACTTTTGGGTCTGGAATATCTTCTAGTTTTGACACCTCAATTATAGAATCGGAAGTATTAAATGGGCAAACTGGAGTTATAGTTTCCTATTATAACCAAAACGGTGATGTGCTACCAAGCCCATTACCGAACCCTTTTACCAACACGCAACCTAATTCTCAACTAATAACTGTAAGAGTAAGTAACAGCAATGATTTGTGTTGTTTCACTGAAACTTCGTTTAATTTAATTGTAGACACATTACCCGTCATACCTCAAATTGATGATATGCTGTCATGTGATATTGATGAAGATGGCTTTACGCTATTTGATTTAACTAACCTGCCAATTGAAATAATAAACGGACAATCCGATTTAACCGTTGCACTATATGATAGTAATAATAGTTTGATTTCTGTCTCTGATTATACTAATTTTCAAAACCTTACTGCAAATCAAGATTATATTAAAGCCATAGTTACCAATTCAATAACCAATTGCTCATCTCAAACCAATGTCAACTTGATAGTGAATGATAATCCTGAAGCAGATCAATTACAAATAATATATGGTTGTGATGATAACAACGATGGTATTTCTGAATATTTTAATACCTCCAATGTAGAAAACCAAGTCTTGAATGGGCAAACTGGAATGACAGTTAGTTATTTTGACCAAAGTGGCAATCAATTGTTAAGTCCCTTACCTAATCCTTTTACAAATTCTAACCCTTTTAATGAATTGATAACAATAAGAGTTGAAGATATCAATACAACCTGCTATGCCGAAACCATACTGCAATTGCAAACTATAACACAACCAAATATAAACCAACCCAATAATTTATATTCTTGCGAGCTAGGAGATGGATACGTCGAATTTGACACTTCTGCTTTAGAACAAGAAATAATTGGAAATCAAATAGGCTTAACGATACACTATTATGATTCTAATGACAACCCGTTACCAAGCCCTTTACCTATATTATTTCAAAATACAGAACCTTTTACTCAAACCATACATGTGCGGGTTGAAGATACCTCAAATCCAATTTGTTATTCCGAAACATCATTTGAATTAATTGTGAACGATTTACCTGTAATCAATTTAGAGGAAGAGTATTTCATTTGTAATTTAGAACCGTCAATTTCATTAAACATAAATCCTAGTTTTAATTCATATAGTTGGTTCTTTGAAGATGGCACTTTAATTTCAGATACATACAACGCAGAAATAATAGAAGAAGGAAGTTACTTTGTAACAGTTACCCAATTTCAAAATGGCATAACTTGCGAAAATTCCTTTGATTTTAACCTAATCCGCTCGGAATTACCAGAAATACAACAAGTAAATTATGGTGATTTGGGGAACAATTTCATTGAAATTATAGCCTTTGGTGATGGTGATTTTGAATATTCTTTAGATGGAATATACTATCAAAACAGTAATTATTTTCCAAACATTGAAGGAGGTTGCTATACTGTCTATGTGAGAGATAAAGAAGGTTGTGGAGAGGATTCTCAAGAAGTGGTAATTATTGACTTTCCAAAATTCTTTACGCCTAATAATGATACTTTTAATGACTTTTGGCAAATTAAAGGTGCGAGCAAATTTCCTGATTCTAAACTATTCATATTTGACAGATACGGAAAATTATTAAAACAACTATCAGCAAGTAGTCTCGGATGGGATGGTACGTTTAATGGAAATAAAATGCCATCCAATGATTATTGGTTTATTGCAAATCTTGGAAATGGAAGGACATTTAATGGGCATTTTACATTAAAAAGATAAAATGCCAGTTGCCAACACAGTAAGCCATGGCTTGGTCGGTCCACACTTGGAAAATCCTATCGAATTTCCCAACGCAGTTTCGTACTTTTAATGGTTCGAGCCGAGACACGCAACGTCCCATACACAAAACCATTTCCCCCCAACAACCCCATACCCTATATACAAAATCTCCAAAACCCATTCCCATTCTACCATAGCCCGTACCCATCTCCCCAAAACCCCTCGACACATTCCAATCAGCTCCCGACACACACCCAAAACCCGTCGACACATTCCAGAAACCCATCGACACATAGCAAAGAGCCGCCGCCACAGTCCCAAAACCCACCGACACATTGCAAACAGCAGCCGACACCTTCACAAAACCCACCGACACATTATAAAGTATAGCCGACACATTCCCAAAAGTCACCGACACATTCCCAAAACCAATTACAAAAAAGCGCTTGAAACCCCTATAAAACCAAGAAATCACTCAAAAAAGAGTAGAAAAGGAAGAGCCCATTGTGTAAATGGGCTAGTCCATTCCATAGAGAAGGTATATAAGGTCGTCAGCGTGGGAGTTCATTGCTTCGATTGCTACAATGTTTTCTGCGATAAAACGCCCTACCAATATCAATGCCAACTAGAAAGCTCTATCGGGCCACAAATAGGGTGATTCTCCGCTATAGCCCATTTCTGGAAGTCTGTCGATCTGTTCCATGTCATCCACAGACAATTCAAAATCAAAGATGTCAATGTTTTCTTGGATGCGTTCTGGTGTTGATGATTTTGGAATCACTACCACATCATGCTGAATGATCCATCGCAAACACACTTGTGAAACAGACCTGTTGTGTTTGGCAGCAATGGCTTTAAGTATCTCGTTGTCAAAAACTTTTCCTCGTGCCAATGGCGACCAAGATTCCACAGTGATGTTTTTTTTGTTACAATAGTCCACAAGCTCTTTTTGCCAATAGCCTGGATGGAATTCTATTTGATTGATGGAAGGTTTCACCTTGGCAGTTTCAAATAAAGCTTCTAAATGTTCTTGAAAAAAATTACTCACACCGATGGATTTTATTTTCCCTTCCGCTTGCAACTCTTCCATAGCGCGCCAGGTGTCGGCATTGGTTTTTTGCCAATTGTCATAGTTTCTTTCATTGGCAGGCCAGTGGATTAAATAGAGATCAATATAATCGAGATCTAGACGTTTGAGCGATTTTTCTAATTCTATTTTTGCGGAATCATATCCTAAACTTTCACGCCATAATTTGGTGGTAACGCAAAGTTGCTCTCTAGCAATTCCGCTGACTTTGATGCCTTTTCCAACAGCTTCTTCATTGCCGTAAATAGCAGCCGTATCGATGAGTGTATATCCTTTGGAAATGGCTGTGGCCACCGAATCAATGCCTTCTTGCTCTGTAGATTTGTAAGTGCCAAACCCTACCATGGGTATGTCGAGTCCGTCATTTAATGTGATGTTTTTCATAATTTCTTTTTCATTTTCTTGTGTTGATATGATAAGTGTGATTAAGCTTGGGGGTTCTATGATAGTTTAAAAACAACATGCCTCATTTGGTCCTTACTAAAACTTTGAAACATCGATTTTAAATAATTCGGCTGCGTTTTTCCACATAATGAGTTCTTTCTTTGCCTGTGGTAAATCGAGTTGTTTCATGAATTTAAGGTAAGAGTCCATATTGCAAATAGGCCAGTCGGTCCCATACAGAAGGTATTTTGGGTCACCGGCGTAGGTAATCATTTCCTCAATTTCCGTTTTCATAAAGCGCTCAAACTTCTCCTCAAAGTTGCCAAGGGTGAGCCCAGAGATATCGGCATACACGTTTTCGTTTTTATAGACGACCTCCATACAATCTTTGATCCAAGGGTTGCCCACATGGCAGATGACAATCTTCATTTTTGGGTAATCTACCGCCAAATCATCATGATGGATGGGATGCGAAAACTTCACCTTGCCATGAGGCGCATACGTATCCCCAGAATGGAACATCACAGGCACATCATACTCAACGGCCATATCATAAAGCACCTTAAAACGTTCGTTATTGGGATAAAACGGCTCATAACCAGGATAGAATTTCAAACCTTTGATGAGGCCAGCCTCCAGAAACTCACTCAACTCCTTTAAATCGCGATGAGTGTAATGCAGATAACTGACGCCTGCCACAACTCCGAGGTTGTCACGTCCTGCAATGGCCTCAACCACACTTTTGGTGCTTGGTCTGTGTTCGTTGACTTTATAAGATGATAAAACCAAGGAATAATCCACATGATTTTCCTCCATGGTCTGTGTCAATAAATTTAAAGACTCGTTGATGGAAGTCACTTTGTCTTCGTGGTAGTTATTGATATGTGTGTGGACGTCTATGATCATTTTTTTTGATGAGTTATGAATTATAAGTTATGAATTATGAGTTATGAGTTATGAATGAGGACTCATTTAATTTTCTTTAAAACAAAAATACCAAATTCAACCGAATTAATCTTCAAGTGTCAAACTGCCAAGTGAACACTGAACACCGAACACTGAACACTGAACACTGAACACTGAACACTGCCCACTGAACACTGAACACTGAACACTGCCCACTGATTCACATCTCCATAAAATCCTTATAATCTTCAAAAAATGCTTCGAACCGATTCATCCTTTCGTTGAAGAATTCCATGACGTCTCGCCAAGTGTTTTTATTATGAATGGATACTTTTTGATCTAATTGAACATAGATGCGAGAGATGTCTTTTCCGTTTTCTAAAATGTATTCCTCTTCAAAGATAGCTTCAGGAAGATATTCATCTTTAAGAATGGATTTGAGCGATTGTAGTTTTTCCCAATAATTGATGCGGTTTTCTAGATCGTCTTCGAGATCTAAAGCGACGATGGCAGACGTGGTATCAAAATGAAATTTGAATGAAAACCCTTTCATTTTGGTGTCGTACAAGATCCATTTGCGTGGAAATGATTTTCCATAACTGATCCAAAAGTCTTCTCTTAATTTACGGGATTCTTCTTTGCTGAACATATGATAGTAGTTAGTATCTAGTAGTTTGTGTCTGGTACAAGACCTGTGTCAGATGTATGTTTTTCCATAATCGCCTATTAAACAATACCCAATACCAGATACCAAATACCAGATACCAGATACCACTTAAATCAAATAAGCCACCACAACCCCCAACACAATCACCACCAACTTCGACAGATTAAACTTATGGCCTTCACTACTTTCAAATAAGATGATGGTAGAGATATGAAAGAAAATGCCAATCACAATGGCATTGATGTAATAGACGTAACCAGCAACCAATTCAACAGAATTAGAAATTAAAGTGCCCAACGGTGTCATCGATGCAAATACGACCAAGAAAGTGACCACTTGCAATTTGGTAAAATCAGATTGAAGCAAGTAGGAGGTAATCAACGTTGCAATCGGAATTTTATGAATGAGTACACCATAGACCATATCATTATGGTTATGAATGGGAAACCCTTCCAAAAAGCTATGAATGCACAAACTGATGAATAATAACCAAGGGAAGGCCGTTTCATGTTTATGGATATGAATGTGCCCATGTTCCGCACCTTTCGAGAAAAACTCCAGCAAGATTTGAAGCAGAATACCGCTCATAATAAACACGCCGGTTTTTTTGCCTTCCAGATGCTCGTACACTTCCGGCAACAAATCAAACAAGGTCAACGCCAATAAAAATGCACCGCTAAAAGAGAGGAGGAGCTTGGTGGACATCGATTTGGACTTCTTGAACACAAAAGCAAGAAGGACGCCAAACAAAACGGCAAAGATTGGTAATAGATAATTCATAAGGCCAAAAATAGCAATAATTGGTTATTTAAAAATCATGATAATACGTTCGGAGGTGCCTTTATAAAACTTTCGTAATTTATAATCACCAAAAACATCCAACAAAAAACATCCAGCCTCTTCAAACAGGGATTCAAAATCCTTCAAATTGAAGGCTTTCACACGCTCCTGAAACTGATAGTCTTCACCTTCATGCGTAAATTCGATGTCTTTGATGATATAACCATCCCGAACATACCGTTTTTGATGAAATGCAATACCTTCAACGGTTTTTACATCTTCTGGCACTAAATTTTCAATGATGAAATCCGTATTCATAAAATCGATCACGCCAAATCCAAACTCATTCAAATCCTCCTTGATTGCCTTGATGGTGTTAAGATTGTCTTCTTCCTTATCAAAATAACCAAAACTTGTAAAAAGATTAAAGACCGCATCAAACTTTTGCTTATAAGGTTTGCACATATCATGTACGTCAAAATGTAGCGTGTCATTCTCAAACTGCTTTGCATACGCAATACTGTTTTCCGAAAGATCGACACCTGTCACATCATAACCCAAGGAATTGAGATAAATAGAATGACGACCTTTGCCACAGGCCAAATCAAGGATTTTTCCGTGTTCAGGGAGGTTGAGATAATTGGTCAGATTATCCATAAAAAGATGTGCTTCCTCATGATCTCGGTCCTTATACAAAATGTGGTAAAATGGGGAGTCAAACCACGAAGCATACCATTGTGTTGTGTTTTTATTCATCTTTTGCCCGCGAAAGTGGGTTTATCTAGTTAATTATTTGATAGGTCGCTTTCAATATTCCAATACAACCCGTCAACTTTTTTGATGGATTTTGGAGTTTAAAACTTTATATTTATTGGGAGGTTTGCTTTTTCGTAAAAACTACAAAGCACCAGGCTTTCCGCTGTATCTTTTTTTGACAGATAAATTGTATCTAAAAATCAAGATTGTAATTGGTCAAAAAAAGGATGCCGCTGCAATCCTTAACCCAAAATCCTGCTAAACCTCATCCAAGCGACAAAAATACTTTATTTTTGTAACTTAAAGGAAACTGATACCACTTCCGTGGACATTATTATGGATACTAATTTTAATATGGTTGCCAAAACCTTATTTGGCTTTGAAGATTTACTCGCTAAAGAATTAACCCAACTTGGTGCACAAGATGTAAAAGTCGGGGTGCGAAATGTGAGTTTTTCGGGAGACAAAGGCTTTATGTACAAAGCGAATTTGGCATTGCGTACAGCCATCAAAATCCTAAAACCGATCCATTCCTTTAAAGTGAAAAGCGAAAAGGATTTGTATGACCAACTCTATAAAATGGATTGGGATCAATACCTAAAACCATCAGGAACGCTGGCTGTGGATGCCACCGTGCATTCCACCATCTTCACTCACTCATTATATATCGCACAGAAAACAAAGGATGCTATTGTCGATAAATTTCGTGATACCACAGGACAACGACCAAATGTCGATCTAAAATTCCCAGATCTAAAGATCAATGTGCATATCGATCGAGATTATTGCAACATTTCGTTAGATGCATCTGGAGATTCACTGCACAAACGTGGCTATAAAACGGCTACCAACATGGCACCCATCAACGAGGTTCTTGCAGCAGGTTTGGTGATGCTTTCCGGTTGGGACGGACAGACCGATTTTATGGATCCCATGTGTGGTAGTGGTACCATTTTATGTGAAGCGGCCATGATTGCTTGCAACATTCCACCCAATTTAATGCGAAAAGAATTTGCTTTTGAGCGTTGGCAAGATTGGGATGTTGATCTTTTCGAAAAGATAGAAGAATCGTTATTGAGTAAAACACGCGATTTTCATCATAAGATTGTTGGTTATGACAAATCGCCTAGTGCTGTTGCAAAAGCCAAAGAAAACATCAAAAATGCACAATTAGATGATTTCATCGAAGTCAAACATGAAGATTTCTTTAAAACCCAAAAAGGCGGTGATAATAAATTGCATATGGTTTTCAATCCCCCGTACGGCGAACGATTGGACATCGAAATGGAATCCTTCTACAAAAATATTGGTGATACTTTAAAACAAAATTATCCTGGGACTGACGCTTGGTTTATCACCTCCAACCTCGATGCCTTAAAACATGTTGGCTTACGACCATCACGAAAAATACATTTGGTCAACGCAAAATTGGAAGCCCGTTTGGTGAAGTATGTGATGTATGAAGGGAGTAAGAAAGCGAAGTATCAGTAGGCAGTTTGCAGCCTTCAGTCCTCGGTCGCAGCTGGCACGAAACAATTAGTCCTTCACCTTAAACTTTTTCAATTCCTCGAGAGGCTCTACAATTGAGTAATCCTTCCAAAGGCTTGGATCGTATTGTTTCAGTTCGATGAATTCTACCTTTTTCGATTCCGTCATACCATCGAAAGTGGTATCGTCTATCGGATTATAATCCAAACTCATCAACTCCTGCTTTTCGACCATAGATCCTTCAATAATGATGTCAAATGCCACTTTGTTTTTACTATCATCATTGTTTTCGATGAATTTAAATGGTCTATGGACATACATATATTTACCCGATTGGTGATTGATGTAATATGGAAAATAACCAGTAGACTCCGGATTTTTCTTGTAAATGACCGTTCCGCTATTTACATTTTCAACATATTTGACACCTAATAATAACTTTAAATTCAATTTTTCTCCAACCTTTCCTTCTTCAAATGCATAATCTAGTTTTAGAATGGCATAGTCTTCATCGGCAACATACATGGAGCCTTTGAATTTTGCGCGATTCTTTCTTGGTTCAAAATTGATGACATATACCAATTGGTCGTTGATTGTGGTCACATTGGTTAGTTTGTAATCATAACTATTTGTGTCCAATACAAAATCCATAAAGGACTTACTGCCAAATAAATGCTCGTTCATCGTATTAATCGTATGACTCTTTAAACTATTAAAGCTGTTGTCCTTTTCCTCATTTTTAACCTCCTTACTTTTCTTGAGCGACATCGAGTCTTCTACAGTAAACCATCCTGTCTTTACTTTGTACGTTTTGGAGGTGTCTAAATGTTTGAGAACAATATCTGTGACTCTCTTTTGAATCGCTTCAAGTGATAGACTGTTTTTGCGATCTTCCAGTTTGGTCGCTTTGAGAACGTCCATTTTGTTAGTTCCGTCTGATTTGATATACACTTCGGAGAGTACATCCGTAAAGGATTGCGTCGGTGGATTGTTAACGATATGATCCGTCAACTCCTTGAATTGAGCATTGGAAGATGCTAATTGTTTTTTACTGAAATGAGAAGACTTTTCGATGTCAACAACTAAATCATTAGCTTTAAAAAAAGAAGTTTCCCTTGAAAATAAGGTCTGTTTTAAGGTGGATGCAGGATAGTTGGTCTTCAAATTTCTATTGACTCTTGCCATAACGCTATCAACACTTGGAAGTTTGTTGGTGACATAGACAGTGGTCAACTGATTGACGGCTTCGTTGAGTTTTATAAGGTTCTCATTCGATTGGAAATCGTTGACGGTCAATTTTTGGGTTTCATAGCCCATGAAAGAAACCGTTAGTAGTGATTCCAATTGCAAGTCGTCAAAGGACAAGGTAAAAAA
Source organism: Aquaticitalea sp. (assembly GCA_051252455.1). GTDB lineage: Bacteria > Bacteroidota > Bacteroidia > Flavobacteriales > Flavobacteriaceae > JBPOFM01. Next base: position 156,453 of record JBPOFM010000006.1, read on the forward strand.
ACCCTCCATATTCGATACGACTCCTTTGTCGTCATCAAACTGAATGGTGGCAAATGCAACAGGTTCGCTTGTTTTGGAATCAATTATTTGCCCTTTTATTTGTTGGGAAAAAGTGGACATTGACCAAAGGAAAAGAAAGGTGATAAGAGTAAAATGTTGAAATTTCATAGTTGGTGTTTAGATGGTGACGATTGAACAAATTATCTGTTACAAATATTTAATACTTTTCTTTCAGCGTGTTTGTATGATGTTCAATATGGTGTGCGGTCCACATAATGATTTCCCTTACTGGCATTTTTCCCATTAAAGGATGAGGTAGGACGATCGTGTCAAGATTTTTATCGGAAATTCTTTTGGTTTTGTACTGCAGTTTTTTGTTCTCAACCTGCAATCGATTCATAAGATAGGTTTTGTCCCTTAAGTTTGGAACTATCATATGTTGCGAGCCTTTAAAAGTCTTTCCATGCGCATCTATCAATCGCTCTTGATACCGTTTTACAATGGTGTCATAATCTCTCACTTCACGATTTGCTTTGCCAAATTTAAAACGCAAAACGAATTTAGGCATGCTCAATGCATCATTCAGAGGTTTGATGCTCTGCAGTAAGTGCAAGGCTTGTTGCCCTGTGGTCCATTTTCCTTCAGGACCTTTGAGCCATTTTTCAGGCGTTTGTTGTTCAAGATAGGATAGGAGTAGGCGATTTTTTTCTTCCAGTAAATCTGCAATAAGTACTTTATCCATAGAGACATTAATTTCTATGCAAAAGATATGAAGAAAATAGGAACGATTGACAAATGAGAAGTGGTGAGTAGTGTTTTTTTAATTAAAATTAAAAACTATTTGTTTTCCTTCTCAACAGCAACTTTTTTCTGCTTGTTATAAATAGGAACCAAATATGAAATATTGTAGCCAAACCCAATACCAAAACATCCACTATCAAAAACTTTATTAAAACCTGGAATGTAAAGATTTCCGAAATTTTCAGGACTATCTTCCGTAATTCTACCTTTCATCTGTATGTTGGCACCAATATAAATGTTATTGATAATTTCGACCTTCATACCGATGATTATTTCAGCCCAAATAGCTGAAAGGCCTTTGAATTCCTGCGGTTCAAGAGACGTGTATGGTTGGTTTGGAAATGATCCGTTGTAATATTGATCTGTTGTGTATACGGTATAACTGTTCAACGTTTGACTGAAGGAACTCACGCCAACCCGAAAACCACCATATATCATGTTTTCCATGTCTAGCCAATTCTCATAGAAATTATAATCAAATCCTGCTTTAAAATAAGTGCCTTTGGCTGTGACATTCAAATAATCGGTCACATCAGTATTTTGTTGTGTACCTATTTCACCAGCTAAATACAACTTTTTGGTCAATCGATAATCGCCATTGATTTCAATACCCGTGTAATCCTCATCAATAAAAGAACGGACTGGTTTATAGAGATCGACTCCCAAACGAAGACCATATTTTTGTTTAAAGACCAAAGTGTCTTTAGCTGTAGTATTTTCTTCCTGCGAAAATGATGCCATTGGTACCAACATCAAAAGCAAAAAACTAATGACGAAGTATGACGTGTGCTTGATTTTCATTTTCTATGGTTGTAGTTATAAGTTCTCTTGTGCGGATCCAATTGTCAGTGTCGGTCTCTATGGTGACAGAAAGATTGGTGTAAATGTTCTTGTAACCGCATGCTCTTGAAACATATTCTAGTTCTGGGGTGTAGGTTACTGCTATGACGTCGCTATTGGAGTCCGTTGTGTCATCTCCATTGTCAAAATAATCTGAATCTTTTTCCAACGAAAAACGTGTGGTTATGGAACCATCAGGATTCGAAGTTCGCAATGGTAACACTATAGAATCCGCTGATGTCGCAGTAATTTCTTCCAAATTAGAGCCATCGTCCGCCAATGCTCTTAAAGTAAGTTGTCTAACACTTTTTAATTCATCAGGTTCGCTAACATCATAAAACCGAATGATCAAATGCGGCGTTGTGAGTGTTGCTTCCGCACAAAGGTCATCGCGCTCGCAGCTCCATGTAGCAAAGATGATGAGTGCGAGCAAGAGGATTGTGTATGTGGTTTTTTGTTTCAAAACGTTTAGCAATTCAGTATTAAAGTTTAAAAATGAAATCAGTTTCTTCGTTCCAAAAGTACAACATTTTCAACATGATGTGTTTGTGGAAACATATCCACAGGTTGTACTTTGGTGACTTTGTACAGCGCGTCCATCAACTGCAAATCTCTTGCTTGTGTGGCGCTGTTGCAACTTACATACACCACTTTTTCTGGTGCAATATTTAAAATTTGTTGAACGACATCCTTATGCATTCCATCACGAGGTGGATCAGTGATAATCACATCAGGGTGGCCATGTTGCTGGATGAAATCGTCATTGAAAACATTTTTCATATCGCCAACATAGAATTCAACGTTGGTAATGCCATTTAATTGTGCATTCTCTTTTGCAGCAGTGATGGCATCTGGCACAGATTCAACACCTATAACTTTTTTTGCGTGCTTTGCAACAAATTGAGCGATGGTTCCTGTGCCTGTGTACAAATCATACACGAGCTCATCACCTTTTAGATCGGCAAATTCACGCGTTATTTTATAAAGTTCGTAAGCTTGATGCGAATTGGTTTGATAGAAGGATTTGGCATTAATTTTAAACTTCAAACCTTCCATCTCTTCAAAAATATGATCTTGTCCTTTATAAAGAACAACCTCTTGGTCATAAATGGTATCATTCGCTTTTCCGTTGATGACATATTGTAAAGAAGTGATTTGTGGAAAGGTTTCAGCTATATAATCCAGAATCAATTCACGATTGGCTTTATCTTCCTTAAAAAATTGAATCATTACCATAATATCGCCTGTGGACGACGTTCGAATCATCATTGTTCTTAAAAAACCAGTTTGATTTCTGGTGTTGAAGAATTCCAAATTATTCTCAACAGCAAATCTTTTCACAGCATTTCTGATATCATTCGATGGGTCAGCTTGGAGCCAACATTTTTTGATATCTAAAATCTTGTCCCACATCCCTGGAATGTGAAACCCCAAGGCGTTCCTATCTCCCAAATCGTTATCCGATTGAATTTCTTCCAAAGTCAACCAACGACTGTCACTGAATGAAAACTCCATTTTGTTTCTGTAGAAATACTGTTCTGCCGAGCCTAAAATAGGAGTGACTTCTGGCAATTCAACATGACCAATGCGTCGCAAGTTGTTGACGACTTCACTTTGTTTATATTCCAATTGGTACTTGTAATCCATATCTTGCCACTTGCATCCGCCACACACACCAAAATGTTGACATTCAGGTTGCGTACGTTTGTCTGAATAGGTATGGAATGCTACAGCTTTCCCTTCAAAATAAGCCTTACGCTTTTTGAATGTTTGAATGTCCACAACATCACCGGGAACTGCATTGGATAAGAAGATCACACGGCCATCTGGTGCTTTAGCGATGGTTTTGCCTTTCGCTCCAGCGTCTAAAACTTCAATCTTTTCAAATACTTGCTTAACGGTCTTTTTCCTCATGAGGCAAAAATAGTTTCTTTTTGTGAAAGGTATAGCTAGCGTTCGAACTTTTTATACGATGGAATCTACTTTATAGTGAATGTTCTGTTCCATAAAGTTAAATTGAGTACAGGATTCGATTTTGTGTGGACACCAAGGCAGTTTGTGCGGACACATTGGGAGTTTGTGTAAACACATTGGTAGATTGTGTTGACACATTGGGAGATTGTGCGGACACATTGGTAGTTTGTGTGGACACATTGGTAGTTTGTGTGGACACATTGGGAGTTTGTGCGGACACATTGGTAGTTTGTGTGGACACCAAGGCAGTTTGTGTGGACACATTGGGAGATTGTGTGGACACATTGGGAGTTTGTGCGGACACATCGGGAGATTGTGTGGACACATTGGTAGTTTGTGTGGACACATTGGGAGTTTGTATGGACACATCGGGAGTTTGTGTGGACACATCGGGAGTTTGTGTGGACACATTGGGAGTTTGTGTGGACACATTGGGAGTTTGTGTGGACACATTGGGAGTTTGTGTTGACACCATGTGAGTTTGTGTGGCAACTATGGGAGCCTTAAAAACTTCATGAGTGCCTTCAACTATTTAAGAGCGCGTCTTAAAAATGATTGGTGGATATGGATAAAATCATAAGATATTTAGTAATTTGCGAGTCCTAGGGATGATTTCTCTCCCACGCTGCTTTTTCTCCCGATGACTATCGGAATCACGAAAGAATAAAGGTACAGAAGGAATGGTTATTTTATTAATTAAATCAAAATTAAAATGGCTGTTTTAGAACACACAAAATCGCAAGAAGCGATAGAGCTAGAAAACAAGTATGGTGCGCACAACTACCATCCATTACCAGTAGTATTGAGTAGAGGAGAAGGTGTGTATGTTTGGGATGTTGAAGGGAAGAAGTATTATGATTTTCTTTCAGCCTATTCCGCAGTGAACCAAGGACATTGTCATCCTAAAATCGTCGATGCATTGATTGAACAATCCAAAACTTTGGCATTGACTTCAAGAGCATTTCATAACGATATGCTTGGAACGTATGAAAAATATGCCTGTGAGTATTTCGGTTTTGACAAACTATTACCCATGAATACAGGCGCCGAAGCGGTCGAAACTGCTTTGAAAATTTGTAGAAAATGGGCTTATGAAGTCAAGGGCATCCAAAATAAAGAAGCCGAAATTATTGTCTGCAAAAACAATTTCCATGGACGTACCACGACCATTATTTCATTTTCCAATGATCCAGTGGCTCGTAAGCATTTTGGTCCTTTTACAGATGGTTTTATAAAAATTGATTATGACAATTTAGCCGAGTTGGAAATGGCTCTGAAAAACAATCCGAATGTCGCTGGGTTTTTAGTGGAACCAATACAAGGGGAAGCTGGTGTCTTTGTGCCAAGTGAAGGCTATTTATCAAAAGCAAAGGCATTATGCGCGCAATACAATGTGTTGTTTATTGCCGATGAAGTACAGACAGGAATTGCCAGGACTGGAAAATTATTGGCTGTTGACCATGAAAATGTAAAACCGGATATTTTAATTCTTGGGAAAGCCTTGAGTGGAGGCGCTTATCCTGTGAGTGCAGTGCTGGCGGACAATTCGGTAATGAATGTGATTCAACCTGGAAATCACGGAAGTACCTTTGGTGGTAATCCGGTGGCGGCAGCTGTTGCTATGGCAGCTTTGGAAGTGATTCGAGATGAAAATTTAGCAGAAAATGCTGAGGTATTAGGACAATTGTTCAGAAGTGAATTGGATACATTCATTCAAACGAGTACTATTGCAACTTTGGTAAGAGGTAAAGGATTGTTAAATGCAGTGGTGATTAACGATACAGAAGATAGCGATACCGCTTGGAATATCTGTTTGGCTTTAAGAGATAACGGACTGTTGGCGAAACCTACGCACGGCAACATCATTCGTTTTGCGCCACCTTTGGTGATGACTAAAGCGGAGCTGCTCGATTGTGTGAGCATCATTATTAGAACCTTAAAACAGTTCGAAAAATAAAAAAAATGCCTCCAGAGTTGGAGGCATTTTTTATACAATAGCAAGGGCTTATTCCATGCCTTGCATTTCCATCATTCGTTTTTGTAATAATTCTGGATCTTGAAGCGCTTCCAATCCGATGAAAGACACCACCCAAATTATGTAAACGATGGTTATGACACTTAATATAATCCCAATGATTGCCATTATTTTACCAGCTTTCACATTTCCATAATCCGAATAGTTTTCTGGTGCTAGACGATAGATTTTTTCGGCTTTACTAGCCAAAACAAGGGCAATGATACCGCAGATAAGACCTGGTATTCCATAACAGCAACATCCGAGGATAGATACGATTCCTAATACCAAAATGACGGTTGCATTCGGTAGTTTTTGATTTTCCATAAAAGATTAGTTTAAAAAGTGTTTGATTATATAGTTGGTTAAAATTATGAAAATATTCACGATAAATAATATCAAAATAATATTATGTCCATTTTTGAATTTAAATTTTAAATGAAACATCAGAAAAACAAACAATATGATTAACGTAAATATGGCAGGATACATTTGAAAAGCGGCAGAAAAATCGCCTTTAGCCAAAGAAACGGCGGAGCGTTGCATACCACACCCAAGACAATCAATGCCTAGAATTTTTTTGCTCAAACATGGAAGCATGTATTCTTCAGGAGAAGACATAGAAGTTCATTTGTCTACAAATGTATAAAACTCCTTCATACTGTTAGAAAGAATACTATTTAGTTTTTAACAACCACTTTTTTAGAAATGACTTCATTCGTACCCAAAGTGATGGTCGCCACATACACACCTTCGCTCAAGGTTTTTGTTGAGAAATGATATGCAGACTCGAGACTCAAATTAGGCGCATCAAAAATCTGTTTTCCAGCAGTGTCAAACATCCTAACACTTTTAATATCTATACCATTAGGGTTTAAGATGGTCAATTGCGCTTTCGGGTTTTCCTGAAAGATTTTAAAATCGGCGGCAGTTACTTCTGGAGTGCTCAATGTCTCTTCGGTAAAGGAGATTTCAAAGCGATTTGAATAATTACCCACAGGCAAGTTGAGGTCGTAATTTTGATTTCTTAAATTGACATAAACACCTGTTTCTTTATCATGAATGAAAATAGGTTGTGATGCGTCAAAATTTTGAATGTCAAACAGGCTGAAACTTATCGGTTGCGATTCATTAAGTCTGATAACCATTGGGATTTTTAAATCAATGTCAAAATCATGCGCTTGGATGACATACGCATCGTTATCTAACGGCCAATATGCATCTGAACTTGGGCCTTCTGGGCTTTTCGCTTCCAATCCGACATCATAAAATTCTGTTGCCGAGGCATGAAAATTTTGTAATAATTGTCTCTTGTAAAGATTATTGAATTCCACATTAACTCTAAAACGTTTGTAGTCTGTTGGAACTATCGAAAATCCATACTCATTATATTCTATTGCCACAGTGGATTCTGTATCTGAATCGACATTTCTAAAAAACTCACTATTGGCACTTGTTTCTTTATAGAAAGCACGCATATTGTTTTTTGCTCTGGCAACACCATTGATTCTTCCTTCTACCATAAAACCTTGTCCAACCGGAATATAGCGTCTTGCTGTTCTTGTACTAGTTCCTCCACCTGGACCGGTAGAGTTTCCACCAGCATCATAACTTAAAAAGGTAGCAGGCGTGTAAGATTCTGCACCTCCAGCGGCATTTATGGTGTAAGAACCATAGCCACCTTCATATCCACTTGTAAAATGTGTACCATTAGGCGTTTGTTCCCAATAGTAAAGCGCAGTCGTTATGGCTGCCAAATTTTGCGTATCATGAAGATATGCTCTTGCATCTAAAGCCGATGGATACGGATTGCCAACTAATGTTTGTTGTGCGACTCCTGCAACAGGTGCAGCGACAGGAATAGCGAAAGTACCCGTGTTTGGTTTGCCTCTAAAGTCATAACGTTGATTCGTTCCTGTTGGGTTGTTAGGTGTAGCAGTTGTGACCACAGTTCCCTTCATTGTAAAGCCTTCACCAGGATTTATAGTGGTGGCATTAAAAACTGGGATCCAGTCAGAATAAAGATTGGATGCGGTATATTTATAAATCCAGCGGGCTGAAATAGCCAATGGCGTCGCGGTACCTTCACGTACAGCGAGGGGCAAAAGCGTTGCAGGGGTAGATGCGGTTACGGAAACCACATCGTTCAATAACGCAACACCAAATGGATTGCTCACCATAGAAGCAGTTTTGCTTCCAATTGGTGAACACCAATAATTATATTCGAAAGCACTTACATTACCTTCTTGATAGACGCTTAAATTTCCGAGTCCGGAGTTTCCTGTGCTGGAAGCGCTTTGTAATAACTGACCGTCATTACGTAAATAGATATAACTGTTGGCATCTTGCAATTCGATATTGTTGGTCACAAAAAGAGGTGCATTTGCACTGTTAACAGTTGCAGAAACAGGTGTGTCATTGAATATAGTGCCATCCACGTAGATGTAGGTCGCAGCATTATTTGAAACATAGAGGTCGGTTTGTGCAAATGCAGTATGTACTGCAATAAACATTAGCAAAGTGTATAAGTATCTCATCTCTATTTTGTTTTAACTTTTATATTAATGCCACCTATTTTAAAAGGTTAACATTTATATTTATTTTTTTGAATCTCTCTGTTCAAATTAGTCCTATTGACCTTTGGCCGTCACCTCAACTTTAGTTCTTAAAACTTCCAATTCTTCTTCAGTTAATTCTTTGACTTCTGTGTCTTGTGAGACTTCTCTGCTTTTTCGTTTTTTAGAAGATAAGTCCTTGCCCTCTCTGTTATCGCCCTCTTTTCTCACAGAGAGTTGTTGTTCTGGTAATCTGTCAGGACCTATAGGGAATCTCAAACCTACGTGTTTAGAAGCAATCTCACCGTTGGCATCAATTTCATCAGCTCGGTTGGCAACAATGTGATAAGAGAATGATACATTTGAAGTACCGCTAGCTAATTCCTTTACCGTGAATCCAGACGCAGATTTATTGGTTACAAAAACTCCGTTACAATCACCTTCCAATTGAATAAATACTTTTAATGGATGTTTTTCATCTACATAAATAGCGTCTTTGAAAATTGGGTCAATAGTAATTTGTGCAACCCCATTTACTAATTGTCCAATCCCATAATCTTCAAACAAAATTTCGGGAGCTTCAGGCGAAAACAAGATGCGAGGTGTATTGGTTTTGTCTCTTATAATGGTGGAATTATTACCATTACCAATAATTTTAAAATTCGTTCCATTAATTCCAGTGCCGGTGGCACCATATTTCATCCCAGCATACGCATAACTTGCAACTCCGCTGTTATGATTTCCTCCCACAAAGTAACCACCGAAATAATTGTTTAGGGCAGCTTGGACTCCGTCAGGAGACGCATTGTCAAAACCTGCAATCAGGGCGCTTGCTCTTGTACCATTGGTTGTTCCGTTAGTGGCTGGGTTTGAATCGGTATCCAAAGTAAATTGACCACCAGAATTACCTCTATTTGCTGTTGCGGTTGTTCCTGCCCCAGCATATCCATACACACCCAACTTGCTTCCTGAACCAGCAACTCCAGAACCGCTAGTGGCATACACATATATATTATTTGAACCACCAAGAACAGCAGTGCCAATTGCATTCTCATTTCGAGCCCAGAGGCTATTTGAAACAGCATCATCTGTATCTGCAATAATTGCATCAAATCCTATCAATGTGTTATCGGCAAAAATAGACGCTGATCCATCCACAGCATGCATTGCATAATCTGACCAAAAGAAGTTTTCAGCATATACACCTACACCAGTCCCATAAGCAACGGCGTCCACGGCATTTCCGGAGCCGTCATGTTCGGCATGTACAGCATCCCCAGAGGCACCTGCACCCAATGACCATCCAGATATAGCGTTACCTGTGGAATTGCTAATTCCATAAACCGCATTTCCACCAGCAATGTTTTGTCCATAAACCCCACTGCCAGTTCCACCGCTGTAACCAGCAACTCCTACGCCATTACCAACAGCTACAGAGCTAAATTGATCACCTGCATTTGCTGCTCCTGCTCCAAACCCAACGGAGGTCTGCCCGTTGGCCTGCACGCGCATACGATTGGTATTATTAGATCTTATGTTTAAATCAAAATTGTTTGTTGAGCCCAGGAAATGCGCTGCCGTAATCGTATTGCCTGTCAATGTCCAGTCATTACTTATTGCAGTACCAGGAACTATAGGAACCCAAGCACTTGTGGGTGTATTCCAATAATGATAACCTCTGTTGGTGGCATTCGTACTCCATACAAGCAATCCGTCAGGATTTCCTCCTGTAACAGTTGCATTTGACAAATTGGTAATATTAACCCTTGGCACTAAAACACCTTTGTTGGTACTGCTAATATCAAGTATAGAACCACCAGCAGGCGTAATTGTTCCAATACCTACCTGGGCATATGAATAAACTCCTGAAAGTAAACCGATAGATAATGCAACAATTTTTGAAATTTGAGTAAAATTTTTCATAGTATCTTATTTAATTACTTTAAAAATATCAATTTTTGTGGTATTCGGACTATGCAGTCTTAAGAGAATACTGTAATTTCGACCAATCGTATATATAATCGTTGAAACCATGAATTTATCACGTTTTATCAGTCTTGTATTAATTATAATGGGCGGATTTATAGCTTTTTATGCGCAAGCTGGAGCCAGTCAGAATCAATATATTTTGGTTGGGGGAATTTTTATTTTGATGATGGGTGTGTATCGAATCTCACGTCATATTCCAAGCAAACACGATAGGGAAAACACAAAAAACAACAATGAAGACTTTTGAAATAGGAGATACCGTGTTGGTATTGGACGAAGAGATTTCCGGACGGGTGACAAACATCTCTAACGACAGTATTTTTATTGAAACCACGGATGGTTTTGAAATGGAATTTGCGCCTAGTGAATTGCTTAAAATAAACCCTAAACTGTCATTGAAATCCGAATTGTTTTCAAATCAATCGGCAAGCTCTGTAATTTCAGAAAAAGAGCAGCCAACACGAAGGAACGCTCCTAGAATTAAGCCAAAGGAACGGAATCAGCCAACCATGGAGGTCGATTTGCACATCCATCAACTCACGAGCAGCGACAAACACATGAGCAGTCATGAAAAGCTAAATTTTCAGCTCGATACGGCCCAGCGACAATTGGAGTTTGCCATTCGAAATCGAATACAAAAAGTGGTCTTTATCCACGGGGTTGGGGAAGGAGTTCTAAAAATAGAACTTGGATACTTGTTCAGAAAGTATGATAACGTTAAATATTATGATGCAGACTATCAAAAATATGGATTAGGCGCAACTGAAGTTTATGTATTTCAGAATGCGAAAAACGCTAATTGAATATTGTTGGCGGGTTTCGAGAACCCGTTGTGATGCTACTGTCCTCCAATTTGCCAAAATCAAGAATGTCTTGTGATAACTGCGGAATTGACAAATTCAAAATAATAATGCTTATTTCAAAAGTCTGTGTAATTACATGATCTCTATATAGGGTTTCGGTCACTGATTCTGTGATTGCAGCATTTAAATAATCTGCTATGCCGAGGTCTTGGTCAGTAATGTTCGTCGCGGGATTGTGCTCTGTAGGTAATACGCTTCTTTCGTCACGAGTGGGTATGCCATCACCATCGTCATCATTGTCTAGATAATTTGGTAATATTGGCGTTCCGTTAGCAATTTCATCGGCAAGATCCGTATTCAGGGCATTTGACAAATCATTGTTCGTGTCAAAATTGTGAAATTCATCGATGGTCTTCACATTATCACCATCATCATCATCGTCCAGGTAATTTGGTATTCCATCACCATCGGTGTCATCATCATCCAGAATGCCATTACCATTGATATCCTCAAATTCCGCAGGAATACCGTCATTATCATCTTCGACTAATGTTGTGGTAATGGTCAGTTCACCTGTTCCCACACTGTCGTTGGTAATGTTTAAACTGGAGGAAGGCACGTCACTGCAAAACAGATCGGAAGTTGAAGGCAAAGCCGTGTAGGTACGATAGTTTATTCTTTTTGTACTGCCGTCGAGGGTTCTTGTTATTGTGGATGAAGCTAATTCCTGAAAGACAGGATTGTCATCAACATCTACTGTTTCTATAATGTCATCAATAGTTAAATCATCGAGAAAAATTGACAAGGATTCTGCCGGATCAGATTTTGTTTTATAAAAGACTAGATCACCACATGTTTCGAACGTATCTTCAAATTCCAAGTCAACGGTTAGAACATCACCATCATTACAAGCCGTTAGAAAAGGAAGCAGAGTTAACAGATAAATAAATTTTCTCATCACAATCAGTTTGAACACAAAAATAAGGCATTTGTCAATTTATAACGTAGGAAGTTGTGATTTATTTGTGCTATTTTTGAACTTCCAAAAGACGTGATGAAGCGACAGGTTTATTTAGATAATGCAGCCACAACACCAATTCGAGACGAAGTCATTCGTCGAATGGGAGAGGTGCTGTCTGTGAATTATGGAAATGCTTCGTCATCACATAGTTATGGGCGTTCATCCAAAGCCTTGTTGGAACAATCGCGGAAAACGATTGCATCACTTTTAAATTGTTCCGCCTCCGAAATTGTCTTCACTTCAGGTGGCACAGAGGCAGATAATTTGGTTTTGCATAGTGCAGTGCGCGATTTGGGCGTTACAGAGATTATCACTTCAAGAATTGAGCATCATGCTGTTTTGCACACGGTTGACTATTTAGCTAAAACCTATACAATAACAATTTCTTATGTCGATCTAGATACTAATGGTCAAGTTGATTATAGCCATTTGGAGAAACTTTTGCAATCACCAAATAAAAAATTGGTGAGCCTGATGCACATCAATAACGAAATTGGAAATAAACTGGATATGCAGAAGGTTTCGGCGCTTTGTAAAGCAAATGACACCTTGTTTCATAGTGATGCGGTGCAATCTATAGGTCATTTTGAAATGGATCTGCAGCAAATTCCGGTTGATTTTTTGGCTGCAGGCGCGCACAAGTTTCATGGGCCAAAAGGGATCGGATTTGCTTTTATTCGTAAAAATTCAGGTTTAAAGGCATCCATTTTTGGTGGCGAGCAGGAGCGAGGCTATCGAGCAGGAACCGAGTCAATTCACAACATTGTTGGCATGGAAGCGGCACTTAAATTAGCTTATGCCCATCTTGATAGCGAGCGCGATTACATTTTAGATTTAAAACATTATTTTATTGATTCCTTAAAAAATGCGTTTCCTGATATTCGTTTCAATGGGTTGTGTGATGATTTTGAGAACAGTGCTTATAACTTGATCAATGTTTGTTTGCCTTTGCCGCCGGAAAAAGCGTCCATGCTTCAATTTCAGTTGGACCTCAAAGGAATTGCCTGTTCAAGAGGTAGTGCCTGCCAAAGCGGAAGCAATCAAAATTCACATGTCTTATCTCAAATTTTGGATGGTGAGCATTTAAAACGCCCTTCGATTCGTTTTTCGTTTAGCAAATTCAATACTAAAGAAGATTTGGATTACGTTATTGAGGTGTTAACGGAGTTCAGTGAAAAATAACTACAGAAAATATAGGGAAAAATTCAAGAGATCAGATTGAAACTCACTTCATTAATGGCAAATGGTTTATTGGTCAAAGTGATGTGCTTTTTTGGTTAAGAAAGGAGTAGGAGACTAAAACTTTGTCGACAATCGTACGTTAAAAACCCTTGGGCTCAAATAATTAGGAATCGCATATTGACGCTTGCTATATACATCTCTCACCCATGTATTTGTAATGGAATTTTGCACGTCAAACATATTGAAGATTTCAAACCCTAATGTCAATTCCTTAAATGGTTTTTTCCAACCTGTGTTAGCGGGTTTGTTTTGATCCACAAGCACATAACTAATTCCTAAATCGGCACGTTTGTAATCACGCAAACGATTCTGATATTCATAGGGATCTGCATAACTCGGCGAACCTCCTGGAACCCCTGTATTATACACTAAATTTAAGTACATTTTCAAATCTGGGATTCGAGGCACATAATCCTGAAAAAGAATTCCGAATTTCAAACGTTGATCTGTTGGTCTGGCGATGAAGCCTCGATCTTCTATGTTTTCCTCTGTTTTCAAATAACCAAAACTGAACCACGATTCTGTTCCTGCAACAAATTCACCGTTCAACCTTAAATCCAATCCATAAGCATACGCTTCGGCATTGTTGGTAGCTCTGTAACGAATACGAACATTTTCAAGCGTGTACGGATTGACATCTGTCATGCTTTTGTAATAAACTTCAGATACCAATTTAAAAGGGCGATCCCAAATTTTAAAGCTGTATTCATTTCCTAACACAAGATGCACCGATTTTTGCGCTTTTACATTAGGTTGCACAACACCAGCTGAATCACGAAGTTCTCTGTAAAAAGGAGGTTGGTAATACAAACCGCCGGCAATTCTAAAGAGCATATCTTTATCCCAATCTGGTTTGATGGCAAACTGTGCACGTGGACTAAAAACAGTCTGTGAACTACTCTCTATTCCTGTGCCACCGACAGACCAATTATGGACTCTCACTCCTGCATTGTAGAAAACTTCGCTATTGCCAAGTTCTGATCGTTTGCTCCATTGTGCAAACGCTTGGACGCGATCGATTTCAACTTGATTGGTCGCTCTTACATTTTGGAAGGCTACCAATGGGCCTTGATAGGGTTGATAAGGCTGATCATTGAAAAAATCAAGATTTGGCGGGTTGATGGAAAAGCCTGCGGAATCAATGACTTCCCATTCTACCAAACGATCTCGAATGTCTTCATGTGTATATTTTATGGACCATTCAAATGTATTGTCGTCATTTTTATAATCGCCACGATGTTCGATGGTTGCAATCAGCGCATCTAAATCATTTCTGGCGTGTGTCAATTGACCGCCAATGCCTTCGCTGAATTCAACTTCACCCAAATTTTCATCACCAATATTGCTATTCACTTCCCCTAAACGGTACTGCGCAAGAATGTCAAAATATTCTTCTTCTGTGGTGTGATAAGTGGAAGCGATTAATTTCAAAGTCAAATCATCATTCACGAAATAATTCGCTTTCAAGGCACCAAAATACGTTTGGTACTGGTCTTTTTCTTGCCCTTCGTAAAAAACGAGTAGAGCTAAAGGATTATCCAGCGTTCCGAAATTGGTCTGACGATTTTGTGGTTGAAATTCGTATTTGTTGATTCCAATATTCCCAAGGAAATCCAATTGAAATTTATCTGTAAACTTATAGGTCAAATACGTTTGCGCATCTGCAAATACTGGTTTTACAATACCTTCTGTTTCGAGGGAATTCAACACCAAACTATTATCGCGATACCGTAAACCAACAATTCCGGTAAATCTTGAATCTTTGGAAACCGTTTCTGCAGCGATACTTCCACCTAATAAACTTAAATCGGCACTAACGCCAAATTTCAATGGTTTTCTGTAGGTTATATCCAATACAGAGGATAGTTTGTCGCCATATTTTGCTTGAAATCCACCAGCGGAAAAATCAACATTCTGTACCAAATCGGTGTTTACAAAACTTAATCCTTCCTGTTGACCAGAACGAACTAGAAATGGACGATACACTTCAATCTCGTTGACATATACTAGATTTTCATCAAAATTGCCGCCTCTTACGGAATATTGTGTGCTTAATTCATTGGAAATATTAACCCCTGGAAGTGTTTTTAAGATATTTTCAACACCTGGTTGCGCGCCTTTGATGGTTCGAATCACTTCTGGGGAAATCGTCGTCACACCTTCGACCGATTGCCTAGTATTGGTATTGATTACGACCATGGCAATCTGTTCAATATTCAAATCCATCACTGGATTAAACTCAACTTCCTGTCCGTTTTTTAGATTGAATTTTACAACCACTCGCTTATGGGAAACGTGTGTGAACTCGACAGTGACTTCAGTGTCTACGGGAATTTTTATTTCATAAAATCCATTTTCGTTGGAAGTCGTGCCATTTTCGCCAACATTGATATTGACATTGGCAATCGGTAATTGAGCATCGTCAAGAATGACTCCTTTGATGGTTGCCGATTGTGAAAAACCTAGAAAAGGAAGGCAGAGGAGAAAAAGTAAGGTGGACAGTTGTTTCAAAAGTAATCTGTTTTATTTTCTAAAAAAGCTTGCTTCAAATGTAGTACTATTTCCCACATTATCCGTAACGATGACTTTCAATTCGTTTTTTGTGTCCGTGACGACGTTATCATTAAAGTCAAAGGTCAAAGTGTTGTTTTTGTATTCATATTCCATCAAAATCCATTTGCCGTTGATGGTTGCGCGATAATTACCAATACCAGATAGGTCATCTGTGATTTTTAACGTCAGGTATCTAAATTTGCTTAACCATTTACCATCCTGAAAGTTAATCGGTGAGACATTAGGAGGCGTTGTGTCCAAAACCAACGCATAACTTCCCAACGCATTTGAACTCGCGGTTAGTATGTTTTCTTTACGTTTTGTGTTCAAATAGCTCGGATATTTTCTATAACCCAACAATTCTGCAATGTATAATTGGTCTTTTTCTGAATCTTTATAGTTGCTAATATCATATTGAATCGTCACATTTTTTTGAAGAGGAATCTCATCCTTATCTAAATATAAGGTATCATTACTCACTTTAAAATTTATAAATGTGTCTTCATAAAAACTATTGGCAGGAAAAAACACCGACACATTTTTATCATTCAAGGTTGTTACCTGGTCTGAAAACACATAGTAATTTTTCTTATTTTCAGACTTGGGAGGAACGGAATCAGGCCCTTTCCCAGTAATGGGAATGGTCAACCAACTTTCATTCCCTTCAAAATCTTGAATGCGAACTTTAAAGATAGACGAATCTCCATTTCCTACGGTAATGTATCCATTATCATCCAAATCTTGATACATGCTCAAAACATTGCCTTTCTCTACAAACAGTTTTTGTAAATGCTTTCGTTTTGTCTTATAATATTGGTAATCGATAAAACGATTGATGTGTCGCGATTCATCAAACGAAAAGCGATAGAAATCCATTTCGAACTTTTTGTTACCATTGTAAAACGTTTGAATATTGCTCAAGCCATTTTTGTTGGCTGCCAAATCCAATTGATCGAAAGATCCGATTGAAAATCCGATCTGTCCTAGAGCTTTGATGCCTTCCACTTTATAGTCATTGTTCTTTGTCGGAATCACGCGAAGCTCCACACGAGAATTTGAGTTGTTTACATATGAATTTTCGTCTTTTGGATAAGCAAAGACAGAAATTAGAGTTGGTGGTTTTGAATCCTTAACTGACAGTCCGAAAAGTAATGGATTGATCGTCCGCTCTTGGTTGTCACGAATTTCAAAATGCAAATGTGGCCCGCCAGAACCGCCTGTATTGCCAGAATAAGCAATGATTTCATCAGGAGCTATTTTCAGATCTTCCAAGGAAGGAAACAACTCAATTTCGTAAGATTCCTTATCGTATTGTTTAGCCTTTAGATAAGCTTCAACTTTTGGTGCAAATGCGTCCAAATGACCATAAACAGTTGTATAACCATTCGGATGTGTTACATACAGCGCTTTTCCATAACCATAATGCTGAATTTTGATACGACTTATATAGCCTTCTGCAACACTATATACATTCAATCCTGTACGTTGTTGTGTTTTGATATCCAATCCTGAATGAAAATGGTTCGTACGTAATTCGGCAAATGACCCCGAAAGAATTAAAGGCACGTCGAGTGGACTTCTAAAATAGTCTTTTGGATAGTCCACTTGTGCAAACACAATTTGTGTAAAAATGAGGGCGGCAATAAGGTGTTTCATAGTTAGGATTGAAAGGATAAAAATATTAAAAAAAGTTAGAAGTGCTTCAGGTATTATATATTAAAGATTCTATTAATTTTTGAATTTTCCGGATAATTGTCAAACTCTAAATACTTTAGACACCAATAAGGCATTACACCGTTAGTTAAAATGATTTTTTTTAAAATTTATTGTAAAAGAATTGTGATTTTTAAATTTCGAATGTTAACTTTGTTACATCAGTGTTGAAATTTGTAAATGAGTAAAATTGAAGATATTGTTGATTCTTTAGAGAATAAAATCAGCAAAGTTTTGCATAAACAGGAGGTTTTGAAACAAACCAATGCGAAGCTTTCCGAAGATTTAGCTAAACATCAGCAAAAAATCATGCAACAACAGGAAGAGTTGTCGTCCTGGGTTGAAAAATATGAATCACTCAAAATGGCAAATTCAATGTTGGGCAGTGATGAAAACAAACGAGAAACAAAGCTCAAAATAAATACATTAATCAAGGATATTGACCATTGTATTGCTCAATTATCTGAATAGTGTGAAGAAATATCAGAATGTCTGAACAGCTAAAAATAAAGCTATCCATCGCCAACCGTGTCTATCCATTGACAATTGCACCAAGTCAGGAAGAAGGTCTACGAAGTGCGGCGAAGAAGATTGAAACGATGATAAGTCAGTTTGAGCAAAATTATTCTGTAAGGGATAAGCAAGACGTATTGGCCATGTGTGCTTTACAATTTGCCTCCCAAGTAGAACAAAAATCGATAGATAAAGAGTATGTAAATGAAGATGTCCAAAATAGATTATCTAATTTGGATGAATTGCTTCAGAAACATTTGATCTCTTAAACGTTCTTTAAAATAAATAGGTTACTGCCTACATTAGTTATTTTTTTTGATAAACTCAACGTTAATTCTTTAAAAAGGGTGAGTTTAAACTGTAAAATCGAGCCGTCTTCGAACGGATTTTTGATCAGTTTGTTAGCCCTAAACTTGTTTTTAAGGAGTTTATACAAAATTCGAAGCTGATGTAGGCTTTTTTTTTATAACTAAACTAGACTAGAAATGGAAACGAATACAATTTTAATGATTGTTGGAGGCGTGGTATTGGGCGTGGTAATTGGATATATTATAGCGAAATCATTGGAAAAGTCCAATGCTTCAAAACTTATCAATAACGCACAGGCGGAAGCATCTTCAATTATAAAACAAGCAACTTCAGAAGGCGAAAGCATTAAAAAAGACAAATTACTACAGGCCAAAGAAAAATTTATTGAATTAAAAGCTGAACATGAGACTGTTATTTTATCTCGTGACAAGAAAATAGCCGAATCCGAGAAACGCGCACGTGATAAAGAGTCGCAAGTCTCTAGTGAACTGGCAAAAAATAAAAAGTTAAGTCAAGAACTTGAGGATAAGATTAAGGACAGTGATTTTAAGCTTGAATTTCTAGAAAAGAAGAAGGACGAAGTAGAGAAAGCACATAAAAATCAAATTAAACAATTGGAAGTGATTTCCGCGCTGTCTGCTGAAGAAGCAAAAGCACAATTGGTGGAATCTCTTAAAAATGAAGCGAGGTCAGATGCGATGGCATTTGTTCAAAACTCTATTGAAGAATCTAAATTAACGGCGCAACAAGAAGCCAAAAAAATTATCATAAACACTATTCAGCGTATTGGTACGGAAGAAGCAATTGACAACTGCGTTTCTGTATTTAATATTGAATCAGATGATGTGAAAGGTCGTATTATTGGGCGTGAAGGTCGAAATATTCGTGCCATAGAAGCTGCGACAGGCGTAGAGATTATCGTTGATGACACACCTGAAGCGATTATCTTATCATGTTTTGATTCCGTGCGACGTGAAATCGCACGTTTGTCTTTACACAAATTGGTTACCGATGGACGAATTCACCCAGCAAAAATTGAAGAGGTTGTAGAAAAGACAAGAAAGCAAATCGAACAAGAAATCATTGAGGTCGGTAAACGAACTGTGATTGACCTTGGAATACACGGCTTACACCCTGAATTAATCAAATTGGTAGGTCGAATGAAGTATCGTTCGTCTTACGGACAAAATTTGTTGCAACATTCACGTGAAGTTGCAAAACTCTGTGGAGTGATGGCTGCAGAATTAGGATTGAATCCTAAACTAGCCAAACGCGCTGGACTGTTACATGATATTGGTAAAGTACCAGATTCTGAATCTGATATGGAAACACCACACGCTATTCTTGGGATGCAATGGGCAGAAAAATTTGGTGAAAAACCAGAAATCTGTAATGCCATTGGAGCGCATCACGATGAAATAGAAATGACCACATTATTGTCACCAATTATTCAGGTATGTGATGCCATTTCTGGTGCACGACCAGGCGCAAGGCGACAAGTGTTGGATTCGTATATTCAACGTTTAAAGGATTTAGAAGATGTAGCCTTTGGGTTCAACGGTGTTAATAAAGCGTATGCAATTCAAGCAGGACGTGAATTACGAGTTATGGTAGAAAGCGAAAGGGTTTCGGACGAGCAAGCAGCGAATCTGTCGTTTGAGATTTCCCAGAAGATTCAAACAGATATGACCTATCCAGGACAGGTGAAGGTTACGGTCATACGAGAAACCAGAGCCGTGAATATAGCGAAGTAAGAAAATTTAAATAGATAGAAATAAAAGCCAGTTGACTAATGACTGGCTTTTTTGTGTTTTATGTTCACTTTAAATGTTGTGCCTTCACCAACCACACTTTCTACTGCTATTGTACCACCTAATGATTCAATTTGGTTTTTTGTAATGTACAGCCCAATCCCCTCGGCATTATCATTACCATGAAAGGTGTTGTAAAGTCCGAAAATTTCCTTTCCGAATTTTTCAAGATCAATACCAATACCATTATCGGTTAAACTTAAGGTGATTTGATCCGTACTAACTATAGAATCGACTTGTAGGAGAGGTGTCCTTTCCGGATGCGAATATTTGATGGCGTTGGAGGCTAAATTTAAAATTATACTTTCTAAATAAGCCTCATTACTATGAAGTATTAGATCGTTACTGACATTATTGACAATCATTGCTTTTTTGTCATTAATTTCCAATTCCAATAATTTCAAAACTTTATTGACATACTGGTTAAAATTCAATGGTTTAAGCTCAATTTTCAATGTCAGCTGCCTTGTGACAATTTCCCTCAAACTATCTATGGTATTAGACAAAGAATCTGAAACTGTTTTTAAATGGTCGACAATTTCGTTTTTTTCTTCAGCTGATTCGGCATCGGTGTAAAATTTTAAGAGACTTTCAAAATTGCCCGCATGTTCCTTTAAATTGTGGGTGACAATATGCGCAAAGTTTTTTAGCTTTTTATTTTGATTGGTTATAATGCTTAAGCTTTGATTTTTACGTTCTTCATCTAACTTCTGCTGTGTAATATCAATTGTGGTGCCTATAAAACGGGTAGGTTGATTATCCGAATCGTAGGAAACAATCTTGCCCCGATCCAATACCCATTTGTAGGAACCATCTCCACATAAAATGCGATGCTCGCTTCGATATTCTTTCGTGACACTTTGAACGTGATCGTTCACAACTTTCATAAGGTTGTCTAAATCATCAGGATGTATTTGCTCGGTCCAATCTGTTTCTGACAGGTCCATTTCTGAATCTTTAAATCCAAAAATTATCCTCGATTCATTGGAATGGTAGACCTTGTTAGCGTTGATATCCCATTCCCAAACTCCGATATGGGAATTTTCTAAAGCATACTTTAATTTTAAGAAATTTATTTCTCTATCTGTTGGGGAACCTAAAGGCTGGTCATCGGGCATCATTCAATATATTAATATAAAACCTTATCGCTACTTTAACAAAAGTAACCTTTTTGACGACAACACGTCTTAAAAAGACGTTTAACTACATTTATTTTCTTGGGTGGAACTTATTGAGCACCTCTTTTAAGTGACTTCGGTCTACATGCATATATATTTCTGTGGTGGTAATACTTTCATGGCCCAACATTAATTGGATGGCGCGCAAATCGGCACCATTCTCAAGTAGATGTGTTGCAAATGAATGTCGAAAGGTGTGTGGAGAAATGGTTTTGTTTAAGTTGATTTTTGCTGCCAATCTTTTTATGATCGTGAAAATCATGGCGCGTGTCAATTGTTTGCCACGATGGTTTAAAAACAAGGTGTCTTTGTGATCTTGATGGACAGAAATCATTGTTCGAACGTCCCTAATATATCTATTGATGATTTTTTGAGTCGGATATCCAATGGGAACAAATCGCTGTTTGTCGCCCTTGCCAGTGACTTTTATAAATCCTTCATCAAAAAACAGATCCGAAATTTTGAGATTGGTTAGTTCGCTTACACGGAGTCCACAGCTGTAGAGTGTTTCTAAAATCGTGCGATCGCGTTCGCCTATCCTGATGTTATTATATTCATGCGTTAGATTGATGGCGGCAATTAATCTATCAATATCTGCGAGACTTAAAGTGTCAGGGAGTTTTCTTCCAATTTTTGGGGATTCGATTAAATCGAGTGGGTTAGTGGTTCTATAATCTTCAAAAACTAAATAGCTGAAAAAGCTCCTCAACCCAGAAATAATTCTTGATTGTGACCGTGCATTATGCGATTTTGAAACCGCATAAATAAACTCTTGAATTTTATGATGATCTATTTCTATTGGCGAGGTATTTATGTCATTTGAATAAAGATACTTCACTAATTTATTCAGGTCATATTCATAGCTTATAATAGAATTTTTTGAGAGCCCACGCTCTATTTTGAGGTAATTTTTATAATCATTAATTGCATTTTGCCATTTCATGACCGTAAAAATAGCATAAATCAATGATTTACAGAACGAATATATACGCAATATGTCGTATTTAAAAATTTTATTGTTAATAACCTATTTTGTATATAACTGATATTAAGTTATTTAAAATAATATGTTCACAAGATTGTTAATAACTGTTCTATTTATTTTTAATATGTCGAAAAAATGTGTTTAGTTTGTAGTAATCAATTTTAAAAACTTAAATATTATGAAAAAATTAGTTGTAATGGCTGCTGTTGCAGTCTTTGGTTTCTCTCAAGCTCAAGCTCAAGAAGAAATTCAATTTGGTGTGAAAGCAGGTGTTAATTTCGCTAAACTTACTGGTGACGCTGTAGAAGATGCAGATGGAAGAACAGGATTCCACATTGGTGGTGTTGTAGAAATTCCAATTTCTGAGAAATTTTCTGTTCAACCAGAATTATTGTATTCTCAACAAGGTCTTCAGTCAAAAGAATCTTTTGAAGGAATTGAGTATGAATCAAAATTGAAATTGGATTACATTCACGTTCCTGTAATGGCCAAATTCTATGTAACTGAAGGTTTTGCCATTGAGGCCGGTCCACAATTTGGATTTAATGTGAGTGCTAAAGAAGAATATAGTGTAGGTGATGATTCTGAAGAAGATGATCTTGACAATGTTGCAGGTTTTGATTTATCTCTAGGTGCTGGTGTTTCTTATAAATTGGATAATGGTCTATTTTTTGGGGGTCGCTACATGTTTGGTTTGTCGAATGTAAACGAAGACGAAGAAGAGGGATTTGATGACAATTTAACTAACTCTGTTTTGAGTTTGTCAGTTGGTTTCATGTTTTAACATTTGAGCAATAATTTTTATAAAACCGAAGTGAACAGCTTCGGTTTTTTTTTTTTTTTTTACTTATTTTAGTTTGAATGTTATATGAAATTCATAAATTATTAAAATATGCAAAGAATCTGTATTCTCACACTTTTTCTATCGCTATCTATGGCAATTGGTAATGCGCAAGATGTAAAGTTTGGTCTAAAAGGAGGCGTCAATTATTCTAATGCATCAGAAGAAAATTTTGTGACTACTGGAATTACTTCGTGTCATCTTGGTGGCATGATGGAGGCGCTTTATGATGAAAAAATTGCCATCCAACCAGAGATTTTGTATATGGTTCAAGGATTTGATTTTACGTCTCGAGATACTAATTTGAGATCATTCAAGCTGTCATATGTACATGTACCTTTTATGTTGAAGTATTATGTTATGGATAAATTTTCAATAGAAGCAGGACCACAAATTGGATTTTTAAGTTCTGCCAAAATTGAAAGCGATGTTCCTAATGATTCAGTTGCTGGTGATGTCAAAGATTTAATGAGATCGAATGAATTAAGTTTGAATATTGGCGTCACTCTATACGCGTTTGATGACTTACATGTCAATGCGAGATATTCCCATGGAGTCACCAATGCGATCAATCAATTGTCAGATGAAAACTTCAAAAATCGTGTTCTTCAGTTTTCTATAGGTTATTTTTTCTAAATCAGTCGTTTTCATTTATCAGAAAAGCCTCTTAATTATTAAAATTATCAACATACATTGTTGAAAATCAGTTAATTAAAAATATAGTATTTTATTCTTTCTAGATTCAAAAATTGTCACATCATTTGCGGCTTGAAAATTTTAAACTAAAAATCTCAACCAATTATGAAAAAAGTATTAATTATTGCTGCTGTTGCAGTATTTGGATTCTCAAATGTATATGCTCAATAAGTAGAAACTCCTGCTTACGGATTTGAACAAGGAAATGTTTTTTTGGAAGGTAATTTGCGCTACTCTTCTAATAAAGATAATAATGAGGCTGTAACCACTAATAGCAGTTTTGTTTTTACGCCTAAAGCTGGGTATTTCGTGACAGAAGATTTAGCAGTAGGTGTTCAATTAGGGTTGTCTTCATACAAGGAGAAAGTAGAATTAGAAGATGAGGACTTCGAAGAGAAAGTTAATCGTTATGGAGCAGGTGTATTTGCACGTTACTATTTTTTAGATCTTGGACAACGTTTTAAAACTTATGGTGAAGTGGGAGTTAACATTAATGGGTCTAAATATGATGACGGTACTGATGGAACAGATGATATTGATGAAAATGGTTTTGGTGCAGGTTTAGGTTTAGGAATCAACTACTTTGTTACTGAAAACATAGCTATTTCTTTTGGGCTTTCAGATGTATTATAATTCGTCAAATTTTGATATCGACGGAGCGGAGAGTGAATCAGAATTCAATGCTAATTTGAATGTATTCAACAATTTTTTTGCAACGGCTCAATTTGGATTGTTGTTTAAATTGTAAAAGCTTAAATAGTTTTATAATAAACCACTTGGAAACGAGTGGTTTTTTTATGCCTCATTTTTTGATATATTTACTTTATGAAAAAATTAATCATCATCAATGGGCCAAATCTCAATCTTCTTGGGACGCGAGAGCCTGAGTTATACGGTAGCTTGTCTTTTACAGAGTTCCTTGAGAAGTTGGCTCAAAAATATCCGAATGTTGCTCTAGAGCATTATCAATCCAATGTAGAAGGCGAATTGATCAACAAGTTACAAGAAGTTGGCTTTTCCTATGACGGCATCATTTTGAATGCCGCAGCGTATACACATACATCTGTAGGAATTGGTGATGCTGTAAAAGCGATCACAACACCCGTTGTGGAAGTGCATATTACAAATACCTTCAATAGAGAGAAATTTAGACATAAATCATTTATTTCGGCGAATGCCAAAGGTGTCATTCTTGGCTTTGGCCTTCAAAGTTACGAGCTGGCTGTACAGAGTTTTATTTAACCCCAGATTTTTATATGAAAAAGTTAGTATTTGCAGTACTTATGTCTGCTTCAATACATGCCTTAGCGCAAGACATTGAAACGTCCAACAAAAAAAATGTTCAATTCGGAATTTCGCTTGGCTATATCGGTGCTTTCGCGAAATCCACTGTAGAAATTGATCAGGACAATACTTCGATTTCCAGTGAAAATTCCGAAGGAGGTATAAGCATAGGGCTTTCAGCAAACATCAAATTGTCCCAAAAATTTTACTTGCAGCCTAGTGCTCAATATGCTTTTGTTGATGATGAAACTTTCTTATTTGTTCCTGTGATGTTAAAATATGATGTAGCAAACGGATTTAACCTGATGGCAGGACCACAAGGTTCTTTCAGTTTTGGTGATAAACAGGGTTTGCCAATTAATACCTTTGGATTAGATGCCAGTTTTGGTGCCGGTTACGATTTTAACGAGCATTTTTATTTGGAAGCTCGCTATGCTTTTGAGTTGACAAATAGGACTCCAGATGGCATAAAAGAATCCTCCCTGGATGGAATAGACCCTTTGATATCTACACAAACAATCGATTTAAAAACAAAACTGAATTCGATTCATGTGACGATTGGTTATCGTTTTTAGTTTATACGTTTGGAATAAAAAA
The DNA here is from genome assembly GCA_051252455.1 of Aquaticitalea sp. Taxonomy (GTDB): domain Bacteria; phylum Bacteroidota; class Bacteroidia; order Flavobacteriales; family Flavobacteriaceae; genus JBPOFM01. Next base: position 182,172 of record JBPOFM010000006.1, read on the forward strand.
AGACGATTCACATGAATCGTCTTTTTTATAAAATTCCGTTTTATAACTCTGCCTTATCTAAAGATGAATCACTTCATCATACGCAGCAGCAACTGCTTCCATAACAGCTTCACTCATTGTTGGATGTGGATGGACAGCTTTTAAGACTTCGTGTCCTGTGGTTTCCAATTTACGTCCTAAAACCGCTTCCGCAATCATGTCTGTCACGCCTGCACCAATCATGTGGCAGCCTAACCATTCGCCGTATTTGGCATCGAAGATCACTTTTACAAAACCATCTTTCGCACCGGATGCACTTGCCTTACCAGAAGCCGAAAAAGGGAATTTTCCAACTTTGATGTCCAATCCTTTTTCTTTTGCCTGCTTTTCGGTCAATCCGACACTTGCAATTTCTGGGTAGCAATAGGTACAGCCCGGAATGTTTCCGTAATCCAAAGTTTCAACATGCTGTCCAGCGATCTTTTCAACGCATAGAATTCCTTCTGCAGACGCAACGTGTGCCAAGGCTTGTCCTGGCGTCACATCACCAATTGCATAATAACCAGGAATGTTGGTTTGATAATAATCATTGACCAATATTTTATCTCTATCTACTGCGATGCCAACGTCTTCCAAACCGATATTTTCAATATTGGATTTGATGCCCACTGCAGACAGAATGATATCAGCTTCTATTGTTTCTTCACCTTTTGCAGTTTTCACCGTTGCAGTTACGCCTTTTCCAGAGGTCTCCACTTTAGTGACTTCAGATGAAGTCATGATAGTGATACCACTTTTCTTGAATGATTTTTCCAATTGTTTGGAGACCTCTTCATCTTCCACAGGAACGATATTTGGTAAAAATTCTACCACAGTTACTTCAGTACCCATAGAGTTATAGAAATAAGCAAACTCAACTCCAATTGCACCAGAACCAACAACAATCATTTTCTTTGGCTGCTCTTTAAGTGTCATTGCCTCTCTGTAACCAATCACTTTTTGGCCGTCTTGTTTTAAACTAGGTAATTCACGTGAACGAGCTCCAGTAGCAATAATAATATGGTCTGCACTATATTCTGTGCCATCAACATCTACTTTTTTGCCAGTCTTAAGTTTACCGAACCCATTGATGACATCGATTTTATTTTTTTTCATGAGGAATTGTACGCCTTTGCTCATGCCTTCTGCGACACCACGACTACGTTTTACAACCGCATCAAAATCTTTATCATATTCTTTGACTGAAAGACCATAGTCTTCAGCATGTTTTAAATAATCGAATACTTGGGCCGATTTTAATAAAGCTTTTGTTGGAATACACCCCCAATTTAAACACACACCACCAAGACTTTCCTTTTCGATGATAGCTGTTTTAAAACCTAATTGTGACGCTCTGATCGCCGTTACGTAGCCTCCAGGACCACTTCCAAGAACAATAATATCGTATTTACTCATGAGAATTTTTTAATCTTAATTAGAAGTTACGAAGTTACAAAAACTAAATTTCAAATTGCAAATAACAGAATCCAAAATATATAATTGATGCTTCTGCCTAAATTTTATTTGTACGTAGCTTATTGTAACATAAGATCAATTTTATGGTAACTTTAAGTTTCACTCTTTTTTCAATAGAATCTTTTCATTTGTGAATTGATTGGCTTCATCTAAAAAAGCAATCATCAAAGGCCAATTACTATTTGGTTCAAAGTTATGTTTGTATTGTTTGGAGGTTTTCACAACTAAAACGTCACCTTCCATTTGCGCTGAACTGATAAAGGCGCCTGTTGAATTGTCAACAGATTTATTCAACTTATCCAATCCTGAAACTGAATATCCCTTTGGAACATTAAAACGAATGGTATAGTTATAGCTTCTTGGATAGTCCATATAAATGTTTTCGGTACGACCTCGTTCTTTATCTGTCACGTCGATTTGTCCTCCAATCAATTTTCCAATTTCTACAATATAATTAGGACCAGCTTTTTTGACTAAATTATCGCTTTTTGCTTTAAAACTTTCAGAAAATGTAAAGTAAGTTTCCAAGCCATAGCGTCCTGTCGCATCTATATTATAAGTGTAATCCTCAACCTCTTTGACATCGAACTCACCTTTGGCATTGTTTTCAAAGCGTTCCATTTGCTTTTCTTTGAGTTTTTCGATGAGGGAATTCAATTCACCTTCAACTTTAAGGTTCAACTTTTTATTTTTAATCAGTTCAATATAAGGTTGGGTATCATCTGTGAGCGCGTAGTCTTCCTTGAGATAATCATTGAGCAATAAACGGTCTGGCTGTTGTTCAGATTTTTCGTGACCTTTATAACTGTTTTTTGAAGCGATAGAGAATCCCTCAAAATTATCATCTAAAGTTAATGTCATGATCTTTTTGGTTTCATTGTCCTTATAGCTAGAAGCAGGAAGGACACCTTCTTTGATGATGTCAATTTTCTTTTTAGTTGCAGACAACAAAAGCACTTCAGTTCCTTCATGTTGAGGGTCAATATAATTGACATCTGTATGAGGGCCGAACATACTCAAATATAAAGTTGGTGAGGTATTTATTTTTAGAGAAAGGTCTAGATTTTGCTGCAAAAGGAGATCTTCGATGGGACCATCATAACGATTTTTGGCTATGACAATTTCAAAATCAATTTTACTTTTTTCCAGATATATCATAAAACTATTTATGAATCCCGGTTGATACGTAATGGTAGTAGCGTTGTATTCATAGACATCGAATGGGTCATTTAAAATTTTCGCTTCCTTCAGATAGTAGGCTTCGATAAAACGTGTTAAAAAATAATGACGCATAAAATAATACACAGCCGTTGTTTTTTCAGCATCATTTGTATACGTCTTGCCCTTCAAGTAATCATAAACATGTCCAATATCGCCAGAAGGCTCAAACCAGGATTCATAAAATTTCAGAACTTCTTCCTTATTGACCGAAGATTTTACTGTCGTTTCCTCCTTTGGTAAAAAAGCCATGGCATTATTTTCGAACCTTCCAGATCGTGCAAAGTATACTTGAAATTTATACGCGGGAAATTCAACCAAAGGATAAACCCATCTCGGAAATTCATTTTTCTCAAGATCAGAGGCAACGAGTTCATAACGTCGCATGTTCTTTTTTTCTGTTGGGATTTCTTTCAAATCTGGCGCTCCATTATACGAATTGAAGTTGATGAAGAAATCATTCTCGGTCTCAAAAAACAGCTTAAAATCCACAATCGGATAGTCTTCGCCCAAAACCGTTTCCACGGCATCAAATCCATATTGAATGGCACTTTTGAATTCTTCCGATATGTAGGAGTAATAATCGATTATATCACCCACCTCTAAATTGGCGATTGCTATTTTCGTTTCACCATCAACTTCAACAGCATCATTGTCCACGTCAACCTCTGTAGTTGAACCATCAGGCTTGATTATTTTGATTCCAACATATCGTTTTCCGTCTTTCTGTCCCCAAAAATAATAACCTTTTGATACCCGAAACCGTTTCTTATAGGTAAACTCTGAAAATTCTTCAACCGCGGCTTTATCTAGCAATTTGATTCGTTTTCGTACCGAACTTATGTAAGTGACATTCTTTCCATATTTATGAAAATCGTAGTTTTCGTTTTTGTAAAGCACTACGGCAGATTCATTTTTCCATTTTTCAGGAATGTCCGTGATGTTTTTATAGGAATCGTTTTCACCCCAAAAAAAGTCTTTGACGGCCAACTCTTCTTTGCTTTGAGCAGTTGAGAAAATGGAATAGGAAAGCGTTAATAAAAGGAGTAATTTAAGTTTCATAAGATGGTTTTAATTTTTATTTCCACTGAACAATTATTCTTTTGTTAGAATAATCTGCTCATTATAAATTGCATTAAGCTTTTTGATAAAATCGTTCCACTCTTCAAAATCGGTTGTTTCTATCTGTGCATTTTTAATCTTAAATCGTTTTTTATAGAGAATGGCGTTGCCTTCCTTTGAGAAATGAACCGACATATCATAATTCTTACTCTTTACGGCAATGTTTTCAGGCATATGAGATACTTTATAGCCTGATGGAATTTCTAATCGTAAATTGGTCTCCAAATCCTTTTTTGAATCGAATATAAAATTCGTTTTACGTTTTTCGAGTTCGTAGTTGGATAATTCCTTATCAATGTCCAAATCCACATAAATTAAATCATCAAAGGATGATACAGCATTTTTAATATTGATGTCATAAGAAATATCGATGTTGGCGTCCCTGTCCAGTAGATCGGTGGTGTTGATGTCAGACACCTTGATGTTGCTATTCCCTTTATTCAAATAATGTTCCAAATATTCATCCTTTCTGTCATTTTTTAAACTATTGAAATAGTACAATAAACCTGATCGGCTTTCACCACTATAAGTTTTATCAACTTGACCTATAATCGCTTCATCCGTGAGTTTTAAGTTATAGTTGAAATTTTCTTTATTGAATTGCGCCTCATGCGTTGGCACATATTGCAAGATGAATTTGTCGCCATCCTCAATCATCACTTGTTTCCCTTGAATGCGGTCGGCATATTCACCATAAGCATTGAACTTTTCAGTGCCATCCAAAAAGATGGTTTTTCCATCTTTGAACAGCGCGCAGATCATGTGATTGTCAACTGATAGGTTCGGCGTAGAGTAATCATAAGCGATGTGTTTGGTGCCTATCCATGTAAGCCGAGCGTCAAAGCCCGCTTCAATTAGCATTTGTTTAGTTAGGTTCGCCATGCCTTTGCAATCACCATATTTTTTATTGAACACATTGGATGCTTCATCTGGTTTAAAGCCTGCAATACCATCTTCAAAAGCGATGTAGCGAATGTTGTCCTGTACCCAATAGTAGATGTTCTTTATTTTTTCTTCATCCGTTTTGGCATCAGCAGTCAGTTCAGCAACCTTGGCCTTAATATCAGAATTATCATTTTCTAATGCATCTACCAACGATTTGTACCAGTTGTAAAGATCTTGCGTAGAATCAAATAAAGCGGTTACGGCATCATCATAAGTGTAAGATTTTGCAAGGATTAAAATGTGTGGATAAATGTAGGTCGGACCAGGGGAGTTGCTCTCGCTGAACATGGCGGGCACATTTTCCATGGTATAAATATATGTTTTCGTATTTTTTTTGGGATCGGTTGTAATTTCTTTATTTATCGTGAATCCTTCAAAATTCATTTCCTTTAATTCAAGATTCAACCAATCAGGAATTTCTATTTTGATGATGCGTTTGACCGTTGGATAATCACTATTAAAATAAAGCTTGGTAAAATATTTGATGTCTTTGTATTGTTTTCTGATTTCGGTGAGATAGCGATAGCCTTTCAGCGGAAAGTCAACATTGGTGTATTTAACGCGCGCATCATTGTGGAACAAATCAGAACTCTGGTAGGCTTCGTCCTTAAGGTTAAAACTAGTTGGTCGTCCATTTTTATAGTTAATATCGAAGACTCCAATAGTTGTTTCTCCATCATAAAACGAATACATCTGAATGTCTTCACGTGAGTCCATGTTGATGTAATCTTGTTCCGTAAACTGATCGACCGTTACTTGCTTTTCACGTTTATCAAAGTCAAATGTTACGATATCTGAAGAGGTTTGAAGTGCAACATGATCATCAGGATATAAAAGTTTTAGTTGCTCCGCAACAGAAATTTCAGCTTCCGATGGTTCAGCACCTTTTTGGGAATAGGAAAGCAAGGAAAGACCCACCATAAGAACGAGGCAATATAATTTTTGAGACATAAGCGGTACTAGTTTAGCTCGCTAATATATACTTTCAATGGAGAAATCAAAAGTATTTTTAAATATTATAGAATTTACTTACATCTAGCCGAATAAAGATGCTTTTTGTCCTATGTGAAAGTAGTTAGGATTTAGTAATCGACCCTTTAAACTGCTGTGGCGTCATCAGTTCCATCTTTTTAAATTGCCGATTGAAATAACTGGTATTGTTGAATCCAGACTTATAGGCAATTTCAGACATCCTAAAATCTTTACTTCCTCTAATTAGTTTCTTGGAGAATTTTATCTTTTCAGAATTGATATAATCGATAGGTGAAATACCCAAAGTATTCTTGAATTTCTTATGAAAATGCGAAGTACTCATACAGGCTTTTTCAGACAGTAAATCAACAGTGATGTCTTTGTTTGTAAGGTTTTCTTTAATATACTTAATGACCATTCCAATTCTCGTGTCGCTAAAAATAGGATTGGAATCATTTAAAATAAAGGACTTGGCTTTGGTTTGAAGCAGTCTAACAATCAATTCCTGTATCATTAAATCAAGTAACACATCTTTTGACTTGTTAGTATTGGTAAAGGTGTAGACCAAACGTTCCACTAAATGGTTCACATCGACATTATTGATTAAATGGGAAGCGATATCGTCAATGGCCCAAGTATTGTTTTCATTTTCTATGGCAACCTGATGGTTGAATTTTTCCGCGACTTCTACGATTTTAGACGCATCAATTCCTAGAGCTAGGCATTGTGTGGGTTGATTTTTTGTTGCCAATGGAAAATCAATCACCATTTCTTTGTTGGTGGGCATCACAACAGATTCTCCCGGAAAAAAATCAAAGGCTTCCAATCCCTTAATATGCATCACTTTTTTACCCGTAAGCATACTTGCGATGATGGGAAAGTCAAACTTCAAGCATACCTGTTCAGCATAAGCATGTGTTTCGTAGATATTCAACTCTGCGTATTCGGCATTATAAGTTGTCCTATTCTCAACAAGTGTGGTGAGTTTTCGGGTGCTTTTATGATGGCTTAACAAATGGCTCATACACAATATTACAAAAAAATTAGACGTCATGTATCAAATGATAAGTCCGTTTAGGTGTTAAAAAAAGTTAATAAGAGATATGTTCAACTTTATAGTAATTATGTTCAATTTATTTGGAATATGATAAAATACCTTTATAAAAATTATGTATTATACAATATCGAATACAGATAGTTGTGAATATAGCAATTCAATAGTTTAACTAAATCATAAAATAAACATGAGTTATTCCAAACCAAAATTTAAAGAGAAGTATGAAAATTTCATAAACGGGAAGTTTGTGGCTCCAATAGGAGGTGAGTATTTCGAAAACACCTCGCCAATAGATAATAGCTTGATTGCAAAATATCCAAGGTCACAAAAAGAAGATGTGGAAATGGCCCTCGATGCGGCTAATGCAGCGAAAGAGTCATGGGGAAATACATCGGCAACTGAACGTGCAAAATTATTAAACAAAGTCGCTGATATTATTGAAGCTAATCTGGAAGAATTTGCGTTGGTAGAAACTTGTGATAATGGGAAGGCTATTAGAGAAACACTTAATGCAGATGTGCCTTTGGCGGTGGACCATTGGCGTTATTTTGCGGCATGTATTCGAGCTGAAGAGGGCAGCGCAACCGAATTGGACGCCAATACGCTTTCAATGAACATCAAAGAGCCATTAGGTGTGGTTGGGCAAATCATACCATGGAATTTCCCTTTATTGATGTTGTCTTGGAAATTGCCTCCAGCCTTGGTAACGGGTAATTGTGTGGTGCTAAAACCGGCAGAGCAAACCCCTTCATCCGCTACCTTATTGATGGAAAAGATTGCAGATGTGTTTCCTGCAGGCGTTGTGAATGTGGTGCATGGTTTTGGCCCTGAAGCAGGAAAACCATTGGCATCAAGTTCCAAAGTGGATAAAGTGGCATTTACAGGAGAAACCACAACCGGTCAGTTGATCATGCAATACGCTTCCAAAAACTTAAATCCCGTAACGATGGAATTGGGTGGTAAATCTCCAAATGTGTTTTTCAATAGCGTGATGGATGAGGACGATGCCTTTTTGGATAAAGCAATTGAGGGCGCGGTTTTGTTTGCTTTCAATCAAGGTGAAGTGTGTACCTGTCCATCACGATTATTAGTGCAGGAAGGTATATATGACAAATTTATGGAACGCGTCATTGCTAGAACGAATGCGATTGTCCAAGATAATCCGTATGATGTGAATACGATGATGGGAGCACAGGCATCCAATGACCAATTTGAAAAAATTCAATCTTACTTTAAAATAGGTAAAGAAGAAGGTGCAAAAGTGCTGGCAGGTGGCGACGTTAAAAAGTTAAAAGGCAATCTGGCAAATGGATTTTACATACAGCCAACCATTCTTGAAGGTCATAATAAAATGCGAGTGTTCCAAGAAGAGATTTTCGGACCTGTAGTTTGTGTTACAAAATTCAAAGATGAAGCCGAGGCGATAGAAATAGCAAATGATACACTTTATGGTTTAGGAGCAGGCGTTTGGACGCGTGATGCACATCAATTATATCAAATTCCAAGAGCTATAAAAGCTGGTCGTGTGTGGGTCAATTGTTACCATGCATATCCAGCACATGCACCATTTGGTGGTTATAAAAAATCAGGATTTGGTAGAGAAAATCATTTGATGATGATGAATTATTATCGTCAAACCAAAAACATGTTGATTTCTTACGATAAAAATAAATTAGGATTCTTCTAATAGCGTTGATTAATAGCAGGAAAGGCTGAATGGAATTGTTCAGCCTTTTTTTTATAACTTTAAAGTATGCAAAGAATAGCAATAACAGACGAAGCAAAAAAAATTGTCAATCAGTTGAAAAATCAACATGGCGAACTTATCTTTCACCAAAGTGGAGGTTGCTGCGATGGATCTGCACCTATGATTTTTCCAAAGGAAGATATGTATTTGGATGAGAGCGATATCTTGTTGGGAGCATTGGAAGGTGTCAATTTTTATATGAACAAAGACCAATTTGAATATTGGAAACATACACATTTGACAGTGGATGTTACACAGGGAAGAGGCGCAAGCTTCTCGTTGGAAATCCCATTGGGATTGCGATTTTTAATTCATTCGCGCTTACTTACAAAAGAAGAAGAAGCATTTTTTAATGCCAAATAGATATCTTAAATTGCTGGAGAAGAACAAAGACAATACATTCAATGTTAAATACCAAAACCAATGAGCAACTACCATATAAAAACCCTAGAAGAATACTTCCAAGTCTATCGCAAATCCATCCGTGAACCTGAAAATTTCTGGGAAGAAATCGCAGAAGAGCATTTTCTATGGCGTAAAAAATGGGACAAGGTATTAAGTTGGGATTTCTCAAAACCTGAAGTTAAATGGTTTGAAGGTGCAAAATTGAACATTACAGAAAACTGCATCGATCGACACTTAATAACGCGTGGCGATCAAAATGCCATTATATTTGAACCAAATAATCCTGATGAACCAGCAGAACATATCACCTACAAACAGTTGCACGAACGTGTCTGCAAGATGGCGAATGTTCTAAAAGACCAAGGCGTAGAAAAAGGCGATAGAGTGTGCATTTACATTCCTATGATTCCGGAGTTGGCAATTGCCTTGTTGGCATGTGCTCGTATTGGTGCGATTCATAACGTGGTATTTGCAGGCTTTTCAGCTAAAGCCTTGTCCACACGTATCAATGACAGTGATTGTAAACTGGTGATGACCTCCGATGGTTCATTCCGTGGTGACAAAACCATTGACCTCAAAGGCATTGTAGATGAAGCGCTCAAAGATTGTCCGAATGTCAAAAGAGTTTTGGTGGTGCAACGGATCAATTCCAACATTATGATGCAAAAAGGTCGCGACGAGTGGTTGCAACCGTTATTGAATGAAGCATCAGCTGACTGTGAGCCCGAAGTGATGGATGCCGAAGATCCTTTATTTATTCTCTATACATCAGGTTCCACGGGCATGCCTAAAGGGATGTTACACACAACGGCTGGATATATGGTTTATTCGGCTTATACATTTAAAAATGTGTTCCAATACAAACAAAACGACGTTTATTGGTGTACTGCTGATATCGGTTGGGTAACTGGTCATAGTTATATTGTTTATGGGCCATTGGCAAATGGAGCTACAACAGTAATGTTTGAAGGTGTACCACATTATCCTGATTTCGGACGGTTTTGGCAGATAGTCGAAAAGCATAAAGTCAATCAATTTTACACAGCACCAACAGCGATTAGAGCCTTGGCAAAACAGAATCTTGCTTTTGCAGAAAATGTCGATTTATCGTCTTTAAAAGTATTGGGAACCGTTGGCGAACCCATCAACGAAGAAGCTTGGCATTGGTACAATGACAACATTGGAAAACGAAAGAGCCCAATTGTCGATACTTGGTGGCAAACTGAAACAGGTGGCATCATGATTACACCCTTACCTTTTATTACACCTACCAAACCAACTTATGCAACCTTACCTTTTTTAGGAATTCAACCCGCTTTGATGGATGAAACTGGGGAAGAAATTAAGGGAAATCAAGTAGAAGGACGTTTGTGTATCAAATTCCCATGGCCTAGCATGGCTCGTACTATTTGGGGTAATCATCAACGCTATAAGGAGACATATTTTTCAGCCTTTGAGAATAAGTATTTTACTGGAGATGGTGCTTTGCGAGACGAGGTGGGTTACTATCGCATCACAGGCAGAGTGGATGATGTGATTATTGTTTCAGGACATAATTTGGGAACGGCTCCTATTGAAGATGCTATCAACGAGCATCCCGCTGTTGCAGAAAGCGCCATTGTTGGTTTTCCTCATGAAATCAAAGGGAGCGCTTTGTATGGCTATATTACCTTGAAAGAAACTGGAGAAAGTCGTAACCACGATAACCTACGCAAGGAAATCAATCAATTGATAACCGAACGTATAGGGCCTATAGCAAAACTTGATAAAATTCAGTTTACAGAAGGATTGCCAAAAACCCGATCAGGAAAAATCATGCGCCGTATCTTACGAAAGATTGCGGAAAAGGACACATCTAATTTGGGAGACACATCTACGTTACTTAACCCTGAATGTGTTCAACTTATTATTGATCACGCTTTATAGTTTTTTTAGAACATAGTCAAAAAAAAGAAGGGAACATCATTTTGTATGTTCCCTTCGAGTAATCTCCCGTACAAAGCTAACCAGCTTGTAGGACAATATTATGACTACTTAAATTGCATTCCTTACGGATTTCCTTAATTGAAATAATTATCCATCTCGAAATGAGGTTTTTAATTATTATAGGACTGATTATTAATAAGTTGAGATAAAGTTATTTTTTATAATATTGAAAAAAATCGCAGTTTTTTCTAAAAATTTTACAATAGAATTAAATAACCCCTAGGTCTTTGGCGGTAGCTACCAATTGAATTGCATTTTTTGCTTTGAATTGAATTCGAAGTTTATTGATTTTTTTTTCAATGGTACTAATGCTGTTTGGGGAGATGGAATTTGCTTTTAAATGATGGCAGATTTCTTCCTGTGACATGCCTTTGGACAATAAATTCAATAATTCTATTTCATAATCGTCCAATTCATTGTTACTTTTGGAAGTCAGACTGTTTTGCAATTGTGTAGACAGATATGTATCGTCTTTGTGCACGGTTTGAATCGCCATTTCTAGTTCCTGTAAGCCTTTCCGTCCTTTGACAACGTAAGCGTCGGCATGGTAAGTAATCATGACCGTTCTTACTTTTTGAAGACGGTCTTCCACGGAGAATGCAATCACCTTTAATTCTGGGAATTCTTCTTTAATCACCTTAATTAATTCAACTCCAGATTGGAAGCTTTGCTCTCTATAGTCTTTCTGAAAAGATAAATCAGTGATGAGAAGATCAAATGGTTCATTGTCTAGACTGGCTTTCTTGATTCGGATGTATGCGTCATCACAATACTGTACCTGATGAATGTCATTGATACCTAAACGTTGAACGGTTGCAAACACCCCTTGGGTAATGCTTCCTAAATCGTCTGACAATAATACTTTTTTGAACATACACTAGATTATTATAGTGACTTTGAAACCACTATTTATTTGAGATTCAAAGTTAATAGTTCCATTGACCGCCTCAATACGGTTTTCCATATTTCTACAGCCACTACCTTTGTGTAAATCTGTACCAATACCATTGTCCTTATAGGTGATGTACAACTTATTATGTTCTTGTTTAAATGTTAAAACAACTAAAGAAGCTTTGCTATGCTTTTTCATATTAGTCATCAACTCTTGTAGTACTCTATATACAGCAGTACGTTTGATATCTAAGACAGCCTTCCAATCGATACTTTTGAAATCTTTTAGAATGATGTTAGTTTCGTCATTCTGGTATGCTGTAATGAGATCCTCAAGTTGCATTTTATAATCTGTATGGCTGACATCGCTATTTTCTTTTGAGATGTCTCTGGTCTTGATGTAAATGGCTTCCAACTCATCTACGAATGGCTCCTTTGAATTTGATCTATCTTGTAATTGTGTCATCATTTTATAGATGTCATTTGCAACTTCGTCATGTAGCTTTTTGGAGATACGGGTCTCTGTTTCATACACTTTTAAAAAATTCTCTTTTTTGTGCCGTGTTCTCAAAATAATATAGAAGAAAAAACCAATAAGCAGAAGAATTAATCCCACAAATTGATAGGCAAGGGTTTTTGTTCGCTGTTTGGACGCTGCCAATTCACTTTCCTGTGCTTGACGCTGGTATTCGGAGTTGTTGTACTTCATTTCCGCAAACTTATTTTCTTGAAGTTGTTTGCTTTTGGCTATACTATCCCTTATAGATTTGTATTCCAATACGTGCACATCAGTTTTTAGTGAGATTAAATTTGACAAGGCATCCTCAACGTAAATTACACTATTGATAGATTTGGCTAAATTGTAGGCAGATTGTGCGTATGTCAAAGCTTTGTCTAAATGGTTTTGTTCAAAGTAATAAAGGGATAGATTCTTATAACTTGAGTATAATCCTTTAGTATCTTCGAGGTCTTCGCGCATCGCTAATGCCTCTAGCATATTTTGTAATCCTTCTGAATCATTCAGTTTTGATTTCACATAACCAAGATTGTCTAATGCTCTTGCAATGGCCAAACTATCATTAATTTTTAAACTGTTGCGATAAACTCTTTCAAATTTTTCACTGGCCAATTGGTAGTCACCCTCTTCCATATGAGTGTAAGCAACATTATTGATAACAATTGTACTGTCGCGCCCGTTGTTGCATGTTTCAAGAGCTTTATCATAGAAAGCAAGAGCTTTATCATAATTGTAGAACTCTCTATGAATCATTCCCAATTGATTGTATAATCCGGTCATCGCATTGTTTTTGTCTTGACCTTTTTGATGTTTCAGCAACTGAAGTGCTCTTACGACCGTTTTTTCACTGTCATACAAAAAACCGAGATTATTCTCAATGCTGGCAATATATCTTAAATCAGAAATGGCGGCAACAGTGTCTTTCGCATCGAGGTTATTTTTAAGATTTTTTTGAAAGAAAATATAGGAATTGGCTAAATCAGTCGGTCGTTCAGGGTTCTTTAGAAGCTTATAGTAATATTTTAAACTGTCTGTATCATCTTGAGCATTAACAACCGACGAGCTTAATATATGACATATTAATAAAAAATAGAGGAATGGAAGTCGGTATGCTTTCATCCCTCTAATTTACTAACTTTTTTTCAATTTTAGTCTCCTGATTCAGGTGGCTCTGGAAGAATTTCTCCTTCACCACCACAACAGACCTGTGATTTTGTGGTGTCTTCCTGCAAGGCTGCAGGTGTACATGAAAAGATTGCGAAATTGAGGAAAACCGTAAAGATAATTGCTGTAAATTTTTTCATTTTGTATTTGTTAAGATTAAACCATAATAATGTTATAAGGCACCTCGTGAGATGCATTGTTAACACTTAATTTTTTGAAGATTTTGTCTTCTTTTGGGAAGTTAGGAGCTCGCTTTTAAAGAGGTATAATCACTTCCCAGGGCTATATCACTTTAAAAATTTACTCCAAAATCAAGTTCTTAATTGAGCGTGTCTTATTCGCGATAAAGACATCTCTCAAAAACTCTTATGGCAAATAACATATCAATCTCTGGGATGCGAGGGAAATGCTGTGGAAATTTCATGGAAATTAAATTCCATACGGTTTTCCTCACTGTAACGCTAACATTAATCTCTCTAATCTAAAATTATGCACAGCAATTTATTACACCAAGCGTTTCAAAAAGCGCAAGACACCATTTCATCCGATAAACCGACACATCTATCGCGGCACCTGTCCGACTATATCCTGGAAGACAGTCACGAACCGTTTGGGGAAAAAAGTCTACGAAATTATTACAATAGAATTTTTGATGATGAAGAGGTATGCCTCAAACCTTTTGTGGTACTTTCATTATGTCATTACCTAGGATATGCAAATTATGAAGCTTATATTTTGAATATTTCAAAGAAGAAAAGCTATCCTAAAAAATCATATCGAATTAGTATTATTTCACAAGCGTTCATGGTGCTGTTCACACTGTTCTTTTTTGTAACGTTTATGTGCTCCTTTAAAAAAAAAGAAAGGCCCATCGGGCAATTATTACGGGATTGTCATACAGATTTAGAGCATCATTTTTATCGTTTGGAACGTTTGATGCGCTATATGCAAGGGGAGGCCGCTTAGTGTAAAAACCATGCAACTCAACTATTCGTATCTACTCATAGCTATTTTTAGCATCATATTTAAAAACTCTATATATGAAACAACTAGTATTGGTTACCCTAATTTCAATCATGCTCACTAATTGTGGTTCACAAAAAATTAGGGATATTGAATACCAATCTATAGAAAACCCTTCGAGGGAAGGTGCGAATAGGCTTAACGTATTCATTCCAAATAATTTGAACGAGCGTAAAGTGCCTGTACTTATCTTTATTCACGGTGGATATTGGGAAGAAGGTAACAAAGATATTTACGGGTTTTTGGGGCGTAACTTTGCCAAGCACGATGTTGTGACGGTCATACCTAATTATCGATTGAGTCCGAATGCGAGTTACAACGAAATGGCGAATGATGTAGTCAAAATCATTCGTTGGACTCAAGATCAAATTGAAGAGTATGGTGGCGATTCTAACCAAATTTATTTGATGGGCCATTCGGCTGGTGGGCACTTGATTGCCCTGGTAGTAACAAATCCAAAATACGGCATTCAAAAGAATACAATCAAGGGAGTTATTTTGAACGACGCAGCCGGTTTGGACATGAAATCATATTTGGAAACGTATCCACCATCTTCAGAACATAATTATGATATAACTTGGACAACAAATCCGGAAAATTGGAGGGATGCTTCACCTGTTTATTTTTTAGATGCCGATGCGCCACCTTTTTTGATGTATGTAGGAGAAAAAACGTATCCATCAATCATTCAACAAAACAAAACATTTCTAGATAAGTTGCATAAGTTTCAGCCTAATGTAAACATTCATTATTTGAACAAAAATCATGTACCGATGATGAGTCATTATTTTTTCCCTTGGGTGGATCGATATGATGAGATTTTGGAGTTTATGGGTTATTAATAGTTTTGTCGGATAGATTATGTATGATTTATATTTCTAATACATTGTGGTTTAAAGATCAGGCAAACTGAAGATTAATAAATTAGACAAGATTGTTAAAATTTTAACACCTATACTATGAAATAATGTAGGAAAATTATATTTTGGCCATCTGAAAACTTAATATCACAAAAACTAACTAATCTAAATTTACTAAAATGAAAAAACTTGTATTCGTAGTGTTAATTGCTTTGGGAGGTCTACTCCAAATGAATGCTCAAGAGGCCGATAAATTTCGCTTTGATTTTGATCTTGGTTATGCCATCCCTCAACAAGGCGGGGGAGGTATTTCTCTTTATTTGGAACCAAAATGGAACATTAAGGATCACATGAGTGTCGGTCTTCGTCTAGGAGCTGCTGCTTTAATAAAAGAACTTGAAACAAATGGCGATACAACTGAAGGAGAAATAGGTGCCAACGCGTCCTATCTTGGCACTTTCGATTACTATTTTAGTGATGGAGGTTCTTCATTCGTGCCCTTCGTTGGTGGAGGTGTCGGTTACTATTCTGTAGCAACTGTAAAATTTGAGGATACCGATAATGGTGACGATTTTGACGGAAATGAATTGAAATCAAACGGAAAGTTTGGAGGTATGTTGCGTGCGGGTTTTAACTGGGGAAAATTTAAAATGTCTTTAGATTATAACCTAGTGGGAAAAAGTGACCTTCAGGATGTTGACGGCAATACTGTAGGAACTACGAAGAACGGTTACTTTGGAATCTCTATTGGTGTCTTCGCAGGCGGAGGCAGATGGGGAAGATAAAATTAAACCAGCATTGTAAATCCCATTCCATCTATTTGGAATGGGATTTTTTTTTGTTCAATTTTTCAAAATTCAATTAAAACAACCTTTACGATTCTAATTTGAATAGTTATGTTGAAAGTTTTTCTTGGCTAGTCTAATTCATACACGCCTCCCAAATGGCATCTCCTTTTGGCAAAGGCGCTACGACATGGATTTCCTCGTTTGAGACAGGATGTGTAAACGATAATTCGCGAGCATGGAGATGAATACTCGCATCTGAATTGCTACGGTCAAAACCATATTTTAAATCGCCTTTAATGGCACAACCAATAGTTGCCAATTGTGCACGAATTTGATGATGTCGGCCAGTTTCTAAAGCGACTTCGAGCAAAAAATAATTGTCCAATTGTTTTAGTACTTTATAATGCAGAATGGCTTTTTTACCATCGGAAATTTCTTTGCTGTGCGCCCTTGATTTGTTGTTCTTTGGATTTTTCTTTAACCAATGAATAAGTGTGTCAGACATTTTGGGCGGCATGTTTTTGACGATTGCCCAATAGGTCTTCTGGGCGTCTTTTTCTGCAAAAAGTTTATTGAGTCTAGGTAAAGCTTTACTTGTCTTGGCAAAAAGCACAACGCCTGTTGTCGGTCTATCTAACCGATGCACCACACCTAAATATACATTTCCAGGTTTATTGTCACGCTCCTTAATGAACGATTTGACGACCTCACTCAAAGGTTTGTCACCCGTTTTATCACCTTGAACAATATCGCCAGCGCGTTTGTTTATAATGATAAGGTGATTGTCTTCATAAATTATTTGAAGGTTATTTTTAGTAGAATGAATATTATTGGATTGTTTGGACACTAGTTTCACAAATTTTTATAAACTTACTGAATACTGAATACTGAATACTGAATACTGAATACTGAATACTGAATACTGAATGTTGAATACTGAATACTGCGACTGAAAACTAATATTGCTCCTCATCATTAGGAAAATCCTCCGACTTCACATCATCAACATATTTAGAAATAGCAGTGGTCATATCGTCATAGAGATTCATATAACGTCTCAAAAAACGCGGTTGGAATTCATAGGTCATGCCCAGCATATCATGCAAAACAAGAACCTGTCCATCCACACCATTACCAGCACCAATTCCAATGATGGGAATACTGACGCTTTCGGCGACTTCTTTGGCCAATTTTGCAGGAATTTTTTCCAGAACAATCGCAAAACAGCCCATTTTTTCAAGTAGGATGGCATCGTCTTTTAATTTTTGTGCTTCTTCCTCTTCTTTGGCGCGTACAGTATAAGTTCCGAATTTATAGATTGATTGTGGTGTCAGTCCCAAATGCCCCATAACAGGAATACCAGCATTCAAAATGCGCTTGATGGATTCTTTGACTTCCTTTCCACCTTCTAGTTTCACAGCGTGTCCACCCGATTCTTTCATGATTCTAATGGCAGAACGCAAAGCTTCTTTAGGGTCACTTTGATAGCTTCCAAAGGGCAAATCCACAACCACCAACGAACGTTCAATGGCACGAACCACACCAGCGGCATGGTATATCATTTGGTCAAGCGTTATAGGTAAGGTGGTTTCATGGCCAGCCATCACATTGCTGGCAGAATCACCCACCAAAATGACGTCAATACCTGCGCTATCCACAATTTTGGCCATCGTATAATCGTAGGCCGTGAGCATGGATATTTTCTCTCCTTTGGATTTCATATCCACCAAGGTTTTAACCGTAATTCTCTTATATTCTTTTTTAGCTACTGACATAGATTTTCGTTTGATTATGTAAAAATAGGGAGATTATTTCAGATAAGTTAGACTGCTTTGCTTTAAGACTGTTAGATTTTTGGACTGCATCACTTTTAGACTGCTAAAGTTCTAAATGACAAAAGCGTTGAGATTAAAACTGAAAATAGATAAAGGGTTGAAAGTCGGTAGAGAAGGCTTGATAACATAGGATTCCTGTCCCTGCAGCAATAATAATTTTTATTGGTACTGGACTTTTTGAGTAGAAACCTTCGATGCTAGCTTTTGTTGTTTCTGGCAGCCAATGCGTAACATATCCAATGAGCATCACCCAAAATACCATTTGGTAATGCACCAATATATCCCAAGCATACTGCCAATCCATATGATACAGCACTTGATTGTACCATCTCGAAATATGGTCCATACTTTCACCTCTAAAATAAATACGTGTAAACGTTATAAAAGCCAACGTGATAACAATTTTCCACCAACGTGCATACCATTGATTGTTTGCTTCCCAAGGACTTATTTTCCTCCAAAATTTGTAAACGACAATTCCTGCTCCATTCAATCCGCCCCAAATAACGAACTTCCAAGAAGCACCATGCCAGAGTCCACCAATAAGCATCGTCAGCATTAAGTTGATATTGGTGTTGATTTGGTTTTTCACATTGGAATTGAACAAGGACATGATGAATATGCCAAGCAGTACTGCTAAAATACCAAAGGTTAAATAGAGATTTTGAAACGCATATAATGTTCCAAAAAGAATGATTCCCAAGATAATATAGGATGCCACTGTTCCCTGTCTGTTCCCGCCTAATGGAATGTAGAGGTAATCTCGAAGCCAAGTGGACAAGGAAATATGCCAACGTTTCCAAAAGTCTCCAGCATTGGTAGCTTTATATGGTGCGTTAAAATTGATAGGAAGTTTGAAGCCCATCAATAGAGCCAAACCAATAGCAATATCAGTGTAGCCTGAAAAATCACCATAGATTTGCAGTGAGTAACCAATCATCGCCATTACATTGGCAAAGCCAGAAAACATTTCGGGTGCATCGAACACTCGGTCGAGGAAATGCATTGCAATGAAATCGGCAAAAATCATCTTTTTAATGAGTCCTTTTAAAATCATGAAAGTGCCAGAATCAAAATCTGCCTTGGTAATGACTGTGGGCTGCGAAATCTGGGGTACAAAACTTTCAGCGCGTACGATCGGTCCTGCCACTAACTGCGGAAAGAAACTGACATAAAATCCGAAATCTAGAATGGAATTCAGCGGCTTCAACTTCCTACGGAAAATATCGACACTATAACTGATAGTTTGGAAGGTATAAAATGAAATTCCGACAGGCAGAATGATTTTGTCTACTGTGAAATAATTCTGATTATTCCAACTATTTCCCCAGTGTGCCAACCAATTCACGACTTCAAAATTGGTGTGAAACAACATATTAAAACTATCTGTAAAGAAATAAGCATATTTAAAATAGCACAGCACGGATAGATTAATGACTACGCTCAAGGTCACTAAAACATAGCGTTTTATATGATGTTGGCTATTGTAAATGCTTCTTCCTATAAAGAAATCAACCAGCGTACTAAAGATTAAAATACCTATGAACAGTCCACTGGTCTTGTAATAAAAGAATAGTGATATTAAGAATAAATACGAATTCCGTAGGGCAATTTTCTTATAAAATAATGCAAACAGAAAATACGCCACCACAAAGAATATCCAGAAATTCGCCTGCGTGAATATCAAGGGGAAATCTTCCGAAAACGTAAATATGTCGTACAGCCTATTCATTCATTGTATGATAGTGATTCAACATTTCATTTTTGTCCCGATGTGTACTATTGGACCACGCATCAATCATGGCATCCATAAACAAATCGGCTTTGATGCTATATCCTAAATATGTAAAATGAATGCGGTCGCGTGGCATCAATTTCTTCTGATACCAAATATTGGACGAACCATATCCACCCATGATTTCATAAAAATCCCAAACGGCCATCTTGTATTTGGCTGCCAACTCCATGATAATCTCCTGCTGAACTGCCGTGTTGGGGTTTTTGTATTTCCGTTTGTAATAATCGTCATTCGGAACGGTCAGCAAAATAGCGCAATCAGGATTCACACGCTGAATCATTTGAATAAACGCTTCATAATTGTCTCGAAACTTTTCGGGCTTAAAATAGGATTTTGGCATGTAGGCATCATTCGTTCCGATGGAAATGATAAACATATCTGGCTTGTAGATGGCCAATTGTTTTTCAAAATACGCCGCCCGCTGATAATAGTCAAAACTTCCGCCATTCACACCAATACTTGTATATTCAATGCCAGGATTATCGTTCATGAATTCGATGCCCATCAATGCAAATTCTGGATTGACGATGGTTGAATCTTTCAAACGAATATGTAATGCAACAGAATCCACTGGTTTATTAAATCGGAATTCCCGATACATCTTGTCAGTATTTAAAGTGTCAGACAAGACCAATGTGCTATCAAGAACATTCAATCGATACTCATGCTTCCAAGTATTGTAAAATACACGCATTGCATTAAAATCATATGGGCGTTTCGTAGCATTCTTATAATTTGATTTGATATACAGGGTGTCCTCATACATTCTGAAGGCGGCTGTCACGCCAGATAAACCCCAAGCAATGCTATCTTTTCTCACAGAACTTCGATAACCTTGCCAAAGGTCTTTTTTGCCTGTGATGCGATAGTTTGAAGGATTATTGGTATGTGCCAAATAATATGGAAATACAAATCCTCGTTGCCCTTGCGAGAGCTCATTCGTGTTTTGTAAATACGTTCTGATTTTGTTAGAATAAATATCGGCCTGAATATGGGAACCTCCGATATGAAAAATGTGAAGTTTCTTCTGTTTGCCACTATACACCGAATCCAACTTTTGGAAAAAATGGTCAAAAGTAGGAGAGTCGGAAGCCAACTTGAATGTGTTTGCTTCATAATTGACTAGATTTTCGAGTAGTGGCTTTACACTGTCCAGCTCATACCGTTGTGCGGAAAGATTGTTGGTGATGAACAATGTAAAGATGATATATAGGGTATGTTTCATTTAATATTCGTTATATCCAGATAGAGCGCAAGAAAGAAGAGTTCTGAAATGATTTTAGTTCCCGCAGGCGAAAAGTGTGTATAATCATCAGCTGCCAAATCTTGGTCGACCCAATGTTTCATGGAGTTTTTCCCACCCATGGCATCATACATGCTCCAAAACGCAATGCCGTTTTCAGTACATTCCTTTTTTAAAATTTCATTTAGATAGGGCAGAAGCGGATAGGTTTTCATCTGACCATTGACCATGGTTGTCATGTCTGAAGGCCCAATAAAAATAACATTGGCATTATTGGATTTTCGTTTGACCCACAACATATGATTTTTAACATAACTGCCATATTCCTTGACTTCCAACGAATCTTTTAAATAAGGAACAGAATTCCCTCCATATTGAAATATCAATAACTTCGGATTCAACTGCTGATACATTTGTCTAAAATTTTCAGCATTTGTTCCCGCAAATACAGTTCCCGAACCACCACGCATTGCCACGTTATCTAGAGAAATTCCGTTACCGCCATCTAAAGTAATCCCATAAAAATCGGGACTAATTTTACTTTCCAATTCTATTTTCAGAGTGTTTGGCGTAGCTGGTACTTCAATCGTTGCTTTATGATAGTTGCCATCATTAATCAATGTTTCACTTT
The DNA here is from genome assembly GCA_051252455.1 of Aquaticitalea sp. Lineage (GTDB taxonomy): Bacteria > Bacteroidota > Bacteroidia > Flavobacteriales > Flavobacteriaceae > JBPOFM01. The sequence continues at coordinate 203,868 of JBPOFM010000006.1, forward strand.
TAATCAGGGCACCATCGTTATAAATCTTCATGGTTGTTGGTGCAACAGAATTTCCATAATGAAGTCCAATCTTACTGAATTTTTGAAGCAATGCATAAGACTTCTTTGAAGTGCCAACATCAATAGTTGCCTTGGTGATTTTAAGACTGTCCAATGTCAAACTGTCAATCGGAGTTGGATACGCTGCTGTAAATCGTGACAATGATGAATATGCACCATATTTCTTATGCGGAAATTTTTCCTGCGTTGGGTCAAAATAAGCATAACGCGACCAATTTTCAGATGGTGTCACAGAGGCGCTTACTTGTTGATATACTTGAACGATCGGAATAAAGCCAGGACCACTGCCTCCATATAATCCTTGAAGACGATTTCTCAAATATGCAGAAATTCGGTCACCTTCGAGTTGTGAATCACCATAATGAATGATTCTGCATTGATTGCTCTGTAAATCTTCTCGAAGTTGAGCAATGAAGTTATGGCTATCTTTTGGGTAAGCAATTCTTTGAATTTTGGTAGTGTCGAGCTTTTTCAGATTGGGGATAGTGACTACTTTGTCCTCGTCAGAATCTTCGGCTGCAATAATACTCTCAATGTTCTCCACCAAACTATCCATGGCTTTGATATTTGATTTTTCATCCGTAGCTTCCATCAAAAAGCTGGAGGCTTTTGGATATTTTATCGTCACATCACCAATAAAAAAACCTTCCTGAAATTTTCCACTATGAAGTTGTTTTGAACTGCTCAAATAAGTAATTCCAAATAACACTAAAAGTGTCAACACGATATACAAACAAATTTTAAAGGGCGAATACTTCATTCGTCGTTATGGGAACAGGTTAAGTTTTGAAGGTTGAAATATACTGCAAATAATAATACCAAAATATCAAATCCAAATCCAGCATTGAAGAAGTCTAAAAATTCGGCATTCTAATGGTCTAAATAGTCTAACAATCTAATTATCTAACAATCCGACAAATGAACCCCAACTGCCAGTCCACCTTCCGATGTTTCCTTATATTTAGTGTTCATATCCTTCGCGGTTTCCCACATGGTTTGCACCACTTTATCTAATGGAACTTTCACATTGTTTGGGTCCGTGTCCAAAGCTAATTCGGCAGCATTGATAGCTTTTATAGCTCCCATGGCATTGCGCTCGATGCAAGGAATCTGCACCAAACCGCCGATTGGGTCACAGGTCATTCCGAGATGATGTTCCATCGCAATTTCGGCAGCAACCAACACTTGTTCGGGTGAACCACCCAATAGTTCTGTCAAAGCACCCGCAGCCATAGCCGATGAAACTCCTATTTCCGCCTGACAGCCACCCATCGCTGCAGAAATAGTTGCACCTTTCTTAAAGATGCTTCCAATTTCGCCAGCAACCAATAAAAACTTTTTAATGTGTTCAAAATCGGCCTGATGATTTTCAATCACCATATAATACATCAATACGGACGGAATCACACCAGCGCTTCCGTTGGTTGGTGCGGTGACCACACGACCCAAGGAGGCATTGACTTCATTTACGCTTAAAGCGAAACAACTGACCCATTTTAATATCTGACGAAATTTAACTTCGGTTTGACGAATAGATTCCAACCATTCTTGAGGTGATTCATACGGAACATTTGCTTTAAGCGTTTGATGCATATCATAGGCACGTCTGCGCACATTTAAACCTCCTGGCAGATTCCCTTCGGTATGACAGCCAATGAACATACATTCTAACATTGTACTCCAGATGCGTTGCAATTCATAATCAATCGTTTCAATGTCCCGAATTGATTTTTCATTTTCCAAAACCACACTCGAGATAGGAAGGTTGAGGTCCTTACAATAGGCCAATAATTCAGTGCCCAATGAAACTGGATATGGAAATGTATTGTTGAAAATCTCTTTATTCTTTTTTGAGTTTTTTCGTTCTTCCTTCACGACAAAACCGCCACCAATAGAGTAGTAGGTGGAGCTTACCTTTCTCCCGTTGATGGTGGCAGAGAACTTCATGCCATTGGAATGAAAAGGAAGGAATTTTCGATTGAAAACAATATCTGCTTTGGCATCGAATGGAATCGGCATTTCATTGTTAAACATGAGCGTGTTCGTATTCTTTATTGAGACAATGATAATCTCAATACTTTCTGTAGGGATGGTTTCAGGATCGGCACCACTCAATCCGAGCATTACGGCATAGTCAGTGGCATGTCCTTTTCCTGTTAAGGATAGGGAACCATAAAGGTCCACCGTTATTTTTTCAACCTTGTCAAATTTATTGTTGGTTTTCAGTTCCTTAATCCAACGTTCGGCAGCACGCCAAGGTCCCAATGTATGGGAACTCGAAGGTCCGACACCAATCTTCAACATATCAAAAACTGAAATACACTCCATATATATCGATTTATGTGGGCAAATATAAGGGTTTTAGTTGATGGTTATGGTTGATAACTTGGTTGTGAAAGCCACTATATAGGTTTGCTCGTTGGCACCTACAGGCACATGCTACACTTCATTATTTAGAATGATTTGATCATTGGTATGGATACTAGGAGAGCTTGCGTGTACATCACGCCAGTTTGTGCTGACCACATGCCAGTTTGTTCTAACCACATGGGAGTTTGTTCTGACCACACGGCAGTTTGTTTTGGCCACATGGCAATTTGTTCTGGCCACATGGCAGTTTGTTTGGACATCATGGGAGTTTGTGTGGATACCATGAAATTATGTGTTGAGATGATGGGAGTTTGTTTTTGAAATTTAAATTGTTAACAACGGTTGTGCAAAGTTTCATCTTCTCGGTGTTATGTTCATTTTTTGTCTTGATAAAAAATACGAACCAAAAAAAATCAAGCCGATTTGAGGAAATTACTCATCCCTTATTATTTTGAATTTTTGTATTCGTTAATCTTCGATTTGCTAAAGCACCGCTCGCTTTAGTGGTATGACTAATTTGGGTTTTTCTCATGATTTTTCTCTTGGCAGGTTTTTAAATTCTAACGGTGTTTTTACAGCTCGCTATTTGACTTCGTCAAATCTTCAATGTCTGCAAATCGTCGTTTCCCGCTTATGGCGGGACTTGCCTCGCCAGTTCGCTTTTTAGTGCCAAATGGGAAGGGTTTTTGGGGTATAAATGGTTTTTTTTATTGTTTATAGAATTTGTGGTACCTAACATTTTCACTGGATTATAGCGTAATGGATGCCGTGAAGTTGTGAGACATTAAAGGAGCTGGGTATTTCATGTATTTTGATTTTTTGATTGCTTCTCGATACAATTTCATAAATTTTTGCTGAATATATGGAAACATGCGAAGAGTCATTGGGGTCGGTCTTTTGGACACTATATATACAATTAATTACTTATTTCTAGCCTACTTAGAAATACCATTGCGACCTATTTTATTCAGTTTTTATTTGCTAAATTAGTTGCTCAACATGCACAGCTCACACATAAGAACGTTCGCCACAAGCTGAAAAAACCTCGGAACTACATTAAAATTTCTTGCCAAAGGACAACTGTCAATAGAAAATTTGAAAGTAAATTGTATATAATTTTAAAAATAAAATTATGAGCCTCGAAAAAAATGAAATAGAAAAAATAAAAGAATTAAAAAACGAGCTAGCTCAAGCAATTAGAGATAAGAATGTAAAAAAGGCTTACAATGTATTTTCAGATGATTGTGTAATGTTTTTATTAGCACCACCATTAAAGTGCGGAAAAGACGTAAATTCTTTAGGTGTCAACGATTTTAAAAAATGGTTTGCCACTTGGAAAAATGCAATCGGTTTAGAAACAAAGGAATTGCTAATTACTCACGAAAATAATATAGCCTTCCTTCACAGTCTTGAACACCTAACGGGAACACGAACAGATGGTACTGAATCGGACACTTGGTATAGAGAAACACTCGGTCTAAAGAAAATAAGCGGAAAGTGGAAGATCACGCATCGTCATCAATCGGTACCTTTTTATATGGACAGCGGAATGGCTTCAACCGATTTAAAACCTTAAACATCATTAAATAAGATACCAATTGAAAAATAAAATATAAAAGAATGAAACTTCTAAAAACATATACCGCATTATTAACAGCAGACCTTGAAACTGCCGAAAATTGGTACACTAAACTACTTGGACGCGGACCGGATAACCGACCGATGGATTCACTGGTTCAATGGGAGCTTTTCGAACATTGCGGATTGGCAATTTCCACTGATAAAGAAATAGCTGGTAAGGGCGTGATGTTCATTTATGTCGAAGATATCGATGCCGAACGCAGTAGATTAAAGAGTCTTGGCATTGAACTTGGAAAAGATATCAAGGGAGATTACTCGACTTTAGCCCAAGTTTCCGACATAGATGGCAATATAATCACATTAGCAACGCCGCCATCGCCATCTTTTCCGCCAGCCTAAAACTTGAATCAGAATAATCTTAAAACAAATGGAACTGAATTAATATTTTCTTGCCATAGCACAATTATGAAAAAAGCCAAATTTTTTATATTTGGGTTATAAACGTAGAGAACAAAAGGATATGAATACAAAAAAAATCTGGGCCAACCTGTCAGCAACTGATTTAAAAAAAACGCAAAAATTCAATCTTGAAATAGGATTTCGGCTAAATGGAGAACCTACCAAAGAACTGGTGAGCTTTTTAGTGGGCGAAGATGATTTTGTCATTCATTTTTTCGAAGAAGAGCGACTTAAATCAAGCATGGAAGGAGAGATTGCTAATTTGAATAAAGGCAATGAAGTTATGTTCACTCTTTCTGCGGATAGCAAAGAAGAAGTTGAGGACTGGGCTAAAGTTGTTAAAAATGCTGGCGGTACTGTATTTAGCGAACCACAGAATATCATAAATGACAAATGGTATGGTTGTGGATTTACAGATCCTGACGGACATAAATTCAATATATTTTACAATGGAAATAAAGAGTGACTTATTAAAATAAATAATGTCTATGTTGTTTTTTAAGAAAAGAGGCAATTAACCAAATCTTGACAAAGTCTTATTAGAAAAGGACACGGAGAAAGCTATTATGAGCATAAAGATATGACAGAAGAAATCAAAAATGAAGCCATTGATCAGCTTAAGAAAGACGTTCTTTTTGGCTTTGAAGACGGAGATGATTTACTTGAAAGCATAAGTGAAATGTTTTATGATGAAACCGACTTTGATGAGATTTGGCTAAAAAGAGAAATTGACATTAGATTAAAAAATCATCAAAAAGAAAGTTTGAATTGGGAAAAACCTACTGATTTTGAAAGATTGGTCAAATCATTTGACGAATTGAATAAAAATAAAATTGTTTCTCTACATCGAGCTGGATATACAAAAAGCGATGGAGAAGAAGATTGTTCCGAAATAATTGATGAATTAAAAGCTATCGGAATTACCACAAAGGGATATTGCTATTATCACACCCAAGATTTAGAACGAGCTATTGGAGAAGAAAAAATGTTGTTTATAGGTTTTGATAGCTACAATCGTGATGCTGAATTAGCAAAAAATGTTGCCGAAAAAATAATTTCTGTTTTGAACACTAATGGATTTAAAACAAGATGGAATGGCTCAATTGACACGCGAATTGAAATATTGAATATCGATTGGAAAAAAGCAGTGGACAACATTGATTATAATTACAGTCGAGTTTTTGATATTATGAAAAAGCATCATAATCCTGTGAACAACGAAATAACCAAAGCCGACAAAAAGCCATTTTGGAAAATTTGGTAACCAAGAGCGCGTATTTAACAACGTAAAAAACAACTTTACCAATTTTCTAAATAAATAGGCAAAAATGGAAAATTCAGGTAAAAGCATCTGCTTATAAAAATACATGAATGGCCAGTGCAGGAGAACTCACCAAACGTCTCGCAGATGTTCAATCTGCTTTTTATTTACTAAATTACGTGCTAAAACACGCAACATACCATAGATAAACAGGATGGCGGCAAGCAAAGAACAAAAACTATAAATATGGGATTTTGCAATAAATTATTTGGGAAAGGCCAAAACGTGAAACAAGCAGAACACCTAGAAAATAAAAATCAAAACGAACTAAATCCTTTGATTGATAATTATATCTCCGGTCTTAAAAATGCTTATTTTAAACACAAGGGAAAAGAAGAATGGGAATTTTTTGAAACAGTAATTCACGGCGCAAAAAGTGAGCATATTAATATACTTAAACAAGTATATCCCGAAATTCCAAGCACATTAATCAACCTACTTCAATATGTAGATGGTACCTATTGGAGAAAATATGGAAATAATACTATTACGTTCTTTATGCTGGGCTCTGATATGCACGAATATCCATACTTTTTGTTATCATCAAAAGAAATTATTGAAAACCAAAATCTGGCCAAAGAATGCTTTTCAAAATATATCGAAAGAACATATGAGGACGTTGAAGTGGATGATAAAATAATTGATAAAGCCGAATCAATTAATTGGCTACATTTTTCTGACTGTACCAATAACGGTGGGACTTCTCAATTGTTTATCGATTTCAGTCCATCGGATAAAGGGACTAATGGTCAGGTCGTAAGATATTTACACGACCCAGATGAATTGAAAGTAATAGCAGATAGTTTTGAGGCATATTTACAAATGATAATTTCCAGAGAATTTGATTTTATAAACGAAGATACCTTTGAATAAAAATAAACAGGACAATAGAACTGTGTCTGTTTAATTGCTTGATCAGCACTCATCAGCAAAAAACCTGTCGGATTTTCCAACGGAGTTTTGTACTTTTAATGGATTGTGCCAAAACACGCATCGGCTCTTGTATAAGTAACGTTGCATGTCATTCAATCAAGACAGCACAAACTTCAAGCAAATGGTATTAAAATTAAATATAATTGCTCTTTTCAACATATTGGTTTTATTAACCTCATGCAATGGTCAAACCACAAAACAACAAGTCAAAACAGACAGCATTATAGAAGGTGATACTGTAACTGAACTTGATAAAAATATTATGGTTGTTTTTCAAGACAGTAAGAATGTTTATTGGTTTGGCAGTTGGAAAACGGGAGTTTATAAATACGACGGAAAGACACTAGTTAATTTTACAACAAAACACGGTTTATTAAATAACAGAGTTGATGAAATAAAAGAAGACCGATCGGGTAACATATATTTTACCAGCGCAAACGCAACGTCTGCCATATCCAAGTTTAATGGGAAGTCATTCACAACATTAAAGGCAGTTCCAAGTGAAAACTGGAAACTTGAACCTACAGATATGTGGTTTGAATATTCTTATGGAAATACGAGAAAAGTATACCGCTATGATGGTATAACTTTATTTGAATTGCAGTTACCAAACCCGCCTAATTTATCTAATCCATTTGATGTCTATAGCATTTATAAAGACAGAAAAGGAAACATCTGGTTTGGCACAAACCCAGTTGGCGTGTGTCGATACGATGGAAAATCGTTCGAATGGATTACAGAAGAAGACGTGACAGAATTTCGCAACGAAGGTGCAAACGGCGTACGTTCAATTACGGATGATAAAAACGGTGATTTTTGGTTTAATACTGAATATAGATATAGCATTTATGACAGCACAACACTAGAGAGCAATACATTTTATACTAGACACAAAAGTGTTGGTGGTTTAGATGGAAAAAGGACAGTAATTTAGACGAATACCTATCAACGGTAAGAGATAACAATAACAATTTGTGGTTTGTGACTTATCTTGATGGCGTTTATAAATATGATGGAGCTGAACTTACGCACTATACTGTTCAAGAGAATTCTAAACAGATTACATTATACAGCATCTTCAAAGATAACAAAGGCGACCTTTGGCTTGGGACTCACGATAATGGAGCCTATATATTTAATGGAACAGGTTTTGAAAAATTTCAACCATGATGAATGAAAAAAGACCTTCAGCTAACAATATCTATAAAGACAAAATGAATATCTGCAACAATTGTCAAAACAGATTTTACGAAAATTATTGCAATATCTGTGGTGAAAAAGCAATTTCGGATTCTGATTTTTCAGTTAAAAATATATTAAATCAAGCATTTGGTGCCATCACCAATTTCGATTCTAAATTTTTAAAAACGTTCAAATTAATGTTTCAGAATCCTGGAGTTTTATCTAAAAAAATTACTTCAGGAATTCGAGTTCCATTTTTAAAACCATTTCAAATATTTGTGATTTGCAATCTTGTTTTTTTTATTTTCCTATCCGACACAGATTTATTTCGAACACCTTCAAAATGGTTTTTTAATGGAGATTTCGATTATTTCGGGACTAAAGTGGTAAATGAAGTCTCAAATATTATGCAGGCGAAAAATCTGTCTCTTATAGAGGTTCAAACGAAATATGATTCTATTTCGTCAAATTTATCAAAGTCCCTTCTGATTTTGATAATTCCGTTTATCGCCTTAATTGGAATTATAATCAAGAGAAAACTCCAATTCGGGAAGCATCTCATATTGGCAACAATTTATTTTTCACAACTTCTCTTATGTACAACAATTTTATATTTGATTACAACAAACTTACCTGTTCCAAACAAATGGTTTTTTATTGTACCTGTTGTACTAACTACATTTGGATATTACATAATATCAATTAAAAAGTTTTATGAAAAAAATCTGCTGTTTTCAATTACGTTCGGGACTTTGGGAATTTTATTGATAGCCATGTTCATTAATTTTTACAGAATTTTTATAAACTTGATTTCATTAGCACTTGTATAATGCCAGCTGCCACCAACATGTTTAGTTAATTGATATGGTTAATTCTTATCTGGAATATTCTTTCCAAATTATCTTTGGCAAGTTTTTGTTTACTAAATTAGTTGCCAGCTACACAACTAACCATACACAAAACCATCGTACACCAGCGAATGAAAACCAAGTTACACATATTCAAAACTGTTGCTCAACATTTAAGTTTCACAAAAGCTGCCGAGCAGTTGTATATTTCACAACCTGCAATATCCAAATCAATAAAAAAATTAGAACAAGAATACGAAACAACATTTTTTGTTAGAAAAAGGAATTCCATTGAATTGACAGAAGAAGGAAAATCATTTCTGATATATGTGAATAAAATAGTAGCCATCTATTCTGAAATGGACGAGCAGTTTCTGCATAAAAATGAAGCCTTTCCACAGTTTATAAATTTTGGGGTAAGTACAACATTATCAAATTACGTCATGCCAAAAGTGATTGCGAAGTTCAGACTGCAATTCCCTCAAACGAAGTTTAATATCATCAGTAACAATTCTGAAACTATTGAAAATTTAATTTTGAATGAAGAAATCGATTTTGGAATTACAGAAGGGAGTGTTTCTAACCCAAAACTGCACTTTGAAAAATTTACAAAAGATGAAATTGTCCTAGCAACGAACGTCAATAATCCCTCGTTCAAAAATGGAACTATTGATAAAAAAACGCTGGAAAAGATTCCAATGATTCTACGCGAAAAAGGCTCTGGAACAAGAGAAATAATAGACAGTTTTTTAGTCGACAATAAAATCTCAAATCTAAATTGTGTAGTCACATTAAACAGTACCGAAGCCATCAAAAACTATTTATGCAACTCCACCGATTTTGCACTGCTATCAATCAATGCTATCACAGATGATTTGAAGACTAACAACCTCAAGATCATAGACATCAAAGGCTTAAATATCGAGAGATGGTTCTATTTTGTAAAAAGAACAGGCTACCTTTCAAATTCTTTGGAAAAGTTTGAAAAATTCATCCGACTTAATCATAACTTTTAGTTATCTACAATAATAAATTGATTTGCTAATAGGTTATTAATTCAATCTACTTTTGTATCAAATAATATCAGTTGATATGAAAGATATAGTGTCAAAAACAGTTTACTTCCTTATAATTAATCTTGCACTTTTAGGATTTATAAACAGTCCGACTGCATTGCTGCTGGGTTTTGTGTATGCCACTATTTTCAAGAATCCGTTTAAAAAATACAGCCATAAAGCAATTCAGTATTTCTTAAAAATTTCAGTAATAGGATTGGGATTTGGAATGTTTATAAAAGAAACTTTACAAACTGGCAAGGAGGGATTAAGTTTAACTATTTATTCAATACTATTAACTGTCACCCTAGGTTTGCTATTAACAAGAATATTAAAATTAGATCTAAAGCTCGGTCACCTCATCACGTCCGGAACCGCAATTTGTGGTGGAAGTGCAATTGCCGCAATTTCCCCTGTCATTAAAGCGAACAGTAAAACCATAAGTTTAGCTTTGGGAATTGTTTTTCTATTAAATTCAATTGCTTTGTTCGTGTTTCCTGCAGTAGGGCATAATTTAAGTTTAACACAAGAACAATTCGGTTTATGGTGCGCCATTGCTATACATGATACAAGTTCGGTAGTAGGAGCTGCGCTAAGTTACGGAGACGAGGCATTGCGAATAGCAACAACAGTCAAACTATCTAGAACTTTATGGATTATCCCATTATCGATTTTTTCAATGTTTTTATTTAAAACAAAGGGAGAAAAAATCAAAATCCCTTATTTTATTGTCTTGTTTATTATAGCAATTATACTTAATAGTTACCATATTTTTCCTGAAACAGCAACTGGCTTTGTTGTATTGATGGCTAAACGTTTATTGATAATTACATTGTTTCTAGTGGGCTCAACTATTTCTATATTAGACTTGAAAACTACAGGAATAAAACCCGTTGTATTAGCGCTGACTTTGTGGATTTTTATATCAATCTTTTCATTGATTTATATTTTGAACTAAAGCCAGTGTACATTTTATTTAAAGATTAAGTGCTAAATGTAAGAAGTCCATATTAGGGAATTAGTGGCGGATCACTAGTATAATTTCACCAAGAATAACAGAGCTTTAAACGTAATCAGGGAAAAGAAACAGAAAATAAAACCAGTTTCCCAATTAAGTCTTTCCGCACCACAATTTCTTAAACAGCATGAATTTGACAAAGCTCACTGAACACAACACTTGAGAACAGATTTTTACTCGTATTGAAAAACACTTAAAGAAACCATCTTCTTACAAAAAAAACCTTCCAACCAATCCACAAGTGCGTAAATGCGCCACACAAGAACGTAAGCGCACAATGCTTTCAGTAATTCCATTGTATTTTCCCGTTAGTCCATATTCTTTTTCAGTAGGACTCTATAAACCTCCACTAAGTTCATAGTAATTTCACGTATGTTCATATTCAAAATTATCAAGCCCAAAAAACAACTGTTTAAAGGATAAATTAAACATAAAAAAAGCAACCTCCTATGAGAAGATTGCTTTTTTAAGACTTAAACCAATAAATCAGTCTATCTTTTATCAAATGATGTAATATCATATGCATCCATCACGACATTAATATCGCTGTAATCCACACGTCCAACATTATCCGCGGGAACAACAACAACTCTAAACACTTGGTTTTGTGTCCATTCGTTCCCTAACAATCCAAAATTAATAGTTCCATCCAGGAAGAAACGAACAACTTGCTGTGTAAAATCGAAGTTGTACGTCAGCGTACCTTCATCAAATTGAACACTTTGTGGCACTAATCTCCATACATCCTGTCCATCAACCGTATCCCATAAAATATAGACCAATGTGACATCAGTTTGTAATACATTAAAACCATAAGGTTCTACAAATGAATAACCGTTCCCAGAATTGAACTGCACAATTATTTCGAATGCACTTGACGCAATGGTTTCACCATCCAAACCATCAAATCCTGCAGGGCCTTGAGGACCTTCACAAGACGAAAAACTGACAGCCATCACTGTCATCAATAGAATAAATACTTTTTTCATAATTAAATTTTTAGAAGTTAAATGTACTATTATTTAATATCTGTTGGCATTCAAACGTGTTAATACTCAAAAAATATGCCATCATGTCAGATTTTTTGTCATGGCACAAAGATTGACATATAGAAAGAGAAATTAAAAATTAATATTCAACATAAAACACATATAACATGAGTAAAATAATTGGAATCGATTTAGGAACAACCAACTCTTGCGTTTCGGTAATGGAAGGTAACGAGCCAGTTGTTATTCCTAATGCAGAAGGAAAAAGAACCACACCATCTGTCATTGCTTTCGTAGATGGCGGTGAAATTAAAGTTGGTGACCCAGCAAAACGTCAAGCAGTGACAAACCCTACAAAAACGGTTTATTCTATCAAACGTTTTATGGGAAACAAATATTCCGAATCTAAAAAAGAAGCGGAACGCGTACCATATAAAGTAGTAAAAGGAGATAATGACACACCACGTGTTGATGTCGATGGTCGTTTGTACACGCCGCAAGAATTGTCAGCAATGATCCTTCAAAAAATGAAGAAAACAGCTGAAGACTATTTAGGAAGTACAGTAAGTGAGGCAGTTATTACTGTTCCTGCTTATTTTAATGACTCTCAACGTCAAGCGACTAAAGAAGCAGGTGAGATTGCGGGTTTGAAAGTTCGTCGTATCATCAACGAACCAACTGCAGCTGCTTTGGCCTACGGATTGGATAAAAGAGGTAAAGACCAAAAAATCGTTGTTTTTGACTTTGGAGGTGGAACACATGATGTGTCTATCCTTGAGTTAGGTGACGGTGTATTTGAAGTATTGTCAACTGATGGTGACACCCATTTAGGTGGTGACGATGTTGATCAAAAAATTATCGATTGGTTGGCTGATGAATTTAAATCTGAAGAAGATATCGATTTGCGTAAAGACCCAATGGCTTTGCAACGTTTGCGTGAAGCTGCTGAAAAAGCAAAAATCGAGTTATCATCCTCTGCACAAACAGAAATCAATTTGCCATACGTAACAGCAACGGCAAGCGGACCAAAACACTTGGTAAGAACATTGTCAAGAGCAAAATTTGAGCAATTGATTGATGATTTAGTAAAACGTACGATTGAACCATGCCAGACAGCGTTGAAATCTGCTGGTTTGTCAAAAAGTGATATCGATGAGATCATTTTAGTAGGTGGTTCTACTCGTATCCCGGCAGTACAAGAAGCTGTTGAAAAATTCTTTGGAAAATCACCAAGTAAAGGTGTTAATCCAGATGAGGTAGTATCGTTAGGTGCTGCAATTCAAGGTGGTGTATTGAGTGGTGATGTGAAAGATGTCCTTTTATTGGATGTTACTCCATTATCATTAGGTATCGAAACTATGGGGAATGTGATGACGAAGTTGATTGAGGCCAACACTACAATTCCAACGAAGAAATCGCAAGTATTCTCTACAGCTGCCGACAATCAACCTTCAGTGGAAATCCACGTATTGCAAGGTGAAAGAGCCATGTCCGCAGATAACAAAACAATTGGACGTTTTCATTTAGATGGTATACCACCAGCAAGAAGAGGCACACCTCAAATTGAAGTGACCTTTGATATCGATGCAAACGGAATTATCCATGTAACTGCTGGCGATAAAGCAACAGGTAAAACTCAAGATATTCGTATTGAGGCATCTTCCGGATTGACAGAAGAGGAAATCAAAAAGATGAGAGCAGATGCGGAAGCAAATGCAGAATCTGATAAATTGGCTAAAGAAAAAGCAGACAAATTGAATGCTGCCGATGCCATGATTTTCCAAACAGAAAGTCAACTGAAAGAATTTGGCGATAAATTATCTGATGATAAGAAAAAACCAATCGAAGAAGCACTTGAAGAGTTGAAAACAGCTTTTGAAACAAAAGACTTGGCAGTAATTGATCCAGCTTTGGAAAAAATCAACGAAGCTTGGAAAGTTGCAAGTGAAGAAATGTACAAAGCACAAGCCGAAGCCCAAGGTGGAGGAGATGCGCAACCAGGACCTGATGCTAACCAAGGCGGACAAGCAGAAGGAAGTGATGTTGAAGATGTAGATTTCGAAGAAGTGAAGTAATGCATTTCTGCGAGAGCAGGCATATAAAAAAGATAAAACGCAATCATTAATTTGATTGCGTTTTTTTATTGCCATACGTTATCTATTATGCGTGCATACTATTTTACTATATTTGTTTAAACTCTAAAATAATGTCAACGAAACTAACCCAACTCCTTAACATAAAACATCCCATCATTCAAGCGCCAATGTTTCTGGTCTCCAATACAGTAATGGTTATTGAAGCTATGAAAGGTGGTATTGCTGGCTGTATTCCAGCGTTGAATTACCGTACTTTGGATGAATTACGAATAGCAATTAAAGAATTGAAAGCAGCTAAAGTTGAAGGCGGATCTTTTGGATTCAATCTAATTGTAAACAAATCGAACCTAAAATATAAAGGACAATTGGAAGTCTTGTGTCAAGAAGGTTGCGATTTTATCATCACCTCATTGGGAAGTCCAGAGGAAACCATTAATCAAGCTCATAAAGCAGGCATCAAAGTGTTTTGTGATGTAACAGATTTAAATTTTGCTCAAAAAGTGGAAAGTTTAGGCGCTGATGCTATTATTGCAGTCAATAATGAAGCTGGTGGGCATCGCGGCAATTTCACGCCAAAAGAATTAATTCAATTATTGAAGAAAAACTGCAAAATTCCTGTGATTTCTGCGGGTGGAGTAGGCTGTAAAGCTGACATTGACGAAATGATTTCTTATGGTGCTGATGGTGTTTCTGTTGGAAGTCCATTTATTGCTTCAACTGAAGCTGGTGTGACAGACGATTATAAGCAAGCCTGTGTTGACTATGGCGCAAAAGACATCGTAATGACCCAAAAGATTTCGGGAACCCCTTGTACAGTGATCAACACACCTTATGTACAGAAAATCGGCACTAATGAATCTTGGTTGGAATCCGTTCTCAACAAAAACAAGAAGCTCAAAAAATGGGTCAAAATGATTCGTTTTTCAATAGGCATGCGGGCAACAGAAAAAGCCGCCACAGAAGCCACATACAAAACCGTTTGGGTTGCTGGACCAAGTATTGAGCATACAAAAGCCATTTTACCGACGAATGACATTATCCATAAGTTAACACAGCCATAATCTGATGAACTACCTTCTTAAACTAGTGTTCGTTTCATTTCTGTTAGCCACGATTCATTCTGGTTTTTCGCAAGACATTCTTATACCTTATAGAATAGGAGAGCTCTATGGTTTGAGTAACGTTAAGGGTAAAATAGTCGTGGAACCAAAGTATGATCAGATTTTTTGGGTGCAAGATCATTATTTTAAAACTGTTATAAAGCAGGAACTCAATGATACGCTTAAAGCAGATGGCAATCGTTGGTATATTCGAAATGAATCCATTGAACTGAAAGGACTGTTGTTTGAAAAAAATGAGATCCTAAAGGATGAACCTTTTAGAGACTTTAAAATCTATCCGAATAAATTCATAATTGGAAGCTATGATGGCGGTTTTTACAATCTAACCCAAGCACAATATGATATTTACAAACAAGAAAAATTCACTTCACTCTTTGATCTGAATGGAAGGTTGGTGGAAAACTTCAGAAAGTTATATACGATTGATGAGGTTGGCCAAAAAAAATCAAAAAAGACTGATTCAAAGTACATGCTCTTCGGAACGGAACAGTTTGATGGTCGTAACGCATTATTCAGATATGACATAGAAAAGCAAAAAATACATGATTGGCTTCTGACAGATGTAAAGCATATTTACATTAAGAAACAGGATTACGATAAAGACATCTTGTTATTGGAATACTATGATATAGATGGTCAAAAAGTTGAGAAGATACTCAATTATGGGATTGAAAGCCCCACCCTCGAAAAAAATGAAGCTTTAAAAACAGAATTTCAAGAAAGAAATTATGAAAGGGAATATATCAATTATGATGATATTAGTGTGAGAGTAGAAGAAGTAGAAAAAGTTCCACCAACCACATATACCAATGAAAGAACATCCTTTAAACCTTATTATGAACAAGAACAGGGTAATTTGGTTTATATAGAATCTGAAGAAACAAAAACCGCAGTTTCATTATCCAGCGAAGACCAATTGTGTTTACGAAATCCTTCGTCTAAAAAAGTCTATGGATCCGTTATCTACAAGAGGAATAATGGATTTGGAATTATTAGCGAGGGTCAGATGAATCCGCCTATTTACGATTCCATTTATTATTATTCATCAAAATTTTTGGTCAAGAAAAAAATCAAGGACATCTATCAATATGGATTGTTAAATGATGATGGAAGCGTACTTCTTGCTGTCGAATTTGATTCAATTCACAGCATGAAAAAGTTGATTATAGGAGAAAACAGGAAACGACAAGATACGATAGTGCGTGTCAATAATGATAAGGATCTATATAGTTATTCTTCAAAAAGAGACAAGAATCCGTATGTCAAAAATTATATAAATGAAATAATTGTTTGGAAAAATGGTGTATGTGGCTTATTTGATGGCAGGATCGAAAAACTAATTTTGCCAATTGAATACAATTGGATGGCTCAAAACGGACTCGAATTTATTGGAGAAAAGAAAAGTGATTTTATGGTTTTGAAAAAGGACAATCGTTACGACATCATAAAATCAGTATATAGCAGGAATTCAAAATCCTATAGTCTCGAAAAATTGAATACAAAAGCATTGCCATATATACCTTTTTCCATCACAGAAAACTATTATGAAAGTGAAGGTTTGGATTTGTTGGGTCTGTACGATGAAAATTTTAAATTTAGGGGTTATGCAAGAAAAGATGGTTTCTTGTATTTTAAGGATTAACGTTTATCTTACCAATGAACTCACTAAAAAGAACCAATTCTTCAGATTTAGATTTCATAAAATTGGTGGCATGTTTAGATGCCGATTTAAAAATCAGAGACGGTGAAGACCATTCATTTTACCACCAATTTAATGCCATAACGAATCTTAACCATTGCATTGTCTGTTATGACGATTCTATAGCTGTTGCTTGTGGAGCAATTAAACCATTCGATCAGGACACAGCCGAAGTCAAGCGCATGTATGTCTTACCAGCCTTTAGAGGTAAAGGCATTGCTTCATATATACTCAACGCATTAGAATCTTGGGCAAAAGAACTCGGCTACTCTCAATGTGTTTTGGAGACAGGATTAAAGCAGCCAGAAGCCATATCCCTTTATAAGAAAAATGGTTACCAACTCATTCAAAATTATGGTCAATATATAGGCGTTGAAAACAGTGTTTGTTTAAAGAAGCAATTACTCTAAAACTTGATAAATCAAAATTTTTCAAATGTCTTGCACAAACTCTAAAAACACTTTTTTATGCGCGTCCATATCCATGTTTGGTGATAAGGACGCTCTTACAATATAATCTTTATCACCTTCTTTAGTAGTACCTTGAGTGGATGTTGCTGGAATCGTCCAATAAACGCCTTTTAATTGTCCATAGCTGACGCAAAATTTACTTTCTTCAGGAATTTTGGTAATCATTAAGTTGATCAACTTCAGATTCAAAGCTCTTTTGAAGGATTCTTTTTCTTCAGGAGAATCACCTTTAGTTGGGAGATCTAATGAAAAAACGGAAGGTGTAAAATTCTGTTCTGCCAATTCTTCAGACACGAAATTGATTTTCGCCGATGGCAATGTTTTCTGAATGAAGTTTACGAACTCACGTGTGTTTACATAGGCATCACTAATTCGTTGGTTCATCGATGGCAATTGCTCCGCCAAAATTTGATATTGGAGTGCTGTCGCTTCATTATCACAAAGCGTAAGATGCAATGCTATTTTATCCATCAAGGACTCGGTTTTTTTGTTTGCGACGCAATATCCGGCCGTACAGCGTCCTCCACTAGGAAATTTAGAACCGCTCGCATAAGAAATAGACCTGACAGTTGAAAGTATTTCACCGTCACCTAAAAAATGAACATTCGGACAAAAAGTTTGGTCCAATATAAAAACAGGGTCAATTGCAATGTCACCATTCGCTGTTTTTCGTTCTTTACCTAAAACGGTTTTCAGGTTTTCCAAATTAGGAACTTCAACTCTCGGATTGGTTGGAATTTCTGCAATTATATACGGAATCGCATCTTCATTCGCGATAGATTCCAAAATACTTTCTAGACTTCTCACCATATCGTTATCACCATCGACCAACAAATCGACAATTTCAACACTTTCAAGGCAGGCTGCAACACGTCTTGCTTGATCGTTTGTGCCGCCATAACAGTTAGGAGGGACAATAAACTTGATTTGCTTACCCTTGTGATTTTCCAATGCATCATGAATCAATCCCATCATAATGGCATACTGAATGGAAAGACCACTTGATCCAACTAAAGGTTGTCCAGTTGTACCAGTGATGGTTTTGATGGCCTCCAACACCTGTTTTTTGTTACTTTCGTAATTGAAACTATTAATATCCAAATCGGCTGTCTGAATTGTGAAAGCATTAAGAACCGTGAGACAATTGGACGGCGTCATGGCAATAGTTTCTCGTCTTCTTACATGTTGTATTTCTGAAATATAAGATTCATTATGTTCCCCGTTTACCAACAATACACTTCCCAGTTCTCCGTAAAGGGTGACGGTAAAATCGATATGAGGATGGATGTTAACCGTATTTAAGGTATCGTATTGAGATACGAAAACAGTACTTCCTTCAAAATTTTCAACGGTGTCAACATTTTCAATTTGTCTTAACTCAAACTTATAGCCATATACGGATCGGAGAATTTCAGTATCGAAACAATCTGGCAACTTTCCTGTGTAAAGAATTTGGGTGTTTTTGTTATTTAAAAGATTCGTTCTTAAAATGGCTAAAATTGGTGTGGTCTTCGATGAAAAACTAATAACATTTTCCGGCTCTAGATCATGCAGCTTCGCAATGGTCCATTCTAAAACACATGATAAAGGATGGCCCAATCGAATATAATCATACGCTGTAGGTAGTATTTTCAGAGCAGAGGCTTCCGAATTTTTCGCCTTATAAAGTGTTTCAAATTGATCTAAAAATTGTGTTTTTGCCTGTGATTCATCATAAATATCCAGTCGATGAGTTGTAGTTGTCAACCAACCTGCTGGCATATTTTTAGTTACATTTTCAATATAGTTGATAAGGGTTTGATCAGACATAAATTTTGTTTTTAAATAGATTCGCAAGATACGTTAATTAGGTTTTTTATTGGAAAAAACGCGCAGAAGTATCGTATATAAATTTGGATGGGAGATAGACGAGCTTAAACATTCACTTATAACAAAAATCATTTTTAAGCAAGCGAATACACACGTTCATACGGTCAATACGCCCCGAAATCCTCTTCCTGCATAATAAGATTCCACCCCGTTGTGATAAATAAAGACGGTATCAAATCGAAAATCTCCGAAAATTGCACCACCTAATTCTCTGATATTGGACGGTGTTTTCAACCAACTGGATGTTTTTGTATCGAACGAACCAAATGTTTGTAATTCTTGGTAGTGTTCTTTTGAGAGGAGTTCAACACCCATTTCTGCAGCCAGTTCCATGGCACTTCCTTTCGGTTTGTTTGCTTTTCTGGATTCCCATGCCTTTCGGTCATAGCAAAGGCTTCGGCGATCTTTAGGACTTTCAGGTGAGCAGTCAAAAAAAATATATTCGTCTGTTTTTTTATTATAGGAAATAAGTTCGGGTTCTCCACCTGTAATTTCCATTTGACGGAGTGACCAGAGTTTTTGAGTATTGGCCTTAAGTTTTGCCTCCACTTGAGCCCAAGTTAGATCTTTATGACGTTTTTTGTGTTTCTCGAAACGTAATTTTAAGAGTTCGAGCTGTTCGCGTTGTTCTGCCGTAGATAATTCTTTTGAAGCTTTTTTTGTCATGATTTCAGTTTTTCTATCCTTATTTTTTCCAATTCTGAAGACGATCGAGGTAGAGGTAGCTCTCCACAAAAGCCCTATGTTCTCGACTTGTCATTTTTTCAACTAAATTTAATGCGGAAATATAACTAGCCAAATTTCCATTGGAAGAACTGAATTTCCCATCTTCAACAAAGGTGACCATACTATCATCCTGAACTTTTAAGTTTGGATACTCTTTTTGAAGTTGCTCACCGCCACCAATCCAAGTGACTATTTTATGACCATCTGCAATGCCTGAAGCTCCAATGAGTTGTGCACCTGCACAATTGCTGACCATATATGTAGTTTCTTCGTTCTTCTCTTTGATAAAATTGACAATTGTACGGTTGTGAACTTGTGCATACATATCATAAGCACTTGGTACAAATAACACTTCGAGCTTTGGGGAATTAGAAAAAGTATAATCCGGAAGGATGCGGATGCCTTCTTCTGTTGTGATTGGATTATCTGTTTCAGCTATGGTGATGACGTTGAACAGCTGTTTTCCATCTTCTGTTGGCTTTGCAAAAACATCAGATGTCGCAATGACTTCACTCTGCAAAACACCGTTATACATCAATAAACCGATCGTTGGTAATTCCGAATTGAAGGGTTTTAAATGTTTTGTTAAGGTGTCCGCTGCACTCTCCATCTCAACGATTTCTGAAGGTTCAATCGTGTTTTTTGATGATTGTTCTTTACAGTTGAATAGCGCTAATGCAACCCATAGAATGACTACCAATGTTGAAGTTTTCATTGAAGTTGTTGTTTTATCAGTTTAAATATAAAAAATATTAAGAATTCTTAACGGGAAATTTAAAGTAAAAATTGGAGCCTTCATTAACCACGCTTTTTACTCCGATACTTCCATTAAATGCTAAAACAATTTTCTTCACGATTGCCAATCCCAACCCTGTGCTTGATTCGCCATCGGTAGGCTTGGTACTTGTTCTTTGGAAATAGTTGAAAAGTTTATTCTGCTCATCCAATGGAATTCCTTTTCCTGTATCAATAACTTCTGTAAAAATGAGTCCTTTTTCTTCCGAGACCTTCACGATAATCACACTGTTTTTATCTGAATATTTAATGGCATTCGACAACAAATTATTCAATACTTCAGATAAGTGATGGGTGTCAATATCAGCAATTAACTCATCTAATTCAGTACTGAATTGAATTGAGATGTCTTTCTTTTTTGCCAATAATTGATTGATTCTGATTTGTTTCTTTACAAACACAATGTAATCATGTCTGTCAAAATTCAGTGCAATATGACCAGATTCAATTTTGGAAACATCTAGTAGTTGTACAATAAGCTCGAGAATATTTTCACTTAAAGATTGAATAAGACTGACACTTTCCTTTTCATCATCAGTCATTTTAGAGTCTTTGTCGCTCAAAATTAAATCCGCAAAACTGTAAATTCCACTTACTGGATTTCGTATGTCGTGTGCTGCGATGCCAATGAATTTGTTTTTTTCATCATTAAGATGTTTTAACTTGGCGTTGGTCTCGTTCAATTGATCATGTTTTTGACGAAAATAAAACACAAGCAGCCCAATGCTGATGAAAATGGCTAAACGCACATGTGCATTCCAAAATGCATAAAATTGATGCGAATATATTTTTGTGTTAATATCTACAAAATACCAACACGCTGCGGCGAAAAAAGAAATAATGATAATCTGTCTTTTTGAACATGTATTGCTGATGGCCAACAGTGCAATTGGAATCAAGTAAAACACGGAAAAGGAAAGTTCAGAACCAGAATAGTAATCGCAGAGCGTTATAATGCCGATGATTATTAAGGTTATAGAGATGACTAACGGCTTACTCTTGATTCTATCTATAAACGGCATAAGCATATTAACATAACGGGATGTAGGGTTTTTTTAAATGGACTAACAATGCTAAAACTTTAAATTAATAACTATTATTGTTGACAAAGAAAATTGCATTGATTAAAAAGAGTTTCCCGTTTTCCCAGAAGCTTCTAAATAGCATATTATCTACCATATAGATGATACTTCCATTGCCTACCTGCTCTTCGCCCAGCACTAAAGAATTACCCAGATTTTTCACGGCATCACTTCCTGCAAAACCGGAAGTTGGTTTTGGCTGTTCGCCCAACCATACGATGTTGTAACCACTTTCCAATAAGCTGTAAGATTCATTGCCTTGTTTTAAAGTGAAGTAGGTATTGTCATACCCAAAAGCCATCGGATGCGTTGTATCTACCTGACTCTTAAAGACTGCTCCAATAATGAAATCTTTGGCTGATTCTCTCTCCCTTTGCGCGTAAGGGATGAGATTACTTTTTACTTTAGAACTATCCAAAGGTTTATTTCGTTTCAGTCCGAAACCTTCAGTATCGGCAAAAATATTTAATGCACCATCGATCGCAATCACTTTTCCTCCATTGGAAACCCAATTCTTAAGTTTGTTCAAATTGTCTTCATCAAACAGTCTAGAATAATTGCCACTAGGAAGAATCAGAACATTATAGTTATTCAAATTGATGTTTGTGAAATCATCCGCATTGATCGAAGTCATGGGATAATGTAACTGCTGTTCAAAGAAATGCCAAATTTGCCCATAATTTAAAGATTGTGTGTATTCTCCAGATAATACGGCAATTTTTGGCTTCCCTACCAATTTTACATCTGGCGAGCCGAAGTCTGGGCCTAATTTAGAAAAACCGCTAGATGCCGGCACTAAAGTTCTTTTGAATTT
Source organism: Aquaticitalea sp. (assembly GCA_051252455.1). Classification (GTDB taxonomy): domain Bacteria; phylum Bacteroidota; class Bacteroidia; order Flavobacteriales; family Flavobacteriaceae; genus JBPOFM01. The sequence goes on from JBPOFM010000006.1 coordinate 226,356, forward strand.
ATTAGCAGCTTTCACAACAATAGCGTCAAAATTCCCAATGGTTTTATTATCACCTCGTGTAATAATCAAGGAACCGCTTTCATAGGTTTTGTCTGATGACGTGGTGAACGACTTTTCACTAAACCGTACTTTGATATTCTGTTTTAAAAGTTCCACCAAAAATTCTGCATCTTTTAGATGATCCCATTTTGTAATATATCCTGTAGCATTGGAATCTTTGGTATTCAAAGTTGGTGTCATCCCTATCACACTTGTGGCAACCGATTTTGTGGTTTCTATGGCATCCAATCCATAAGCATAAGGAAGGCTCCAAGCAGTAATGTCATAAGTCAATGAATCGACCAATTTTGTTTGAGGTTCAAATAACACTTTCACCATTTTGCCTTTTGACTGATTGGTACTCACTACCAATTCGGCAGAAGTTGCAGTCATAGAGCCTACTTTGCTTGTTCCATAGTTGAAACCACTTACTTTTCCATTGGAAGCGTGGCCATATTTAATCTCATGCTTATCTAAAAGATCTTTCAATGCCTGTATTTTATCAGCATGACCACGTAATACATAACTTCTTTGATTTGAATTGGAGGTCATGTCAAAATAGTTTTTAAACTCCATATTGAGTTTTTTGGCATTTTTTGATGCAATTTCTACGGTAGATAATCCAGTCACTGTATGATGCGCAACTCTATCCACCAAGGTCAGAACAATTCCTTCTTCGTTCAAAACGCCCAATCCCACTTGACCGGCTTGTTCATAGGTCATTCCGATGGCGCCTAAATAGGTTGGATAGGTATCACCATAACTTGGGTATAACAAATCAAAACGTTCTCGTGTAAAATAAAGCCATCCGTTCGCATCAAAATAAGTAGCGTTATTGGCTCCAATTTGATTTTGAAAATCACGTTGCCAATCCGTAATGATTTCGTGATACGGTTCAGCGGCTGGTGCAAAATAATAAGGTTCATTTCTGCCTTGTTCATGAAAATCAACATGAATCTGTGGCAGCCATTTGTTATAAACTTTCAAGCGTGCAATGGTTTCTTTCTGCGACGCCCAAGCCCAATCCCGATTCAGATCAAATAAATAATGATTGGCACGTCCACCAGGCCATGGTTGGTTACTTTCACTGGCTTGTGCATCTGTGTCATAAGGCATACTTGCGGTCTCATTATACCAATTGACATAGCGATCGCGACCATCAGGATTCAGACAAGGATCGATTATCACCACTGTATTTTTAAGCCATTCTTGTTTTTGGGTGAGGAGTTCAAAGATAGTTTTCATGGATGCCTCTGTGCTGGAAGCTTCTGTGCCATGAACATTATAACTCAACCACACAATTGCCACCTCGTTTGATGAAGCGTTTCCTTTTAAAACACCAGCATTCTTAAGATTGTTTTCTCGTATGGTTTCAAGGTTTTCAATGTTCTCTTCGGAAGAAATAATGGCTAAATACAGTGGACGACGCTCATACGTTTCACCATACTGTTCTAATTTGATTTGATTTGGTAATTCTGAAGCGATTTTCTTGTAATAATCAACGACCTGATGATGTCTTGAAAATTGCGTGCCCAACTCATATCCTAAAAAATCTTTTGGAGAGGTGATTTGTTGGGCTTGAACGTTGGTGTGGCAGGCAATAATACATATTAAAGCAATAAGCAAAGTTTTCATTCCGATCATTGAGGGATTTATTAAGTAAAGATAGCGAGCAATTCGGAATTAACTAAAAATTAGGAGATAAAAAAGTCAATACTATTATCTTTACATTTGAATAGAATTTTGCCTATGCCATCAGAATACATTCCTTTTAAAGACACCAATTATTTCTCTTCCCTTATTTGCAATTATTTGGATGAAGAACCACATTTAAAACCTTTTTATAATCGGTTTCCAACTTTGAAAAATTTCAAAGATCAAATTGAAGAGAAACAGTTGTCATTTAACGACGCTAAAAGACAACAATTAGTCCATTCATTGATGACACAATATGAAGGAATAAGCATTTCTTCGTTGACACTCACCAACATCGATCTATTAAAGCATAAAACCACATTTACAGTTACTACAGGGCATCAACTAAATCTATTCTCAGGACCACTTTATTTTTTCTATAAAATTATTTCCACCATCAATCTCTGCAAGGAGCTGAAGGAAACCTATCCTGAAAACAATTTTGTGCCTATCTATTGGATGGCAACGGAAGATCATGATTTTGATGAAATTAGTTATTTCAATTTCAAGGGCAAAAAAGTGCAGTGGAATCGCGAGGCATCTGGAGCCGTCGGAGAGTTGGATCTAGAAGGATTGGACCACGTTTTCGAGGTGTTTGCCAGTCAATTGGATAAAAGTAATAATGCCGAAACGTTGAAACAGTTATTTAAATCGTCCTATTTGAAGCATAAAAATTTGACAAAAGCGACTCGCTATCTGGTCAATGAGTTATTTTCAAGTTATGGATTGGTCATTCTAGATGGAAACGACGTCGAATTAAAACGCGTTTTCATTCCGTATATCGAAGATGAATTGTTCAATCAAACAGCCTTCAATAAAGTATCAGAAACCAATAAACAGCTTGCTGAAACTTCACATAATTATAAGATTCAGGTGCATCCGCGAGAGATCAACTTATTCTACATAAAAGAAGGAATCCGGGAACGAATTATTGAATCCGAAGACGCATTTACGGTGTTGGAAACAACTATTCGCTGGAATAAGGAAGAGTTGTTAAAAGATGTCCACGAACATCCCGAAAGGTTCAGTCCCAACGTCATCATGCGACCTTTATATCAAGAAGTGATTTTGCCAAATCTTTGCTACATTGGAGGTGGAGGAGAGTTGGCATATTGGTTGCAACTCAAATCTAATTTTGAAGCGCAAAACGTCACATTTCCACTGCTTTTATTGCGAAACTCTGTTTTACTCATTAGCAAACGACAGCTTGATAAGTTAGAAAAATTGGAGGTGTCTGTGAACGATTTATTTTTGAAGCAGGAGGATTTGATGACGAAAGTTACCAAACAAATTTCAGAAATTGACATTGATTTTACCACTCAAAAAGAACATCTTAAAAAACAATTTGAAGATTTATACAAGTTAGCTGAACAAACCGACAAATCATTTAAAGGTGCGGTCGGAGCACAAGAAACGAAACAAATCAAAGGTCTAGAAAATCTAGAACAGCGCTTACTCAAAGCTCAAAAACGAAAATTGGAAGCTATTTTGGAACGTGTTAGATTACTTCAAGATGAACTATTTCCAGGTCAAAGTTTGCAAGAGCGGAATATGAATTTTTCAGAATTCTATTTGGAATATGGCGAAGAACTTATTTCAAAATTGATGGAAGAGCTGCAACCTTTGAAAGGGGAGTTTTTGATTTTAGAGGTATAAATTTTTGGAAATGAAAAGGATTCTAAAAATTAATAAAAAGAATTGCCTAAAAAATATTTGTTATGCCAAACCTCAAAGGTTTTAAAAATCTTTGAGGTTTTTCCAATTTTGAACGCACCTAAACCCGTTTATGAAACGTCCTTTTTTAGGATTAATTCAAACCTATAACTTTGCTACTTCACTAAATTTTATATCTTTAGCTCAAAACCATAGCTTATGAAAAAACTATACATTTTCTTACTGTTAATCCTACCACTTTTTAGCTTTAGCCAGATTACCACACAAGCCATGGACATGACCGTAGAGTGTGATGGCAACGGAAACGTTGCGGACTTAAATGCGTGGTTGTCTTCCCATGGTGGTGCTGTCGCTTCGACCGCTTGTGGAACGGTCACTTGGATTGACAATTTTACGGCACCTGCCGATAATTGTGGCAGCACTGGCTCAGCGACTGTAACATTTACAGCAACGAATACATGCGAAACAGCTACAACCACTGCGACGTTTACCATTCAAGACACATCTGCACCAATCTTAAATGCATCAGCATCGAGTTTGACCGTTGAGTGCGATGGTGCTGGCAATACGGCTGATTTAAATGCTTGGTTGGCGAGCAATGGAGGTGCGCAAGCGTCTGATGGTTGTAGCACTGTTAATTGGTCTAATGATTTTTCAGGTTTAGATACAGATTGTGGTCAAACAGAGATAGTGACATTTGTCGCTTCTGATAACTGTGGTAATATTGTAACCTCAAGTGCTACTTTTACAATTGAAGATACAATCTCTCCAACTATCACTGATTTATCGAGTGACATGACCGTAACTTGTGATGGTTCGGGAAATACAAGTCAACTCAATGCGTGGTTGCTCTCTAATGGAGGTGCAGAAGCTTTTGATAATTGTGGAGAAGTGGAATGGAACTATAGTTTTCCCGGCTTAACTTCAGATTGTAGCGGAACAGTGTCTGCCGAAGCTTTATTTACAGTCACTGATGCGTGCGGGAATGAAGAATATACCTATTCGACATTTACCATAGAATCAGCGGCAAGCGATTGCCCTGACACTCCAATTGTTTTAAGCTCGCAGGCAGATGTGGATGCTTTTACGACTAATTATCCGAATTGTACGGAGTTGAATAATTCTTTGACAATTAGTGGAGCTGATATTGTTGATTTAACACCTCTTTCTGGTGTTACATCTATTAATGATTCCTTATTTATTCACGACAATCCGAACTTAACAAATCTTAATGGTTTGGAGTCGCTGACATATTTACGCTTCGGTTTGGAAATTAATAGCAATGCATTACTTACTAATATAAGCGCATTGTCTTCTGCAATAATTGAGGATGCACAAGGAGTTTTTGTTACGAATAATGCTTCGTTGTTAAGTTTAGATGGTTTGCAAGGAGTTCAAGGCTTTGTTCAAAATTTAGCCATTAATAATAACGACTCATTAACAAATTTAATTGGTTTACAAAATGTAGAGGCATCAGAATTTTTCAATATTAATGGTAATGATAGTCTGCAAAATTTAACCGGTTTGGACAACTATATTGGCTATTTTTTATACATTCAGAACAATTTGTTACTTCAAAGTTTAAATGGTTTGAATGAAAATGTACAGTTTCTTGATTTACGGTTAATAGGTAATGCAAATCTAAATAATATTGACAGTTTGAATAATGTGTCTTTTAATTTTGAAATTTTAGAGGACGCCAATTTAGAAATTTCCGATAATCCCAATCTTAGCCTTTGTAATGTAAATGCTATATGTAGTGCAATAAATGAATTTTATCCATCAGCTTTTTATCTAATTATCGAAAACAATGCTCCAGGTTGTAGTAGCATTGCTCAAGTTTCAAACGCCTGTAACCTCGTACCATCCAACGACGACTGCATTGGCGCAATTGATCTCACATTAAACGAAACCATCCAAGCCTATAACGAATTAGGCACACAATCGCCACAAACTCCAAGTTGCAACGACACTAATAGAGTTGATGTCTGGTTTACCTTTAATTCCGCAACCTTAAATTCTGTGGACATAAGCGTCGATGCCGATTATAGCGTACAATTATGGGAAGGCACTTGCACCAATTTAACCCAAGTTGCCAACGCATGCGCTTCAAATATGTTGGACGACGTGGCTGTGACACCAAATACCGATTACTATCTCCAAGTCTGGTCAGATGGCACAGGCAGAAGAGCGACAGGTCTATTTGAGGTCTTGGTTCAGGATGCGACCTTATCAGTTGCAGATAACAATTTTGAAAGTTTTTCCATCTATCCAAATCCTGTCAATGACCTTTTAAATTTTAAATCGGGTCAGAACATTGACGAATTACAAGTCTATACGCTTTTGGGACAAAACGTGATGAGCACAACACCAAAAACAACACAAACGCAAATGGATTTGTCTGGTTTAAAATCGGGATTATATATCCTAAAAGTCCGTATTGAAAATGAAACGGCTTCATACAAGATTGTGAAAGAATAAAATTAAAGTTTATCGACGTCATCAGACCTCACAGGTTTTAAAAACCTGTGAGGTCTTTCGTTTTAGGAATTTCTAATAAATCAAAAAAAAAACATTCGTGCATCTGCCTGCCGGCAGACAGGTTCGTGGCAAAAAAACGTAATTCGTAATTCGTAATTCCCAAATCCTCCTTATTTTTGCACATGCAACACAACAAAGTCCTTATCCTAGATTTCGGTTCGCAGTACACGCAACTTATTGCACGACGAGTGAGAGAGCTCAATATCTATTGCGAAATCCACCCATTCAACAAAATTCCATCAGACACCGACAGTTATAAAGCCGTCATTTTATCGGGAAGTCCGTTTTCGGTTAGAGCTGATAATGCTCCACATCCCGATTTGTCAAACATAAGAGGTAAAAAGCCATTGTTAGCGGTCTGCTATGGCGCGCAATATTTAGCTCATTTTTCTGGCGGGAAAGTGGAGGCGTCCAATACACGTGAATATGGTCGGGCAAATTTATCATTTGTCAAGGTAAAAGAACCATTGTTCAATCATATTGATGCCGGCAGTCAAGTGTGGATGAGTCATAGTGATACTATTAAAACCCTGCCAACTGACGGCTACTTAATTGCCAGCACTAAAGATGTTGAAAATGCAGCTTATAGTATCGAAGGCGAAATGACCTATGCTTTGCAGTTCCACCCAGAAGTCTATCATTCAACGGACGGAAAACAATTACTCGAAAATTTCTTGGTACATATTGCCAAAGTTGAGCAAGATTGGACGCCACAGTCTTTTGTGGAAGAAACAGTGGAAGCACTTCAGGAAAAAATCGGTTCTGATAAAGTGGTGTTGGGACTATCTGGAGGTGTTGATTCTTCGGTCGCAGCAATTCTTTTACATAAAGCAATTGGGAAAAACCTGTATTGCATTTTTGTCAACAATGGTTTGTTGCGAAAAAACGAATTCGAAAATGTCCTCAAACAGTACGAAGGTATGGGCTTGAACGTCAAAGGTGTTGATGCTTCGGCACGCTTTTTGGATGCGCTTGAAGGATTGAGCGACCCAGAGGAGAAACGAAAAGCTATCGGTCGTGTGTTCATTGAAGTGTTTGATGACGAATCACATCACATACAGGATGTGAAATGGTTAGCACAAGGTACCATTTATCCAGATGTGATCGAAAGTGTTTCGGCAACTGGCGGTCCAAGTGCCACGATAAAAAGCCATCATAATGTAGGCGGATTGCCAGATTATATGAAGTTGAAAATTGTGGAACCTTTGAAAGCATTGTTTAAAGATGAGGTTCGTAGAGTCGGCGCCACCATGAATATGGATCCAGATTTATTGGGAAGACATCCATTTCCCGGTCCAGGTTTAGCAATCAGGATATTAGGTGATATCACAGCCGAAAAAGTTCGTATATTACAGGAAGTTGATGCGGTGTTTATTACTAATTTAAGAGAATGGAATCTATATGATAAAGTGTGGCAAGCAGGCGCCATCTTATTGCCAGTGAATAGTGTAGGAGTGATGGGTGACGAACGTACCTACGAAAAATGTGTGGCATTAAGAGCTGTGGAAAGCACCGACGGAATGACCGCAGATTGGGTGAATTTACCCTATGAGTTTTTGCAAAAGACCTCAAACGAAATAATAAATAAAGTAAAAGGCGTTAATAGAGTGGTGTATGACATCAGTTCAAAACCGCCTGCAACTATAGAATGGGAATAACAAATTCCTTCGAAAGTAGGAATCTCATAAATAACATGACAATTTTCATATTAGATAAACATTAAAGAATATTAAATGAAAAAACTTCTTCTAATCGTCATTATAATTGTGTCTTGCCAGGCCTTTGCATTTTCGCAGAATTACAAGACGCATATCGTAATGAAAGGCGAAACTGTTGAGAGTATTGCTAAAAAATATAAGGCTACTGCATCAGACATCTATGCTTTAAATCCAGATGCTAAAAAAAGTTTGTCAACCAATGATGTATTGATCATTCCAAATACCGCAGGAACACCTTCGCCTGCAAAACAAACACAAACTCGTGAGTTTATTGGTTATGATAGCCATAAAGTGAAGCGTAAAGAAACGCTTTATAGTCTATCGAAAGACTACAATATTGAGATTGATGATATTAAGGAACATAACAAGCAACTGTACTCGGAAAACCTAAAAAAAGGAGATAATATACGTATCCCAAAGTTTAAAACTGTGGTCTCTAAAGTTACTGCTCCATCCAATACCGTCAAGAAATATACCGTACTTCCGAAAGAAGGGAAATGGCGTGTTGCCTACAAATATGGATTAACAGTCCCTGAACTAGAGGCGTTGAATCCTAATATGGCAGACGTCTTGCAACCTGGTGACGAAATCAACGTTCCTAATTTAGGAACAACAGAAGAAAAGACCGTTGAAGCGAATTATAACTATTATGAGGTACAGCCAAAAGAAGGTTTTTTTCGTCTTAAAGTAAAATTAGGATTAACCGAAGACCAACTGGAAGCCCTCAATCCTGGTATTAAAGAAAGCGGATTGAAAGAAGGTATGGTCATCAAGGTACCTAGTTCCGTGACTGTTGGTGGTGTGGAAGGAAACGTTGAAAATACCAATCTTACGAAATCTTTAAAAAATCTGAACTCAAAACAAATTGCTGTTTTGCTACCCTTCAGACTCGATCGCATGGATACAGATTCTGTTCAGGAAGCAAAAGATATGATCAGAAAAGATCGAATGATTTCGATTTCTCTCGATTTTTATGCGGGTGTGAAAATGGCATTGGATTCTGCCAAGCAGTTAGGGATTTCAACCAACTTGAAAGTATTTGATACAGAAAATCAATCATCTCAAGTGTCTAAAATCCTAGCGGATAATGATTTTTCAAAATATGACGCTGTGATTGGGCCCATCATGACATCCCATTTTGATCGTGTGGCAGCGCATTTAAAAAAGGATCATGTGCCAGCGATTTCTCCTTTGATGAAGCCTTCCTCTTTATATGACAATGTATTTCAGACCATTCCAAATGATACAGATTTGGAAAGCGCTATGATTAATTACGTAAAAGTAGATTCATTGAGAAGCACTGTGGTGATTATTTCTGACGGTTCTACCAAAACTATTAGTGATCGTATTAAAAGTCAATTGCCTAGGGCAGCACAAGTCTATTCAAAGAAAAATAAGGAGGGAAAAGAGGTTTATTATGTGAATTCGGCCGATCTAACATCCAACTTTAAGAGTGGCAAAAACTATGTTTTTCTAGAAACAAATAATGCTGGATTGGTGTTAAATGTGGTGAGTACCTTAAACAGTTTGACCAGTAGGGATCGTGAAATAATTCTAGTGACAACCGATAAAAATGATGCATTCGACTATGAGCATTTATCAAATTACCATTTGAGTAATCTTAAATTTCATTATCCATCGATAAACAAACCTTTCAACACCGAAACGCCAAATTCATTTATTAAGAAGTATCGAAAAGAATATGGCATCGATCCTAATAAGTTTGCTGCACGCGGTTTCGATTTAACTTTAGACGTCTTATTGCGTTTGGCATCCAACGATGATTTGTACGCAGCTTCTACCAATGCGGTTGAAACGGCTTATATTGAAAATAAATTTCGATACTCTAAAAAGTTATCTGGAGGTTATTACAATGAGTCCGTATTTATTTTGCAATACACCACCGATTTGACCATAGAAGAAGCAAAACGATGACATCAAAAGTAATTTATTTAGGCAATTTACGTACCGAAAGCACTCACTTACAATCGGGCAACTCTTTCATCACAGACGCACCATTAGACAATAAAGGCAAAGGTGAAGCGTTCTCTCCTACAGATACGGTGGCCACGGGGTTGGCAAGTTGTATGATGACTATGATGGGCATTAAAGCTCGGGATTTAGGAGTCGATATGGAAGGGACATCTGCTTCTGTGAATAAAATCATGGCAGCGAACCCACGACGTATTTCCAGAATTGAAGTCACACTAGAGCTTCCGTTCGAGGCCGATGACAAAACACGGAAAATTTTAGAGCATACAGCAAATACCTGCCCAATTCACTATAGTTTGCATCCAGATATTGAAAAGAAAATAGTCTTTAATTGGCACTAAATGTTTTATAAAACGGTCATAGCAATTTGTCTGTCAGCAGTACTGCTAATACCTATGAATGATAAGGTCATTTCTTGGCGAGACGATTTGAAGCTCACTTGGACTGATTTTAAGGGACCACCCAAAGCCCACAAGTATGCAGTGGCGGTCACAGCTTCCGGTATCACATTTGAATTTTCTGTAAAGGAATTAAATGCAGAAATCATAAGTTTTGATACCAAAGTGGAAGCACATTTCTATCCCGATAAATCTTGGTACATCAAAAAAGAGGGAACTCCTCAAATCTTGGCGCACGAACAATTACATTTTGACATCACCGAGTTATATGCCCGCAAGTTCAGGCAGCAAATCGCACAACTAAAAGTAAACGGTAAACTAAAAACCCAGCTTCGAGAGTTGCATCTAAATATAAACAAGGAATTGGCGTTGGCACAAAATCTCTACGATCAAGAGACGGACAATTCTGTGAACCGTGACTTTCAGGCAAAATGGGTCCTTTATGTTGAACAGGAACTTGCCAAACTGGAAGCCTACAAATCAAAAGACTGAATGCTACAACCAGACAAAGACTTTCTCATCAAGTTGGCACATTACAAAATGCCTTTCGGCAAATACAAAGACCGTTTTTTAATCGACATCCCAGAATATTATTACGTGTGGTACCAAGGCAAAGGCTTCCCAAACGGACAACTCGGCACCATGATGCAACAGATGTACGAAATCAAATTGAATGGCTTGGACGAATTGATATATGGCATTAAAAAACGCTATTCCAAACCATAAAGTGTTTTAAACTTATCATTGCAGAGTCAAATGTTCCCTTAATTTGTTTAACTTGTACACTTCCCCGCAGAAATGACATTTTTAAATGACTTTTGGAGAAATTCACATACAGATTTTCATGAACACCCAATGCGGAATACGTTGGTGGAAAAGCTGACCAAAGAAATTGAGAAAAATTTAATAAACGAACAGTTTAGTGTTGACAGTCTTGCGAATTCTGTAGGGATGAGTCGTTCTAGCTTGCATCGAAAACTACGAAAAGCTACTGGTAGCTCCACGAGCCAATTCATAAGAGAATACAGATTAAAGAGAGCTCTCGAAATTCTGAATCAAGAAGACATTACTGCGTCTGAAGTGGCATATCGTGTCGGATTTAATAGCGCAACCTATTTCAACACCTGCTTCCATAAATTTTATGGTTATACGCCAGGAGAGGTAAAGTCCCAAAACAATTTTGAAGTTGATGAACTATCCACTAATGAGTTTAAAGAAGAATTTCCTATCAATTCAGACCATTCAACAATCAACAAAATCAAATCAAAAAACAGCCTGATATGGGTTGGTCTGTTCTTGATACTAATAGCATCATCAGTATTTCTTTATCGCTCAACAATAAAAGAAAAGGAAAGCGTACTGTCCATTGAAAATACAACCAACCAAAAATCAATCGCAGTACTCCCTTTTAAAAATTGGACAGGAAATCCAGATCTGGAATATATCAGCGATGGCATGACCGACGCCATCATCTCCCGCTTGACCAAAATTAGAGCGCTAGACAAAGTCATCCCATTTACCTCTGCCTTGAAATTTAAAAACACGAATAAAGCCATAAATGAAATCGGAAGTGAGCTTGGAGTGACCACACTGTTACAAGGTAATTTTCAGATTTCGGGTAATGAAATTAGTATTAATTTGCAAATGTTAGATAGTCGAACCAACCAACATCTGTGGTCAGAAAAATATATACGAGAATGGAAAACTGACGAGATTTTTGAACTTCAAAGCGAAGTGGTGGAGGACATCGCCGATAAAATGAACGCATTTATAGCCAATGATGAATTGGTTGTTATCAAAAAAATCCCTACAAAAAGCAAGCAGGCCTATTCCTATTATCTTCAAGCTGATTTTCAGAGAAATAAAGGCAACGAACTTTCGTATTCAAATGCCATTCAACTTTATGAAAAAGCGATTGCTTTAGATTCTAATTTTGTACAGCCCTATTTGGATATGGCAAATATCTATATTTTAGGTGGTGGTGTATGGGGTTCTTATGATGATCGTGAAGCTTGGAACAAAGGCAAAGTACTTCTGGAAAAGGTGTTAAAAATAGAACCTGAAAACCGACAGGCGGAAGAAGAATTATATACGGGGGAATTTTTTTACGGTTGGAACTTCAAACGTGTTGAAGGCTATTATCAAACTATTTTACCAAATTCTTTCTACGACAAATCACCTGTAATTGCGCTTGATTATGCCATCAAAACAGGAAGACCTGAGAGAGCTTTGACCGCCTCCGAATATTTTATTTTAAATGATCCATCAAACGTGTTTTTTCCATTTTTTAAGGCAGAATCCTTGATGTTTTTAGGCAAAAACCAAGAAGCTATCAACGCATTGAACGATTCGGACCTCTTATACAGCGATAACTACTTCTATTTAAGAGAGTCCACCAAGTTATATTTTTATCTAGGGAAATTTGAAAAATCGAGAATTCAACTTGATAAAATTTTAAATAAATTTTCTGATTATCCACCCATAATTATGTGGTTCAACGCTATTTACGCTCAAATGGATGGTGCTTCTGGTGACCCTGACAACTATATGGCCGAGTTACAAAAAGAATATAACAAGGGTTCTTTAGGCAGTCCTGCTTGGTTTATCGCGCTTTATTATGCACATATAAAAGATGATGATAAAACCTTTGAATGGCTTCAAAAATCTTATGACAGGCACGAGGTTGAAATGACATGGCTGCGAGAAGAACCCTTATTAGCGCCTTTTAGAACGGATAGTCGCTACAAAAAACTTTACGACAACGTAGGTTTTTCCGACATCGGATTACCTATCAAAACTTCCTCTCTACAGTAATTCTTCTACCATCTAATTCAACATAAGTTAAAGCGTTTGCACCATAATTTAAAGGCTTGTACAAAAACTTAATAAACTTACAACGTAGCTGTTATGCTACAAATAGCAATTCTTACCATCTTTGTATCAGGCAGTTATAAATGTCATAAAAATTTAGCTTTATAGTTTTTATCTCATATTTATTCAAACCAAAAACCAATCATTATGAAAAAAGTACTTGTTATTATTTACGGAGTTATTGCTTATTTAGTCTTCCTCGTCGCCTTTTTATATGCCATCGGTTTTGTGGGTAATCTATTCGTGCCAAAATCGATAGACTCGGGAGAGGAAGCATCGCTTATGACGTCCCTGATAATCAACTTATCTCTAATGAGCCTTTTCGCTCTACAACATAGCATTATGGCAAGACCTGCATTTAAGGATTGGCTTAATAACTATGTAAATCCTGCCATTGAACGTAGTACCTACGTGTTGCTGTCTAGTCTTATTTTGCTTTTGTTGTATTGGAAATGGCAGCCAATGACTACAATTGTTTGGGATACTGAAGGCATCACATTCTCTATAGTAATGGTCATATTTCTGTCTGGTTGGGTAATTGTATTCCTGTCCACTTTAATGATAAGCCATTTTGAACTGTTTGGTCTCACACAGATATATAAAAACTTTAAGGACCAATCGTTAACCGTTCCAGCATTTCAAGTGAATTGGTTTTATAAATTAGTGCGACATCCTATCATGTTAGGCTTCATAATCGCATTTTGGGCAGCTCCGACTATGACAGTGGGTCGTTTGCTGTTCGCCGCAGTGACAACTGCATATATTTTAATTGCCGTAAAATTTCTAGAAGAAAAAGATTTGAAGAAACTAATAGGCAAACCATATGAGGATTACCAAAAAAGGGTACCCATGATTTTCCCATTTACCAAATTGAAAAAAGGGTAGAAGAAGTTCAATCTTCCAATTGCAGCAGCTTCTTTATCAACACAATCTGCCCCAGATGATAATAACTATGCTCAATCATCCCATCAATATTCCGTAGATACGTTCCATACTTTGCATCCACAAACACAGCGTTGAGTTGGCTATCAGGCATTTGTTCAAGCAATACAGCAAACCGTTCGGCATCCACCCAAAACCGATGCAGTAACGCATCCCTCCTGCCTGTGAATAAGCGTGTGGATTTTTTATTAATTCCAAGAGAGAAAAGCCAGATGAATTAGGACTATCATTCTTGACGAAACTTGAATATGAATATCCAAAATTGGAAAGCAAAATGCTTGACGAAATTGCCCAAAAAGAGAGCGTAACATTGGATGAAATAAAAAAAACAGGGACTTGGAAATATAATTATTAAAACAAAACAGGAGACAAAACAGGATTGGAAGTCATATATTGGCTAAACGAACCTTTCTCAAAGGATGTATCAATTCAAATGGAGAATTTTGAATTGAAAAAGTACAAAACAACAGCTAACACGGTGTATAATTAATTGCTTTGGCAGGTGCTTATCCTAAAAATTCCTTCGGAATCTTCTCTGGCAAGTATTTGTTTACTAAATTAGTTGCTGAACTACGCCACAGCCATATACAAAACATTGTAAAACATTTGAATGAAACGATTTTTAACAACCATATTCTTGCTTCTGATTTGTAATTTATCAAATGCTCAACATACGAATAGATTTAATAAATTAGTAGACGAGCTCAAAGAAATTGAATCTAAACCAGACACAATTTTTTACGATAATGGAAAAATTTGGTGGATAAGTACAATAACTACATATGCTTATAATTCAGAAAACTATTCTACTCATAAAGGAAAACAAACTCAATATTATAAAAACGGACAAATCGCAAGCGAAGTGCTATTAGGAAAATATGGAAATATATTGTCTTGGAATTCTTATGACCGAGATGGAAATAAAACCTCTGAATCTGTAACAACCGAAATCGACTCAAATGCTAAAAATCTGACTGATTTTTTTGAAAATGACAAACATATAAGTTTTAAAAGAAATGTAAAATATTACAAGTGTTCATACAAACTTCAAATTTGCTATTTGTTTAAAGAGGGACAAACTGTAAATGGAAAGAAAATTGGACTTTGGAAAACTTATACAGAAAACGGAGAATTAAAAAGAGAAAAAACATACTGAATAAAAAAAACGTTCTACAACACCATATCCTATGAAAAGCACTTATCCCGTTCTTCAAATATAATATTTAATTTCCAATTATCTCATAATGATGATTGTGTG
>JBPOFM010000007.1:0-236268 GCA_051252455.1 Aquaticitalea sp.
ACGCTCACGTTGACTGTCCAGGTCACGCGGATTACGTAAAGAACATGGTTACTGGTGCTGCTCAAATGGACGGTGCTATTTTAGTAGTTGCTGCTACTGATGGTCCAATGCCACAAACTCGTGAGCACATCCTTTTAGGACGTCAAGTAGGTATTCCTCGTATCGTTGTATTCATGAATAAAGTGGATATGGTTGATGATGAAGAATTATTGGAATTGGTAGAAATGGAAATCAGAGACTTATTGTCTTTCTATGAGTATGATGGTGACAATGGTCCTGTTATTGCTGGTTCTGCTTTAGGCGCATTGAATGGTGAGCAAAAATGGGTTGATACAGTGTTACAATTAATGGAATCTGTTGATTCTTGGATTGAAGAGCCATTACGTGAGATTGATAAACCTTTCTTAATGCCAATCGAAGATGTTTTCTCTATTACTGGTCGTGGAACTGTTGCAACAGGTCGTATCGAAACTGGTATTGCTAAAACTGGAGATCCAGTTGAAATCATCGGTATGGGTGCTGAAAAATTGAACTCTACTATCACAGGTATCGAAATGTTCCGTCAAATCCTTGACAGAGGTGAGGCTGGAGATAACGCTGGTATCCTTTTGAGAGGTATTGAGAAAACTCAAATCTCTAGAGGTATGGTTATCGTTAAGCCAGGTTCTGTAACTCCACACGCTAAATTTAAAGCGGAAGTTTACATCTTGAAAAAAGAAGAAGGTGGACGTCACACACCTTTCCACAATAACTATCGTCCACAGTTTTACGTACGTACAACTGACGTAACTGGAAATATCCAGTTGCCTGATGGAGTTGAGATGGTTATGCCAGGAGACAACTTGACTATCACTGTAGAATTGATCCAAAAGATTGCAATGAACGTAGGTCTACGTTTTGCTATCCGTGAAGGTGGTCGTACAGTAGGTGCAGGTCAGGTGACTGAAATTTTAGACTAATTATATAATCTATATATAAGTTAAGGTGTCCTCCATTTGGCGGACGCCTTGATTTATGTTTACGGGTTTAGCTCAGTTGGTAGAGCACTGGTCTCCAAAACCAGGTGTCGTGAGTTCGAGTCTCTCAACCCGTGCTAAACAATTCAAACTTAAACATCAGGTTTAGGTTTTAAAACACAAAAATTACAATGGCAGGATTTGTAAATTACGTAAAAGAATCGTTTGACGAATTAAAGAACAACGTGTCTTGGCCAACTTGGGCAGAAGCTCAAAGTCTGACCATTTTAGTAGCTGTTTTTTCAATCATATTTTCGCTAGCTATCTGGGGTGTAGATACTGTTTTTAGTAGAGTAATCGAATGGTATTTTAGCTTAATTAAGTAAGAAATAAAAAGAGAGAATGTCAGAGACTAGTGGAAATAAAAAATGGTATGTTGTTAGGGCTGTAAGTGGTCAAGAAAACAAGATCAAAGCCTATATCGAGAATGAGATTACACGTTTGGGTCTTGAGGATTTTGTGGATCAGGTTTTGGTCCCAACAGAAAAGGTGATTCAGATACGTAACGGTAAGAAAATTAACAAAGAAAAGGTTTACTTCCCAGGTTACATTATGATCCAAGCCAATTTGAGTGGTGAAATTCCTCACATTATTAAATCAATTACAAATGTGATTGGTTTTTTAGGCGAAACAAAAGGAGGAGATCCTGTGCCTTTAAGACAGTCTGAAGTAAATAGGATGTTAGGTAAGGTGGATGAATTGACAGTAGACGCAGATTCTAACGTTGCAATTCCATTTACTAAAGGTGAAACTGTTAAAGTTATTGATGGACCATTCAATGGATTTGATGGTACGATTGAAAATATTAACGAAGAGAAGCGTAAGCTTGAAGTGATGGTGAAAATTTTCGGAAGAAAAACACCATTGGAGTTGAGCTATATGCAAGTAGAAAAAGTATAATAATTGTTACAATAGATATTAAATCTTTTGGCTTCCAATCAAAAGAAATACAACTAAATTTTTAAAAATGGCAAAAGAATTAAGTAAAGTAGTTAAGCTACAAGTAAGGGGAGGTGCAGCGAACCCGTCGCCACCGGTCGGACCCGCTTTAGGAGCTGCTGGTGTTAACATCATGGAATTCTGTAAGCAATTTAACGCGAGAACCCAAGATAAACCTGGTAAAGTATTACCAGTGGTTATTTCGGTTTTCAAAGATAAATCGTTTGATTTCGTAATTAAAACACCACCAGCTGCAGTACAATTATTGGAAGCGGCCAAAGTAAAAAAAGGATCTGGTGAACCGAACAGAAAAAAAGTAGCAAAAGTAACTTGGGATCAAATCAAAGCAATTGCTGATGACAAAATGGTGGATTTAAATGCCTTTACATCAGAATCTGCTATGAATATGGTTGCCGGGACAGCACGATCAATGGGTATTACTGTAACAGGTAAAAAACCAAATTAAAACTTTTTGAAATGGCAAAATTGACAAAAAAACAAAAAGAGGCTAGAGCTAAAGTTGACAAGAATAAAATTTATACTCTTGACGAAGCTACAGTTCTACTAAAAGAAATCACTTATACAAAATTTGATGCGTCTGTTGACATTGCAGTACGTTTGGGAGTTGATCCTCGTAAAGCAAATCAAATGGTAAGAGGTGTTGTTTCTTTACCTCACGGAACAGGAAAAGACATGAAAGTTTTGGCCTTGGTGACACCTGACAAAGAACAGGAAGCTAAAGATGCTGGAGCTGATTATGTAGGATTGGATGAGTACCTAGAAAAAATTAAAAATGGTTGGACAGATGTTGACGTGATCGTTACCATGCCAGCTATTATGGGTAAACTAGGTCCTTTAGGTAGAGTATTGGGCCCAAGAGGTTTAATGCCAAACCCAAAAACAGGTACGGTAACTATGGATGTTGCGAAAGCAGTAGCTGAAGTTAAAGCTGGTAAAATCGATTTTAGAGTTGATAAAACAGGAATTGTTCACGCTCCAATTGGGAAAGCATCTTTTAGTGCTGACAAATTGAAGGATAATGCGAATGAATTGTTATCCACTTTAATGAAATTGAAACCAACAGCTGCAAAAGGAGTTTACATGAAAAGTGTTTTCATGTCCAGTACCATGAGTCCAAGTATCGCAGTAGAGACAAGAAAAGCATTGTAGTTAAACTTTAATATTATGACAAGAGAAGAAAAATCACAAGTTATTGAAGAGTTGACTGCTCAATTAGCGGATAGTGCACATATCTACTTAACAGATATCTCTGGATTAAACGCAGGAAACACTTCAGATTTACGTCGTGCTTGCTATAAAGCAAACATTAAATTGGCCGTCGTAAAAAATACCTTATTGGAAAAAGCTATGGAAGCTTCTGATAAAGACTTTGGCGATTTGCCATCGACTTTGAAAGGAAACACTTCTGTAATGTATTCTGAAACAGGAAATGCTCCAGCCAAAGTAATCAAAGCATTCCGTAAAAAATCTGATAAGCCGTTGCTTAAAGGAGCTTTTATCGAAGAAGCGATTTACATTGGTGATGCAAATTTAGATGCATTGGTAGATATCAAGTCAAGAGAGGAATTGATTGGCGATATCGTAGGATTGTTACAATCTCCAGCTAAAAACGTTATCTCTGCTCTTAAATCGAGTGGTGGTAAATTAGCGGGCATCTTAAAAACATTATCCGAAAAAGAAGGATAAACAAAATAGTACGCACTCAAACAAATTATATTTTATTAAAATTATTAAAAACGATAGAAAATGGCAGATTTAAAAGATTTCGCAGAAAAATTAGTTAACCTAACAGTAAAAGAAGTTAACGAATTAGCAACAATATTAAAAGATGAGTATGGTATCGAACCTGCTGCTGCTGCAGTTATGGCTGGTCCTGCTGGTGGTGGTGATTCTGCTGCTGCTGAAGAGCAAACTGAATTTACAGTTATTTTGAAAGCTGCAGGTGGTTCTAAATTAGCAGTTGTTAAATTGGTAAAAGAATTAACTGGTTTAGGTTTGAAAGAAGCTAAAGAATTAGTTGATGGTGCACCAAGCCCAATCAAAGAAGGTATCTCTAAAGATGAAGCAAACGCATTGGTTGCATCATTGGAAGAAGCTGGAGCAGAGGTAGAGCTTAAGTAAGCTAAACCAATACTACAATTTATGGTTTAGGTCTTCCGAACAGTCGGAATGACCTAAACCCTTTTGTGTATATTAAGTGTGCACAAAAAAACAAATTTATATTTTTAATCAAAATCTCGTTCATCGATGTTAGCACAAAAAGCTGAAAGATTAAATTTCTCGTCTATTGTAAATAGAACGGAATATCCGGATTTCTTGGATATCCAGATCAAATCCTTCCAGGATTTTTTCCAGTTAGAAACAAAATCAGAAGAAAGAGGGAATGAAGGACTCTACAACACCTTCATGGAAAACTTCCCTATCACAGATACGCGTAATCAATTTGTATTGGAGTTTTTGGATTATTTCATTGATCCACCAAGATACTCAATTGAAGAATGTATTGAGAGAGGATTAACATACAGTGTGCCGTTAAAAGCACGTCTAAAGCTGTACTGTACTGATCCAGAGCATGAGGATTTCGAAACGATTGTTCAGGATGTATATTTAGGAACAATTCCTTATATGACACCTAGCGGAACGTTTTGTATTAATGGTGCGGAACGTGTCGTTGTATCTCAATTGCACCGATCTCCAGGAGTTTTCTTTAGTCAATCATTCCACGCGAATGGCACCAAGTTATATTCTGCAAGAGTAATACCGTTTAAAGGTTCTTGGATTGAATTCGCAACAGATATCAACAGCGTTATGTACGCTTACATTGATAGAAAGAAAAAATTACCAGTAACAACATTGTTCAGAGCCATCGGTTTTGAGCGTGATAAAGATATTCTTGAAATTTTCGACCTTGCGGAAGAAATCAAAGTTTCTAAAGCTGGATTGAAAAAAGTATTGGGACGTAAGCTTGCTGCTCGTGTATTGAATACGTGGCATGAGGATTTCGTTGATGAAGATACTGGCGAGGTTGTATCCATTGAGCGTAATGAAATTGTGCTCGATCGTGATACTGTTTTAGACAAAGACAATATTGAGGAAATCCTGGAAGCTGATGCAAAAACAGTTCTTTTGCATAAAGAAAGTGCGCAACAAGGAGATTATGCTATCATCCATAATACACTTCAAAAAGACCCGACCAACTCGGAAAAAGAAGCTGTAGAACACATTTACCGTCAACTACGTAATGCAGAGCCGCCAGATGAGGAAACTGCACGTGGAATCATTGACAAATTATTCTTCTCGGACCAACGTTACTCTTTAGGTGAAGTAGGTCGTTATAGAATGAATAAAAAATTAGGTCTTGATATCGGAATGGACAAACAAGTGTTGACCAAAGTAGATATCATTACCATCATCAAATATTTAATCGAACTTATCAATTCGAAAGCAGAGATTGATGATATTGACCACTTGTCTAACCGTCGTGTACGTACAGTAGGTGAGCAATTATCTCAACAGTTTGGAGTTGGTTTGGCACGTATGGCGCGCACCATCCGGGAGCGTATGAACGTTCGTGACAATGAGGTGTTTACACCTATTGATTTAATTAACGCAAAGACATTGTCTTCTGTAATTAATTCTTTCTTTGGAACGAATCAGTTGTCTCAATTTATGGATCAAACCAATCCATTAGCAGAGATTACGCATAAACGTCGTCTATCCGCATTAGGACCTGGAGGTTTATCCAGAGAGCGTGCAGGTTTCGAGGTTCGTGACGTTCACTATACGCATTACGGTCGACTATGTCCCATTGAAACACCAGAGGGACCAAATATCGGTTTGATTTCTTCATTATCAGTTTACGCTAAAGTAAATGGAATGGGCTTCATCGAAACGCCATATCGCAAGATTACTAACGGTGTTGTTGATATTAAAAACACACCAGTTTATTTGAGCGCTGAAGAAGAAGAAGATCAGTTGATCGCTCAAGCAAATATTCGAGTGGATGACAAAGGAAAAATCATTGAAGACAAGATTATTGCACGTCAAGAAGGTGATTTCCCTGTAATCGATCCAGCAAATGCGAACTATACAGACGTTGCGCCTAACCAAGTAGCTTCTATTTCTGCCTCCTTAATTCCATTTTTGGAGCATGATGATGCGAACAGAGCCTTGATGGGATCGAACATGATGCGTCAGGCCGTTCCTTTATTGCGTGTGGATGCACCGATTGTAGGTACAGGTTTGGAACGTCAAGTTGCTTCCGATTCTCGTGTTTTGATTAACGCAGAAGGTGATGGAACGGTTGAGTATGTGGATGCAAACGAAATCACAATAAAATACAAGCGTACTGAAGATGAAGCAATGGTTAGTTTTGATAGTGATACCAAAACTTATCCGTTGGTAAAATTTAGAAAAACCAATCAAGGAACGTCTATCAACTTAAAACCAATCGTAACGAAAGGTGACAAAGTGAAGAAAGGACAAGTTCTTTGTGAAGGTTATGCAACTCAAAATGGCGAATTAGCTTTAGGACGTAACATGAAAGTGGCATTTATGCCATGGAAAGGTTACAACTTTGAGGACGCGATTGTTATTTCTGAAAAAGTAGTACGTGATGATATCTTTACATCGATTCATATTGATGAATATTCATTGGAAGTTCGTGATACCAAATTAGGTAACGAAGAATTAACTAATGATATTCCTAACGTTTCTGAAGAGGCTACTAAAGACTTGGATGAAAACGGTATGATTCGTATTGGTGCTGAAATCAAACCTGGTGACATCTTAATCGGTAAGATTACGCCTAAAGGTGAATCAGATCCAACACCAGAGGAAAAATTATTAAGAGCGATCTTCGGTGATAAAGCTGGTGATGTAAAGGATGCGTCTTTAAAAGCGTCTCCATCATTACATGGTGTTGTTATTGAGAAAAAATTATTCTCAAGGGCAGTAAAAGATAAACGTAAGAGAGCAAAAGATAAAGAGGATATTGACGCGCTGGAAGCAGTTTATTATAATAAATTTGATGATTTAAAAGCTGTTTTGGTTGATAAATTATTCGCAATTGTAAACGGTAAAACAGCTCAAGGTATCTTTAATGATCTTGGTGAGGAAATCATTCCAAAGGGAAAAAAATATACCTTGAAAATGTTAAATTCCGTCGATGATTATACGCACTTAACATCTGGAACTTGGACTACTGACGATCACACTAATGATATGATTGCGGATTTAATTCACAATTATAAAATTAAAGAAAATGACCTTCAAGGTTCATTGCGTCGTGAGAAGTTTACAATCTCTGTTGGTGATGAATTACCTGCTGGAATTATCAAATTGGCTAAAGTATATGTTGCTAAAAAACGTAAACTTAAAGTTGGTGATAAAATGGCAGGACGTCACGGAAACAAAGGTATTGTGGCTCGTATCGTTCGTCAAGAGGATATGCCATTCCTAGAAGATGGAACTCCTGTGGATATTGTTTTGAATCCACTTGGTGTACCTTCTCGTATGAACATTGGTCAGATTTATGAAACAGTTCTTGGATGGGCTGGTCAAAAATTGAATAGAACGTTTGCAACACCAATCTTTGATGGTGCTACGTTAGATCAAATCAACGAATTTACTGATGAGGCTGGAATTCCGCGTTTCGGACATACTTATTTATACGATGGTGGAACAGGAGATCGTTTCGATCAACCTGCAACTGTCGGTATCATTTATATGTTGAAACTTGGACACATGGTGGATGATAAGATGCACGCACGTTCTATCGGACCTTACTCATTGATTACGCAACAACCGCTTGGTGGTAAAGCACAATTTGGTGGACAACGTTTTGGTGAGATGGAAGTTTGGGCATTAGAGGCATATGGCGCTTCTGCCACACTACGTGAAATCTTAACAGTAAAATCAGATGACGTTATAGGTAGAGCTAAAACCTACGAAGCAATCGTAAAAGGTGAGCCAATGCCAGAACCAGGACTACCTGAATCTTTCAACGTACTTATGCACGAATTGAAAGGATTAGGATTAGATATTAGATTAGAAGAATAAATTAAGTAGGCAGTCCACAGTCTTCAGTCTGCAGTATTTATTGCGACTCAAGACTGCAGACTGAAGACTGCAAACTGAAGACTATAAAGTATTATGGCTAAAAGACAAGATAAAAATACAGTACAGAGATTTAATAAAATCTCTATTGGTTTGGCATCTCCAGAATCTGTTTTGGCAGCATCTCGTGGTGAGGTTTTAAAACCAGAAACTATTAATTATCGAACACACAAACCAGAACGTGATGGTTTGTTCTGCGAGCGTATCTTCGGTCCTGTAAAGGATTTTGAATGTGCTTGTGGTAAATATAAAAGAATACGTTACAAAGGAATCGTATGTGACCGTTGTGGTGTTGAAGTAACTGAAAAGAAAGTACGTCGTGATAGAGTAGGACACATCAACTTGGTGGTTCCTGTTGCGCATATCTGGTATTTCCGTTCACTTCCAAATAAAATTGGATACCTTTTAGGATTACCTTCTAAAAAGTTGGATATGATTATTTACTACGAACGTTACGTAGTGATTCAACCAGGTAATGCAAAAAATGTTGATGGTGAGCCATTGGCAAAAATGGATTTCTTAACAGAAGAAGAATACTTGACTATTCTTGATTCTCTTCCACAAGAAAACCAGTATTTGGATGATCATGATCCAAATAAATTTGTGGCAAAAATGGGAGCAGAGTGTTTAATCGATTTGTTAGCGCGAATTGACCTAAACGATTTATCTTTCGAATTACGTCACAAAGCAAACACAGAAACTTCTAAACAACGTAAGACTGAAGCGTTAAAACGTCTTCAAGTTGTTGAGGCATTCCGTGATTCAAACGCCAACCGTGAAAACCGTCCAGAATGGATGATCATGAAGGCTGTGCCAGTTATACCGCCGGAATTACGTCCATTGGTACCGTTGGATGGTGGTCGTTTTGCAACGTCTGATTTGAATGATTTATACCGTCGTGTGATTATTCGTAACAATCGTCTGAAGCGTTTGGTTGAAATCAAAGCTCCTGAAGTGATTTTACGTAATGAGAAACGTATGTTGCAAGAATCTGTGGATTCATTATTTGACAACACACGTAAAGCATCTGCAGTAAAAACAGATTCTAACAGACCATTAAAATCATTGTCTGATTCCTTAAAAGGAAAACAAGGACGTTTCCGACAGAATTTACTTGGTAAGCGTGTGGATTATTCTGCACGTTCGGTCATCGTCGTTGGACCAGAATTAAAATTATTTGAATGTGGATTGCCTAAAAACATGGCAGCAGAACTTTACAAACCATTTATCATCAGAAAACTGATTGAAAGAGGTATTGTGAAAACTGTAAAATCTGCAAAGAAAATTATAGATAGAAAAGAGCCTGTAGTTTGGGATATTTTAGAGAATGTTTTAAAAGGACATCCAGTTCTTTTAAATCGTGCCCCTACATTACACAGACTTGGTATTCAAGCATTTCAACCAAAATTGATTGAAGGAAAAGCGATCCAATTGCACCCACTCGTTTGTACTGCATTTAATGCGGATTTCGATGGTGACCAGATGGCAGTGCATTTACCTTTAGGACCAGAGGCTATTTTGGAATCTCAACTTTTAATGTTAGCATCTCATAATATCTTGAATCCAGCAAATGGTTCACCAGTAACAGTACCTTCTCAAGACATGGTTCTTGGTCTTTACTATATGACCAAAGAACGTAAGTCAACTGACGAAGTAAAAGTGAAAGGTGAAGGTTTGACATTCTATTCTTTTGATGAAGTAAACATCGCTTACAATGAGAAGAAAGTTGAATTGAATGCTTCAATTAGAGTAAGAGCTTTAGATCTTAATGACGAAGGCAAATTAGCGTCAAGAATCATTGAAACGACTGTTGGACGTGTATTGTTCAACGAGAAAGTTCCTGAAGCAGCTGGTTATATTAACCAAGTATTGACCAAAAAATCTTTAAGAGATATTATTGGTAATATTTTGAAAGCGACGTCTGTTCCTGAAACAGCAGAATTCTTGGATGAGATCAAAGATTTAGGATATAAATTCGCATTCCAAGGTGGTTTGTCATTCAGTTTGGGTGATATCATTATCCCAGCTGAAAAACAAGGGATGATTGATGGCGCCAACAAAGAAGTGGATGGCATTATGGCCAACTACAATATGGGATTGATTACCAACAACGAACGTTACAACCAAGTAATTGATATATGGACGTCTACGAATGCTGCCTTGACTGAATTGTCAATGAAACGTATCCGTGAAGACCAACAAGGATTCAACTCGGTGTATATGATGCTTGATTCTGGTGCGCGTGGTTCGAAAGAGCAGATTCGTCAGTTGACTGGTATGCGTGGATTGATGGCGAAGCCTAAAAAATCTAACGCAGGTGGTGGAGAGATTATTGAAAATCCGATTCTTTCTAACTTTAAGGAAGGTCTTTCGATTTTGGAATACTTTATCTCTACTCACGGTGCTCGTAAAGGTCTTGCCGATACCGCACTTAAAACTGCCGATGCAGGTTACCTAACACGTCGTTTGGTAGATGTATCTCAAGATGTGATTATCTACAGTGAAGACTGTGGAACATTGAGAGGTATTGAAGTCTCTGCATTGAAGAAAAATGAAGAGATTATTGAAACACTTCAAGATAGAATTGTTGGTAGAACATCTTTAAACGATGTATACGACCCAATGACTGAAGAAGTGTTAGTAGAGGCAGGTGATCATATCCACGATCATATTGCAAAACGTATTGGAGAATCTGCTTTGGAGTCTATCGAAGTGCGTTCTGCATTGACTTGTGAAGCTAAAAAAGGTATTTGTTCTAAATGTTACGGTCGCAATTTAGCGACTGGCAAAATGGTACAGCGAGGAGAAGCTGTTGGTGTTGTGGCTGCTCAATCTATTGGTGAGCCTGGTACACAGTTGACACTTCGTACCTTCCACGTTGGTGGTATTGCAGGTAACATTTCAGAGGAAAATAAATTAACCGTGAAGTTCAATGGTATTGCAGAAATTGAAGACCTTAAAGTCGTCAAAGGAACGGATAACCAAGGAAAAGCAGTAGATGTTGTGATTTCGCGTACGTCTGAACTTAAATTAGTCGATGCTAAAACAGGTATTACTTTAAGTACCAATAATATTCCTTATGGATCATTCATTTATGTGAAACCAGGAGAGAAAGTTGCTAAAGGTGATGTCATCTGTTCTTGGGATCCATATAACGGTGTTATTATTTCGGAATTTGCTGGTAAAGTATCTTACGAAAACATCGAACAAGGGGTCACTTACCAAGTTGAGATTGATGAGCAAACAGGTTTCCAAGAGAAAGTGATTTCTGAATCAAGAAACAAAAAATTGATTCCTACATTACATATTGAGGATGCTAAAGGTAACACACTACGTTCTTACAACTTACCAGTTGGTGCCCACTTGATGATTGACAATGGTGAAAAGATTGGTATTGGTAAAGTATTGGTGAAGATTCCACGTAAGTCTGCTAAAACAGGAGATATTACAGGTGGTCTTCCACGTGTGACTGAATTATTCGAAGCACGTAACCCATCCAATCCAGCTGTAGTAAGTGAAATCGATGGTGTTGTTTCTTTCGGAAAAATCAAAAGAGGTAATCGTGAGATTATCATCGAGTCGAAGTTAGGTGAAGTGAAGAAATACTTGGTAAAACTATCGAATCAGATTCTTGTACAAGAAAATGATTACGTGAAAGCAGGTATGCCTCTATCAGACGGTTCAATTACGCCAGACGATATCTTGAATATCAAAGGACCTTCAGCTGTTCAACAATATTTGGTAAACGAAGTACAGGAAGTATATCGTTTGCAAGGTGTGAAGATTAATGACAAACACTTCGAGGTCGTTGTCAGACAGATGATGCGTAAAGTGAAAGTTATTGATTCTGGAGATACGATTTTTCTTGAAGATCAATTAATTCATAAATCAGACTTTATCGAAGAAAATGATAAAATCTTTGGAATGAAAGTCATTGAAGACGCAGGAGATTCTAAAACCTTGAAACCAGGTCAGATTGTAACTGCACGTCAATTGAGAGATGAAAACTCTGTTGTGAGACGTGAAGACGGTAAATTGGCAACAGCAAGAGATGCAGAGCCAGCTACTGGAACACCAATCTTACAAGGTATTACAAGAGCATCGTTACAGACCAAATCATTCATCTCTGCGGCATCGTTCCAAGAAACGACCAAAGTATTGAACGAGGCAGCTGTAAGTGCAAAAGTGGATGATCTTGAAGGCTTGAAAGAGAACGTTATCGTAGGACATAGAATTCCAGCTGGAACAGGTGTCAGACGTTACGAGCACATCATTGTGGGTTCTAAAGAGGAATTCAATGAAATGATGAAAGCTAAAGAGGAATTTAATTATAACTAAAAAGTCATTCCCGCAAACGCGGGAATCACAATAACCAAATGACGATTCCCTTTTGATAACACATCGAAAGGGAATTTCATTTTTTATACTAAAACATTATGAGTGATAAAAAGGAAGCTCCAAAACCAGGACAAATTAACATTGAATTGGATGAAAAAGTTGCGGAAGGAACTTATTCCAATTTGGCAATCATCAACCATTCTGTATCAGAATTTGTAGTTGATTTTGTGGCAATCATGCCAGGAACACCAAAAAGCAAAGTAAAATCAAGGATTATCCTAACGCCGCAACACGCCAAGCGTTTGTTGAAAGCATTGGGAGAAAACGTGAGTCGTTTTGAAAAAGCCCATGGTGAAATCAAGGATTACGAGCAACCACCGATTCCATTGAATTTCGGACCGACAGGTCAAGCATAAACGTTATTAGAATTGGAGGTTGCTCGAATTGTTTTTTACGAGCAGCCTCCGATTCCACTGAATTTTGGTCCGACTGGTCAAGCATAAACTTCATTAGAATCGGCGGTTGCTCGAATTGTTTTAACGAGCAACCGCCGATTCCCTTGATTCTTGGCCCTACGGGTCAAGCTTAAAACTAAAAAATCCCTTTGAAACTCAATTCAAAGGGATTCTTTTTTAAAACAAAGTTTAGTTAGGCTACTTCATTGTTTATAGTATTATACGAAAATTTTAAAGCGCCCGAAGGACATTTCTTTACCTGTCGAATGATTTTAGACGTGTCTTCACCTTCGAGGTCAATCCAAGGTATTACAGAATGTCTAAAAACATTGGAGAGTTCTCTTGCACAACGCTCGGCGTTGACACAAACACATGGTTCGTAAGTCACAGTAATATCTCTATTACTGAACACATTGTCAGTGGTTTCCATAAGTAGATTAATTTGGGGTCAATCTTTAATACCGATTAAATGTAGTAAAAATTCGATTAAAAACAATTTAAAAACTATTTTTTCGATGAAATGCGCGTTAATTTTTGAGGGATTCGCAATTTATCATTTAAATTCCGACGTAAAGTGGAATATAATATTCGGATATTTTTGTTGTGTCATTTGTAATGAGAAAGAAGAATCTGCTAGAAATACTAATTGGTTTTGCTTGTCTTTCGCCAAATAACGTTGTTTGACCTTTAAGAAATCTTTGAACTCTTCACTCTTTGGATCTTTAGGTTCCACCCAACACGCTTTAAATACATTTAAATTTTCATAAGTGCATTTGGCGCCATATTCATGTTCCAATCGGTATTGAATCACTTCATACTGTAAAGCACCAACCGTTCCAATGACTTTTCTGCCATTTAATTCCAATGTGAATAACTGTGCCACACCTTCATCCATCAATTGGTCAATACCTTTGTAGAGTTGTTTGGATTTCAACGGGTCGGCATTGTTGATATACCTAAAATGTTCTGGGGAGAAACTAGGAATACCCTTATAGTTGATGTTTTCTCCTTCTGTAAGGGTATCACCAATCTTAAAATTTCCTGTGTCATGTAAGCCTACTATATCGCCAGGATACGACACATCCACAATTTCTTTCTTTTCTGCGAAAAAGGCATTCGGACTTGAAAATTTCATCTTCTTGTCATTACGGACATGGAGATAGGGTTTGTTTCGCTCAAATTTGCCAGACACGATTTTTATAAACGCCAGACGATCGCGATGATTTGGATCCATATTCGCATGGATTTTGAACACAAATCCTGTAAATTCCTTTTCATCAGGCAACACCAAACGTTCCTCACTTTGTTTTGGCCTAGGTTTTGGAGCGATTTCCACAAAACAATCCAACAGTTCGCGAACTCCAAAATTATTCAAAGCTGACCCGAAAAACACAGGTTGCAATTGACCATCCAGATAAGCCTGTCTATCAAATTCTGGGTAAATACCTTCTACCAATTCTATTTCTTCACGTAATGTTTTCGCCGCCTTATCGCCAATCAATTTATTAAGTTCGGGCGATTTTAAATCTGAAATCTCAATGGTTTCCTCAATATCTTTTCGGCTGTCACCACTAAAAAGGTTGATATTCTTTTCCCATAAATTATAAATCCCCTTAAAATCATAACCCATTCCGATAGGGAAACTTAAAGGCACCACTTTCAAACCTAATTTTTGTTCAATTTCATCTAGCAAATCAAAGGCATCCTTGCCTTCTCTATCCATTTTATTGATGAACACAATAATCGGAATTTTTCGCATTCGGCAAACTTCAACTAATTTTTCAGTCTGTTCCTCAACACCTTTTGCCACGTCAATAACAACAATCACACTATCAACTGCAGTCAAGGTTCTAAAGGTATCTTCAGCGAAATCCTTGTGCCCAGGTGTATCAAGAATATTTACTTTGATGCCATCATATTCAAACGCTAATACAGAAGTAGCCACTGAAATTCCACGTTGACGCTCTATTTCCATAAAGTCACTCGTAGCACCTTTCTTTATCTTATTGCTTTTAACTGCGCCAGCTTCCTGAATAGCCCCACCAAAAAGTAGCAACTTTTCTGTCAATGTAGTCTTTCCCGCATCGGGATGCGAAATGATTCCGAACGTTCTTCGTCTGTTGATTTCTTTAATAAAACTCATAGATTGATTGCAAAATGAGTGCAAAGATACTACATATTAAAGACAATAAAAATGATTGTTACGACCGCTTTTTGTGTGTATTCCTCAAAAGTTTGCATATAAACAAGATGTTACTTTTTAAATAGAGGATAGTGTAATAACCATATTAAGAGTGAGAAACAGAGGAGTTTTGTTTATTTTAATGCATTTCATCGAATATTTTGATTATTTCAACGTATAATTCAAATTAATTTATAAATTCGCCCTAGTTAAATAATATAATGGTATCACGTAATTATTGTTATGTGACACATTATTAAGTCCAGCTTTAAATATTTTATTCTCCCCGTACAAAATATTTAACTAAAGCACAATGGATAATATAAAATAGGAGCCTTTGGCTCTGTATCCACGTATTGTGCTTTTTTAAAGCGCATTATCCCAAATTATTGGTTTAGTTGTGTCTGATTTAGATTTTTAATCACAAATCATCATATGCTATGGACAAATCTACCTACCCGTATCTAGCCAATGCTAGGCTATTTACAAGAAAAAAACTGATTCTTTTTTCATTCGCTGTCTCATTCGTACTGTTTTCTTGGAGCAGTAACATCTATGAAACATTGAGCAATTATTTCTTTGCACCTGTTGCGGTACCCTGCAATACAGATGTGCCTGTTCCTCTAACGAATTTAAATTATACGAATCTAGACGTTACTTCAAACACTTTAGGACTCTGTATTTTAGGATGCGGCATTCAAAATAGTCAGAGAATAGTGGATGCTAACGAAGATAATTTCGCTACGGTCAATACCTTATTAGGTTTAGGAGTAGTCCATAACATTAGAGTAACAGACAACACCGTTGGAGAATTTTATACTGCCGGTAATTATGCAGGTTTTTTAATTAGAAATACATCGGTTCTACAGGCAGATTTGTTAAGCGCAATTGAGGTAAGAACTTATCTCGATGGGGACGATCAGGAAAGTCACACAGGAACCTCCTTGGCAGTAGTTAATACGACCTTGCTTGGTTCAGACCGTTATTATGTTGGTTTTTACACGAACGAAGATTTCGATGCCGTTCAAATTTCTATTTCGAGTCTCGCAGGTATTTTGTCTTCTACCAATATATTTCACGCCGTTACGGACAGTTTTTGTGAAGGACCAGCGTTAGAATGTAATACACCAACACCCTTGGCAAGACCAGAATTCCCAGCGTCCATTTCCGAGGAGCGTACTGGATTTGGTGGGCTTTTAGGGGTTGGAAGTATCACTGATGTCGATAATGCAGTCGATTCTGATAGTGATTCCTATGCTAATATCAATTTCACATTAGGCCTTTTGGCGACAGGAAATCTGGCCATTAAAGATGAGTTGACAGACTACGAGGCTAACACTTATGTAGGATTTGACATAGAAAATACTTCTGTGCTCAATTTGAATATTATTAATGGAACATCTATTAGAACTTATTTAAACGGAACACTACAAGAAACGAAAAGTGGAATTTCGGAATTGATATCTGTAGATAGTGGATTGTTACTAACTGGTACAGAGCGTTCACAAGTAGGATTCGTCACAACTTTACCATTCGATGAAGTGCAATTAAGTATTCAACAGACGTTGTCACTTAATCTAGGAAGCACGCGCGTTTATGGATTGGTGTTGGAAGCATTTTGTGAAGGGAATCTGGAATGTAATTCTACGGTTTTGAGTAATCCGTCACAACCTGTTATTATAAATAACACTCGTACAGGAGTGGATGGTATTGCCTGCGTAGGTTGTGAAGTTGATAATGCAACAAATGTTATCAGTGAAAGTAATTCTGATTTTGCCATGATTAATGTCGTAGCTGGCGTGGCGAGTACAGCATCCATTTCAGTCGAAAACGCCTTATCTACATTTCCTGCCGGTAGTTCAGCTGGTTTCATTATCAGGGATACGAATGATTTGTTACAGGTCGATTTATTGAGTTCGTTGACAATTACCACCTATTTAGATGATGCTGTTCAAGAGACACAAACCGCTGGAGACTTGATTGGCTTACAAGCATTAGGGTTGATTAACATCACACCCACCGATTCAAATTCGTTCTATTTAGTGGGTTTTGAAACGACTTTAGAATATGATGAAATTAGATTGACAGTTGCTGGACTTGTTGGCGTCATCAACAGTCTTGAAGTCTACGGAAGTTATGTAGATCATTCAATTAAAATTGATGGAACTGTTATCAACGAATTGACGGCAGATGCTTCAGACGGAAGTATTTCAGTTTCGGTGTCAGGCGGCACGCCTCCTTACGAATATATATGGAGTCCAGGAGGACAAATTACAAGTTCTATTGATAATCTTGCACCTGGAGCTTATTCTGTGACAGTCACGGATGCGAATGGTTGTGAGGCAACGGAAGAATTTATTGTTTATACGGACGGACCGCAAAACCCAATCCCTTGTAATACAGATGAGCCTTTCGCAATCACAGCTTTAGACATTACTGATTTAACGGTCTCTACAAATACCACCGGATTATGTGTGTTGGGTTGTGGTATTTCCAATGAAGATAATATCATTGATTCAGATGAATCCAATTATGCGACCGTATCAACAGTGATAGGTGTTGGTGTCAATCACTCATTGACAGTTGCTGACGAAACAAATGCTGAATTTTTCACAGCAGGCGGTTATGCAGGTTTCCTAATTGAAAATACATCAATCCTTCAAGCCGATTTATTAAATGCCATCACAGTAAGAACCTTATTAGATGGGGATATACAAGAAACAAATTCAGGAGCAACTTTGGCAGTCGTCAACACGTCATTATTAGGGACAAGTCAATATTACGTAGGATTTTATACAACCGCAAATTACGATGCCATTCAAATAACAATCTCAAGTTTAGCAGGTGTGTTGTCCACTACTAATGTATACCATGCTGTGACCAACAGTTTTTGTGTGGGTCCAGATTTAGAATGTAACACGCCAACACCTTTGGCAAAACCAGCTTTCCCTGCAAGAATTGTAGATGAACATACAGGTTTTGGTGGTGTATTGGGTGTAGGAAGTATCACAGATGCAAGCAATGCCGTTGATTCGAATAGCAATTCTTACGCAAGTATTGATTTTATATTAGGCGTTTTGACAACGGGTAATTTGGCCATCAAAGATGAATTGACTGATTATGAAGCTAACACCTACGTAGGATTTGACATAGAAAATTCATCCGTTTTGGATTTGGATATAATTGGTGCTGTCACTATCAAAACCTATTTAAACGGAACCTTACAGGAAACGAAAAGTGGAATTTCAGAATTGATATCTGTGGATAGTGGGTTGTTGTTGACTGGTACAGAACGTTCTCAAGTAGGATTCGTCACAACTCTACCATTCGATGAAGTTCAATTGAGCATTCAACAAACAGTGGGGCTTAATTTAGGAACCACACGCATATTTGGATTGGTGCTAGAAGCATTTTGCGAAGGAGAATTGGATTGTAGCATGGCGACTGTGTTGAGTAATCCATCACATCCTGTCATTATTAACAACATTCGCACCGGAATTGATGGTGTTGCATGTGTGGGTTGTGAAGTGGATAATACAACGAATGTTATCAGCGAAAGTGCTTCAGACTTTGCAATGATTAATGTCGTAGCAGGGGTTGCAAGTACCGCCTCAATTTCTGTGGAAAATGTGTTGTCAATATTTCCAGCAGGAAGCGGTGCAGGTTTTGTGATACGTGATACCAACGATTTACTTCAAGTCGATTTGTTGAATTCGTTGACCATCACAACTTATTTGGATGGTTCAATCCAAGAAACTCAATCTGGAGGAAACTTGCTTGGATTACAAGCTTTGGGTTTAATAAACATAACACCTACATCTTCTAACGGATTTTATTTAGTAGGATTTATAACAACTGAAGATTATGATGAATTAAGATTGACAGTTGCAGGACTTGTAGGTGTCATCAACAGCATTGAAGTTTACGGTAGTTATGTAGATTCTTCCATTCAAATTGAAGCAACGGTGATTAACGAAACTGCTATAGATGCTATGGATGGCAGTTTGTCGGTTACCGTAACTGGTGGAACGCCTCCATACCAATATTTATGGAGTCCAGGAGGCGAAACTACTAGTTCGATTGGCGAATTGTCTCCAGGTCTTTACACCGTTACAGTTACCGATGCAAATGGTTGTGAAGCGACTGCGGAATTCATAGTTTATACAGATGGCATACAATACCCAGTGCCTTGTAATACGGATGAACCGATTGCGATTACAGAAGTAGGTTTTACAGATTTAACTATTAACGAAAGTACGTCCGGTACATGCGTTGTGGGCTGCGGTATTTTGAATGAAGAAAATATTATTGATGCAGATGAAAATAATTTCGCAACAGTTGCAACATTAGTTGGGCTTGGCGTCACACATACGTTACAAGTGACAGATGAAACTTCTGGTGAATTTTTTACTGCTGGTGGATACGCTGGTTTTCTAATTAGAAATGGCACAATTTTACAAGCCGATTTATTAGAATCCATAAACGTCAGAACCTTATTGGACGGCGATCAACAAGAAGTGAGTACAGTCGGAACATTGGTTACTTTAAACAGCACATTGTTGGGGTCGGATGCTTATTATGTAGGTTTTTATACCACAACCGATTATGATGCTATTGAAATTTCCATTTCAAGTTTGACAGGAGTTTTATCTACAACCGATGTCTTTTATGCGGTTACTAGTAGTTTTTGCGCAGGTCCACAATTGGATTGTAACACCCCAACTCAACTTACAAAACCAGAATTCCCGGTACGAATTGTAGAGGAACATACCGGTTTGGGAGGTGTCTTGGGTGTTGGCAGTGTGAACAATACTAATAATGTCATCGATTCAAACCTTGGTAATTATGCCTCCATCGATTTATTAGCAGGTGTTGTTGCAACCGGCTCCATCGCTGTAAAAGATGAAGTGACGGATTATCCAGAAATGACGTATGCAGGATTTGATATAGAAAATGCGACATTAGTGAACACACAATTGTTTGACGCCATAACGATTTCCACCTATTTGGATGGAACATTGGTAGAATCAAGAACAGGAACCACAGAATTGTTACCTGTAAGCACAGGATTATTATTTCCGGGAACTGAAAGTGTGAGGGTAGGGTTTGTAACCACTTCAACATTTGATGAAGTTCGTTTAACAGTATCTCAATTGGTTTCCTTGAATTTGGGAACTACAAGAGTGTATGGAATGGTGCTTGAAGCTTTTTGTGAAGGAACTATTTCCTGTGATGCGCCATACGTTTTGGCAAATCCAATTGACCCAGTAATCATCAATAATGGTAGAACCGGTATTGATGGTGTAGCATGCGTTGCTTGCGAAGTCGATGATACTCAAAATGTGATTTCAGCAGACATTAGTGATTATGCATTGATAAATGTCGTTGCTGGTGTTGCAAGTACAGCATCAATTTCAGTAAAAGATGTTCTAACGGATTATCCCGTAGGAACAGTCGCTGGTTTTGTGATTCGAGATACAAACGATTTATTGGAAGTTGATTTGCTCAACTCCATAACAATTACTACATATCTTGATGATGTTCAACAGGAACAAAGAACTGCAGCAAATTTATTGGCGTTGGAAGCTTTGGGCTTAATCAACATTACCCCAACATCTACTGATAATTTCTATGTAGTCGCTTTTGCCACAACTTTCACGTTCGACGAAGTTCAAATTACTGCTGGTGCATTGGCTGGTGTTGTTAATTCTTTGGAAGTGTATGGTACCTATATCGATGCGACAACAACAGGATTATGCCAAAATGCAGATATTGTTCTCGTTAAAACGGGCGTTTTCAATGATGGAAATGGCGATAATTGTAGCGATGCTGGAGAAACAATTACCTACTCGTTCACAGTCACAAACGAAGGAAATACGACAATCACAAATGTTATACTCAATGACCCAATGTTGGGTGGGGATATTGCATTGGAATCTGGGGATGCTGACGCGGATGGCGAATTAGACGTCGAAGAAATCTGGATATACACCGCGGATTACACAATTTCACAAGACGATATTGACGTAGGGTTTGTCATAAATCAGGCAACAGTAACAGGAACCGACATCGACGGAATGGAAGTCAACGATTTATCAGATGACGACAGTATTCTTGAAGATGATGTGACCGAAACAACCTTATGCCAATCAACATCAACGATTGCCCTTATAAAAACGGGCGTTTTCAATGATGGAAATGGCGATAATTGTAGCGATGCTGGAGAAACAATTACCTACTCGTTCACAGTCACAAACGAAGGAAATACGACAATCACAAATGTTATACTCAATGACCCAATGTTGGGCGGAGATATTGCATTGGAATCTGGGGATGCTGACGCAGATGGCGAATTAGACGTCGAAGAAATCTGGATATACACCGCGGATTACACAATCACACAAAACGATATTGACGCAGGGTTTGTCATAAATCAGGCAACAGTAACAGGAACCGACATCGACGGAATGGAAGTCAACGATTTTTCGGATGACGACAGTATTCTTGAAGATGATAGGACCGAAACAACCTTATGCCAATCAACACCAACGATTGCCCTAATAAAAACGGGAGTTTTTAATGATGGAAATGGCGATAATTGTAGCGATGCTGGAGAGACAATTACCTACTCGTTCACAGTCACAAACGAAGGAAATACGACAATCACAAATGTTATACTCAATGACCCAATGTTGGGCGGAGATATTGCTTTGGAATCTGGGGATGCTGACGCAGATGGCGAATTAGACGTCGAAGAAATCTGGATATACACCGCGGATTATACAATCACACAAGACGATATTGACGTAGGGTTTGTCATAAATCAGGCCACAGTAACAGGAACCGACATCGACGGAATGGAAGTCAACGATTTATCGGATGACGACAGTATTCTTGAAGATGATGTGACTGAAACAACATTATGTCAGCCGAATGAAACTGCTGCAATCGCCGTCATAAAAACCGGCATGTTCAACGATGGAGATGGAGATGGCTGTAGCGATGTAGGAGAAACCGTTACTTACACGTTTACCGTTACAAATGAAGGAACAGCTCCAATTACAAATATAGTCTTAAACGACCCAATGTTGGGAGGAGACATTACCTTGGCATCAGGCGACACCAATACAAACGGTGAATTGGACATAGATGAAAGTTGGATTTACAATGCTGATTATGCCATCACCCAAGTGGATATCGATGCAGGTGTGGTGAACAATCAAGCAACAGTCACAGGAGTTGGAAATGGCACATCAGTTTCAGATTTATCCGATGACAACAGTGTTCTTGAAGATGATGCAACAGAAACTACTTTATGTCAACCGAATGGGACGGTTTCAATAGCGGTCATCAAAACAGGAACATTTAACGACGGAGACGGAGATGGTTGTAGCGACGTAGATGAAACCATTACTTACACGTTTACCGTTACAAATGAAGGAAACACTCCAATTTCAAATGTGGTCCTAAATGACCCAATGTTGGGAGGAGACATTACCTTGGCATCAGGCGACACAGATTCAGATAATGAACTGGACATTGATGAGGTTTGGATATACTCATATGATTATTCAATCACCCAGGCGGATATCGATGCGGGATTGGTAAGCAATCAAGCAACAGTTACGGGAATGTTTAACAGTACTACTGTAACAGATTTATCCGATGATGATAGTGTTCTGGAAGATGATATAACCCAAACCACATTATGTCAACCTAATAATATGGCAGCGATTGCAGTCATCAAAACTGGAGTGTTTAATGATAGAGACGGTGACGGCTGTAGTGATGTAGGTGAAACAATAACTTATACGTTCACGGTAACAAACGAAGGGAGTTTTGACATAGCTAGTGTTGTATTAAATGACCCCTTACTTGGAGGTGATATAGCATTGAGTTTGGGAGATTCTAATTCTAATAATATATTGGAAGTTAATGAAACTTGGATTTATACTGACAATTATACAGTTACACGGTCGGATATAGATTCTGGAGCCGTTAATAATCAAGCGACGGTAATTGGAGTAAGTAACGGTGTTAATTTAGCTGACTTATCAGACGATGATAGTGTAATTGAAGATGATGTAACTGTAACTCCTTTGTGTAATACTGGCTCCATATCTTTAGAGAAAGTTGGCGTTTTTAATGATGAAAATGCTGATGGTTCAACACAGATTGGAGAAACAATATCCTACAGTTTTGTTGTATATAATACAGGATCCGTAACACTTTATGGTATTTCAATTCAAGATGAATTATCTGGTATTATCATGTCCGGAGGTCCAATGGTAGAGTTAGGCCCAGGAGAAGTAGATAGTACAACTTTTACAGCAATCTACATAATTACCGAAGAAGATTTGAATACAATGACCGTGACCAATCAGGCCATAGTCACTGCTACAGATCCTAGCGGAAACACAGTAAATGATACCTCTGACGACCCGACGGATTTGACGGATATTGACATCAATGGTGACGGTGAGCCTGACGATCCTACAATCACGGTTTTACCAGCAGTTGGAGGTCGTGAATTTGAAATTTTCAATGCGGTTTCTCCAGACGGTGATAATCAGAATGATTTCTTTAGAATCGTCGGTATAGAAGACTATCCCAATAATAACCTTAAAATATTCAATCGTTGGGGAGTTCTCCTTTATGAAATGGATGGATATGGTATTGATGGAAAAGTGTTTACAGGTGTGTCTGATGGGCGAGTGACCGTCAGTAAAAATGAGGAATTACCTACTGGAACCTACTTCTATGTTTTAAGACGATTCATAAGCGGTGGAGAGACATTGACAGACGAAGGATACCTATATATTAAAAGAAACTAAAATTCGAATCTCATGAAATATTATATTATAATACTACTAGTTATAGTCTCTGTGAATTCAAGTTTTTCGCAGCAAGACCCACAATACACGCAATACATGTATAATACACAAGCTGTCAATCCTGCCTATATAGGTTCAAAGGAGGCTGCAAGTGTTGGACTATTATATAGAACACAGTGGGTTGGATTTGATGGTGCTCCAAAAACAGGTACATTCACGGCCAGCACACCTTTAGGTGAATTGAAAAGAATGGGCCTTGGGCTATCTATAGTCAGCGACAATATTGGTCCAGCGAACGAAACAAATTTTGTAATTGATTATTCGTACTCTTTATTGTTCTCTGAAGTTTCAAGACTCTCATTTGGTCTAAAAGGAGGTCTTGACATTCTGGACGTAGATTATACAAAACTTAATATTTATGATGATGGCGACCAGCAATTTATCAATAATGTGGATAAAAAATTTCAGCCCCAGATTGGAGCCGGTATATTCTATAATACCGACAGATTTTATATGGGCCTTTCGGTGCCAAATTTCTTAAACTCTAAACATTATAATACAGAAAATATCGATGATGTAAATGAAAACTCCATTGCCATTGAGCGATTACATTACTTTTTAATTGCAGGATATGTCTTTGATATTGGTGAAAATTTGAAATTCAAACCAGCAACAATGTTCAAAGCTGTAAGTGGTTCGCCTTTACAAGCTGATGTTTCTGCAAATTTCTCATTCAATGAGAAATTTACCCTTGGTGCTGCCTATCGATGGGATGCCGCCGTAAGCGCCATGGCTGGATTTCAAATCAGCGACCAATTATTCATAGGCATGGGATATGATTTCCAAACAACAGATATCGAGAAATATAGCGACGGTTCTTACGAGATATTTTTGCGATTTGACATTTTCAACAAAGTAGAACGTATCCTAACCCCAAGATTCTTTTAAACCTACAGATTATGAAAACTTATAAACTTATTATATGCCTTCTTTGCTTTAGTTTCAATATTAGTTTGTTTTCTCAAGTGGGAAAATTAGAAAAGGCAAACCTTAAGTACGATAAATACGATTATATAGATGCTAGGCAGATATATCTTAAAGTTGTTGAAAAAGGTTATAAATCTGCCGAAATTTATAGGAAATTGGGTGATACTTATTACTTCAACAGTGAATATTCTGGTGCTGCAAAATGGTATTATGATTTAATAAAAGAATTCCCTGAAGAATCGACTACCACCGATTATTTTAGAGCGGCACAATGCCTTAAAACCATAAATCAACAGGAAGAATCGGAAAAGTTGATGGAAATATACAAATCCAAGGGTGGCAAAGCCATCGCACTTGCATCTTATAAAAATGTTGCTGATACCATTTTTAAAAAGGGTGTTCAGGACAAACTTTTC
This sequence comes from Aquaticitalea sp., assembly GCA_051252455.1. Taxonomy (GTDB): domain Bacteria; phylum Bacteroidota; class Bacteroidia; order Flavobacteriales; family Flavobacteriaceae; genus JBPOFM01. Next base: position 25,306 of record JBPOFM010000007.1, read on the forward strand.
GAAATTGAAAAAGTGGCAATAAACACTGAATATTCAGACTTTGGACCTGCTTTTTATGGAGATAGCTTAATTGTATTCACTTCAGGCGATAGCTCAATTAAAGTTATGGAAGACAAGTCAGTTGATTTATCAGGATGGGATAATCAACCTTTTTTAGACTTATACCAAGCATCTCTAGATGAAAACCTCACTTTAAAAAACGCAGAACCTTTAAAAGGTGATATCAATTCACCATATCATGAATCGACTGCGGTCTTTTCAAAAGATGGTAACACCATTTATTTTACGAGGAATAACTATATAGAGGGTAAAAAAAGAAGAGATAAAGAGCATGTAATAAGACTTAAAATCTATAAAGCCACTAAAACTGGTGATACTTGGGGTAATGTAAAAGAGCTCCCATTCAATAGTGATAGTTATTCCGTGGGGCATCCTGCATTGAGCCCGAAAGGGGATAAATTGTATTTCGCTTCAGACATGCCAGGAACCTTGGGAATGTCCGATATATGGTTTGTGAAAATTTTAGGGGACGACATTTATAGCAATCCCGAAAATATGGGAGAACCTTTGAACACTGTTGCAAGAGAAACATTTCCCTTTGTGAGTGCGGAAAATAACCTATATTTTTCAAGTGAAGGTCATGCTGGTATGGGAGGGTTGGATATTTTCGTTACAAAATTGACTAACGAAGGCCATGGTGAAATATCTACATTCGGAGAACCTATCAATAGCGGAAAAGATGATTTTAGCTTCATTATAAAGGAGGACAGAATCGGCTATTTCGCATCAAATAGAGATGGTGACAAAGGAAGTGTCAGTGATGATATTTTCCAGATTTGGGAACGATGTGAAATTACCATTGAAGGTCCAGTTTTGGATGAAGCGACTGGAGAAATCATTCCGAATGCGGAAGTCATATTATTGGACAGTAATAACAATGAACTCAACAAAGTTCAGACTGGTGCTGATGCTGTCTTTTCCTTCGTCTTGGAATGCGATAAACAGTATATTATTCGAGCACAAAAAGAAGGTTATAATCCAAAAGAAGAGATTATAGAAACTCCCAAGGATTCAAAAGCCATGGAGATGCCAATTATGCTAAATATCCCCATGACTTTAAAGCAAGCAGATAAATGTCCTCCTGGTGATTTGGGCTGTCGTTTAACGCTTCAGCCTATTTATTTTGACTTTGATAAGTCAGAAGTTCGTCCAGATGCAGAAATAGAATTGGCAAAAATTCTAGCCGCTTTGAATGAATATCCTCAATTAAAAATCCATATAGAATCACATACCGATTCCAGAGGAAAAGATTCTTATAACCTGAAATTATCCGAACGAAGAGCTCAATCGTCTTTAAAATGGTTATATTCTAAAGGAATTGCGAAAAATAGATTGTCCGCTAAAGGATATGGTGAAACCCAATTGATAAATCAGTGTTCGAATGGAGTAGAGTGTACGGAAGAAGAACACCAACTCAATCGACGTTCAATGTTCATAATACGAGAGTAGATTGATTAATAGCACAGTTTACTTTTCTTAATACCTTGTCTGATGTTTCAGGCAAGGTATTATACTTTATAAAAAATGTTAACTACAATGTGAAAACCCCCTCTATTTTGTAATTTTGCTTTCTATGAAAGAAGAACACGTCATCCTTGTCAATGAAAAGGACGAACAAATTGGTACGATGCCGAAACTCGAAGCACATGAAAAAGCGGCCTTGCACAGGGCGTTTTCAGTATTTATTTTCAACGATAAAAATGAGCTTATGTTGCAGCAAAGAGCTGGACATAAATACCACTCACCCAACTTATGGACGAATACCTGCTGTAGTCATCAGCGTGTGGGAGAATCTAATATAGAAGCTGGCAAACGCCGACTTCAGGAAGAAATGGGTTTTATGACGGAACTGAAAGACACGATTTCCTTCATCTACAAAGCACCCTTTGATAATGGCTTGACAGAGCATGAATTTGATCATATATTGGTAGGTCAATTTGATGGTACACCCAAAATAAATCCTGAAGAGGTTTCCGATTGGAAATGGATGTCTTTGGAAACTGTCCAAAGCGACATGGAATACAATCCACATTTTTATACAGAATGGTTTAAGATTATCTTTGAAAAATTTTATGAAAACATTAATTTAGCTCATGAAGGTAACCGTCAGTAGAAAAGCACATTTCAACGCAGCCCATCGTCTCTATCGAAAAGATTGGACAGAGGAGAAGAATGATGCTTTTTTCGGCAAATGCAACAATCCCAATTTTCATGGACACAATTATGAATTGATTGTCAGTGTGACTGATGAAATCGATACTGAAACCGGTTATGTCATCGACATTAAAGATTTAAAAGACATCATAAAAGAAGAAATCGAGGATGCTTTCGACCATAAAAATCTGAATCTTGAAGTTGAAGAATTCAAATCCTTAAATCCAACTGCCGAAAACATTGTCGTGGTCATCTATAATAAAATCAAAGCTAAATTGAAGCCTTCAAATCAACTCGAGGTCACACTTTACGAAACGCCTAGAAATTTTGTAACCTATTCAGGTCAATAATTAGTATGAAAAGCACCTTATATCCATTGAAGTTCCAGCCCATTCTTAAAGATAAAATATGGGGCGGAAAAAAGTTAAAATCACTTTTAAATAAAGATTCCAATTTGCCAAATATTGGTGAAAGCTGGGAAATAAGTGATGTGGAAGGCGATACTTCAATCGTCATCAATGGTGCTTTGGAAGGGCAGTCCCTGAAACATTTATTGAGTACTTATAAGGAAGATTTAATAGGACTTAAAAACTATCGAATTTTTGAAAATAAATTTCCTCTGCTTATAAAATTCATTGACGCAAAGGAAGATTTGTCCATTCAATTACATCCAAACGATGAGTTGGCAGCAAAACGTCATAATTCTTTCGGTAAAACCGAAATGTGGTATGTTATGCAAGCGGATGAAAATTCTAATTTAATTGTTGGTTTCAATCAAAAAGTCACACCAGAATTATATTTAGAACATCTTGAAAAGAAAACGTTAACCAAAATCCTGAATTTTGACAAGGTAAAAACTGGAGACACCTATTTCATCGAAGTTGGCAGAGTTCACGCTATTGGAGCAGGAGTGATGCTAGCGGAAATTCAGCAAACCAGTGATATCACCTACCGAGTTTATGATTGGGATCGAAAAGATGACCAAGGTAACGAACGTGAATTGCATAATGATTTAGCATTGGATGCCATTGGTTTTGATATGCCAGATGATTTTCATGTAGACTATCAGAAGGAAAAGAACAATTCCAATAAGATGGTAAGTTGCCCTTATTTTACGACTAATTTTTTACCAATTACTTCTCAGGTCACCATAACAAATTCACACGATTCTTTTGTGATTTATATGTGTGTAAAAGGGAACGTGACCATTGAGGCAAATGGTATTAAAACACAAGTTTCATTTGGGGAAACGGTGTTGATTCCTGCCGCAATAAAAGACATTAGTATCTACCCCGAAATAAATTCGGAACTTTTAGAAGTATATATTTAGTAAATTCCCGAGTTCGGTTGAGATCTCGGGAATTTTATTTACGAAGCCAATTCTTGCTGGGTCTGATTCGTTACATACGGAAAATCAAACCAAGCGCTTGAGATGGTTTCTTCCGTGTTGGATGATTTCTTGCTTTTGGTCACAATGACACTAACCATCAATTTGCCAGGATATTTTTGAATCAGTTGGGCCTGTATGGTCAGTTGGTCATTCAAAAATGCATTCTTGTGCATTTTAAACTTATAATCAGTCACCTGTGGAGAATCGTGTAAATAAAATTCTTTAATAGGATAGGTAGCAACGGTTTTTATTCGGTCGAATAAGATGTTGGGAAGTAAAAATCCGTTGAGGTTACTTGTAGCTTTTGTTACTACAAATTGGATGTTGGTGTGGATTGGGTTGTTGAAATTTGGTGTCATGTCTTTTTAATTTATGGGTACAACAATAATGGGAATGGGTCGGTGGTTCTAGAATGATTCATCGATTTGATGGAACAGATAGTTTTAATCATCTTCTGGTTTTGAATGGCATTGTTTTGTTTCATTTGCATAATAAAGGTTTAAAGGTTAATACGAATTAAAAATAAAAAAGGTGCTTTTTATAAAAGCACCTTTTAAGTTATGGTTTGTAAATGATATTGTTAACTTATGTTTTGAAAGATGCTTGGATATACCCATGACGTTTAATAGAAATATTCTGGGAACACTGTTGTGCCCAGATATTAAACTGTTTGATATTTTGCATCTGTATCGATTTCATCCTATAAATCTATAAAAAAAAATTGAATGTTTGACAAAATTAGATTTTTTATAACATTTAATCCCGTCATTTCCCGTAATTTTGCCCAAAATAAATTAGAAATTATATTATGGGAAATGTTAGAGACCTAAAAAAAGACATCAATTATGTTTTAGGTGATATTATAGAAGCTGTGTACGTTTGGGAATACAATCATACAGACAAAGACACAAAGCAAAGTGAAGCGATCATTGACGAGGCAATTGCAACATTTGATGAACTAATCACGAAAGTGAATGACAAAAAAGTCGAAAATAAAAAAGCGCATTTTAAGGCTATCAATACTGAATTGGAGACTAAAGGTCGTGCACTTATCGAAAAAATAAACAAATTAGGATAAATTTTTTCTGAAAAGAGTTGCAAATATGATTTTCGCAATTATATTTGCACTCTCAAAAGCCGATGTAGCTCAGCTGGCTAGAGCAGCTGATTTGTAATCAGCAGGTCGTGGGTTCGAGTCCCTCTATCGGCTCAAAAGAAACAAAGTTCAGTCTGTAAGGCTGGACTTTTTTCGTTTATGAAGATAAATAGCGGTAATCTTACTATGCTCACTCTTCGTCTTTATCCTTTTTCTTCAACCAATTAAAAATTCCTTTTTTCTCTTTCTTTTCAAATGTTTGGCTATCTTTTTTATTGCCGAGAAGGCGTTTAAAGAAACCATCGGTTTTAGTCAATTCACAATCTAAAGATTGCATTACTTCCTCTGATGCTACTTCAAATTTCGCTTGGGTGATGGATTTATAATCCGAATCAGCGTTTAACTTTTGTTGATAGTTAGCAAAAATTGGTAGCGCCGAATTCGCACCTTGTCCAATTCCAGTGGAACTAAAGCCTATTTGCTGATTGTCATTGCCGACCCAAGTGATGGTTACTAATTTTGGAGTGATTCCCACAAACCAACCATCTTTATTGTCTTGGGTCGTTCCGGTTTTTCCTGCGATATCGTTATTGAGTTGGTACGTAGAGCGCAGTCTGGTCGCTGTACCTTTATTGACAGTCGCTTTCATAAATTGTAGCATGGCTTGTCGCGTATCATCACTGAACGCTTTTTCTTCTGATGCTTCGGGATTCAAATCTTCAAAGGATGCAATCAACTTTCCATTTTTGTCTTCAATGCGAGTGATGAATATTGGAGTAGAGGGAACACTTTCATTCACATAAGATGTGTAGGCTTTTGCTAGTTCCATCATGCTTAAATTCGCGGCACCTAAAGCAATCGATGGCACTTCCTCAATTTCGCTTTTGATTCCCATTTTATGCGCTTGTGTGATGACATTTTCAATGCCTGTTTCATACAATACTTTTACTGCAATTGTATTCACAGAATTACTTAATGCTTTTTCAAGCGAATAATTAAGATCTTCTTCATCTTCTGCAATTTCAGAGGAATTGGTGGGTGTCCAATTATTCACATCCGTATAAGTGATGGCTTTTAGAGGAAAAAATGAGCAAGGTGGCATTCCTTTGTCGATGGCAGCTGTATATACGATAGGCTTAAAAGTCGAACCGACCTGACGTTTACTTTGTGAAACATGATCATATTTGAAAAATCGATAATCGATGCCGCCAACATACGCTCGAATTTCTCCATTTTGTGGATCTAATGATAGCATTCCAGCGTTCAGAAATTTTGAGTAATATTCCAGACTGTCAAGTGTTGACAATGCCTGAACTGTAACTTCCTCTTCATTCCAAGAAAATAGTTCGGTCTTATAGGTTTTATTCAATTCGTCATTGATTTCTTTATCCGATAGACCCTTCGCTTTTAAGGATCGATATTTCTTCAATCGCTTTTTAGCAGCGATAAAAGCAGGTTTGTTCTTTAGCCAGGGGGCATTTTTTCCATAGGCTTTTTCAAATTGTTCTTGAAGACTTTTCATATGTTCTCGCATGGCGTCTTCGGCATAACGTTGCATCTGATTGTCTAATGTTGTATAGATTTTAAGTCCATCATGAAACAGATTATAGGACTCACCATTCTCTTTTTTAAATTTTTTCTGTTGAAGAATCGTGTCCAATTGTTTCTTTATTTCTGCCCTAAAGTATGGGGCCAAGCCTTGATTTGGAGCATAATATTGATAATCAAGAACAATGTCTTGCGACTTTTCCTTAACTGCATCGCTTTCTGGTAGAAACTTATAATTAACCATTTGCTGAAGCACAACATTCCGTCTGTCTTTAGAGCTTTCAGGATAGACTCTAGGATTATAACTCGTGTTGGCTTTGAGCGATCCAACCAGAATAGCGGCTTGATTGAGGCTCAATTCATTCGTATGAACATTGAAAAATTTTTCGGAAGCACTTTCAATTCCGTAGGTGTTATCAGGGAACGGCACTGTATTTAGGTATAAAGTAAGAATCTCTTTCTTGGAGTACATTTTTTCAATTCGCTTTGCGACAATGCTCTCTTTTATTTTATTGACAACCATTCCCAAAGCGCCCGAACGTTCACGTCCAAATAGATTCTTCGCCAACTGTAAGGTAATTGTGCTTCCGCCACCAGAAGATTCTTTAGACATCAAAATGGTTTTAAAAAACACACGCAATAGACTGCGATTGTCAACACCATCGTGCTCATAAAAACGAACATCTTCAGTTGCGATTAACGCATCTAAAAGGTGCTGAGGAAAATCTTCAAAGGCAATGGATTGTCTGTCGTAGATATACAATTTCCCAATGAGGTCGTTGTTCTTATCTAGAATTTGGGTTGCTTGGCTTTGCCTGTAATCGGCAATGGAATCTTTGGAAGGGATTTTTCCCCATAGACCAAAATAGATACTGGCGTAAAAACAAATAAATAGTAAGGAAAGGCTGCCTAAACCGATTCCAACTCGTTTGGCATATTTAAGAAGTCGTTTTTTGTTGAGTTTCATCAAGTTTTATATACGTTTAAAATCTTTGAATGGTCTTTTATTCGACTTTAATTTTAACGTATTACAGCAAGCTTTATTCTGCTGTATTTGTCAAAAAACGATTATTGTGATTTTCGTTCGTCTATTAAAGTCTGTAATTCCTTGCCGTATTTAGACGATTTTACTTTTGGAGTCAAAACAGTATTTACCGTATCAAGATATTTAATATGGGCATCATAAACTTCAGAGAGCATCAAATAAGGAGCGATGTCGTTGTCTTTATTATTGATGGCAAAGTTGATGGTGTATAAATACTTTCTCTTGATGAGTTTGTCGTATTTATCGAGTGTCATGTTCACTTTGCTGGTGTCGTTTTCTTTTTGAGCATCGAAATTTTCTTTCATCAAATCGAGATTTTGGCCTTGAAAACGCGACATCATCTTTTTATACTCTTCCCATTTTTCCTGTTGTTTGGAACCTTTGATGACCATGTCCAATTCAAATTTTTTGATATTTGAATTGATTTCGGTAATACCTTCGGCAGCGAAAAAGGACACTAGATGATCTTCATTATCATTTTGATGCAACTTGAGATACAGCATTTCTGGTGATTCCAATTCTGAATGAAACTCGAATTCCGGATTGCCATTGATAACGAGTGAATCAATTGTAACTATAGAAGAATCTTTGAACTTTTGAAGATAGACAGTACCTTTCTTTAAGCCTTCGATATTCACTTTTAATGTGAAGTTGGAAGTGTCTTTAGCGCATGAGAAGATGAAAGCTACTAAAACTAAATATAATACCTTTTTCATTGAATTAATTTGGATTTTTGGAGCGCAAATATCCTATAATTATTCAATAAAAACTAACCTCCAGCTGCTAATCTCATTAAAATTGTACACCCAATTGCAGCGATAGTTCCAATGGCATATCCAAACACAGCGAGAAGTACACCAACAGTTGCCAAGGAAGGATGAAATGCTGATGCCACAATAGGCGCGGAAGCTGCTCCACCTACATTTGCCTGACTACCAACTGCCAAGAAGAAGTATGGCGCTCTAATTAGTTTTGCAATGATTATTAATAAAATAGCATGAATACTCATCCAAATAATACCTACAACTATAAGACCTGGATTATCAAAAATAGCCTTCAGGTCAATTTTCATTCCGATGGAAGCGACCAGGATATAGATAAAAACGCTTCCAAATTTACTAGCACCAGCACCCTCGTAATTTTTAGCCTTTGTAAATGACAGTAAAATAGCCACAATGGTTGCAATGCTAATCATCCAAAAGAATTGAGAATCCAAAAATGTAAAGGTGTTTCTTAAGGTTTGAGATTCAATATTTTTTACAACACTTTCAAAGTAAGGTGCTAAATAATTGGCGCCAATATGTGCAAAACTGACCGTTCCAAAAGCAATTGCGACCATAATCATGATGTCTGTTAGAGAGGGATTCCTCTTTACGCTTTTAGCAAAGGAAGTTACACGTTCTTTCAACGCTTCAATGGCGGAATTATCGGCTCTCAACCACTTGTCTATTGCTGCTGATCTACCAATTCCGATCAATAAAATTGCCATCCAAATATTTGCCACCACAATATCAACAAACACCATTTTACCGTATTCTGACTGATTATATCCATAGATTTCTAACATAGCAGTTTGATTGGCGCCACCACCTATCCAACTTCCGGCAAGCGTTGAAAGACCTTTCCAAACAGTGTCAGGACCTGCGCCACCGACTGTTTCAGGTGAAAAAATAGACACTAGCAAAATTGCAATGGGTCCACCAATAACGATACCTAGCGTACCTGTTAAAAACATAACCAATGCTTTCCATCCTAAATTAAAGACGGCTTTTAGATCAATACTCAGCGTCATTAAAACCAATGCAGCAGGCAGCAAATAGCGACTGGACATATAATAAAGACTTGTGCTATGTTCTACAACTTCGCCGGAATCGTTAGTTGTTTGCCATTCGGGAGCAATCAACCCTGCAGTTGTGAGAACAGCTGGCAACATGTAGGCCATGAATAAACCCGGTACGATTTTATAGAATTTAGGCCAAAATCCAGTCTTGATGGATTCAGTATAAAATATAAATCCCAATGTGAGCATCAGGAGTCCAAATACAATAGTGTCGTCAGTAAAAATTGGTTCGGCTTGCATAAAGAATGGTTTGAACTTGCAAAATACTACAATTTGGGGTTTAAAAAAAGCGACAATCAAGTGTCGCTTTGGTTTTTATCATTTGTCTTTTTCTTGGGTGCTCTGTTAGAATCTTTTAAAGCCTGCATCAGAATCGACTCAATCTGGCCATTGGTGCTTCTGAACTCGTCAGAGGCCCATTTTTCGATGGCTTTGAGCATCTCTTCATTGATACGTAATGCAAAGGCTTTTTTCTTGGACATTCTATTTTTTTATAAATGTTTCAATGCCTTTCAACAAGGCCATAGATAATGGATAATCTGGTGATGAATAGGACGGAATATTGTCTGCATCCGTTTCTATGATTTTCAGAACGTGGTTCATTTTCTCAATGATCAATACTTCCGAGTTAGCATTAGCTTCATGTAAATTATTGGCATCCTCAACAAAGACTTGAAGATCTTTATCTCCATTGATGATTAAGATGGGCATTTTAAGTTTTTTAATTTCTACCGTTGGATTATAAGCCATCCATGAAGTGAAAAAGGTTTGATTCGCTGGATTGAACATTCCTGCTAAATTCGGATCCATATTTTTTATGTTACCAGTTTCTTTTAATTGTTTAAAATGATTGTCTGCGATATTGGCAATGGAATCTCCATTCTGTTTTCTAATTTGAGAAATAATAAGTTCATCAAATGGTTTGCTCGGTCCAGCTAACGAGATGTATTTGTCGATCTTCGTTTTTTCACTCACCAACATTGCAACCAAAGACCCTTGACTATGACCAATCAACGAAATGGAGGAAAAACGGGGATCTTTATGAAATTTGTCAACCGCCAAAACTGCATCATCCACAAAGCGTTCAAAATAAAGGTCGCTCATCAAAAACTTAATGTTTTCCATAGTGGCAGTACGTTTATCATATCTATAGAAAGCGATTCCTCTTTGCGTTAAACTATCTGATAATTGATGGATGTAATTTGCCTGTGAAGGCATTCCGGCTTGATTTCCATTTCTATCCACATTTCCAGAGCCATGAATAAAAATGACCAATGGCTGCGTTTTCAATGAGGAATCAAATGTTAAAGTTCCGGGAAGTTGAATACTGTCATTCATAATTAGAACTTCTTCAGTTAAAATTGATGTCTGTGAAAACAGCAATGACACATTAAAAAGGACGAGATAGTAGAGCGCTTTTTTCATAATTAATTTGTTTTGTTTTCGATGAATATAGGTAAAATAAGATTTAATCCAATAATGGAAGGAATAAACCAAGAACATAGTTTGTTGATCTCATCTTTTTCCAAAGTTGGATTCGTAACGTTATATTTTTTTATGTATTAATGATTTAAAGTTCCAGCATTCACAACAGGTGTTGCATCTTTATCGCTACATAAAATAACCATTAAGTTGCTGACCATAGAGGCTTTTCGTTCTTCGTCTAAATCGATGATGTTCTTTTTGCTTAATTCGTCAAGAGCCATTTCCACCATACTGACAGCGCCTTCTACAATTTTGTGTCTCGCCGCTACAATTGCAGTTGCTTGCTGACGCCTTAACATGGCACTTGCAATTTCCTGTGCATACGCCAAATATCCAATTCTTGCTTCGAGAACTTCAATTCCTGCAATAGCGAGACGCTCGGTTAGCTCTATTTCTAATGCTTCACTGACTTCATTGACACTAGAACGAAGTGTGATGTCTTCATCAAGACCTTCATCAGCAAAATTGTCATACGGATACATACTCGCCAATTTACGAACCGCTGCATCTGTTTGCACACGAACGAAGTTTTCAAAATTATCTACGTCGAAGGCGGCTTTGTAAGTGTTTTGAACACGCCAAACCAAAATGGTGCTAATCATGACTGGATTTCCGAGTTTGTCGTTCACTTTCAAACGTTCGCTATCAAAATTACTGGCTCTTAATGAAATTTTCGTCTTGGTATAAAAAGGATTCACCCAATAAAACCCATTCTTCTTTACCGTGCCCACATACTTTCCAAATAATAATAGGACTCTAGAGTTATTGGGCTGCACCATTAGAAAACCAGGCGCAATAAACATAGACATAATAATTGCGACAACAAACCAAGGGTTTTTCATAAACGCAAGGGATGCAATGCCGCCAACGAACAATACAAAAAACAACAACAGCATCAAGTAGCCATTTGCAGGGACGATAATTTTTTCTTCTTTCATAATTGGTAGTTTAAGTTAAATCAATATGATATTAAAATGATATCATAAAGATATATATAAAATAATTAGTATCAAAATAATTCTTTGGCACGGAGTTTGAATTATTTAAAGCGTAACAGATTATGCTCTACATTACAAAAAAGGAGTAGTTAACCTTTAGAGATTGTTAACATTACATTTTGGTTGGTTAGTTAAATAGAAAAGCATCCCAGATTTTGGGATGCTTTTTGATTTGAGTAAAAATGGTTTAATTATTTTTTGATAAACGCAACGATGCTATCAATCAATACTTTTGAAACTACACCAGAACGATCATTATAGGATTTTGCATTCTCTTGATCATCACCTTCTATAATGTACAAAACATGGTTCATTTTATCGATCAACTTTAATTCTGAATTTGGAGCCGCCTCATTCAAAGTGCTCGATTGCTCTACGCTTACTTGAAGATCTTTGGTACCATTAATAATAAGGATTGGAATGTCGAGTTTTGTTATTTCTTCTGAAGGATGGTACTTCATCCAACTTGCCATAAATGGCTGTACGCTCAAATCGAATATGGATGACAAGGCCTGCGGGTAATTTGGAGTCGTTTTTCCATCCTTTAGAACGGCGACAATTCGTTTTGTGTCTTCAACAAACATTGGGGCAGTCAGTTCTACTTGCTCTAAAATAATGGCATCGATCGGTTTTCCTTCACCAGCGAGTGAGATAAAACCGTCGGCTTTATCTTTTGCCGCCATCATTCCGATAAGGCTTCCTTGGCTATGGCCAACGATATATATCTTTTGATAGGTGTTTTGTTTTTTAAAATGATTAATGACATCAACAGCATCATTCACAAAGTGATCAAACATAATATTGGGATCTAAATTCCCTTTCCGAAGCTGTTTTATGATGCGTTTATCATATCTAAAAGTTGCAATGCCATCATTTGTCAAAGCGATTGCAAGTTTTTTTAGGTTATAGGTTTTCTGAAAATCCTGATTGCCATCTCTATCGATAGGGCCAGAGTCGGCAATAATGATGGCAAGTGTGGTGGCGCCATCGTTCGGCTGCAATAATGTGCCATCAATAAATTTTGAAATTGGTATTTCTTGAGATGTGAATGTTAAGTCTTGCGCAAATGACACAAAACTCAAGAATGCAATACTGATTGAAAATAGATATTTCATTATCTGAAAATTAATTTGAATTAAAATTAATGCTTTTATACTAACGTTCATATTGTGGTCCAAATTTTATACCATTTTGATTATTTTTCAACACTATAAATCTATTGAAATTATGTATTTCATCGATGATTTTAAATATTTCATTTCAATATGTTAAAATTCAATGTATTTCATCGATTTAATATGTATTTCGACAGGAGTTTTAAAAATTAATTCTACATTTGAAGTGTACTGAAATGAGAGTTTTAGTTCAATGGATTAATTAATTAATATTTGCATTATGTTGTTGACTTTGGAGTCCCCAAATCTACGATATGAAACGAAAGCAAATTAGAAGAGTCGAGGTTGAGGGACCTCGACTTTTTCTTTTTTAGTAGTTAAGGTTTCTCTATAGTTCGGAATGTCAAATTGATCCTCGCACCAATGGTACGCTTCGTTTTTGGGATTTGATGCAGCCAATGATGTTGCATTTCACCTTTCATAATAAGAAGGCTTCCGTGTTCTAAAATAAGTTTTTGCTTTTCTCCTTTAAGTGTTCGATGCTTGAAATGAAATACCCGAGATTCACCAAAGCTTAAAGATGCAATGGTCGGATTTTTACCAAGTTCCTTTTCGTTGTCTGCATGCCATCCATTACTATCATTGCCATCTCTATAAAAATTTAACAAAACAGTTGTGAAGTCATGGTTAGCTTCTTGTTCAATATCTGATTTGATTTGTAGCAATTCTTTAGTATATACATGTGGCGTCATTTCGATATTAGAATACGTATAAGGCAGCTCGTTATTTGCAAAAAGAGCAGTCAGACGCGGTTGTTTGTGTGTTTTTCCAAACACTTTGATGTCATCTTGTTGCCATGTAATCGTATCTTTTAAATGTTGAAAATAGTCATTTGCCGTCTCGATGGAATAGAATCGAGGATAATAAATCAACTCCGCATTTGGCAGATCAAAAATGGTTTTTTTTGAATTGAATAAATCCATATCGTAATTTTAACTAATTTAGCTTAAAGCTTATGAACTACAAAATTATCTTATTTGTCATCATTACCTTGGCTCTTGTGCCTCAAAAAAAAACAGAGCTTCCCAAGGGTTTTGTATATGTTGATAACATTATTCCAAATTTGGATGTGGAATTGCGATACTTCTCCAAAAAAAATTTTGTCGGTGATACCATTGATGGTTATAAAGCCAATCGTTTGATTCTAACAACCGAATCTGCAAACGCTTTGAAATTGGTTCAAGATGAATTGCGAAATCAAAATATTTGTCTGAAAGTATATGACGGTTACCGTCCACAACGTGCTGTCGACCATTTTGTGGTTTGGGCAAGAGAGTTGAGCGACACGATTAACAAACAGCAATATTATCCAAAGGTTCAAAAACGAAACCTATTCAATGAAGGTTATATCGCATCAAAATCCGGGCACAGCCGTGGAAGCACCATCGATTTAACGTTAGCGGATGGCAATACAGGTGAAGCATTAGATATGGGAAGCCCCTATGATTTTTTTGGAGAAGAATCCTGGGTTGCATACCAAGATATTTCCGATGCACAAAAAGCGAATCGACAGTTGCTTCAAAAAGTTATGCAGAAACATAATTTTAGAAATTACGCTAACGAATGGTGGCATTTTACGCTGCGTTGGGAACCATTTCCGGATACTTATTTTGATTTTTTGGTGGAGTGAGATTGGGGAGGTTCGTTTAACATCAAGATATGTTCAGTTTCAATTGACTATATTGACTGTTAAACGAAGTTAGGCTATTTTTTTTCAAAGTCGAGCATTTCATAAATACCACCAAGCCCAAGCCATCAATCCAAATTGCAACGGAATTCGCAACATCAAAATCCATTTTGGGATGCCAGCAGACGCTTTTTCGCCAGATAACATATAAAAATGCACCAACAGAAAGACAGCCAACATCGCAATGATACCATATATAGAAAACGCTCGAGTATCTGGAAATAATAATCCTATTCCTAGCAAAATTTCCGCAACACCACTTAAACTTACCATCAATCTATGATTTGGCAAATAGCGCGGCATAATTCGCATGTACATTTTTGGTTTGATAAAATGCATGACGCCTGCGAATACGTAGATGGCAGCCATCATGTATAAATGCCATGGATTATTCATCTTTAAAAACATTAAAAGTGAGTCCGATGCCATAATTGTTGAGACCGGTTTTTAGTAAAGTAGATTGTACGTCACTGCCTTTTTCAAAACGTGACCATTTGTTATTATTCACAAAAACACGTTTGATAAAGGTTCGCGTTTCTGGTATGGCATCCGTAAAAGGAAGTAAAGGCCTGAAATTAGTCGGAATTTTTACAATATCGTTTCCAGATTTTATTTCCTTGTACTTTTTATTTGGAAGTAATTTTCCCGATTTATCAGTGTAACCCAATACTTGAAGCGATACGAACATACCATTTTCTGGCATCATAATGTCATATTCTGACACGTCTAAATTATAAACATCTCCACCTTTTTCGGTCGCTCTAAAAACGATCGTTTCATAGATCAGTTCTTTTCCTGGAAACCCATTATCGTTGCTATAAAATTTAGCTTTGAATAAGGTGGAAAAAGTCTGCTTTTCGGCATTTTTCTTTTTGCGTTGTTCCCAGTCTTTCGATTCTAAAGTTATGGGAAAATGAACGGTCACCACCTGATGGTCTTGCTCTCTCTCATTAGGAAAATAAACTGCAATCTCCGATTCTATAGTCGGTAGCCAACAATGGTAGTAATCGTCATCTAGATATGGCTTCAGTGTTTCTTCTTTAAATTTGCGATCGATTTTAGTGCGGATCACAACTTCATTCAATTCATCAATATCGGATTCAAGAAATATGAGTTTGGTCAAATCGGCAGATGCAATAGTTCGCTCTTTGTATCCCAAAGCGGACACATAGAGTGAGTCTACATCAGGATACAATTTTTTCGTAAATATGAATAAGCCTTCATCATCTGCAAACATTCCATTGCCATTGCCAAAAGAAATATTCGCGTAAGATACAGGCTGCTTTGTGAGCTTATCTTTAATGATTGTTTGTCCAAAACCGTAGGTCACAGTTAAGAGAAATAAGATATGTAGGACTAATTTATGCATTGTTATTCTTCTCGGTAGAAATCCATTTGTTTATTTTTTGTTCTAGTAATTCCAATGGAATACAACCAGATTCTAAAACTTGATTATGGAATTTACTAATATTGAATTTTTCTCCCAATTCAGATTCAGCCTTTGCTCTCAATTCAAGAATTTTTAATTGACCGATCTTGTAGGACAAAGCCTGACCAGGATTTGCCATATAGCGCTCAATTTCTGATATGATGCCTGCTTCACTTTCGGCTTCATTCTCAAGTGAATATTTAATAGCTTGCTCGCGTGTCCAGCCTTTGCTGTGCAATCCTGTATCGACGACCAAACGGATAGCTCTGTGCATTTCCGCACCCAGCATACCAAAATATTGATATGGATCTGTATAAAGTCCAAGTTCTTTGCCCAACGATTCTGAATATAGAGCCCAACCTTCTCCATAGGAGCTGTACCATAATGTTTTTCTAAAATCTGGTAGATCTTGATTTTCCTGTTGTAAGGAGATTTGATAGTGATGTCCAGGAATTGCTTCATGTAAAAACAGGGATTCATCAGAATACATATTATACTTTGTGGCATCCACAATAGGTGTATAGAAAATGCCAGGACGTGAACCGTCCAATGAACCAGGATTGTATTCTGCACTTGCTGAAGCAGCTCTGAAAGCTTCTGTTTGTCGCACTTCAAAAGGTGTTTTAGGTTTTAAGTCAAACAATTGCTCTAATTGTGGCTGCATGGTTTCATGGATTTTATTGAAGTTGTCAATTACTTCCTGTGCAGTTGTGAATGGCATCAATTCTTTCTTGTTTCTAACATGATTAAAAAACGACTTCAAAGTTCCTTTATATCCGACTTCAGTTTTCACCTTTTCCATTTCTGATAAAATACGAGCTACTTCTTTCAGTCCAAGTTGATGAATTTCATCAGCAGTCATATTAGTAGTCGTGTAAAGTTTTATTTGATGATTATAATATGCTTCACCATTTGGAATATCTGCAATTCCACTAGTTGTGCGGCCAGCTTTTAGGTAATCGGTAGACATAAAACTATGCAAACTTGAATATGCAGGAATAATTTTGTCATTGATGTAATTTTTGTAAAGAATGATCAATTCTTCTTGCTCTGCATCCGAAAAACTCTCTGGGAAATTGTTAATTGGCGTATAGAAAAGATGCTCCTCTATATTTTGACTTGTCATCGCTTCCAATTGTGGCAGTATCTTTACGATGAGTGATTTTGGCAAGACATTTCCAGCTTTGATACCATCAACCATATGTTCTTCAGCTAGTGCCATCCATTTTAAATAGCCATCGAGTCGTTTGATCCAGTTTTTATAATCTTCAACAGTTTTAAAAGGTTGTGAGCTGGAGCCGCTTGCTAATTGACCCATTGTTAATTGCAAGGTCCACATTTGATTAATCGGTGTCTGTTCTTCCTTAAATTCGAGGCGCTCTAAATTCATGTTACATTCCCAAGTAAGGATGGCTTTGCTCAAGCGTTCAGATTCAGAAAGATCAGCGTCGTTATACCCCTTCATTTTAGTAAGATAATTGGTGTAAAATGCTCTTTCCTGTTGTTTAAATTCCCTGGACAGCACGTTTGGCAACAAATCATTGTATCTATTGTCACCAGCAGAAGTTGCCATAAGGGGATACATTTTTAAGGTCTCCTCATGATAGTTTTTAAGATCCTTTTCATAGTCACTCATGGTGTCTATTTCAATACTATCTTCTGTTATTGACGTTTCTTTATCTTTCTTACAAGCATAAAATACTATAGCTATGCACACGAGAATTGCAAGTTTTTTCATTCGGATAAAATTGTTTAAAGTTTAAGGGTTAAAGATACAGAATAAAAAAACCATAGTTTTATTTTCATTATTTTTTATAATACCAGAAAGGTGTTGAGATGACCTTTTCTAACGAATCACTTGTAGGTTTGTACCAGCCTCACTACATTCAAGAAATACTTGCTTTCGCTCCAACTATCGAATTCAGTTCAGTTCAAAAAAAAGTACCTTTTAGCGAAGAAATTTTATTGTGAACTGCGATTGCAATCTGTCGACCATAATTCAATACCAACGCTTTTTATTCTTCTTTGAGCCTTCACCTTTTCTGCCTTTTTTGTACTTGCTGCCTTGCTTTTTATGAACAGTCGGCTTCGCTTTTGGATCTAGTGGATAAGGATGTTCATTTTCCACAGCAATTTGAACATTAATTAATTGTTGTATGGTTTTTACGTAGTCTTTTTCATCTGCAGAGCATAAAGAATACGACTTACCTAAATTGCCAGCACGACCTGTTCGACCAATACGATGTACGTATGTTTCTGGAATGTTGGGCATATCGAAATTTATAACTGCATCCAATTCATCAATGTCAATTCCACGAGCGGCCACATCCGTAGCGATAAGAATATTTACTTCCCCGTGTTTGAATTTATTTAAAGCAGTTTGTCTATCATTCTGTGTTTTGTCACCATGGATGGTTTGAACCGAATAACCATTCTTTAATAAGGATTGTTCCAATTTATCAACACCAAATTTCGTGCGTCTGAAAATTAAAATACTTCCTTTGATGGTATTGCGTAATAAATGAAGGCACAACTCGATTTTATTTTTCTTTGGAACATAATATAGCACCTGACTTATGTTTTTTGCGGCCGATGAAGTAGGAGTGACTTCAATACGTTCAGGTGTATCTAAAATGGTATTTGCCAATTGCTCTACCTTAAAAGGCATGGTTGCAGAAAATAACAATACTTGCTTGTTTTCGGGACACAAACGTTCAATTTTTTTAACATCATCGATAAAACCCATGTCAAGCATTAAATCTGCTTCATCGAGCACTAATATTTCTACATAATCGAGATTGAGATAATCCTGTTTGTGCAAATCCAAAAGTCTTCCTGGTGTGGCAACGACGATATCCACACCTTTTTTGAGTATATCAATTTGTGGTTCTATGCCAGCGCCGCCAAAAATAACGGCTGAACGCAAGTTGGTATGTATTCCGTAAGTTTTAAAATTGGAATTTATCTGGATAGCCAATTCTCGAGTAGGACTCACAATCAACGCTCTGATTTTCTTTCCTTTTTTTGGCGCATCTTGTTTATCAAACAGTAATTGTAAAATTGGTAGTGCAAATGCCGCGGTTTTTCCGGTACCAGTTTGTGCAGAGGCTATAACATCCTTTTTGTCTAATATAAAAGGAATGGTTTTCTCCTGAATCAATGTAGGTTCATGATATCCCGCTTCTTCAATTGCTTTGAGAATAGGCTTGTTAAGGTTTAGATTTTTGAATGACATTTGTATGATTTGATGCAAAGATAGGTTAAAATAAAATTGCTTATTTTCAACTCTATTTTAAAGAGTTTGATAATTTTAGTCATAAAAATGAAAAAATCTAAATTATTGTTCTCTATAGGTTAAGACAAAAAAAAACGCCTTTTAAAAAAAGACGGTTTTTCATAGAGACAATTTAAATTAACTAACAATAAAAATTCCACCTATAGTTAAAACTTCATCCATTGTCAATGGTTCATCAAAGGCTTCGGTAACTGCATCATTACCTCCAAATTGTGCGAACATTCCAGCCAAATTCACACCGCCTTGAACGGTATTTGATTCTGGAGTAGCGCCTCCGTATATTGGAGCAAATGGCGCAGGTAATGTATTTTCGGACTGTGTTATCCATCCTTTCTCACCACGCATTCTTCTCACTTGCGCGGCATGTCTAGCCTCTACGGAATGTATTTGTAATGCGTATTCGAGCAAGGCATTATCATTTGCCAATGCGCCTGCTTGACCTTTATAAGCTCTTACGCCCGTATCCTCAAACCCCTGTGCCAAAGCCATAAATGTTGGGTAGTCACCAAAAGGATCTAAGGAAAGTCCTCCTGGAGCGCCGGTGAAATCAAATGTAGGTTCTGAAACAGCATCGTCGCCTAGAGCTGTTAATAAAAAATCAACGTGAGCGTCCTCATGTCTAGAAATTGTTGCAAAAACAGTTTGGTCAGCTGCTGGGATTAGTCCAGCTGCATCCAATCCTTGGCGATAAAAACTGCGTTCCAAATATTCCAAGGTCAGCGCAAAGTTTAACACGTCAGTTTCATTGGCCATCATTGCCGAGCTTGCCATGGACATTGTTGCCGCTTTAGCTTTTGAGCTAGTGGCCGCAAGTCCAAATGGAATTGAAGCTAAAGCTACTTTGGCACCCAAATTCTTAAATTGATCAAACGAATCTCTTCTTGAACTAGATTTACTTAAAAGTTCTTTGTTTGAGAGTGTATCTAAAAGTTTTATAAAATTCATAATATGTGTTTTAAGTTAAAAAAATGATTACGATGTAGGTAGGTTGTTGGCTGTAAATTGAGTCACAACAAATCCTGTACCTACTACTGCTGCTAAAATATCAGCTGGTGGTGTTGCTTTATCAAAAGCTTTATCTGTTCCAATGCCAATAAGAATGTCATCACCCGCAAAATCCATGGATCCAGGGTTCAATAAGTCTCTAATTGCTGAAGCGTGACGTGCTTCAACTGAAACAATCTTCCCTGCCAATGTCAAATATGCCATTCCAGCTGCATCATTAACGCTAATCAATTTTCCAGCACCATTGTAGGCTGCAACGCCTGTATCCTCCAATATTTTAGAAGTGCCTAAAACAGAGGTTCTGCTTGAAAAATCCACACTTGAAAAGTCAAATTCCAAATCAGGAGTAATATTGTTTGGTGCTACATCTGTGATAGCTGTCCTAAAAAATTCTCTATGGATGACTTCGTGATTATACAAATCTTCCAAAATTTGTTTTTCTTCTGCTGGAGCATTCATCCAGTAAGATCCAGATAGCACCTGCGTATAAAAAGCAGCCTCCAATTGCTCCAATGCATACGCATAATTTAGAATTCCCAAATTGCCTGATCCCAAATCGAATAAATCAGGATTTTGTATGATCGGTGAATCGTCATCCGAACTACATGCATATAATAGACTTGAACCTATAATAGCCATTCCGCTTAATTTCAAAAATTGACGTCTTTTGTTAACGTCTATTTCATTTTTCTCTTTCAAAACATTGTTACTCATATCAAAAATTTTAAGTTAAACATACGTTGGAATTAGTTTGTATAATTTATACGAAAAAATTGCATAAGCGGTTTTATAAAATACAATCAGCCTATTTTTTTTGGAATAAATTTATTAATTCACCAACATCCATAAATATATAGCACATCATAACCGTCCTGTGACTCATATAAAATTTTTTTTGACGGAATTCACTTTCAAAAAAAAAAGCATCAACTTAAGTTGATGCTTCATTGTTTAAAAGTGGCTATATTTTTACGGAGCTGCGGCTACCACACCTAGCGTGTATAATTGTTCCATTGTCGGGGATTCGCTTCCTCCCGTTGGTTCTAGCGTAATACCGAAAGCTTCACTTTCATTCATGTTAGATAATTCAAAGATCTTGTTATCATCTTGCATAAACGTATCGATCGTTCCTAAACTTGTTGGAGTTAAAGGACTCAACTTAAGAGACCACACTTGGTACACTTTTCCTGGTGGAGGAGCTGGTAAGCCTTGAGCATCTAGATAGATTTCATTATTAGTTTTATTCCAATATACTTTAGCATATGTATTTTCGAAGTCACCTTGACCTCCAAGAGGTACCGAGATGATATCTTTGTCACGCAACACACTTAATAATTGTTTATTGGCTTCCAAATCTGTTTTTGCATCAGCTATTTGGGTTTCCATGAGCGATTGCTTCATCTCTGCAGTTTGCAAATCGGATTGCAATTCATTGTTCTGGCTTAATGTCCAGAATAAACCAACTCCCAAGATGATGGCAGCTGCCCAACCTGAATAGGTAAACCAGTTATATTTTGCTTTGGTCATTGTGACCACTTTGGACTCATTGCTATGTTTACTGAAAAGAAGTTTCTCCTTAATCAGCGATAATACATGTTTATTGTTTCCTCTGGAGGTCGCAGCGGTCAATTTAATGATGGCAGCTTCAATCTCTAGAACTTCTTGAAGTATTTCAGGATGTTTTAACATCAAGTCATAAACTTCTTTGTTTTCTGTTTCAGAGAGCGCTCCAGCCACGTAAAGCTCTAATGTACCAGATTCTATGTAGGTATTTATATCCATTTTATTCTATTACCATTGTTCGTAATTCCTTAATGCAATTTCTGTTCCGAGTTTTTACTGTACCAATAGGCATGTCAAGTGCTTCAGAAGCTTCTTGTTGTGTATATCCTTTGAAGTATAGTAATTCGATGACCTCGATACATTTTTTGGCTAGTTTGCTCACGAATTTCTTAATTCCGATCGCATCTGTCTGATCATCTAAACTCTCACTGGTTGGCAGGATATCTACGAAATATTCGGCGTTGAGGTTTTTTTTGGAGTTTTTAAATGCTTTGGAACGTGTTTTGTCTATGGCTGCATTCCGAGCAATATTTAATATCCACGTAAAAAAACGGCCTTTCTTTTCAGAGTAACTGGCCGAATTGTTCCAAGCTTTTATAAAAACATCCTGCATAATTTCTTCAGCAATATCGTTGTCCCTAACAATGTTATAAATGACGCCATGCATGCTATCGCCATACATGTTGTATAACTCTTCAAATGCTTTTTGGTCTTTCTGCTGAAACTTTGTGACTAATAATTCTAATTGCATATGGTTTTTTGAATTTGATAAATATAATAAATACTTTGATACAAAAAAAGCCACCCCGAAGAGCGGCCTAATGTTCTATTTATGGCTGTTTTTATTGGATAATACCGCCGCAACTCACGCGTCCACCTGCATCACCAGTAGGTTGAGTCGTGAAATCATCTGTGCCTTCATGAACAATAATAGCTTTGCCTAAAATGTCTTTATTTTTGTCATCGCAACCAATACACCATTTGTCAGTACTCATTGTTAAAGTTGCTTTTCCACTCGCATTGGCATTTAAATTTCCAATGTCGCCTCTATGAAAACCCTCTGGGCTGTTCCATTTGCCATGCGGCTCATTTGTTGGGTTCCAATGGCCTCCGGTAGAAGTGCCATCTTCTGCCGAGCAATCCGCTTTTTCGTGGAGGTGAATAGCATGTGTCCCTTCTTTAAGTCCTCCCAAAACTGCAATCATTGTTACAACATTATCTTCTTGGGTAAAGACAGCAGAGCCAGTGACTGAACTACCACTTTTAGATTCTAAAGTTACCTTCACTTTCTTCTCTTCTCGAGAATTAGCTTCTGGGGTTTGGGTATCGGAAGATTTCATTTCGGTGGAGTCATCCATTTTTTTATCTTCTTTTTTATCATTCTTACAAGAAATTGTTAGCGTCATTGTAAAAATTGCGAGCATAAAAAGTAATCGTTTCATTCGTGTTGTTTTTTATTTGATTAGATACTAAAGTTAGTACTAATTTGCCTTATTGCAAATTGTTGAATGAAATTAGGCCTAAAAATGAAGGTATTATGACTTATATCATTTTTTTCATAACGCATTTCGTATACTTTTGAATTGTTCATATGCTAGAAAGACATCCAGTTTTTAGATTTTTACCTTAAAATTCGTTATCTTTTATATGGAATACAAACACCACAAAATCATGAATTAACTAAAACTCTTCAACATGAAAACAATAATTGTACCCATTGACTTCTCAAAACATTCCGAATTTGCGCTCGAAGCTGCATCCATTTTGGCAAAAAAAAACAACTCACAGATTCTTGCCTTGCACATGCTCGAAATATCTGATGCGACCTTGATAAATAGTGACAATGAACAACAGGCCAAAGCTGTATTTTTTCTAAAATTGGCCGAACAGAAATTCGAGGAATTTTTAGATAAAGACTTTCTAAAAGATATTAATGTGCTTCCAATAGTTAAACATTTTAAAGTTTTTAGCGAAGTAAGCCAAGTAGCTAAAGAACACAATGCCGACTTAATAATTATGGGCTCTCACGGAACAAGTGGTTTTAATGAAATATTTGTTGGCTCTAATACCGAGAAGGTGGTAAGACATTCTGAAATTCCAGTTTTGGTCATTAAGAACAAACCAACTTCCATGGAATACAAAAACGTAGTGTTCGCAAGTGATTTTTCTGGCGAGGCAGTGAAACCATACATAAAAGCCTCAAATTTATTAACTTCTTTTGGTTCGGACATTCATTTACTTAATGTGAATGTACCAGGTGAACGTTTTAAAAGCTCTTCTGAAATGGAACAGACCATGACAGAATTTCTGCAAACGGCTGATGGTAATTTAAATAGAATGAATGCAGTGAATTACGTTTCCGATACATCTGTTGAAAAGGGAATTTTAAGTTTTGCCAAAAAGACGAATGCTGATTTGGTTGTGATTCCTACGCACGGAAGAACAGGTCTTGCCCATTTTTTCGAAGGAAGTATCTCTGAAGATCTGGCGAATCATGCTGACTTTCCTGTGATGACTTTCAAAATATAATAAAAACCATATTTAATCTTGAGGAAGCCGAATTAAATATTCGGCTTTTTATTTATGGCATTCTATAGTACTCTCTGCGACCTCAACTATTGGAGCAGGCGAGAGGTAAGGAATTCCGAGACCCAAACCGCGAAGGATAAATAGCATGCCGATAACAACCACAAACACAGGAATTGCTTTTTGGATACGCTGTTTCACTTTCATATTCAGGAATTTCCCGAGATAGATTGCAGAGGTCATCAACGGAATGGTTCCGATACCAAACAAAGCCATATACAAACTACCTTGATAGGCACTTGTCATTGCCATTGATGCAAACACAGCCAAATAGACCAATCCACATGGTAAGAACCCGTTGAGGAATCCGATGGTCAAAAACGTGTCGGCAGTTTTTTTCTTTAGAGCTTTCCCAAGTGATGATTTTACTTTGGAGATGATTTTGTAAACAGGTTTTGAGAAATTATATCTGTTGAATGTTTTCGTAGGAATCAACACAGCCACAATCATTAAAATCCCGATAATTATGGATAATTGCTGTTGATATCCGAAAATGTAGAGACTTTTTCCCACCAAACCGAAAAACAAGCCTATCAGACTGTAAGCCAAAATTCTTCCGAAATGGTACGTAAAAATCTGGAATACTTTTCTAAAGGAATTTGTTCTGTCCACGGGCAACATAAAGGCAATCGGTCCACACATGCCAACGCAGTGAAAACTTCCCAAAAGACCGAATATGAGTGCAGACCAGAGCATTTAGTAGCTTATTTCTTTTTTGTACATGTAACTATTATCTTTATAGTTCCAGTCCACTGTAATGTTCCAACGACCACCCAATAAACGATTGTCAGGTATGAGCAAATTGTGATTGGACAGTGAAATCGTAGTTTCAAAGTCCAAGTGCTTATTGGATGGTCTATATAGGAACACGTTTCCGGAAATATCCTTTGCTTCAAGTGTTTCTGGAAATGTGATTATAATGCCTTCATCGGTTTTTGACCAACTGACGTTTTCTTCAAGTGTTTTGGCATTGTTTTGTTTGTCGATATCATGCTGAAATTCCAATTCCTGACCGTAATAATTTTCGGTCACCAAATCAGATTCATATTTCTCGTTCGTCATCATCGCTATCACGAAATACATGATAAAGCTGATAAAGCAGATGAATGCGATTATAATTCCTGTTCCCCAATTTATTTTCATATTCCACATTCCTGTGAAAGCAGGAATCTCCGTTTTTTAAGTTAATATTTGTCTTTTTTCAACTTCAACTTCAACTTCAGCTTCAAATTCAATTTTAGTTACCGAATCAAACCTATAAGGTTTTGAAAACCTTGCAGGTTGATTGCTGACCGCATACTGCTTACTGCCAACTGCCTACTGCCGACTGAAATCTAATCAAAACTCCTCGGTCCCAAAAAGTTCACACTTGTGGTTTCAATCAACTCGTCATTACTGTACACTTCAAGCATCAATTTGTTTTTATCGCCTTCCAAATCTTTCTTATGGATTTCTATAAACATCGTGCCTTCTGCAATGCCTTGTTTTGGCACAATAATATTCTCTTTTGTGGATACCAATTTGACGGTTCCTTTATATTTTCGGAGTTTAAAACTTATATGTTCAATATCGTCATTGGTTTTATTCACCAATTTGTAAGTGAATACATTGCTGATGATATCTCCTTCCTTATGTTCGAACAATTGTCCAGGTAATCTCAACACGTTTGCTTCAACATCATTTCGCAATAGCAACATTCCCGATAGCATTCCTGTTAGAATGACAAGTATTGCGATGTAGCCTTTCATTCTAGCGGTTACCTTGAACTTTTTCTTCTTTTCAATCTCATCCTCACTTGCATAGCGAATCAATCCTTTAGGTAGATTAATACTTTCCATAATATGGTCACATTCGTCGATACAGGCTGTGCAATTGACACATTCCAACTGTGTTCCGTTTCTGATGTCGATTCCCGTTGGGCAGACATTCACGCATTGAAAACAATCGATACAATCTCCAAAACCCAGCGCTTTCCTATCTTCATTTTTCCTGAATTTTTTCCGTCCATTTTCGGCTTCTCCACGCTTATGGTCATACGCCACCACAATCGATTTATTATCGAGCAAGACACCTTGCAATCGACCATAAGGACAAGCAATGATGCACACTTGCTCTCTGAACCATGCGAACACAAAGTAAAAAACACCAGTGAATATCAATAATGGAAACAACGTGCCAATATGTTCTGATGGTCCTTCAGAAATATATTTAATGAGTTTATCACTTCCTATCAAAAAGGCCAAAAAGACATTTGCGATGATAAAGGAAATTATCAAAAAGATAGTCCATTTTAAGGCGCGTTTTCTAATTTTTTCAGCATTCCAATCTTGTCTGTCCAAACGCATTTGTGCGCCTCGGTCGCCATCAATCCAATATTCGATGCGTCTAAAAACCATTTCCATAAAAATGGTCTGTGGGCAAATCCATCCGCAGAAAATACGACCAAAAGCCATAGTGAACAAAGCAATGAAAATGACACCGATTATCATTGAAATCACGAACAAATGAAAATCCTGTGGCCAAAAAGGAAACCCGAAAATATTGAAACGACGTTCCAAGATGTTGAACATCAAAAATTGATTGCCATTGATTTTGATGAATGGTGCCGTAAGGAAAAATACGAGCAGTACATAACTCACTATTTTACGATAATCGTAGAGTTTGCCACTGGGTTTTTTCGGATACACCCAAGCACGCTTCCCATCGTCGGTCATCGTACCGAGGGAATCTCTAAAGCTTTCGTTTTCTGGTGTGTCCATGATTTGTATTATTCCTATTTATCAGTTTTCAATCATGATGACTGAATCTGTTTTAACTTCCATAGCTTCCGTTGGAATATCACTTTTTGGTGCGTTTTCATCCACCCAAATATCGCCTTCCGGAGCTTTTGGGTTTGCTGGTGTAATACCTTGGAGCGTTAACACATAGCTGGCTACCTGCGCCATTTCTGCGGGTTTCAAACTCTGTTTCCAAGCAATCATTCCTTTTCCGTTTCGTCCACCTTCACTGATGGTATGAAATACATTTTTGATGCCGCCTCCAAGAATCCAATGGTCGTCTGTTAGATTTGGACCGATACCACCACCACCATCAACCATGTGACAAGCGACACAGTTCGAATCGAAAATGGATTTACCTTTGGCAACATCGCCAGCATCCGTCAAAACCGTCACGGTGTTAAAATCCACCAAATCTTTTGCGTTTTTCTTGTATTCCTCAAGTTCCACTTTTGCTTGTGCATATTCGGTTTCCAATTCATCATATTGATTGTCGCCATCAAAAATGTGATATTTCACTAAATAGACGGCCGCAAAAATAATGGAGGCATAAAATCCGTACAACCACCAAGGCGGAAGGTCGTTGTCCAATTCACGAATACCATCGTAATTGTGGTCCAAAATCAATTCGTGTTCCTCTTCAAGAGGTTTGGTGCCGACCAATTTTTTATAGGTTTTACGCCACCAAGTGAATTTTGGCACTTTATTTCTGGATGCAGCGTAGCGTGCTTTTGCGGCTTCATCCAAACTTTGATACAAGATGTTGTCCATGGCGCTGACAATCGCTTCGATGGCGATGATAATTAAAAGTACCAATAATAGAAACAATAATATCATTGGGTTTTTGATAAAGGCAGGTTGGTCGCCAGAATCCACAAAGAATTCGATAAGTCCAAAAATGGTAAAAAATGCCAATGGAACTCTTACGTACGATGGAAATAAATTTCTCATAATAGGGTGTCGTTTTGTTGGTTATCTAATGGAATGTTGCTCACTTTCGTGATGTAGTCTTTCTTGGCAGTGAAAACCCACCAAAACAATAGCACAAAAAATGTGAAAAAGATGACTAAAGAAATGATTGGATAGATTTCGATACCTTCGATGCTGTCCATATAGCCTTTTACGAATTTTAACATGATGTTTTAGTTTTGAGTTGTCTTTACTTCTAAATCTTCTACTTTAATATCTGTGCCCAAGCGTTGTAAATAAGCGATTAAAGCCACGATTTCTCGATTTTTCATTTCCACAAAATCAGCTCTAGCGCTCTCTTTCGAGGCTTCATAAGAGGCTACGAAATCTGGGTCACTGTAGAGATTTTTCTCAATTTGAGTCCCTTGTTCGGTCATGTGTTTCTGCGCATTGGCAATCTCTTCTTCAGTATATGGAACACCTAATGATACCATGGTTCTCATTTTTGCCTCCGTTTGAGTTTTGTCCAATGGACTTCTGATAATCCATTGATACGATGGCATGATAGAACCAGACGACGTACTTTGTGGGTCGTACATGTGGTTGAAGTGCCAATTGTCAGAGTACTTTCCGCCAACTCTATGCAAATCGGGTCCTGTACGTTTACTTCCCCAAAGGAATGGATGGTCATACACATATTCGCCAGCTTTTGAATATTCGCCATAACGAGCGACTTCATCCCGAAATGGTCTGACCATTTGTGAGTGGCAGCCCACACAACCTTCACGTATATAAATATCGCGACCTTCCAATTCTAAAGGCGTATAAGGTTTGACGCTGGTAAGTGTTGGAATGTTTGATTTCACCATGATTGTTGGCACAATTTGAACGATGCCACCAATCAAAATAGCGATGGTTGCCCAAATGGTCAATTGTACTGGTTTGCGTTCTATCACAGAGTGCCATCCTTCACCAGCGGTTCTTCTTTTTGACACTCGCTCCAATGCTGGTGCTTCCGCCAATTCGTCTTCAACCACGCCAGCATTTTTGACAGTCACATAGATATTGTAAACCAAAATCAACATTCCGATAATGTATAAAGTTCCACCGATGGCACGCATGGTGTACATTGGCATGATTTCGGTTACGGTCTCCAAAAAGTTACCATAGACCAAATTTCCGTCAGGTCTAAATTGTTTCCACATACTTGCCTGTGTGAATCCAGCAACATATAGAGGTAAAGCGTAGAGAATAATCCCTAAAGTGCCAACCCAGAAATGAATATTTGCCAATTTTATGGAATGTAATTTTGTTTTGAAAAGTCGTGGAACCAGCCAATAAATCATACCAAAAGTCAAGAATCCGTTCCAAGCTAACGCACCAACGTGAACGTGGGCAATTATCCAATCCGTATAATGGGCGATGGCATTGACGTTTTTAAGCGATAGCATCGGGCCTTCAAATACGGCCATACCGTATCCTGTAATCGCAACAACCATAAATTTTAAAACTGGGTCTACACGGACTTTGTCCCAAGCGCCACGCAGCGTTAGCAATCCGTTGATCATTCCTCCCCAAGACGGCATTAATAACATTACAGAAAATGCAACTCCAAGATTTTGGGCCCATTCTGGCAATGCGGTATATAATAAGTGATGAGGTCCAGCCCAGATGTAAATAAAAATCAAGGACCAAAAATGAATGATGGACAATCGATAGGAATAGACTGGTCGGTTAGCCGCTTTAGGAACAAAGTAGTACATCAAACCCAAGAATGGGGTTGTCAAGAAAAACGCAACAGCATTATGGCCATACCACCATTGCACCAAAGCATCCTGAACGCCAGCATAAACCGAGTAACTTTTGAAAGCACTCACAGGCAATGCCAAACTATTGAAAATATGAAGTACGGCAACCGTTACAAACGTGGCAATATAAAACCAAATGGCAACGTACAAATGGCGTTGTCGTCTTTTCAGAATAGTGGCAATCAGGTTCCAGCCAAAAACAACCCAAATCAATGCGATGGCGATATCAAAAGGCCATTCCAATTCTGCATATTCTTTGGAAGATGAAAAACCCAATGGCAGTGTGATGGCAGCACCAACGATAATCAGTTGCCAGCCCCAGAAATTGATTTTACTCAATAAATCACTATACATTCGTGCTTTCAATAAACGTTGCGTCGAATAGTAAACACCAGCAAAAATGGCATTACCGACAAAAGCAAAAATCACAGCATTAGTATGCAACGGTCTCAATCGTCCAAAACTTAACCATGAAATCCCTTCCATGTAATTCGGAAAAATGAAGAGAAAGGCAAGCATCAAGCCAACCGTCATACCTATTATACCCCAAAATATGGTGGCATAGATGAAATTTTTAACGATTTTGTTATCGTAGTAAAATTGTTGCATTTCCATAGTGATACTGATTAATCTTTAATTGTGGTTGTGGTTTTTTTTGGTTTTTCCTTGACAAGTTCGTCTTCAAACAGCATTCTTACGGAAGGTGTATAACTATCATCATATTGTCCATTTTTTACAGCGAAAATGAACGCAATAAAAAATATGACAGCAACGATAATACTGATGGTCAGTAAAATATATATAACACTCATACCTATTTGAAGTTATGGTTCAAAATTACTGTTGAACATATTCTTAAAACATGACATTTATCATGTTTGGTTATTTTTAATCATTCTAATTTTCTTCCTATAATGTTAGTTGCAACCGTTGTAAAAGCGACAACACTTATCGAACTCAAAGGCATTAAAATAGCAGCAATAACAGGTGCCAATTGTCCCGTAACCGCAAAATAAAGTCCGACGATATTGTACATAAACGACAACGCAAAACTCCATTTAACAATCGTGATAGCTGATTTTGATGCCGTAATAAACTTGTATAATTTGTTGAATTGTGTTGCGTCCAAAATGGCATCACAAGCAGGCGAGAAGACATTCACATTTTCTGAAAGTGAAATGCCGACATTACTTTGTGCGAGTGCTCCAGCATCATTTAAACCGTCACCAATCATCAAGACTTTGGCGCCTTCGGTTTGATGATATTTGATGTAATCGAGCTTGTCATTTGGTTTTTGATTGAACAACAATTTGGTTTTAGATGGTAATAATTTTTTGAGATTCTCCAATTCACCTTCATTATCACCGGAAAGAATTGCCAAATCATAGTCTTTTTTCAGCTTATTGAATAGATTGGATAAACCTTTACGATAACTATTGTAAAATGTGAATTTTCCCTTGTAAATATTGTTCGAACTGATATGTACTGCAGTGTTCAAAACAGCATTTTTCTGAACACTACCAACAAAATTTGCCGAACCGATTTTCATGGAATCATGATGATGACTGCCTTCAATACCCTGTCCCAAATGTTCTTCAAATTGGTCCAATGTGATGATATCATTCTCTTTTAACAAGTCATAAAGTGTTCTGCTCAAAGGATGATTGGAACCTCGCAAAGTGTTCTTCAAAAGTAATTCTTCTGATGTCGAAAGCGATTCACCTTCATAGGTTGCGGTACTTTTTTTGTTGGAAGTAATCGTTCCTGTTTTATCAAAAATGATGGTATTGATGCTTGCCAACTGCTCAATAACCGTCGCATTTTTGAGGTAGAATTTCTTCTTGCCAAATATCCGTAGTAAGTTTCCTAAAGTGAAAGGTGCCGCCAGAGCAATCGCACAAGGACAGGCAATAATCAACACCGAAGTGAAGGCATTCATCGCTTTGGAGCTATCAACAATCAGCCAAAAAAGAGTCGAAATAAAAGCAATACTCAAAACATAGATTGTAAATCGCTTGCTGATAAGGTTGGTCAAAGTTGTAAAACCATCTTCTTTGACTTTACTGAACACATCATTGCTCCATAACTGCGTCAAATAACTTTGTTCAACGGTCTTGAGCGCTTCCATTTCAATAACTCCAGACGTTTGTTTGCCACCAGCAAAGAGTTTGTCGCCAGAAACTTTTCGGACAGTTTCGGATTCTCCCGTTACAAAACTGTAATCGATTTTAGCATTTCCATTGATGAGAATACCATCCACAGGAATTAATTCTTCATTGCGAATCAATAACCGGTCGCCTTTTTGAATATCATAAACTTGAATGGGTTGCTCGATGCCTTCCGAAGAAATTTTGGTAATGGCAATCGGAAAATAGGATTTGTAATCACGTTCAAACGATAAAAACGAATAGGTTCGCTGTTGGAAGAATTTCCCCAACAATAAAAAGAACACCAATCCCGTCAAACTATCAAAAAAACCAGAACCCAAATCGAACATAATATCAATCGTACTTCTTAAAAAAAGCACTACAATTCCCAGGGCAATCGGCACATCAATATTGAGTATTTTAGCTCTCAAACCTTTAAATGCTGATACAAAATAATCTTGCGCAGCATAAAAAACAACAGGTAATGAAAAGGCAAACATCAACCATCGAAATAATGGTTTGTATTGCTCGAGCCAAAATTCGCCAACTTCAAAGTATTCTGGAAATGATAAAAACATCACATTCCCAAACGCAAAACCAGCTATTGCTACCTTGTAGATAAGTGCGCGGTCAATATCTTTTTTCCCTTTCGAAAAATCATCGAGACTGATATAAGGTTCGTAACCGATGGAGCTCAACAATAGCACAACATCCTTTAAGGAAGACGTTTCAGAGTTATAATGCACCCGAACGGTTTTCTTTCCAAAATCGACTTGTGACAGTGAAATATTTTGATTGAGTTTATTTAGATTTTCAAGAATCCAGATACAAGAACTGCAATGGATATGTGGAATGTAAAGAGTAACGATTTGTGTTTTGCCATTATCAAACTCCACCAACTTATCAATAATAGCCTGTTGGGACAAGAAATCATATTTGCCTTCAATCTCTTTTGGAATGGCTCCTGGAGATACTTGCATATCATAATAGCAAGTCAAATCGTTTTCAGAAAAAATCTCAAATACGGTTTTACAGCCATTACAGCAGAAAGTTTTTTCTTGAAAATTGAGGACGTTCTTGTCACAGAAATCTCCACAGTGGAAACAAGTGGATTGTTCCATAATATTTGCTCATTTATACCTATTGCAAAGGTTGGAAATGACCGAAGTTTAAAATATGATATATGTCATGTTTTCCGTAATTTTGAAAGTCAAATAGATAATATGAGTAGATGTGAACATTGTATTGCAAGACAATTGAATTCCATGAAGGCCTTGACAAAGGATGAATTGAAACGTGTGTCTGAATGCAAAACGACACGTTTTTATAAAAAAGGCGATGTCATTTTCAATGAAAACGAATTGCTTCATGGCGTCTATTGTGTTAGAGACGGAATTTGCAAACTCATAAAATTAAATGAAAACGGCAAAGATCAAACGGTCAAATTGCTCGGCAAAGGAGAGTTGGTTGGTCAACGCTCCATCATAAGTGGTGAACGTACCAATTTGAGTGCCATTGCTCTAAATGATATTGAATTATGTTATGTGCCCAAAGACCAAATCGTTTCCAATCTAAAGGGTAATTCTGAATTTTCTTTTGATGTGTTGCAAACCTTGGCACAAGACCTTAAAGAAGCAGAGGATGACTTGATTAACATGGCACAAAAAACAGTGAAACGACGACTCGCAGAAACATTAATATATGTTCAAACGAACTTCGGAATTGAGAATGAGGGTTTTTTGAATTTAGTCTTATCCCGCGATGACTATGCGAGCATTGTTGGCACAGCGGTAGAATCTGCGATTCGTATCCTATCCCAATTCAAAAAAGAAGGTTTGATTGCCACAAAAGGCAAACAGATAAAAATTTTGGATATGGATGGATTGAAAGGTGTAGATTAATTAAACCCTTCAGGTACCATGACCTTGAGTTTGGTAGGGAGAAGACTCGCTTTTAATTCAGTGACTTCTCCGATATATTCCCCGTCGATTTGAAGTGAAATAGGTTTTTCACAGGTAATGACAGCAGTCTTGGTCGAACGGTATTCCATAAATTCTGAATCCATCTCATTATGTTCATTGAGCGTTTTGAAAATATCAATGACATCCAATTTTTTAAAAATAACAACTTCGAATAGACCATCATCTATGTGTCCATTTGGATTTATGATGGCACCTGTTCCAAATTGTTTGGCATTCGCAATGGCTATGAGAATGCCCTCGGATTCAAACGTTTCATCATTGACATTAATCTTAAAATGATAAGGATAGTCGGAGGCGATTAAAGTGGGTATGGTGTGTAGGGCGTAACCCAATTTTCCTCTTAAGGATGAATTCTCAAAGTTTTTTATCAATTCGGCATTGACTCCAATATCAGCGATATGCAGACAAATATGGTCGTTAATGGAGAGCAAATCCATCTCAATGGAGTTTGAGGAAAGTGCAATTTCAATTTGTGTATCAATGTCATCGGTCAATTTCAGATTTGATGCCAATCCATTCGCAGAACCTGCTGGAAGAATGCCAACTGAAATGTTTCGGTCATGAATCGCCTTTGCAACCAATTGAATGGTGCCATCTCCGCCAGCAACCAGAACATGATGGATCGGTTTGGAATCTACTATTTTCTGAATATGTTGTTCATCATCCGTTCCAGTGGTCTCATATTTTAAAAGCTCCAAACCTTGTCGGTTGATTTCCATATTCAATCGTTCCAGCAATTCTTCTTTACCTGAATTTCCCGAAATTGGATTAACCACCAATAAAATTTTATTCTTTGAATCCATATAGCCTATAAAACTCCATAAAATTAAGTAATTTGGGAATCATAATTAGAAATTTTAATACAATTTGGCAAAGCTTGATTTAAAATTATATAGAGGGTATGTCAACAGTGACGAATTGATAGTCTCGGGCCATGTGTTTCAGTCTTGGGCTCCCGACAAATACCGACTGGATGGTAAAGGAATTCGCCATGCCGTGTCCATCATTCACATGTTCCGGATTAAGCCGTATCCGAATGTTGAGGTCACTTTAAACTTTAAGAACATCACTGTGACCACCAAAACCCTAATGGATGGATTTTTTAGATTTACCATCCCTTATTCCGAGGATTTGGAAAGTGGTTGGCATCCGTATACAGTGACCTGTAAGATGTCTAAATTCGGCATTGTGAATTGTGGGGAAATGCTCAAACCATTCGAAAGTAAATTGGGTATCATCTCGGATATCGACGACACATTTTTGATTTCTCACAGTGGCAATTTTTTCAAAAAACTTTACGTTCTATTGTTAAGAAACCTCAATCGGCGTAAGATTTATGAAGATGTCGTTCAGCATTACAAAGCTTTGAGTCTTGCTGGGCAATCCAATGAAGTGGCTTCCAATTCTTTTTTCTATGTATCAAGTAGCGAATGGAATTTATATGAATTTATCGATTCCTTTGCGCGATTGCACGATTTGCCCAAAGCCGTTATCAAACTCAAGGATATCAAATCCGGAATTTCTGATTTCCTATTCACAGGAAGAGGAAATCACGATCATAAGTTCGTGAAGATTAAAGAGATTATTTCGTTCTATCCGCATTTACAATATGTGCTATTGGGAGATGATTCCCAGCAAGACCCATATATTTATGAGGGGATATGTAAAATATTTCCCGAAAACATCAAGGCTGTTTATATTCGGCAGACAGGTTCAAAACGAAAATCAGCATTGGAAATACTTATAAAGAATATTGAGAGTTTGGATGTTGCAACCTGCTATTTTAAATACAGCCATGAGGCCATTGAGCATTCTGTAAAAATTGGAATAATATAATTTCAAAATCTGTCAGTTTGAGCGTAATTAAGAATGGTATCTCAACTACGCTCAATATGACAGTAAGTCTGTTATTTCGTTTCCTCTGCTTTTATTTCCGTTGATTGTTGCTCTCCATCCATAGGCGCTTGATCATTTTTCAAATACGTGTCCAAAAATTTTAAAACGCGACTGTAAGCTTCAATCTGATTTTCTTTTTTTACAAATCCATGACCTTCATCATCAAACAGTACATACTCTACTGGGACACCATTTTTCTTAACACCAGCCACAATCTCGTCCGATTCTACTTGTAAGACTCTTGGGTCCTGTGCTCCTTGAAGAACAATAAGGGGCTTCGTTACTTTATCTGTATGAAACAATGGGGAAATTCGTTTCAAACGCACAGAATCTGCCGAATAAGGGTCGCCGATTTCTTTATACAACGCCTCCTTGTACGATTCCCACCATGGTGGTATGCTTCGTACTGTACGTATCCAATTGGTAACTCCGAATAAATTGACACCAACATCAAATTCTTCAGGTGTAAAGGTCAAAGCTGCCATGGTCATATAGCCACCATAAGAACCACCTATGATTCCTATTTTATCGCCATCAATCTCTGGTTGGGTTGCCAACCAGTTTTTGCCCTCTACGCAATCTTGCAAATCTTTCTCTCCATGATTCAAATCGTCCATTTGATAAAATGTTTTACCATAACCACTACTACCACGATTGTTCACGGCTAAAACCGCATAACCATGATTGACCATATATTGTAGAAATGAGTTGAAACCTTGACGCGATTGTCCTCCTGGACCTCCATGAACCCAAACCATCGCAGGAACCTTATCAGTTTTGGAAGCTTGATGGGGTAAATAATAAATTGCAGGAATTTCAACACCATCAAATGACTTATAACGAATCACTTTAGCGGTCACTAAATCTTCAGCATGGATTTCATCATTTAGGACATTGGTAATTTGATGTTGCTCTTTGGTTTTCAAATTGTAAGTGTACAAATCCGAAGGTCTATTAGAGCCTCCAACATACATGCGCATCCAGTTTTCGTCATCGCTAAAACTGACACTTGTAATACTTTTAGCACCAAAATCTGGTAAATCCATTAACTTATCAGATGCAATATCATAGACTTCAATGTCATTTTTACCATCATTGTTAATGTAGACCACCATATACTTTCCAGTGTCCGTAAATCCTGCACCTGCAATGTCCCAATCTTTTTTGAGCACTTCCGTTTTTTCCTTGGTGTTCAAATCATATTTCATCAAATATGAAAATTCGTCACCATCATCTGTTGTATAGTACAATGCCGAATTGTCTTTCGAAAAATCCTGTGTGGAATTAGCGCTTTGATTCTCATTGATCTTGATTTTCTCCTTCGTTTTGATGTTGTAAACGTAGAGGTCTGTATCATTTGTATTCACAGCTTTCGTCAAAGCGATGTGTTTTTTGTCATTGGAGATGGCATTAAAGTTCATACCATCAGTATTCTGATATACTAGTTTGGATGTAAAATCGGAAATGTTCATTTCGTACACATCAAAAAATTGCGGATTTCGTTTGTTCGAACCAAAATAAAAAGAATTATCATTTTCTGCCCACCCATAGAAAGACGCTTTAGCCCCTTTTTCAGGAGTCAAGTCTTTAAGTGTCCCTGTCGTATCGCGCAAAAATATATGGTCTATTTCATCACCATTACCATCTGCGGATAGCAACATTCTGTCGTCATTAGGAAAAAAAGAAGTTGCAAAATAAGAGGTGCTGTCCGATGCTGTAATAGGGGTATAATCCCCACCCGTGGTCGGCACCGTATAAACATTGTAAATGCCGGTTCTATTGCTCGAAATCAATAACTTCGAATTGTCAGCGGAAAAACTTCCGCCTCCAACGGCTTCATTATCCATAAATTGCTCAATGCTATATTGCTGCACTTTGGCTGCTGCGTCTTTTTTATGGAGTTCATTTTTGTCCTTGCAGCCAACGAACAGAATAAGACTGAATACTAAAATTAGTTGTTTCATTTGTGTTTGGTTGTTAATTAATACTTCTTTATTGACGAATCATTTGCAGATTGGTTACAAAAGAGAATCGACTTTCGTTGTTCTAAAGATAAACAAAAGTTATGACACAATTCTTTAAATTGATGTTAAGGGCTATTATGAAACGCCCAAAAAGCTGTATTTTTATGCTGCTATGAAAAACTCCACATCTTTAAGAAAAGGGTTCGTCTTTAAATCCTACGAAGCACCTTTCCAATCTCCTTTTGATAAACTCTTTGAAGTTTTCAAGGAATTAATCACACATACCTCTGGCGATTTCGATGAAGCCATCGATTGGCTGCGCGAGTTGGATAAAGAATACAAATTGACCACTGCCGAATATACCATTGACGATTTTATTGAAGACCTAAAGAAAAAAGGCTATATCCGAGAAGAAATTGATGTGGATGGCAACGGAGGCATGGCAATCACAGCCAAAACCGAAAGGGCCATCCGGCAACAAGCGCTCGACCAAATCTTTGGAAAAATAAAACGCAGCGGACAGGGAAACCATAAAAGCAAAAGCCCCGGAATAGGTGATGAACATACGGGCGATTTTAGAAACTATCAATTCGGTGACGCCCTCGATAA
This sequence comes from Aquaticitalea sp., assembly GCA_051252455.1. Taxonomy (GTDB): domain Bacteria; phylum Bacteroidota; class Bacteroidia; order Flavobacteriales; family Flavobacteriaceae; genus JBPOFM01. Next base: position 63,754 of record JBPOFM010000007.1, read on the forward strand.
AGTGTCCATAACAGAAAGTTTAAAAAATGCTCAAATCAATCATGGTATCGGTGATTTTAGTTTATCTGAAGATGATTTGGTAGTAGAGGAAACCCTACACAAGTCACAAATGAGCACGGTGTTGATGATTGACATCAGCCATAGTATGATTTTGTATGGGGAAGACAGAATTACGCCCGCCAAAAAAGTAGCCATGGCTTTAGCGGAATTGATTACCTCCCGTTACCCAAAAGACACTTTGGATATTTTGGTGTTCGGCAACGATGCATGGCAAATCGAAATTAAAGATTTACCCTATTTAAAAGTCGGTCCTTATCATACTAACACAGTGGCAGGTTTGCAATTGGCAATGGATTTACTCCGAAGAAAACGGAACACCAACAAACAAATTTTCATGATTACGGATGGAAAGCCAAGTTGTTTGCGGCTTCCAGATGGTCAATATTATAAAGACAGTAACGGACTCAATCCTTACATCACCAATAAATGCTATGCAATGGCGCAGCAAGCAAGACGATTGCACATTCCAATCACTACGTTTATGATCGCACAAGATCAATATTTGATGAAATTCGTACGGGAATTTACCCAAGCCAACCAAGGAAAAGCATTTTATACCGGATTGCAAGGTCTCGGCGAAATGATTTTTGAGGATTATGAAACCAATAGAAAGAAGCGCATAAGAGGATAGAATTTTAGCTTTTAGCCTTTTGCTATTAGCTTTTAGAAATTGAAACTATTAAAGTAGGAGCTAAAGGCAAATAGCCATTAGCCAAAAGCAAATGATATGAAATTAGAAAACATAAAAACATTAGGACAATTAAAAAAATCAGCATACCAATCAAAATCCATAAAGGATGAATTGCGAAACAATCTGATTCAAAAAATAAAAAACAAAGAAACCACCTTCGAAGGCGTTCATGGCTATGAAAATACCGTAATTCCTGAATTGGAACGTGCCATTCTTTCGAGACATAACATCAATCTCTTGGGATTGCGTGGACAAGCTAAAACTCGTTTGGCGCGTTTGATGTTGAATTTATTGGACGAGTACATCCCTTATGTGGAAGGCTCCGAAATCAATGACGACCCACTGCAGCCCATTTCAAGATTCGCTGTGGAATTGATTAAAGAAAAAGGCGATGACACACCAATCGCATGGTTACACAGAAGTGAACGTTTCGCGGAGAAACTGGCAACGCCAGATGTTACTGTGGCTGATTTAATCGGCGATGTGGACCCAATTAAAGCGGCCAACTTAAAATTAAGTTATGCCGACGACCGTGTCATTCATTACGGAATGATTCCAAGAGCGAACCGCTGTATTTTCGTCATCAATGAATTGCCAGATTTACAAGCCAGAATCCAAGTGGCCTTGTTCAATATTTTGCAAGAAGGCGATATTCAAATTAGGGGTTTCAAACTGCGATTGCCATTGGACATCCAATTTTTATTCACAGCAAATCCAGAAGATTACACCAATCGAGGGAGTATCGTCACACCATTAAAAGATAGAATCGGTTCTCAAATCTTAACGCATTATCCCGTAGATATTGAAACCGCCCGATTGATTACCGAACAAGAGGCGAGAGTAGTGGAAGGTCAAAAAGAGACCGTAATGGTTCCAGATTTGGCGCGCGATTTATTGGAGCAAATTGTTTTTGAAGCGCGTGAAAGCGAATACATCGATGCCAAAAGCGGCGTAAGTGCACGTTTGAGCATCACAGCATTAGAAAATCTGTTGAGCACTGCAGAACGTCGTGCTTTGAAAGCGGGTGACGAAAAAACAATGATCCGATTAAGCGATTTCGTCGGCATTATTCCATCCATTACTGGAAAAGTGGAATTGGTCTACGAAGGTGAACAGGAAGGAGCCGCTGTAGTGGCTTTCAACCTCATTGGCGAAGCTGTCAAAAGTCTCTTTGAGGAATTCTTTCCAAAGATTGAAAAATTAAAAAAAGAAACCGCTGAAACACCTTACGATGACGTCATTTCTTGGTTTTTCAATCAAAAAGAAGGTTTTGAAATCATGGACGATTTAAGAGATAAAGAATACAAAAATCTCCTTGATGCCATTTCGCCATTAGATGATTTATTGGCAGAATACCAACCAAAACTGTCTAAAGAAGACAGCTATTTCGTCAAAGAATTTGTACTTTGGGCATTGGTGGAATTCAAGCAATTGAGCAAATTTCGATTTGCAGAAGGCATTCAATTTAAAGATCCTTATGGAAGTTTCATTAGCGGTATTTAACTAAAAATTACGACTCATACTAGAGTCCGTTAAATTTAATAAAAACCAAGACGTCTCCATCTTGGTTTTTTTAATTTTGAATGATAAGCCAGCCTTAACAAACCTTACAACATAATGCTTACCGCTTATGGCCCAAATTTTACCGCGTGCTCCATAACTTCCCGCTCTGTCACGTCGAGTATTTCAATAGATGCAGAAAAGTAACGATAGAAATGTATCGAGAAGCAAAAGTACCTTTCACCACCACTATTAGCCCTAAACAATTACAGAAATTCATTTTAAAAATTTAGGGTTCATACCTAAAAATGGAAATAAACAGTATATTTAGTATTTGTATAAATAAGTAGGCAACCATTTTAGAAAAACCGTGCTCAAATTGAAAACTGAAAATTATTGAATGATTTTAGACAAATACCAACTTTACGGAGCAATCCAAAACAGAGGTTATTCATCAACCGCCAAAGTAACAGATGAAAGTGAAGAAATTTATTTTGCCAAATGGATAAAAGGAATTGAAAAAAACTCACAACCGAGTAAAATTCTTTACAACAAATTAAGACACTTAAAAAAAGCAGTCCACTCTTCTCTTCCGAAAATTATAGAATACGAATGGGACGAAAGCCAAAGTGCTTATTGCATCATATTTGAAAACAAAAACGCAACTTCTTTAGAAGAAATCATTTTTGAAATTAAACCAACGCATTTTTTAAAAGGGATTGAACAAATTGCAAATTGTTTACAGCAATTGCAAAAGAAACATAAACTTGCTCACGGAGATATAACACCTGCAAATATACTTGTAGATGAAAACTTTGATTTTTACTTAATTGATTTTGGAGTTTCAGATATTTCTGCAACATTAAGCCAATCACAAGAATTAGAGATTTTCGCAAAAGAATTTGCGTCACCTGAAAAATGGGATAGAAAAATCCCAAAGGGATTCCCCTATCAATCTGACATTTATTCTATTGGTAAAGTTATTGAATGGTATTTTGCAAAAAATGAAATTAACGAATTTGAAGAAGTCCAGAAATTGACTGACAAAACTTGTGAGCAATTACCAATAAATAGAATAAATTATGTTTCTTTTTTAGAGAAATTATCGAAAATCACAAGTGAAATTTCTTTTGACAGTAAAAACTCGGTTTCTATAAATGCAATACCAGAAGTTATAGAAGATTTAAATAATTCAGATTTCAAACCAAAATTTGACATAAGTCCAAGCAGAGGAGAAAATATCCTATTAAATATCTCAACTAAAAATTTCTATATTCATTGTATTTGGAAAATATCCGAAAATGGTTTAGAAATTCTAAATGGAGAAAGAAAAGAAAATAAAGAAAGAGAACATTCTAATACTTTGAGATATGGAAAAGAATTAGGCTTGCCAATTGTGTTTACTTCTCAAAATGGTTATAACGAACGATTTAACTTAACACCTTTTTTTAAGAAAATACAAAAAGAAAAACAGCACGAAAGCGAATATAGAAAAGGAAAAAGAGAGATTACTAAAGAATTGAAATTCTTTAAAGATTTACTAACCAAAGAAATGCAAGTTTTAGAAAAAAACTCATTAAGATTACGTTTTGTAGGTTTTGAAAAAAAAGGAAATTATGAAATTTCATTTAATATTCAAGACAATGAAAAATACAGCAAGAATGGTTTAATTTTTTCTCATATTGACAAAGCAACACCACCAAGTCCGGAAGATTTTGAATTTATCGTAAGTGAAACTGCCGATAAAAAACAAATGAAAGACCCAATGAAATTTTCGGGAGTTGCTTATGATTTCAATACAAAAACAAGAGTTCTAAAATTTAAGGATTGTGAACGATTAGATTTTGAAAAAATCCCCAAAAATGGTTACATATTTGAAAATATCAGCAAACAAGAAGAGGAAAAGAAAAGACAATTAGAAGCAATACGAAAAGTAGAATATAATGAAGTTCAAAATAGAGATTTAATACATTACGTTTTTAATCCTACTGATTTGCAAGGCAAATATCTTGAATTTCAAGAACTAACAAATGTTTATCAAACAGACGAAAAAGGAAATGACTTTGTATATAGTTTTAATCAACAAAAAGCAATACTAAATGCAATTCATAGAGAACCTTTAACAATTATTCAAGGTCCACCAGGAACAGGAAAAACAACTGTAATCACAGAAATTGTTTTTCAAATTTTAAATAAAAATCCTGATGCTAAAATTTTAATCACTTCTCAAACAAATGATGCAGTTGATAACGTGTTAGATAATCTATTGGAAAAAGAGATTCCAATTGTTCGATTAAGTGGTATTAGAAAACCAAAAGTAAGTTTGCAAAAACATACTTTAGAAAGAAAAATTGAAGGTTGGAAAGAAGAAGTAAGAAAAAAAACTAAAGCCAATTGGAAACCATACAAAGAGCAATTTAAAAAGGCATTAGAAAAAGAGAATATTATTCTATTGCCAATTTTTGAAATCCTTTCTTCCAATAAACAATGGAAAGTAAAAAAACAACAAATAGAAAAAATGTTAGAACGTTTCAACACGTTTAAAGGTTTAGAAAAATCTTTAACTTCTGAAACAGAGTTTATAACATCAATCAATAGTTTTGTAAAAGTAAATTTTGAAGAATACTTTTTAAAACAACAAATATTTAAAGATTGGTTAGCAACAATTAGTTCGTTAGATGAAAACAGTAATATAAATCAAAAATTAATAGATAGCATTAGAGTAATTGGTGCAACAACTAATCATATCGCATCAAAAAAATATCAAAAATATAATTTTGAATTTGACTATGTAATAATGGACGAAAGTGGAAAAGCAACCACAGCAGAAGCATTAATACCAACAGTTTTAGCAGAAAAATTAATTCTTGTTGGCGACCATAGACAATTAAGACCAATGCTAACTGCAAATCGTGAAGTTGAAAAATGGTTGAGAGAAAAATTTAAAACAGACACAGATGAATTTGATAGTTGGGATGATTATTATAATAGAGCAAGTTTGTTTGAACAAGTGATAACAAAAATTGATGATGATCATAAAAGTCAGTTAGAAGAATGTAGAAGAAGTTCAAAAGACCAAGTTTTACTAACTTCAAAATGCTTTTACGAACCTTTTGGAGATGAACCGATAAAACCAGTTGAACGACCACAAGAAAAAGAACATAATCTTGATTTAAAAATTGATAGTTCAATTGTCTTTCTTGATATTGGTAATTCATATAAAAGTGAAATCGATGGAAATGGTTCGTCAAGAAATAAATTAAGTGCTGAATTAATCCCAGAACTTCTAAATGGATTAGATAGGTTTGATAAAGTAAAGAATTACACAATTGGTGTTATTACAGGCTATTCTGCTCAAGTAAGAGAAATAAGAAAAGTTGTAAGAAATAAAGTTGATTATCGTAAACTGAAAAATGTAAAATCTAACAATGTAGTTATATCTGTTGTAGATAAGTTTCAAGGTTTAGAAAAGGATATTATCATTTTTGATTTAGTAAGAAGTCGGCAACAAACATTAGGATTTTTATCTAATGCAAATCGTATAAATGTTGCTTTATCAAGGCAAAAAAAACTATTAATTATTGTTGGAAATTTAGATAGCATATTAAGTGCAAAACCGCCAAAAGATTTAGAAAACACAAATCAAAAACCAGCATTACAAAAATATTTAAGTGAATTGAAGAAAGACTGGATTGTTAAAAACGTAGAACAAATATTTTAATGGACATACAAGAAATACATAAAAAGTTAGACAAACAATGTCCAAGCGATTATAAGATAAATGAAATTATCCAATTTGCATATCCTTATAGACGAGTGCGTGTAAACGCAACTGTAAATAAATCGCCTGAAAAATCAGTACAACAAGTATATTCAGTTTTTTTAAGAACAATAATAGCAGGTTATAACAAAGAAGAACAAATAATTAAATTTTTAGGTCTTAACAAAGAAGATTTTATATTAAGGGAATTATACTTTTTGCGTGAAAGAGGATTTGTAGATTTTACTTCAGGTATTTGGTTAGTAACCGAACAAGGAGAAGAATTTGTGAAAGATAATAGTATTTTAAAAATTCTTGAAGAAGAAGAATTTGAATTTTTAATTGATTCAATATCAAATCAAGCGATTGAAAAGAATTTTAGATTATTTAGCGATAAAAATATTGAAAACAAATTAAATCCAGAGATTGATTATTCAATAAAAAATCCTGAATTGCTTAAAAACAAAAACGAACAACTTTCTGACATTTATAAAAGTCAGAGTAATGGAAAAGCATATTTAGTTGATTATGACAAGTCAAATATTAAGTTTGATAAAAAGGAAAATCACGATTATTATTTAATCGAATATATTCCGATAAAGGAAAAAGAAAGTGAATTAGAACCATATATTGAAGTTAGAAATACAGATAAAGATATTTCAAAACAAAAACGACTTTCAAAATCACTATCTGAAAAATATCCAAGTATATTATATCAATTTACGACTTCTGACAGAACAAGTTTTGCGAAAATTCAAGAAGATAATAATAGTGAACTTTTAGAAGAGTTTAAAACAACTGAAATCGAAAAAAGGGTAACCGAAACGCTAACACTTACGGTTTGGGAAACGCAAGAAAAATTTACAGAAGCTTTAAAGACTGTTAAATCTAAAATATTAATAGAAAGTCCTTGGGTAAAACGTGCTACATTAAAGTACATTGATAGTATTGAAAAAGCATTGCAAAGAAGTGTAGATGTTATTATATTGTATGGAATTGAGAGCAATGATGAACATCATTACGGAACAATTGAAAAATTACGAAGGTTAAAAAGTAAATACCAAAATAATTTTCATTTAATACATTTACCAACTCATTTTGAAGAACAAGGAAACTATAAAATGACAGGAACTCACAGAAAATTGATAATTAAAGACAATGAATATTATATACAAGGAAGTTTCAATTTCTTATCATTTAACAAAGAAAAAGGACAAAAAATAGCGAATGAGGAAAGTATTTTAATCCCTCAAAATGTAGAAACGAAATGGGAAAACGTTCTGAAAGAATACAGAATAGATAATGGTTGGTAACAACCATTATAAAAATAGCGGTTTTGACGCTTAGACGGAAATGAGTTTGTAAATTTAAGGTCATTACCAATCCGAAAATTGGTGTTTAAAAATCCGCTACTTCTAATAAATAAGTCCATTAACCCCAATTCAAACCCAGCATCATAAAAAATATAAATTTGGCAGTAAAATTAATTAACGACCAACACAAGGTTTATCTTTATGATAAAAAGTAGCATTCAGTATAAATGAAAAAAAAGCAAGTTAACCTAAAAGACCTAAAACCAACTTCCGAAAATGAGCACAGTCATGATGATGGTCACGACCACGATCACGGTGATGCTAGTGCTTTTAAGACATACATACCAGCGCTGATAAGTTTCATTATGCTCATTGTAGGAATTGCAATAGATTATTTTGACACAATTCCGCAATTCCAAGGCTGGATTCGAATCGTCTGGTACGCCATAGCATATATTCCCGTAGGATTCCCCGTCATTAAAGAGGGCTGGAAAAACATACGACAAGGTGACGTCTTTACGGAATTTTTCCTGATGTCCATTGCTACCATTGGCGCCTTCGCCATAGGTGAATATCCCGAAGGCGTGGCAGTAATGCTATTTTATGCTGTGGGCGAACTGTTCCAAAATGCAGCAGTCAACAGAGCAAAATCCAATATCAAAGCCTTACTCGACGTCAGACCAAACGAAGCGTTGGTATATCGCAAGAACGATTACATCTCGGTGAATCCCGAAACCGTCGAAATTGGCGAAAAAGTCCAAGTCCGTGTAGGTGAAAAAATACCCTTGGACGGTATTTTGTTATCCGACAAAGGCGCGTTCAACACAGCAGCATTAACAGGCGAGAGCAAACCAGATACCATTGCCAAAGGCGAAAAAGTATTCGCGGGAAGTATCAATCTCGATGGCGTCATCGAAATCGAGACCACCAAGGAATTCAAGGACAGTTCCATTGCCCGAATCCTCGATAGGGTTCAAAACGCCACCGCCCGAAAATCAAAAACCGAATTGTTTATTAGAAAATTCGCAAGAATTTATACCCCGATCGTTGTGTTTCTGGCAATTGGCGTTACACTGTTGCCTTATTTCTTCATTGACGATTATGTCTTTAAAGATTGGCTTTACCGAGCCCTAATATTTTTGGTCATTTCTTGTCCTTGTGCCTTGGTCATTTCAATTCCCTTGGGTTATTTCGGAGGATTGGGAGCTGCTTCCAAAAATGGAATTCTCTTCAAAGGCGCATCCTTTCTTGATGCAATGACCAAAATAAACACCTTGGTAATGGATAAAACAGGTACCGTTACCAAAGGCGTTTTCAAAATCAAAGAGGTTAAAACCATAGATTTTGAAGAAACCGAATTTATGAGATATTTAATGGCCATGGAAGAGCAATCCACACATCCCATTGCCAAAGCAATATTAGAATATAAGGCAGAGGGCGAAGATTTTAAAGCATCCGAAGTAAAAGAAATTGCAGGAAAAGGATTGAAAGGAATGGTTAATGGCAAAACCGTTTTGGTAGGTAACAAAGCTTTGATGACCTCAAATAATATAGAAGTCCCAAAAGAAACCGAGACCATCGTAGAATCCATTGTGTTGGTCGCTATTGACGCGAAATTTGCAGGATACGTCGTTATTGCAGATGAATTGAAGGACGATGCAAAAGAAACCATCACCGCCTTGCACAAAGTGGGAATCAAAAATATTATGATGCTTTCCGGCGACAAAGATTCCATTACCCAAAAAGTTGCTTCTCAATTAAACATCACAAAAGCCAAAGGTGGATTATTGCCCGAAGACAAATTGAACGAAGTCGAATCATTGATGAAAAACCCAAAAAACAAAATCGCCTTCATTGGCGATGGCATCAATGACGCACCAGTGTTGGCAGCAAGCGATGTTGGCATCGCAATGGGTGGTCTGGGCAGCGATGTAGCCATTGAAACAGCAGATGTCATCATCCAAACCGACCAACCATCAAAAGTGGTCAAGGCAATAGAAATAGGTCGTTCCACAAGAAAAATCGTGTGGCACAACATAGCTTTGGCATTTGGAGTAAAAGTCATCGTCTTAATTCTAGGAGCTGGTGGTTTGGCAACCATGTGGGAAGCCGTATTTGCCGATGTTGGCGTCGCATTATTGGCTATCTTAAACGCAGTTCGTCTCCAAAAAATGAAATGGAATTAGTTTACACGCACCAACACATCGTACGTCCACAAGTTTACGCCACTCGCCAATTCGCAAGTATTGACATTATTTAACAACTAACTGCTCGAAAACTCCCATCCTGTCCACACAAAACCCGATAGCGCGGATTTGCAACCCGATAGGGTGTTCTAACTTCCCCAGTGAGCAAGTCTGCAACAATTTCCATAGCTCCTGCTATAGAGCATATTTTATGTGTTCAATGAAATGCGGATGGCATTTGGGGAAGGCCAGGGAAAAGCCGGCCCAACTCCGTTTTTATTGAAGGGTGGCTGCCAGTTCTAATTTTAAAGGGTGGAACGCAAACAAAAAAACTAAACACAACAACAGCTAAAAGTAATACCTGTCCTGTTTTTTTTGAACGGTACATTAAGTTAGAGGAAAATTAATGCTAATTTAGTGGAGCAGGTAAAACAGGTACTGCTTTTAGCTGCGAGACGTTGTGGTTAATTTGAAAAATGAACAGTCTACTAAAACAAATATCAGAGAAAGCGATTGAATTGGCTGATTTTGAGTTTACTCAAATGCAGAATGAAAATAAATGGTTAGGAACTAAACCAGCATCAGAAACTGAAGTAAAACTGACCGAGAAAAGACTCGGAATTGAATTCCCAACCGACTTTAGAAAGTTCTTATCTATCACGAATGGATTTTCTGCACCAAATGATATCGAGCCAACTTTTGAGCCAATTGATAAAATTGACTATTTAAAGAATATTGATAGTTTTATAATCGAAGCTTACAGTATTGACGGAATTGAAGATATTGGGAAAGAACTTGAAAAGAGTATTCTTGTTGGCGGAATAAATGAAGAGCAATACTTTTTATTAATTCCATCTGACTTGAAAAATGGAAAATGGAAATACTGGAAGTTTGCGAATTGGCATCCTGGAGAAGAAGAACACGAAAGTTTAGAAAGTTACTTTAAGGAAGTTTTGAACTTTTTAAACGAAACAATAGAATCGGAAAAAAACTAACCACAACAATGCCTATAAGTAATTGCTTGTTCTCGTCTACTTTGTAAATTCCTCCGGAATTTACAACTTGGTGGGTACTTGCAAAAGTTAGTGCTAACCCACGCAACTACTCATAGCCGAGACCGTTGTGTGCAATTTGAGAAAAATTTTGCCTTTATACCAATTTTTGGTATATTTGATAAAATTAGTTATTAAAATGAACAAAAACACATCAATATCACTCGGAAATTATTTTGACCAATTCGTCCAAAGCCGAATAAGTGAAGGAAGATTTAAAAACGTTAGCGAAGTAATTCGTGCTGGATTGAGACTTTTAGAGGAAGAAGAAAGTAAAATAATTGCTTTGAAAACCGCAATACAAGAAGGAATTGATAGCGGAATAGCTCACGACTTTGACCCAAAAAAACATCTTGAATCTCTAAAAGCGAAAAAGCACTCTAATGGCTAAATATAAGTTAACGAACAAAGCTGTAGAGGATTTATCAAAAATTTGGGATTATACTTTTGAGGTTTGGTCTGAACCACAAGCGGACAAATATTACGATGGACTAATATCCAATTGTGAAGAAATCGCTGAAAATCCAGAATTAGGAAAAAACTATGATGGAATTTCAAAACAGCTTCTCGGAATGAAAGCAAATAGGCATATAATATTCTACCGAACTCTTAATGAGAATTATGTTGAGATAACAAGAATATTGCACGAAAGAATGGACTTAAAGAAAAGAATATCGGAATAAAAACTGCACACAATAATGGCTATAAGTAAATGCTTGTTCTCGCCTACTTTGGAAATTCCTGCGGAATTTCCAACTTGGTGTGTACTTGTAAATTTAAGTGCTAGCCCAAGCAACTACTCATAGCCGAGACCGTTGCCAAACATATGACCAAACTGCCTCAAATACTGATTTTAATGATAGTTTCTTTCACTCTATTAAATTGTGAACAGAAAACTGAATTGACAAATTTGGAATTTGAGAAAAAGGTATTCTACGATTTGTTTCCAGAACTTTCGGACAAAATGTATAATGATATACGATTAATGTCAACGCCACCACCACCATCACCAAAATATCTGACCGAAAAAGGATTTGACACTAAAAATGATTATCACAAAGCACTCGAAGATTGGGGAAAATTTGATGATTATCGACACAGACTAAATGACTGGGAAGAAAGAAGGGATTCTATAATAAATGACGAAACTTTAATTCACATAGCTTTCCCTGATTCAATAAATCAATTTGAAAGAGAAGATATATATGAGCTAATTAATCATTTTAATGACCAAAAACTTGTTGTTGACTCTAAAGACTTTGAATTGGAAAACGGCTTCAAAGTCGATTTTGACAAACTAAAGTCAGACAACAAAAAATTGCGATTTAAATCAACATCTGAATTTCCAAAAGGACGTGACTTTTGGAGAACGAATTATGATTTTAATTTCGGAGGTTCACTTTCATTTTCAAGAATTGTATTCGACAACACCAAATCATTTGGCGTTTTGAATGCTGGATTTGGTAGAGGAAGTTTAAATGGCAGTGGCTGTAGAATTTTTATCAAAAAAGATGAGAATGGAAATTGGAAAATAGATAAAATTGAGGGAACTTGGGTCTCGTAAAAATACGTTTGGCAACACCATATATAAGCTATGGCTCGGTCAGTCCACACTTGGAAAATTCCTGCGGAATTTTCACGTAGATTTGTACTTAGAATGGTTCGGGCTTTCACACGCAACGGCTCATTCTCAAAACCGTTGTGGCACATATGAGAGCAGGAATATTATTCATTTTATTAACAATGATTTTTAATTCAGTAAATGGACAAGATTTGAACGGAAAATGGATACTAAAACAAATCGATTCTGGAAATGGAAAAAAGGGTTACCCTGGTTTTCAACTTCTGGAAATCAACAACGATACTGTTGACATGTATACTGATTTCTCACTTAAAGAAATAGCATCAACTTTGAAAATGAACAATGGAGATTTATTGAACTATAATAATGAGAAAACCTCTAAATACGAAATTGTTAATGACAATCATCTAAAATGGTTTATTGACGGAAAAGCAAATGACAAAGCCACCGTTTTTGAGTGTGACTTTTATCGGCTCGAACCAACAATAACAACGCTGAAAAATGAAGACATCGAAAAACTGACATTCGTTGTTGTCGAAAATGAACGCGAATCTCTATTTAATTTTAACAAAGAACTTTGGGACAAGGAAACTTTAGAGTTATTGAAAAGAAAAGAAGGCGAAAAGAAAATAATCGAAAAAATTGATTCTACTTTTTTCGTTTCAATGTTTTATGACGGAAAAAGAATTGGCTCAATACCAATTAAAGAAGTTTCAACTGAATTATTAAAACTATATATAATTCCTGATGGACCAATGGAAATAATTGCATACCGAAAAAAGTAAAATAAGTACAACACCATATCCAACAAAAAGCATTCGCCTAGTTCTCCATAGTTTAATAGTGAGATGATAAATCAAAAGAATTGTACTATTTTAACGTCATCGTATAACTAGTTAAATGTTTAAAAAAATCCTTTTTACCTTTATTTCTATTGTGCTTGCTTATAACGCGTACAAGTTAGTGTTCTATTTTTTTATACGAACTCCTGATGAGTTTTCAACGGTTGGTACTATTTTCTCCGCCATTGCATTCAATTTGTTTATTACAGGTACAGTTGCCTTTTTGGGCTTTGTTTATCCAACTAGCAAGCTGATACCAAATTCATACTATCAAATAAAACAACCAAAAAAGCTCAACACTTGGTACAAATCGCTTGGTGTTGAATATTTCAGGTTTTTTCTGTTGAAAACCTTTTACAGAAACGATAACAATAAAAAATATTTCAACGGATCAAAATCAGGTATTATAGCATTTGATTATAACACCAAGCAATCTGAATTTGGACACCTCATCGCGTTCTGTATGATATGTTTGGTATCTATAATTTTATTATTAAAAGGACATATTAATACCTTTATTTGGATACAGCCTATCAATATCCTTTTCAATTTTTATCCCATAATCCTTCAGCGCAAGCATCGAATCATTGTGGAGCGATTGATTAATCGAATTATATAATCAATACGCTCCGCTGCTAATCTAATGGCTACCTGTCTCGTCTTAAAAAATGTTACTATTTCTTAATCAGTAACTTTGCCAATTGATAATATTGAGTATAAAATCGACCCCAAAACTTATAATGCCGATAAAGATGGTTATATTGTATTAGAATTAAACCAAATTTAGATTATGGGTATTTTTAGAAATTATGATTTAGAAAGGGCTGTTGCGCTAGTGATTGATTCTTTTTTTGTAAACTTTCTATACAACGTGATTATAACCCAAAGTTTTTTTTCAGGATTGAATGAAATTAATTATAATTTCTTATTGTTGACCTTTTTATTGTACTTCATATTTTTTGATATTTTCAATAGCGGTCAAACGTTGGGCAAAATTTTTCTTAACGTAAAAGTCGTAGAGCACTTAAGTCTTAAAATGCGCATTTCGAGAAGTTTTTTGAAAATTATAAGTATTTACATCACACCAGTAACAATCATTATATACTTATTTAAAAAGAAAATTCTTCATGATATTCTTTTTAATTCGAATGAAGTAATTCATAATTAGAAAATAAAAACAGCTCATAACAGCGTGTCCAAAAAAACAGCAGAATAAGTTCAAAGCCAAAGTTTTGTCTTATTCTGCTATCTTTGTTCATAACGGAGAATTATCACAGATATAACTGCTACTTTTCATACACGCAAAACGTTCCTTTTTACCGAACTTTCTCAACAAGTACCCAATTTACAATCCAATAATTCCCATAGCTGTCGCACGGCTGCATCGTGTGCCCACAAGAGTGAGCCACCCGCCATTGTTGATGTTTTTCACCAATAATCAACTTACGCCAATCACAAAAATAGACTACCACAGCGGCAACACAAACTCCCATCCTGTCTACAAAATATCCCGTCCTGTCCACACATTATCCCATCCTGTCCACACAATATGCCGTCCTGTCCACACAATATGCCGTCCTGTCCACACAATATGCCGTCCTGTCCACACATTATCCCGTCCTGTCCACACATTATGCCGTCCTGTCCACACAATATGCCGTCCTGTCCACACATTATCCCGTCCTGTCCACACATTATCCCGTCCTGTCCACACGATATACCGTCCTGTCCACACAAACTCGAAGGATGTCCAAAAAAACTTAAATCTTAAAAAGAAGCATAGGGTCGGTAACCCCACGTTTTAAATTGTCACAAAGTAACAACCCCTTGTCCACACGGCCTTGTGGACTCTTGATTCGTAGAATAGTATAAATAATGCTCCGTTGTTTCCCAGCAGTAAAAGATTCAAACAACTGGTACGCCTCATAATCGCTCAACAGCACCGCTTCAAGCTCCTCGGGCATCTCCACACCATATTTGGAGGTATTTTCAAACAACTGCAGCTCAAAATAATCATTCTGAAACACACCCAATGCCTTCTGGTACCGCTTACTGAACATAATAACAAAATCTCCAGAAGACTTCACTTTGTTCACAGCCGCATACAGCTCAATCGTGGTGTCCATGTAAAAAGCCTTCACCTTCACACGGCTATGCCCAGCATCCGCAAAAGGCTGAAAAACACCCTTGGGAATATACAAATGATAGCTGTCCAGCAATCCAACCTCAAATTTCTCACTCACCATCATGCCCAATCACTTCTAGATTTTACATTCCCTTCACACAACTTGATAATCTCCGCAATACGCTTATTTCTAGTACCCTCACGCTTCGCCTGGTTCAACCAATAAAGATAACTCTTCCGATAGGAGGGCGCAAAATTTGAATAATTCGCATAGGCTAAAGGTGATTTGTCAAATGCCAGTTGTAAGTCCTCGGGAATAATGCCGTTTTCCACATCGTCCAGTGCAGTCCAGCTACCATTTCGCTTACCAATCTCTATGATATGGTGTCCGCTTTCATGCATCAACCCAGATGCCGTCAACTCTTCAATATAACGTTTGTTCAAAGCACTCCAAACACTTTTTGGATTTCGCGGCGTGAAGTATTGTCGCCTTTTACCATCACCTAAACTCTTAACCGTAGAATCAATCCAGCCATAACATAAAGCAACCTTTACAGCTTCCTCCCATCGCATGGAATCATTCTCATGTGCCACCTTATAAAAAATAAGATACAAACCTTTTGACGATGCATGATTATGATGAAGCCATTCTCTCCATTCTTTATCTGTTTTAAAATAATGCTGTTCTAATTCAGACATCCTAATTCCTTAAAATTTTATTAGGAAAGACGACAACACTTTCATGACCATCTTTTCCAACAGAGGCCACACCAAAGAAAAAATTATCAATGACAATCCCTTCCAAAGTAAATTCATTCGATTTACCTACGTATCTACTATAATCCCAAGTCGGTGACGTCGTATCTCTCCAATAAATTTTATAGGTGACGTTTTTGTCATCAAACCTGTCCCATTTCAAAGTGACCGAAGGTTCTACAATGCCTCCAATGGTAACAGTTTTGGGTGGAGGAGGAGCAGAAGCTAAACTGGCCAAATTAATCGCATTGACAGCCGTCAATTTTTTCGCATACGCAAAATCAACATGCTCAAACGTATCACCATAATTAATACCGTTCTCTGTTCGAATGTCCTGATGTTGCTGTGTATAATTTTCATGCGCTTCCATAATTCTAATACCAGCAAAACCTAATTCATTAAACGGTCGATGATGCCCGCCTCGACCAAAACGATCCAATCGATAAACCATCATCGGATTCATTTCAGGCATATAAGTCTGTACCGTTTTATGCACATAACGAGCCAATTGACGTGAAATACCGTCGACCTCACCACCATAAAAACGGCGCGCATTGCGTTCGCGCTCAGTTTCGGTTGGAGGCACTGGTTCAGAAAAAATCCGAAAGGTTCTATTGTCGATTACGCCATCGACTCCTTCGATGTTTCCTATCATGTCGTTGTTAAGAACACCAATAATATCCCAACTGTTTTCTTTGGCAAAAGCGGCTAATCCTGCACCACCAAACAACCCTTGTTCTTCTCCTGAAAGACCAACATATACGATACTACTTTCGAATTTATATTTTGAAAGAACTCTGGCAGCCTCAATTGTACCAGCCATTCCTGAAGCATTATCGTTCGCGCCAGGTGCATCTGATGTAAAATCATTAGGATCCGTAACGCGTGAATCAATATCACCACTCATAATAATGTAACGGTTTGGGTATTTATTCCCTTCTGAACAGCAACAACATTCACCACTAAAACATCCTTGGTGATGCGATCATTTTCTCCTTTTTTGACTAAATTATTCTGATAAGAGACATCCAAGCAATCATTACATTCTTTAGAAATATTCTCGAATTCTTTCTTAATCCAACGTCTGGCAGCACCAATTCCTCTAGCATTAGATACAGTATCACTTAAGGTATGCCGTGTTCCGAAGTCGGCTAATATTTTGACATCGTTCTTAATACGTTCTTCCGAAATGGCATCGATAATATCATAGATTTTAGGATCCGTTTGGGCCATTGCAATAGTCGTAAAAAGTAGGAGTAATGCAGCTATTTTAAGTTTCATATTACTTTTTATAATTAAATTGAACGGTTTCAACTTCACCATTTTCTTGTTTGATATCCACATATACGTTCATTTCATTCTCGCCAATTTTTTCAAAAGTCATCCCTTCAAAAGCAACTTTGTTGGGCGTAATTTCTTTTAGTGGAAAATCAACCGTTTCGTCTTTAGTTTCCCATCCCTTCAAATCATTATCAAAATGTTTAAGTTGTAAAATGAGTGAATTTTCGATTTCTCTTATAATCTCAATTTCATAAAAAACAACCGCACCTTTGTCAATCAACTTAAAGGTTGCCATCATGGAGCCGCCTGAAGGTTCACTCCAATTTTCTTCCGTTATCCCGCCAAATGCTTCGCCTTTCCAGTTACCGGATATCCATCTGATATTTTCAAGTGTTGGCGCTAATATTTGATTTGCTAACTCACCAACAACTGCTAGTTTTGTTCCGTCAGGACTGATTGCAAGACGAGTAATATTTGTGATTCCGTATTCTGACAGCACGACCGCATTTGTCCAATTTTTATCTCGTCCAGGATGGAATTGGTACAAAATGCCATTGTTCGCCATAAAAATTGAGCCCCATGGCGTCCAGCAAATATCTTCAATAGTCGGGAATGTCTGAATAATTGTTGTGGTCTCTTCAGTTATCGGATCAATGGATTTTATTTCCCAAGCACTAGCGTTTTCTTTTGATATATAGCTCATCGAATTCGAGTTGGGAATTGTATGAAGAGAGCGGCCAATATTTTGTTGCAACCTTAAATGTCTTCTCTTCACGATATCGTTTATATATAGCGATAAAGAATTGCCTTCCAAAACAGATGTAAATAGAATATTTGGGTCAAACCAATGATGATAGCCAACCACTAAAGAATCAATTAATGGTCTATTAGTTCCGCTTTTCAAATCATATCTATAAAGTAATTGTGTGCCATCTACATCCAATCGAATTGCAGAAACAGCCTCTTGATTTGGAATTTTCAATGGCGAATATTCACCGCCTTCCGTTTCACTTATCCATTTTTTAGAGCCAATGTTTATATTATACTGTACGATATCTGTTTGTCCATTTCTTGTGCCTGCGTAGAGAATTGTGTTGTTGTCCATAAAGGAAGGTTGATTGTCATATCCTTCATTCTCCGAAACATTTTTGAAATTTGAAAGTTCAATAGTACCATTTTGTGTGTTGAGGTCGAAAAGAAATACTTCTGTGTTGGATTGAGAAAAAGATAAAATTGTAAATAGGAAAAACAGAAATAGAATAGAGGGTTTCATAGTCTTTAATTGGAGTTATAAATATACTGAAAATAAAAAAAGCCAATTCAACTAAATGAATTGGCTTCTTGCAACAACTAAAATTAATTTGAGTTAGCCTAAAATTTTAGAAACAATATTTATTTTCTTTTTTCACTTTTCCAGCGATGGCTCTTCGTAAATCCACAATATCTGGATAGTTTTGATATTTTACATAACGTTTTAATCCCATCAGCATCATGCGTTGCTCATCACCTTCTGCGAATGAAATGATACTTTCCTTTCCGTTTTTCTCGACAATTGAAACAGCATTGTATAAATATAATTTTGCCATCGCAATTTGGATTTCTTGAGATGCCTCACCAAAACGTTTCGCGTTCTTTTCAGTTCTTAAAATTGTGGATTCTGCCATGTAGATTTCAATCAAAATGTCGGAAGCAGCCAATAACAATTGTTGTTGGTCATCCAATTTTTCACCAAACTTTTGAGCTGCAGCACCTGCAACCATTAGAAAAACTTTTTTCAACTTGGCAATCATTTCTTTTTCCTCTGCAAACAATTCAGAATAATCGGGAGTATCAAAAGAAGGAATTCCCATCAATTCATTTTGAACCGCTTTTGCAGGTCCCAACAAATCGACATGACCTTTCATCGCTTTTTTGACCAACATTCCTACAGAAAGCATTCTGTTGATTTCGTTCGTTCCTTCATAGATACGTGCAATTCGAGCATCTCTCCAGGCAGCTTCCATCGGCGTGTCTTTTGAAAAGCCCATACCTCCAAAAATTTGGATACCTTCATCCGCACAGCTTTGTACGTCTTCAGACACGGCAACTTTTAAAATAGAGCATTCGATGGCATATTCTTCAACTCCTTTTAATTCGGCTTCTTGGTGCGAATTCCCCGCTGCTTGACGCATCGCAATTCTATCTTCTATATTTTTTGCTGCTCTGTAAGAAGCAGATTCACCCGCATAACAATTGGTTGCCATTTCGGCCAATTTTTTCTTAATAGCTCCAAACTCGGAAATAGCTGTGTTGAATTGTTTACGTTCGTTGGCATATTCCACAGCGTTGGTGGTGATTCTCCTTTGCGAATCCAAGCAAGCCGCTGCCAACTTGATACGACCGACGTTCAGTGCATTCATAGCAATTTTAAATCCTTCGCCACGACCAGCCAACATGTTTTCAGCAGGAACAACAGTATCATTGAAAAATACCTGACGTGTTGAAGAGGCATGAATACCCAATTTCTTTTCTTCTTCACCTAAAGTGATGCCGTTGCTTGGGTCTTGCTCAACAATAAAACCTGTAATATTTTTATCGTTCTCGATTCTTGCAAATACGATGAACATGTTACAAAATCCAGCATTGGAAATCCACATTTTCTGACCGTTGATTTTGTAAGATTTGCCATCTTCGGAAAGTGTAGCAGTTGTTTTGCCAGAATTGGCATCACTACCAGCACCAGGTTCTGTTAGTGCATACGCACCAAACCATTCGCCCGTTGCCAATCTTGGAACATACTTTTGTTTTTGTTCTTCAGTTCCATACAATGTGATTGGCATCGTTCCGATTCCTGTATGTGCACCGAATGCTGTACTAAATGAACCAGTTCCACTAGAAATATATTCACATACAATCATAGTCGAAACAAATCCCATTCCAAGTCCACCATATTCTTCAGGAACTGATACTCCCAAGAATCCCATTTCTCCAGCTTTACGCATCACCTCTTCGGTCAGTGCATAATCTTTAGCTTCAAAACGTTCTCTATGTGCTACAATCTCTCGGTCATTGAATTCAATCACCGAATCGCGCATCATTTTTTGTTCTTCAGAGAAATCTTCAGGTGTGAAGACGTCTTCGCAGTTGGTTTCTTTGACGAGGAATTGTCCTCCTCTTAATATGTCTTTTGCTTTTTCTGTTGTTGTTTCCATTTTTTTAATAGTATTAAGTATTTAGTACAATGTATTAAGAGTTAAAGTTGAAATTTTTCGTCTTTGTACTTAATACTAACTTCTTTATTCTTTTAGTTTAAAAATTCAAATATCCCACAAGCGCCTTGTCCAGTACCAACACACATTGTGACGGCTCCATATTTACCTGTCATGTTTCTTTGGCGCATTTCGTCAAATAACTGAACAGATAATTTTGAACCAGTACAACCGAGTGGATGACCCAATGCAATGGCACCTCCGTTTACGTTGACGATATCTGGATTCAAGTCTAATTCTCTGATAACAGCAATTGATTGTGAAGCGAATGCTTCGTTCAATTCAATCAGTTCTAAATCATCTTGCTTTAAACCTGCCAATTTCAATGCTTTTGGAATTGCTTTTACTGGACCAATTCCCATGATACGTGGTTCAACACCTGCAGCTGCATAATTGACTAGTCTTGCAATTGGTTCAAGATTTAATTCCTTAACCATGTCTTCGCTCATAATCATCACGAAAGCGGCACCATCACTCATTTGTGACGAGTTTCCAGCTGTAACACTACCATTTGCTGCGAATACTGGACGCAGTTTTGCAAGAGCCTCTAAATTCGTTCCAGCTCTTGGGCCTTCATCTTTTGTGACTGTATATGATTTAGTTGCTTTTTTCCCGTTGGAATCGATATAGGTCTCATCAACGGTAATTGGCACAATTTGTCTTTGAAAACGGTCTTCAGCTTGTGCTTTTAAAGCTTTCATGTGCGATTCATAGGCAAACTTATCTTGATCTTCACGAGAGACATTGAATTGGTTGGCGACCGCTTCCGCAGTATTTCCCATTCCCCAATAATAATCTGGATGGCCCGCTTTTACGGTATCATAATTTAATTCAGGTTTAAAACCCGTCATAGGAACTGAACTCATGCTTTCGGCACCTCCTGCTATAATGCAATCTGCCATTCCTGACTGAATTTTTGCTGTAGCAATTCCGATAGTTTCGATTCCAGAGGCACAAAAACGATTCACAGTGACACCAGGAACATCCACACTATCCAATCCAATTAAGGAGATAAATCTTGCCATGTTTAATCCTTGTGAACCTTCTGGCATTGCGTTTCCAACAATCACATCATCAATTCGCTTTTTATCCAAATTTGGAAGCTCTTTCATCATGTATTGGATGGTTTCGGCAGCTAATTCGTCCGTTCTTTTAAAACGGAATACGCCTTTTGGTGCTTTACCAACTGCGGTTCTGTATGCTTTTACTATATATGCTGTTTTCATTAAAAGAGTATTAAGATTTTAGTATTATGTATTAAGATTTAGAAAGTGATTTTTGTAAAGAATAGTTCATTTTACAGACATCCATTATCTCACAAACTATGGGCTTTAGGGTATCTTTTGAAACTAAATTTAATCTTTCAGATAAATATAATTGAGTTAATAATTCATATGAAGAACCGTTTGCGATACCTAAAAATTGTTTGAATTCTCCATTAGAATTTCTTCCTGCCCCTTCAGCAATATTTGAAGGAATGGAAACAGCACTTCTTCGAACTTGAGAGGTAAGGTTAAATTTCTCTTCTGTCGGAAAATTTGCAGAGATACGATAACAATTTTCTGTAACGTCCATTGCTTTTTGCCATATCTTTAATTCTTCAAATCGATGCATCTTTATAGAATTTTAGGTCTTTGTACTTAATTCTTGATACTTACTTCTCAATTACGTAAAGGTTTTCCTGTTTTCAACATGTGTTGAATACGTTCTAAAGTCTTTCTTTCAGTACAGAGTGACAAAAATGCTTCTCTCTCTAAATCGAGTAAGTATTGTTCACTTACCATTGTCGGTTCTGATAAATCACCCCCAGCCATCACATAAGCTAATTTATTAGCAATTTTTTGATCATGCTCACTGATGTATTTACTGTCCTCCATAGCATCTGTTCCTACCAAAAACATACCCAATGCTTGCTTGCCAAGTACTTTAATGTCTGTTCGTTGAACAGGTTGTGTATAACCAGCTTCAGCCATAAGGATGGCATGCGCTTTTGCCATTGCTAACTGTCTGTCTTTATTAACAACAATATGATCTTTTCCTTTTTGAAGAATTCCTAAATCGAAGGCTTCGTAAGCAGAGGTTGCAACTTTCGCCATTCCGATGGTTAAGAAATAGTCTTGAAGTGTGTTTAATTCCACATCACCTTTTCTAAAGGTATCTTGTGCGCGGACTGTCATCTCTTTGGAGCCACCTCCACCAGGAATCACACCTACACCAAACTCGACAAGTCCAATGTAAGTTTCTGCAGCAGCGACCACCATATCGGCATGCATTGACAGTTCGCATCCGCCACCAAGTGCCATTCCGTGAGGTGCAGCGACGGTTGGGATTGCTGAATAACGCATACGCATCATCGAATCTTGGAAATATTTGATGGCAGCATTTAGTTCATCATATTCCTGTTCGGCAGCCATCATGAAAATCATTCCGATGTTGGCGCCAACGGAAAAGTTTGCAGCTTGATTACCAACGACCAATCCTGCGAAATCCTTTTCAGCAATGTCAATCGCTTTATTCAATCCTGCTAAAACGTCGCCACCAATCGTATTCATTTTAGATTGGAATTCAACATTCAAAATCCCATCGCCTAAATCTTCTACGACAACACCTGAATTCTTAAACACTTCACTCGATTTTCTGATGTTATCTAAAATGATAAAAGAATCCTGTCCTGGAATTTTCTCTTGTTTTTTAGATGGAATATCATAGAAATAAGTGGAGCCTTCTTTAACAGAGTAGAATGATTTGCTCCCGGATTCTAACATTTCGTTGACCCAAGGTGCTGGTTCATGACCTTCAGCTTTCATCATTTCGATTCCTTTTTCAACACCAATAGCATCCCAAATTTGAAAAGGACCATGTTCCCAGCCAAAACCGGCTTTCATGGCATCGTCAATCTTGTAAAGTTCATCCGTGATTTCAGGGATTCTGTGTGAAACATAAGCAAATAAAGAGCCCAATGTTTTTCTGTAAAATTCTCCAGCTTTATCTTTTCCGCCAACCAAAACTTTGAAACGGTCGACGACTTTATCAATCGTTTTTGTCAATTCCAAAGTACCAAAACTCGCTTTTTTAGAATCTCTATATTCAAGTGTATTCAAATCTAGCGTTCGAATATCTTTGCCTTCTTTTTTATAAAAACCTTGTCCAGTTTTGCTTCCCAACCATTTATTTTCAACCATTGTTGAAATGAATGGAGGCAATTCGAACATATCATGACGTTCATCTTTTGGACAATTTTCATAAATACCATTGGCCACATGCACCAAGGTGTCCAATCCAACCACATCAACCGTTCTGAAGGTTGCAGATTTTGGACGACCAATCACTGGACCAGTCAATTTATCAACTTCTTCAACGGTTAAATCCATTTCCTTAACAGCATGGAATAAACTCATGATGCTGAAAATTCCGATTCTGTTTCCTATAAATGCAGGTGTATCTTTCGCAACAACAGATGTTTTACCAAGGAATTTTTCACCATATCCATTCAAGAAATCCAAAACTTCTTGAGATGTTTTTGGCCCTGGGATGATTTCAAATAATTTCAAATAACGTGCAGGATTGAAAAAGTGGGTTCCACAGAAATGCTTCTGGAAATCTTCACTACGACCTTCACTCATAAAGTGAATTGGAATTCCTGAAGTGTTCGACGTAATTAAAGTCCCTGGAGTTCTGTATTTCTCCAATTTCTCAAACACTTGTTTTTTGACATCCAAACGTTCAACAACCACTTCCATAATCCAATCGACATCTTTCACTTTCGCGATGTCATCCTCAAGATTTCCTGTAGTGATTCTACTGGCAAAAGATTGATGATAAATAGGAGAGGGTTTCGATTTTAAAGAAGCTGTCAACGAATCATTGACGATTCGGTTTCTTACTGCTTTATCTTCTAATGTTAAACCTTTGGCTTTTTCGGCATCGGTCAATTCTCGTGGAACGATGTCAAGCAATAACACATCTACACCAATGTTGGCGAAATGACAAGCAATCCCACTTCCCATGATTCCGGAACCGATGATGGCTATTTTTTTAATTCTACGTGTGCTCATATTATTTTATACTATGATCTTTTTGGTTGTATATTATTTTATTGGAAATCATATTATTGATGACGTCGGCCACTTCATAAAAATGATTTAGTTGTTCATCCGTGACACTTTCTCGAATCGTTTCGTTGAAAGTCAATACTTTCTCTCTTGAATAGGCTCGTTTTTCTTTTCCGAAATCCGTTAAGAAAATTAAAACACCTCGACCGTCGTCTGGGTTTGGTTTTCTGATGATTAAACCACGTTCTTCCATCATTTTTAAAGTTCTCGAAAGGCTTGTCGCTTCCATTCCCATTTTTGGCCCCAAGGAAGTGGAAGGTGTGCCTTTCTCCGGGTCAATACTTAATAATGCAAAACCAGTGGACATTGTACTCTCAAATTTGGAGGCTTCTTCATTATACATCTTTGTAACTGCTAACCATGTAGTTCTCAATACATAATCGATGGTTTTGTCTTTCATTATTTATAATTAAGGAAGTCAAATATACAAAAATTTATTATGCACGCATAATAAATTGTGTAAATTTAACTGGAATTTAATGCAAAAAAAACTCTTTCATAATTTGAAAGAGTTTGTAAAACCAATTAGGTGTGAATTACTTTTATAAGTATAACTTATCATATAATTCTTGATACATTCCTTTGATAACGTCACGTTTCATTTTCATGGTTGGTGTTAAATGACCACCTTCAATAGACCATACATCAGGTGTCAGTTCGAATCGTTTTATTTGTTCCCATTTACCGAAATGGGCATTACACTTGTTAATTTTTGATTGAATTTCGTCATTTACTATTTTCGAGGCTGAAATTTCAGCATGAGTAGTTCCAATGTCTTTGTTGTTCTTTTTTGCCCATTCCTTGATATAATCAAAATTTGGTTGAATGATAGCGGCCGGCATTTTTTCACCTTCACCAACTACCATAATCTGCTCGATAAACTGTGATTGCTTTAAATCATTTTCCAGAAGGGTAGGGATCACATATTTTCCACCTGAAGTTTTAAACATTTCCTTTTTACGACCGGTGATTTTAAGGAAACCATCTTTATCAAGTTCGCCTTTGTCACCTGTATGGAAATAATCGCCAGTCATCACTTCAGCGGTTTTCTCGGGATCTTTGTAATATCCGGCCATCACATTAGGCCCCTTGACCAGAATTTCACCATCTTCCGCAAATTTAACATCCACGCGATCGATGGGTTTGCCAACAGTACCTACTCTAAAATGATGATCTTTCATCATGCCCACTGACACAACAGGAGAGGTCTCTGTGAGGCCGTAACCTTCCATAACGTTCATTCCAGCTGCACAAAATATACGAGTCAATCTTGGCTGTAGAGCAGCACTCCCAGAAACCATAGTGTGCAATTCGCCTCCCAATGCTTCCTGCCATTTACTAAAAATTAATTTCCTGGCGATTCCTAATTGAAATTCGTACCACCAACCATTGGCTCCATATGGCTCCCACTTTTCACCAAGTTTTACAGCCCAATAGAACAATTTCTTTTTAGCGCCTTCAAGTTCATCACCTTTTGCATAAATTTTATCATATAGTTTCTCAAGAAGTCGAGGAACAACGCTCATTAAATGTGGTTTGACTTCTTTTAGGTTATCACCAATTTTATCAATGCCTTCTGCAAAATAAATGGAAGTTCCTACATATTGATATACGTAAATGAGTACGCGTTCGAAGACGTGACAGATAGGTAGAAAACTCAAAATTTTAGTGCCTTTACCGCTCAAAGGTACACGTTGGGCACTATCTAAAGCGTTACTGGTGATATTGTCATGAGTCAACATTACACCCTTTGGTTTTCCCGTGGTGCCAGAAGTATATATAATGGTGGCCAAGTCTTCAGGTTTAACCGAATTCTTTCTGTCTTCGACCGTTTGTTGGTTGCTTTCGTCATATCCCATTTCAAATAAATCAGAATAATGCTTGCAACCCTCAATTTTATCAAAACAATAAACATCTTTTAACTTGGTATTGGACTTTACTTTCATGACTTTATCTAAAACCTCCTTATCAGAAACAAAGCAATATATGGAGTCGCTATGATTTAACACGTACTCATAATCTTCCGCTGAAATTGTAGGATAAATAGGAATATTTTGTGCGCCTGTTTGAAGAATGCCAATATCCATTATGTTCCATTCTGTGCGATTGGTTGAAGAAATGACTGCAATTTTATCATTCTTTTCTATGCCCATTCGCAAAAGGGCACGACTGACAGCATTGGCTTTATCTAAATATTCTTGAGTGGATGTTTTTACCCATTCTCCATTTTTTTTTGTCACAAGGGAAGCATCCAAATTGTATTTTTCAAGTTGGTGGTAAGGGAAATCAAATAAACGGGTCACTTCTGTCATGGGAATTTATTATGGATGTATTAGTGCAAATTAGGGAATTAATGGGGATTTACAAATAAGTGAATAAAAAAAGACACTTTCGTCAAAAAAGTGCCTATTTATTTATAGATATTGAAATCGATCTACTTTGATTCTAACCATTTTTTTGCATTTACAAATGCTTCCAGCCAAGGCGAAACTTCATCTTTTCTTCCTTTTGGGTAATGTGCCCAATTCCATGGGAAAGTGGAGCGTTCAATGTGAGGCATGGTCACTAAATGACGACCGGTTTTATCGCACATCATTGCTGTATTGAAATCAGATCCATTTGGGTTTGCAGGATAGCCTTGATAACCGTATTTGGCCACGATATTATAATTGTCTTCTGCTAACGGTAAACTAAATTTGCCTTCTCCATGAGATATCCAAACTCCTAAAGTAGAACCAGCCAAACTGGATAACATGACAGAGTTGTTCTCGTGTATTTTCACTGACGTAAAACCACTTTCATGTTTTTGAGAATCGTTATGAATCAACTTTCCGTGCTTTTCGTGATCAGGATTGACTAATCCTAATTCCATCCACAATTGTGCGCCATTACAGATTCCAACAGACAACGTATCTTCTCTTTCGAAGAAATTCTTAAGAGCGGTATTTGCTTTTTCATTATATAAAAATGCGCCTGCCCAGCCTTTGGCAGAACCTAAAACATCAGAATTAGAAAAACCACCAACAGCTCCAATAAACTGAATGTCTTCCAAGGTTTCACGACCAGAAATCAAATCGGTCATATGAACGTCTTTTACGTCGAAACCAGCCAAGTACATCGCGTTTGCCATTTCGCGTTCAGAGTTTGAACCTTTTTCGCGGATAATGGCGGCTTTAGGTCTTGGTTGGGTGTTGTCAGTATTAGGTAATTTTCCTGTGAAGTGAATTGGAAAAGAATACTGTAAAGCTTGAATTTTATAGTTATCGTATCTATTTTGAGCCCGATTGTTTGAGGTCTGTTTTTGATCCAATAGAAACGAAGTTTTGAACCACATATCCCGTAGTCTCGAAACGGTCATTGTGAAGACTTCTGTTCCGTTGATGACATTCAAAAAATCACCCTCAATTACCTTTCCAATGTTGAAAAATTTAATTTTTGCATCTGACAACATACTTTCTACGGTATTGTCATGCGATTGAAAAACGATTCCAGAGTTTTCAGCAAAGAGGATTTTAAAAGAATTTTTTTCACCTAAAGCAGTCAAGTCCAATTCCGCTCCAAGATTGTTATCAGCAAAACACATTTCCAACAAGGTCGTTATCAAGCCGCCTGAAGCGACATCATGACCAGCGACAATTTTGTCTTTCTTGATGAGTTCTTGAATGGTGTTCAAAACAGTTTTCACATAGGTCGCATCTTTTATATTAGGAGTGTCGTTTCCAATTGCGTTTAAAATCTGGGCAAATGAACTTCCACCCAATTTAAAATCATCTTGTGAAAGATTGATGTAGTAAATATTGCCACTATCCTTTTGAAAAAGGGGCTCTACAACTTTAGTGATATCGTTGCAATTTCCAGCAGCCGAAATGATAACCGTTCCAGGGGAAATAACCTCCTCGTTCGGATATTTCTGTTTCATCGAAAGCGAATCTTTACCAGTTGGAACGTTGATTCCTAAACCGATTGCGAACTCTGAAACTGCCTGAACTGCTTCATATAAACGCGCATCTTCCCCTTCGTTTTTACATGGCCACATCCAATTTGCCGATAGCGACACGGAATGAAGTCCATCTTTTAAAGGAGCCCATATAATGTTGGTAAGAGCTTCTGTAATCGCATTTTTACTTCCTGCGCTAGGATTTATAAGACCTGAAATTGGTGCGTGCCCAATCGAGGTGGCGATTCCTTCTTTACCCTTATAATCCAACGCCATTACACCAACATTGTTAAGAGGCAACTGCAAAGGTCCCACACATTGTTGCTTGGCTACTTTTCCACCGACACATCTATCCACTTTATTCGTTAGCCAATCCTTGCAAGCCACAGCTTCCAGTTGCAATAGTTGATCTAAATAATTATAAAAATCATCTCTATTGTATGTAATGTCACCGTAATTTCTATCAACCGTTTTATCTGTCATGATCGTTTTGGGCGAACTTCCAAACATATCTTCGAGTGCCAAGTCCATTGGTTTGTCGCCTCTGGTTATAGATTGAAACGTAAAGCGATCATTACCTGTGACATCACCAACAGTGTACATTGGTGAACGCTCACGATCGGCAATCCTTTGTAAGGTTTCGATATGTTTTTGCGCAATAACCAATCCCATACGTTCTTGGGATTCATTGCCAATAATTTCTTTAGCAGAAAGGGTAGGGTCGCCAACAGGCAATTTATCCAAATTAATGAGTCCACCTGTGTCTTCAACTAATTCTGACAAACAATTTAAATGACCACCAGCTCCATGATCGTGAATGGAGACAATAAAATTTTCGTCACTTTCCACCATACCTCTCACGGCATTTGCGGCACGTTTTTGCATTTCAGGATTGGAACGTTGCACAGCATTCAACTCAATTCCTGTTGAGAATTCGCCGGTATCAGCTGATGAAACGGCCGCTCCTCCCATTCCGATTCGGTAGTTTTCGCCTCCTAATATGACGATTTTATCACCTGTTTTAGGTTTGTCTTTTATGGCTTGATTTGCTTTCCCATAACCAATACCTCCAGCCTGCATAATGACTTTGTCAAAACCAAGTTTTCGAGTGTCTTGTTCGTGCTCAAATGTCAAGATAGAGCCACAAATAAGCGGTTGTCCAAATTTGTTTCCAAAATCGGAGGCGCCATTGGATGCTTTTATTAAAATGTCCATCGGCGTTTGATACAACCAAGGACGTGCTGCCATTTTTTGTTCCCACGGACGATTTTGTTCGAGTCTTGAGTAAGAAGTCATATATACTGCTGTTCCAGCTAATGGCAAAGAGCCTTTTCCTCCAGCCAATCGATCTCGAATTTCGCCACCAGAACCTGTTGCAGCGCCATTAAACGGCTCAACAGTTGTCGGGAAGTTATGTGTTTCCGCTTTTAAGGAAATAACAGAATCAAAATCTTGTGTTTGATAATAGTCTGGTTTGTCCGCACTTTTTGGTGCAAACTGCTCGACTGTTGGTCCTTTGATAAAAGCCACATTGTCTTTGTAGGCAGAAACGATATCGTTGGGATATTGTTTGGACGTTTCCTTAATCATTTTGAAAAGTGACGTCTGTTTTTCAATACCATCAATCACAAAAGTTCCGTTGAAAATTTTATGACGACAATGTTCGGAATTGACCTGTGAGAAGCCAAATACTTCAGAGTCTGTCAACTTTCTACCGATTTTTTTAGCAACACCTTCTAAATATTCAATTTCTTCATCATTTAAGGCTAGACCTTCTTGTTGATTGTAAGCAGAAATATCATCAATTTCCACAATAGGCTCTGGTTGATTGTGAATGGTAAAGGACTCTTGATTCAAGCCTCTGTACTTTTCAGAAATCATTGGGTCGAAATCTTTAAAATCTTCCTGAACATGCTGAAATTCTTCAATTCGAAAAATACCCTCGATTCCCATATTTTGTGTGATTTCGACCGCATTCGTACTCCAAGGTGTGATCATCGCGGCACGTGGTCCAATAAAAAAGGCATCAAGAGATGCCGTGTTTATTTTAGGTTGGTTACCAAAAAGCCAAACTAATTTTGAGATGGTTTCGTTAGATAATTCTTTTGTTGCTTGAACAGCAAAGACTTTACTGTTTTGGTTTCCGAAGAAATGAATCATTATGTATGAGTTTGTGTGTTGTTTTAAAAAAGCAAAATTAGTGTTTTTAAAGGATAGATTTTAATAAAAAAGGCATAAAAAAAGCGACTATTATGAGTCGCTTTTTTGATTGCTATAAATATTATTGTTTAATCAATTTTTTTGTAATTGATCCTCTATCAGATTTTAATTTCACCAGATACATTCCTTTTGATAAAGTAGAAATATTGATTTGTTTTTGGTTTTGAGACACTGTTTGAGCCAATACTTTTTTACCTAGTATATCAAATACTTCAGCACTAATTGTTTCATTTGATTCAATAGTAACATAATTATCTTTAGCAGGATTTGGAAACATTTTCACATTTGAAAAGTTAAAATCTTCAACACCCAAATTACTATAACAAGTCCAGCTCAAATCATCAAACACAACGCGATTGGTTGCGAGGCTATTTCCGTCAATAGTGATAGTCACATTATTTTCAATATTGATATTTGGAATTATAATGGTTTGTACTTCATCTTGGGCACCATAGCCAATCGTTCCGACCAATGTACCATTCACGTTCAAATTAAATGTTCCACTTGTTCCTCCGAAAACTCGTTTTGTCTTTATTGTCAAACTTCCAATTCCTCCAGCGATAGTTGGTGCTGTAATCGCTCCATTTCTAATGGTGATTGCTTCGTTTGTTAATGTTTGATCAGTTCTCGCTTCTGTTGCGCTCCATTGTAAACCATCATCTCCACTCCAACTGATATCAGAATAAGAACTCGAGCCTGTTGTGATATTTGCGAAGGTTTCTGATGCACATTCGGAGCCACTTGATCCAGCTTCTGTAGTAGTTCCATCGACTGGAGCACTTTGAGCGGACATATTATTAGACGCATCTTTTGCCAATACGGTAAAGGTATAGGTCGTTTCTGGAGTTAAGTTTATTACGGTTGCGTTTGTAGTGGTTGAATTTGTATTATAAACACCATCAACATAAATATCATAAGAAGCGACTGCAATATCATCAGTAGATGCAGTCCATGATAAGGAAATGCTTGTAGAAGCTTCATTAGTTACAACTAAATTCGTTGGAACTGTAGGGGCAACCGTATCAGGCGTTGGATTCCAAATTAATTGAGCATATTCAGGATGGTCAATAAATGGATTTCTATTATTCTGAAAGTTATAAACTGCATTATTACGATTGATTTCCCTTTGCGATACGGGATCATTCAAATGCCACGTCATTAAGATGTTCAAAAAAGGTTCATCTAGTACTTTGTCTGTGCTTCCGTCGAACATAGCATAACTTGACCATGCACCAACTTGACTTTGGTATCTAGTGACAAAGTAAAAATAGATACGAGCAATGTCGCCTTTGAATTCATCTATGGGTTCAAAAACAATTCCTGTATAACCAGCAGAATAACCGCTATTTAGATTGTTGCCTAATTTTGATCCATTGGTTGTTGGGTTGGTGATACCACTTTGCGAAACTAAAGAACCAGCCACACCATAAGGATAATTACTTCTAAAACCATTGACACGTCCATCGGTAGGGATTACTTGATGGCCATCGTTTCGCATTGGAGAAGCATCATTAAAAACAGATTGAGGAATGACGTGTTCTTTATTATAACAATCACCTTCGCTATTGTAATTACCACATTCGTCTGACCCGTAGGTGTAGCTATAAGCATCAGCTCCGTTAGGTCTTTCAGAATATAAATCTAGAATTGTATTATCATTTTCGTAATAAATATCCCGGTCGCTAGTTGCATATAAACCATCTAAAGCATTGTAACCTTGGTCTGTAGCTACGTGCTCATTTGGCAGTCCATTATTGGAATTGTCAATAATATTTTTCAGTTGCGTTTTAAGGGTGTAACCAGTACCTGTTGCAGAATTATAATATCCTGCTGGAATTTGAGCAGATAGTAGTGCGGTCGTCAAAAACGCCAATATGAAGTAAATTTTTTTCATGCTATTATTTTTAGGATTCTAAAATAAAATTAACTGGAACTTAAACGTTCTTACAACATTTATTTCGGGCTACAAAAATAAATTCTTTTGACAGTTTTGATGTTAAAAATTTGAAAATTTGCATTTCTCATACAAATTGAAAGATCGAGGGCACTTCCACCACCACAGTTTTGCCTGATTTCAAACCACAAAAAAAGCGAAATCAAATTGAAATCGCTTTTATTAAAATTAAATATTTAATTTATTTTTTGATAATCTTTTTAGTTATCGAACCATTATTTGAACTTAATTTTATCAGATAAACACCACTATATAGGAATCCAACATCTACTTTATTATTGATGGTGTCAACTTTTGTAGTAATTATTTTTTTTCCCAATACATTATATATTTCAACTGAAACTGCTTTGTTGGTTGCAATATATAGCGTGTTGCCATCGATTGGGTTTGGATAGATGTTAATCGCGTTTTGTTGTTCGAATTCACTGATAGCCAAGGCACTTTGCCAAACATTGAATACATAAGCTGGATTATCAATAAAAGGATTGCGATTATTTTGTTGATCGTGAATAGCATTATTTCTGTCAAGTTCACGTTGAGACACCGGGTCTTGAACATGCCATTGGTAAAGAATATTCAAAAATGTTTGATCGAATGCCTTATTTGTTGAACCGTCAAACATGTCGTAAGACCATCCACTCAACGATGTTTCATATCTCGTAGCAAAATAGAAATACATACGAGCAATGTCACCTTTGAACTCGTCAATAGGTTCAAAAACATCATTTGAATAGCCTGCTGAATAACCGGAATTGTTGTTATTTCCTCTTTTAGTACCGTTAGTGGACGTGAAATTTGCATTTAGAACTCTTCCAAATGGCAAATTTCCTCTGACACCATTTACATATTTGTCAGTTGGCACCACAAAATGGGCATCATTTTTCATCGGAGAATCTCCATTAAAGACAGATTGCGGAATAATATGTTCTCTATTGTATTTTTGACCTTCTGCCGTGCCGCCACTTCCGTCATCTTGATTGACACCATAAGTGAATTCATAAGCATCAGTTCCAGCAGGTTTTTCAGAATACATGTCTAAAAGTGTTCCGTTATTTTCATAATAGAAATCTTTGTCGGAAAGGATAAAAGTATCATAAAGACCAGCGTAACCATTATCTTGTGATAAATGCTCCCCAGAAATCCCATCGCTATCATTATCGATGATTTTACGCAATTGGGTTTTAAGTGCATAGCCAGAACCTGTTGCTGTGTTGTAGTATCCAGCAGGTACTTGCGCGACCACGGTTGCTGTGATTAAAATTGTTATGAAAGTGTAAAGTTTTTTCATCTTTAAGTTATTTTTTCTTTTCGAGTAAGGCCATATAAAATCCATCATAGCCCGATTTGTGTGACAATACCTTTTTATCTTTTACAAAGTTAAATTCTTTTCCGAGTTCTGTTAATAAAAATTGCTCAACTTGGAGTTGATTTTCTGATGGCAAAACGGAACAGGTGGCATAGACCAATTGTCCGCCAGGCTTCACAATTTTGGAGTATTGTTGAAGAATTTCTTGTTGAGTTTCTTTTATCGTATCGATAAACTCTGGTTGAAGCTTCCATTTGGCATCTGGATTTCTGCGCAAAACACCTAATCCTGAACATGGTGCATCAATCAGAACTCTATCAGCTTTGTCGTATAATTTTTTAACAACTTTCGTAGTTTCAATCGCACGAGTTTCTATGTTGAAAGCTCCATTTCTTTTTGCTCTACGTTTCAATTCATTTAATTTGTTACCATAGATGTCGAGAGCAATTATTTGTCCTTTGTTTTCCATTAGCGAAGCTATATGCAATGTTTTACCTCCAGCTCCAGCGCAAGCATCTACCACGCGCATACCAGGTTCTACATTCAAAAATTCGGCAACCAATTGTGAAGACGCATCCTGAACTTCAAAATGCCCATTTTTAAAGGCTTCGGTCTGAAAGACATTTGCACGCTCTTTCAATTTTAGAGCATTAGGATAGTCTGGAAGAAATTCAGTTTCAATATCTAAATCGAACAACTCTGATTGCAATTTTTCTTTCGTAGTATGAAGTGTGTTTACTCTCAAAATCACATCAGCTTGCTCATTTAAGGCCGCTATTTCTTTCGTCCAGATGGCATCACCCAATTCTTTTTTCCCCAAGTCGTCCATCCAATCCGGGATGGATTCACGATATTTTCTGGTTTTGGAAAGTTCATCAAACTTACCTTTTATTTTTCTTAAAGGTGTGTTTTCAAAATAAGTCCAATCGGGAAGTTTAATACCTCTTAAAGTAGCCCAAACAGCAAATAGTCTCCAGATATTATCTCGATCAAATGGTTCTTTGACATCGGCAATTTCGGCATATAAACGCTTCCATCGAACAATATCATATGTGGTTTCTGCGACAAAAGCTCTGTCGCGTGCTCCCCAGCGTTTGTCTCTCTTGAGTAATTGTTGAATTACCTTGTCGGCATATTTACCTTCGTTGAAAATCAACATTAATCCATCAACAACGGCAAAGCATAAATTTCTGTGTAAGCGCATTTTTATCAGTCTTCAGTCTTCAGTTGGCAGTTTTCAGTCTTAAGTTTTCTATGTATAAATAACATTTAATCTTAAGCTGTAGTTGCAGCCATCTTAAATTAAAATTAAGCATGCAAAGGTAAGCTTTAATTCATTAATAAAATTTGTCTAATTTTGAGTAATTGAAAAAGATTGGAAGAAGAACAATTTATAGAAGAACTAAAAGGTGGAGGCAGAAATGCTTTCAGCAAATTGATTGATCAGTTTGAGCAAAAAGTCTTTGCCACCTGCATTTCTTTTGTGCCAAATAGAGAAGATGCCGAGGACATAGCACAGGAAGTTTTTGTGGAAGTGTTCAATTCGATAGACAAATTCAAGGGCGATTCTAAACTGTCCACATGGATATTCAGGATTACGACTAACAAATGCTTGGAATTCATTAGAAAACGTAACACTAAAAAGCGTTTTGCCTTTTTACAGAGTATTTCAGGAAATGAAATGCCTTTGGACAAGACCAATTATTTTACCGAAATCAACCATCCGGGTATTCAGATGGAAAATAAAGAAACAAGTGACATCATATTTAGAGCGATTAATCAGTTGCCTGAGGCACAGCGTATCGTCTTTACATTGCACAAAGTTGACGATAAAAGCCATGAGGAAATCAGTGAAATTATCGATAAAAGCGTGTCTTCAATTGAGTCTTTAATGTTCAGGGCAAAAAAGAATTTACAGGTAATTTTGGAGAATTATTATAAAAATGATTTTTAAACGCAAGTTTCTTGAGAAAACTGCATCAAAAGAATATATGAGAACATCATCAGACATACAAAAAAAGATTCAAACGACATTCGAAAGTCTTGATTCCATAAATCAGGTAAAGGTTTCTCCTTTTTTTAAGGATAAAACCATGAATCTATTATTTGCCGAAAGGGAAGTGGCACAACCAACATTTTGGTCATGGTTAACACCACATATACAATTGGCATTGTTAATCGGTTTTATTGTGCTGAATGCTTTTGCATTTATGAATGTAAATTCCAACACATATGATGATAGCGTCAATGAATTCGCCGATTCTTATGGATTGTCCGTAGAATCTGAGTTTTCTGCATTAAACTAACAGTTATGAAGAAAAATACAATTTTATACATCCTTTTAGCATTTTTGATTGTTGCCAATGGATTTTTCTTGGTCAATTATTTGGGAAGACCACAAGCTGATGATCGAAAAGGCCCAGGTGATTTTATCGTGAAAGAATTGAAGTTTAATGAGTCACAAATGAAGGAATTCCAAAAAATCAGCGATAAACATCATAATAAAATGAAGGTAATTTTTGATAATGAACGACATTTAAAGGATGAATTGTTTAGCAAAATATCAGAAAGTTCGGTTGATGAAACCGTCATTGATTCAATTGTGGCACTTATAGGGGACAATGGGAAATCGAAAGACAAAACCACTTTTTACTTTTTCAAGGAAATAGAATCCATCAGCAATGAAGAACAAAAGGAAAAACTCGACAAATTGATTCATGGGGCATTGCGCGGAGAAGGAAAGCCAGATGGACCACCACCTCCACCTAAACGAGACTAAACATATAAACTCCAATATAAAAGACACTCATAAATTGAGTGTCTTTTTTTTGTGATTTAATTAACAGTAGCAGCCACAAGGTGTTTCATATAAAGGCATCTAAAACTTCATAACAATAAAATTTATAGATATGAAAAATAATAAAATTAAAATAGCAATTGGTTGTTTCGGAATATTGGTCGGAATGTCAACCAGCTCTATGGCACAAGGACAGAACAAACAAGAAAAAAAGCCACCAACATTCAGTGAATTACTGAAAGAAATGGATAAGAATGAAGATGGAAAATTATCTAAAGCTGAAGTAAAAGGACCTTTAAAAGAAGAATTTTCTACAGTCGATACTGATGAGGATGGATTTATTTCAGAAGCAGAGTTCAAAAAAGCGCCCAAACCAAAGAGTAAAGAACGCATTAAATAAACCTAAAGGAGATACGAATTTGAGTTAGTCCGAAAATTCATTGATTTTGTTTGGTTGATAGTGGTGGAAGGCTTCGTGAGTGATTGCGAAGCTTTTTTCAAAAAAAAAGACAATTAAACACAAGGTTAGACAAGTTTTTGCATCTAAAAATATATCAATACAATTAAAACCATAAATATGAAAACAATTAAAATATTAGTAAAAGGATTCGGACTTCTTGGGTTAGGGATCTTTCTCTTGACAGCATGCAGTTCAGATGATAGTAATGGTGATTCTACAGATGATTCGTCTGATGGAGATTTGGTCGTGAATGTAGATGCGTCCTTATTCTTGACAAACACATCGGCAGTGACGATTACCACAGTGCCATGTACACTTTCGGATGGAACGGTCACGGAATGTTATCAAATCGTGGCAACAAGTTCTCCGTCTGACCACGAAATGGGACCTTGGTGTCCAAATAATATTTCGGATGATGCTTCAGCAGGGGGAATTTGGTTGGAAGGTGGCCAAGTATATGATGTAGATGGCGCATTTATAGAAAATATGGCAACTTTTTATAATGATAGCAATTGGCAAATGTATGATGCCAATGGCGATATCTATACCACAGAAACCCAAGAGGATTGTGCGAATGCCGCCAACCCGAATGTTGGAGCAGAATATGAAAATTTTTGTGTACAATGTTTGCCATCTTACGTTGCCAATTTGACGCAAACTTATTTAATACCGATTACACCTGTAAAACAATCGAGTGCCATAAGCTTTGGAGGAGCTCCTGGCCCTGGTTCAACCCAAGGCCCATCACAAAGAGGTCTTGCCTTCAACGGAGTTGTTTTTGATGCTCCAGCACCAACAGATGCTATTTTAGGAGCTTACACATTGGCACCATTTGATGATGCTGGAGGACATATTAATTTAAATGCGGGTTATCATTATCATGCTGCTACTGGCGTATCCACACAGATTGCTCAAACGGATTCCCATTCTGCTATGATTGGGTATGCAATGGATGGTCATGGGTTATATGCAAGATTAGATGTAAATGGCGATGAACCAACAGATTTAGACGCCTGCAGAGGTCATTATGATGAGACACGAGGTTATCACTACCATGCGGACGCTCCAGGGAACAACAACTTTATAGATTGTCTTTATGGCGCTTACGTCCTTTAAAATTTAGATATTATGTTTAAAAAAATCATTTTTTCAATTGCGCTGTTGGTCACGCTGTCGGCTAATGCACATCAACCAGATATATCAACAACTATGTTGGTAGAACAGGAAAATAAAACCTGGGTATTGCAAATAAGTGCATCGTTGACTGCCTTTCAGCAGGAAATAAGAACACATTTTGCCGATACACCTTATAAAACTCCGGAAGAGTTTCAACAAATGGTGTTGCAGCATATCAAAAACAATCTTACCCTTACATTTAATGATGGTCAAGACATTCGGTTAAGTGAAGGACGTATCATATTAGGTCATGAAACCAAAGTTGTGTTTAAGGTGTTCGGTATGCCTTCAGACATAAAATCCGTATTTGTGAAAAACAGCGCTTTTTCAGATATATATAAAAGTCAAAGTGCCTTGGTGCTATTGAAGGGAGGATTTAGTAAAGAGCATTTTGTTTTAAATGATGACAACAATCACACGCTTAAATTAGTTGCCAACAATCATCAATTTGTTATAGAAGCCAAGAGTGAGGCCAGTTTTTTTACCTATAAAACCTTTTTGATTTTACTTGGAATTTTCGCTTTAACCTTTTTAATGAAGATTATTATCACAAAAATAACTCGAAATGAAAAACAATAAATTAAAATTGCTATTGACTGTTTTTTCAATGTTAGTTTGTTTTGTAACGTTTGCACAAGGTCCACAAGGAGGTGGTCAAGGCGGCGGCAGAGGACAAGGTGGTGGAAAAGGTGAACAAAAAGGAAATAAGCCAGATGCATCAGAAATATTTTCAAAATTGGACACCAACAAGGATGAATTTATCGATAAAGACGAGGCTGCAAAAGATGAAAGAGGAAAAATTTCAGAAGATTTCGATGAAATTGATTTCAATGAAGATGGATTCATCGATTTAGAAGAATTAAAAGCGTCTTTAGATGATAAAACGCCCAAAAATGTCTCTGCTGAAAAAATTCTAAAACAGGTGGATGATAATGGCGATGGCTCACTAAATGAACTCGAAGTCGCAGCAAAAGATAACCGCGAACTCGTCAAAAATTTTAGTGCTATCGACACCAATCAAGACAATGAATTGGATTTAGAGGAATTAAAGGCGTTTTATGAAACTACAGATAAGCCAAAACGGAAAAAAAGAGATTAGATTTTTGAAATCATCAATTGAAATAGTCTAAAGAAATATAAATAACATATAATAAAATATCCAAATAAATGAAACTATCAATTCTAACTCTCACAGCTCTGGTATTACTGTCATGCAATTCAGATGATTCTGACGATTCAATAGTGATAAGTGAAAGTGCTGTTGACATCACGAGCGTTGTTCAGAACAATTATATTAATTCCTATACGAATGGCGTCACTGTTGAGGTCAATGGAAGTACGATTACCATTAGAAGTACCGGATTGCCAGACCATAAAACACCGTATTGGGGTGTTGGTCATGAAATGTATGAAGATTTTCCGGGCACCAATCACGCAAATATGAATACCTCAATGACCACATTTAACTACGCCATGACCATTCCCACAAATCCAACGGAGGCTTCCAATAAGGAACAAACTGAATTAGGAGCGGTTGGTATGGCTCTCAATGGTGTGCCTCTATACAACGACTACGAAGGTGGTGGTGTTTTACAGGAGAATGCTTGGAGTACCTTTGATGCATCTGGTGCACACCCTGGTCCGAATGAGGACTATCATTATCATTGCGAAGGCACTTATTTGACGGTTGATAATAATAATCTGATTGGTTTTTTAAGGGATGGTTTTCCTGTCTATGGACGTAAAGATATGGACGAATCGTACCCAAGTGATTTAGATGAAAATGGTGGTCATATAAGTACTACCGCAGATTTTTCTGAAGCCATCTACCATTACCACGTAAGCAATGAGGTGTATTCAACTTCTGGGCTTTATGTTATAAAATCTGGAGCCTATAATGGTACCAAAGGGACGTTTACTCAATAATTAATATAAAAAAATATTGAGCAATTGGTCGACAAATGAAAAAGACGCATACATTTAAAAGTTCTATAGCACCTCTAATTGGGGTGCTAATTTTTATAGGTTTGATTTCATGCAAAAAAGAAGTTCAAGAAGTCTCGACAAATCATGAATTTGATTATTCCATCGATACATCACAAATACCCAAAGACACCATCTATTTTGATGATGACAACGTTTCGTTCAATAATGGACTTTATTATTTAAAAGGTGAATTGTATTCTGGAGTCGTTTATAAAGAACAAAAAGGATTCCAAGTTAAAACCTATAGTTCTGTATTAAACGGTAAGCTTTACGGAACATATAGAAGTTACTATTCCAATGGAAAACCTTATGAAATCCGTTCCTATAAAAACAATCTTTCGGTAGGCAAGCAACGGGGTTACTGGGAAGATACTGGAATTTTAAAATTCGAATACAACTATTACAACGAAAAAAGAGAAGGTCTACAAAAGAGTTGGTTTTCAGACGGTACACCTGCGTATGTGTACAACTACAAAGATGATAAGCAAGATGGCTTGCAACAAGCTTGGAGAATAAATGGGAGTTTATACAGAAACTTTGAAGCCAAAAACGGTAAACGATATGGCTTGCAGAAAGCAGTAAGTTGTAAAGAATTGATAGCAGAAAAAATCCGACAATAAGTTTTATCGTATTTTTGAAAACAATCTAAATTATAAAAATGAAGTTCAAACTATTCTCTATTATCATCATAAGTATGCACTTTTTATCGTGTAAAGAAAAAAACAAAGAAATCGTTACGCCAGAAAAAACTCCAATTGTTCAAAATAAGGGCAAGGAATTGGTTCAAAAAATGGTAGAAAAAGTAGGCAATTATAACATGTTGAGTCAGAAAAAGGATGTTGTGTATACCTACACCTATCAAACGCCTGATGGAAAAATGGATATATCTACTGAAAAATATCTCTTTAATGGAGAATTGTCTTATGGCGCTTACCAAAAGCATGAGCGTACATTCCCTGATTTAGAAGGATTGATTGAGCAAGGGTATGATGGAAATGAGTATTGGCTTAAGCATAAAGGAGAAATTTTGAATGATTCTACCAGATTGAAGCGAGTGGCTTTTAATAGACCAACTAATTTTTACTGGTTTACCATGTTTCAAAAATTATTGGACCCAGGACTGAATTATGACTATCTCGGAGAAAAAACAATCAGTGAACAACCGTATGACATAGTTAAAATATCTTTCAATTCAGAAGATGACAAACCTACCGATATCTATCAATTATATATAAATAAAAACACGGTCATGGTCGACCAGTTTTTATTTACAGTAGCTGATTTTGGTGCGATGGAAATTCCCAATATAATGCAACTTGAATACGAAGACATAGATGGCCTTTTGATTCCAACAAAACGTCAGTATAAACAATCGACTTGGAATGCAGATGTTAGTGAAGACCCTTGGATTCATGTCACATGGACAAACATTAAATTCAATAATGGTCTGAATATAGATGATTTTAAGAAATGAATAGGACATAAAAAGTACTACTAACTTAACATAAAGACTCTCCTTAAACGAGGGTCTTTTTTTGTGTTTTAATTAACATGAACCACCACAAGGAAGTTCATTAAACAGCATCTAAAACTACATAACACATAAAAATAAAATATATGAAAAATAGCAAAATTAATACAGCAATCTTAAGTTTTGGAATCGTAGTCCTTATGTCAACCAACTCTTTCGGACAAGGTCAGAACAAACAGGAAAAAAAGCCACCAACATTCAAGGAGCTTTTAAAAGAGATGGATAAGAATGAGGATGGAAAGTTATCCAAAGATGAAGTGAAAGGTCCAATTAAAGATGATTTCGCGACAATCGACACCGATGAAGATGGCTTTATCTCCGAAAAAGAATTGGAAAAGGCGCCAAAGCCAAAAAGAAAAGAAAAGTGATTGCAATAAGTTGAGTTCATAGTAAAGTTTTGAATTTGTTTTAAGTTGTTTTTGGTTAAAAGCTTCGTGAGAAATTACGGAGCTTTTTTTAATGATTGAATTTAAAGTTATGAGATTATTTAGAAAATTTAGAAAAGTATTATTGAAGGAAGGTAAAATGAAAAGTTACATAGTATATGCTCTGGGCGAAATTTTGCTGATTGTCATTGGTATTTTAATCGCATGGAAAATCAACAATTTGAATGAAATTAGAAAAAATAAAATTGTCCAAGTAAAAATATACGAAAGCTTATATGAAGAGTTAAATACCAATCTGAAAGTTTTGGACAGTTCCATTGTTCGATATAATAGCAGCGTACGTTCTATGCAAAATACGCTCAACGCTGTCGGTCTGGAGTCCAACGAATTAACTCAAGATACCAAAGATTTGATTGTTCAGATAAAATTTAGAAACACAAATTTGAGGGACGAAGCATTGAGTTCGGTTAATATGACGGACAAATTCCAATTTATCGGCAATGACTCACTCATCGAATTGATTGCGCAATATCCGACCCAATTGAAATCATTTGAAGACCAAGACATGAAAATAAGAGGCATTGTAGATAACCGATTGAAACCGAATA
The DNA here is from genome assembly GCA_051252455.1 of Aquaticitalea sp. Lineage (GTDB taxonomy): Bacteria > Bacteroidota > Bacteroidia > Flavobacteriales > Flavobacteriaceae > JBPOFM01. Next base: position 106,623 of record JBPOFM010000007.1, read on the forward strand.
TAGAAAAACATATTTCATTAATCGATATGCTCCCAAAAGAGAATGAAAACTACAATCATATCAGGACCTTTGGACAAAAGTCAAACTATATGGAGTTGTTGAATAGTCGAGACTATCAAAACAGCATCATAGATTGTCTTGCGCAAACCAATATACAGTTGCTGATTGGCAGCAATCTTCGAAAAAAAACAGAAACACTTGCGATAAAATTAAAACAGGAATTAGGGGAATAAAATTTCCTTATTTTTCAAAAAAAAGACCTTTTGAACACAGGTTTTTCCTCAAAAACACATCTTAAATAGAACATCAATTGAAATTAGCATTTATTGAAGATATCATCCTTTTCATAAACGAAACTCGCAGAGAATGAAAAATTGATGCAAAGGAAAAAACTCCTTTTAAGTTAAAAAACTTTAAACTAAAATTAAAACGGAAAAATTCTAAATTATATTAATTGAAAATGACAAAGCAAAATAAAATATTAACAATCCTTTTGAGTCTAGTGTTGTTAAGTTGTAATGGTGGCAAACATGTAAATTCACATAGTCACGATGGCATTTCCTATCATACTCACGACGACGAACATCAAACAAATGAACCCATCGATTATTTTGGGAATTACACCATAGAAGATGCACACTATGGAACAAAAACCATAGTGACAGTCAGCGGTAATACAAGGACGATGGTCACGAACGCGATACCAAATCATAAAACAGGGTCGTTTCCAAATCCTGGTAATCCAAACACAATTTCGGAGCAAAATAGAACTTATACGTTTCCGGTAAACCCAAAGAAAACTGGGAAAGCACAATGGATTAGAGAACCAGGAATCGCTTTAAATGGTATAAAATTTGAACCGGGAACAGCTGAAGTGGTTGAATGTGAAACTGGCGAAAATTATCGCGTAGAAGCATTACAGGATGTCATTGATATGGGACTTGACTTCAATCATGCGCACGTGCAACCAACTGGAGCCTATCACTACCATGGTACACCCACGTCAGTCATTGAAGAATTTGATTCTGGTGAAGATTTGGTACATATTGGTTTTGCTCATGACGGGTTTCCCATGTATTATTCAAAAAGTGGAAAATATAAACCGAGTTATAAAGCATTAGCGGGAAATCGCGAAGGGGAGAACTGTGTTTATGAAAATCCAGGGCAGCATATTGATGTTTCAGTTGGCGGACATCATGATGGAACCTTTACATCAGATTTTGAATATGTCTCTGGTTCTGGAGATTTAGACGAGTGCAATGGCATCACAATAGATGGGAACTATATGTATTTGGTTACTGCGGAGTTTCCATATATCAGTCGATGTGTCATGGGAGAAGTTCCTCAAGAAGAGCAACGACAAGTTGGAATGGAGGGAGGCCAAGGAAATCCAAACGGCAAACCAAATATAGGGCAACTTTTTACGGAAATGGATAGCAACAAGGATGGTCAACTTTCCAAAGACGAAGTAAAAGGACCGTTAAGTGATGATTTTGATAAGATTGATAGTAATAAGGATGGTATTATCACAAAAGAAGAATTGAAAAAAATACCACAACAAAAAGGTAAACAAGGTCAGGGAAGACCACCTCGAGATTAATCGCAAAAATAATTTACAGTTAAAGCGCAAGTTTTTATTTCAAATCACATCTAAACTTATACAAACCTTAAAAATAAATTGTACAGAATGAAAAATTTTTTAAAATTATCAATGATTTTGACATTGGGAATGGTCATTTTCATGGCATGTTCCAGCGATGACTCAAGTACAGCAGAAGAAAATGAAGAAACTACAGGCGAATTACATGCCGCTTTTGCTGCTTTTAATACGGACGCAACCACCATATATTTAGATGGTTCAGATGTGGTGATTGAAACTACGGGTTTACCAGACCATGAAACAGTCTATTGGGGAGTTGGTAACGCACTCTATCGAGATGAACCAACGGTGGATGTAACACCAAGTATTATGTCCAGTAATAATAATGCTACCACCATTCGAGTGGATGCTACACCAAATCTGACAGGAAGTACAGTATCAACGCAACTGAATACCATTGGTATTGCAGTAAGTGGTTCTTCAATATTCAATGATCAAGAAGGAGGAGGCGCATTAGATCAGGCCGCAGCAAGTTTAGATTGGACAGGAGCACATATCGGTCCTGGCGTTTATCATTACCATTTGGAGCCGAAAGCCTTTACCGATGATGATTCCAACCTTGTCGGAATTTTGTTGGATGGTGTGTTCCTTTATGGTAGACAATGCACATCTACAGGTTCTTATCCAACGGATTTAGATGCTTCAGGTGGACATACCTCTGCAACGCAATATACGAGTGGCGCTGAAGAGTATCACTATCACATCATCAATGAAATCTACTCCACTACAGGGTCTTATTTGGCATTTGCTGGTCCTTATCAAGGTTACTAATCGATTCTTATGAAATACCTTTTTCTAATATTGATGTTCATTTGTTTCAGTAACTGCAGACAAAATCCTGAAAATGTATCCAATGAAAACAACTCGCAGGTTGCAGAGGAAACATCTGTAATTATCGATAGTGTTGAGGTACTTAAAAAGGAATTGGTTCTTAATGGAGCAGAAGGTAAATGGTATTATAAAAGCAAACCTTTTAATGGATTTTCGGTAAAGTATTATGACAATGGAATCGTGCAAGAAAAATTAGGGTATCATAAAGGGAAAAGGGAAGGTGTGGCCCGCAGATATTCTGAAAATGGCGTATTGCGAATGGAAAGCCATTATCATCAAAATAAGTTGGTTGGTCTTTACAAAAGCTGGTGGGAAAATGGTCAGGTTTCAGAGGAGTCAAATTACATCAATGGTGTTAAACAAGGTGAAGAAAAGCAGTGGTTTCCAGATGGTAATCTCGCCAAATTGAGGCAACTCGTTGATGGTCAGGAACAAGGCTTGCAGAAAGCGTGGATGAACACAGGTCAGCTTTACGTAAATTATGAAGCAAAAAATGGCCGCGTGTTCGGTTTGATGCGCTCTAATTCATGTTATCAATTGGAAAATGAAGTCGTTAAACGTCAATAAGATGAAAAAGTTAATATATATTTTCTTAGTAATACTTGTTGCAAGTTGTAAACAGGGAACTAAAAAAGAAGACATAAAAGTTGAAGAAACGAGTAGAACAGAATTTCTGCCCTATTACAACGAGGAGTCGTTCTCGCCGCATTGGATAACACCAAATAGCAAAGAGGAAAAGGAATTCCATAAAATTCCGGATTTTAAATTGACGAATCAATTGGGCGAAACCGTTACGCAAAGCACTTTTGATGGTAAGATTTACATAACCGATTTCTTTTTTGCAAGTTGTCCAGGCATTTGTCCGCAGATGACTTCAAACATGTTTAAACTTCAGGAAGAATTTAAGGAGAATGATGACATTCTATTTTTGTCGCATACCGTAACACCAACAATGGACTCTGTGCCAGTTTTAAGAAACTATGCTGATAAAAATGGTGTAATAGACCACAAATGGCATTTGGTTACAGGCGACAAAACCGAAATTTATAATCTTGGGAGACAAGCTTATTTTGTGGAAAACGATTTGGGTGTGCCAAAAGATATCGATGATTTTTTGCACACAGAAAATTTCCTGCTGATAGATAAGAAAAAACACATAAGAGGAATTTACAATGGTTTAAACCGCGCCTCGATGGCACAATTAATTACAGATGTAAAAGCACTGGAAAAAGAAAATTGAGTTTCTGTTTTTTTGGTTGAAAAGCTTCGTTGGTTCCTTGCGAAGCTTTTTTTTTAATTCAACCGCAAGTTTATTTTAAATAACGCATCTATATATAAAAACCATTAAAAATTAAACAGATAAACATGAAAAAAATAATTACACTTTTATGTGTTTTATGCGTTTTTGCAAAAACGTATTCACAGGAACTTTATGATTCGAATACCATTCAAACCATAGAGATTGTATTTGCCCAAAGCAATTGGGATGCATTATTGGATGCTGAAAAAGCTGGCGATGGAAATTATATCGAAGCCCAAACCGTTACAATAAACGGTACAGTTTTTAATACCGTCGGCGTGAAATATAAAGGAAATAGTTCCTACAATGCCAACTACACCAAAAATCCATGGCACATTGAATTGGATACCTATGTGGACCAAAATTATCAAGGTTATACTGATATCAAATTGAGCAATGTCATCTTTGACCCTTCATTTGTGAGAGAAACTCTTTCCTATTCAATTTTGAGACAGTATATGCATGCTCCGGAAGCCAATTACGCCAATGTCTATGTCAACGGAAATTTGATTGGTCTGTACACAAATGTCGAATCGATTTCAAAGAAATTCGTCAGTAACCATTTTGGTTCAAACGACAACGCATTTTTTGATTGCAGTCCGCCAGATGGAGCAGGTCCTCAATCGACTAATCTTCCCAATTTAGCATATTTAGGCAACAATAGTGCTAGTTATGAAAGCGCTTACGAGATGAAATCAGATGAAGGCTGGGATGATTTGATTAATCTGACCAATGTGTTGTCTACAACTACAACTGCCAACACAGCAAATCTTGAGGCTATTTTAGATGTGGATAGAGCAATCTGGATGCTAGCTTTTGATAATGTCATGGTTAATTTGGATAGTTACATTGGACAGTTCAAACAGAATTACTATTTATACAAAGATGACAACGGAAGGTTCAACCCAATTGTTTGGGATTTAAACATGAGTTTGGGTGTTTTTGCAATGACTGGTTCTCAAGGACCACCACTAAATAGCACAGCTCAAAAAAGACAATTGTCACATTTGTTGCATTCTAATGAAGCGGCATGGCCACTGGTTCAGAAACTTTTGGCAGTTCCGACCTACAAAAAACGTTATTTGGCACATTATAAGACCATTTTGTCAGAAAACATAGCTTCAAATACATATTTCACGACAGCTCAAACATTTCAATCCTTAATTTCGGCTGCTGTATCCGCTGATGGAAATAAGTTTTATACGAATGCTCAGTTTACCAGCAATATGACCACAGACGTAAATGTAGATAACAATACCGCTCCTGGATTGAGTAATTTGATGCCAGGGCGTAATACTTATTTATCTGCTTTAAGCGATTTTACAAATACGCAACCAACTATTTCTAACGTTACACCTTCCAATATGTCTCCAGAAGTTGGAAGCGCTATTGATATTACGGCAAATGTAATTAACACGAATACGGACGCAGTTTATTTGGGATATCGTTCAAGTACTACAGATATCTTTGTTAAAACGCTAATGTTTGATGATGGCGCTCATAATGATGGAAGTGCAAATGATGGTGTTTATGGTGCAAATATTACAGTAAATGATGTGGCTGTACAATATTACATTTATGCGGAGAATAATAATATCGGTGCATTTTCTCCAGCAAGAGCAGAACATGAATTTTATTCGATTGATGCGACCTATGCAACCTTAAACGTTGGCGATTTGGTAGTTAACGAAATTATGGCATCAAACTCCACAACGGCGTCTGACGATAATGGTGATTTCGAAGATTGGTTTGAATTGTATAATAACACATCAACAACGTTGAGTTTAGATAACTTATACGCTACAGATACTGAATCAAACTTATTGAAATGGCAGTTTCCAGCTGGTACAACGATTGCTCCAAATGGCTATTTAATTGTTTGGGCTGATGAAGATTTGGATGAAACAGGTTTACATGCAGACTTCAAATTTTCTGCAGGTGGTGAACGATGCATTCTTTCGTATGCAGATGGAACAATTCTAGAAGATATCACGTTTGGTGCACAAACTACTGATATGGGATATGCCAGAGTTCCAAATGGAACCGGGAATTTTGTGATTCAAGCTCCAACTTTTGGTATTAATAATGAAACCTTATCTATAGATGAGACCGCATTTAATAACAATTTAAAATACTTTCCTAACCCAACAACAAATACGTTGACTTTGGAAAATTCAAATTTCGACATCGAATCTGTTGAGGTGTATAGTGTACAAGGACAGTTGCTATTCAATAACAAGTATTCGAATGAAGGCGAGGTAAAAATTGATTTCTCAAACTTTGCCAAAGGACTTTATATGGTAACAGTTAATAAAAATACAGTTTTGAAAATCGTTAGAAATTAGAATTATGGAAGTATGAGAAAATTCCCCTTATTATTAAATTGATTATAGCAAATTGTTAAAAGCTTCGTTGGTAATTCGCGAAGCTTTTTTACTTTTATCAAAACTAGTTAAGATGAGGTATACACTAATAATTTTAATGACTTTACTATTATTCTATTCATGCAAAAAGGAGCAAAAGAAGATTTCCAAATCAGTTATTTCTGTGGATGTTAAAGATATTTATAATGATACAACGCTGAGCATCCGAGCTATCGAACTTTTGAATGATAAAAGTTTGGCATTTGCTGCGAATAATGGCGCGTTTGGTCTCTATAACCCTAATTTGAATAAGTGGACAACTAATATTCAGAAAAAGGATTCAATAAATTTGCATTTTAGAGCTGTCGCACATACGTCTAATGATTTTTTTATGTTGAGTATCGAGAATCCTGCGTTGCTTTACAAAACAGGTGATGACGGAAAGATGAAATTGGTTTATAAAGAAACGAACGAAAAGGTATTTTATGACGCTATGACGTTTTGGAATGATCTAGAAGGCATTGCTATTGGTGATCCTGTGGATGACTGTATGAGTGTGATCATCACGAGAGATGGCGGACATTCTTGGACTAAATTATCCTGTGATGTATTGCCAAAAATACAAGAGGGTGAAGCCGCTTTTGCAGCTAGCAATACAAATATTTCTGTATTTGGGAACAACACATGGATTGCAACAGGAGGGAAAACGAGTCGAATTTTATTTTCACCCAATAAAGGCAAGACTTGGGAAGTTTTTGAAACACCCATGATTAACGGAGAGGCCACTACCGGAATCTATTCACTGGATTTTTATGACGAAACACATGGATTTGCAATTGGTGGAGATTATACCAATCCTAAAGAAAACAAAGCCACTAAAATTGTGACTGAAGATGGAGGTAAAAATTGGCGATTGGTTGCAGATAGAGAAAATCCAGGTTATAGAAGCTGTGTGCAATATGTGCCCAACAGCAATGCGAATAGATTGGTTGTGGTGGGGTTTGAAGGAATAGACTATTCTGCCGATAAAGGTGAAACTTGGAAACACTTAAGTGATGAATCTTTCTATACAATTCGATTTTTAAATGACAGTGTCGCTTATGCTGCGGGAAAGGGACGGATTTCCAAATTAGAATTTAAATAAATAAAGCACCAAATTCCAATTTTTATTGTTCGGAATTCAGTGCTTTGATTGTATGAATTTCAGCACATTTTATTAATCTTTATGCTGTCCTTTTCGCTTTTTGTATTCTTCAAACATTTTTTTGTTGAATTCATCTTCCGCGATTTTCATCTTTATGATTTTTTTAGCCGGAAGAATTTTTATCAAACTTTCAATAAAATCAACTTTTAGTTTCTGCCGTTCCGTTTCATAAGCAATCAAGTCGTTTAATACGGATTTTGCTTCGCTTTCCGTAATGTTATTGGAAATCGCCTTGCGTTTTTCTTTGCCCAATCTCCTTTGCATAGCTTCTTCATTCTCGTAAGCATTATAAATGGGCCAAAATTTTTCAGCTTCCGATTTGGAAAGGTCCAACTGTTCTGTCAGATAAGCCACTTTTAGAGCTTTGATGCGCTCTCGACGGTCATCATCTTGCGAAAAGCCGCTCAAGGATACTGAAAATAGTAATATAAATAGTAGTGTTCTCATTAGTCTATTATTAATTGTTCAACATCAGAATTTTGAATTAAATAATCTTCAATATCTGATGCAGTCATGGTGTTTTCCACGAAATTATCCGATTCAAATTCTGAAAGGTTTAGATAAGGGGCAATATCATAAGCGCTTAGATCTTCGTCCATTAAATAACTTTCGATAGAGGCAGTTTCTAAATTGTCAATGGACAATTGATTGGAATTGTTAAAAAATATATTGAAAGCAAGTACCAGACTAGCAGCAATTCCAGATATGTAAGAAACGTTTCTCCAGCTAAAAATTGAAATGACTTTAGCAGACTCATTTTTAGGTATCGCATTCAGAACTTTAGAATCGAATGTTTCAAAATAATCATCGGGAACCTCAAAACCACTTGAACTTACTTTAGAATCCAAATGGTCTTCTGATAACCTCGAAAAAACGGCATCTTCCAAAGATTCAAAATAGTTGTCAGGTATTTTAAAACCCGAAGACTTAATATTATGTAATTGTTCGTTTTTCATATTTACTTTCCGCGATTATGGAAAATGCATTAATTTATACTTTTGACTAATTTCAAGTTAAATGGTTTAATCTTTAGTTAAGTATTCTTCAACTTTCTTGACCGCAATGTGGTAGGACGCTTTAAGGGCACCTTCGCTGGTGTCTAGGATTTCCGACATTTCCCGATATTTAAGATCTTCAAAGTATTTCATATTGAATACCAACTGTTGCTTATGTGGCAAAGTTGCAATTGCTTCCTGTAACTTTAATTGAATTTCTTCGCCTTCAAAATAAACATCAGCTTTTAAATTGTTGATGGCTTGCTGCTGAAATTCTTCTGAACTCAATTGATTGTATTTTGAATTTTTATTGATGTGTGTCAACGACTCATTTGTGGCAATCCGATACATCCATGAAAATAATTTGCTTTCACCTTTAAATCCGTGTATGTTTTTATAAACTTTAATAAAAGTATTCTGCAAAACGTCATCTGCGTCATCATGGGATTTTACAATGTTTCTAATATGCCAATAGAGGCGTTCCTTATAAGTCGTCAACAACTCCCTAAAAGCGTGCTCTTTGGTGGCTTCATTTTTTAAACGATGCAAAAGCTCTAATTCGTGATCCACAAACTGGTTTTAATTAAGACAAAGAAAAACATGAAAAGTTTAATCAATTTTTATAAACTTTTACAGAAATTTAAATAGCTATAAACCAAGACTTAATATTTAAAAGAAACGATTAAGAGCAAATAAATTCGTTTAAGTGTATATTTTTCTTGCATTATTGATATTAAAAAATTAAGTTTATATGATCTAACCTACTTTATATTATCAGTTGCCCCAATTCTGATAATAAAACGAAAAGGATGTAACTGACGTTGCATCCTTTTCAGATTTATTCTAACGTATATTTAATTTAATCAAAACTTTGCATGTCAACCAACTTTTTGTAGACGCCATTTTTGGCAATCAATTCGGGATGTGTTCCTTGTTCGGCTATTTCGCCTTTTTGCATCACAATAATTTCATCTGCATTTTGTATGGTGGATAATCTGTGGGCTATTACGATCGACGTTCTATTTTTCATCATATTTTCTAGTGCAAGTTGCACCAAACGTTCACTTTCGGTATCTAATGCTGAAGTCGCTTCATCTAGAATCATGATGGGAGGATTCTTTAGAACAGCTCGTGCAATGCTCAAACGTTGTTTTTGCCCTCCAGACAATTTTCCTCCTGCATCGCCAATATTGGTTTCAATACCTTTTGGGAGATCTTTGACAAATTCCCATGCATTGGCGATTTTCAATGCATCAATAATGTCCTCATCAGATGCATGCTCTTTTCCAATCAATAAGTTGTTTTTGATGGTGTCATTAAACAAAATAGAATCTTGTGTGACCAATCCCATAAGATCTCTTAAAGAATGGATATTCAAATCTCGAATATTGATGTTATCTATAGAAATATCGCCCTCATTGACATCATAAAAACGGGTCAAAAGATTTGCAATAGTACTTTTTCCACTTCCCGATTGACCAACAAGGGCAACCGTTTTTCCTTTTGGAACCGTTATTGAAAAGTTTTTAAGGACATTTTCATCCTCATATCTAAAATTTATATATTTAATGGAAATATCAGTGGTAAAATCTGTTTTAATAATGGCATTGTGCTTGGTTGGAATACTATCTTCCTGCTCAATTACTTCAAAGACACGTTCTGCCGCAGCCAATCCATTCTTGACGGCATACGACGCTTTAGAAATGGCTTTTGCTGGTGTTAAGATGTTATAGGCCAAAAGCATGTAAGCTAAAAAGAGTGAGCCTTCCAGTGTTTTGTCTACTAACACTAAATTCCCACCATACCATAATAAAATCGCGATGGTGATAATGCCCATGAATTCACTCATAGGTGATGCTAAATTGTTTTTATTTCCAATGCTATTAGTTAATTTTAAAAGACGATTAATGGAGTTGTTGAATTTTCTTTTAAAGTTATTTTCTGCATTGTAACTCTTAACGACCTTTAAACCTGTGAGACTTTCTTCAACGATAGAGATTAAGTGTCCTGATTCTTGTTGAGCTTGAGTAGACTGTGATTTTAAATTTTTGCCAATTCGCGAAATAATAAAACCTGAAATCGGGATAAATATAAAAACAAACAAGGTTAACTTGAAACTAATATTAAACATGAAAATAACCGCGAAAAGTATGGTTACAGGTTCCTTAACAATTAATTCTAAAATAGAAAAGAATGAATTTTGCACTTCATTGACATCACCCAACATTCGAGCCATTACATCACCTTTTCTTTTTTCGGAATAATATGGAATTGGAAGTGAAACGATTCTTTCATACATTTTTTTTCGTAAATCACGCAGGACCCCATTCTTAAGATGCATGATATGGTACGAAGCGAGATAATTAAAAAGATTCTTAAAAAGGAATGTAACAATTACCAGCCCCACCGTTAGCAACAATGCATATTGTGGTCCTTGAGTTTCGGATAAATAGGACATATAATAAAACAAAGTATCTTTAAGGTAAGATCCAAGATTATAGATGTCTGTATATTCTGGTTTCACTGAAATTTTTTCGTTTTCAGCAAACAGAACTTCCAGAAGGGGATAAATAGTAATTAAGGATAGAGTACTGAAAAGGGCATATAACAGGTTGTATATGACATTCCAAATAATATGAGCTTTATATGGTTTTGTATAAGGTAATAATTTAATTAAATTTTTATCCATCAATCGAGCTTCATGTCTTTTATAATTGCGTCTAATTTGGACTCTAATTGTTGTTCCGTTGATTTAAAATCTGACATAGTGTCAAGTGTTGTATTGACACTCATGTAGAATTTTATTTTTGGTTCGGTACCACTTGGCCGCAATGCTATTTTACTACCATCTTCAGTATAGTAGATTAGTACATTTGATTTTGGAATATCAATAGCTTCGTCTTCATTTGTAATGAAGTTTTTAGCTTTTGACAATTGATAATCTTCAACACGCACTACTTTAGAACCATCGACTTCTTTCAAAGGATTTTCCCGAGCATCAACCATCATTTGCTTTATTTCTTGAGCACCTTCAATCCCTTTCTTTGTAATAGAAATCAAACGTTCCTTAAATAAACCGTTATCAACATATAATTGAATCAAATCTTGATAAAAAGAGCTTCCATTTGCTTTTGCTTGGGCTGCAATTTCAATCGCCAAAAGGGTAGAAGTGACCGCATCTTTATCACGTACAAAATCACCCACCATAAAACCGAAGCTTTCTTCACCACCTCCAATAAAGTCTAGGTTAGGGAAATCCTTGATCATTTTGGCAATCCACTTAAAACCTGTGAGCCCTTCTTTATATTCAACGTTATAAGTTTTTGCTAAAGCAGCCATCATTGGAGTAGAAACAATTGTTGAACCGATAAACTCCTTGCCTTGAATTTTATTTTCTCTTTTCCACTGTTTCAGTAGGAAAGCGGTCATCATCACCATCGTTTGGTTTCCATTTAATAAAACCATTTCGCCTTCCAAATTTCGAACAGCCACTCCAAGTCTGTCGCAATCAGGATCTGTACCAATTACGATATCGGAATTTACTTTGTCAGCCAATTCCAATGCCATTTTCAAGGCTTCAGGCTCTTCCGGGTTTGGAGATTTAACAGTCGGGAAGTCCCCATTTGGGACACGTTGTTCTTCGACGATATGAACGTTTTTATAACCAGCACGTTTCAAGGTTTCTGGAACGATAGTAATAGATGTACCATGGAGTGATGTAAACACAACCGTCAAATTGTCTTTTGCTTCTTGAGGTGTATTAAAACTTCCATTTTTCACAGAAGCATCGATAAAAGCATCATCAACATCTTTACCTATGTTTTTTATCAAACTTTCGTTGGCATCAAATTTAATTCCAGAATAGTCCAAACCATTAATTTCATTGATAATTTCTCCATCTTGAGGCGGTACCAATTGACCTCCATCTTTCCAATATACTTTATAACCGTTATATTCTGGTGGATTATGTGATGCTGTCAAAACGATTCCACATTGACAGCCTAAATGTTTTACAGCAAAGGACAATTCTGGCGTTGGACGTAAACCTTCAAAAAGAAAGACTTCAATGTCATTCGCAGAAAACACATCAGCTACAATTTTGGCCAACGATTTACTGTTGTGACGACAATCGTATGCAATTGCAACCTTTAATTTTTCACCAGGAAATGATCTATGCATGTAATTGCTCAACCCTTGTGTGTTTTTTCCAAGCGTATATTTATTGATTCTATTGGTGCCAATACCCATAATACCACGCATTCCACCTGTACCAAAATCTAAATCTTGGTAAAAACTCTCTTGAATTTCTTTTGGATGCTGTGCGATACTGTTTTTGATAAATTCTTGTGTTTCTCTATCAAAAGCAGGTGTTAACCAAGCGTTAATACGCTCTAAAATTTTAGGTTCAATATGAATCATAAGTAATAAATTTTATAATACAAAAATAAGCAATATGTTAAATGTGGGATGGTATTAGTTCGTTAATTTGAAGAGCCTCTCTACAAATTCAATTCATCCTTAACTAAATAGCGTTTTTTACCATCTTTGGTTCGAAGGATGATTTCACCCAAAAACCCAGCGATAAAAAATTGTGTTCCGATAATCATTGTTGAAAGTGCTATGTAGAATTGTGGTCTGTCCGTAATCAAGCGTCCTGTTGGATCAAAAAACAACTTGTCTATACCAAGATATAAAGTGAACGCAAAACCGATAAACAACATAATCACTCCCAAAGCTCCGAAAAGATGCATTGGACGTCTCCCAAAACGGGAAATAAACCAAATGGTAGCCAAATCTAAAAAACCATGAACAAAACGATCCATTCCAAACTTTGTAGAGCCATATTTTCGAGCTTGATGCACGACTACTTTTTCTCCAATGTTTGAAAATCCAGCATTTTTTGACAACACTGGAATGTAGCGATGCATTTCGCCATGAACATCAATATTCTTGACGACTTTAAGGCTATAAGCTTTGAGTCCGCAATTGAAATCGTGCAATTTCACTCCAGAAGTGGTCCGTGCAGCCCAATTGAATAATTTGGAAGGTAAGTTTTTTGCTACAACAGAATCATAACGTTTCTTTTTCCAACCAGAGACTAAATCAAAACGATCATTAATAATCATATTGTACAATTCTGGTATTTCTTCCGGACTGTCTTGCAAGTCAGCATCCATCGTAATCACGACATCGCCTTTGGCTTTTTCAAAACCAGCATGAAGCGCTTGGGATTTTCCAAAATTTCTTAAAAACCGAATGCCTTTCACATTAGGATTCTTATTGGATAAGGCTTCAATAGTTTGCCAAGAACCATCCGTACTACCATCATCAATAAAGATGATTTCATACGAAAAACAATTGGATTGCATAATCTTTGCAATCCAATCGTGTAATTCGTTTAATGACTCTTGTTCGTTAAGTAGTGGTATGACTACTGATATGTTCATTTAAATAAATTCAAATTTTGATAATTCAAAAATACTGAAATTATTTAAGCATGTGTACTTTCTTTTTTCATGACCAATCCAGCGATCAATGAAATAATCAATCCTAAAAATAGTGAGCCAACAATCGAAATAGCCATTGTAATCCATGGTGATGAGAATTTTTTAGCCATTTCTATTGACATATCTATTTGTTCTTGGCTCATGTCTGGATTATCTTCAATCATTTTATCAAACTGTAGCTGCATCATTTGCTCCATAAAATCTGGTTCAATGAAATTAATAAAAATCAATTGGTAAATAACGCCGATAATTCCAGCAACAAGGGCAATGCCAACTCCTATCTTAAGTGCTTGACCTAAATTTAAGAAGCCACCACTATGTTTTTTAAATTCGTTGATGCCATAAGATATGATAACAATCATTACAAGAATGCTTAAAAGACTTGAGATCCAGCTTTTTTCTATATATAAGTTAGTCACGTACATGACCACACCAATGAGAATTGAGATTACACCTAGTATTAGACCATAATTAAGAATAAATTTACGTGCTTGTAGTTTTTGAGTTTCCATTCTAGTTAGTTTAAAAAAGTTATATTTAAGTTAGTAAACAAATATACCAAAACGTTACAAAGAAAATCTGTGTAAGTTGTGAAAGGTGAACATAAAATTGTAAATTTTGACCTGCAGATCTAAAAATCACATTATTGATATTCAAAAAAGAAAAAAAATAAAAACCAAAAGTGTTGTAGATTTGTAAAAAATACCTAAATTTGCACTTCCAAAAAATGAACTGATTTAAAGTAAACAGAGATGAAAAAAGGTATACATCCAGAAAATTATAGACTTGTAGCGTTTAAAGATATGTCTAACGAAGACGTGTTCTTGACAAAATCTACAGCAGATACGAATGAAACGATTGAAGTTGATGGTGTTGAGTATCCAGTAGTAAAAATGGAGATTTCTAGAACGTCTCATCCTTACTATACAGGTAAATCTAAATTGGTTGATACAGCAGGTCGTATCGATAAATTCAAAAACAAATACGCTAAATTTAAAAAATAAGTTTAGCATCAACCATATCCAAGCCTTCTTAATATATTTTGAAGGCTTTTTTGTTGTTTTTAATTAGCCTATTTTTGGTACACCATCAACTAACTTTTAACTTCTAACTTTAGGATGAATTACATATTATTCGACGGACCATCACGCAACAATTTGCTGCCATTCACTTTTACAAGACCTGTCGCGGATATAAGAATCGGAATTTTGACTGTTCGAGAAAAATGGGAAAATTTATTAGATTCTACAACTACAACTATTACCGAAGATTATCTATCCGATAAGTATCCAATGGTAGAAATGGATGAAAATGTATTGATAAATTCGTCATTTTTACCAAATGCAGAATTAGCAGAGATTGTAAAAGGACTTCAGGAAAATCAAGCAATTTTTAAGAATGAAGATGTCATTGCATTTTACACTAAAGATGCTCAAGAAGATATTGATTTTGATACATTTGAAGCTATTGAATATGATGATGATGTATTGAAAATTGAACATACTTGGGATATTTTTTCAAAAAACGGTCAGGCCATTGAAGATGATTTTGAATTGCTGACACAGGGAAGACGATCGCAACCAATCCCATCGAGTAATAACATCATTTCAGCTGAGCATATTTTTATTGAAGAAGGAGCAAAACTTGAGTTTGCAACCTTGAATGCGAGCTCTGGACCAATTTATATAGGTAAAGATGCGGAAATCATGGAAGGCAGCATCATTCGTGGTCCTTTTGCCTTATGTGAGCATGCAGCAGTTAAGCTTGGTGCAAAAATTTATGGACCTACAACAGTCGGACCGCATAGTAAAGTAGGAGGTGAAGTCAATAACTCGGTCATTTTTGGTTATTCAAATAAAGGTCACGACGGCTTTTTAGGGAATTCTGTGTTAGGTGAATGGTGCAATTTGGGAGCAGATACTAACAATTCCAATCTTAAAAATAATTATGCAGAAGTCAGGCTTTGGGACTATAATAGCGAGAATTTTGCAAGAACTGGACTTCAATTTTGTGGTTTAATGATGGGAGACCATAGTAAATGCGGAATCAATACCATGTTCAATACTGGGACTGTGGTAGGCGTGAGTGCCAATATATTTGGTAGTGGCTTTCCACGCAATTTTGTGCCTAGTTTTAGCTGGGGAGGAAATGGAGGATTCACCACTTATCTTACTAATAAGGCATTTGAAGTTGCAGAAGTTGTTATGTCACGTCGAGATATCAAATTGACACCTGAAGATAAAGCTATTTTGGAGCATGTTTTTGAAATCACAAAAAAGTTTAGGAGAGAGTAAATAAAAACCAATTGTTAGTGGTGAATTTTTTCTTTTTTGTAATTTGTGCTTTCAAATTATAGCCTTAATGAGATTCGCTTCCTTAACTTTTTTCTTACTATTTTTCTATAGTGCTCTATCCCAGACCGATTTGCAAAATTATTACAATCAATTTGATGATTTGACCCATGGTTATTCCAATGATTTAAATACAGGTCAACGCTTTGAAGATCTGTATCCAACTAATTCTGATCAAGAATTTAGGTATTTGGACACTAAAGAATTCAAAACAGGGACGGTTAAATATAATACACAGCACTTTTTTAAAAGTTTACTTAAATATGACTTGTTAGAGGATAATCTTCTGTTTGAAAATAGAGAAACTTCAAGTCAATATGCTATTATTTTAGACGAAACTTTGGTAGATACGTTTTCCTTCAATGGGAGAGATTTCGTAAGACTGCCAGAGAAGGCTTCTACTTTTTCATTTTACAAGCATGGCTTTTTTGAAGTCGTACTCCAATCAATTTCCTATACTTTGTATGTGAAGCACGAGAAATTTTTGAGAAAGAAAATAGGTGATAATTCAATCTATTTCAGATACAATACTAAGCAGACGATGCTTTTAGAGTATAAATCTGAATTTTATGAAATCAATTCAAAAAACGATTTAATAGCATTGTTTCCGGAAAATAAAGATGATATTAAATCATTCTATAAAACCTATAAAAATCTTGAGTCTCAAAACAAGATCGAGTTCATGAAAAAGCTTTTAACTTCCTTAAAAATTAGCAATTAATACTGCTATGTAATTAAAAAAACATGAAAAAAACGGTGTTAATTAGTGTGTTTTTATTCACAATGTTTGTCTCTGCACAAGAGAAACCTGTAGTAACAATAAATTTTGATAATCTTGCTTTGAAAGAAGCATTGATTCAGTTGGAAACTAAAACAGGTTTCCAATTTTATTTTCAAGATAATTGGTTTGCTGAAGACAAAAAAGTTTCCGGTGACTTTAAACAACAAGAGTTAAATGACATATTGGAGCGTATTTTAGATGGCTCTAGTTTGAACTTTGTTGTTTATGATGATAAGGTGATACTGACTAAAAATAGCGTGATCTATACGGAATTGCCAGCCAACTATTTTAATGAGGACATTCTTACTAATGAGTCGAAATATGTCGAAAGTTCAGAAGATTACGCGACAGAACCCGAAACTCCAGTATTGCAAAAGGAATATTCTAATCAACAAATAGTTGCAAACAAGAGATACATAACCATTGGGAAAGCAGACCTTAAAACTTCTGGTGAAACCTATCAAATTACAGGAGTAATTAAGGATTTTTTATCTCAAAGACCCGTTCAAGATATCGTTGTGTCTGTCAATGGAAGAAGTATGAATGCAGTGACAGATGAAAACGGGAGCTATTCTCTAAAATTACCTCAAGGAACTTACGTGTTGGTTACAAAGTCTTTGGGTTATCAAGACACACGTCAAAATATAGTGGTGTATGGTAGTGGCAATTTCAATTTTGAGGTAGAAGAATCTCTCACCCAATTGCAAGAAGTGGTCATAGAATCTGATAAAGATGACAACATAAAACAAACTATGGCAGGCATCACTTCGATTGATGTGAAAGAGATAAAGACCATACCGCTTGTATTAGGCGAAAGAGATGTATTAAAGGTGGCGACCACCATGCCTGGCATTAAAACAGCAGGTGAAGGTGCATTAGGATTTAATGTTAGAGGAGGAAAAACAGACCAAAATTTAATTCTTTTCGATAATGCCGTGATGTACAATCCATCGCATTTTTTCGGAATTTTTTCTGCAATTAATCCATTCACGACAGGTAATGTCAAAATATACAAAGGATCTATTCCTTCGGAGTTTGGAGGTCGATTATCTTCTGTGATTGATATTGAAACAAAGGATTCCAATACCGAAAAATTCTCTGGAGAAGCCAGTATCGGCCCAGTTACGGCCAATTTAATGGTTGAAACTCCAATAGTGAAGGATAAAGCATCTTTAATGACCGGTGTGAGAGCAACGTATTCCGATTGGATCTTAAGAAGTCTTGATGAAGAAACGTTAAAAAATAGCGAAGCCTCTTTTTATGATGTGGTCGTTAAATACAATCATAAGATAAACGACAAGAATAGCGTCAAAGGGATGGTTTATTTTAGTAAGGATAAATTCAGTATTACTTCAGATTCTATTTTTAAGTATAATAATAGATTGGCTTCTTTAGAATGGAATCACACCTTTAGTGATAAAAGCAGAGGTGCTTTGCAGTTCGTCAACAGTCAGTACAAGTTTAATATCACATTTGATAACGAATTCAATAAGAACTTTGATTACAACTACACGCTGAATGAATCTGAAGTGAAGTTAAATATGAAGTATTTGTATAGTAAGGCGCACAAATTGGATTATGGAATAGCTTCAAAAATTTATACTGTAGAACCTGGAAGTATTGATCCTTTGGGGGCCAATTCAACCATTGAACAGAAACGATTGGCTGATGAAAAGGGACTTGAATCGGCTGTGTTTTTCTCTGATTTGTTTGAAGTAAATGACAAATTATCGTTTGACATTGGCTTGAGATATTCAATTTACGCTTCACTTGGTGGAGGAACGCAAAATAGATACGCGCCAAATCAGCCTGTAAGTGACGAAAGTGTGATTGAGACTATTTCTTATGGCAAAAATGAAGTTATCGAGACTTATGGTGGATTTGAGCCGAGATTATCTTTTCGATATTTTTTAAGTCCTTCCTTATCTGTAAAGGGAGGTTATAATAAGACCATTCAATATATTCATTTATTGTCCAGTAATACAACCATGTCTCCTGTTGATACTTGGAAATTATCCGATCTTAATATTAAACCTCAAAAAGCACATCAGGTTTATTTAGGGCTTTTTAAGAATTTCGGAAATGATAACTACGAAGTCAGTTTAGAGACCTATTATAAAAAAATGGATGATATTTTAGATTTTAAAATTGGTGCGGAATTAAGTCTGAATGATAATATTGAAACCGAACTCTTACAAGGAGAAGGTAGAGCCTATGGAATTGAGTTTTTATTGAAAAAGAAGAGTGGTCGATTTAACGGATGGCTTGGTTATTCCTATTCGCGTTCTGAAATTAAATTGGATAGCGAATTTTTAACAGAACGGGTCAATAATGGTGAGTTCTTTGCTTCCAATTACGACAGACCTCACGATTTAAGTGTTGTTTCTAATTTTAGATTGACCAAGCGTTATAGCTTTTCTATGAATTTTAGCTATCAAACTGGACGTCCAATCACGTATCCGGTTGGAAAGTTTATATTCAATGGCGCGGAACAAGTTGTTTATAGTGATAGAAATATGGAAAGAATTCCTGACTATTACCGTTTAGATTTAGGGGTGAATTTTGAAGGGAATCATAAAATAAAGAAATTTGCGCATAGCTTTTGGAACCTTTCAGTATACAATGTATTAGGACGTAACAATCCGTATTCGGTTTATTTTGTGTCTGACAATGGAAGTATTAAAGCATATAAAACCTCTATTTTCGCTATTCCAATTCCTACTTTGACATATAATTTTAAATTCTGATATGTTAAATTCAAAAACATATGGTCTCATTTTAACGCTGCTTGCTTCGTTGTTATTCACGTGCACCGAACCATATGAGCTCAAATCAAGAAATTCCGAAAGTTTATTGGTAGTTGAGGCTACAATCAGTGATGAATTAAAAACTCATGAAATAAAGCTATCTAAAACCTTTGAATTAGATCAGGATGAACCTAATGAAATAAGCAATGCCCAAGTTTGGATTGAAATGAGTAATGGAACGCGATTGGATTTTGAAGAATCACAATCAGGACTTTATATATCGACTAATTTGTTTCAAGCGCAACCAGAAGAAACATACACTATGCACATCGTATTAGATGATGGTAATTCATATATTTCCACAGCGGAAACATTGCCACCTACGTCGGAGATTGAAAGTTTAGAAAGAGTGCTACAAACCGTTGACGGTAAACAAGGAATTCAAATTTATGTGAACAGTAGCAATGATAGTAACGCGGTTTACTTTAAATATGATTTTGAGGAGACTTACAAAATCGTCGTACCTTTCTATAATCTTCTAGACTTGAAACTTGTAAATGTAGAACTTTTTGGTGGCGTTTATTATGAACTAGAATTGGTCGAAAAGGAATTTGATGTGAGTACGTGTTACACTACGATTAACTCTACCGATATCATTCAAACAACGATTAACGATTCCCAAAACGGCGCTGTTACTAGATTTCCATTACGATTTATAGAAAGTAATAATGGCATTATTAGGGATCGTTACAGCATTTTGGCACGACAACAAGTTCAGTCTTTAGAAGCCTATAATTTTTATAGTGTTCTAAATGAATTGGGTTCGGTTGATAATATCTTTTCAAATACCCAACCAGGTTTTATACAAGGAAATATTAAATCCCAAGTCAATGTAGAAGAAAATGTTATTGGTTTTTTTCAGATAACTTCGGTTTCTACCAAGCGAATCTATTTTAGTTACAATGATTTTGAAATGCAGCGACCACCAAATATCTATGACTGTCATATAGAAGTGGAAGTAGATTATACCGACAATACTGGTACAGATGGCGATACGAATGATTACATGTTCCTATATAATGCTTTAAATTGGGGAAGCTACAATTATCTTGGTGGTCAATTTCCAACATATACACTTGTTACAGCTCAATGCGCGGATTGTACAACGTTTTCATCAACTGAAATACCGGAGTTTTGGGAGGAATAGATATGTAAGTTGTTACGGTTTGTTCTAGGATGACATAAATAAGAATTATAAGTCGAAATTAAACTAAAGTAATAGTAGCCTTTCGAAGAAGTCGATAGAAAAATTTCATATTAAAATTCGTACTTTTAATATAAAAAAATATGAAGATGAGCACCTTGAAATCACAATTGATCTTTCTGATTGTAGCTTCTGCAATGCTGTTCACATGTACAGAATCATATAACCTTAAGTCAAAAAATTCTGAAAGTTTACTTATTATCGAAGCGACAATAACTGATGAATTCAAATCACAGGAAATAAAACTATCAAAGACCTTTAGTATTGACAGCGGTGTGCCCAATGAGGTAAGCAACGCACTAGTTTGGATTGAGGCAGAAGACGGAATGCGATTTGATTTTGAAGAATCACAGCCGGGATTATATACATCTGTCGAAATGTTTCAAGCGGAAGCTGGACAACATTATACGATGCATACGCGTCTATCCGATGGAACCTCTTACGTCTCTACAACAGAGTTATTGCCTCCATCTTCGCAAATCGAAAGTTTAGAGGCAGTTCTGATAACTGTCGACGGAGAAGAAGGAGTTCAGGTTTTAGTAAATAGTAGCGGTGGGAGCGATGCCGAGTACTTTAAGTATGATTACGAGGAGACTTACAAAGTAGTAGTGCCTTTTTACAATCTTCGAACCCTTGAAATTTTGAATCCTCGTACGGTTCTCGATGAATTTGAATATGATTTAGAATTTTTTGACAGAGAAGAAGACTTCAGTACATGCTATTCAACCGTGAAATCTAAAGACATTATTCAAACCTCCTTGCTTGATTCGAACGTTGGTTCGGTCACTGATTTTCCAGTACGATATATCAAGAAGGATAATGGAATTATGAGAGATCGTTATAGTATCCTGGTAACACAACAGGTACAGTCTTTGGAAGCCTATAATTTTTATAAAATACTGAAGGCTTTAGGAACGGTAGATAATGTTTTTAATAATAATCAGCCAGGATTTCTGCAGGGTAACATAACAGCTGTAAATGACCCTGAAGAAAATGTTATTGGATTTTTTCAAGTAACGTCAGTATCTAAAGAGCGAATCTATTTTAATTATAACGATTTTGGTCTACGAAAACCTCCTTACATCTATGAGTGTGACTTTCAGATATTAGATTATAATGATAATACCTTATCAGATGGTGATAGAGACGATCGGATTTATATATATACGCATTTGAATGTGAACTATAGTTATTTTGACGTTGAATTGCCGCTCTACACTCTTGTATCTATTCAGTGCGCAGAGTGCACCTCGTTATCATCAATTGAGATACCAGAATTTTGGGAAGATTAGTTTCTATAATTATTAAGAACAACTCCAAAAGTTTCTATAAATAATGAATTATTGTAAGTGGATTAAAGAACAATATTAAATATGGAATTACTAAAAAAACGGAAGAGTTTAATTAATTCAAAGATTGACCAATATATTCCAAATAAAACATATAATTTTAAATATTGAAATGAGACTATTGAAAACAAATTTTATTTTTCTAATTGTAATAGCAACCACGTTGTATGCTTGCACAGAATCGTATGAAATTAAGACTAAAACTACTGAAAACTTATTAGTTGTTGAAGCAACAATTACGGACGAATTAAAATTTCAGGAAATAAAACTTTCAAAAACATATGAACTAGAAAGTAATGAGCCCAATTTAGTTAGTAATGCGCAAGTTTGGGTGCAAACGGATAACGGAACGCAACATAACTTTGCAATGACAGAGCCGGGCTTATATATATCTGTCGATATGTTTCAAGCACAAGCTGGACAAAATTATACCTTGCATGCGCGTTTATCTGACGGTACAACCTATGTGTCCACAACAGAGCTTTTGCCTTCACCATCTCAAATTGAAAGTTTAGAACCAGTTTTGCAAACAGTTGACGGAGAAGAAGGTGTTCAAATTCTTGTAAATAGTAGTGGCGGAAGTGATGCCGTTTACTTTAAGTATGATTACGTAGAAACCTATAAAACAATTGTGCCTTTTTATGATGCTTTAGATCTTAGATTAACAAATGTGTCAAGTGTTAATGGCGTATATTATGAACTTGAACTTGTTGAAAAAGAAAATGACGTAAGTACTTGTTATACGTCATTAAAATCTACAGACATAATTCAAACGTCATTAAATGAAACAGATAATAGTGCCGTGACTGAATTCCCCGTAAGATTCATTAAAACTGATAACGGCATTATCAGAGACCGATATAGTATTTTGGTAACACAACAAGTTCAATCATTGGAAGCCTATAATTTTTATAAAATCTTGAATGAATTAGGTTCGGTAGACAATGTTTTTAATAATATTCAACCAGGCTTCATTCAGGGGAACCTTTCAAATGTGAATAATCCAGAAGAAAATGTCATTGGATTTTTTCAGGTAACTTCGGTCTCAACCAAACGAGTTTATTTCAATTATACTGATTTTGGCATAGCTAAACCACCATATATTTTTGAATGTATTTTTCAAGAAGACGTCGATTACAATGACAATACAGGAATGGATGGTGATAGAAATGACTATATTTTTATTTACAATGTGTTAAGAAATGCTAGTTATAATTATTATGACGGTGACTTTCCTGTTTACACACTTGTAACAGCACAATGTGCAGATTGCACAACGTTTTCATCAACTATAATACCAGAATTTTGGGAAGAATAAACTTAAATAAGACAGGTTTGATTTGTTTTTTACTAATATGCCAAAACATGTTAGTAATGCAGTCGCAAACCCTTGCAGAGCAAAAAATGATGAGTACTTTTCCTATAGAAAAGGTGATGCTTATAGCAAATTCAGAAGTTATGCTCTGCGGTCAACAGCTAAACTATCAAACTATTTGTCGCTCGAAAAATCTAGAAGAGACCATAAGTGCAATTGTATATGTTGAGCTTGTGTCTGCCGACAAAACAGTCGTGTTCAAACATAAATTACGATTGCAGAAAGGCAAAGCCTATGGGGACTATTTTTTATCGACAAAATTGAAAACAGGTCATTATAAATTGATTGCTTATACGGAATGGAGCTTAAACAATACAGATAATAATTTCGATCAACACGACCTTTATATTATTAATCCGTACCTAGATGCTACTGAAAACAGTCTAAAAAGTGAATTTGATGAAGCCCAAGAATATGTAGAAATTTTTGAGTCGGACGATTTCAGTCGAATAGTAAATAATGCAAGTTCAGGACTAAAAATTACAACGGACTCAAAAACATATCAACCCAGAAGCAAAGTGAACTTGGAATTACAAAATTCCTTAAATCTTTTAAATTATGGTGATTATACAATCGCAGTTAGACGTGTTGATTCCCTAGCTATCCAAAGTTATAATAAAGTTAAAAAAAACAATCTAAACACATCTAGAGCAATGCGTTTACCCGAAATGAGAGGGGAATTAATTCAAGGGACAGTTATAGATGTCAACACAAACCTCCCAGTTGCAAACCAAACAATTTCGCTATCAATACCAGGTGAACAATTAGTATATAAATCTACCAGTTCGAATGCTAACGGTAAGTTTTATTTAAACCTCTACGAGCCTTACGAACAGGAAAAAGCCTTGATACAAGTAGTCGCTGAAAACAGAGAGAATTTTAAAATTTCTATTGACCCGAAAGTTTTTGATAGATATGATGATTTAGAATTCGTTTCAGTGAAATTGAATAAAAATTTGAAAGATTTTATAGAAGAAAATTCGTTTTACAATCAAGTAGAAAGTGCCTATTATAATTTGAAAAGGGACAGTGTTATGTCCACGCAACCTGCCACATCATTCTACGGACAACCAGACATTATCTATGTTCTTGATGATTTTACCAGGTTTAACTCTGTTAAGGAAACCTTTATTGAGGTCATTCAGAATGCGGCTATCAGAACGACTAATGGCAAATATCAGTTTTTAGTCTACGATTATGACATTCCATTTGGTGGTATCTATCAAAATGTCAAACCTTTGCTTTTAATGGATGGTGTTCAAGTTCAAGATGAAAATAGGGTAGTAGAATACAATCCTAACTTGATGGAGTCCATAAGTTTAGTGAAAGGAACATATTCTATAGGATCTGAAATGTATAATGGTATTATTGACATTAAATTGAAAACACCTACAGATCTTTACTTGACGGGTGAGTATATAAAACATATCGATATTCAAAAGCCAGAAATTCAAAAGCATTATTTCCATCAGTCGTATGAATCGACGCAAGATAGAACGCCTGATCTTCGAACTCAATTATTCTGGAAACCAAACATTGAATTGAAAAGTAATTCACAAACTTGGAATTTCTATACTTCAGATGTGCCAGGTAGCTATATAATAGTGGTCAAGGGTTTTACAGATGAAGGTAAATATATATCGATAAGCGAACGTTTTGAAGTGGTGAAGCAATCAAAATAAACAATTGAAATGTTAGGACTAATATTTCTCCATTTTATTGGAAAATATTTCTATAAACTCGCAGAAGAGTTCAATAGGAACAAGTGGCTATTCGCCATTTTAGGAATTGTTATTTACTATATCGGAACCTTCATCGGAGGTATAATCCTTGGCTTGCTGGATGAATTTGTCGAACTTGGATTCAATTGGGACAACAACGTGGCACTTGCTCTTGTCGTTCTGCCATTTGGTCTAGGTGCTACGTATTTATTTTATTACATACTTAAGAGACAATGGAAAATACCACAATGGTCGTGGCAGATGAAATTCATGACATTGGCAAAAATTAGAGTGATTTAAGATAGCTGTTACCCAATACTATGTTCAATCAAAAATTTGGCATGCAAATTGCCATTCATTACCTGAAAAAATTAAATACATGAAAAACCTACTTATCATTGCGCTTACTGTGCTCACAACAATTTCTTACGCTCAACAACCTACTTATACCATCAAGAATCTGGAGATGAATGATGAATTAAGTCAATATGGAGCGGTATATCAAAAAGAAAATAAAGTTTTTTATTCCCGTTACAAGCTCAATGAATTTGGATCCGTTGAAAAAAACCGAGCAGAGCAAACCGTTTTTACATTATATGAAGGTGAGATTACGGAAGAAGGGGAGATCATCAATTCAAAGGAATTTAAATCTGCTGATGAATTTGGGTTTAATAGTTCAACGGCTGCATTCAGTTTGGATGGCAAATATATGTACGTCACCACGAATGAAGAGAAGCGAGGAGATGTCTATAAACATGGAACAAAAACCCGTAACCTGCGTATCGAGCGTGGTGAATATGAGGAAGGTAAAGGATACAAAAATTTCAAACCCTTATCATTTTGCGATGAAAACTATTCATATGCCCATCCAGCCGTTAGCCCGAACGGGGATTATTTATACTTTACATCTAATATTCCGAGTGCAAAAGGACCAACAGATATCTTCCGAATTAAAATTGAAGGGGGCGATAAATTTGGTGATCCAGAAAACCTTGGTGATTTGATTAATTCACCACGAAAGGAAATGTTTCCAACAATTACCCACGATAACGTATTGTATTTTTCGTCTGACAGAGCCAAAGGCATCGGTGGATTGGACATTTATAAATGTATCATTGATGAGGATGGCACTATTGGGATGCCTGAACTAATGCCTCAACCGATCAATAGCCGGGGTGATGACATTTGTTTTGTCCTAAACAAGAACGGGGAGGAAGGTTACTTTACATCCAACAGAGCTAAAGGGAAGGGCGAAGATGACATTTATCACTTTGAAATAGAGGATTAATCAGTCTTTCTTGACTCGTTTCAGATCAACTAAATTAATAGGGTTGATGCCGAGTCCGCTGACATTTTTTCTAGTAAAACGGAGTACTTCATCATAAAACATCACCACAACTGGTGTTTTTTGCATTACAAGAGAATCCATCTTTGAATACAATAGTTCACGTTTTTCAGTATCAGTG
Source organism: Aquaticitalea sp. (assembly GCA_051252455.1). Classification (GTDB taxonomy): domain Bacteria; phylum Bacteroidota; class Bacteroidia; order Flavobacteriales; family Flavobacteriaceae; genus JBPOFM01. The sequence goes on from JBPOFM010000007.1 coordinate 133,537, forward strand.
ATAGTAAACGCTTCCTCATACCATTGATCAAATTGGTCGTTCTTAAAATGTGAATAATTAGGACCGTTCGGTGCAAAATTCTTACTATAATACAGTGAAAGATAATTTTCAGCATCAGGATAATCTGCTACCCAACTTGCTCTAAACATTTCAAGTTTACCATTGGCCTTCGCGTCTTTTAGGGTTGCCGCAGGGATGACATCCACATTCACTTTTAAACCGGTTTTTTGGATTTCCCGCTGGATAAATTCACAAAAACTTAAATAATTACTAGTAGTTGTGATTGTAATTTCAGGGTTTTGGATTCCCGTTTCTTTTTTGAATTGGGCAACCAAACCTTTGGCTTTTTGTGGTTGATAGTCAAAGCCCATATCTTCATTGTAGCCTGGTAATCCTTTAGGTATAAATCCACCATTTGCAGGAATCCCAACGCCATTACGCAAATAAACCATCATTTTATTTCTGTCAAACCCATAATTGACGGCTCTCCTTATGAGTTCCGATTGTATCTCTGAAACTTCAGAATCCAAATAAAAAGCTAAATATTCGGTATTCAAATATGGACCACGAATCATATTTACATCTTTTGTGTACCTCTCTCGAAGCTGACCTGAAGCCGTTAAAAGTTCATCTTTATACGAAGCATCTAAACCCGATATAAAATCGATATTGCCTTGAGCAAACTGCAAAAACTCGCTTTGTTTATCGGGTAAAAAGGTGATGGCAACTGCTTCAAGATATGGTAATGAAAGGCCATTACTATCCCTTTCAAAATACGCTGTATTTTTTCTAAAAATCAATTTCAAGTTTTCTTCCCAACGTTTAAATTGGAAAGGACCAGTCCCAATAGGATTGGACCGAAAATCACCACCATAATGTTCAACAATCTCCCTGGGAACTACGCTGCAATATTTCATGGTCAGCAATCCCAGAAAAGCTGGAAATGGTTGTTTTAATTTAACTTCAAATATTGAATCATTTAAAGCTTTAAAATCATCCACCTTTTGGAGTACCCAACTTCCATTAGATGCTAATTGCGTATCAAGCAAACGATTTAAGCTATATTCAAAATCAGGAGCTTTTACCATTCTAGTGGAGTCCTTTCCAAACAACGCATGTTTATGAAATTGAACATCATTTCTTAATGTGAAGGAATAGGTGAGTCCATCTTCAGAGATGGTCCAACTTTTCGCAACACAAGGTAAAACCTTCATATCGTCATCCATCTGGACCAAACCATTGAAGAGTTGGTTAGTGGCCCAAATATCAGCTATATCCTTTGAAAATGCCGGATCCAGGGATCCAATATTTTTGTGTTCGTTATATCTAAAAACACTTTTAGTTTCGGTCTGCTTTGAATTGCAACCAGTTAAAAATGTACTGATTATCAAAAATAAATATAGTTTGTGACCCATTATTATCTAATAAATGCTATTTTCGTTCATGAAATCTAAATTAACTTAAAACAAACTTATGAAAAAAAATTACGCTTTATTATTATTTACTTTGTGTTTTGCTTGGATTGCACAATCACAAATTACCTTGAGTCAGAATTCAGGAACATCAATAGTTGCTGGAACGATAGCCTGTGGTGCAGGTGGAGTAACCTCTGACAATATTTACTACAGAAATTTTGATTTAGCCGCATTAGGATATACTCAATTTGAGGTGTCGCAAGTTACTTTCGGTGTGGAATCGGCCACAGCAGTTGATCCAGCCTTTGCTGTCGATGTTATTATTTTCAGTAATTCTGGAGCAGCGTTTCCAGGTGGAACCTTAACCGAGATTTCAAGAGTATCTGTACCAATTTTGGCAGCAGATGCTGGTACGCTTAAAAATATACCCATTGTGGCTACTGTAACAGCACCAGCAACATTGGTGTTCGCTATTAGTGTTCCAAATGAAACTGCTGCTGGACATACCACGGGGTTCTATATTGCATCCAATAATTTGGGAGAAACGGCTCCTACCTATATTTCATCTGTTGCTTGTGGTCTGACATCTCCAGTAACATTGGCAAGTATAAATTTTCCTGATGTGCACGCAATCATGACAGTTACTGGTATTTCTTTATCTGTAGATGAATTTTCGGCATCTAGTGCATCTATAAGGCCAAACCCAAGCTCTGATTTTGTAAATATTGAGTTACATCCTTCAAACACTATCAATACAATTGAAATCTATTCAATTACAGGTCAATTGGTGAAGAAATTAGAAGGAAACACTAGAATCAATATTAGTGACCTTCAAACTGGTATTTACTTAATGCAGTTGGAAACAACTAATGGAACTATAACTAAAAAATTAGTGAAGTCATAGTTACATCTGTTTCACCAAAATTGTGAAGTTTACGAAAAGAGTGTTTTAGTCAATAAAACGCTCTTTTTTATTACCTTTGCTGCTTCTTTAAATGGCAGAAATGATTCAGAATAAAAAGGTAGCATTTTATACGTTAGGCTGTAAGCTGAATTTTTCCGAAACTTCTACGATTGCTCGAAGTTTTACGGACGAAGGTTTTGACCGTGTGGAGTTTAATGAAAATGCAGATATCTACGTAATTAATACATGTTCTGTTACAGAGAATGCGGATAAACGTTTTAAATCCATTGTAAAACAGGCTCAAAAAGTTAACCCAGACGCTTTTGTCGCTGCTGTGGGTTGTTATGCGCAACTAAAACCACAAGAATTGGCGGATGTTGATGGTGTAGATTTGGTACTTGGTGCTACTGAAAAATTCAAAATCACAGATTATCTAAATGACTTAACTAAAAATGATTTGGGAGAAGTTCATTCCTGCGAAATTGAAGAGGCCGATTTTTATGTAGGAAGTTATTCTATAGGAGATCGAACACGTGCTTTTTTGAAAGTTCAGGATGGCTGTGATTATAAATGTACCTATTGCACCATTCCACTGGCTCGCGGTATTTCACGGAGTGACACTATGGAAAGTGTGTTAAAGAATGCCAAAGAGATTTCGGAACAGAACATCAAAGAGATTGTCCTTACTGGAGTAAATATTGGTGATTATGGCAAAGGTGAATTCGGCAACAAACGTCATGAACATACATTTCTGGATTTAGTAACCGAATTAGATAAAGTTGAAGGAATTGAACGGCTACGTATATCTTCCATAGAGCCAAATTTATTGAAAAACGAAACCATCGATTTAGTATCTAAATCGAGAGCTTTTGTACCACACTTTCATATTCCATTACAAAGTGGAAGTAATGACATTTTAAAGAAAATGAAACGTCGTTATATGCGAGAACTATATGCTGATAGAGTTGCAAAAATAAAGGAAGTCATGCCTCATGCATGTATTGGTGTAGACGTCATTGTAGGATTCCCGGGTGAAACTGATGACCATTTTTTAGACACTTATAATTTCTTGAATGAATTGGATATATCCTATTTACACGTATTTACTTATTCCGAAAGAGAGAATACGGAAGCAGCTGCCATGGATGGTGTAGTTCCAAAAAATGTCAGGGCCAAGCGCAGCAAAATGTTACGTGGTTTGTCGGCAAAACTCCGTCGAAATTTTTATGAAAGCCAATTGGGTAGTAACAGAACTGTTTTGTTTGAAAGTGAAAATAAGGAAGGATATGTCCATGGATTTACAGAAAACTACGTAAAGGTAAAAACACCTTGGAATCCTGAACTGGTTAACACGCTTCATCAAGTAGAACTTACCAAAATAGATCCAGATGGATTGGTGAGGTTTGAGTTTAATGAGGTGTTTTCAATTTAAGCATCCGTCTCGCTTGCTATTTCAACTTGACTTTAATCCGTTTGTCGGATTTTTAGTATATAAAATTTTCTATTTAGATACTTTTGATCTCTTCGATGAATCCCACAGTCCCAAAAATGAGAAACACCATTTTATTTTTTCTAATTGCTTTTACATTTTTGACTTCTTGCTCGACTGATGAAAGTGTTGTTGGAACTTGGAAATTGACGACTTGGAGCGTTCAAATACCCATGGATCTAAATGACGATGCCACTTCAAGCGTTAATTTATTGGATGAAGCAATTTGCAATAACAATGAAATGTTGAAATTTGAAGCAAATGGATCTGTGTCTACCAATATGACTTACAATCCTAAAGTAACAGTTTCAATTTCTGATGAAACCAAGTCAGTTTATACCGTTAGTGTAGAGTGTGATAAGGAGGGTAGCATAGGAGCTGCAGGAGATTTTACACAAAACAAAAATTTAGTTTCTCTTTTTGATCAAACTGCTCTTATTGATGACGATCAATTGACCATTGTTTATAAGGATGCCATTGATGTACATAATGAAGATCTAACTGTGGTCGTGGCGAAAAAAGATTTAACGTTGATTTACACAAGAAATAATTAATTTGTCTTGAATCATACAAAAAAACCGAAGTCTTTACTTCGGTTTTTTTTGTTTCTTAATACTTTCTATTTAAATGCGTATTCCAACAGGAAGCATTTTTTTGTATTTTCGGTTCTTTCGAATAAACTTCGCAATTTCGGGGCTCGTAGGAACGACACTGATATTTCTTTCAGAAATGTTTTCAAACACTAAAGTTAAAAAATCAGTTTCAAAATCTTCGGAATTAATACACTCGGGTATGATCAGTTTCGTTAAAAAAATCTTCCGTTCTTGTAGGGAATATTCAATCTTGGCAAGTTCATCTTCAACTTTAAGCTCAAATTGGCGCAAAAAGTCATTGTCAATTAATTCGGCAGCATCAATCATTGTAAAATGTGTTTTAGTTCAAGGGTTGGAAGGGCAGAAACTATAATTTTCCATAGCTTTGCATACAAATTTACAAAAAATATCGCATATATTAAAGCCGCATTTGTGTTAAATACTTATGAAGTAAACTATTAGGCCAAAATCATAGAGGTGAGAGCAAAATACTGTTTAGTTTTCAGTCTCTACAATCAATAAGATTACAAAATGAATCAAGAGCTCATTCATATATATATGATGCCAGGAATGGCGGCTGAACCCACTATTTTTAATCGAATAAAATTACCAGATGATCGGTTTCAAATTCATTGGTTGGAATGGATGATTCCTTCTGAAAATGAAAGTTTAGAATCTTACGCAAAACGTATGATTGCCATAATAGAATATGAAAATATTGTGCTTTTGGGCGTATCCTTTGGTGGTGTTTTGGTACAAGAGATGAGCAAATATATTAAGTTGAGAAAGCTCATTGTAGTATCAAGCGTAAAGAGCAGGCATGAGCTGCCAAAACGGATGAAAGTTGCTAAATTCATGAAAGCATACAAATTTGCACCAACGCAATTATTATCGAATCTAGACGTTCTCAAAAAATATGCATTCAACGACACCATTGCAAGACGAATTGATCTCTATAAAACCTATCTTGCTGTCAGTGATAAACGATATTTAGATTGGGCCTTAAAAGAAATGTTATGTTGGGATCAGGAAAGTCCAAACCCCAGTGCGATCTATATTAATGGTGACAAAGATGCTGTTTTTCCACATTCTTGTGTTGGGAACTCCATCGTCATCAAAGGCGGAACGCACATAATGATCATATTTAAAAGCCAATGGTTCAATGAAAATTTACCAAAACTAATATTGGATGAAAATTAGAAGCATCGTATTAATTTTTTACTTTTATAAAAAAAATAGAATTATGAATACTATAAAAAATATTTTAGCGGCTATCGGAATGATATGTCTGTCAGGACTTTTCATCTTTGCAGTGCAAAAAGCCCCTTCTGAAGTGCAGGAATCTGGAGAACCTAGTGGAACTTCTGTGAGAAATCTTGTGAATGATTATAACGTTTATGCAATAGAAATTCCAGAAAATTTGGATTTTGCTGGCGAGATCATGCCTTTGAGCGATCCCGACGTTTACGAGCGCATGGATCGCGAATTATTAGTCAATACTTATTGGCAATCCAACGGATTGCTTATGTTCAAACGAGCGCAAAAATACTTTCCAATTATAGAGCCAATTCTTAAAAAAAACGGAATCCCTGATGATTTTAAATATTTAGCTGTGATAGAAAGTGGTTTGACCAATGCAGTTTCACCTGCAGGAGCACGAGGTGTCTGGCAAATTATGCCTGCTACAGCAAGAGAGAACGGCTTGGAAGTGAATGATAATGTGGACGAGCGTTATCATTTGGCTAAATCTACAGAGGTGGCTTGTAAGTATTTACTAAAATCGAAGGAGCAATTAGGTTCATGGACCTTGGCTGCCGCAGCCTATAATGCAGGAAATGCAGGGGTTTCGAATCGATTGAGAGATCAAAAAGTAAAGGAATATTATGATTTGTTACTTGGAGAAGAAACCGGGCGTTACCTATTTAGAATTGTTGCTTTAAAGGAGATATTGAAGAATCCTAAAGTCTATGGATTTAATTTTAAGGACTCGGATTTGTATACTACTGTTCCAACCTATGAAGTAAATGTCGACGGCGAAGTAACAGATTTCACAGCTTTTGCACAACAACATGGCATAAACTATAAAATTTTAAAAATCCATAATCCTTGGTTGCGAGAAGATCACTTAAACAATAAAAGCAAAAAAAGATACATAATTGATATTCCTGAAAAAGGATACTACACCAAGTCTTAATGATTGATTTTCTAACCAACAACATTTGGATTTTATTACTGACGATCAATTATTTGATGGTCATTATTGTTGCATTTTTTATTCTTATAAAAAATATCAATCCGACCAAAACGGTGTCTTATATCATCGTTTTGGTCTTTTTTCCTTTTTTCGGACTGGTAGTTTATTATCTCTTTGGGCAGGAATATCGAAAGGATAAAATATTCAACAGAAAACACATCCTGAATCAAAATCTGATCACAACTGTAAATAAGCAGCTCGAGCCTCAAAGACAAGAAATTAAGGATTTAAAAGATGATTTACTCGAAGATCGTATAAAATTAGTTAAGCTGTTGCACAGCAGCAAGGAAGCCCCTCTGACCACCAAAAATGATGTTCGTATCATTAAGAACGGTGAGAACAAATTTAAAAGCCTTTTGGAAGATCTTAAGAATGCAAAAGATCATATCCATATGGAATACTACATTCTGACAGACGATAAGATCGGAATGAAGATTATCGATCTTCTGTGTGAGAAAGCTAGAAATGGAATCTCTGTAAAATTGAGCATTGATGATGTTGGTAGTAGCATTTCAAGAAAACACAAAAAGCAACTGACGGAAAGTGGTGTCATGTGGAATTCATTTATGCCAGTTCTATTCCCTGGATTTACAGGTAAAATGAATTATCGAAATCATCGAAAAATAGCAATTATCGATGGTGAAGTAGGGTACATTGGTGGTATCAACATTTCCGATACTTATGTTAATTATGACGATTCTGAAGATTACTGGAGAGATACCCATTTGAGAGTATCTGGTGAAGCCGTAAAAGGGTTGCAAATCCATTTTTTGATGACATGGGAGTTTGTATCTGGTAAGGATATCGAGATCAAGGACAATTATTTTCCCAAAGTCGAAAGTTCAGGGAATATAGCTATGCAAATCGCGGCCAGCGGGCCAGATACGGACTGGGCTAATATAATGGAGGTTATTTTTGCGGCAATCGTCACTTCCGAAAAGTATGTCTATCTAACCACGCCCTATTTCGTGCCGAATGATCAGATCATTACAGCCTTGCAAGTGGCTGCGAAAAGTGGTGTTGATGTACGATTATTGATTCCAAAAGATTCGGATTCATGGACTGCCAAACATGCTTCAAACTCTTATTTAGAATGTTTGCTGGAAGCGAATGTTAAAGTTTATCGCTACTGTAAAGGATTTATACATGCTAAGACAATGGTGGTTGATGATATTTTCTCAACGGTAGGCACTACGAATATGGATTACAGAAGTTTTAATATCAATTTTGAAATTAATGCGATGATGTACAATGAAGATAAAAGCAAGGAGCTGAAATCTCACTTTTTACAAGATTTGCAAGATAGTGAAGAAATCGATTTAGAACGATGGAGAAAACGTTCCAAATTTCAAAAATTGAAGGAATCCTATAGTCGATTGTGGGCGCCTCTACTTTAAACTATGGTTGATCACTTGTAGAGATAGCGGCTTCTTTTTTCATGATTTCGCTCTCCATAAGTAATTTGGTAATGTCTTTATATGTGTTATCATAAAACTCTTTTTTCGTACTAGCTTTTACATTTTTGAGATAAAACTTCCGATCTATATTATTTAGGAGTTTGTTTTCTGTAATATAAAAACTTGCTGGAACTCCGAAAGAGTTTTTGATACTACTTAAAACAACATCAAGTTTATTATCTCGTTCATTTACAAACACAATATTTACATTTTTATTAAAACGTTTGGTTGCTTTCTTAACTAGATTTTTTCGATCCCAATATAAGACAATGATTTCCAGTTTCCCTTTGTACTGATTTGCTATAAGATTAATCGCTTTTATTTCTTCGCGATGGGTCACAAGACACGTCTTTTTTGTTATAAGAAGGATAGGAGTTTGTATATCGTCTGTATCGACATGACCTCCGGATACTTTTTTTAAGCGCAGTTTAGATATAAATGTTCCTTTTAAGTAAGTTTTTCTCAAGGAATCAAATAGAACATCGACATACTCATCATTGTCATTTTCGATGGCGAGATCACATTGTTGATTATAGGTTTTGATATGCTCCGAAATAGCAGCATCGAAGTATATCTTTTCAGCTTGAGAGAAAACTGAAAGTGCAGATCCAAGTAGAATAATGGTAAACATCGTTTTCATGCTTACAAATTTGTAGATTAAAGGCTTCTGAAAAGTAGTGAAGAAAGGCTTATCTTGCAAAAATATTCGTTAATGTGTAATATATTGTCAGAATATTCATCATTATCTACCTGTAGGAATAAAAAAGCATTAACTAAAGAGTTAATGCATCACGTTCGAAGAAATATTTTTTTGTTAGCGTCTTCTACCTTGACGTTGTCCACCATAATGCTGTTTGGGCATTTGAGATTTTTTCATGCTGTCCTTCATCATCTTTATTTGATCACCCAACATGTTCCGCTTATCCAACTTTTCCGCTTCATTCATCAATATTTTAGCTTCTTGGGGACGACGTTTACTAAAAGCGATGCCTGCAAGGTTTAATTTGGCCATCGCCATATCATGATCCATGGATAAACCAAGGTTAACGGCGTTTTTAAAGTATTTTTCGGCTTCATTCATATTGGTTTGAGACACCATAATACCATTAAGATAATTGTAATAGCCCTCTTGTTTCTTCACTAAAGCGCTTGACGGGTTTTTTATCATATTTAACCATTTTTTTGCTCCTTCAAAATCTTGTTTTCTCAACTTAAGAAATGCAAGAAGAATAAATTCATTTTTGAAGTATAGAAACACAAAAATTGACGATAATAAAATCCACATGATTCCAGCACCAATATAACCTTCAGTGAATTGGTAAATGGCATAAGCAATAATTAAAAAAGCAATGAATAGTTTTATATTTTTATTATACATGGTTACTCTATTATTTTATAAGAAATAGTTGATTTAATTTGAGTTGGAATAGTCATATTTTGCGCTTGGACCATAGTGTCACCAGAATTTTCCCCTATGACAGTAATTTCTTTGAACCAGCCGTTCTTTGGATTGACACTTACGGTGGTTTGTTGAGTTCCAGCCAAAGTCATCATCACGTTTTCGTCAATTGTGCTCATTGTCGTAGTTGCTGTGCTATAAATAGTAATTGACTGCGATGATTTCTCGCCCAATTTCCATTGGTTTTTTGCGCTCATATTTCCTTTATAGCTATTGGTCCATTCATCTCCTACGGCAACAGGTGCTTCCGGATAAAAATAGGTCATTTGCTCGAAGCTACTAGATAAAGCATCACTACCAAACTGCTTTTCCATTTGTCCTTTTATGCTAGCAATAACTTCAGGTTGATCAATTCCAGCTGTTTCAAACATAGATGCTATCAATTGTTCGCCACCAGTCACAGATTTAATTTTTCCTGATTTTTCCATAATTATAGTTACGGGAACATTTAGCAAACCTTTGAAAAGCATATTAGTAACGTCGCTTGAATCTGCTGATTCTGTATCAGAATTTGATAGTTCACCTAAAGATGGTGAGGTCATCAACATCTTTAAACGCTTAAAAGTCATTTCTAATGTGTAATTTTCTTTAGTTGCCTCCATGACCTTAAAGTTCATGACACTGACCAAATCGTTTTCAATGACCTGTTCCATGCCGTTGAGGTCCTGGGTGATGTGTTGTTTCGCTTGTTGCTGTACAGTAAAATTATCGCCAACGGATAAGTGATACTCCAAAGCATCTTGCGCTAGAACGGGAGTGGATATTATTAATATTAAAAATAGAATAAGTTGTTTCATTTATAGAAAAATTAGCTGCATTTTCAACTTTGCAAAGAAACTAATTTTTTTTCATGTGCTCTTCATAATTTTGACATTTTCAGGGGAAAGGAATCAGCAGTTTTGACTAAATTTGAGATGTCTGTTGATGAATTTAATTTTTCGGTTAAATATTTTTTAAATTAGGTTTGTCAAAGTAAAAAGTCTTTGTATATTTGCCCGCAGTTTTGGAGAAAGTACCAAACGACTGTTTTAGAGATATACAATTCGATTTTAAAGATACAAGACAATGAGCAAAAGAACGTTTCAACCATCAAAAAGAAAGAGAAGAAACAAACACGGTTTTAGAGAAAGAATGGCGTCTGCCAATGGTAGAAAAGTCCTTGCTCGTAGAAGAGCTAAAGGAAGAAAAAAACTGTCTGTATCTACAGAATCTAGACATAAAAAATAATGATTAACAATTGTTGATATTTAAAGGTGTTACTTCGGTGTAACACCTTTTTTTGTATCCATTCGTGACTTATTTTTGTCACAACTTCTAAACCCTGAACTCAAAACACAAAAAATGCCAAAGCATAAAAACATCAACTCTGTACTGATTATTGGATCTGGACCTATCATCATCGGCCAGGCTTGCGAATTTGATTATTCCGGAACACAAGCACTTCGTTCACTTCGCGAAGATGGTATTGAAACGATTTTGATCAATTCCAATCCGGCAACCATTATGACCGACCCAACAATGGCTGACCATGTCTACTTATTGCCGTTGACGACCAAGTCTCTTATAAAAATATTAAAAGAACACCCTCAAATTGATGCCGTTTTACCAACTATGGGAGGCCAAACCGCCTTGAATCTTTGCATAGAAGCTGGCGAAAAAGGAATTTGGGACGATTTTGATGTGAAGATTATTGGTGTAGACATCGACGCTATCAATATTACTGAAGATAGAGAACAGTTTAGAGAACTAATGCTCAAGATAGGAATTCCAATGGCGCCTCAAGCCACAGCGAATTCGTATTTAAAAGGAAAAGAAATTGCCCAAGAGTTTGGATTTCCTTTGGTAATTAGAGCATCCTATACATTAGGAGGCGAAGGTGCTTCGTTTGTGCATACAAAAGAGCAGTTTGATGAATTGTTAACTCGAGGTCTGGAAGTATCGCCTATCCATGAAGTGATGATCGACAAAGCTTTGATCGGCTGGAAAGAATATGAGTTGGAATTGTTACGTGACAAGAATGATAACGTGGTCATCATTTGTACGATAGAAAATATGGATCCAATGGGAATTCACACCGGAGATTCCATAACCGTTGCTCCAGCCATGACCTTATCTGACACTACATACCAACGTATGCGAGATATGGCAATTCACATGATGCGGAGCATTGGCGATTTTGCTGGTGGTTGTAATGTGCAGTTCGCGGTGAGCCCAGATGAAAAGGAAGATATTATAGCAATCGAAATCAATCCACGTGTGTCGCGTTCGTCTGCATTGGCAAGTAAAGCGACGGGTTATCCAATTGCGAAGATTGCGGCGAAATTGGCTATAGGATATAATTTGGATGAATTGAAAAATCAAATTACCAAATCAACTTCGGCATTGTTCGAGCCAACTTTGGATTATGTCGTTGTGAAAATACCACGTTGGAATTTTGATAAATTTGAAGGTTCAGATCGAACGCTTGGTTTACAGATGAAAGCTGTAGGAGAAGTGATGGCGATTGGACGTTCGTTTCAGGAAGCTCTTCACAAAGCAACCCAATCATTGGAAATTAAAAGAAACGGTTTGGGCGCTGATGGAAAAGGCTATAAAGATTACGATCAAATTATTGAAAAGTTAACCAATGCAAGTTGGGACCGTGTGTTTGTGATTTATGATGCCATTCAAATGGGGATTCCTTTGAGCCGTATTCATGAAATCACTAAAATAGATATGTGGTTTTTGAAGCAATATGAAGAATTACACTTTTTAGAAAGAGAAATTTCAAACTATAAAATCGATACAATCGAACGTGATTTACTTCTGGAAGCCAAGCAAAAAGGCTATGGAGACCGACAGATTGCTCATATGTTGGGCTGTTTGGAAAGTCAGGTTTATAACAAACGTGATGAATTTAACATCAAGCGTGTTTATAAACTAGTAGATACGTGTGCGGCCGAATTCAAAGCTCAAACTCCATATTATTATTCCACCTTTGAAAATGAAGTAGAAACACCAGACGGAAAAAGGGAATCCGCCAATGAGAGTGTGGTCACTGATAAAAAGAAAATTATCGTTTTAGGTTCAGGTCCTAATAGAATTGGTCAAGGTATTGAGTTCGATTACTGCTGTGTTCACGGCGTATTAGCAGCTTCAGAATGCGGTTACGAAACCATCATGATCAACTGTAATCCAGAAACCGTTTCTACCGATTTCGACATCGCAGACAAGTTGTATTTTGAACCTGTTTTTTGGGAGCATATATACGATATCATTCGTCATGAAAAACCAGAAGGTGTCATCGTACAATTAGGTGGTCAAACTGCTTTGAAATTGGCCGAAAAATTAGACCGCTACGGCATCAAAATCATCGGGACGACTTACGAATCTCTAGATTTAGCAGAAGATAGAGGAAGTTTTTCAAAATTGCTACAGGAAAATAACATTCCCTATCCAGAATTTGACGTAGCAACCTCTGCCGATGAGGCATTGGCAATTGCTGATGTTTTAGATTTTCCAATTTTGGTTCGTCCGTCATACGTATTGGGAGGGCAAGGCATGAAAATTGTGATCAATAAAAAAGAATTGGAAGAGCATGTAGTCGATTTGCTGCGTGGTATGCCTGGCAATAAGTTGCTGTTAGACCATTATCTCGATGGTGCGATTGAAGCAGAAGCTGATGCTATTTGTGATGGAGAAAACGTATATATCATCGGCATCATGGAACATATAGAACCATGCGGAATTCATTCTGGTGACAGTAATGCAACGTTGCCACCTTTCAATTTAGGTGAATTTGTGATGCAACAGATTAAGGATCATACCAAAAAAATTGCACTTGCATTAAAAACAGTGGGATTGATCAATATTCAGTTTGCTGTTAAAGATGATATGGTATACATCATTGAAGCGAATCCAAGAGCCTCACGAACTGTTCCATTTATCGCCAAAGCATACAAAGAACCTTATGTGAACTATGCAACGAAGGTGATGTTGGGTGAGAAGAAAGTTACTGATTTCGACTTCAATCCACAATTGGAAGGGTACGCTATCAAACAACCGGTTTTTTCTTTCAACAAATTCCCAAATGTGAACAAAAAATTGGGACCAGAAATGAAGAGTACTGGAGAAAGTATCTTGTTTATAGATAGTTTAAAGGATGATGAGTTTTATAATTTGTACTCAAGACGCAAGATGTATTTGAGCAAATAATTCGACAGATTTGAAGTAAAAAAAGCCATCGAACGATGGCTCTTTTTATTTAAGCGCAATAAACAAGATGCCAACTAAAATCGCAATTCCAAAACTGATGAGTGTTCCGATGAGAATGTATTCCGTCAATTTTCGATGTTTGGATTCTTTTAAATCACCAAAACGAAATACGGATTTTGCCGTAATTAAAAACCCAACAGCTTCCCAATGGTTGAGAATAACAAATGTAAATACCAGTACACGCTCTAAAATTCCAATATATTTTCCGGCATCTTCAAGTGATTCGTTTCCTTCCGTCAAGGCTGTAATGTCCCATTTTAGAAAGATTGTTTTCATAATGATTGACACTGGAATCGTTAAGAACAACAAGCAAGTAATCAACAGAATGACTTGATCCGTGAAATAGTTTTCAATAGAAAATTCGGTCGATAAAAACAAAAAATAGGCACTAATAATGCTCGCTACATGTAAAGCTTGATCGAAAAAAAACCACTTTCTTTTTGTCTTTTTTTTCTGAAAAACGAGTTTTATCGCATCTATTATGAAATGAGTTACTGTGATAAAAAGAATAATTGGCCATAAGGTAAGATCCCAAAGGAGCACATTTAATAAGGCGAAATGGATAAGGATATGGAAATAGAGTTTAGACGATCTTAATTTTTTCTTCTCTTTTTCTTTCACCCATTTTTTTGGTTGCAAAAAGAAATCTCCAATAATGTGAGCCAAAAATAATTTGAGAAGTATCATCATTTTAATAGATTTATTTTTTGTCTGTACATTGTATCTAATTCCATCAATTCATCCAAATGTGCACGTTTTTGACGTGTACTGATCGCATTTTGATTAATCCCGATGATTTTGCCCAATTCTTCTTGTAAGGCATTCGGTTGTTCAATACTCAATTTAACGATTTCAGCCGAGTTAACCGTCCAATGATCCATTATTGTTAATGCTAATTTGAAGTATAGATTAAGTTCATCATTAAGCAGTTGGTTGGGTGTTTTAATTTTGAGATTGACTTTTTCCTTTTTTAAACCTTCTAATGTTTCACCTGAATATTGAAAAGCTTCTCCATTGGATTCCGTGATGATGTTTCCTCTAAAATTTATTGAACCTACACCAATCGCCAATCGTACATCCAAACCTTTGATAGTTTTGATACAAGCTTTGATATAGAGTGCTGTTTTGAAACTATCTTGAATGTGATCAACTTCTATTTGAAAACTGTCACCTCTATAGAGTTCCCACTTGGATGGATCACTTGACATGGTTATCAATGCTGATTTCAATTCCGTTAACCAAACGTTTGGATCCTTTAGGGACCTTGATTTGATAATATCTCCTGTTATGATACTCGTCATATTTTTCATTAATAGATATTTTATAATATCACTTTAAAAGATGATAATTACAATTATCGCATTATTAGATGATATTCAAATATATCGCTTATTTATGGGATAATCAAATGTATTTGATTAAAATCAGATTTAGCTATCAGGCAACTCAATTTTTACTTTAAAATTTTCAAGATGATGAAGATAGTTTATATGGGTAAAATCCTCACTATCAAATTCTTCTTGACGAGAATATTTAGTTTCAGTACGTTTTACAGCTTTGAGAAAGCGCTTCACTTCTTGATTATCATTTAGTATTAAACCAGGAACTTTAACAGAACTGCCATTTTCATCTTTAGCCACCATTGTAAAGTAAGAGGAGTTGCAATGTTTGATGGCACCGGTTCTAATATTTTCAGCAATGACTCGAATCCCTACAACCATCGATGTATTACCAACAAAATTAATGGACGCTTTCATCGTTACCAATTCGCCGATTTCAATAGGTTTTAAAAAATCTACAGTATCTACAGATGCCGTGACACAATAGGTTTCTGAATGTTTTGATGCACAAGCAAACGCAATCTGATCCATCAAATTAAGAATATAACCTCCGTGAATTTTCCCGTTAAAATTAGAATGAGAAGGTTGCATCAATTCGGAAATTGAGATTCTGGAAGCATCAACTGTTTTATAGGAATCATTCATTAAAATCGTCTGTTATTGCGTTCGACATCTTCTTCAACCTTCGTCACAAAATAGGTTGTATCTCCAAGCCAAAAGAGGGTTACAAAACGCTCATAATAATGAAGCTTCACATATTTGCCTTGAAAATTTTGCAGATCTTGTACCACTTGATCTTCACCTCCTTCAACAGAAAATTCAAAAAGTTGCGCTTCAGAAACGCCCTGACTTATTTCACCTTCCCACGTTTTAAAAATCACACCTTTACTACTGAACTTGACCAATTCACCAGCTCTTACGCCTTCGCTGTAATGCACAAAATAGGCAAGGCAAAAAATGCCAATGGCCAACAAAACGAGTCCAACAAGTAATATTTTCAAAAATTTCATCATAGTTTTTTGTATTAGAAATTTAGTTATCCAATTCGTTTGCACGTTTCAGCAATTTTTCGTTTTGTTCTTTGCTGGCTTTAGCTCCAAGTGTTTTCAAATTTTCGACACGCTTTATAAGGTTGCCTTTTCCTGTTAATTTTACCATGGCACTTTCATAAGATTTTTGTACAGTACCTATCTGATTTCCAACTTTGACCAGCTCATCCGTTAAGTTTACAAAGGAATCATACAATCTTCCCGCTTGAGTCGCAATTTCGATGGCATTTGCTTTTTGCTTTTCATTTTGCCACATGCTATCGATGGTTTTCATCACAGCCAATAAAGTTGTGGGAGTGACTATAATAATGTTTTTCTCAAAGGCGTCCGAGTATAAAGCGGGATACTCCATGGAGGCAATAGCAAACGCAGATTCGATAGGTATGAACAGCAATACAAAATCAGGACTTTCCATTTCATAAAGTTGGTGATAGTTTTTTTCGCCCAATTCGCTAACTCTTTTTCTAATGGAAATCAGATGATTTTTTAAATGTGTTGGTTTATTTGAATCATCCAGCTCATTAATATAACGCTCATAAGCAATTAAGGACACCTTTGAATCCACAACCAATTTTTTATCTCCAGGTAAATGGATAATAACATCGGGCATCACACGTCTTCCGTCATCATTGGTGAAACTTTGTTGAACGAAGTACTCGCTGTCTTTTTTGAGTCCGCTACGCTCTAAAACACGTTCTAAAATTAATTCGCCCCAATTACCCTGCATTTTTGTGTCACCTTTGAGAGCTTTTGTCAGGTTAGTGGTTTCTTTGCTCATCTGCTCGTTCAAATCTTTTAGGCCGATAATTTCCCTTCTTAAATCGGCAGTTCGACTGATGTCTTCCTTATTGGTTTCTTCAACGCGCTTCTCAAAATTTTGGATTTTATCTTGAAGCGGTTTTAAAATAGCATCGATATTTTCTTTGTTTTGAACCGTAAACTTATTCGATTTCTCGTCTAAAATCTTATTGGCAAGGTTTTCAAATTCCTTGGTGAATTTCTCTTGCAATTTTTCAACTTCCGCCTTTTGTTCTCTGTTCTTCTCGAATAGATTTTCGAATTCAGCTTGTTTACGCGTCAATTCGGAATATAACAATTCCTTCTCTTTACGGATGTCTTCTCGATCGATTTCTATTTTCTCAACAGATCCTTTTAAGTCAGTTAATTGTGTGGCATACGTCTCATGTGTTTTTTGCAAATCGTTTTCAGCTTGAAATTTAAAATCATTCAATGACTGTTGAAGATTTGAAATACGCTCTTCTAATGTGCTCTGTTCACCTTTTAATTTTAGTTTAGAGATCGTGATGCCTACGTAAGCGCCTATACCTCCAGCAATTATAATTGAAATAAAGAGAATAATGGTTTCGTTCATTTTAAAAATAAATTAAGAAGTAAAGTTAAAAAAAAGGACACTTAAAAGTGTGCCTAAAATAATTTAATTCGAGATACTTTCAATTGAAGTCCGTTATAATAATAACGGAACTTTTAAATGGTTTTTATACAGTCCTCCAGAATCTAAAAAGAGGTGTTTAACTTATTTGGAACTATTTCTTCACTCTGAAAGTTCCCGTGATCGCATCAAATGTAATGAGATCTTCAGGAAAAAGACTTTTGAAAACGCCACTTGAGATGAGTTTGCAAGGTTGATCGTGGAAGATATTGTTATTGTTCATCACAACCATGGTATCACATAATTGTATCGAAAGGTCAATTTCGTGGGAAGAAAAAAGAATAGTTTTATTCGTTTCTTTTGCTAATCGCTGCAACAGTTTCAAAATATAAGCTTTGTGATACATATCGAGATGGGTTGTTGGTTCATCAAGAATTATCAAATCGGTATCTTGCGCCAACGCACGTGCAATCATCACCTTTTGGAGTTGTCCATCGCTTAATTCGTAACACCTTTTATGTCGGATATCTTCAAGATTTGTTTGTAAAATCGATTGCTCTACTTTTTCAAGGTCTCGATCGGATAAATTTCCAACCCAATTGGTGTAAGGTTGTCGGCCTAGCGCGATTAATTCGAAAACGGACAAATTTTTAGATGCAATCTGCTCTGTCAACACCAAACTCATTTGCTTTGCTAATTCAATGGGTTCATAAGTACTCACTTCTTTGGAATTGATCAGAACTTCACCTGAAAGCGCTTTCTGAACATTCGATAAGGTTCTCAAAAGTGTGGACTTCCCAATACCATTTGCTCCAACCAATCCAATCAATTCACCTTGATGTAATTTAATATTTATATCTGTCGCAACGATTATATTTCCTTTTTTTGAGGCATATCCGATGGATAAATCTTTGCTTTGAAGAATGATATGTTCGTTATTTTGCATCATATTAAAAAAGCATCTTCCGTTTTCTCACCAAAAGCCAAATCACAACAGGCGCGCCCACAAGTGAAGTAATAGCATTTATTGGTAAGGTATAATCGCTATTTGGAACTTGCGCAATGCTATCGCAAATCAACATCACAATGGCTCCGAATAAAAACACGGCTGGCAATAAAGTTTTATGGTTTGAGGTGTTAAAAATCTGTCTTGTAAGATGTGGAATTGCCAAACCTATAAAGGCTATTGGACCTGCAAACGCTGTAATCGTTCCAGCTAAAAGACTTGTAGCAATGATGATGATGAGCCTGCTTTGTTTCAAATTGAGACCTAAACTTTTTGCATAGTTTTCGCCTAATAATAAAGTGTTCAAACCTTTGATGGAAGCAATACTTAAAATAATGCCAACGCAATAGATTATGAAGAAGATCAATAATTCATTCCAAGAAAGGTTTCCAAGGCTTCCAAATCCCCAAAAAATGTATTGTTGCAATTTTTCTGCTGAACTAAAGTAGGAGAGAACACTCACAACGGCAGCGGTAATACTTCCGAACATCAATCCGATAATCAGAATGGCCATCGTATCTCGAACTCTAGAAGACACAATCAATACTGCTAAAAGGACGAGAAAACTTCCTAGGCTGGCTGCAATCACCACACTCCATTTGGAAATCAGTAAGCTTGCAAAAGCACCACCAAAAAACCCTGAACCTAAAATCACTAAAGCGACGCCTAAACTTGCGCCAGAACTAATTCCTAACACGAAGGGTCCAGCGAGCGGATTTTTGAACAATGTCTGCATCAACAATCCTGAAATTCCCAAACCAGAACCTACTAAAATTGCCGTAAAGGCTTTTGGCAACCTATAATTTTGCACGATATATTGCCAAGATTCATTGTCTATCTTGCCAAACAAACTTTTCAAAATTTCTTCAGTTGGAATCGATACGGAGCCTAAACTAATATTTAAAAAAAAGCAGAGCATTAATATTCCAATCAATATTAGAAACGGATATGTATAGCTGCTTTTCATTTATGATTGCTATTCCAATTTTTGAAAAAAGAAAGGTTCATAATCTTCTAATAATTCGGGATGACTTATCTTAATTAAATCTTTTAAAACTAAATCGGGTCGCGCCATTCCAAGTTCGTAATATAAGACGCCTCCAGTTTCTCCTGCTTTATTGACGAAAGAATACACTTCTTTCTTTTGAAATGCGTCAAACTTGGTATAGTGTGCATTTGCTTTTTCAATCGCTTCCAAACTGTTGTAATAAGATGGATTCAACCAAATATCCGCATCTTTTGCCTTATCCAAAACAGTTTCAAAATTAAGTTTTAAACTTCCACTTCCTGTGGTTTCACTCCACAGGTAATTGACATTTGCATCATTCAATAGTTGCGCTTCTGGGCTTGTTCCAATGGGTAAATACCAAATATCTTTATGCATTGCTCCACTTAAAATGGTGGGTCGATTTTTAACTTCTGACGCCAATTGTTTTGCTTCTAGATAATCAGTCTCAATCTGCTTAAAGATCGAATCTGCTTCTTTTTCCTTATGAAATAAAACACCAAAAAACTTAATCCACTCGGCTTTTGCCAAAGCTGATTTTTCAACCCAGTCGCCATTGTAGAGCACTTCAATACCAGATTTTTTGATAGTTTCAAATGTTTTGTTGTTCCCATCAATTCCGTAACCAATTACCAAATCAGGATTTAATTCTAATAATATTTCGGTATTGATATCTTCATTTTTACCCAGCTCACGGACAAAACCTTTCTCAATACGGTTTCTGATTCTCTCTGATGAAATATAATCTGTGCCAGGAAAACCAACTAAAGTTGAATCGATTCCTAATAATTCCAGTGCTGGAAGATGGGTTGTGGATGTAACGACAATCGTTTCAATAGGCGTAATTAAAATTCCATCAAAATCTTCAAGATTTAAATTGACAGAATCGACCATTCTTCTTTCAATGAGGGCATAACGATATGTCTTTTGAGCTTTCGGCCAAGGGTTTTTTATTTCCAAAATCTTAAAATCGTGATTTTCAATAATAGTAAAACCAGTAGCGTACGTTGTAGCTTCGGTTTCCTTGTCCAACGGGGGCAATTTTTTATAAAGACCTTTATCTTCTATGCAATTGAAAACGCATAGACATATTATTAAAATGGGTAGATGTTTCAAAACGGATGGCTTCATCCATCAAAAGTAATATTATTTAAGGTTTCTCGTGAATCATTAAACAAAATGTTTACTTTCGCAGCGAATTTTGGTTCGACATAGATAATCTATGTTGATTAAAAGGGAATCTGGTGAAAGGATTTACGATTTACGATTTTTGATTTACGTTTTTTTCTAATCAATAATAATAGCATCTCGAAATTTTTAATTCCAGAACTGTTCCCGCAACTGTAAGTTTATACTCAATTTTTGGGTATCTCATTTTTTTGAGATGTGATTGACTTCAATGACCACTGGTCGGAAGACTGGGAAGGTACAATTACATAAAACAAGTCAGGAGACCTGCCACATTCAAACAAATAAGTCAAACTTTCGGGATAAAAGTTTACGTATGATCATCCATGCGATTCTCGAGTATTAACAATTTAAATGAACAACAAAACAAAAGTGTTTGGTGTATTGGCATTTGGTGTGTCGATATGTGGCTTTGCGCAACATCAGTCTGATTCTACATCTGTGGAACAATTGAAAGAAGTTGTCGTAACGGATTCAAAATTCAATCTTAAACGAGAAAATTCGGGAAAGGTTATTACCAAAATTACGCAACAAGAATTACAACAATTGCAGGGAAAATCGATTGCCGAAATCATCAATTCTACTGCTGGAATTGAAATCAACGGCACAAAAAGCAATGCTGGACAGAATCTAAATTATTACATAAGAGGTGGACGAAATCGCCAAGTCTTGGTGCTGATTGATGGTATTGCCGTAACAGATCCGTCTCAAATTGCAAATGATTACGATTTACGCTTATTGAATGCTGACCAAGTGGAAAGTATTGAGATACTAAAAGGCGCTGCAAGCACACTTTATGGTTCTGGTGCTGCAACGGCTGTGATTAATATTATCTTAAAGAAAGCATCAAAACAAAAATTTGCTGCAACAGTTCAAACTGTGGTTGGAACTAATCAAACGTCTGATGAAAAAGACTACCGTATCGAAGATTTTAGAAACAGTGTTTCTTTCAATGGCACGTTGAACAAATTCAATTATTTGGCAAGTTTTGGTAACCAATATACGGATGGATTGTCTGCAGTTGCAGCTGGAAGTGAATCTGACGCTTACAATGCCATCAACGGTAATTTAAAAATGGGTTATGAATTTTCAAATTCATTTAAAATGAATACCTATGCGAGTTTTGACAGATTTAAGGCAGATTTTGATGATGCATTTTCAGGTGTTGATACTGACGACCTTTCAAAAACGAATCAATATCGTTTGGGCATTGCGCCTGAATTCAGTTATAAGAACGGAAGCATCACTTTGAATGCTGCGTATAACAATGTGGACCGTGAAATATTTTCTAGTTTTCCTGCACAATTCAATGCAGAAAGTTTTGTGGGTGATGTGTTTAATCGTTATAACTTCAATGATGCATTTTACACTGTTTTGGGTGTGAACGCACAAGAAAATACGATGGAAAGTTTTTCAATTCCTTTTGGCGCTTCAGATTTCACCCAAAGTATCAATCCAGAGCAAGCTACATTTACCATTATTGACCCTTATGCAAATGTGGTGTATGTGTCCAATTCTGGTTTGAATGTAAATGCTGGCGCACGTTTGAACAATCATTCGGAGTATGGATCGCATCTGGTTTATAGTTTGAATCCATCTTTTACAAAAGAGTTGAAGTTTGGATATCTAAAAGGTATGGCGAGTTATAGCACGGCTTATATCACACCATCATTGTATCAATTATTTGAGCCAACTTATGGTAATTCAGAATTAAAACCAGAAGAAAATACAACCATTGAATTTGGAGCTGAATTGAACATAAAAGACAAAGGAACTTTTAGTGTCGTTTATTTTAATCGTGATGAACAAAGTTTTATTGACTTTGTTGATTTAGGAAATTTTGAATTTCAATACAAAAATGTAGAAGAGGAATTTACCGCAAGTGGACTTGAGATCACAGGTAATTTTAAGATCACAAAAAAAATAACCATCAATGCGAATGTAACCTATACAAAAGTAGAAGAGGATTTGAATTTAAGAATCCCAGAATTGAAAGCAAATGCTCGATTGGATTATCAAGTATCTAATGCTACATTTTTGAGCTTGTCGTATCAGTTTAACGATGATAGAAGAGAGTCTGTTTTTAATAATGATACATTCATGAATGACGACATTATATTGAAAAGCTACAGCTTACTTGACTTCTATGTGAGTCATAAGGTGGTACATAATAAATTGGCGTTGTTTGCAAATGTTAGCAATATTTTAAATGAGGAGTATGTCGAACTGTTTGGCTATGCAACCAGAGGAAGAAATATTAATATAGGAATGACGCTTCGTTTATAAAAGCAGAAAGCCGCTCATTGAGCGGCTTTTTTTTATTGTTGAATGAATGTTTATCTAAACAGAGATGGCGCTAATTTAGCATCGATATACATTTCGTTTTCCAGTAGTTTTGTGTCAATTTTACTTTCAATTTCAATTAAGCCCTCAAAAGTTGGCAAGCCAAATCTTCCATTTCCAGAAATATGTTGTATCGCTCGTGCTAACAAAGGCTCGTTCACATCTCCCAGCACGCCAAAGTTACGTGCGCTTTCAAGAACTTGGAATGTGGGATCTGGCTCTATTCCAGATGCAGGAACCTGTCCATCATTTTTATTAACAGAGATTGCTACCAGTGGTTGCATTGCATAGGTGTGATTTGGATTTACATTATCTCGGGTGAAATCAGGTGAATCATAGATCGTTACTGAGGCTTGTGATTTTCCCACGGTTGTATCACCAATCTGTATAACGGTAATGTATTCCTTCAAGCTATTAATCATCATTTCACTTGCAGAGGCAGTTCTTTGGCTTGTTAATATATAAACTTTAGATAGATTGAGGCTGTTGATAGCTGCGCCACCATCTCCCAAAGTATTAGTGAAATTATAAATTCTATTATTATCCTGGATATCAGAATTATAATTTAATTTTGAGAAGACCTCACCATTAAATTGTCCTGTAATCATGCTGCCTAAAAAAGCAGCAACATCCACGCGACCACCACCATTGTAGCGTAAATCTAATACCAACTCCTGCACGTTACTCGCTTGAAACGTCGCAAAAGCTTGGTTCAATTCGTTTGCAAAATTAAAGTTGAACGCATTGTACATTAGGTAACCTACATTGATACCATCTACATCGATGACATTTGCAAGGTGAACAGGGTTTTCAGTATATGGTTCTTTTGATAAGGTTACAGACTGGCCATTTGGTGTAAGTGTGTCATCATCGGTGCTTGCCGTTCCGTTATCATTATAATCGGCAAATTCAAGAGTGTAGGTATCTTGATTTAAAAGTGAATTTAAATTAGATTCGGTGAGACTCGTGCCATTGATGGAAGTTATGATTTGACCTCTCTGTAGGTTGGCGGCACTTGCAACACTATTGTTGAGTACGAGTCTGATAACTCCAAAGGCAGCGGTCGAACTTCCAGGAACAAAATAAAAATTGAACTCCAAACCATTGCTTCTAAAAACACCATCAAACTGTTGTTCCAGTGCAATATAATCACTTACGATAATACTAAAGCGATCTGTAGTTTGACGCTGATAAATCAAACTTTCGAATAATTCTTCTGGAGTAGAAAAGTCATTTAAGTAGGCATTGTATTCTTCATCAGATGAAAAACGATCATTTGCCAAATCACTCACTTGATCTTTGTATAAGTAAACGGCATTCATACCTTTCCAAACAAAATCAGATATATCTCTTGCTGGTATGGCATTGTCATCTTGGTCCTCAAAACAACTCGTAAGGAATACCGAGGCCAAAATAGTAATTACTGTAATTCTAAAAATTTTCATGGGAGCGTATTTTTTCTTTTTCATTAACGTGGTATTGGTCTACCAAACTTTAAATTTACTTACATTATTGTGAATTAAAAATAAATTGTAACAAAAAATACAATGGTTCGTCGTAACAGTAGAAGCAGGAATAACTAACCTGTTTTAAAACTAAACAACTAATGACACAGACAGATTTTGTAAAGTTAGTGATGCCTTTTAAAGATAAGGTGTTCCGATTGGCAAAGCGATTATTGGTTTCGAGAGAAGAAGCTGAAGACGCTACGCAGGAAATCTTAATAAAACTGTGGAAAAATCAAGAAAAGATTGAAGAGTATAATAATGTAGAGGCCTTTTCGATGACAATGACTAAGAATTTTTGTTTAGATAGATTAAAATCGAAACAGGCACAGAATTTGAAAATAGTTCACAGTAACTATCAAGACAACAACACATCGTTGCAAAAACAAGTTGAGGCGAATGATAGTGTGGACTGGGTTTCTAAAATAATAGAGACGTTGCCAGAACAACAAAAAATAATATTGCAATTAAGAGACATTGAGCAATACGAATTTGAAGAAATAGCAGAAATGCTTGAAATGAACCAAACCGCCATTCGTGTCGCACTGTCGAGAGCAAGAAAAACTATAAGAGAACAATTAACAAGTACACACAAATATGGTATTAGATAATAACATAGAAAAGCTATTGGAAAAGTATGACAATGGCGAAACAAGCTTAAAAGAAGAGCAGCAGTTGAAAGCGTATTTTGCTCAAAATGATGTCGCACCACATTTGGAATCTTACAGAGCCATGTTTCTACACTTTGCCAATACCAAGCAAGAGACCTTTACCAAAGACGTTCCATTACAAACAAAAAAACGCAGCTACGTTTACCAATGGATTTCTGTCGCAGCTGTCATCGTCATTATGTTTGGAATATTTATGCAGTTCAATGGAGATAAGCCGACTTCCCCAAATCAGTTAACGGAAGAACAACAATTGGCTTACGACCAAACCAAGGAAGCATTAAGTCTTTTATCCTCAAAATTCAATGAAGGACAGTCTAATGTGAGCGTTCTAGGAATCGTTGGAAATCATTTTGACGAAGGAGCTGAAAAAGTGGAATACGTCAATGAGTTTTCAAAAGCAACAAACAAAATTTTAAAGAAACCAGTAAAAAAAGATAGTATCAAATAAAAACAAGTAGAATTAAAAACAAGTAATTTAAAAATTAGAAATCATGAAGAAATTAATAGTAGTATTAGCAATTATAATTGCGCCAATGATGTCCTTCGGGCAAGGTGTTTTCGATAAGTATGAAGATATGGAAGGTGTTTCCTCCTTCGTTATCAATCAAAAAATGTTTAGCATGCTTGCGAGCATAGACGTTAATATGGATGATCCGGAAGATCAAGCCTTTTTAGATATGGCAAAGAAAATCACAGGTCTCAAAGTGTATACAACGGGTAATGAAAAAACATCTGCGGATATGAATACAACTGTAAAGTCGTATTTAGGTACTTCTAAATTAGAGGAGTTGATGCGTATGAAGGATGGGGATCAAACGGTAAACTTCTACGTGAAAGAAGGGAAAGATGAAAATCACGTAAAAGAATTATTGATGGTTATCAATGGTCTCAAAGAATTGACCAAAGATGAAAATATTAAGTTCAATGGAAAAAAGCGTGAATTTGAAACAGTAGTCTTATCATTAACAGGTGATATCGATTTGAGACAGATTTCAAAAATGACAGAAAAAATGAATGTACCTGGAGGTGATCAGCTTAATAAAGCAAGTAAAACCAAAAAACAATAACAATGACTTCATTAATCAAACATATTGTGGTGGGGGTAGTTCTGGTTGCAACTCTAACAAGTTGCAATCAAGACCCTTCCTTGCAAACGTATTTTGTTGACAATCAAGAAAAATCTAATTTTTTATCCATTGATATTCCGGTAACAATGTTGAAAATTGACGAGTCACAATTGACTGATGATCAGAAGGAAGCTTATAATTCAGTACAGAAATTGAATATGTTGGCTTATAAAAAGAAAGATGCTACTGATGCAGATTTCGATACCGAATTTGCAAAAGTAAAAACAATTCTTGATGACGAGAAATATGAAGAATTGATGAGAGGTGGCAATTCAACCGATGGTAAATTCATAGTGAAATACATTGGTGAAGATGACGATATTGATGAATTTATCCTCTTGGGAAGCTCTAATGAAATGGGTTTTGCGGTCGTACGAATCTTGGGTGATGATATGGATGCCAACAAATTGATGTCTCTATCTTCAGTACTTGAAAAAAGTGATTTTGACGATTCTCAACTAAATCAAGTTATCGATTTTTTTAAGTAAGAGCAGTTACATAAATAGTTTTATAAAATCACTCGGAATCCTTTTCGGGTGATTTTTTTTCGTCTTCATTTTTAAATAAAACCAAGTAAATATTCGCTACAACAAAAGAGACACAAATAAACAAGGCCAATTTTACAATCATATAATCTAATACATCAAAGACACCTGCCACAAAAAATGCCAGGACTATAAATCCTGTAAACCAAATCATAAATTGATCTTTTGGCGACATCATTTAGATTCCTGTGTAATTACTTGGTGAGATAGCCTTCAGTTCAGTTTTGATAGCATTGGAAACATTTAAAGTATCAATAAAGTCAGACATGGTTTTCTGATTGATTTTTTCGTTGGTTCTAGTTAGTCCTTTTAACGCTTCGTAAGGATTGGGATAGCCTTCTCTGCGCAAGATCGTTTGGATGGCTTCGGCAACGACAGCCCAATTGTTTTCCAAATCTTCGGCAAATTTAGATTCGTTCAATACCAATTTATTCAATCCTTTCAGTGTTGATTTAAAACCAATAATAGTATGCGCAAAAGGAACACCAACATTTCTTAAAACAGTACTGTCTGTCAGATCGCGTTGCAAACGAGAAATCGGCAATTTTGCTGACAAATGTTCATAAATCGCATTCGCAATGCCAAGATTTCCTTCACTGTTTTCGAAATCTATTGGATTCACTTTATGTGGCATTGCAGAACTGCCTACTTCACCTGCTTTTATTTTTTGTTTAAAATAGTCCATCGACACATAGGTCCAGATGTCTCTATCTAAATCAATTAATATGGTATTGATACGTTTTAAAGCATCAAACAATGCTGCCATATGATCGTAATGCTCAATTTGCGTGGTCGGAAACGAATGCTGCAAACCTAATTGATTTTGCACAAAATTGCTTCCAAATGCTTTCCAGTCAATCGATGGGTAGGCTACTTTGTGTGCATTGAAATTTCCTGTTGCTCCTCCAAATTTTGCGGCACTTGGGATGTCGTTCAGTAAATTGAACTGTTCTTGTAATCGCACCACAAATACTTCAATTTCCTTTCCAAGTCGTGTAGGAGAGGCAGGTTGGCCATGAGTTCGTGCCAACATTGGAATCGTTTCCCAATCTTTTGCCAACTCTTTCAATCGATTCAAAATGACAAAATATTCAGGAACATAAATGTCATTCATCGCTTCCTTAATACTCAAAGGAATTGCCGTATTATTGATGTCCTGTGATGTCAAACCAAAATGAATAAACTCTTTGTGTTTGGAAATATTTAATGCGTCAAACTGTTCTTTTATGAAATACTCAACGGCCTTAACATCGTGGTTTGTGACCTTTTCGATCTCCTTGATTTTTAGGGCATCTTCCGTTGAAAAATTGCTGTAGATACTTCTTAATTTTTCAAATAATGAGGGATCAAAAGCTGAAAGTTGTGGTAGTGGCAATTCGCATAAAGCAATGAAATAGTCAATTTCTACTCGAACTCTATATTTGATAAGAGATTCTTCTGAAAAATAGGAGGCCAATTCCTTGACTTTGTCTCTATAGCGACCGTCTATTGGAGAAATGGCATTAAGTGATGATAAGGACATTTAGTTTGGTTTTTTTAACAAGCGATAAAGATAGCAAAGAAAGTTTGAAGAGGGAAGTTGGAAGTCAGAAGTTTGAACATTGTCCATAAAAAAGCAGCTACTAACGATTTATACTGAACAATTCAAAAGATCGATATGTTGTAAAACTCAAATACATTTAATTTTTTTATTTCAACAGTCTTGATGCTCCGTTATCTTCTCTTAATTCTTGTTGATTTTTTTCAAAATATGTCGAGCTCTAGCTTTAAAAGCAGCACTTTGATTAGAAAAGTCACGCTCAATTATAATTCTCAATTCAGGATGCACCCAATCATAATCTTTACCGAGAAGATAGAGCGTGGTCATAGAATACGCTTTTGGAGCAACTTTCACATCTTTTATCATCCAATCAAACGCAGCTTCAATGATCTTTTCTTTATGACTTGGAGACAAAGAAGACTGAATTGCATTTTTTTCTTTGTGATCATAAGCTAATGCTAAAGATTCACAAATCTTTGCTACGGGACGTTCTGCAGAATCGAGATGAACTTTATGGATGTTTTCTGTAAATCTATCTAGATAGGGGAGCAGTGCTTCCAAGTGTTCACTACACATAAACTCCAAAACCCAAGCGGCTCTGCATGAGACCTTATCATCGACCCTAAAAAGAATGTCTAACAACTTCGGAATCAATTTAGGTTGTGCAATGACCATTTGTGCGTACTTATTGCGATTGGCTCGCGAATGGTCTACATAATTTAATTCAGTATAAAGTTGTTCTGTAGTCAAAGGTTTTTGTTATTTTTAAGAACTAAAACTACAGAAAAATGAAGATTCTAAAAAGCATTCTCTTGATATTACTAGTTGCCTTAATCATTGCACAATTCTTCGGGCCTGATCTAAATGAGTCAAGTACAAGCACTTTCGATACTTTTTTAAAAGAAACCAACCCACCTCAAAATGTAAAAAATGTGCTGACGGGAGCTTGTTTCGATTGTCACAGTGATCATACCAGGTATCCATGGTATGATAAAATCACACCTGTTAATTATTGGGTGGCAGGTCATATTGAAGAAGGAAAAGAGCATTTTAATATCTCAAAATGGGATGACTATTCAACTAAAAAGAAAGATCATAAGTTTGAAGAACTCATCGAAATGGTAGAAGACAAAGAAATGCCATTAGAATCTTACACTTATACACATTCGGAAGCAGGACTGACGGATCAACAAATCAAATCAGTCGTCGATTGGGCCAAGGAAGTACGTTTCAAATATAGTTTAGAACCCAACGCTCAATAAAGGTTCACTTTGATAATTAACCTAACCGTCGAAAAATCTAACAATCTCCTTTTGTAATGCTTCAGCATCTATTAATCATCGGTTTCGTCTGGCCAGAGCCTAAAAGCTCTGCTGCAGGAAGTCGAATGATGCAATTAATTGAAGCTTTTCAGAAGCAAAACTATCAAATCACCTTCGCAACTGCCTGCGCCAAAAGTGACAATGCCTTCGATTTGTCATCGATTGGAATTGATCAAGTTAGCATCGAACTCAACAATGCTAGTTTTGATGAATTCATTTTAAAATTAAATCCTTCCGTAGTTTTATTTGACAGATTTATGATAGAGGAACAATTTGGATGGCGCGTTTCCGAACAGTGTCCCGATGCCTTAAAAATTCTGGACACCGAAGATCTACATTGTTTGCGAAAGGGTAGGGAACAGGCGCTTAAAGATGATAGACCTTTTGATGTTGAATATCTTTTTAATGACACTGCCAAACGTGAAATCGCAAGTATCTATCGATGTGATTTAAGTTTGATCATTTCGGAAGTCGAGATGAATATTTTAAAATATCAGTTCAAAGTCAGTGAGCATTTACTTTATTATTTGCCGTTTTTAATCGAAATCAGTTCACCTGAAAAAAGAAAAAATCTTCCGAAGTTTAAAGATAGAGAACACTTCATCGTCATTGGTAATTTTCTGCATGCGCCGAATTATGACGCATTGCTATTTTTGAAGGATAAAATTTGGCCACTAATCCGCAAAAAACTCCCAAAAGTAGAACTTCAAATTTACGGTGCTTATGCTACTGAAAAAGTAAATCAATTGCACACAGAAAAGGAAGGCTTTATGATAAAAGGATTTGTAGCAGATGTCAATGAAGTCATGCAACAATCCAAAGTCTGTTTGGCACCTTTGCGATTCGGCGCAGGACTTAAGGGGAAATTAATCGATGCGATGTCAAACGGCACACCTTGTATGATGACCACTTTGGCGGCAGAAGGCATGTTCGGTAGTTTTGATCCCAATGGTTTTATTGATGACGATCATAAACATTTTGCCACTAAAGCGATCGAACTTTACAAAGACAAAATCTTTTGGAATGGCATGCAGAAAAACGGTTTTTTGGTGTTGGATGCACGTTATGACAAGCAACTTTATGTTTCCGATTTTATGATGCACGTGACTACATTACGGAATAGTTTAAAAACACTTCGTTCTCAAAATTTTATTGGACAAATGCTGCAACATCATTCGCATCAATCAACAAAGTTTATGAGCAAATGGATTGAAGCAAAAAATAAAAACAATCAAGATAAATAATACAATCATCAATATGAAGTCAAGTTTTAAGATCTCAATAGTTTTAGTATTCCTGTTTTTTACCTGTTTTAAAACACTGGCCCAATTGTCTTCGGAAGAAGTTGAAACTGTTGTTGCGATTGCTATGGAAAAATTCAACGTTGTTGGCTCTGCGGTTGCTATTGTGAAAGATGGGAAGATTTTCTTTCAGAAAGGTTTTGGTGTAACATCGTACGATACAAAAGAAAAGGTGAATGAACATACCAATTTCGCCATCGCGTCGAATAGTAAGGCATTTGCAACGACAGCTTTGGCACTTTTGGTAGAAGAAGGAAAAATCAAGTGGACCGATAGAGTCATTGATCACATTCCAGAATTTAAGATGTACAATGCGTATGTCACGGAAAATTTCAATATTCAAGATTTGTTGACCCATCGCAGTGGACTCGGTCTCGGAATTGGAGATTTGATGTGGATTCCAGATGGTTCAGATTTTACTATGGATCATTTATTGGAGAGTTTTCAACATTTTAAGCCAGAATCGGCTTTCAGAACCAAATTTGATTATGATAATTTATTGTATTTAGTTGCAGGTGAACTGACTGAAAGAAAAAGCGGCATGAGTTGGGAACAATTTATTACAACGCGAATTTTGGAACCATTGCAAATGGATAACACCTATGCATCCATCGAATTGATGAAAGATAAAGCAAATCTAGCTTCGCCTCATAACACAGCTTCTGGAGACTATAAAGAATTGCCTCATTTTGAAAGAATGATTAATGGAGCAGCTGCCGGCATTTATTCTAATGTAAACGACTTGTCACAATGGATGTTGGTGCAATTAAATAAAGGAAAGTATGGTGAATCTCTAGAAAAAACATTGTTCACTGAAGCAAGCCAAAACGAAATGTGGAAAGTCCATACCTCGTTGAATGTCAACAATGATGAGCGTTATAATTCGCATTTTTATGGTTATGGACTGGGCTGGTTTTTGACAGATCAGAAAGGGAATTTGGTGGTTTCGCATACGGGTGGAATGCCAGGTATGTTGAGCAAAACGGTTTTGATACCAGATTTGAATCTTGGTGTGGTGGTTTTGACCAATACAGAACCAGGAGGAAGCGCTTTTTTTAATGCGATTTCCAAAACTATTGTAGATGGCTATTTGGGACTTGATGATTTCGGGTGGACGGACAAATATCTCGAAAATTTTAATAAAAGAAACGCCACGGGTGATGAAGTAACCAAAAAAACATGGGAAACGGTAAAGACCAATAAAAATGTAAAAATTATCGACACTAACTTTATAGGTGTTTATGAAGATAACTG
Source organism: Aquaticitalea sp. (assembly GCA_051252455.1). GTDB lineage: Bacteria > Bacteroidota > Bacteroidia > Flavobacteriales > Flavobacteriaceae > JBPOFM01. Next base: position 165,949 of record JBPOFM010000007.1, read on the forward strand.
GTTCGGAGTAATGGAAGTTTTCAAAAAGAACAAACAACTATGGATTAAGAGTGTGCGTTCACCAAAATTGATAGGTCAACTATTTTTCTACAATGCAAATACCTTCGCCATCAAATGGAATTACCAAGATATGAACGCAGATGCATTTGCAATGTTTAATTTAGATGAAACCGGTAAAGCACAAAGCCTAAAAATGAAGGGGATCTCTCCAAATATTGATTTTAGCTTTGACTTTGAGGATTTAGATTTACAGCGTGTTGAAATCGAAAAAGATTAAGCCATCACCTCACTCTTCTTGATTTTTCTATAAATGAAATTATTGAAGATATTACGTTTAGCGAAACGTGTCAATTTATCAGATTGATAAAATTTGATGAACAAGGCTTTGTCTACACCAAAAAATTCGTAGGTGTTGCCATCTAAAAATGTCAATTCCAAGACCAACCCTTTATGTTGCCAATCCATGATGGCCGTCGTTGTGGTTTCATTGAATTCTTCCAAGTTAGCCGCTTTGGTTTCTGGTGCGATACTCACCAAGAAATGATACCCATCAATAATCTGACGACTTTTCAATTCCGCTTCTATCGCTTTGTCTTCACCAGCTTGAAACTTATCAGGATGCCATTCTTTAACTAAATTTCTATAGGTTGATTTTAGTTCTTTAAGATCGATGTTGTTTTCGACGTTAAATAATTTTTTGTACTCGTTGATGCGTTTCATGTTGAGACATTTTTAAGAAGCCGCAAAAGTAGTCTTTTTAATGACTTAAAATCGTATTGTTTTTTAAAAAATTTAATTCATGCTATTATGAACTTTTTAATAGCTTTGCGCAAGTTCCGAAATTTTCGGAATCAAGATAAAAAAAGACTATGATTTCAGTAGATAATTTGGCGGTAGAATTTGGTGGGCAAACCTTGTTTAGTGATGTGTCCTTCACCATCAACCCAAACGATAAAATAGCCTTGATGGGGAAAAATGGTGCAGGAAAATCCACCATGATGAAGATTATCGCTGGCGAACAAAAAGGGACTCGTGGCAATGTCCGTTTTCCAAAAGATGCCATCATTGCTTATTTGCCGCAGCATTTATTGACTGAAGACCAATGTACTGTTTTTGAAGAAGCTTCAAAGGCGTTCGCCCACATTTTTGAAATGAGGGATGAAATGGATGCTTTGAATAAAGCCTTGGAAACCCGTACCGATTATGAGTCTGATGATTATATGAATATCATCACGAAAGTATCCGATTTAGGCGAAAAATACTATGCGTTGGAAGATATTAACTATGATGCCGAAGTCGAAAAAGCACTAGGCGGATTAGGATTTAAACGGGAAGATTTCACACGACAGACGAGTGAATTCAGTGGTGGCTATCGTATGCGTATTGAGTTAGTTAAAATCTTGCTTCAAAAACCAGATTTAATTCTTCTCGATGAGCCAACCAACCACATTGATATTGAATCGGTCATCTGGTTAGAGGATTTTCTTTTAAACAAAGCCAATGCGGTCATGGTCATTTCTCACGACAAGGCATTTATTGACAATATAACCAACCGTACCATTGAAGTAACGATGGGACGAATCTACGATTACAAAGCCAACTATTCACATTATTTGCAATTGCGTGAAGACAGACGTCAACACCAAATAAAAGCCTATAATGAACAGCAACGCTTTATTGCTGATAATATGGCTTTTATTGAGCGCTTTAAAGGCACATATTCTAAAACAAACCAAGTCAACTCTCGTGAGCGTATGCTTGAGAAATTGGAACCGATTGAGATTGATGAAATTGACACATCAGCCTTAAAATTGCGTTTTCCTGCCGCACAGCGTTCAGGTGATTATCCAGTTGTAGTGAAAGATTTGTCAAAATCCTATGGTGATCATGTCGTTTTTAAAGATGCCAATATGTCTATCTTCCGAGGCGAAAAAGTATCTTTTGTAGGTCGAAATGGTGAAGGAAAATCAACAATGATCAAATCCATTTTGGGTGAGATTAATATAGAAGGCCATTGTGCTTTAGGCCACAACGTGAAAGTGGGCTATTTTGCCCAGAATCAAGCATCGTTATTGGACGAAGGCTTAACCATTTTTCAAACGGTCGATGAAGTTGCGGAAGGAGATGTCAGAACGCAAATTAAAAATATTTTGGGTCGTTTTATGTTTAAAGGCGATGATATTGATAAAAAAGTGAGTGTACTTTCTGGAGGAGAGAAAACACGTTTGGCAATGGTGAAATTATTGTTGGAGCCAGTCAACCTTTTGATTCTCGATGAGCCAACAAACCACATGGATTTGAAATCAAAAGATGTCCTCAAAGAAGCTTTGTTGGATTTTGATGGGACTTTGATTCTAGTTTCTCATGATAGGGATTTTCTACAAGGATTATCACAAAAAGTATTTGAATTTAAAGACCAGCGTGTGATAGAACATTTTGAAACCATTGATGATTTCTTGGTGAGGAATAGAATTGAGAATTTGAAACAGATTGATTTGAAGAAGTGATCACAGTTTATAATTTTTTAACTGGAATATAGGTCTTTTAAGTTTCAGTAGGTTCTGCTACATCATGATCACGTATCCAACCTTCATGTTGCAATACAATTTTTTCAAAAGCTGTACAAGTCCCGTTGGCATCTAGCTCTGGTAATGATTGATACTCTGAAATCCAGCAACGATATATTAAAAAGGACATGACCTTGGCACCTTGTAGATTGAAAAGGTCAATTGCGATATCCTTTTTATAACTTAACAAAGAAACTCCAGAATCATCCTGGACATTGTAAACCATATTTGCCCAGTCTTCAAAAGCCGTATCATGAGTCAAGCCCCGTTCAAGTGTAATAGGTTCCAAATGTAGTTAGACCTGGTGCATTCCTAAATGCACTTGAATCACTACCTTCGCGATGCTTTACGGGTTCTGTCATACGTTTTAGCGCGCTCATTTTTGAAACTGCAGCAATATATTTTCCATCCCATTTTACTCTAAATTTAAAGTTTCGATAAGGATCAAATCGATGTGTGTTTACAGGAAACGTTGGCATAATACTAATTGGTATAGGTTTATTTAACTAATATACAATAACTTATGATTTTAAGCAAGATATTTGTATAGCACAAGATTAAAGTAAACCTACAACCTGTTTCATGCCAACCGTTGCTGTTTCGGCAATGACCGTTAGATTTTTTTTACTTTCAATAGCGGGTTTCGGATCAATAAAATAAGTTGGTGTCCCTTGTGGAACATAATGCATCAAGCCGGCGGCAGGATAGACTTGCATCGACGTTCCGATAATCAATAACATATCTGCAGTTTCACAAACCTTCATTGAAACGTCAATCATGGGAACGGCCTCTCCGAACCACACTACGTGAGGACGCAGCTGATGGCCATTTGTGCAGTGATCTCCGATAAGAATATCATCTTTACAATCAAAAAATGTGAATTCATCCACAACAGTTCTCGATTTCATTAGTTCGCCATGTAAATGGATAACATTCGAGCTTCCTGCACGTTCATGCAAATCATCGATATTTTGTGTGATGATAGTTACTTTAAAATTTTTTTCAAGTGCAGCCAAATCATAATGTGCAGAATTGGGTTCAACTGCCAAAAGTTGTCTGCGACGCTGGTTATAAAAGTCAAGCACCAATCCTGGATTGGCCCGAAAACCTTCTGGGGTCGCCACCTTCATTACATCATGGCCTTCCCATAAGCCATCGGCATCTCTAAAGGTTTTGATACCACTCTCTGCACTGACGCCCGCACCGGTTAATACGACAATATGTTTTTTCATACTATAAATTTACTAATTTTATCGAATGAATAACTTGCGACTACTCGAACATCTTGAAACATTTATTTCGACAACTCGCAAAGAGAAGTTCCTAAAAGTTTTATCACAGCGCACAAAACATTTTACAGTTGCCACAGAAGATGTCTATCAACTTCATAATACAAGTGCAGTCATTAGAACCTGTGATGTGTTTGGTATTCAAGAAGTAAATATTATAGAAGAGCAAAATTCTAAACGTATCGATAGTGAAATTGCGATGGGAGCTCAAAAATGGGTGGATTTAAACAGGTTTTCTGCAGTAAAGGAGGCCATTGCTGAATTGAGAGCCAAAGGATATCAAATTGTGGCCACGACCCCACACACAAATGAGACCTTGTTACATGATTTTGATACCAGCAAAAAATCATGCTTCTTTTTTGGTAGAGAAGCAGAAGGCTTATCTCAAGAGGTATTAGACGCTGCCGATTGCTATTTGAAAATTCCAATGGTCGGATTTACCGAGAGTTTGAATATTTCGGTGTCTGCTGCAATTGTACTTCAACATGTGACTTCCAAATTGAGACAATCAAATGTGAATTGGGAATTATCGGAAGATGAACAACTTCAAAAGCGATTCGACTGGATCAAAAAAACCATCAAAAGTTACGACGAAATTGTTGAAAGGTTTTATATTGAAAGCAATATCTGATAAGAAGATTAAAAAGTTTTCGTAAATCGAAAATCACCCCCGATTTCTGGTAAGCACCTTGTATTCTTCATAACATTCACTTATGGCATCAAGAATTTGTAGGTCATTGGCGGTTTCAATAAAATCTTTGGAATAGTTGCATTGACTCACAATTTCGTCTAGATCGACTTTATCAACCTGAAGTAAAACCATTAACATTTCTCTGTCAAACCGTGAAGCCAATAAGGTTCGAATCTCGTCGTCCTCTTTCATTTGACGAAGTTTTTTAAGTTCCTTTGGTTTTTTTCCGAAGATATTATAGAGAAAATCTGCTGGATTGAATATGGAGCCAAGAACTTTACTTAAGCCTCTCTGGGAGTTATTACCGGCTTCGTAACCTGTGGTTGATAATCCTGAAATACTATAACGATAGTTAGTTTTTATAGGCACTTGTGCAATGTCAACTTCCAAATAACCGGTAAGTTTCAATTGTTTGACGACAACTTCTTCAAGAGCAAGGGCTAATTCGGTCATTTCTATTTTCACATCACCGAACTTCAACCAGTCATTGGTCACCTTTACTTTAATGGATTTATAACCCAAATAAGAAAAATGCAAGGTGTCGTTGACTTTGGCGCTAATTTCGAAACCACCTTTGTCATTGCTTGATGTACCTTTAACAAGGTTAAGATTCACAATATTAACACTTTCCAATGCCAAGGTGGATGTCTTACTGATCACAGTTCCTTTTACGCTGGTTGCCTCTTGCGAAAAGCAAATTGAAGTCACCAATAAAAATGAAAAAAGTAAAAGTAGCTGTCTCATACGTTAAATTTAGGGATAAAAATAAGAATCAAAACGGAAAAAACTTCTAAACCTTTCAAATTTGACTAAATATTAACTTAAATGGACGAACTACAAAGTGAAACTAAAAAGTTAGAAGTCCAGATTTGAGTCCTTACTTCTAACTTTTGTAAAAAAATTTCAACAATATATTTTAATCCTCTTTCCGTCTAGAACGTCGTGGTGGAGAAAAACTTGGGCCTACAGGCTTAAAGTCACCTTTCGCACGTCTTTCTTTACGATTCAAATCAGATGAGGAACTATCTGAACGTCTAGATCGTGATTCTGAACCCGAACTTCTGCGTTCGCCACCTCTATCGCTTCTTCCGCCTCCAGAACGTCGTTCGCCTCTTGGTTTAAAATCTCCAGAAGAACGTCTGCCACCACCGCCGCCAGAACCAGAACGTCTCTTGTTTCTGCTCGTACCACGGCCTTTATCTTCGCTGACTTCAACATTGACGAAACGTCCATTGTGCTTATAGTCTTGGAAGAAAGCCAATATTTTTTCCTGATGTTCTTTATTGGTATTGAAGAACGAGAAACTATCTTTTACATCTACTTTAAAGACGTCATCACGACCTAATTCAAGAATTTCTTTTAAGAAATCTTTCAGGCTCATCCAATCGTAGCCATCTTTTTGACCTACATTGATGAAATATCTCGACGTATTGTCATCAGACTCATAACCGCGACCGCCAAAATCACGTCCACCATCACTATCTCTATCGCTTCCACGAGAATCAGTAACATTCAGATTTTGAGCTTTTTTATAGTAATTATAGAAACGAGTGAATTCAACAGAAAAGAATTTTTTGATCAACTCATCTTTAGAAGTATCAATAAACATATTGTTGATACCATCAAGATATTGATCAATTTCGTGGTTGATTTCCGTGGTATGAATTTTATTTGCCAACGACATCAACTGAACTTCACAAATATCCTTACTATCAGGTATTTGTTTTAATTCAAATTTCTGATTGATGATACGTTCGATACTTTTGATTTTTCTGATTTCGCTTTTGGAAACAATCACCATGGAAATCCCCGTTTTTCCTGCACGTCCTGTTCTACCTGAACGGTGTGTGTAGATTTCTGGTTCGTCAGGTAATTGATAATTGATGACGTGCGTAATATCATCCACATCAATTCCACGAGCGGCAACATCGGTCGCGACCAGCATTTGGATTTGATTTTTACGGAATGAACTCATCACCATATCACGTTGGTTTTGGCTCAAATCACCATGTAATGCGCCTGCGCTGTAACCATCTTCAATCAATTGCTCCGCAACTTTTTGAGTATCGCGTTTTGTACGACAGAAAATAACAGAAAAAATATCTGGATTGGCATCTGCCAAACGTTTCAACGCTGAATAACGGTCACGAGAGTTTACCAGATAATATTCGTGAGACACATTGTTCGTACTCTCATTTTTATTGCCAACTGTAATTTCAATCGGCGAATGCATGAATTTTTTTGCAATGTTAGACACCTCTTTCGGCATCGTTGCAGAAAATAACCATGTGCTTTTGTCTTTAGGAGAGTGAGAAAGAATGTCTGTGATATCTTCATAGAATCCCATGTTCAACATCTCATCGGCTTCGTCCAAAACTGCATATTCAATTTTAGAAATATCCACCATATTACGTTTGATCATATCTTTCATACGACCAGGCGTGGCCACGACGATTTGTGCACCGCGTTTGACGTCTCTTGCCTGTTCGCTAATGCTTGCGCCACCATAAATGGCAACTACATTAAGACCTTTACAATATTTACCATAAAGCTTTAATTCGTTTGTAATTTGCAAACAGAGTTCGCGAGTAGGAGAGAGGATCAATCCTTGAGTGGTTCGACTGTCAATGTCAATTTTTTGAAGCATTGGAAATCCGAAAGCGGCTGTTTTACCAGTTCCAGTTTGAGCAAGAGCGACCAAATCAGCATCTTTTTCCAATAAAATTGGGATTGCTTTGGCTTGAACGTCACTTGGGGTTTCAAAACCTAAATCGGTAATAGCGTGCAGTAGGTCTTCATTAAGACCCAAATCTTTGAATGTGTTCATTCGTTTAAATAAGTATTCGATTATGTTATGTGGTGTTACAACAGAAGCGAATCGACATACTTAAACCTAAACTTCCAGTAACACATCCTCACCATGAGGAATTTAAGCCATATTTCAGGCTTTAAGTTCGGTGAAGCAAAAGCTCCTTTGAACGAAGGTGCAAAAGTACACTATTTATTTGGATTGACAATACTATTTATAACGATTTGTTTTTGGGCGTTTTAACACGCTTTTCGCTATATCTTTTTTGCTGATTTCGCTCCGCTACATCAGCAAAAAAGGATGCCGCTACAATCGTTAACGCAACATTTAGAGTCTAATGACAAAATGTTCTTTCACCTGTTCTTTTCTGAAAAATACAAAACCCCAGAAAAAAGTATCGATTGTGACCGTTACCTGTGGATGGTTTTTTATACTTTCCCAAGCTTCCGTCATTCCTTTCGACCAATGGATATCATCAAAAATAAACACAGAATCGTTGTGGATGCTTGGCAAGATTTGTTCAAAATAGTCAAGAGTTGCATTCTTATCATGGTGACCATCAAAAAAGACCAAATCCCAATTGGTCTTTTCTAAAGTCGGTATGATTTCAGAAAATGAGCCAGTTTTCAGATCAACATTTTCAACTTGAAACTTTTGTAGTTGTTCCTTCGTAAATTTTGAAATTTCAGGACAACCTTCAATACTTAAAAGGGTGGAGTCAGATTTTCCCAAGGCCAATGAGTAGGTTGCGATTCCTAAAGAAGTCCCAAGTTCAAGAATAGTTTTAGATTCAAAATAAGAAACCAACCGAAAAAGCAATTTTGCTCTTTTAAAGGAAGTGCCTGAATTTTTTGCAATGTCGCTAATCACCCTTTTGTTGGAATCAAAAACCCGAGAACCGGAGCCAAAATCGGTTATTTCAATGTTTTGTGAATTATTTAAAAGAGAATCACGATAGGACTTTATGTTTGAATATTTGGGATAATCTGTTTTGTCATAAAAACACTTGGTCACCAAATCAAACACAAAAGGCGAGTGGACACCATGTTGGTTTTTTGATTTAAGCAGAAATTTTATGTAAGATAGAATTTGATACAAGGTTTTGTTTCAGTTTCAATAGTTGAAGATGCAATGTTCGTAATATAAAACGTTTAATAAATTGTCAAAATGCTTTTTCCCAAATTTAGAACAAGCCAACTGTTCACTGCGACTGAACACTGAACACTTTTTTAACTTTCTAATTTCTCCGAAAGCTCAAACCAACGTGCTTCCTTTTTAGCAATATTATCGATAATCTTCTGTAATTCTTCAGAAAGCTTGTTGATTTGGTCTTGACTCAATGAGGTGTTATGGAACTTCGCTTCCATGATTTTCTTGTCATGTTCAAGTGCTCTTATCTTGCTTTCAATAGATTTATATTCCTTTTGCTCATTGTAAGACAGCTTATTGGCATCATTCTGTTTTTGACTCGCAGCATCGTTTGATTCATTTTTAGTTGTTTCAAGAGGTGGTGTCGATGCTTCATAATCACGATAATCACTATAGTTCCCAGGAAAATCGACAACTTCGCCTTCGCCTTCAAATACAAATAAATGGTCTACAATCTTATCCATAAAGTATCTATCGTGAGAAACCACTAGCAAACACCCAGGGAAATCCAAAAGAAAATCCTCCAAAACATTTAAGGTTACAATATCCAAATCGTTTGTCGGTTCATCGAGAATCAAAAAGTTGGGATTTTGTATCAATATCGTACATAAATACAAACGTTTTTGTTCGCCACCACTTAATTTTTCAACGTAGTCGTATTGCTTTTTGCGGTCAAAAAGAAAGCGCTCCAATAATTGTCCAGCATTGATTTGACGGCCTTTTGTCAACGGAATGTATTCGCCGAATTCCTTGATGACTTCGATGACTTTCTGGCCAGGTTTAATGACAATTCCATCTTGGGTATAATAGCCAAACTTCACAGTTTCCCCAATGATAATTTTACCAGCATCAGGTTCGATGGAATGTGTTAACATATTTAAGAATGTGGATTTCCCAGTACCATTTTTTCCTATGATGCCAATACGTTCCCCCTTCTTGAATACATATTCGAACTTTTTTAGAATCGTTTTATCTTTAAAAGATTTGGAGACATTGTGAAATTCCACAATCTTACTTCCTAGACGCTCCATGTTCAATTCCAATTCTATTTTATGGTCATTGCGACGCTGATGCGCTTTTTCCTTAATCACATGAAAATCATCAATTCTCGATTTTGACTTCGTCGTTCTCGCTTTTGGCTGGCGACGCATCCAGTCGAGTTCTTTTTTGAAAAGCTGTTTGGCTTTGCCAGTTTCGACTGTTTCATTGGCAATTCTTGCTTCCTTATTTTCTAGATAATAAGAATAGTTTCCTTTGTAAGTGTATAGTTTTCCGTGGTCAAGTTCTATGATTTCATTACACACACGTTCCAAAAAATACCGGTCGTGAGTTACCATAAACAAGGTAAGCTGTGCTTTAGCAAAATAACTTTCAAGCCATTCGATCATTTCCAAATCCAAATGGTTTGTGGGCTCATCAAGCACCAATAAATCTGGATTATTTATTAAGGCTTTTGCCAATGCCAAACGCTTTTTTTGACCACCAGAGAGTGTTTTTATCTTTTGGTCAAGATTTTCAAGCTTGAGCTGAAAGAGAATTTGCTTAAATTGTAATTCAAATTCCCAAGCATTCTGAATGTCCATTTGTTCAAAGGCCCTTTGATAGGCCTCTTCATCTTCAGGATTTAAAAGTGCCTTTTCATAATTCTCAATCACTTTTAATATCGGCAGGTCAGAATTAAAAATGGTTTCCTCAATGGTCAATTCATCTTCAAAATTTGGCGATTGAGATAAGAAAGACAATCTTATGCCGTTTCTAATGATGACCTGACCAGTATCGGGAGAATCAGCACCGGAAAGAATGTTAAGTATAGAGGTTTTGCCACTGCCGTTTTTTGCAACGAAGGCAATCTTGTCGTCTTTATGGATGCTGAATGATAAATCCTTGAAGAGTTGTACCTCACCATAAGATTTGGAAATGTTTTCGACCGTTAGATAGTTCAAAGTTTTTTTTGCAAATAACGGAAATTAAGAATTAGAAAATCGAATAGAGGAAAAAGATTGAGACTAAAAGCTGCGGAATTTTAAAATTGAAATAATGGATCGTCAAAAAAACTGGAGAATCCAAATTTACAGCATTGGTAATACATTGGACAAAAAAAAGCATAATAATTTTGATATTGATAGTGATACGCTATATTTGTGCAACAACAAGTAGCCTTAACATGAATAGAATTTTATTGGTCATTGGTTTGATATTCACAAGTTTATTGACCTCTTGCATTCCACATAAAGACATTGTTTATCTTCAGAATAAAAACATGGCGACCGATTCGTTGCAGATTATGATTGAACAACAAAAACCATATCGCATTCAGATCAATGACATTCTGAATGTTCGGATTAAGGTTTTGGATCAGGAAAATGTAACCATATTCAATCCAATTGGTGAAGGAAACTTGAATGCCAGTGCTACAGAAAGAGCTTATTTTGATGGTTTTACAGTGGATACTCATGGAAATATTCGAATTCCAGAACTAGGACATATGAATGTTCTTGGATTTACAACGGAGGAAGTTGAAACCATGATAAAAGAACGTTTACTGAATGAGCAATTTAAGGAAACCGCTAATATTTTTGTTACTGTCAAACTTTCTGGTTTGAGATATACCGCAACGGGAGAGGTAGGCAATACTGGTAGTCAAGTGTTGTTTCAGGAACGTGTAAATATTTTTGAGGCACTAGCCAATGTTGGAGACATAGAAATTACTGGAGACAGAAAAGATGTGTTGATTATCAGGCAGTATCCTCAAGGACAGCAAATACACCATTTGGACTTGACAGATGTCAACGTTATGAATTCGCCATATTATTACATTCAACCCAACGATATGATCTACGTGAAGCCATTGAAGCAAAAAACTTGGGGTACTGGTACAACTGGTAGAGAAACTTTGACTACTATCATAAGTGTAGTATCATTGTTAACTACTACTATAATATTAACTACTCGTTTATAATAAGAATTAGTTTCTATGTCAGAATTAGAATATCAAGATAACGATCATTCAGAACCAAGAGGCACTACGTTTGATTTCAGGGGTTATCTATTCAAGGTATTAAATTGGTGGAAGTTTGTGTTAATCTGCGTTGGTATAGCACTTATTATCGCATATTTGATCAATGTGAGAAAGCAGAATATTTACAAATTAAGTTCTCTTATTTCAATTGAAAGTGAACAAAATCCTTTTTTTACAGCTAATACAAGTATTTCATTTAATTGGGGAGGGGTATCTGGCAAAGTAGGTAAAGTGCTTACGAGTGTCAAGACAAGAACTCACAACGAGATGGTGGTAGATTCGTTAAAATACTATGTGAACTATTTAAAAGAAGGGAAATATCGTCTAGAGGATATTTATACTAAAGCACCTTATATAATTACTTTAGATAATAAAAAAGGGCAAATTTTAAACCATCCCATAGGAATCCAAATTAAGGATGATACGCAGTTTATAATCACTATCGAGTTTGAGTCTGATAATTTTTTAGTTCAACGATATTCGGATAAAGAAAAGTTCACAGTTATAGGCTCTAATGGAAAATTTTCTAAAACTTATAAATTTGGAGAACTTATTGAACTGCCATTTTTTAATGGGATTATTGACCAACGTGAAGGTCATAAAATTGAGAATAATAGTCAATATTATTTTGAGTTTTTAAACTTTGATACAGTGGTTAACCAATATCAAAATGGTGTGAACATTGCACCTTTTAATGGTAGCGCCTCATCCGTTTTAGAGTTAAGTTTAGCGGGTGCTAATAAGCAAAAAATTGTCGATTACTTAAATGCTACTGCCGCCATTTTAAGCAGAACAGAACTGGAAAGGAAAAATTTGTATGCCACAAACACCATTAAATTTATCGATAGTAGTCTGAATGCGGTAAATGCAAATTTAAAGGATGTCAATGACGAAATGAATAAATTCCGTAAGGAAAACAAGTTGTTTGACATAAGTACTGAAATGTCAATGATTTCAGATAAATTAAAGGTTTTCGATTTAAGCAAAGATGAGGAACAAACAAAACTCAACTACCTTAATTCTTTAGAGACCTATTTGCGCACTAAAACAGATTACACAAAAATTGCGGCCCCAACTTCGGTCGGTATCCAAGAAGGTAATATTTTGAACAGCGTTGCAAAAATTACTGCATTGGCTATTGAGAGGCAATCAAAAGAATATACTGTTAAGGAAGGTAATACAATTTTTAAGGACATCGATCGGCAAATTGATGCAGAAAAAAATGTGCTTTTGGAAACATTAGCAACTACAAAGCGCACTATTTCCAGTAATCTGAATTCCATTAACTCAAATATTAGTAGGTTGGAAACGGAATTGAGCGGATTACCAGAAGATCAACAAAAATTTCTGAAAATTCAGCGTAAAATGGATATTAGTCAGGAAGCCTATAATATCTATTTAACCAAGAGGGGTGAGGCAGCGATTGTAAAAGCTGCAAACGTGTCTGATATTACGACCATTGACGATGCAAAAGATATTGGAGGGGGGTTGATTGGACCCAATAAGAGCCTTAATTATATGATGGGACTGATGATTGGATTTTTTGGTCCGATGTTTTTTATTTTTGTGGTGTTTTTATTGGACAATACTATTCATGGGTCTGACGAAATCGAACGGTTGTCGAATATTCCAATATTAGGATTGATTGGTAAGTACAATTATAAAAATAATCTGGTTGTTTTTGAAAAACCAAAATCAGCAGTTGCGGAATCTTTTCGTTCCATTCGATCAAGTTTGCAATTTATATTTAAGAGGCAGGGCAAGGAGGACAAAGGAAAAACGTTGCTGATCACATCATCTGTCAGTGGAGAAGGAAAAACGTTCTCTTCGATAAATATAGCTACAGTATATGCCTTGTCAGGAAAAAAAACAATTTTATTAGGCTTAGATTTAAGAAAACCAAAAATATTTGACGATTTTAAAATCACAAATGAGCAAGGTATGGTCAATTTCTTGATTGGAGAGAGTACTTTTGAAGAAGTTAGAACCACTACCTTCATTGAAAATTTAGATATAGTACCATCTGGACCGGTACCACCAAATCCATCTGAATTACTGATGTCAGATCAGTTAAAGTTGCTTATAGAACAATTACGTGAAAATTATGATATGATTGTTTTAGATACACCTCCTTTAGGATTGGTAACAGATGCTTTAGAACTTACTCAATATGCAGATGCAACAATTTTTATGGTCAGATTGGATTATACTAAAAAAGGCATGTTATCATTGATTAATGCAAAATATCGTGCTGGAGAAGTCAAGAATATTAGCTTCGTACTCAACTTTTATAAACATAAAACAAACCATAATTATGGTTATGGTTATGGCTACGGATATGGCTACGGATATGGCTATGGTGTTTATGGCAATGCCTACCATGAAGGGAATGGGAAACGTCCAATATGGAAACGAATTAAGAAGTTCCTAAAAATTAATTCGTAAAATTCGAAATTGATAACTGCAAAGCAAGCTATTTTAAAACGTGGATTTGATTTGGTTTTAAGCCTGTTATTATTACCATTACTTATTTTCCCAATTATTCTCTTAATTATTATCGCAACTATTGACACATTACAATGGGGCTTATTCTCCCAAGAACGTGTAGGTCAGTATGGTCACATATTTAGAATTTATAAAATCAGAACGCTTAAAAATGAGCCACATCAAATGGGCAATTTAAAGAAAAGCGCCACTTCTTTTGGTGTATTTTTGAGAAATACAAAGCTTGATGAATTGCCCCAATTATTTAATGTTATACTTGGAAAGATGAGTTTTGTTGGGCCAAGACCGGATGTTATTGGATTTGGCGATCTTTTGGAAGGTGAAGATCGTATCATTTTAAAAGTGAAACCAGGTATTACAGGTCCCGCAACTTTAAAATACAGGAATGAAGAAAGTATTTTAATATTGCAAAATGACCCCGAAAACTACAACAGAACGATTATTTGGCCCGATAAGGTTGAAATAAATAAAAAGTATGTGCATACTTGGAGTTTTTCTTTAGATTTGAAGCATATTTTGAAATCGATACTAAAATAACATGAATATCAATAAAAAAATTACTGTCGTAGGTTTAGGATATGTAGGCCTACCGCTCGCAGTGGAGTTTGCAAAAAAATATGCAGTGGTTGGTTTTGATATCAACCAGAAGAGAATCCACGAATTAAACCAAGGGGTTGACAAAACCTTGGAGGTTGAAAATGAAACTCTTAAATCAGTTTTGATTTCTGACCCCACAAATCAAAAAGGGTTATTAATTTCCAGCGAAGTCGATACTATTGCAGATTCTAGTATCTACATCGTGACGGTCCCAACACCAACGGATGAATTTAAAAGACCGGATTTCACACCTTTGATAAAATCAAGTGAAACCATTGGAAAAGTATTGTCAAAAGGAGACATTGTTATATATGAATCTACAGTGTATCCTGGAGCCACCGAAGATATATGTGTACCAATTTTGGAGGAGTTTTCTGGATTGAAATTTAATGTTGATTTTTTTGCAGGATATTCACCTGAAAGAATTAATCCAGGTGATAAAACCCATACGGTCACAAAAATATTAAAGGTAACTTCTGGTTCAACGCCTGAAATAGCAGAAGAGGTTGACCAACTATATAAATCAGTCATAACTGCAGGCACACACAAGGCGCCTTCTATAAAAGTGGCAGAAGCAGCAAAAGTTATTGAGAATTCTCAACGTGATATCAATATTGCTTTTGTTAATGAGTTATCAAAAATCTTTAGATTGCTTGATATTGATACCAAAGCAGTTTTGGAGGCAGCCGGAACAAAATGGAATTTTATCAATTTTTCACCTGGATTAGTAGGGGGTCATTGTATAGGTGTAGACCCCTATTATTTAGCGCAAAAAGCGATTGAAACTGGATATAATCCGGAAATAATTTTGGCTGGACGAAAAATGAATGATAGCATGGGCAGCTATGTTGCACAGGAAACTGTTAAAATGATGATCAAAAAAGGGGCAAGAATTAAAGGTTCTAAAGCTTTAGTTTTGGGCATCACTTTCAAAGAAAATTGTCCCGATATCAGAAATTCCCGTGTTATTGACATTATTGAAGAGTTTAGAACTTATGATGTGGATGTAGATGTGTATGATCCTTGGGCCTCTGCTGAAGAAGTAAAACATGAATATGATTTAGATCTTTTAGGTAGCGATGAAGACTTGAAAGTAGGGTATGATGCTATCGTTTTAGCTGTATCACACAATGAGTTTTTGCAGCTTGATTTGAACAAATTAAAATCAAACATAGGCGTAATTTTTGATGTGAAATGTTTATTACCAAAAGACGCTGTTGACGCAAGATTATGATGTATTCACACACGTATCATTCTGAAGATTTATCTGATTATAGCTTTCTCATCACAGGAGGCGCCGGTTTCATTGGATCTAATCTTGTGGAATATTTGCTAAAATATAAGGCCAAAAAAGTTAGGGTTTTAGATAATTTCTCCAACGGATATAGGGAAAACCTTTCTGAATTTATGGCCAATCCATCTTTTGAATTGATGGAAGGGGATATTCGCGACTTGGATTCCTGTAAAAGAGCCATGAATGGAATGGACTATGTGTCTCATCAAGCTGCTTTAGGTTCAGTACCACGCTCTATAAACGATCCTGCAACAACTAATGAAGTCAATATTTCAGGATTTCTCAATATGATGATTGCTTTAAAAGATAGCGATACGGTGAAACGAATGGTCTATGCGGCATCCAGTTCCACATATGGCGACAGTCAAGCCTTACCGAAAGTAGAAGACCAAATTGGCAAACCATTGTCACCATATGCAGTGACAAAATATGTTAACGAGCTGTATGCAGATGTTTTTGGCAAAACTTATGGCACAGATGTAATTGGATTGCGTTATTTCAATGTCTTTGGTCCAAAACAAAGTCCAAATGGTGCGTATGCGGCGGTCATTCCATTATTTATGCAAGCCTTAAAAGATAACGAGTCACCAAAAATCAATGGAGATGGAGAGCAAACTCGTGATTTTACATTTGTTGATAATGCGGTTCAAGCCAATGTAAGAAGTTTTTTCGCACAGAAAGAGGCAGCTAACGAAGTTTTTAATGTGGCTTGTGGTGAGCGAATCACTGTCAATCAATTATGGGACAATTTAAGGGAAGCTGCTGACAAAGACATCCATCCCGTATATGGACCAGACCGTCAAGGGGATGTAAGGAATTCTTTGGCGGACATTTCGAAAGCTGAAAAATTTTTAAATTATCAACCAAAATATACAGTTAAGGAAGGGTTGAAAGTAACTTGGGATTGGTTTTCAATTTAAGGGTAGAGATGAATATGTAAAATTATAATAAACTTGACTCTAATTTCGAATAAATGTTTTATTCTTACAGTAGAATTATCATTTATTTAGATGATAATCACTTATTGTCTGTTTTACATTAATCTTGTAATGTTAGCTATGTCAAGCCAATCAAAAAATTTCACATTAAAATACCTTCTGATGATTTTGTAAACGAACTGATTGAATTATAATTGTTGGTAACGCCCGGTTAAAAGCAATATTTAGTGTTTTAAGTACATTCATAAAAAGGATATTAAAACAAATACAATTTTATCAAATGAAAAAATTCATTAAAAAACAACTTGTTAAAATATCGAAAATTTTCAAAAACCCCTATCCAGTCTCAGTACGGGATACATTTATTCAACAAGAACAAAATAATAGAAAAAAAAACCATCCTAATAAGTTTGTTACTTACGGAGAAAAGTGCTTTTCACAAACCGACGAAGATGGTCTTACTCTCGAAATTATAAACAGGATAGGTATTAATAAAGGTGGTGCTGTTGAATTTGGTGTTGGCAATGGAATGGAAAACAATACATTGGTTTTGCTCTCATTAGGATGGAAAGGTTTTTGGTTTGGAGGTCAAGAAATTCTTTTTGATATGAACCATACAAAAAAACTAAATTTTAAAAAAATCTGGATTACTAAAGAAAATATCGTTAATCTCTGTCAACAGGCACAAGAACAAATTACAAAAATTGACTTGATCTCCCTGGATTTGGATGGCAATGATTTCCATTTAATACAGGAAATACTTGAAAACAATATCACTCCATCAGTTTTTATAGTTGAGTACAATGCTAAATTTATACCTCCAATTGAATTTATTATTGATTACAATCCTGATCATATCTGGACTGCAGATGATTATTTTGGCGCCTCACTAACCAGTTATGTCAAGCTATTCGAAAAACACAGTTATTCTTTAGTTTGCTGTAACGCTGCAACAGGAGCAAATGCTTTCTTTGTCAAAAATGAATTTATGAGTTTATTTCCGGAAGTTCCATCAAATTTGCGAGATATCTACAGTCCTCCATACTATTTACGGGCAAACAATTTTGGACATAAACAGTCAGTGAGAACAATTGAAAAAATGATCAATAGCTAAAGTCAATCAAATCTAAAATGTGATTGAAACATATATTTTCGAAATAATTTGGAATGAAATGTTTATATATTACATCAACTTTCATGAATTTTAAAAGTTATTCAAAAACTCGAAGTGTAAAATTTAAAAATTTTCATATTTTACTTATTTATACCTTTGCTTATATGTTATACAGAATAACCTAAAGTTGATAAATCAACACCAATAAGATCGCTTGTTATTCGATTTGATTCAGCAAACTTACCATAAGACCATTTTTCTACTTTATACTGCAAGTTTTGTTTTGTCTTTTTATCCATTTTTTGGGATGAGAATTGAAACATTAAATTTTTAAACTTCAGAGCAAAAGTTTTTATCAAGGGATATTTCAATGCATTTGCGCTATTCAAGGAGGATGAAGAATAAATAAAATAGTTAAGCCATCTGAAATGATAATTTACAAACTGATGACTTTTCGTGTTATGTTTTATAGAAAACTTTTCCGCCGCAATATGAATGTCTTTTTTCAAGAATAGAGATAGTTGATTTATAAAAACATCTTTTTCTAAATTAAAAATTTCATAGGGCATTACTAAAACATTCTCCTTTCCAAATAGATTTTGATATTCTGAAATCATATAATGAAAATGAAAGTAATTTTCAGAGAGATTTGGAACCCTTGCGTCATATTTCGAGTTAAGATACTTATCAATATTGCGTACCCCTCCTTCTTTTAAATATTGAAAATAATTAGACAGTAATAATGACTTCTGTTCTCGAATCATAATCAGTATTTTAGCACTAGGAAAAACATTCTTAATTCTCCGCATTATTATTGAACCATCAAATCCAGCGCTTGACGGATAGCCTGAAAGTCTTTCATGAGACATTACTAGCACTTTATTTTCAATTTTCTTTTGCTTAAGAATTATATCTAAATTATGTTTAATAACCATTTCGTTGCTATCAAAAGAGTTAAGAAGAGATGCATTATGATCTAAAACAAAATCCATGGCTAATGAACTATACCCTTTCGGTCTCGTGTTATTTGATAGAGGCTCAAAAGAGCTATTGCCATTTATAAAGAGTTCGTTTTGAAGCCAAGTAGTTCCTGTCTTATGCAATCCAATATGAATTAATGTATTATGCATGATAATTGTTAAGCGCTAAATTTATTATTTAATAAGGTTTGTACAATAATATTCGGCAATTTAAAGTAAATAATTAAGACGTTTATCGTCCATTACTTTTGACGATTATAATTTGGTTCCTCCAATGACGAATAACACGGATTTATTCATAAGTCGCATTTTCGATTTTAATTATTCTACTTCATTTATCATTCCCAACGGATTTAGTATACTAGCCTCATCAAAAAAACAGTCTATATTGAACACTAATGATTCTGACGATTGGTTATACACCATCTCTTCCAAAAGCAAACTAATCGATCTCAATTTTAAAGAGATTTGGCGCTACCGCGATTTGCTGATGCTCTTCGTGAAGCGAGATATTGTAACCGTTTATAAGCAAACCGTTTTAGGACCGCTTTGGTATATCATCCAACCTTTGTTCACTTCTGTCATTTTTACTTTGATTTTTAATAATCTTGGAAACATCCAAACAGGTGGTATACCTCCTTTTTTGTTCAATCTAGCGGGTATTACTGCTTGGAATTATTTCAACAATTGTCTCACAGGCACAAGCGACACTTTTAAAAAGAATGAGAATATTTTTGGAAAAGTTTATTCTCCTAGAGTCATTATGCCCATGTAAATTACCATTTCAAATTTATTGAAATTTTTTATCCAACTGGGTATTTGTGCTGGTTTTTACGTATTTTATTTAAGTACAGGATGTTGTTATTTCCTATCTATCTTTTGATGATCGGAATGCTCGGCTTGGGTCTTGGGATGATTCTTTCGTCCATGACAACAAAATATCGTGACATGACCGTTGTGATTGAGTTTGGCGTGCGTTTGCTAATGTACATGTCGGCAGCAGTGCCTTACCCTTTATCAGAAGCGCATAAAAAATTCCTGACTGGGTCACAAATTTTGTAGACTACAATCCTTTGACCCAAATAATTGAAGGCTTTCGGTATATGTTGTTAAATACGGGTCCCTTCAGTTGGAGTGGGTTTTTGTATACATTCGTTGTTAGTTTCATTTATTTTAAAACTAAGATTTTTTTTTCATGTAAATTATATTTATTTATCATGTAGCGAGCAATGAATTTGCTATTTTTGATTTTAAAATTTAAATTTATTTAGATTCTTATAATTTAAGCCAGAGTGATGTGTTAAATATCAAACAATTCATAAAAACTAGATTTTCTTATTTTTATTTCTACTATAAGTATTTGAGATTTAGAATCTTCATAGTTTTATTGCTTAGTATTTTGGTTGGACTTTTAGACGGGCTAGGCCTTACCATGTTTTTACCTTTACTGAAAATAGCAGATGGCAGTGCTGACGCATCAACAGATAATTTAGGTAAATTGAGCCTTGTGGTTGACTCCTTATCGAATTTGGGGATTGAATTGTCACTTTTTACTATTCTACTTTTCATGTTTATTTTTTTTTCTCTAAAAGGAGTAGCTAACTATTACAGTAATTATTACAAGTTAGTGGTTAGTCAATACTTTATAAAATTGATGCGCATTAATATGCTTACCGATCTTTCGCGCTATTCATACAAACTATTTGTTAAAGCCGATACTGGAAAAATACAAAATGCATTGACTAGTGAAATAATCAGAGTCTCAAATTCATATTCAACTTACTTTTCAAGTTTGCAGAATTTAATTATGATATTGGTGTATATGATTTTCGCTTTTCTTGTAGATTGGAAATTTGCTTTTCTAATTACAATTGGTGGATTATTTACTAATGTGTTATTTAAAGGAATCTATAAAAAAACGAAAGGCTTATCCTCAAATGTTACCATTTTAGGAAATGGGTATCAGAAGCTTTTAATTCAATTTGTTCATAATTTTAAATATCTAAAAGCAACTGGATCTACTCATAAATATGCTAGAAAATTAAAACAAACTGTTAATGAGATAGAACAAAATCATTTATTAATTAATGTTTTGGGCATACGCTTAACCTCATTAAGGGAGCCTTTGTTAATTGCAGTTGTCTGTTCTGTTATTATGCTGCAGGTTTATGTGTTAAATGGAAATTTAAATTCTGTCCTTTTAAGCTTACTATTCTTTTATAGAGCTCTCTCATCTTTAATGTCTATGCAGACTAGCTATAATAGTTTTCTTGCATTGTCAGGATCATTGCATAATATCGTTTCTTTTGAGGATGATTTAAAGGCCGGTAAAGAGAAAGATGGAACCATTATATTGAGCGAATTCAATACTTCTATTCAGTTGAATAATTTAGTTTTCGGATATGATATTAACAGTAACATATTGAAGGGTATTTCATTAACTTTGAGCAAAAATAAAACTATTGCTTTTGTTGGAGAAAGTGGTAGTGGAAAAACAACACTTATAAATGTCATTTCAGGTCTTTTGAAACCAACAAAGGGTGAAGTTGTTATTGATGATATCGATATAGAAAACATTCAAATGCATTCTTATCAAATACGCATCGGATACATATCCCAAGAACCTGTAATATTCAATGATACGGTTTATAACAATATAACTATGTGGGACGAAGAGAATCCACAAAACATGGCGCGTTATCTCAAAGCTATAAAGCAGGCTTCAATAAGTAATTTTATTGAAGATCTTAAAGATAAGGACGCATCTATATTAGGTTATAACGGAATCAATTTAAGTGGTGGCCAAAGACAACGAATTTCCATAGCTAGAGAGTTATATAAAGACATCGATATTTTAATTTTAGACGAGGCTACTTCTGCGTTAGATTCTGAAACGGAAAATGATATTCAAATGAATATCGACGAATTAAAGGGTGATTACACTATTCTGATTATTGCCCATAGACTTTCAACCATTAAAAATGCCGACATTATTGTAGTTTTAGATAAAGGGATCATAGAATCACAAGGGAGCTTCGATGAATTGTTAATCAGTAACAAACGTTTTAAGCAGATGGTTACATTACAAGAATTTTAACGAAAATTAAAAATCTTTTTAAGTTAGATTATAAAGATGACTTAAATCAAATAATTTAATATATTAAAAACTTTTATATGTACATTTTTTATAAAAAAAAGAATCGTTTTCATCGGTGCCTAAAAAGCAGGTACGTCTGCACTACATAAGTATCTTTTATAATGTAATAATATTTATATGCCCAAAAAAAAAAGAATTACATTTTTTTTACAATTAAAATGACAGAAAAATATTTTCAAAATATTATGACTACCATGACCATTTTGATTTTACCAAACAAAAAATTCAAGGTGAGGTATCTCCGAATATAATTACTGGGAAAATTCCTTAAAACAAATTAAATCTTATAATTTCAATATAAATCTGATTCTAATTCTAACAAATCATATTGATCGTGATTCTTCTTATTGGAATATATAATATAATAAAAGTTTAGAAATGCGCCCATTTCTAGATTGTAAAACTCGAGAGAGTGAAGATGTTAAAAAAAAATTCTTTGTCCTAATAATTGTGGGCAACTGTTCGCCTCTTGTAATATGAAACTAAACATGTATTTTAGAGAAAAAAATATTATACAGCACACAAAATATGGCAACCGATCAATAAAAGAATTTATATTTGTTTTATGACAAGACTTTATTATATACACAAATTAAAAAGATGGACTAAAGCGCACTCCTTTCGCGGGAAGTTCAAACTCCAAAAGATTTTGACAAGGTTGTCACCAAAAATGAAAAATGAGATGATCGTTAAGACTATTAACGGGGATAAACTTAAAATTTCACCATTATTGGATATTGGAATTGAACGGAAATTATACCATCAGGGCGTTTATGAGGAAGGTACTTTGTATTGTTTTAAAAAAATCCTTAAAAAGGGTGATGTTGTTTTAGATGTTGGAGCAAATATTGGCTTGACAACTATTAGAGCATCAAAATTGATTGGTTCTAAAGGAAAGGTCTATGCAATTGAGGCGATGCCAAGTACATTCCAAATTTTAATCTTTAATCTTCATTTAAACAATTTAACAAATGTCACTGCCTACAATGAGGCATTAGCTGAATACGTTGGGATTTCTGAATTATTTTATAATTTGGATATCAACAGAGGCTCGGCTTCATTATATTCGGATGAAAAAAAGGAAGGAGTTGAAATAAAAATTAACACTTTAGATCAATTTGTAATTGAACATGACATAAAAACAATTGATTTTATAAAAATAGACATAGAAGGTGCCGAATATCCAATGCTCATGGGAGGGAGTAATTTTCTAGAGAAGAATAAGCCAATTATATGTATTGAATTTAGTAGGGAAGTGAAAAGTAAATATGCATCGGAGCTAATATTTGATGTTTTAAAATATACTTATTCCTATAGAATTTTTAGGCAAATTGGAGGTAAAAAGTCAATTTCCAAATTAATTGAAATAAAAAATAGTCGTGAATTGCCAAATCATGACAATCTGTATTGTTTTCAGAAGAAGCACTTTCAAACTTTGGATGCCGATTTATTTCATGTCAAATCATAATGCAGCACAATTTTATAAGTCCTATTGGTTCACAAACCTTTTAATCTTAAACGTTTAGTTTCGATTAAAATTAGTCTAATTGACTTTAAAATCAGTCATTTAATCCTTTTGTAAGCTATATATAACCTTTAAAATATTCGAGTAACTTATTATTATTATCAGTTTCCCTGTTAATTTTCCATAACGGATCGATTTCATGAATTTCACTTATCAGTTTTATACCAATATTCTTTAGAATAATCCGCCCAACATTGTTTTTAGCTAGGTTTCCTGTAATCCATATATCATCCACCATAAAATTACTGTTGATAATCTCGTCATTAAAAATATGGTCATCAAAAAATTTCACACGATAGGCTGCTCCCCAAGTACCAGTGATAATGTCCACTTTCAACGGTTTTCTTTTTGGCGACCCAAAGTATTTTTTGCTTGTAGAGTAATTTAATTTATCTTTTAATACTCGACCTCTATAGCCAATCGCCTGATCAGGATACTTCCTTACATATTTAATTAAATTTTTTAAAAATTCTGGAGGATAATAAACATCATCATCTACTGTAACAATTATACATTCTTTGTTTTCCCATTCTTGTTTTAGGGTATAATATAATTTGGTGAAAGGTCCTACATCATCACAAAGTTTGATTTCAATTGGAGAGTTTTTAATAAAATCGGGTACTACAACTTCCTGCTGGATTCTTTTGTAAGTTTTTGGAATCCATAGTAAGATGCTTTCTGGCTTTAAAGTTTGGTTACAAATTGAATCAATCATTCGCTCAATTTCACTGATTCGCGAAGGTATGGTGGTAAAACTAATAATAACCCTAATGTCTTTATTGCCTAAAATTGTCTTTATAATATCGGGAATGCCGTTCAATGAGATGTGTTTTAATTTTAAAAGTTGAATTGACAAATTTAGATTAAATAATTAAGACTTCTTTCCAATTATAAAAATTAGTAGTATCTATAAAAGGTAACTGGACTAGCGGTCAATTTAAGAAAGCTTATATCTTTGGAATTTATTGAGGCCTTTTAAAAATCAGTTATGGAAATAATTGCAGCCAGCAATGTATCGGAAAATTACGATAACTCCTTGTATTTATAAAAATTAAGGATGCCTTTACAAACATTGACATATTATTTGAATGATTTTAAATGTTTGATTTAAATAAGAATAAAGTAAAATTTAAAATTATTCTCTTTTTAGTTTTTATCAAACTTTTTGGCAATCTTAATCCTTTCCTATGCTAAAAGATAATGTAATAAACCTTCATTTTAGTTATTAGTGAAAATTTTTATCTAAATTCAAAGGAATAGATACCCATATTCGTCTTTGGAAAGAGAAACAAATCAAAAACAAATATAGGCTCGATCGGAATTATGCCTATAGAGAGCGGACTTCAAGTTAGTGAGAAAGAATGGAAGATAGTGCAAAAATTATATTTCTAAAGAGTGAGATACGGAGCCAAAATCTTTCATTGAAGTTTTTACTATAGAATTAATAAAAAGGAAATTCACAAAAAATGATTAAAATGCTATATTTTGTCAGTCTAGAATCATATCGACAAAAGGAGAGTAATACCATTTCAACAATTCCACAATAAAATCAAACGAAATAAATCATATATTTGAGTTTATAATCAGTGAAAATTAATAACGCTTTGTTGCGTTAGAACCTTGAATCTAGCTAATGATAAAAAAAATAGCAAAAAGAATACAGAGTTTAATAAAAGAAGAAAAACATTCGCCTCTTCAGAAAGGGAAAAATGGAAATTTTATATTTATCCATATAATTAAAACTGGAGGAACAAGTATTGGGAAAGCAATTGGTCTTCCCAAAAAAATGCACCTTCATGTTAAGGAAGTTATTTCGATAATCGGAGAAAAAAAATTTGAAAAGGCATTTGTCTTTTGTGTTGTCAGAAATCCGTGGGACCAAGTAGTTTCTCATTATAAATATAGAGTAAAAACTAATCAGAATAATATGGGAGATCATCATATTTCATTTAGGGATTGGGTGAAAGTAACATATGGAGATAACAAAAATCCTTTTTACTATAATAATCCTTGGGTGTTTGCATCTCAATCTGATTGGCTCAAAGATAGTAATGGGATAATACGAGTTAAAAATATTTTGAAATTTGAATCATTAAATGATGATTTCGAAATTATTTCTAAAAAATTGGGAATATCAGAGAAACTTCCTCACATAAATACGACGAAAATAGAACCTTATACAAAATATTATGATGAAGAAACATTAGAAATAGTTAGAAAATGGTTTAAAGAAGATATTGAATTATTTAATTATCAATTTGATAAAATTGGATTTGACACCGTATAAAAAATTGTTTTTTTAGCCAAATCACAAAGTATGCATAGGCTTTTTATCTATGATTTATCACTATTTAATACTTGAAAATACGCATCTTTTCTATAAACACATCACAACGTTTGCGTTAGGTCGTTTTACAACCAATATAACAGATTTTAAAGAGAAAAATTGTAACATTAGGAATAAAAAGAGAAAATTTGACATTCTTTTAAAATTTTCGCATTGAATTAAAATAACATGAATAAGTATATTTTTAAAATAATTTTATTTATGATACTACATTTACAGTCTTAATGCCTTTTGAGCCAAAAAACTTAAACTTCGAAAAATTGCCCAAAAAAGTTATATTTGAAAGCTGAATGAATAAAATAAAGAGGTTTATCAAATAGCTATGTTTCAAAAAATATAGTTACCAATAAAAAAAAGCATGGCAATAAAGTTAAAAAATGGGGCTGAATTTCTACATATCCCCAAAACAGGAGGAACTTGGGTTTCATCAATTTTAAATGAAAATAACTTGATTTCTTCTGATAAAGGCCATAAACACGCAGATTATGACGCCAATCTATTTGATTTTGACTCCAATTTGTTTCCTATGGGAAAAGGTCGAAAAAGAAATTTATTGCTCTTATTATCTCTATTAAAAACTAAAGGTATTATGAAAGATACCTCTCATTTAAATCAGCCTTTTAGATTCTGTTTTGTTCGACACCCTCTTTTGTGGTATGAATCATGGTGGAAATTTATGGAAACCGTAAAATGGAGGGACTTTGGAAAGACAAACTCCCCAAATATGTGGCATCCCAATGCAATACTCAATGGTTTAGGGAGTTCTGATTTTAATGAATTCATTTGGAACGTCATACAAAAACGACCTGGTTATGTTTCGGAATTATTCATGTCTTATACTAAATCGGGAATAAATTTTATAGGACGAACTGAAAGTCTAAATCAAGATATGATTGATGTATTGAATATTCTTGATATAGAAATAGATACCACAAAAATACTTAAGGCACCTAAATTTCATGAGTCAAGAAAACTTGAAGTGGAATGGGATCCTAAACTTAGAGATATGATGTTGAAATTAGAATTGCCTTCTTTGATTCATTATGGTTACTTAAATGAAAAAGAACAGCTTGAATATGGACTACATAAATATATTTCTCCAAATAAAGCCTTGCATTTAAATGACACTTTCTAGGAACGATAGCTACATTAGAAGGTTAATTTAAATAAAACTAATATTTAAGCCAACTTGGGTGATAAACACAAATTGGATGAGATATAATCTCGGGATTGTGGATTTTGCTTTAATATCATCGATAAAAAAATTAATCCTATTATTTTAAAATCGTTCTCAAAGACAATATGGCTTTAAGTATAATAACACCACATTATAACGATTTTGGAGGGCTAGTAAAAATTTACCACTGCCTCACAAAGCAGACGCTAGATGAATGGGAATGGATTATTGTAGATGATTGTTCAACTGGCAAAATACGGTTGGAAGTTCGGATATGGTTGAAAGAGATAAATGACAGTAGAATACGATTTTTCGAGAATAACCTTAAAACAAATGCCTCTGTATGCAGAAATAAAGGCATAGAGGTATCTATCTCTAACAATTTGATATTTCTAGATTCTGACGATTATATGTCAGAAGATTTTGTCGCCAACCGTAATATCAAATTCAGCGAATTTGCAGTTTATCCCAATTATCATGTGGTAGATAATCTCGGTAAATTCTTTAAGAAACATTTAAAAAATAAGGAAAAACTTTTGGACAAGTTTTTGTCAGCCAAATTTTTATGGCAAACCTCCTGTGTACTTTGGGATAAGGAATTTTTAATACAAATCGGCAAATTTGATTCCAATTTAGAACGTTTACAGGATGTAGAACTTTGTGTCAGGGCATTATCTTTGGGGCAAAACTATTCAGTCGTCGATAATAAAGTTGATTTTTTTTACTTTACAAAACAAATAAACACGAAAACCGACATTGTAGAAAAATCTTGTAGGTCAGTCAATTATGTTATTTTGAAATGGCACGCCCAGTTTGTAAACGATCCCACAAAACATTCGTTGATCACAGCTTATTATTTTGCATGTGTTAAAAATTTACATCGTTGCAAGAATAGAAAAGACGTTACCTATTTATATGACAGCCTGAAATTGTTCTATCTAAATAATTATATTAGATTGCATAAATATATACTTGGTTATATACTTTTGTTTTCATTTAAATACCATTTGATTTCTGATTCATTATTTATAAATGTGAATCGTTACTTATTCAAATAAATGGTTTTTTAAATTATTGAAGCAAATAGTTATGTGTGTGATTCAACCTGTATGTTAAATTTTTTAGTGAGAATAAATTAATGATTCAAGTATCCGTCATCCTACCAGTTTATAATGGGGCAGAAACACTTTCCAATACTTTAGATAGCTTGGTAAAGCAGACGTATGTTGACTTTGAAATTATTGCCTGCATAGATGGTAGCACCGATAATTCTGAAGACATCTTAAATCGCTATGCTCATAAATTTAAAAAATTTACCATTCTTAAAAATAAAAGCAATAGAGGTCTGGGACCAACGATGAATAGAATGCTACATAATGCTGATGGAGAGTATATAGCTGTTGCTGAACAGGATGATTATTATTATCCGGATCGGTTGCAACGTCAGGTGGATATTCTAGAGACAGACCATACCATCGGAATGGTTTCAGGAATTGCAGAAATGTGGAATGGTGTAAAAGTCGGAGGCAAATTTCCAGGTATTCTAGCAAATGGTCATCAATATCCCCAAGGAATCGAGATGTTTTTGTTGAACTATAAAAATCAGATAAAAGTAGTCAACACTTGTATGATGTTCAGAAAATCCGTTCATATTGAGAATGGTCTGTATTTTACCCAGCATTATCCAAATGTCAGCGTTGATTGGACTTATGTTTTGCGCTTTTGCCTTGTTTCAAATATTCATGGCATTAATGAGGTTTTGGTACGATTAGACCGACGCCCTGATAGGAATTCAATAACTTCAAATAAAATAAAACAGTTTCAGGCAACAAGGGAGTTGTTAAGGTCATTTTATTATGAATATCCAGAGATTATAAGTGATCAGGATTATAAATATGCAGTGAGATCACAAAATTTGATGGAAATTAGCTCTAAAACAGGATTCTCTTATGTAGGGCTCTGCTTGTACTATTTTTTAAAAAACCCTTTTGATAAACGTTATTTAGAAAACATGAAAAAAAGACTATTAGTAAAAAAGAAAATTTATTTTAATTGATCGCATGAATTTTATAAAACAATATGTTGTGGATTTAATAAATATCCATCGCTTGGGCAAAAAAGTGTATTCAGATAGCCGCTTCAAGGAAACGAACAGATTGACAAAATTGGAAATTCATAAAACCCCGAGACGGACTGAGATTATTAATCATTTCGTAACAATTGTGAATGCTCAATCCTATCTTGAAATTGGAGTAAGGGATCCGAAAAAAAATTTTAACAGAATAGAATGCAAATATAAAATATCAGTGGATCCAGGTGTCGAGTTTGAGGAAAACCCTGTGGATTATAAAATGACTTCAGATGATTTTTTTCAGAGCATCAGAAATAATGAGTCAGACTTAGATCAAAATATAAAGTTTGATGTCATTTACATTGATGGATTACATATTTCTGATCAGGTGGAAAGAGATATATTAAATGGTCTTGATTTTTTAAGCCCAGATGGTGTTATGATTTTGCATGATTGCAATCCACCTACAGAATTTCATCAACGAGAGCAATATGATTTCATGAATTCACCGGCCAGATCTTTTTGGAATGGCACTACCTGGAAAGCATTTTATAAATATAGGCATGATGAGCATTTGTTTTCCATTTGTTTCGATACTGATTGGGGCGTCGGAGTCATCTCCAAAAAGCAATATCCTTTGTTTGATAATATAAAAAATAGGATGCAAAATGAATTTTATGAATTTTCTGTTTTAAATACGTTTAGATCTGAACATTTAAACTTACATTCTTTTAAGTCATGGATGGAAGAAAAATAAAAATCCTTTATACCATCCCGAATTTTAATACAGCCGGAAGTGGTAAGGTGGTTTACGATTTGGCAAAAGGATTGAACAAAGAGCGATTTGAAGTTTCATTCGCGTGTTTTTATAAAAAAGGTTCCTTCTTTAAGGAAGTTGAAGCCTTGGGATTTCCTATATATTTGATTCGGTCGACCGTTCCGCTACGTCCTTACCACAATATCTTTGCAAGATTGAACACTTTCAAGAATTTCGTAAAAACACATCAATTTGATATCGTTCATTCGTGGCACTGGAGCAGCGATTGGACCGAGGCGCTTGCAGTGCGTTCATCTGGTGTGAAGTGGTTATATACCAAAAAGGCAATGGGCTTTGACAATAAGCATTGGAAAATTCGCAGCTTTATGGCCAGTTTCATTGTCACGATCAATGATGAAATGCGGAATTATTTTCCCAATAAAAAACAGCAAAGACTTATTCCTTTGGGCATAGATACAAATTACTATAATCCCAATATTTTCACTTCCAAAGAAAAACCTAGAGAGGATGAATTTAATATTGTCACAATTGCAAATTTGGTGCCCATAAAAGGCATAGAGATTTTAATTAGAGCAGTGCATCTACTTAAAGATAAATCTGTAAAGCTGTCCATTTTAGGCGACCATAATAGTGACTACGGGTATGAACTGATCACTCTATGCGAACAATTAAATCTTAATGACAAAGTTTCTTTCTTAGGAAAACAAATGGATATAAGACCCTATTTGGCTAATTCCGATCTGTATGTCATTCCAACTTTAGACAAAGGCAGAAAAGAAGGGATGCCCATGGCCTTAGTCGAGGCTATGGCCATGGGAATTCCAGTTTTAGGATCTGATATTTCGGGCATCAATTATGTTCTTAAAGATTTTCCCCAACTTTTATTCACAGCTTCTGATATTCATCAGCTGGCTTCGAAGATTGAGAAGTTATGTCATACGCCGTCTCAAGAACGCGAACTTATTGGCAATTCTCTACGCACTTATTGTGAACAACATTTTTCATTGGGTGTGTTTATAGAGGCTCATGAGCAATTATATTCAGAACTTATAAACTAGCAACATCTTAAGATGGAAATCACTACTGATATTATTCCTGCACAGCCATACTTTTTTGGCGAAAAGAAAACTTTGGATTTAAAGGCCATTTGTGTGTTTGCAGCAACCGGTTTTTTCTTGGATCAAGACACCTATTATAAGGAGCAGAAGGTTTTGAGTCCTGCAACTCATTATCAGTTGGACGTTAAGTCACAAACCATTTTGCATTCAAAACCCTATTTTAAATGGCATTATACACCTAAAGAACGTTCTTTTGAAACTGTGTTAAATGAATTTACCGACTTGTTTGAAATGATTATCAAAGAACAGTCCGCAGGAAGAAGAGTGATTTTACCATTATCGGGTGGGTTAGATAGCAGAACTCAAGCGGTCGCACATAGCTACTTAAAAATCGAAACTTCTACATACAGTTATGCCTTTGACGGCGGACATGACGAAACATCCTACGGTAAAAAAATAGCCGAACAATGCGGTTTTTCATTTCAAGCTTTTACGATTCCAAATGGCTATTTATGGGATGTTATTGAGCCGTTGGCAGAAATCCTGGGCGGTTATTCCGAATTTACACATCCACGACAAATGGCCATATTAGATTCATATGCCGCGATGGGAGAAGTATTCAGTTTAGGGCATTGGGGAGATGTGCTTTTCGATGATATGGGAGTTTCTGACAATCTATCTCTCGATGAACAGAGTGCTATAATCCTTAAGAAAATTGTGAAAAAGGGTGGTTGGGAAATAGCTGAAGCCTTATGGCAATCTTGGCAATTGGAAGGAGATTTTAAAACGTATTTCACAGAAAGAATTAAGATTTTACTGAATACAGTAGCGATTCCCCAAAACGCCAATGCCCAAATTCGTGCTTTTAAAAGCAGGTACTGGGCACCTAGATGGACCAGTGTAAATCTAGCTGTTTTTAAAGCAGTCAAACCAATCGAACTTCCCTACTATGATCACCGCATGTGTGAATTTATCTGCACTGTACCAGAACGTTATCTTGCAGGCAGACAATTACAAATTGCGTACATTAAAAAGCGAATGCCAGAGTTGGCTAAAATATCATGGCAAGCCCATAATCCTTTTAATTTATACTCTTACGAGTATAATAAAATTCCGTGGAATGTACCGATCCGCATCTTAAATAAGATCAAACGGCTTATGGTCAGTAAACCATATATTCAAAGAAATTGGGAATTGCAGTTTCTCGGCGAAACAAACGAAATAGCTTTAAAAAGATGGTTGTTCGACACAGCATCAATGGATACATTGATA
The DNA here is from genome assembly GCA_051252455.1 of Aquaticitalea sp. Taxonomy (GTDB): domain Bacteria; phylum Bacteroidota; class Bacteroidia; order Flavobacteriales; family Flavobacteriaceae; genus JBPOFM01. Next base: position 198,286 of record JBPOFM010000007.1, read on the forward strand.
GAAAAAGTTATTAGAACGCATTTTTTAAGGTTATTTAAGGAAAAAGATGCGATTATTTATTCTCATCCCGTGAGTATCTTATTAACGTTAGCATTATTTACTAATAAAGATGAACACTACAAATTAATGAATAAACCCAATCCGAGTGCCTGAATAAGAGGGTAATATTTAGAAAGTATGCAAAATTTCAATCTAAAAATAAACGATATTTGTTCAATTAAAAGTTCATTGAATTAATGGAAAATTTTAAACGACCATTGCATATTGCCATTTACTCTGGCGAAGTTCCAAGTGAAACCTTTATTGAAAGACTTATCGACGGTTTGGCCAAAAACGGTTGTATTATATACCTTTTTGGTGTACAAAAAAAAAGGGTAGCCTATTCCTCAAATATATTGTTGAGCACTTATACACATAACCGTTTGACAAAGTTTCTGCATCTGATTAAATATAATGTCTTACTAACTTTGTTTAGGAAAAATGATAAGAAAAAATTAGATGGAATTTTAAAATCAAATTCTAAAAATCGACTGTATTCTAAAGTTAAATATTATCCTGTATTATGGCACAAACCGGACATATTTCATCTACAATGGGCGAAAGGAGTAGAGGAGTGGGCATGGGTTCAGGAATTTGGGATGAAATTGGTCGTGAGTTTTTTGGGCACTCATATCAACTATTCTCCCATAACAATTCCTAAATATGATATTATGTATAAAAGATATTTCCCACAAGTCGATGGTTTTCATGCAGTTTCTAATGCCATAGCTTTAAAAGGAGAAAAATATAATGCTTCGAAAGAAAAGATTAAGGTGGTCTATAGTGGTCTCGATTTGGACATGTTTAAATTTCATTCTAAAAAAACGAATAATCAAGTGTTCAAAATTATATCCGTGGGAAGGGAACACTGGGTTAAAGGTTACACCTACGCCATTGACGCTTGTAAATATCTAAAAGATCATAATTTTCAGTTTGAATATGTTATTATCGGAGGTGCGGACACTATTGAATTAACCTATCAATTGCATGATTTGAATTTACAACAGCATGTAAAGCTGTTGGGGCGATTGCCTTTTGAAGAAGTAAAAGAATACATGCATAATGCAGACTTGCTACTCTTGCCAAGTGTGGAAGAAGGAATTGCAAACGTGGTTTTGGAAGCAATGGCTTCAAAAACCCTCGTTCTTTCAACCAATTGCGGTGGGATGGATGAGGTGATAGATGACAACGAAAATGGCTTTTTAGTTCCAATAAGAGATTCTCAACAGATGGCCAAACGCATTTTGGAAATAGCGGATGTATCTAAAATTAAAAGATCTGAGATTATTGAGAAGGCCTATGAGAAAGTGAGGAAACAACATAACGAAACCCTTATGATCAAAAATATGTTGGAATTATACACGCGACTATAACGAATTGGACAAAGTCAACGAATTTACTTTTAAAAAGTGCCTTCATTATTTGAACTTCAAACAGTTTTTATTGACTGAACCATTGGATTGTTTGCATTTGGTTTTTGAGATGCAGGGAGTTTCCAATTGACCTATATGGATTATTCCTTTAGAACCTTTATCATTGCAATACAAACCCATGGCTTCCAATTAAACTCAAGATATGACAAACTATGAATTGTATAAATATTAAGCTTTTCAATCAGAAAAATAATAAAAAACTAGCTTTAACTGCTGATTATGTTTGGTTAAATGGAAATGAAAAACAGAATGGCATTCCAGTGATGTTTACCAACCGAAATTTTTGCACATTTCTAGAAATACCACATTTACAAAATAAAAGTTTATATTCATCCAATGTTTTTGAAGGTATAAATGACAAACTGCTAAAAGATACTTTTACTTTTTTTAAATTGATGCAAACTCATTTGGATAGATGAAAATTGGACTTGTTTTACCGACTGTTCCTGGTTATTCGGAAACTTTTTTTAGATCAAAAATTATTGGCCTTGAGCAGTCTGGCCATAATGTTACCATTTTTTGTTCTCATTATACAGAAAACAGTAACAAATTCAAAGTTATTTTACTTCCTAAACATTATAAAAATCAGTTTATTCAGGTAATGATGATGCTTTGGGAATACTTTAAGCTGATTTTTCATCTAAAGACAGTGAAAAGGTATGTAGTGCTGGAAAGGGTTGATAAGACTTCATGGTCTAGAATTTTAAAAAGAGTGTATAACAACGCACCCATTCTAAAGGAAAAACTGGATTGGTTACATTTTGGGTTTGGTACTTTGGTGATGGATTGCCAGAATGTGGCTAAAGCCAAACAAACTAAAATGGCCATAAGTTTTAGAGGATTTGACATCGGTATTTACCCAATAAAAAATCCTAACTGTTATCTTAAAACATGGGAAGTGGTTGATAAGATTCACGTTATTTCTGATGATATTAAGGATTTGCTTTATAAAAACGGTTTTCAGGATCAAGCATCTGTTGTAAAAATTACTCCCGCAATTGATTCTGATTTTTTCACTCCAAACACGTTGCGTATGGATGATGATTCCGTAAAGATTATTACAGTAGCAAGATTACATTGGAAAAAGGGATTGGATTATACTTTGGAAGCTTTGTTTTTATTGAAACAAAAAGGTATCAAATTCGAATATAGGATTATCGGTTCGGGGCCTGCAGAAGAGGCCTTGAAATTCGCTGTTTATCAATTGAAACTGCAAAAAGAGGTAATTTTTTTAGGGAAGTTGAAGCCTGAAGAAGTAAAAGTTCAATTAGGAATGTCTAAAGTTTACATCCAATACAGTGTGCAGGAAGGTTTTTGCAATGCGGTTTTAGAAGCGCAAGCAATGGGTTTATTATGTATGGTAAGTAATGCTGAAGGTTTGGCGGAAAATGTGTTGGACCAAGTAACCGGGTTTGTCGTCCAAAAGAGAAACCCCATGGAATTAGCAATCGCCATTGAAAAACTATTATATTTACCAAGCAATCAAAAATTGGATATTGAAGAAGCCGCCATAAAAAGAATACATGAGAAGTTTAACCTCGAAAATCAGAAGATGAGCTTCATTGATTTTTATACAGTCAGTTAAGAAAAGTTCCAAATTTGTGGAATAAAATAAAAATTTTATGATATACTGTAGTATAAAAAATATATAATTGGATAAAATTAAATTTTTGTCATCTTTCTAATAATAACGTTTAAAATTAAGACAAAATCATGTTTAAAAAAGCATTTTCTGGAGTTAAAGAAACCATAAAAAAAATTGTAAAATCCGAACAGTACTTACGGCACGCCAAAGTGGGTGCTCCTGACGTATGGAAATATACACGCGAATTTCAGTTCAAATTTCTTATAGATCAAGGGCTTAAAAAAACCGATAAGCTAATGGATATCGGCTGCGGTACACTCAGAGGAGGAATCCCCATTATAAATTATCTTAATAGTGGAAATTATTATGGTATGGACGTTAGAGATGAAGTTCTAAACGAAGGCAGAAAAGAAATAAAATCAGAAAAACTTGAGGATAAAAACCCTAACTTAATTTCATTCAATCAATTTTCAGATGTGAATTTAAATGAGAAATTGAACGTGATGTTTGCTTTTTCTGTTTTGATCCATTTGGAAGATAAAATTGCTGAGAGCTGTTTCCAATTTGTGTCGAATTCCTTATTAAGTGGCGGAGTGTTCTATGCAAATGTCAACATTGCCAGTTCTAGGGAAGGTAATTGGTTGGAATTCCCTATTGTTTTTCGTAACCAGGAGTTTTATAGTGATTTAGCTTCGAAAAATGGTTTAAATCTCGAGAATATGGGAAATATGTTAAGTCTGGGACACGATACTGGAAAGAAAGCTGATAGGCAACAAATAATGTTGAAATTCACAAAAATATAATGGACCTAAAGCCTTTTCAAGATTTGTTAAAATAGTAAGGGTTTCCACTTTAAAAGTATTGATTGGAAATAAGCCATAAAATTCGGTGAATTATTAATTTTTTACCAGTAAAAACGCTCTTATTTTAATTTATGATTGGAATTTTATAAAAAGAACTTCATTTGATTTCGGTTTCAAAATGATATATTAAGCATGAACCAAAAAGTATTTTGTATAGGCTTTCAGAAAACGGGAACGACCTCCTTGGAGGAAGCCCTAAAGATTTTAGGCTATCGCGTATATGGCGGTGATAAGCAACTAATGAAATGTGACAATCGAGACGCTTTAAAATCATACATCGCTAAAACAATGGAACATTGGGATGCAGTGCAGGATATGCCTTGGCCCTTATTCTATAAGGAATTGCATGAGTTGTTTCCAAACGCAAAATTTATTTTGACCATTCGAGAAACCGAAAAATGGATAATAAGTGTGGTGAAATATTTTGCAAGTATAAGAATACCTTTACATCAAAAAATCTATAACGTTCCCTGCGCCGAAGGATTTGAAGGAGTTTATAAAAAAATATATGAAGAAAACAATCGGGCAATTTTAGAGTATTTTAAAGACAATCCGAATTTTCTAGTCATGGAAATGGGTGAAAATTTTAAATTTGACACTTTGTGTGCCTTCTTGGAAATAAGTAAAGTTCCGAACACACCTTTTCCCCATGCTAGAAATAATAAAAAGCGCAAATTACCAGATTACAAATTGTATCGTGACCTCCGTTCAATGTATTGGAATTACAAAAAAAAATATTAGTGAATTATTGTGACGATTTTAATACTCTACACACATAACCAAGGGTTTCTATCCCATTTTTTTGAGGAAGTTTCAACGAGGCTTTCAGATAAAGGACACCGTGTTATCATATATTCCCTAAAATCTAAATCTTATAATAAGAACATTGGTGATGTGTCCTTAATCGTTAAAACGAAAGGAAGCTATTACAAAAACTATCGATCGATATTCAAGATAATCAAAACCATTAAACCAGATGTGGTTGTGTCTAATTTTAGTTATGTCAATCCAGCATTATTATTCGGTCGCTTGTTGGGAGTTTCAAAAAATGTGGTATGGTTTCATTCTTTGAATGAACAAACGAGTGCCTCTGCCAAAAATGTTTTTATAAAAAGGGCTTTTCTTAAATTGGCAGATTTCGTAATTGCCAACTCTCATATTACAAAAGAGGAATTGAACACCGATTTTAAGGTAGCGATTTCTAAAATTGTCTCCATTCCGTTTTGGACTCCCGTTGCAGATGACCATTTGGAAAAAGATATGAGAAAAGAACCATTGAAACATTTAAAGATTGGCTGTCCTGGCAGGTTAGTCGCTCATAAAAATCAAAAGGTAGTTTTAGAGGCTCTTGCCAAAATGAACACGAAAAATTTTGAATTACATATCGCCGGAACTGGCGATAGCCAACCTGAATTACGCAAGACGGCAATAAATTTGGGTATAAATCATCAAGTTCTATTCGTTGGTCATTTGTCAGGCCCTGAAATGGTTAAATTTTACAAAGCAATGGATGTGGTGATACTCCCAAGTTTGTCTGAAGCATTTGGCTTGGTGTTCATAGAGGCCATTGCATTGGGAACACCAGTAATAGTTTCTTCTAGATTTGGTGCTTTGACTTTTATTAGTGATAGAGAGCAATTAGAAAAATTCACCTTCGAACCTGAATCAGCTAACGAATTGAAAGAAAAATTGAATCCCTATTTTAAATCAAAAGGTTTGGAGTCGGACTATTTTAGGGCTTTGTATCGTAATAATTATAATAAAGACGCTATTTTTGAGCAGATTTATCAAATTCTGCGGACAGATTGTTGAGTCTTTATATTTTTATTACATTAAATGTATGCCGTTCAGCTTTCTAAAATATCTACAACCCACCAACTACTTTCGCTTGTTCAATAAAAATGGCAAAAGTGCATTCCCTATGGTTGGGCATTTGCCGGAATCGATTCTGTCCCAGTTGACATTGGATTCCTATTACAGATCTGAACAAGCACGGGATTATGATTTGTCCTGGCAAGCCATCCAAGACGGGTATATTGGTGACGCGCCAACTTACACCACATTCGTCAGCCTCGATTTGACAGATAATTATTATTTCATAAGGAAAAACTTTCGTTCCGTTTGGGCTCTTTATGTGTTGTGTTGCCGACTTTTTACCTTTCAAAATCCAATAAAGGAAATTAAGGCCTGGAGAAAAAGTGCTGTGAATGGAATTAAACATCAGGAGTTCAAGGCATTTCAACATCATAGTTGGAAAATTTTTAGATCTAGCCTGCTAGAACAACAACCTTTAGTAAGTGTGGTCATTCCCACCTTGAATAGATATCGTTATTTGATGGAGGTGCTCCGTGATTTTGAAAAACAGGATTATACAAATTTTGAAATTATAATCATCGATCAATCGGATAATTTCAATTTAGAATTTTATCAACAATTCCAATTAAATCTCAAGGTTATCAATCAAAAGGAAAAAGCTTTGTGGTTGGCGAGAAATACAGCAATCAAAGCTTCAAATGGAAAGTTGATCGCCTTATCTGAAGATGATGTGCGCATCAATGCAGATTGGCTATCCTCCCATATTAAATGTTTGGATTTTTTTGACGCCAAAGTGTCCGCAGGCGTATTTTATCCTGATGGTGGCAGCATTCCTTTAAATCGTTCTTTTTTTACCTTGGCACAACAATTCGCAACTGGCAATGCCATGGTTTACAAGTCGGTATTCAATGTAGTTGGTCTGTTTGATCGTCAATTTGAAAAACAACGGATGGGCGATGGTGAATTTGGGTTAAGGGTCTATCTTGAAGGTTTCAGAAGTGTATCAAATCCGTATGCATCCTGCATCGATGTTAAGGCAGGTACTGGTGGATTACGAGAAATGGGTAGTTGGGATGCGTTTAGACCTTCTAATTTTTTGGCTCCTCGACCTATCCCTAGCGTTTTGTATTATTTCAGGAGCTATTATGGAAGTAATTCGGCACGATGGGCCTTGTTGAAAACTATTCCATTGTCCATTATGCCATATAAATTCAAAAAAAATAAACCGTTAATGATCATCGGGATATTTTTGACATTACTTTTGACGCCATTCATAGTATTTCAGGTATTGAAATCCTGGCAGTTGTCAAGTAAAAAGATGAAAGAAGGCACATTGATCGAGCAATTATAGACTAGAATCCTAAACCTGACAAGGCAGAAATAAATTTTAGTGAAAACAAGAATCCTTATAATAACCTCTGAATTTCCTCCCCAACCTGGTGGTATAGGCAATCATGCGTATCATTTAGCTTTTTATTTAACCAAACGTGATTATAAAGTTTCTGTGATAGCAGATCAACGTTCTTTAGAGAGTGATAATGAAGTGGTTTTTGACGCTGCCTTACCATTTACTGTACATCGCATACGGTTGCGAAAAGTAAGATTGATGATGTATCTTCAGCGTTTTAGAAAAACGATTAAGCTTCTGAAAAACGCAGATGTTGTTATCGCCACTGGGAAATTCCCATTGTGGAATGTTGCGTTTTGTACTCAGATGTACCATTGTCCAAGCTTGGCGATTATTCATGGCAGTGAAGTGAATTTTAAATCTTTTGGAAGCAGAACGATGGTCAATGTGTCGTTAAGAAAATTTGACACGATCATTGCGGTGTCAAATTATACAAAACAATTGATTTCCCATCTCAACTTAGAGGTTGAGGTGATTCCTAATGGGATTGAAATCAGTCAATGGACGGTTCATAAAGAAGATGAATTCTCTTTGGAAGGCTATCCTATTTTAACGACTGTTGGTCGCGTAAGTACTAGAAAAGGGCAATTGAATGTTATAAAATCACTTCCTGAATTGCTAAAAATTTTCCCCAAGATCCATTATCATTGCGTTGGTATTCCTACTGAAAGAGAAGCTTTTTTAGCAGAGGCGAAGAACTTACAAGTTGATAAACATCTTACATTTCATGGTGTGCTGGATCATAATGCCTTAAAAAGCGTACTCATAGAAACTGATGTATTTGTAATGATGAGCCAAGAAACTACCACTGGTGATGTAGAAGGATTCGGAATTGCCATTTTGGAGGCTAATGCCATGGGTGTACCTTCTTTAGGTTCAATGGGCTGTGGAATTGAAGACGCCATCAAGCCAGGAGAAACAGGCTTTTTGATTGAACCTAATAATGCCAAAGCTTTACAAAAAAGTTTAATCGAGATTGTTAAGAACAAGGAATCGTTCAAAGAGCAGTCCATAGTCTGGGCTAAAACTCATGATTGGGCGTATCTAATAGAACGTTATATAGCTTTATTGCCATGAAGACCTTGACCATCATTTCACATACTGAACATTATTTACGTGCTGATGGCACTTTGGTGGGTTTGGGTTCAACAGTTACTGAAATCAATCACCTTCTAGAGGTATTTGATTCCATTATCCATGTGGCTATGTTTCATAAAACAACTGCACCCAACAATGCATTGCCCTACAGTTCTGATAAGATAAGATTTGTTGCCATGCCAGAAGTAGGAGGGAAAAAGATCATAGATAAGTTAGCATTGATTCGGATGGCTCCCAAAATCCTTCAGGTGGTTAGCGAAAATGTTTCGAAAAGCTCATATTTTCAGTTTCGAGCGCCCACTGGAATTGGGGTTTTTGTCATTCCATATTTAATTTTATTCAGATCTAAAAAAGGTTGGTTCAAATATGCAGGGAATTGGAAACAGCTTAATGCACCATTGGCATATCGCTTTCAAAAATGGTTGTTGATGCGTGAATCACGCATTGTCACCATCAATGGAGCTTGGAAAGCACAGCCTAAACACTGTTTAAGCTTTGAGAACCCCTGTTTGACTCAAAATGAAATTCAGCAAGGAAAAACTATACGGGCCGACAAGTCATTGACCTTCCCAATTAATTTTTGTTTTGTTGGACGTTTGGAAGCAGCTAAAGGTGTGGACACCATTATCGAAGCCATCGCTGGCTTAAGTGGCGACTTCAAAAAAAAGATAGGTTCTATTGCCATGGTGGGCACAGGGGAAAAACTTCCAGAATATAAAGAAAAATGTAATGAATTAAAACTGCCCATCGAATTCTTGGGCGTGCTTTCAAAGTCTCAAGTGCATGACATTTATAAAAAATCGCATGCCATTCTTTTACCATCGCTTTCAGAAGGTTTTCCAAAGGTCATAGCGGAAGCGATGAATTATGGTTGTGTCCCTATCGTTTCAGATGTCTCTTCAATAAGTCAATATGTAAAAAACAGGAAAAATGGTTTTCTCTTGAAAAACATCAATGTGAATGGTTTGACGGAGGCATTGGAAAATTTCTTGGAATTGACTGATGCCGAGTTCAAAAAAATGATTCAAAGTGATGATCTTGGTATTGAAAAATTCAGTTATGATCATTATAATGAGCGCATCAAGACGGAAATTTTGTAACATATCTAATATCTTCCCGAAAGATGCTTAAATAAAAACGCATATTTTTTATTGATTATATGAATTTCTCTTATAGATTTAATACTTTTATTTTTTTGAATTCCAGTTTTAAATGAGCAGATGAAAAGAGTTCGATAAAGCAGATGAGTTTGTCTGATCCTGAATGTATGATTGAATCTATAAAATTAAAAAAACAAAAATCATGGCAACCTATAAGTTTTGTTCAACCTCAAAAACACAAAGTTGAGCTCGAGGTTTTTGTGCCAGAAAGTCAAGTCTTTACTGTTCAAATTACCTTCAAAAACTCGATTGTTTCCTTTAGGGATAGTGACTATTCGTGGCAGAATATTTTGCAACGTAGACTTTCCAACTGGTATGCTCCGAAAATAATAAAGCTTGAAACGGAACAAATTATTCAGGCCAACCAGCACAATGGCATTTGGGAGGTGAATCCTGAAAATCCTAAAATATTGTTATGGCATTTCAATATCCCAAATTCAAGTCCTTTGTCCAAATATGAATCGGATAATGGAAAACTAATCAACCAAGCCACTTCCGATACTGATTGTGTCATGCCTCTGGCACTTTTACTTCCGTCTCAAAATGGCATGGAAATGAGCCGTTCAAAATTTCCTTTTTCTGCAATCGCCTGTTTTACCGATCACTGTGATTTTGATAATTTAGCAAGCTTAAATCATCAGAGGATTTTTTTTAAAAAATATAGGATCAAGGTGACCAAAGGTTTTTTTTTGAATCACTTTTCTAAAAGACCAGACACCGCTTCTAATGAGTTTCACCATTCCGAACTCAAGGCCTGGCTTGCGGATGGTCATGAGCTGGCATATCACTCTTTGTCTCAATCCATAAAACCGTTCGATGAGAGTTTTAAGGATTTTAAAAATTTTGAGCCACCATTTAAGGATATAGCCACTTGGATAGACCACGGTTTTCAACCTTACAATGTATCCCAATACCATAATCATAAGCCATTGGCAAATGATTACGCATCAGTACTAAACTCTAAGGGTATTAATATCATTTGGAATTATATAGATTCAGGAACTGCGACCATGGGGGTTATAAATCAAATGAATCCTGCACATTTCAATTTACGATCTTATTACAACGGAATTACACAGGTGCGTTTGAAAAATAGAATTCCGATGCTTATCAAAAACATTCTATTTCACTTTTATAATACAGATGAAAGTTTACGGTTGTATGGAAGTTTGGCTAAATTTTACAAAACTCGAAAAAAGAAAAAGACATTTGGAAAATACGTCACATTTTTTCAAGAATTAGTCAACTTGATCAGCTTATTGGTTCCCGTTATGCTGTTTTGGAAAGAAAAAAGGTCTAAAACTTATCCATTAGCGGAATATAATCCTGTTATGTTTCGTCATGATATAAATGGAAATAGATTCACTGTGTTTCAAACATTGGAAATGATTGATTTTAGAACAGGTTTGCATCCATCAAATATTGATTTACTAATCAAAGAAAGTGGACTTTTTATTGCACACACCTATTTTTCTGCACCAATGAACTATCATCAAGGTCGCATGTTTAAAAATGATTTAATTATCAATCAGCAAGTTGAAACCAATTTTGATTATATTTCAAAAAAAATTGAATCTCGGGAGCTTTGGAATCCCACGCTAAAGGAATTGGTTTCTTATTTGGAAAAATTCAGGACAGTAACATTTGATTGTGATGATAAAGGGCAGCTTTTGGTTAAGAACAATGATTATCTATTAGATTCGAGAGCGGTAAGATGATGGAGTATATATTTTCGAAAGAGAGGAGTTGGCTGGAGAGATGGGATAAATTTAATTTTGACCATCCCAAAGGCAGTCATTTGATCTGCACGGATTGGCTGAAATCCTATGGATCTTATGGCTTTGACTTCGAACTCGGATTGCTCGTGGAGAATGACAAAATTGTGGGAGGTTATGGTGCTATACTCCCAAAAATTGCGATTTTCAAATTTTATATCATTCCACATGGTCCTATTTTTCAAAGTGATAGCGAACAGGATATGGAAAATCAATTGACTCAAATCAAACGTAGAGCGAAAGAAAAAGGATGTTGTTATCTACAATTGAGCCTACCGATTTCTGATAATCCGCAAATAATGAAACATAGCTATGGTAAAAAAGCAGCCTCCGCTTTAACTAAAAATATGAAATCGGGGAAACTTTTCAAACATATTTATTCTTCATATGGTTTAAATTGGGTAGACTTTGGCAAAATGGAAAACCATGAGCTTTTTTTAGAAAATCTAACCCCGAAAGTCAGAAGGAATATAAGAATGCCGAATAATAAGGGAGCTGTTGCAACCATTGTCAGCAACATGGAAATCATTGAAAAAGGGTATGGTATGATTATTGAAAACGCTAATTTCGGTAATTATTCGGTAAGAACGTTTGATGATATCAGTGCCACAATCAAAAATCTTATTGATAAGGATAGAGCTTATTTTGTGATCTGTGAAGTGGAGAATGAAATAAAGGCGGCTGCTTTTTTTGTAAAATCCAACGGCTTTATAACCAACATCACTGGAGGGGTTTTAAGGGAAAAACCAGACATAAAACTTGGATATATGCTGCAATGGGAAATAATCAAGAAATCTTATGAGCTTAATTATGATGGTTATAACATCTCCATGGGAGGATCAGCTGGCGTTCAGGATTTCAAGTCCAAGTTTGGTGCGGAGAGCATTATATATGAGGGTCCACATTATCATGTCATATTAAGGCCGCTTTATTTTAAAATGTTTACAACTGTTGATAGGTATCTAAAGCCTTATAAAGCTCAAATTTCTAAATTGTTATCGCGATTTAAAGGATGAAAGGGGTAAAAAAATTATGCAGGAGATTGAAAATCACTTCAATAGATGTTTTTATTTATAAAATGGAACAATATGTGATCTATGATAAATCTGGATTTAAATATGAGATTAATAAGAAACGATTAAAAAAAAAATGGCAGTATAGCATAAAAGACGGTGAAATTTTTGTGCATCAGAGTTTCCTCTTCGATAGCGTATTTTTGCTTAAAGCTGTCAAGAAAAATGGTCCCGTTATCGGTGACTGTTTTACGGATAATAATTATCGCGGACAGTCCATTTATCCAATAGTAATCAATAGAATAGCAAAGGATGAACTTCAGAATGGAACCAATGAGGTTTTTGTAGTGGTCAATCGTAATAACATTAGTTCGATAAAAGGGATTGAAAAAGCTGGTTTTGTTATATTTGCTTCTATAAAAGCCAAAAGATGGCTTTGGTTTTATTCTGAAAAATATATAGAATATTTTACTTAAAACAGATTAACATTTTGATATATGAATTCTAAATTAACGACTAAATTAAAGATATTTATCTCAAAATTCTTGACAGATTCTGAACGGTTCCGTTATTTATTCTGGCTTCCAAAGTTAGAGGTATTTCACAAAAACTATGGCCGACATGGGGTATTTGTAAATAGTAGAAAAGAATTGTACTCATATCTCAACTATAGTATGAAAGGTGATGCCATAAGCTATTGTGAGTTTGGCGTGTTTAAAGGGGCAAGTATCAAATATTGGTCGATTATCAACAAAAATGAGGCCTCAAGATTTTATGGTTTTGATACTTTCAGTGGTCTACCACAAGATTGGGATAATTTCACAGGTGGCTTGCAAAAGGGCACCTTTGACACCAAGGGACAAATTCCTAATTTGAAGGATGATAGAATATCGTTCTACAAAGGTTTGTTTCAAGACACCTTGGCTGATTTTTTGAAAGCATATGAATCCGATAGGATGTTGATTATCAATATTGATGCCGACCTTTATTCATCCACTTTATTTGTTCTAACCCAATTCCACCCAAAATTGATGAAAGGCTCTATCATTATTTTTGATGAATTCTCTAGTGTTTTACACGAATTTAGAGCTTTTGAAGATTATTGCAATGCATACAATGTTAAATTTGAAGTGATTGCAAGCAGTAAGACTGCAAAAAGTTACTACGCTCATGTTGCAATAAGAATTATTTGATATTAATTTTGTATAGTCCTGATATAATTGAGATAACTTAAAAAATTTACATATTTTTAACACTCTCTAGTTTAAAAAGAATTAATGGTTTTAGAAAAAATACTTTGGACATTTAAACGTCATCCGTTTTTATATCGTTCGCGGTTCAAGTTATTGTCTCGGAACTCAACAATTAAGGAGATAGAGTTGTGCTCATATAATCAATTGAACCCGAAGAATGAAATTCCTGCATATTTTTTTGAAATCAATAGTTTGATTTTTGATCATGGAATTCCTGATTCAGACCTTGAAAAAGTAAAAATGATAAGTAAATATCTTTTAGAAAATATCAAGGGAGGACCTGGTTTAAGTGTTCCTTCAGAAGAGGCTTTAAAGATAATGATTGCTGGTCATGGTGGAGTTTGTAGTGATATGGCGCAAATTTTTAATAATTTTTGTGTCATAAATAATATACGAGTGAGAGAATGGGGATCAACGAGGGCACCATTTGAAAAGGAATATGGAGGTCATTCTTATAATGAAGTTTATATAGATGACTATAAGAAGTGGGTGCTTGTTGATGTTTCCTATTGTATTCTCTTTTGGTATAAATCAACACCTTTATCGGTTATTGAACTTTATCAACACTTTCGTGATGGTGAAAACGTGACTTATACATCTTTTGTCGATGATATAAAAAAAGATGAGGCTAGTGTGCAAAGAAATTATCTACATCTTAATACGATTCCGTTTCTTATTTGTAATTATCGTAATAAAGTGTACGACACCTTTTTAAAGAAATTAAGACCGCATGTGCCCGTATTTTTTGTGCATTTTTTAATTTATACATTGGGGAAAAGCTATCACTATAAATTCCCTTTGGACGATTTTAAAAAAATACTAATCTAAAATTTTTTTGAGGTATTGGAAACTGGGAATTGCCATTGTTGTACCTTGCTTGAGATATAAGAACCCAAAAACATTTTTAATTTTACTTTGAAAACCAATAACACCTACATTATTGCTGTTGGATTCCATGTGGCTTTAGGGATTTTAATCTATGTAAATGAGGGCATTTCGAAATTCTATTTCTTTGCGGCTCTTTTCTATTTTTTGTATAGTGTAATTATTGCTGCAGAGGATAAGAAAACCTTTGAGGTGCTAAAGGCTTGTGCATACTTTGTCGGAGCCGAGGTTTTTTTTAGGACTACTGGCGGTGCAATCTCTTATGAATCAGGAAAATATCTTGTCATATTATTTATAATCATGGGTTTGTTTTATAAAGGATTATCTGGTAAGGGATATCCTTATTTTATTTATTTAATGTTTTTGATTCCCTCTATTTTTGTAGCCTCCACGACCTTGAGTTTTGATGCCAATTTTAGAACAAATATAGCTTTTGTTTTAAGCGGTCCAGTTTGTTTAGGTTTATCAGCATTGTTCTGTTACGACAAGAAAATAACATTTCACGAAATGTCACAGATTTTAATGTTTATGTTATTTCCTATTCTTGCACATGTCGCCTATATTTATTTTTACAGCCCTGATTTAAAGGACATCATTACAGGTACTGGATCTAACCGATCAGCGGCGGGAGGATTTGGTGCCAATCAAGTGGCAACTGCTTTGGGTTTGGGAATGTTCATATTAGCGGTGAGAATATTTATAAACTCACCTTCGTTGGTGATCAAATTTTTAAATTTGGGGCTTCTGGTTATAGTTTCTTATAGAGCTGTGGTTACTTTTAGTAGAGGTGGTATTATTGCGGCTGTGTTATGTATTGCTATTTTTTTGCTGATGTATTTTATTCAGGCTAAATCCAAGGTAAGATTGCAGGTTGCGGGAGGTTTCGTGTTATTTTTAGGAGCGCTTTCTTTAGCTTGGATGATTAGTACCTTTCAAACCAGCGGATTTATTGAGAAGCGTTACTCCAATCAAAACGCTTCTGGAGTTGAGAAGGATGATATAACAACTGGACGTGGTGATTTGTTCATGAATGAAATCGAAGGCTTTATTGAACATCCCTTTTTAGGAATAGGTTCCAGCCGTGCCAAAGACGAAAGGATACAAGAGATTGGACAGAGCATAACTTCGCACAATGAAATTAGTAGAACACTTGCCGAACACGGTATTTTTGGAGTTATCATTTTGGTAATCTTAATCTTTAAGCCCTTTGATATGCGGGCAAATAATAAGAATAACTATTACTTTTTTGCCTTTTTAGCCTTTTGGTTTGCCACAATCAATCATTCCTCTATGCGAATTGCTGCTCCGGCATTCATCTATGGCCTCGCCTTATTAAATGTAACTCATGAAAAAAGTCCTATACATCGGAAACAACTTAAACCGACTGAACGCTAACATTTCCATGATGGTTGTTTTAGGCCCGTTATTGGAGGGTGAAGGGTATCAGCTAACCTATGCGTCTTCAAAAAACAGCAAGGTCGTTCGCTTGTTGGATATGATGACACAGGTTTTTCAAAATGCCTCTAGAGTAGATGTCGTCTTGATTGACACCTACAGCACCCAAAATTTTTATTATGCTTTCGTGGTTAGTCAATTGTGTCGTGTTTTGAGGCTGCCTTATGTGCCAATACTGCATGGTGGCAAGCTACCGCATCGACTTATCAAGTGTCCTAGAATGAGTGCTCTCATTTTTAAGCATTCCCTCTACAATGTTTCACCCTCCAATTATTTGAAGGAGCAATTTGAAAAAATGGGATATACAAATTTAAGATACATTCCCAATACCATAGAACTTAAAAGGTATTCGTTTAAAAGGGAACGTGACAGCGCATCTATAAGATTATTATGGGTGAGATCGTTCTCAAAAATTTATAACCCCTTTTTAGCAGTGAATGTGTTAAAGTCACTCAGAGATTCGGGTTATGATGCGAGTCTTTGTATGGTAGGTCCAGACGCTGATGGCACTTTACAAAAAGTTAAGGACTTAACGCTAGAATTGGAGACGGACGTGAGATTCACTGGAAAGTTGACGAAATTGGAGTGGATTGAACTTTCAAAAGATTACAATGTTTTCATTAATACCACAAATATTGACAACACACCTGTCAGCGTCATCGAAGCAATGGCATTAGGCCTTCCAGTGGTATCTACAAATGTTGGCGGAATGCCCTATTTGATTGAGAACAATGTAAACGGAATTTTGGTGGAAAAAAATAATGTTGATGAAATGACGCAAGCCATAATGATGTTGTTGAACAATACACAGAAAAGAACACAAATCATTCAGAACGCTAGAGAATTGTCGGAATCTTTTGATTGGCAAAGAGTGCGTTTAAAGTGGCTGGCACTATTGAATACGAATTAAATATTGAAATTGAAAGTCCTTTCATGCAATGCTCAAAATTCTGTGTTCAATATCGAAAATGATGGCTTTGCTATTATAAAATACAAGAGTCGTTTTTAAGTCAGTTTTATGCATAGAATAAAGCAAATAACACAATAAATAGATGTATTTTTATCATCTAGATAGATACAAGTCTTGATTCTTTATTCCAAAAGCGAAGCGATCTTATTTCTTTTTTTTCTTATTAATCATGAGAAAAACTTCCTCATAAGGCAATCCCTGGTAGTCACAAAATTCCTTGATGGTAATAACCTGATACTTCTTCTTTCCATAGGCGTCCTTAATAGTTCGTAAAATTGTTTGGGCTGTCGTTTGGGATTTGCCCAATAGTTCAGCAACTTCGCTGGAATTGATACATAATCGCTCCATGGGGTCAATGATTTAGGGTTCATATGTCTAAAATAGTGCCGTAAGTAGTCGTGGTCAATGAGGATTTCAAGCGGTTCATTTGAAGTAATTAACGTGTAAATAGCATAGTGTAGTATATTCCTTCAAAAATTTCCAAAAAACTAACAATTACCACAGTAATTTCGAACTTAAAGATGATATGATCACTTAAGAGCGAATGCAAGATAGTTCCAATACCATAGTACAAGTCTCCAAGCACTAGAAGAAAATCATATAGGAGTTATACCATATTTTGAAAACAGTTCAACTGAATCATGATAGATGATTGATCCCACCATACGTCCTAGATACGCCCTACATATGTCGAAAAAAAGTTCAGGTCAAAAAATGCCAAAAAACATAGAAAAGATGCTAAAGGCATTAAAATTTGTCATAAAATCAAAAAGAGATAAAACAAGTTTGAAAGTCATTTGATAGCTAAAATCATCAAGATCTGATTAGAAAGGTTTAAAAAAACAAATAGAACTATTCAAAGCGAAATACACCAAAACGAAAATCCCAAGAAACCAACTAGTATACATTTGTCATAACAGTTGTAAAGACCATCTGTGGAGATTGAAATTTTTAAGTAGGAGCTCATACTTAAGCGCGCGTTTCAAAATGGGTGGTCTAACAACTAAAAAAGGAAGTGTAACCCGTATGCAAAAAAATCGCCATAGCAAAACCTTAAAAAAAAAGGGACTATGAAGAGCATACATAATACATTAGAAATCATGGCAAAGTATAGTAGCCTATTTAAAGTAGAAGGGACACTCGGAGAAGTGACCTTTTTCAAATCCGAAGATGGATATCAGATGCTCACCAAAGGTGGTGTGAGCAAAAGCCGAATTGCTAAAGATCCGGCATTTGCAAGAACTCGTGAAAATAATCAAGAGTTCGCCAACGCTGCCACAGGTGGTAAAATGTTAAGACAAGCCATCATAGATTTGCTGGCGGATGCCAAAGACAGCAAATTGGCATCGCGTTTAACCAAACAGATGTCCATTGTGAAGAATGCGGACTTGGTGTCACCAAGGGGAATGAGAAACGTTGCTGAAGGCATTCTGACAGCTGATGGAAAAAATGCCCTTAAGGGATTTGATTTTAACAGACATGCCATTCTCTCGGCAGTACTGTTGAATGATTATGTTTTGAATCCTGTAACTGGAGAAATCACTATGGTGGGACTGATTCCTGCCGATAGGTTGCATTTTCCAGAAGGCGCCACACATGTGGAATTCACATCTGGATACTTGAACCTGGAGCTCGCAACGGACATCAAGGATTTACAATTGAGCAACGTTGTCAACCTTCCGATTAATGGAACGGCCACAACGGTAACCTTGACACCTCTAGGAATTCCAGTAGGAGCAGGCCAACAATTTTATTTCTTAAAAGTAGCATTCTTTCAAGAAATCAACGCGGTACAATACCCATTGAAGAATGGGGGCATTCAACGCGCTAAAATTGTTGGAAGTTCTCGATTAAACGAGATGTCTAAAAAGAAAAGCGGACTTCCAAGTCCGCTTTTTAAGTTTATAATGCTAATGTTGATCCACTATATAAATTATGTTTTATGCTGCCATAAAATTTTTTCAAAACTTTAATTTCATAATAGTATCATTTATCTAATCCTTATGATCTGCCAAACTTATAACTTTTAGGATTTTTTATGTATAGAATTTTTATCTTGTTATATTTACATCACATTCAAATAATTAAATGGGAAAAAAGAAAGACATTCATTTCGAAGTTTCAGAGCGGAAGATTTTATTACGCGTATTCGACCTTATTTTTGTGTTTCTTGGTTTATATATTTTGGAACTTTTCTTTCCTTATACTTACTTGTTAATCAGGCTAGAGAATGCAATGTTCTTGGCGGTTTTAGCAGTATATTTAATGGTCTTCGGTACCATCTTCGAAATTTATGATTTGCAAAAATCCAGCAAGATGGACACGACATTTAGGAATATTGTTTTTACGGTGTCCACAACCATTCTGTTTTATTTCTTAACACCTTATTTCACTCCGTTTTTACCTGAAAGACGTTTGCAGATCCTCTATTTTTATTTGGCACTCATCATAATGATTTTCGTTTGGAGAATTGCATATATGACGTTCATTTCTTCTCCGCGATTTTATAAAAAAGTTCTGTTAGTTGGTGAAATAAGTTACGTTGAAAATATTGCAAAAGCGCTGAATCATTCCGACCCTAATTATAAAATTGTTGGTTTTATTAATTGTGAAGCTCCTTCTAATGAACCCATAAAATTTAAAGGTTTAAAAGAGTTTGAACCCAGCCAGTTGGTAAATGTCATTACAGACCATAAAATTTCGGAAGTATTGGTCGCTAGCTACAATTCCGAAACGATAACAGCAGAAATATACCATGATCTTATAACTTTATTAGAGAAGGGCTTTACAATTCGTGAATTTACGCAAGTATATGAAGAGCTTACCTATCGTGTTCCAATTCAATACGTTGGTAAGGATTTTTACAAATATTTTCCTTTCAGTCGTAGTAATCAAAACACCTTATATCTATTTTTTTTAAGAGTTTTTGATATCACATTCTCTATCCTAGGCCTTATAATTGGCATTATAATTTTACCTTTCGTTTTATTAGGCAATGCTATAGGAAATAAAGGACCCTTATTTTATACTCAAGAGCGTGTTGGAAAAAATGGAATTCCATTTAATATAATCAAACTACGCAGCATGATCATAAATGCTGAAAAAGATGGTGCCAAATGGGCACAAAAAGATGATGTCAGGGTTACCAAGTTCGGAAAGATATTAAGACGCACGAGACTCGATGAGTTTCCACAGTTTATGAATGTATTGAAAGGTGATATGAGCATCATTGGTCCAAGACCTGAACGACCTTTTTTTGTTACAGAGCTGTCGCAAATCATTCCATTTTATGAAACACGTCATATAGTAAAACCCGGTCTTACAGGTTGGGCACAAGTCAAGACAAGATATGGAGCTTCAGTGGATGATAGTTTGACGAAACTTCAATACGATTTGTTTTATATCAAGCACAGAAGTCTTTTTCTGGATCTCAACATTGTCGTAAAAACGTTGAGTACGATTCTCTATTACAGAGGTCAATAGCTTTCACTTTTACCAAAATGATTTAGTAGAAATAAATATCTTATTCCCAAAGTAATCAATAATGGTATCAATCCCAAGGCATAAACTTGAATTCCCATTATCCAATGAAAGGTCAGTAGAAAAAGCATAATCAAAAGGAACTTTAGATAGTTTCTGAACCAATTTTTAACTTGAGGTGCTATCAACTGTCCAAGTACTAAAAGGTTCAACGGGAGCGCCCACAAAAGATTATAATTCTGCGCAGTCGCTGAATGGTCTGTCGCAAACCAGAGTAATAATATCAAAATCCCTAAAATTCCTGTGATGGCAAATAGGATGACATCCAGCCATTTATTTCTTTTATTGTTTTTGTAATCCAAATAGGTCAAATAAAGAATAACGGATGAAATGATACCGAACACCATTAGCGGACTAAATAAAAAATTGTTCGAATTAGATGACGCTCTACGTTGGTAAATTACATCTGACTTTTTCACTAAAGCGGTCGAAGAATTTATGACTGCACTCCCAAAAAACTGATGGATATACTTTGGCAAAAACATAAATTCATAGGCAGTGGCTGGCCTATCAATTACCGATCCTAATGCCAAATCAATTCCAAAGCTTCCCCAGTTATTTCGACCTGTGTGGTCATAAATAAGTTGTCTGAAGGTTTTACTCTCGAAATTATCAGGCATTTTAAAATCAATCTTATTTCCAGAGGAATTTTCAGCAACATCTCTTATTCGAGTAGCACAATTATCATAAAAGAAGTCATAAAGGTATTTTCTGTTTTCAGGCTTATAATTGTTAATCAAGTAATCATATAATCGCTGTTTTTCAGAAGCTGAAAGATTCAAGGTTTGTTGCTCAATCGTTCGATTATAGAATTGATAACACCTGTAGAAATCTGAAAATTCAGATTTATTCATTTTATAATTCAGCTTTCCTTGAGCAAATTTTAAATAGAAATTAGGAGTGTCAAAATCATATTCTCCATACCCATAAACCACATCCATGCCAACAGAACTATCATTGATTCGAAAAGCATTGTGACCAAAAGCATCGTTTAGATTATCACCAGGACCAATGGTCAACACCGAAATTTCAGCATTCGGAGATAGCTGATAAGTTTGGGCAAAAATCAAGGTTGTGAATAAAACTGACGAAAGAAGGAATAGTTTTAATTTCATATTGGAAAGATAAACTATCTAAATATACTAAAATCAAGTTTCAATGAGAACACATTGCTATACAAGGCTGCGCTCTGATCGCCAATATCTGTAAAGGCATAGTCTAATTGAATCCCACGATATTTGAAACCAACTCCAAAATTTGGTTGAAACGTTAAGTTTTCAGAATTGTCGATCTGCAACTCATTTTGAAAATTTCCAACACCAGCACGTAAAAACACTAAATCAGTATAACCAAATTCAAACCCTAAAGCAGGATTCACACTGGCAAAAGATGTTGAAATGATATCGTTGTTCTGTTCAAATCGAACATTCAAATCGAATGCCGTTACCAACGAATAATCATAATGAAAAACGAACTTTTTAGACATTCCAATCTGTAATTTAGGAATGGTCAATTCCGTATTTTCAGGAACTTCTTGGTTTTGACCTTCAATCGCATTTTGAATGTCAGCTAATTTTTCATCGTCAAAACTCCAAGCGTTAAAAGTAGTGGTAATGTCTCGTGCCATAATCCCAAATTTCCAATCGTTCTTGCTTTCGAATTGAATTCCAGCATCCAACCCAAATCCCCAAGAATTTGCAAAATCGCCAATTATACGACGAATCACTTTCGCATTCACACCATAACTCAATCCATCAATTGGTAAATGTCTGGCATAAGAGAAAGTCAATCCATAATCCACAGCAGAGAATAAACTGATGCGATCATAGTTTATTGTTCCTTGATCGTCAATAAGTTGAGTGGTATCCAATATGTCATCAATTCCAAAACGGATTAATGAAATTCCAACCGCACTTCTGTCATCAATCGGCATGGCGAAAGCCGCGTAATCATAATTTGCAATGTTCGCAAAATAACTAGAATGCATCAAGGCAATTTGTTTGTCTTCCAACTTTATCAATCCAGCTGGATTCCAATAGCCCGAATTGACATCTCCTGTATGAGAAACGACTGTGTTGCTCATGCCCAAAGCTGCGGCATCCACGCCAATATTCATAAATTCATTTGAATATTTAGTTTGGGCTGAACCTATTGCAAAGCATAACGAGAAAGCGATAAGTAATTTAGATTTCAATAGCAAAAAATTTTTACAAAGATGCACAATATTTTCCTTCTATTAAACTTCAAATTCATGCAGTTATTGTATCATTATTGTAATAGACGTAAATAGTTTGCTATTTTTACATAAAAATTTCTAATGAGTCTAAAAAGGCATATTCCGAACTTTGTCACATTGCTAAATTTGTTCTGTGGCGCCATCGCAGTGATCTTTGCGGTTTATAATAATTTTATTGCGGCTGCAATCTTTGTGTTTTTGGGAATATTTTTTGATTTTTTTGATGGATTGCTTGCGAGAAAACTGAATGTTCAAAGCCCGTTGGGAATACAGCTGGATTCGCTGGCAGATATGGTCACCAGTGGTTTAGTACCTGGAATTGTTATGTTCAAATTATTATCTATTGCTGTTGATACACCTTTGTTTTTTAATTCCAGTACAGAATGGAATTCTGATTTAGATTGGCAACATTTTGGGGATGCATGGCTGCCGCTGATTGGACTTCTTATTACGTTGGCTTCAGCCTATCGATTGGCAAAATTCAATATTGATGAAGATCAACAAAGTTATTTTAAAGGCTTGCCAACACCAGCTAATGCGCTCTTGATTATTTCCTTGCCTTTAATCATGGAATTTCAGAATAACAATATGATAAATTCAATTATAATCAACAAATGGTTTCTTATAGTTGTCACTTTTTTAAGTTGTTATCTATTAAACTCTTCAATAAAACTTTTTGCTTTAAAGTTTAAAAATTTTAGTTTCAAGGATAATGCTGTAAGATATGTCTTCATAATTTTAACACTGGTTTTATTGGTGGTACTACAATTTGCAGCCATACCATTGGTTATCGTGATGTACGTCCTACTGTCTTTGATTTCACCGGCATTTGTAAAAAAATAAACATTCAAAATCTCTAAACATGGCATCAGGATTTTTTGCATTATTGGATGATATCGCAGTACTTATGGATGATGTTGGCGCAATGGCCAAAATATCAACAAAAAAAACAGCTGGTATTTTAGGTGATGATTTGGCTGTGAATGCTGAAAAAGCATCTGGTTTTGTATCCTCAAGGGAAATCCCTGTTCTATGGGCTATTTCTAAAGGTTCTTTTATTAATAAACTGATCATTTTGCCAATTGCATTTTTATTAAGTGCTTTCTTACCCCAAGCCATTGTGGTGGCCTTACTACTTGGAGGCATTTATTTGGCGTATGAAGGAGCCGAGAAGATATTTGAATATTTTGTGCCTCACAAACATGATTCTCCTATATTACAGCTTGAAGAGCCTACGGAAGCGGAAGTGTTGGAAGCGGAAAAGACAAAGATAAAATCAGCCATTATAACAGACTTTATTTTATCTGTTGAAATAGTCATCATTGCTTTGGGTACAGTCATCGGCGAACCATTATTAACGCAAATATTGGTGGTTTCAATTGTTGCATTGATTGCCACCGTTGGTGTCTATGGTATAGTGGCGCTGATAGTCAGAATGGACGATTTTGGACTACGCTTGCTAAAAACGACGGAGAATACTAAAGGCATCGCTCATTTTTTTGGTAATTTTCTTGTGAAAGCATTGCCATGGGTTATAAAAAGTCTTTCGGTAATTGGTACGATTGCCTTATTGTTAGTCGCAGGTGGCATCTTCGTGCATAACATCGAATTTATGCATCATTTTCTTGAAACTTGGCCTTCATTCATCCGTGATTTTATAGTTGGATTGGGAGTTGGGTTTGTGGCTTTGATTTTTGTAATGGCTGTAAAGAAGATAGGTGGTATGATATGGTCAAAAGAAAAGTAATTTCCTGATGAAATGAATACTTTTATAGTACATGTATATCATTTCAATCTTGATTGTGGGAATTGCAATGATTGTTTTAGGAATGTATCTTACCTATTTCACTCACGAACGAATAATGAGACCAGATCGAATTTTGAAACTGTATATTGGTTCAACTTTGATCATCTTAATAGGAATAGGGCTGGTAGTTGAAGCCATAAGCAAATTCTTTGCCTAAAACATTAACTTCTTCTTACGCAACTCAAAATTCTGTCCCAAATACACCTTACGCACCATTTCGTCGGCAGCCAGCTCTTCAGGGATACCATGTTTTAGAATGCTACCTTCGAACATCAAATAGGTTCTATCCGTAATCGCCAGGGTTTCCTGTACGTTATGATCTGTAATTAAGATTCCGATATTTTTTTTCGTCAATTGCGCAACAATTCGTTGAATATCTTCTACGGCAACTGGATCGACTCCTGCGAAAGGCTCATCAAGAAGGATGAAATTTGGATCTGTAGCCAAAGCACGAGCAATTTCGGTACGACGACGTTCACCTCCGGATAATAAATCACCTCGGCTTTTTCGAATGTGACCAAGACTAAATTCTTCAATGAGCGACTCCATTTTTTCGTGCTGTTGTTTTTTGCTCATTTTGGTCATTTGCAAAACACTCAATATATTGTCTTCAATACTCAACTTCCTAAAAACAGATGCCTCTTGCGCTAAATAACCGATACCATTTTGAGCACGTTTATACATTGGATATTTGGTGATCTCTTGACCTTCAAGATAGATATTTCCACTATTTGGTTTGATAAGCCCAACAATCATATAAAAAGAGGTGGTTTTACCTGCGCCATTTGGACCCAAGAGCCCAACGATTTCTCCCTGATTGACTTCAACGGACACGCCTTTAACTACTTGTCGTCCACCATAGGACTTCATCAAATTTTCTGCTCTTAACTTCATAATGTCTAAACGTCAGTTTGTTGAGTTTAACGATTTCAAAAATAAACAATTGAAATGCTATTCGGTGTCCCCTACTTCAAAGTTTAATTTGGTTTTAACAGTCTCCCTTCCAATATTTCGATCCAAATTGGAAAAAGTATCTTATACAAACATATTGTGTATCTGTCTATTTCAATCCTTTTTTCTCTCGCCGCTTTTGGTTTCTGACGACGATTGCTGAAATATAAATACTTACTTGGTATAAAATTAAAATTGGAATTGCAACAATCACTTGGCTCGCCACGTCTGGAGGCGTAATCACAGCAGAGATAATTAAAACAACAACTAAGGCATATTTTCGATATTTCTTCAAAATTTGAGGTGTCACCAATCCTACTTTAGTCAAAAAGTACATTATAATTGGAAGTTCAAACACAAAACCTGCTGCCAGTGAAGAAGATCTTACAAGCGAGATATAAGAGCCTAAATCAATCTCATTGGTGATTTCAGAACTTACACTGTAAGTACCTAAAAAGTTGATTGAAAGCGGCGTAATGATATAATACCCAAACAAGACGCCTGTAAAGAATAAAAGCGAAGTCACAATAATGAACCCTCTTGAATGCTTGCGTTCATTTGAATGCAGTCCTGGGCTAATAAAACTCCATAATTGATAAATGATATAGGGAAAGGCAACGATCAAACCTGCATAGATGGATGTCCAAATGTCCGCAGAAAATTGTCCACCCATAGTTCTGTTTTGAATGGTAAATGGAAAGGATTCAGCACAAAAGGTACTATCTAAACGAAAAAAAGTGGCAATATTACATAAATATTTATACGTCGGAAAACTCATTTGTTTTGGCCCGAAAATAATTACATCAAAAATAAAGGTTGAGAATATGAATGCAACAGATCCTGCAATTAGTATTGCCGAGACACTGCGAATCAGATGCCAACGTAAGTCTTCGAGATGGTCTAAAAAAGACATCTCATTAGTAGTATTTTTCGCCATTAGATAATTCCTTCTTTTATTAAATCATGCAAATGCACTACACCCGCATATTCACCGTTTTCTTCAACCAGTAATTGTGAAATTTCGTTTGATTCCATTAATTCCATTGCGTCAATTGCCATTGCATTGTTATCAATTCGTTTCGGATTGGAACCCATAATATCTTTTGCAGTCAAGTGGACAAAAGACTCACTTTTACTTAACATACGTCGCAAATCTCCGTCCGTGATGATTCCCACGATTTTATTACTTTCAACAACAGCCGTAACTCCAAGCATTTTCTCGGAAATTTCTACAATGACCTGTTTGACATTTGTATCTAACTGTACTTGTGGTTTTTCGTTTACTGATGATAAATCACTAACTCGTAAATATAAACGTTTCCCTAATGAGCCTCCCGGATGATATTTTGCAAAATCTTTACTTGAAAATCCCTTTAAATCCAAAAGGCACATAGCCAGCGCATCACCCATCACCAATTGTGCAGTTGTACTTGTTGTTGGTGCCAAATTATGAGGGCAAGCTTCATGTTCTACATATGTATTTAAAATACAATCAGCTTGTAATCCTAAAAAAGACTTTGTATTTCCAGTAATTGCGATTAATTTATTATTGGCATTTTTTATAAGCGGGATCAATACCTTGATTTCGGGTGTATTTCCACTTTTCGAAATGCAAATTACGATATCGTCTTCAAGCATCAGACCAAGGTCGCCATGAATAGCATCTGCGGCATGCATGAAAACAGAAGGTGTTCCTGTCGAGTTCAAGGTGGCCACGATTTTATTGGCAATAATGGCGCTTTTACCAATTCCTGTAATAATCACACGACCTTTTGAGTTATATATAAGTTCTACTGCAGTGGCAAAATCATCATCGAGAAAAGTGCTTAATCTAGCAATCGCTTCACTTTCTAACTCAATCGTTTTTTTTGCCGTATTGAGGATAGAATTTTTATTGTTCAAAATTTATAATTTTTGGGTTTGATGTGTTTAAAGAATTTTAGTATCTTTAAACTAATTGCAAATGTATATAAAATACTAATAGGGATTAATGAGTAAAACAGAAATTGACTTACACAAGGAGCTAAAAAAATACTTTGGTTTTTCCAAATTTAAAGGGCTTCAAGAG
Organism: Aquaticitalea sp.; assembly: GCA_051252455.1. Classification (GTDB taxonomy): domain Bacteria; phylum Bacteroidota; class Bacteroidia; order Flavobacteriales; family Flavobacteriaceae; genus JBPOFM01. Next base: position 225,640 of record JBPOFM010000007.1, read on the forward strand.
CAGGTCATAAAAAGTATTGTATCTGGCGATAATACATTCGTTATTATGCCGACTGGGGGAGGAAAATCATTATGTTACCAATTACCTGCCTTAATACAAGATGGAACAGCAATTATCGTATCTCCATTAATTGCGCTGATGAAAAATCAGGTAGATGCCATAAGAGCTGTGTCACAGTATGAAGGCGTTGCACATGTGTTGAACTCTTCGTTGAGTAAAACTGAAATAAAACAGGTAAAGGAAGATATTTCCAACGGCATCACAAAACTGCTATATGTCGCGCCAGAATCCTTAACAAAGGAAGAGTATGTTGACTTTTTAAGGTCAGAAACAGTGTCCTTCATGGCTGTTGATGAAGCTCACTGTATTAGTGAATGGGGACATGATTTTAGACCAGAATATAGAAATCTGAAACAAATCATAGAACGCATTGGAGACAATATTCCAATTATTGGATTGACGGCTACAGCAACTCCGAAGGTCCAAGAAGATATTCTGAAAAGCTTAAGTATCACAGATGCCAATACATTCAAGGCGTCCTTTAATAGGCCTAATTTATATTACGAAGTACGTCCGAAAACAAAAAACGTAGATTCAGACATTATTCGTTTTGTGAAACAAAATGAAGGAAAATCGGGCATTATTTACTGTTTAAGTCGAAAAAGAGTAGAAGAGTTGGCGCAGGTTTTGCAAGTGAATGGTGTCAAAGCCGTACCATACCATGCAGGTCTTGATGCCAAAACCCGTGTGAAGCATCAAGATATGTTCTTAATGGAAGATACGGATGTGGTGGTTGCTACCATTGCTTTCGGAATGGGAATTGACAAACCAGATGTGCGTTTTGTGATTCATCATGATATGCCAAAAAGTATAGAAAGTTATTATCAAGAGACTGGTCGCGCTGGTCGTGATGGTGGGGAAGGTCATTGTTTGGCTTATTATGCCTATAAGGACATTGAGAAACTTGAAAAATTCATGTCGGGAAAACCAGTAGCCGAACAGGAAATTGGGCAGGCATTATTGCAAGAAGTCGTGGCATTTGCCGAAAGTTCTGTATCTCGACGCAAATTCATACTTCATTATTTTGGAGAGGAATTTGACAATGAGACTGGCGAAGGAGGCGATATGGATGATAATGTCAGATTTCCAAAAAAGCAACATGAAGCCATGGGTGACGTGGTGATCTTACTTCAAACTGTGGACAAAACGAATGAGACCTATAAATCAAAAGACTTGGTACAAGTGCTTATTGGAAAATCAAACGCACTTATCTCGTCACATAGAACAGATGCTCAAGAATTTTTTGGTATAGGCGAAGATAAAGATAAACGTTACTGGATGGCGCTGATCCGTCAAGTATTGGTTTTGGGCTTATTGAAAAAAGATATAGAGACCTATGGTGTTTTGCGATTGTCCAAAGAGGGAAGGGAGTATATAAAGTCCCCAAAATCGTTTATGATGACAGAAGATCATGTATTTGATGAAGGTACGGATGAAAGCATTATTACTGCGGCCAAAGGTGAAGGTGGTGTTGCTGATGAACGTTTGATGAGCATGCTTAAGGATTTAAGAAAAAGTAATGCCAAAAAATTAGGTGTACCTCCCTTCGTGATTTTTCAAGATCCTTCATTGGAAGATATGGCTTTGAAATATCCAATCACTATTGAAGAATTGAGTAATGTGCATGGAGTGGGAGATGGCAAAGCCAAGAAATACGGTAAAGATTTTGTTGCTCTCATTGCTCAATATGTTGAAGACAATGAAATTGAAAGACCAGATGATTTTGTAGTAAAAACAACTGGTTCCAATTCGGCACTAAAACTTTACATAATTCAAAATGTAGACAGAAAGTTACCGTTGGATGATATTGCGACTTCCAAAGGAATGAAAATGAAGGAATTTATTAAGGAATTGGAAGCAATTGTTTATTCGGGTACTAAATTAAATATCAATTATTGGATTGATGAAATTTTGGATGAAGACCAACAAGAAGAAATTCATGATTACTTTATGGACTCGAAAACCGATAAAATTGATGAAGCCATAAAGGAGTTCGATGGTGACTATGATGATGAGGAATTAAGACTGTATCGAATTAAATTTATTAGTGAAGTAGCTAATTGAACACATAGTCTTAAGTACACACTTGTCAGTCGCAGTTTTCAGCAGTTCGGTGTGTTAATTTGTGTTTTTGCGTGTATCTCTGCGGAATCGCTTCTTTAACTTTTGTAAATCGTAAATCATTCTTCTTCCTCGTCATTATTAACAGCATGAACGATAGTGAATAGAATCCGTTCTTTTTTAGCAGAAAGTTCTAGAGATTCAATTTTTGATTTGACTATTTTAGGCAAATCTTCCTCATTAATTTCAAAATCGATTTTAGTAATGCTGCGATTTGAGACATTTGAAAAGTCCGATTCTAATTCTACCATATCCGATTTAAGATTCAATTCAAAATCATCACCTTTGATGTATAGATTTGCACCCTTGATCGTTTTAATGTGAAAAGACCCGACTATGGCAGTTTGCAAAAGATGGTAACCAGCAATTTCTCCCAATCCAGCATACATAACATTTCTTTCGGACACCGCGAAGGGTTCATTTTCGATATCTTCAATGATATTTTCCGTATGTGTATCGACATGCAATTTTTCCATAGCTCGGATATCTCCGAATGCTGCTCTTAATCTGGTGATCGAAAATTTCATTCCATTTGATTTTCGTAAACTTAAGTTTTAATTTCAAAAATCCCAAAACTTCCGGAGTAATTCCCAATTCGTAAATCAATTTGTATCTTTGTGGCTACAACTTAAATATTAAACAATGAAAGACGGATTATACGCCAAATTCAAAACGAATAAAGGCGACATATTAGTAAATTTAGAATACAAAAGAACGCCAGGAACGGTTGGCAACTTTGTAGCATTGGCGGAAGGTGAATTAGAAAATTCGGTAAAAGCGCAAGGTAAACCCTATTATGATGGCTTAAAATTTCATAGAGTTATTCCAGATTTTATGATTCAAGGTGGTTGTCCACAAGGAACAGGAACAGGAGATCCTGGTTATAAATTTGATGATGAGTTTCATCACGATTTACGCCACGATGGTCCGGGTGTATTGTCAATGGCGAATTCAGGTCCGGGAAGTAATGGTAGCCAGTTTTTTATTACGCATATCGAAACACCTTGGTTAGATGATAAACATACTGTTTTTGGCAATGTAGTGGAAGGTCAGGACATTGTTGATGCGATCGAACAAGGAGACACAATCGAAACATTAGAAATTGTAAGACAGGGAGCAGAGGCAAAAGATTTTAACGCAGTAGAAGCGTTTAGAACATTTGAAGGGTCTCGTGAAAAACGTATATCTGAAGAACGGACTGCTAAAGAAGGCGAATTGGATAAGTTAGCTGCAGGATTTGAAAAGACCAACAGTGGTCTGCGTTATCAAATCATTCAAAAAGGAAACGGAAAAAAAGCTGAAAAAGGGAATATGGTGTCTGTACATTACAAAGGTCAATTGGCAGACGGAACAGTATTCGATTCATCATACAAACGTAACAAGCCATTAGATTTTCAAGTTGGTGTTGGTCAGGTGATTCCAGGTTGGGACGAGGGTATTTGCCTTTTGAACGTTGGTGACAAGGCGCGTTTGGTCATCCCTAGTGATTTGGGATATGGTGCAGTAGGAGCAGGTGGTGTCATTCCTCCACATGCAACTTTAGTGTTTGATGTTGAATTGATGGATACCAAGTAAAACATATTTTAACATAAAAAAAGTAACAATTTACTTTAAGAATCGTCTCATTTTTAATGAGACTTTTTTTGTTATATTCTCTCACTTAATTCAAGACCACCAACATGAAAACTTTATTGACTTCTATTTTATTGGTAATCCTTTTTACAAGCTGTTCCAAAAATATAAATTACACGGCAGAACATATCAAACAAACTTCAGGACGCTATTTATATAATCAAGATGAAGTTATTGAGGTGTTCTATGAAAATAATGACCTTTATATTCGATGGAAAGCAGGGAAAATGAAACCTGTAGTGCTTGATGAGAATACTTTTTTTGTGCCTGATATGTACCAAAAATTGCGTTTTATTACGCAACCCAACACAAAGGATCGCTATTTGGGTGTGGTGTCTGAAGAGGATGAAAGCAAGGTGGAGTATACTTACAAGAAAGTGGCAGATACTCATAAAACAGCCAGAATGTATTGGCGCGATAAGCAATATAAGGAGGCAGCTGAAAGCTATCTAGCATTGCATAGACAAGACTCGACAAAATCACTCATCAGAGAACATGAAGTCAACAATACGGGTTACAAATTATTGAATACGAAAGATTTTGACAATGCCATAACGGTATTTGAGATGAACACTGTGCTATATCCTGAAAGTGACAATGCTTATGATAGTTTAGGTGAAGCTTTTTTAGGCAAAGGAGATAGTTTGCAGGCGTATAACAATTTCAAAAAATCACTTGAATTAAATTCTGGAAATAAGAGAGCAAAAGAATTTGTGAATGCCTATGAAAAGGAATAAGATTCTCAAGAAAAGCACCTAATTCGAAATTATTCTAGAATTTGAAATATAGATGAAGACTAAAGATGATTCGTCAAAACAAATAAAACAAGCCTGGCCAACTAAAGACGCCATGGAGCAAGTATATGCCATGAACCTTTGGGGAGGGAATTCATCTGATTTTTATTCAGGAGAAGGCTCACATCATCCAGAAATTGTAAATCCTTATATAGATGCTATATCAACGTTTTTAACCTCATTTGAATTGCCGCTTGTGGTGTGCGATTTGGGATGTGGTGATTTTAATGTTGGGAAAGAATTAGTTAAGCATTCCGCAAAGTATATTGCTGTGGATATCGTTCCAGATTTGATAGCGCATAACAAACAACACTTCCAATCCGAAAAATTAGAATTTGAGTGTTTGGACATCGCTGTTGATCCTTTGCCAAGTGGTGATTGTGCGATTTTAAGACAGGTACTACAGCATTTATCCAATGTCGAAATACATAGCATTGTTCAAAAGTTAAGGGATTTTAAATATGTCATTCTAACCGAACATTTACCAGAAGGTGATTTCATTCCCAATGTAGACATTATTTCTGGTCAAGGCACCCGATTGAAAAAACAGAGTGGTTTGAATCTCTTGGTTCCTCCTTTTAATTTTAAAGTCGTTGATGAAATGAAAGTGGGTTCTGTTCTTATGGATGATGAGAATGGCATTATTGTGACTTCAATCTATACATTGTTTTAAAAGTTGAAACAACAAACTTTATTCAATAATTTGAATGGATAATGTTTTAAATTTTTGGACCTTCTTATTTTCAACTATTAAATTTTCAATATCAAAAATAGTCACGTAATCGCCAACACTCAAACTGCAAGCAAGTTGTTTTGATTTGAAGTCAAGAACGGTGTCTTGAACATGAATTGTAGGGTATCCTCTAAATTTTATTTTGAAATCTTGAATCCCAAATGGGTTATTTTCAAAAGCTTCTGAACACTTAAATATCAAATGGTCAGATGTTAATCGCTCAATCGTCAATTGGAATATGCAAGGTGCTGCTTCAGATAGCAAATCTTTTGAATCATTATTCTGTGACCATGATAGAGTTGAAAAAGCCAGAAAAAAATAAATAATCTTCATATCAATATAATTTTGAATTAGATCAAAGTGTATACTATCTGTTTTGATATAATTCGATTGCCTTTAAATAGTTTTTACCTACAACTTCTGTTTGTCCATTTAGAAAATCATTCAATTCGGGATGATTGGTTTCAATCCAATTTGATAGGTTGTCTCTGTTTTTTATAAATATCGAATCGTTGAATTGTAAATAGTTGACTCTTTCTACTTTGATAATCTTGTGCTTATCAAATCGGATTATTTCATTCCAAATTATAGGTTCTTCGTTAAGGAATGAAATTCTTTTATCAGTTTTTGAAATGGTTGCTTTAATTATGTCCTTGTCTTGATTAATTTCAAGGATTTTGTAGCTTGGGTCAAACACAGAATCCCATGTGAGCCACTCAATGTATCGGTTTTTAGTAAAGGTTTCTTCATAGTCGTATTCACTTTCTCTAACCACAATACGATCACTCAATAAGTCTATCATTTTGACGGTGTCAGAAGTATCTAGTGCCTGATAAAATTGTTTCGCCATGTCTAGCTCATTAACTTTTTGTTGCGAATTATTGCAGGATATTAATCCAAAGGTTATAATTCCTATTAGGACGATCCTTCTTTTCATTGGTGTTATTGTTTTATTAAGTGAATTGAATGTACGAATTCTTAATTGATATGTATAAAGTCTTTTAATATTTTTGAATTGAAGGACAATTGAATGCTTATATAAACTAAATTTAGGAAACTTGGGTTTGGCTTTTGTATGTGATGGTTTTAGGCGTGTAGTTTGTCGGGTTTTTGAGGTTATAATGGGGTTTAAGAGTGTCATTGGAATAAGCAATAACGTTTCGTGCATACGCGATAAGGGTTAGAACATGACCAATAACTGTTCGGGCATGAGCGATAATCATTCAAACATACGCGTTAATGATTCCTAGATGTTTATTCAAAATTCTACGATGGGAGTTCGAGATGTGTGGTCAGTTTCACCAGATTTGTTTATCGGACTCAATGTTTTTGTTGTAACGCTATTTTGGGATACATGTAAATCATGCAGTCATTACTTCGTATGGGTCTCAATGCTCTGCAACTTGCTTGTGTATGATTAGTGGGTGGTTACGCACGTAGTTTAGCAACAATAAATATAATTTGAAATCGGTGAGATTTTAAGAAGTAAGTGGGAACAAGCAATTGCTTATAGCCATTGTGGCGTATAGTGTTTTTCTATTCCTTTACTTCTGTATAACCTGGCAAACCGTGTAAACATTTTATTATTTGATTTCCTCCTGGCTCGCCAGCGTGATAATGATATCCTCTGTCATCATCGAAATGTCCACCGCAGTCATCTAAATCATTTGGTTTATGGCCATTTTTGTCTAACAATCCATAAATTCCAAAACCGTCAATTGCATATCCAATGATTGGTGCTTGCGCATCGGTTTGAGCAATTTCTTTTGTTGAACCCGTAACGGCGTGATAATGATACCCACCGTGCGGATTGACATGTCCTCCATGGTCATCTAAAGGCGCAATTGTATGCGCTGCCAATATGGCGTGTGTTGGTGCAGGTGGGTCGTATTTAACTCCATTGAAAGCAAGCCCAATTCCACCTCTTCCAAAACTTTGAGCGGTTTTTAGATATTTTGGTGTTGCAGGAATTACAAACGTAGTTACTTGGTCTTTAAAATATTCTGGCAAACATTCCACACAATAGTTATGATATTCTTCCTCTACTTCTGGTTTAGCAGCAGCCAAACAGCCTTCTTCTGTGTCGGTAACTCTAATTGTTCCATCTTTTCTGTATAATTTCCACTTATCATCACTATAAAATTCATCAAGATTGGCTATAAAATGTCCTGAAACATCATAGACTTTATCATCCTTGAACCAAATTCCTGCCTTTTCCATTCCATCTTCTATATGCCTTGGACACCAAGGTCCCATTTGGTGTTCGGTTGCTTGAGAATTTGTTTTGATGACATAACACCATGTTTCAATTCCATTTAAATCGACCATTTGTTTTTGAATTCCGCCAATTATGTTCTCTGATATGAAGTAATCGGTATTCACAGGAATGACCTTAACAGAAGTGTCAATCTCGTTTGATAAATTTTTATTTATATTAGTTTGTCGTGGTGGTCTATTCCCTTGATTTCTTTTTGCATTATTAAGTTCTTCTAATGTCAGAAAGCCGTCCTTATTACTGTCTAAATTTTTAAAATCGTTCGAAATTGGTCCATTGACTTCATCCTCTGATAATTTTCCATCTTTATTACCATCAAATTCTAATATCAATTCTTCCGAAGTCGGTCTTTGTCCATTGGGCTCTTGCTGGTCTTTTTTTTCTTGATTTGATTTGCAAGAAATAAAGGTTAAAATTAATATGATCAATAAAGTCTTTTTCATTTTTCTATTTATGTCAGTTCCGTCTTTAGCCTTCTTTTATCAAAAATCGTTTAAATCTCGATGTTACTTTAATATTATATGCTTTGTTGTTTGGCGTTTTTATTGTTCAATCTTTTCAAGGACAAATTCTGTTGTTTTATCGTAAAGTTCCGTTTTTAATTATAGAAGCTCGTCGATAATTTTATAATCCATTTCCCAATTTGCATCTTTGATTCTTACACTTATTTTGTTTATGGAAGGATTAATCTGATAAGTTCCGGTCTAGACGATTTTAGGGTCATATTTTTGAGTGAATATTCCATTTTCAGCAAAAGTTATTAAATTGTTATTATAAGTCAATTTTGCTACGTTGACAACCTCGACCAATTTCAACAAATCGCTAAAAATTTCTTTAAATTGATTTGACATTGAAACAGAATCTGTTTTTGTATTTAAGTACATATCGCCACTATCAACAGATATAATTTTCCATTCTCCTTTGATTGATGAAGGTACATTCTGTGCGTATAAAATTGTAAGATTAATTAAAAAAAGTAAGGTAAAAATTTTCTTCATAGTTTGGGTTTTAAATGACACGTCACGAGTTTTGGTATGATTTTGTTGCGTGAAAATTCGGAAGGGTTTTCTGCAGTAAACCGAAGACAGGAAATTTACGAGTACTTCCCAAGAGAAAAGTTAGAGGCAATGAACTAAATCCAGCCGGTGTTGTGTGTAGTTTTACTCCTAATAAGTTAGTTGAAATAATGATTTTCGTTTAGGAATCTTGTTTTCATACATCACTCTTTCAATAACATTTCCATGAGAGTCATAAATATTCTCATACGTTCTGATATGAATTAACTTATCATTTCTGTATATTTCATATCTTTTGATTATACCGAATTCATCATAAATAATTTTGTTTTGGGAAATTGTATCTCCCGATTTACTTATTCTAGCAGATTTTATTTGATTTCCATATTTGTCATAAAACATTTTAAAAACATAACTATTTCGTCTTTTGGAGTCCAAATTACTTTCTTGTACAGATCTCTCTTTATAATTATTGATTAAAGCATACTCTCTAGTTATTTCACCATGAAATAGAGAAATATCTTTAATTTTATTATTATTTTTGTCATATTCATATTTTTTTCCAGAATGAGTTTCGCCGTTTGCATAATTAGTCGTACTGATTAGGTTGTTTTTTTTATCATATTCATATTTTCTAAAACCAGTATCAATAGTATCATTAAGCGTTGAATTTGTTTTAATAATTAGCCCTTGATTATTGTAAGTCATATAATAAGTTGAATGATAATTGTCATAATAATCAATTTGTTTTACCAATAGGTTTTTATTATTAAAGAACATGTCAATTTTTGATGTGTCTGGTTTTTCCTTATAAAGACTAATATGTTGAACATTTACAGATTTTACATTCCTAAAATCTTTTACTTCATCTGGATCAAAATACTTAAATTTTGGAGTTGAACAAGCGAATAAAAAAAGTAATATTGTAAAAAGGAAAATAGATTTATTCAAACTGTTTTATTTTGGATGTAAATTACAAACAACCTTTTAATTGTGTGAGCCGTTGCATGTTTTGAGCAGTGAATTTAGTAAATAAAGCACTAACGGCGAAATTGCGAAGGAATTTGCCAAGTGGGCTAAAACTAGCAATAAATTTTACAAGGTGTCGCGTACAGTTTTTATTTAATCAATTTCAATAATACTTTTCCGTAATATAAAACACCGACTGAAATGATTAAGCAAAGGAACAAACCTGTTCCAAATCCTGCACGAAAACCATCTCTAAATCCTTGAACTATTATTAGCATCATAATATAAACTAAAAAGCCTGTTCCAAATTTCAACATTCTTTCAAGAGCGTTCATTTTTTTTGTCAATAATACAATAAAGAAGGGAATGAATAAACTTAATAAAAAAGCTCCAACTCGGCTATTCAAATTTGCGTTTGAGTCTAAAGTCAAGAATCCGATTATTGACATCAAAAGTAAATTTAACAGAACAAGAAATACTCCGTTAACGATTAAAGAACTGACAGATTTGCCTTTATTTTTTTCAGTCTTATTTTTGAAATAGTCACTATTGATTTCAAGTACATCACAAATTAAATTTAATGTATTTCCTCTAGGTTCATTTTCATTATTTTCAATTCGCTGAATCGTTCTTAAATTGACTTTTGATAATTCAGCTAATTTTTCTTGAGTTAATCCTTTTGATTTTCGGATTTCGAAAATTTTATTACCAATTGAATTCATATGAACTATTTTTCTCAAAGTTATAAAATTATTGAAGGTTTGATAACGGTTTTCCGCTGACATTTTTACGGCATTCTACTTTGTCACTAAAATGTCATAAGATTTTATTAATATCTATTCCTCAAATATGGCCAAAGGTTAAAATTGAATTAAGCAACTAATTTAGTAAACAAAAACGAACGCGAGAAAATTCCGAAGGAATTTTACAGGTGAGCGATGACCCAGCAATGGCTTATAGCATCCATGAAAAAGCAGCGAGTCTCGTATCTTTAAAGTTCACCAAAACAATAAGATATGAAAACTGAAC
>JBPOFM010000008.1:0-199775 GCA_051252455.1 Aquaticitalea sp.
TCCATTTCAACGATGCAGAGAATGATTTGCAAAATTTAAATGAAAATTTAGTTGGATTTTAACTCAGTTCTTTGTTGGCGACCGTATTTTATTTTCGTTCTGTTTTTAAATTTTTTTTTCGTCAGTTTTTTATTTTGATTAACTGGCTCAAGTCCGACGATATGTTCAAATAATTAATACTTTACGTTTGTATTTTACACTTTTTTTAAAATATATTATGGCTTTTTAAGACGAAATGTTTTTTTATTACTATATTGAAAAAAAACAAAACAATGAAAAATCTAAAAATTTTATCAACATTGTTCCTGGCGTGTTTATTCCTAAACAGTTGCAGTAGCGAACAGTCTAACAAAACTCTTGACCAAGAAAATCTTGCAAGAGAATTACAAATAACAAAACAAGAATTAAAAAATGAATTAGATAACAGAAAAAATCCGATTACTGAAATTTTAAAATCTTATGCTGAAACTTCAAGAGCAAGCAATGTAGATTTACAAAGTGATATGAAATTAAGCTACGAAAGAATTACACAAAGAAGTCAATTAGTTGCGATTGGAAAGTTATCAAACGAAGAATATTTTAATGACATTAATGGTTGTTTTGAGCCAAATGCAGGATTTAAAACTGAATTAGGTAAGTTAATTTCCAAGCATTACAAGGATGAATACTATATTAAAAAGCAAAAGGGAAGCGTTGAAAACTCTTCATCTTATGAAAAATACGAGAAAATTCAAGAATTAAAAGAAGATTTAAAGAAATATGAAAACAAGTAAAAGAAATTTAACCATGGTTCTACTTATGATATTTAGTATGTCATTTGCACAGCAATATCAAAATAATTATTGTGATTTAGATTGCATGGACCAAGCATTTGAACTTTCAGATGGAATTATTGAAGGTGGCGGAGGTCATCAACAAGCATATGACCATTTCGAGGCAATATATGATAATTGCACAGCAACATATTGCGATTCTGAAGGCGGTTACAAATAAAAACTGCACTTTAAAAAGTATATAAAATAGCAGGTAAGGGCTAAACCATAGTTTAGTACTACGTGCTATTTTTCATTATAATTTCTAATATTTTGCATTTTAACTACTACTTTTAAAATAACAGACAGTTATTAGTGCTTGCAATTGATTTAAATCTGACGTGGTAATTACATGTCATGCAACTTGCTCAAATCCGACGTTGCTGTTTGGGTTTCTATTTTTAGGTTTAGATTTTTTGTTTTAGGTTTTTGGGCTATATTGTCAATTTTAGATTTGTGTTTTTGCCAAACCTTGCTTTTAAATTCTACCCTTAAAAAACCAAAAAAAATTTCGACTTTCATTTCGTCGAAATTCTATTTTTTTAATATTTTATTCGGTCAGCTTTTTAGTTTAAGCCGAATTTTGCGCATATGGTCGCCAACTTGTGTATACACGCTACTAATATACCTATAAATGTCTAATTTGGGTGGCTATGCGCTATTATGTCGCTAAAGTGTGATTCGTCTAATGTTTGTAGAAAGCCATTTGGACGTGTTGGCGGCGAGCACTAAATGTGTACAACTACGCTAAAAAATGTCCAAGAATTTTACACATGAGCGATGACCAAGTCATAATTTATATGTGGTGTTGGCAAACGCTTTTTTCAAATCCATCTCATTATAAAATCAACAGGTGTGAATGGTTACTACTTTTTATTGAATAAAAAAACCACAAATCCCATTACAGAATCCGTGGTTTTTAAATCCTCCCTTTCGGGAAGCTAGAGTATGCTTTTACCCATCAATCCTTCTAAAAACAAGCGCACTTATAGTCTTATACTCCGCACTCTTCGTACCATAATTAGCTTTCACAATAGACTTAACCCTATGATATGTATCCACCAGACCCGTAATTTCAGTGTTGAAGTATGCATTGCGTAAACGCCGCGCAGCATTCAAGGTCGCTTCTGAAGTATCAGCGGCATCATTTGCATCGTTCAACGCTGCATAATGCGCACGTATCTCTGCTTCACTCAAACGGCCTGTCACCACCGCATAGCCATCATAGTTGGCAGTAATCTCTATTAAATCTCCAAATAATCCAAGCTTATCCACAAACCCCGTATGAGACGCCCTATTGTAATTTTCATTGGGCAGGTCATATTTTTTGGGAATAATACGTACCCCTTGCATCTTCTTCAGACATTTCCTGGCATTTTCCAAAGTTTTCTTATCAACACCGCAAGCCTTCATCATGTTCACAATCTGTGCACCATAAGTGTTTAGCCCTTTATAGTAGGCTCTACGTATGTCTAGGTTTACAGTATGCTTACTGACTTGGTCAATCACCTCCTGCTCCAACCCTTTAGCCTCAAGGTACCTATCGCCTAGAGCTGGCAAGGCGAGTGCAGGTATAGGAGACTCATATGCAGGTAAAAAGCTGCCAAGCGCCATGTTTACCTTAAGCGCATTCTCAATCGTGGAGCTAATACCCGTTTGGTATATCTTCTTCTTTGGTGCCACAAGTTTTGCAGAGCCGGCACTGGCACCATTAGTACGTTTGGACAGTCGTTTGGCAAGTGGCGTAGCGGCAACCTTGTGCTTTGCGGTCGCTTTGATGGCAGCTTTATTGTTAGTTCCTAGCGTCTCTTTCAGTTGCACGAGGGTTCCATTTGTTATCTTTTGTGTTTTCATATTGATAATTGTTACAAAATTTTGTCCACTAGTTATTTTATACATACAGTCATAGCCGCGGATGCATGAAGGCATGTGTTTTTGTTCTTGGACGGCAAATGAATGACATCCGAGGATTGACTCGTTAAAAATGTGAATTACTAAAAGGTACCTTTTTGAAGTCTTTTGGCCCTTACTTTCTCCTCGAGTTGAGAAGTTAGTGTCAATTGACAGTAACAAATATAAAATAAATCCGATTAAAAGCAAATTAATCGGATAAAAAGTTTATTTATACGAATTGAGAAGTTATAGATTGACGTTTATGATTACTAATTCCGCACAATATTCTGCTCCGTTAAGTTTTGAAGTCATAAAAACAAATAATGAATTAGAATTAATTAAACCAAACCGCATAGCGTTGCCGTCTCAATTCCAGTGCTAGTTGTGCTTCCATTTCTAACGCCTCTGCTCGTGTTGATAAGGGTTCAATATGATTGTAGAGACTAGGTCGCAGATACGACCCGTATTTTTCTACGATGTTTGCCGACAGCTTATGACCTTTCTTATTCCGATAGCCTGTTTTGTGTTGTAGAAAGCGTTCCTTGGGAGTTTTACTGGTCATACCTACATAAAGACATTCTAAAACACCGTTGAATTGTGGGTTCGCTGCCCTAAACTTTGAATTTTCAGTAAACACGCGCTTGGATAATTCGACAACATAGATGCGATACTGTACTTTAGGCATTTGTTTCAGAATTTTTTATTGGTTTTCTAACTTTTCCGGTGATCACTAATCCCACACCAAGCCCAAGTAAAAGCGCAGATAAAAAATCACTCGCATCACTATCTAAAAAGAAGAGCATCGCCATGCCGGCGATTAGTATGCCTAATCCAATAAGTCTTATTCTATTCATGTTGTATGATGTCTTTGTAAATGGTCCTTTGCGTGACTTCAGAAGCAAGTAAAATGATGATTAACAAAGCGACTCACAAGGGTTCAACTAATTGTATAAATTGATTTTTATTCTTTAACCTCTGTATATCCCGGTAATCCGTGTAAACATTTGATAATTTGGTTGCCTCCGGGTTCGCCAGCATGATAGTGGTAACCTCTCGTAGCATCAGTGTGTCCTCCACATTCATCCAAATCTTTGGGCTTATGACCGTTTTTATCCAATAAGGCAAAAATTCCAAATCCATCAATGGCATATCCTATAATTGGAGAATGTCCATCTGTTTGTGAAATTTCCTTGGTGGAGCCAGTAACGGCGTGGTAATGGTAACCTCCATGCGGATTAACGTGACCTCCGTGGTCATCTAACGGCGCAATGGTATGTGCTGCTAGTATGGCATGCGTAGGCGCTGGTGGATCATACTTTACACCATTGAACGCAAGTCCGATGCCGCCTCTTCCAAAACTTTGAACCGTTTTTACATATTTTGGGGTCACCGGAATTACAAATGTTGTCACTTGGTCCTTGAAATATTCGGGCAAGCATTCCACACAATAATTAGTATACGTTTCGTCTACATCTGGTTTTGCAGCGGCCAAACAGCCTTCTTCCGTATCGGTGACTCTAACGGATCCATCATCCCTATATAGTTTCCATTTGTCATCGCTATAAAATTCATCCAAATTAGCAATAAAATGCCCTGACACATCATACACTTTATCATCCTTAAACCAAATGCCAGCTTTCTCCATACCATCTTCAATATGTCTTGGACACCAAGGTCCCATTTGATGTTCGGTGGCTTGAGAATTGGTTTTAATCACATAGCACATGGTTTCCACACCATTCAGTTCAAATAGTTGCTGTTGTATGCCATCAATTATATTTTTTGAAATGAAATGATCTTTATTGACCGACACCACCTTCACAGAAGTGTCAATCTCACTGGACAAATCTGTAGGGGTATTTGTTTGTCGTGGTGGCCGATTTCCTTGCTTCTTTTCGGCTTCATTTAGTTCTTCTATAGTCAAAAATCCGTCGTTGTCACTATCTATTGTCATAAAATCATCAGCGATTGGTCCCCTGACCTCATTTTTCGATAATTTTCCGTCTTCATCACTATCCATTTCTGAAATAAGTTGTGCCGAAGAAGGTCTTTGTCCATTTGGCTCCTGCTGTTCTTTTTTCTCTTGATTTGATTTGCAGGACATCAAGAGTGTTAAAGTGAATACTGTCAATATAAATTTATTCATTTTAGGATGGCGTTAAGTTTTTGAATATATGTATGCGATGATAAAGCATCTAATTTAATAAAATAAAACCGAGTAGAAAACCGCATAACTCAAACAGTCAGCGACATCAAGGGTTTTAAGGTTGAAAGGATAACACTTTGAAGGGATTCATTCTATTTAGTTAACGCCATAAGGTCAAAACTTATGAAAGATAATTTAGAATAAATTATAAAATCTATTCATTTTCAATTTTTTCTATCATCTCTTTGAACAGGCCTAATAAAAACGCTAATTTTCCTGAATCTCCTGAAGCGATAAATCTTTGGTTCTCAATTTTGACGCCGTACCAATCGTCCTTGCTCCTTTCATTAAGGATTCCTTTGAGATTCAAATTGGCAACCGATGTTTTAGAAATGTCAATTTCGACTTCCCAACCTGGCTGGTCTAATGTGGTTATTTGAATACCATTTCCTCGCTCCCATTCACCGTCACACTGATCTTTAAACCAATCTTGTATCCAATCTATTATCTCCATTTATGTTGGGTTTTTGCATGTTATGTTTTACTGATGATTTCGCATCGCTTCTAAAACCGATAAAAATACGAAACCGATTTTACAAACGAACCAACATTTCATACGAACTCTCATTAAAGACGCTATCCTTATTGAGTATCCTGAAGGCATAAAACAACACAATTTAAATTCATATCTCTACAGAGTATTCTATCTTTGCAGCATGCAATCCAAAATTCTTTTTATAACGCCACCATTTACGCAGCTAAATACCGCGTATCCTGCGTCTGCGTATCTCAAAGGTTTTTTGGAATCTCATGATATTTCAGTGACACATTGCGATTTGAGTATTGAAGTCTTCACCTCTATTTTTTCTGGTGAATTTTTGCGCGCTATCTTCAATGAAGCCGAAGAATTGGAAGACATTCAATACGAAAGTATGATTTTGATGCAGGAGAAATACATCACGAAAGTAGATACAGTCATTTCTTTTCTCCAAAAACAATCGATTGAAACTGCAAAGGAAATTTTAAAACCAGAGTTCCTTCCGATAGGGCATCGACTTTCAAAAGTGAACAACAACATTCAATGGGAAGCAGGAGAACTTGGGATCATCGATAAAGCAAAGCATTATGGTACACTTTTTATTGAGGAAATAGGCGATTTTATCCAAGCCAACATTGATGAGTTTTTTGCATTCACAAAATATGCTGAACAGATCGCCACATCAGCAAGTAGCTTCGATCAAATTGACGAATTTTTGAGTTATCAACCTACGCTTATCGAGGAGCAAATGCTCGATATCCTTGTCGCTCAAATCGAAACGTATCAACCGAATCTGGTGTGTTTTACCATTCCATTTCCGGGTAATTTATTTGCCGCTTTACGCTGCTCGCAGTTTATCAAGCAATTGTATCCAGACATACATGTCGCGTTTGGTGGTGGTTATTGCAACACCGAATTACGCTCCCTTGAAGATCCACGGATTTTTGAATTTGTCGATTTTATTTCTCTTGATGATGGTGAAGGACCTTTATTGAAAATCGTCAAGTATCTTGAAGGCAAAGTTGATAGCAATCAATTGGAACGGACTTTTATGCTCGAAGACGACAGGGTCGTGTACAAAAATATCATTCCAAACACTATTTACCATCACAAACACTTACCAGCTCCCAATTATTCAGGATTGCCTTTTGACAAGTACGTTTCATTCCTAGATGTAGTGAACCCTATGCATCGCATGTGGACAGATGCACGTTGGAATAAATTGACCATTTCACACGGCTGTTATTGGAAGCAATGTTCCTTTTGCGATGTGACTTTGGATTACATTGGCAATTACCAAAATACAACCGCAGACCATCTTGTAGATCATATTGTAAAAATAATTGAAGATACAGGAATTACTGGGTTTCACTTTGTGGATGAAGCAGCACCACCAAAGATGTTGCGCGCCTTGTCCAATAAATTGATTGAACGCAATGTAAAGATGACGTGGTGGACCAATATTCGCTTCGAGAAAACCTTTGATTTTGAATTGTGCGAATTGATGGCAGCATCAGGTTGCATTGCGGTCACAGGTGGTTTGGAAGTGGCTTCCGATCGGTTGTTGGCAAAAATGAAAAAAGGGGTTGATATTGCACAAGTGACACGCGTTACTCATAATTTTTCTCAAAACAAGATCATGGTACATGCCTATCTCATGTACGGATTTCCAACACAAACAGAACAAGAAACAATAGATTCTTTGGAAGTGGTGCGGCAATTATTTGAGCGCAACTGTATCCAATCAGCTTTTTGGCATTTGTTTACCACAACTGTTCATAGCCCAATTGGGAAAAATCCTCAAGAATTTGGAATTACTATCACCGGACCCGAATTTGAAGGTTTCGCACAGAATGATTTATATCATGAAGATCCCCTTGGTGCCGACCATCCTAAATATAAAAATGGTCTTAATCGTGCCTTGAATGCCTATTTAAATAAAAGTGGATTGGATCAGAATCTACAAGATTGGTTTGAATTTCCCATTCCTGACACATTACATCAGAGAGATTTGATTGAAGGGTTTTTGTTGGATCGTTCAATTAGCGAAGCGGCCAACTAATCGACCTTTAATTCCTTGCATTTTCTAACGATAATAACAGAAACAATCATTCCACGACTTAATTAGTCGGATACATAAACGACTCCACCAATTTAAACTTCAGCTCTTCTCCATTGATAAACTCATAAGTCAAAAGCATCTGTCCCCAATGTTCGCCATCCGTAAAATTGGCAACAAGCCATTTGTGATTAAGCAATCGAATACTGTTGATCAACATCCTATTTTTTGTCATAGACACATAGGGCACCATTGGATGGTTTTCCCCTTCATAATCATTGAGTTTGTAAAGTTCATCCTTTACAAAGGGTATCAGTTCCAGAGAATTGTAACCTTGAGCATCTAAATAATCGAGTGCATCATCGTCATATTCCAAATCGAACAGACGCATTTCAGAAATAGTTCCCTGCATTGCTACGATGGAGTCTTTATAACGTTCTACACGAGCCTCTGCTTTTTTGATATCAACTTCATAACTTTCCAAAATATGTTTTGAGTTTACATATTGAAAAATCACCAGCAATACGGTGAAAATAAACAGGTACATAAAAATTTTACTCTTCATTAATCTAAATTTTAATTTCTAAATTATCATAAGCCAAAAATACATTTTCTGGCAATTGTTCTTCTACGGCATCATGAAAACCCAGCCAATGACTGATATGTGTCAAATAAGCTTTCTCTGGTTTTACTTTATTGATCAGCTCAAGGGCTTCCGAAAGTGTAAAATGAGAAATATGATCCTTCTCACGCAAAGCATTGACCACTAAAATTTTTACACCTTTCAATTTTTCAATTTCTTGGTCTTCGATCGTTTTAAAATCAGTTAAATAAGCAAAATCCTTAAACCGAAATCCAAAAACCTGTAATTGATAATGCAAACCGTTAATGGGGACCACCTCCAAATTACCTAATGTAAATGGTTTGTTCTCTATCTCATTACAGCGTACGCCAGGAGCACCCGCATATTTAAATTTTGTTTCAAATACATAATCGAAACGTGTTTTTAAGGCCCTTATGACACGTTCATGACCATAGATTGGAATGTCGCCTTGCTTAAAATAAAAGGGTCTTATATCATCCAAGCCTGCTGTATGATCGGCATGTTCATGCGTAAAAACAATACCATCAATCCTGCTAACTTTTGCAGTAAGCATTTGTTGACGAAAATCGGGTCCACAGTCCACCACATAACAATAATCTTCCCATTCGACCAAGATAGAAACCCGGAGACGTTTGTCCTTTGGATTGCTGCTCAAACAGACCGGATGATCGCTTCCAATAATTGGAATTCCCTGCGAAGTACCTGTTCCTAAAAACGTAATTTTCAACTTGATTTTCTTTCCAACAAAAGTAACTTTATTTTTTTGTATCAGTAAGCAAATCGATACCTTTGTAGTCATTATACTCAATCTACAACATGGAAATTACTTTAAAAGGAGACAAAGAATTTGAAGAAATCCCTTCCTTAAAAACAAAGGCGCTCCGCATCAATTTGAATGAAAATATCTATGGTACTTTTGCCGAGATAGGTGCAGGACAAGAAACTGTGCGACATTTCTTCAGAGCTGGTGGTGGGTCTGGTACCATTGCGAAAGCCATGTCTGCTTATGACAAAGATTTTAGTGATGCTATTTATGGTATTGAAGATGATGGTCGCTACGTGACGGAGGCCCGATTGAGAAAAATGTTGAATCACGAAATCAATTTGATTGAGGAGCGTATCACCAGGGATAAACATCCCAATAAAATGTTTTTCGCTTTTGCGAACACCGTTGCTACGATTGATTTTGCGAAGAAATACAAAGGCCATGGTTGGGTTGGTGTCAAATACCAAATTGATCCTGAAGAGGGATACAATGACATTGTGTTACACCTTCGTTTTAAAGAAAATGACGCACGTTTACAACAAGAGACACTTGGTATCCTCGGAACCAATTTGCTTTATGGGGCGTACTACAAACATCATGAACCAAAAAAACTGTTACGTTACTTATACGATCATCTCGACAAAGATCAATTAGAGATTGATACCATCAACTTTTCGGGTCCTGCATATAAAGATGTTGATAACCGTTTGATGAGTTTGCAGTTAGTGAAAAACAACATGACAGATGCCATCATGTTTGCACCAGATGGTAACAATGTTTTACCTGCAAGGGTGCTTTATAAAAAGAATATTTTGGCGCTACGTGGTAGTTTTAGACCTGTAACCAAAGTCAATATCGATATGTTCCAGAAATCCTATGACATGTTTGTCAAGGAAAATAAGGTTGATGTCGAGAATACGCAAGTTGTGTTTGAGATTACACTTTCCAACTTAAGAGCTGAGGGTGAAATTGATGAACAGGATTTTATGGACAGGGCAAAATTGCTATGCTCTCTTGGGCACACAGTTTTGATTTCCAACTTTCAGGAGTATTATAAATTGGTGGAATACTTCTCTCAATATTCTAAAAACAGAATGGGCTTGGCAATGGGTGTCAATAACCTGGTTGATATTTTTGATGAGAAATACTATCGTCATTTGAGTGGTGGTATTCTTGAAGCGTTTGGTAAATTGTTCTTTAAGGATTTGCGTGTCTATCTGTATCCAATGCAAAACGAGGATGGTACGCTTACCACTAGTGAGAATCTCAAAGTACACCCTCGCATGAAAGAACTTTACAAATTCTTTAAATATAACGGAAAAGTAGTTGACATTACAGATTATGACCAGTCCATATTGTCTATCTTTTCTAGAACTGTGTTAAAGGCTATTTCAGAAAGTGAAAACGGTTGGGAAAGCATGTTACCAGAAGGTGTTGCCAAAATTATTAAGGAGAAAAGTCTATTTGGTTATGAGGCCGAAGAGGTAATGCATAAGCGGTAATTCTTATTAATTAAGCGATCCTTTTAATCTAAGTTAAATAAACGTCTTAAATCACATACAAAAAGATCATCAAATAGTGGCAAATGGCGCCTCCTAGCACAAACAAATGCCAAATAACGTGATTATATGGGATGCGCTCAAAGATATAAAAGATGATTCCTATAGAATAAAATGCACCTCCTGCAAATAATAATGCTACCCCATTAGTTCCTATAATGGTGGCAAGATTTGAAAAATCAAACACAATCAACCAACCCATCACGAGATATAAAAGTGTAGAGAAAATTTCGAACTTTCCTGTAAAGAACAGTTTTAGTATGAGTCCAAAACCTGCAATGGCCCAAACTACCCAAAACAATTGCCATCCCAAACTTTCCGATAGACCAATTAAGGTCACAGGCGTATAAGTTCCTGCGATTAAAACATAAATACTGATGTGGTCAATGATACGGAAATAATGTCGACGCTTCTCTCCTTTTGCAGAGTGATAAATAGCTGAAGCAGAAAACAAAAGTATAATGGAAAATCCATACAGAATCACGCTAAATAAGCCCCAGTCTGTGCTATGATTTGTAAAACTAATCAACACCACCAACCCAGCGATTCCCATTAAAGCACCAAGACCATGTGTCCAAGCATTTAATTTTTCTTCGAACGCTGATTGTTGTCGCTTCATTTAATTGTTGGCTGTTGGCTGTTTAAGATAAGTTTAATTCTTAATTCTTAATTCTTAATTCTTAATTCTTAATTCTTAATTCTTAATTCTTATCTGTTTTAGCAGCCCATTTATCTCTTAAATCGTAATAATCTATAGGAAATGCCGAATTTTGTCGTTCAAGACGTCCATCTTGAAAGGCACGCAATAAAATATCTTCAATCATAAAATCTTCTGCAACGTTTTCTGGATCAAATTCTTTCTTTAAAGAAATATCAAACAATCTCGCTGTATTGTTGAACCAGAATGCGCGCCAGCCGCTTCGCAATTCTTTAATTTGTTCAAAAGTAGTTTGTCCTGTCTGTCGGTGCATCAACTTTACTAAAATCTGACCTTCGGTTCGTGTCATTTTTTTTAATTCTTCAGAAAATTCATCTTCAATATAGCGCTGGATTTTCTTTGAATACTGACGCTGCTCACTTTGACGTTCTAGTGTTGCCAAACGTGCATTAAGTTCTTCCAATCGTTCAGCAGCCAACTTTGCATAAGGATACACTTTCAGTGTTTTACGTTTCAGAATGAGATAACGCATACGTTCTTCTTTGGAAGCAAAACGCTGATTTCCCATGAGGTATACTTCTCTTAATTCTATGACATCAAACGCAATCGAATCTCCGTCAACCATATAATACTCCACCGCAGTCGAGTCTTTAACCACCGGTTTTATCTGGCCAACCATAAAAATCGGGAAGCATAATAATAAGTAGATAATCTTGTTCATACGTGTATTGGCATCTAAAATCATTCCAAAAACCTCGGTAAAATTATGAATTTACAGATTCAATAACCTTAAAATAGTATTAATATTATTAATTTAGTCGAAAATATTTATACATGGCGCAGAAGAGCATTTTAAACAAAAAATCACTGGAATTTTTAGAAAACTATTTAAACAACGCATCACCTACAGGATATGAGTGGACAGGCCAAAAAATTTGGATGGATTATTTAAAACCGTATGTTGATGAATTTATTACTGATACTTACGGGACTGCAGTTGGCGTCATCAATCCTAAAGCAAAATATAAAGTTGTCATTGAAGGCCATGCTGATGAAATATCTTGGTATGTTAATTATATAGCAGACAACGGATTGATTCACGTGATCCGAAACGGTGGTAGTGACCATATGATTGCACCAAGTAAAATTGTGAATATCCATACCAAAAATGGCATTGTTAAAGGTGTTTTTGGTTGGCCAGCAATCCATACCCGAAGTAAGGAAAAAGATGAAACGCCTAAAATTGAAAATATCACCATTGATGTTGGTGCAAAAGACAAGAAAGAAGTTGAAGGCATGGGCGTTCATGTAGGATGTGTGATTACCTATCCTGATGAATTTCATATTCTGAATGGCGACAAATTTGTATGCCGAGCGTTGGATAACCGAATGGGTGGATTTATGATTGCGGAAGTTGCACGTTTGCTGCATGAGAAGAAAAAGAAATTGCCGTTTGGTTTATACGTTACCAATTCAGTTCAAGAAGAAATTGGTTTGCGGGGTGCCGAAATGATAACGCAACGCATTAAACCAAATGTTGCGATTGTCACTGACGTTACGCATGACACTACGACTCCGATGATTGATAAGAAAAAAGAAGGTCATTTAGAACTTGGTTTAGGGCCTGTCGTGGCGTATGCCCCAGCAGTGCAACAAAAACTACGTGATTTAATCACTGACACTGCAGAAAAGAACAAAATTCCATTCCAACGTTCCGCTTGTTCACGGGCGACAGGAACTGATACAGATGCTTTTGCATACAGCAATGGCGGAGTGGCGAGTGCTTTGATATCCTTGCCATTACGTTATATGCATACAACCGTTGAAATGGTACAACGCGACGATGTTGAAAATGTGATTAAACTGATTTACGAATCTCTTTTGAATATTAAGGATGGAGAAACGTTTAGCTATTTTAACGATTGAGCGAAGAACTGATAGACATATTGACCAAAGACGGAAAACCAACGGGCAAGACTGCACCGAAGTCTGAAATCCATGCTAGGGGACTTTACCACAATACCGCACATATTTGGTTTTACACAATGGATGGAGAGGTCTTGTTGGCACAACGTGCTGCTTCAAAAACTCTCCATCCTTTATTATGGGATGTTTCTGTGGCAGGTCATATTGATGCAGGAGAAACTGTTGAGGAAGGTGCGGTAAGAGAAGTTAAAGAAGAAATCAATCTGAAAGTCAACAAAAAACATTTGCAGAAAATTGGTGTTTTTGAGTGTTTCCAGGCCTATGACAATGGCATTGTTGACAATGAATTTCATCATACGTTTCTCGTCGAATTTAACGGTATTCTCACTGATTTGATTCCGCAAGAAGGAGAAGTTGAAAGTCTAAAATTAGTAAGTATGTATGAATTCTTTGAAATGATAGACTGTTGTGGTACAAATCTTCATTTGGTTGAGAGTAATAAATCTTATTATGGAATTGTGATGGATGCTATTTTAGAACGAATAACCTAATTAGACCCTAGATTTTTACAATGACCCTACTCCTCTCCGCAATCGCACCAATACTCGTCGTCGTCATCTTTATCTATTTTATGGATAAGCATGAGAAAGAACCAGTAAGGGAATTGATTATCAATTTTCTATTAGGTGCTATTGTGAGTATCATTATTACAACACTTTTGTATGTCATCATTGAAATTCCATTACCACTTCACGATCACACCAGTATTTTTGAACAATTTATCAAAGCATTCTTTGTCGTAGGCTTAACTGAAGAATTTAGCAAATACGTCATCATTCGCTATTATGCACAACCGCATAAAGAGTTTAATGAACCTTTTGATGGCATTATCTACTCTGTGATGGTTTCGATGGGGTTTGCCGCTACTGAAAATATGATGTATGTACTCCAAGGTGGTGTCGAAACCGCAATTATCAGAGCCTTTACAGCAGTACCAGCCCATGCTACTTTTGGCATTTTGATGGGGTACTTTATTGGTAAAGCCAAGTTTTCAAATAATCGTGTCATACTAAATCTGACAGGACTTTTTCTTGCCGCGTTATTTCATGGCGCCTATGATTTCTTTCTATTCATTGATTTTATTCCAGGTATCTGGGTTGGTGCATTTGTATCTTTATTTATTGGAATTATTTTATCACGAAAAGCGATTCGAAAACATCAACAGAATTCAATCTTCAAAGTATAATTTTAGTTTAAGTATTAATAATTATCTTTACAATTCAATCATTCACTATGCCAAAATCATATATAGTTAAAGTCAACAATTCATTCGAATTTGATATCAATCTTGAACAACTTTCTAAATTAGATACCGTTGAACTTTCTAATTCCAAACAGCACATTTTAAAGAATCATCATCCCTATCATGCTGAAATTACGAGTAAGCAATTCCAAGAGAAAAAATACACCATCAAAATCAACAACAATTCCTATATCGTGGACATTCACAACGATTTGGATGAGTTGATTAAATCTTTAGGATTTGAGGTAGGAGCGAGCAAAAAAGTAAACGATATCAAAGCGCCAATGCCTGGGCTTATTTTAGAAATGAGCATAACTATTGGTCAAGAAGTGAAGGAAAATGACACCATTCTTATTCTTGAAGCCATGAAAATGGAAAATGTTTTGACTTCTCCTAGAGATGGCGTCATTAAATCGATTGCAGCCAATAAAGGCGATGCAGTCGAGAAGAATCAGTTGTTGGTAGAATTCGAATAATTTAGAAAAAAGAGAAAGGAGAAGAGAAAAAACAGGCTCTGCAGCAATCAACTTAACAACAAAAAACATAACGACAAACTTTTCACAATGTCAATCATAAAAAAAATATTAGTAGCAAATAGAGGAGAAATCGCGATTCGCGTCATGATGACAGCAAAGAAAATGGGTATCAAAACCGTGGCTGTCTATTCAATTGCCGACCGAAACGCGCTTCACGTCAAATATGCGGATGAGGCTGTTTTAATTGGTGAGGCACCTTCCAATCAATCCTATTTGCGCGGCGATAAAATCATTGAAGTCTCTAAAAGTTTAAAGGTGGATGCCATTCATCCTGGTTATGGTTTTCTTTCAGAAAATGCAGACTTTGCGGTTGCCTGCGAAGAAAATGACATCATTTTTATTGGTCCAAAATCGAAAGCCATTAAAATCATGGGAAGTAAACTGGCTGCTAAAGATGCGGTGAAAGCTTATGATATTCCCATGGTTCCAGGTACAGAAGAAGCCATTACAGACATTGATGAAGCGCAAAAAATAGCCAAGGAGATTGGTTTTCCTATTTTGATAAAAGCCTCCGCTGGGGGTGGTGGAAAAGGCATGCGAATCGTTGAAAAAGAAACTGATTTTGAATCGCAAATGGATCGTGCCATTAGTGAAGCGGTCAACGCTTTTGGTGATGGTTCTGTTTTTATAGAGAAATATGTAACGTCTCCACGACATATCGAAATACAAGTCATGGCAGATTCTCATGGTAACGTTCTTCATTTATTTGAACGAGAATGTAGTATTCAGCGTCGCCATCAAAAAGTGGTGGAAGAAGCACCTTCAAGTGTTTTGACACCAGAACTTCGCAAAAAAATGGGTGAAGCAGCTATCAAAGTCGCTAAATCATGTGATTATTTGGGCGCTGGCACAGTCGAATTTTTATTGGATGAGCAACTTAATTTTTATTTCTTGGAAATGAATACACGTCTCCAAGTTGAGCATCCTGTCACAGAATTAATCACCGGAACCGATCTGGTAGAACTACAAATACGAGTGGCTCGTGGTGAAGCTCTACCAATGACGCAAGACGAATTGAAAATTAAAGGACATGCAATGGAATTACGAGTGTATGCTGAAGACCCATTGAATGATTTTCTTCCAAGCGTTGGAAATCTCGAAGTTTATAAACTACCAATTGGCGAAAATATAAGAGTTGATAATGGATTTGAACAAGGCATGGATGTTCCCATTTATTATGATCCGATGTTGGCAAAACTCATAACGTATGGAAGTACGCGAGATGAAGCCATTCAACTGATGTTAAAAGCTATTAATGATTATCAAATTGAAGGCATTCAAACCACCTTGCCATTCGGAACTTTTGTGCTTGAACACGATGCCTTTCGTTCTGGAAATTTTGATACCAATTTCGTTAAGAAGTACTTTTCGTCAGAAGCTATTCATGATAAACAGGAAGTAGAGGCTGAAATTGCTGCAATGATCGCTGTAAAACAATATTTAGAAGACCAAAAACAGTTACGAATACCGTTAAAATAGTAGGCAGTCTTCAATAGGCAGTCAGCAGTCAGACTCGAACAATTAGTATTAAAAAAACTTTGTGCCATTGCACCTTTGCGAAAAAAAATTATGGAATCCAAAATAAAAAACCTAAACGACAAACTTTCCCAAGCCTATCTTGGCGGCGGACAAGCACGAATAGATAAACAACATTCAAATAAAAAACTGACGGCTCGAGAACGTGTCATGTACATAATGGATGATGGCTCATTTGAGGAAATTGGCGCTTTAGTTACACATAGAACCAAAGAATTTGGCATGGCTAATCAACAATTCTATGGTGATGGTGTGGTTACGGGTTATGGAACAATCAGTGGACGATTAGTTTATATCTTTGCACAGGATTTTACGGTTTTTGGTGGTTCTCTCTCCGAAACACACGCTGAAAAAATCTGTAAAATCATGGATTTGGCAGTAAAAGTCGGTGCTCCTATTATCGGTTTAAATGATTCTGGAGGTGCGCGAATTCAGGAAGGCGTTCGCTCTTTGGGTGGTTATGCCGATATATTTTATCGCAACGTTCAGGCGTCTGGAGTGATTCCGCAAATTTCTGCCATCATGGGACCTTGCGCTGGAGGTGCGGTATATTCGCCTGCCATGACTGATTTTACGATGATGGTTGAAGACACAAGTTATATGTTTGTGACGGGACCAAA
The DNA here is from genome assembly GCA_051252455.1 of Aquaticitalea sp. GTDB lineage: Bacteria > Bacteroidota > Bacteroidia > Flavobacteriales > Flavobacteriaceae > JBPOFM01. The sequence continues at coordinate 16,957 of JBPOFM010000008.1, forward strand.
CGTGGTGAAAACAGTGACCAATGAAACCGTGACGTCTGAAGAATTGGGTGGCGCCAGTACACACGCGAGCAAATCTGGAGTGGCACATGTTACATCTTCAAATGATGTGGAGTGTCTGGAAGATTTGAAACGTCTTTTAAGTTATTTGCCGCAGAACAATCAGGAAACTACAAAGAAACTCCCGTTCGAATTAAAAGATGAAGTACGCGAGGTGCTTTCTGATATCATTCCAGATAGTGCCAATAAACCTTATGACATGCGCGATGTTATTAAAGGTATTATTGATGAAGATACTTTCTACGAAATCCATAAAGATTATGCCGAAAACATTCTCGTAGGTTTTGCTCGTCTTGGTGGAAGAAGTATTGGGATTGTAGCGAATCAGCCTATGTTTTTAGCGGGCGTTTTAGACGTAAATTGTTCCAAAAAAGCAGCACGTTTCGTTCGTTTTTGTGATGCATTCAATATTCCGCTATTGGTTTTGGAAGATGTGCCAGGATTTTTGCCTGGAACGGATCAAGAATGGCGTGGTATCATTGTTCATGGTGCCAAATTGCTCTATGCCTTCAGCGAAGCGACGGTACCAAGAGTCACTGTCATTACTAGAAAAGCTTATGGTGGCGCTTATGATGTGATGAATTCTAAACATATTGGTGCTGACATGAATTTTGCTTGGCCAAGTGCCGAAATTGCAGTCATGGGAGCCAAAGGTGCTGCCGAAATCATTTTCAAAAAAGAAATCAATTCTGCGGAAGATAAAGAAGCCAAATGGAAACAAAAGGAAGCAGAATATGCAGAGCTTTTTGCCAATCCGTACAGTGCTGCGGAGCGTGGATTTATTGATGAAGTGATTTTACCCAAAGACACGAGACGCAAGCTTATAAGGGCTTTTGCGATGTTAGAGGATAAAAAAGTGGATACCCCTAAACGTAAGCATGGGAATATACCTTTGTAATGTTTAGCAACTATTAAAATGTTGGTTTTGAAGACGGTTTTTTACCTGTTTTCTTTTGTTTTGGCTTTTCTTTGATGCGAACATAAACCAATTTAAAACGTCCTTTGCCTGAATCGCGTGTCTCTACTTCAAATTCTTTTATTGATTTGAATAAAGGTGTAAGTTTTGCATAACCGAAATTTCGCGAATCAAAATTAGGCTGTTTCTTTTGCAACATACCTCCTACATCGCCCAAAAAAGCCCAACCATCATCATCGGCAACATCAGAAATTGTAGAAGCGATGAACTTGATATCTTTTGCTGTTATTTTATCAATGTTACTCGATGTTTTTACAGATTTATCAGCAGTTTCCGTTTCATTATCTTCAGCCTGACTTCTTAAAATTTCTATATAAATAAATTTATCGCAAGCCACAATAAATGGATTTGGTGTTTTCTTCTCTCCGATGCCATAAACAGCCATTCCAGCTTCACGAAGTCGTGTTGCTAAACGTGTAAAATCACTATCACTCGAAACCAAACAAAAACCGTTCACCTTCTCACTGTATAAAATATCCATGGCGTCTATAATCATTGCAGAATCGGTAGAGTTTTTCCCTTGTGTGTAACCATATTGCTGAATTGGGGTAATGGCATTTTCCAGCAACATGTTTTTCCATTTTGATAAGTGTGGCTTGGTCCAATCGCCATAGATACGTTTGATGGTTGGATTTCCATATTTGGCTATTTCTTCCATCATTTCTTTGACATGTGCTGATGGGATATTATCGCCATCAATAAGTACTGCTAATTTTATATCCATAGGGTAAAAGTCTAATTTAAAAGTTAAATCAAATGGCTTCAATTAATAAATAAGAAAAACAACGTTCGATTGAACGTTAAAGGTACTAAAACACATGCAAGTCATATATTAATATTGACATATTTATCAACTCTCAACCAAATGCTAATAATAAAAATCATTGACATTCAAAAAATTGCATTGAAATAATCATTAAATTTATATGATTAATCTTTAAAACTCTATATTATGAAAACACTATTATTAACAGTATCAATCCTTTTAAGTTGTGGAGGCCTATTTTCGCAAACACCAGAAGAAATGAAGGCTTGGGAAGCGAGCATGACCCCAGGAACACAGCACAAAATGTTGGCAGAATCAGATGGTTCTTGGAATTCCAAAGTAAAAATGTGGATGGATCCATCACAACCTCCTACAGAGTCAGAAGCCACAGCAAAAAATGAAATGATTTTAAATGGACTTTATCTGCGTTCCACACATACTGGAAATATGATGGGAATGCCATTTCATGGTGAAAGCATCACAGGTTATGATAATGTAAAAAAGAAATTCTTTTCCACTTGGATTGATAATATGGGCAGTGGTATCATGGTTCTGGAAGGTGATTATGACGAAAATTCAAAAACGCTTACCCTCACTGGCAACATGATGGACGCCATGACAGGGAAAGCCATGGAAATTAAAGAGAAAATTATATATCACTCTCCAGACAAAAACACCTTTGAGATGTACATGATAAAGGATGGTAAAGACATTAAAACGATGGAAATCGTCAACACGAGAATTAAAGAGTAAGATCATAAGGTATGAAACAAAAAACTCCCAAAAATATGGGAGTTTTTTATATGATATAAAATTGTAGCTTATTGACGTTTTGCCTTCTTTGCAATTTTGTCTGCCTTTTTTTCTTTAGCAGTTTTCAAAGGTTCCTTTTTAACTGCTTTTTTTGCGTCTTGTGATTTTGCCATGATGTATATTTTATAGATTAAAATTTCATTAGTTATGATAAAAATAATAAAATTAAGCTTACAAATTTCATCACTCAAATTTTATTCCAAGCATTCACTACATTTCAAAACGGATACTCTAAAGTCAGTCGAACACCTTCCTCGGGTTTTGAGAACAAATCAAAACTTGAATTGATCAGCTCTGCCCTACTTTTCATATTAATTAGTCCAGAACCTTTTTCGGCAGTTGCCAGGTCGAAGCCCTTTCCGTCATCGGATGCCTCGATTCTCAATTTTTCCGGACTATAATCAAGTTTGATTTGTAGGTTTTTCGCTTCTGAATATTTGACCGAATTGGAAAAGAACTCTTGCAATATTCTGAAAATAATTATTTCATGCTTTTTGTCTTGTAATTCTTTTTTGTCACCTTTAATGATTAATTCGGCGGAAGCAAACTTCATACGTTTCAATCGGTTCAACTCATTGGCAATGGATTGTTCAAAGCCTATGTTAAGAATCACGTCATTATTCAAGGATTTAGATAACGAGCGTACTTCTTTCAAACTTTCGCGTATCACATCGGCTGTGCTGTTGACACTTGCTTTCATGTCGTCTCCTACTTGTGCATGAAGCATGTTCATTTGCATGCTGGCATACGCCAAAAGTTGACCAACATTGTCATGCAATTCCCATCCAATGTGCTTTAAGGTTTGTTCTTGTATTTCTGTCTGTGTTCTCGAAATTTCTTCGTCGAATTCTTGTTGTTGCTTAATTTTATCGAGTAGAAGTTTATTTTTTCGCTTTTGAAATACGATAAAAAACACAATAACCAATGTTGTGACAATCAAAAGAACTGCAATCATGTAAGCTAGCAAATACCGTTCTGCAGCTGTTGAAACGGCTTGGTCTTGATTTAAAAAGATAATAAAATGGTTAGTCATGGTCTGGTGAGCAATAAATTAGTGCAAAAGTGAAAGTTAAATACATGAATACATTTGCCATTAAAAAAATTTGATATTTCAATATAACAAAATTCCAGTCGGCAGTAGAAAAATATTTACTATAAAAAGTAAGAGGTGTTACCATTAAATACCACAATATTAAAGTAGTAGCCACATAAAAGTTCAAGGATTTATTGATTTTCAGTATTTGATTGCTCAATAAAATCTCAACCAGATATAAAGAAACAGCTGATAAAATAACAATAACACCAAACACATCTATAAAACCTGCTCTACCAGAAAATAGCGATTGCCAGTTGAAAAAATAATATAACATTCCCATTGAAACAAATGAGATTACCATGTATTTAATGGTCTTTTTGTAATTGTAACTTTTAATTAAACTCCTGAAATATAATGCGTAGAACACTCCACTTCCAAAAATCCAGAAGATGGTGTAAAACCAAAAGTTATTTTCGAAATGTGAATTCTTCAGAAATAAATGAATTTCACTAAATGATTCATTATTTGCCATATATCGAGGATAAGAACCCACAAGTTCGATTATGACCACATACACTAAAAACCAAATAAAATACTTGACGGTTGTATCTTTATATTTACGGTAGACCAACAATCCAGTAACTGCAGCAATGGTTTCTACACAATGAGTAATAAGTCCATAATTTTGTTTTAAGAATTCGTCCAATAAGTTCTATTTTTGGTTTTACTGATTTTTATGTTCTGGTTCACAGTAAATTAAGGAAAAGGTAAATGTTAGGTACATGAATAGGTTCGCAAAAAGAAATATTTGCCATTTAAAGAACACAAAATTCCAGTCTGATGACGAGTAATAGGCGTTATATAACACTAATGGTGTTGTGATTATAAACCAAATGAAGAAAGTTCCACTAATAAAGAAATTAATTGATTTATAAAACATAATGATTTTTTCATCACGAAGAATTTCAATCATATGGAATGAGGTGCAGAGCAATATGACAATCGCACCACTCACGGTTACAAAGGGCGAATATCGATTAAAGAAAAGACTCCAATCTAAAATGATACTGACAATAGCTCCAATCACAAACAAAATCGTAGCGATCTTTATAATAGATATAAAAAATTTACTATTAAGGATTTTTGAATAATAAAAGCTGATAAAAAGTGCACTTCCTATATTCCAAAAAACTGTTGCCCACCAATGTGATGTTTTAAACCTGGTGTCCTTAAGAAAATTTAAAACATCAATTTTATTAATATACCGAGCATATCCACCAAGTAGATCAATAACGGCAATGTAAATTAAGAACCAAATAAAATATTTGGCGGTCGAATGGTTATATTTTTTTATAAAAAACACTCCCGTAAGGGCCGCCAAAAACTCTACTGAATGCGTTAATAAAACATAGTTATCAAGAAAAAAATCGCTCAATTATTGTGGGTAATTACTACTTGGTGGATCGCCAGGGCCACCCATATCCAGCCCATTCCCGCCTGGAACATCTTTACTGCCTCCTCTTACAAAATTGACCATGCTTCCTTCTGCCATTACTTCGTTGTAAGTTGGAACAAAAAACATAGTTGTATACCCTACAGTAGTGCCTTCATTGGCTTGGGCTCCCAAATAGATGCGAATGCCATCCATCTTATAGCCTAAATCTTTCGCTTGGCTTTCGGCATAATCTAAATAATCTCTCATGTCTTCTAAAGAATACCAAGATGAGCGATTGTCTGGTCGCATGACGATGGAGTCGCTAATTAATTGATGTCGTGAGTTGAATGCCTGATCAAGTGTTTTAATCTGTTCTGGCGTAATAATTCCGTTTGGTTTGGTTGGTTCATTGGTCATGTTTATGGTTTTACAGCAAAAAAAATAGACTATTGCGGCACCTATCAGAGCGCCAACTATTACTATTAAAAAATTTTTCATTTGGTTGGTTTTAAGGTTATTGATTAGTTTGTTTAAAAATATACAAAAAGTTGAAAAAATCCTACAAATGTGAGTAAAAGAAAAAATCTAAAATTATTTTAGAATACATACTGGTCTTTAAAAGACTACTAAAAAATTCGTAAGACACTTAATTAAAGCAAGTTAATACATCTCATTTGTATAACTTTCGCAAGATAACTATCCTAACCAGCCATCTCTATCTAAACTTCTATATTGAATGGCTTCACTGATGTGAGAACCATTTAAGTTGTCCACACTTTCCAGATCTGCAATAGTGCGTGCGACTTTCAAGATTCTGTCGTAGGCTCTGGCCGAAAGATTTAGGCGCTCCATAGCTGTTTTTAGAAGTTCTTTAGAGGCATCGTCCAGTACGCAATAGTTTCGGATTTGCTTGGTGTTCATCTGGGCGTTGTAGTGAACAGTGTCATTTGCTTCAAAACGTTTTGTTTGACGCTCTCTTGCTGCAGTTACACGCTTTCTTATCTCAATAGAGGACTCTCCTTTGCGATCATCCGAGAGTTTTTCAAATGGCACAGGCGTTACTTCAATATGAATGTCAATCCTGTCCAATAACGGACCGGAAATCTTACTCAAGTAACGCTGCATTTCGTGAGGTGATGACGTAATTGGAGCGTTTGGATCATTAAAATAGCCGCTAGGACTTGGATTCATGCTGGCGACCAACATAAAACTGCTAGGATATGTCACTGTAAACTTTGCTCGTGATATAGTTACTTCCCGGTCTTCCAATGGTTGGCGCATTACTTCGAGGACATCTCGTTTAAATTCTGGCAATTCATCTAAAAATAAAACACCATTGTGTGACAGTGAAATTTCTCCTGGTTGCGGATAGCTACCGCCTCCAACTAAAGCGACGTTTGAAATTGTATGGTGTGGGCTTCTAAATGGGCGTTGTGACATCAAACCAATATCGCCTTTGATGCGTCCTGCAACGGAGTGAATTTTTGTGGTTTCTAAAGCTTCTCGCATGGTCATTGGTGGTAAGATACTTGGCAATCGTTTTGCCAACATTGTTTTTCCTGCGCCTGGAGGTCCAATTAAAATTATATTATGTCCACCTGCCGCAGCAATTTCCATACAGCGTTTTATGCCTTCTTGACCTCTTACGTCAGCAAAGTCAAATTCCGGAAAGTCTAGACTTTTATTAAACTCTTCTTGTATATTTATTGTGGTTTGTTCAAGTGGGTCTCCTTTGTCAAAAAAATTAATGACCTGCTCAATGTTTTGAATTCCAAAAACATTCAATCCATCCACGATGGCTGCTTCTTTTGCATTTTGAATAGGAAGAATGAAGTTCTTAAAACCTTCTTCCTTTGCTTTGATGGCAATGGGCAAGGCGCCTCTGATAGGTTGTAGGCTTCCGTCAAGAGACAATTCACCCATAATTATATAGTCCTCAAGATTGTCGGCTTTTATTTGGTCTGTAGCCACTAAAATTCCTATTGCTAAAGTTAAATCGTAGGCGGAACCTTCTTTGCGCAAATCGGCTGGGGACATGTTGATGATGATTTTTTTGCCTGGTATTTTGTAGCCATTGTTCTGTAAGGCCGCGGCAATGCGGAAGTTGCTTTCTTTGATTGCGTTGTCTGGAAGTCCTACGAGATGGTAGCCTACGCCGTTATCGACGTTGACTTCTACTGTGATGGTGGTGGCTTCTACTCCGAAGACGGCGCTTCCGAAGACTTTTTTTAGCATAGAGGTTTGTTTGGTTTAAATGTAGGGAGATTGGAGGGAATTACAAAGAGGAAAATTTAGGTGTTTTTTCTTGGGTTTTTGGGGTGTTGTTTATGGGGTGTTTTTAGAGGTGTTTTTTAGGGTGTTTTTGAGGTTTTACTGGGGTTTCAAAGCGTTTTTCTAGACTACACATTACAACTGTTAGACTACAGATTACAACTGTTAGACCACACATAACAACTGTTAGCCCATAGATAACAACTGTTAGACTGGAAATAACAACTGTTAGACTACAAAGTACAAGTGTTTGACATGAAATAACCATTGGTTGTCATGAAAGTACTGTTGGTTGTCATGACATAACTATGTGTTGGCAGAAGATAAGCTTTGTTAGACTACAAAGTATAACTGTTAGGGTGCGGATAACCTTTGTTGGGGTTGAGATTACTTTTGGTGGATTGGGGGTTGGGTTTTTGGGTTTTACTCTCGTTTACGGCACTCGTTGCAGACGAGCGCTATCGGGGACTTAATGTTTCACAACATCCATCACCGCACCATTTGAAAGTTTAAGGAAATATCTTCCTGTGGCAAGATAGGAGATATCCAAGATTTCGTTGGGTTCATATATTCCGGTCAATAGCTTTCTGCCCATAAGGTCATAGATAGTATAGCCCATCGAAACGTTGAGGTTTTTTATAGTTAAAGGTCCTGTGGTTGGTACTGGGTATAGAAATTTATCGTTGTCCTGTGTTGGTGTAATAAAACCCAGATTGGGGTCTCTTTCGTAAAGAAATGCCGCTCCAGTACTTATCATTCCATTATAATCATTAAAGACAGCACCAATAACCGCTTTGTCTCCTGAAAAAGTAATACTTCTTCCAAACCGTGCCCCATAAGTAATTGTATTTGGAAAAAACTTCTCTTCATCGGACCAGTCTGCGCCACTGCCGTCACCAAAAACATATACTGAACCATGATTATCATCCCTGTATGCACCTACCATTATATAGTCCTCATCTATAGCAACGACGTCTCCAAAATATGCACTCGGCTCCCGATCAGCAGCAGTAAGTTTCTTTACTTGCACCCATTGTTCTGATATGTCCTTGTTATAAACATACACTGCGCCTCCATTTTGGATGAAATCATTATTGGTTTCGTTTTGGTCTTGATATCGAGTGGAAACCACTAAAACATCATCGTCAATATCTACGTCATGTCCAAATTCATCATCGACAACACGATCAGAAGCACTAATCTTTTGTTGTTCCGTCCATGTTCCGTTAGGCTGTTTTTCAAATATATAAGCGGAGCCTGAATCAGAAGCATTTGGTTGTCCTATTATTCCATCCTCATCGTTGTATGCGCCCACCACAAGGTAATTGCCATCTAATTTGACTGAATATCCAAAGCCGTCTTCCGCATCTCTGTCTGATGCGACCAGTTTCTGTGTTTGCGTCCATATTCCGGAAGCATCCCTTTCAAAAATATACACTGCTCCTGCAAAGTGTTGCTCATTGCCACCAGCAGTGTCAAATGAATCATTAAATGCACCTATCGCCATAACATCTCCCTCTAAATCAATGTCACTGCCAAACCCTGCCTGCAAAGACCTATCCGTTGCCACCAACTTTTGCGACTGAATAAACTCACCTGATGAATTACGTGTGAATATATAGGCTGCGCCAGCCCTAAATATATTGTTGGCACCTGTAGCATCCCTACCGTTATATTCTGAAGATGTGGCAATGGTTTTGCCATCGTAGTCTAAATGCCAGCCGAAGTTGTCATTCGCAAATCGGTCTTGGGCTATAATTTTTTGGGTTTGTGACCATTGGTCATTTACATCTTTTGAGAAGACATATATGGCCCCTTCATTGTGTAGAACGTAATTATTGCCATTGTCTTGATTATAAGCCGCAACTACAATGGTATCGTTCTGCATTCCCACCGCATTCCCAAAATAATCTTGCTGCCTAACATCGGAATGAATGAATTGGGCATTAAATTGCCAGTCCTGCGCTTGTATTTGAACGGCAAATAAGCATATTGAAAGCGTAAGAATAGTTCTCATAGTATGGGGTTATTAAACTGAATCCCAAGATAGAAAAAAAAGTGATTTATGCGCATTAAATGTTTATAAAATAAAATGTTATTTAATTATTAGGCTTTTTTATATTGTAGAATAGATGGCTATTTTATCTTGTGAAGCATTGATGTATGTATTAATTATTTATATTTATTAGCTAAAAACAATTAACATGAAGCACACACTACTTTTTATCATTTTTATCTGTTTACCATTAGCTGTCTGTGGACAAACCATTGCGTATCCATCTGTCAATACCTCCAAGGTTTTTGGGGCCTCTTGTGCAGATTTGCATTTCACAAACGCCATTGTGATTGGGCATCAACTGGATGTTTCTGTGGCTTATTATGAAACCTTGACCGATGCACAAAGCGAAGTGAATCCATTGGATCGATTTTATGAGCCGCTATCTGACCCGCAAACTATTTATGCGAGGGTGGATAGTTTATTGGACGATAGCTTTGACATTGCTGAATCGGTGGTTGATACCGCACCAATCCCAAGTGGACCTCCGCCAGGGATTTCTTCTTATTATTATGATGTTTGTGATTTTGATACTGATGGTATCGCAATGGTGTTTTTAAACAATTTGCAACCTTTGTACGAGGGATATGCATTTCCGACTTCCTCTTTTTGCGCCAGTGCCGATGAAGATGTAGTGACTACCTATTATCTGACAGAATCTGACGCCATGAATGAGACCAATCCTGTTAATGCCATATATTCACTGACGGGAACGCAGAATTTTTATCGTAAAATTAAGAATACCACCACCGATGAATTTTTGATTGATGATATGATCAATGTTACGGTTGTGACTTGTAGCACTGATACTGATATGGATGGTATTGCGGACTTGGTGGAGGATGTAAACAAAAATCTACAGTTTACAGATGATGATACCGACCAAGATGGATTGAAAAACTATGAGGACGATGATGATGATGGCGATGGGATTTTGACCATTGATGAAGACTACAACGGGAATGGCGACCCAACGGATGATGATACGAATGGGAATGGTATTGCGGATTATTTGGAAGCGTCTGTGACACTTGCGGTATCAGAATTGAATGTTTTAGAAGTTTCTGTTTTTCCGAATCCTGTGACTGACATGCTTAATTTGAAGTCTGTGCAAACGATGACATCTGTTAAGGTTTACAATTTGCTGGGGCAGGTTGTAATGTCGTCAAGTCCCAATGCCTTGGAAACTTCTGTGAATTTGTCTTCTTTTCGTTCGGGAGTTTATGTTTTGAAGGTGGCGATTGGGAATCGGGCGGAGACTTTTAAGGTGGTGAAGGAATGATTGTTACTTTGTGCAATCGGATAATCGCTTGAGATTGCTTTATCTCGACAGGCTCGATACAGGCTGCAATATGATTTAGTTATAATTTTGAAGTTTTGGATTTGCTCCTCGCAATGACGGTAGCAAGCATAAAAAAACCACAAACTCTTTCGAATCTGTGGTTTTAGAATTATAATTGGGTAGCAGTCTATGAATAGATGCGTTTGAACTTAAAGTGAGCGACTTGGTGGTACTGCGTACTGTCTGCACCATACTCGGCTTTGACGGAACGCTTGGCGGCTTGGAATGTATCTACAAAGCCGGTGTTTTTTGCGTTGAAGAATTCATTTCGCTCATTTAAGGAGGTGTTCCATACTGCCTTCTTTTGGTTCGCTTTTCCATTGCCCAACATCAGTGAGTCGCGGTATGCTTCTAACGCGATTAGCTTTAGCTCTTGCACGTTAGAGTCATACTCTGGACAGTTTGCCAATAGCACTAGGAAGTCTGACACGTGGTCTATCATCTTATTGAAGGACTTTTGGCTGATCGACTTGGTCTTTGCTCCCGCTTTTGGTTTGCCCTTACGTCTGGCACGCATCAGGTCTAAAATACTCTTGGCGTTTGTGACGGTGCCTTCTGGGGCACCACAGACCGAGATTTGGCTATACACTCTGGTGAACTTCTTGTTGAGGACGTCGAAGATGCCCCTGCGCGCATTGCCCTCATCGGTCTTGTGCTGTTTGTTATCTCTTACCTCATTGAGCATTGCCCTGCCTGCCACATTCTTTGCCGTGAGACTGGCGGGAGAAAGTGCAGCATTGATGGGATTGAACGGCGGCTCGAAGGTGTTGAGGACATCTACCATGGTCTCGCCATTGTAGACGTTCTCTGATATGCCAGCCTCGTTGACACTTCGTTTTTTGGATGCCTTTACCTTATTTGGGTCTTTTAATTTAGCGGAACCTGCCTTGGCTGAAGTGATGTGCTTCTTCTGGGGCTGTGCGGCTGTTTCTGGGTTGGACATTTGCGAAGCGGCATCCTTGTGCTCTGCTATCGCTTGGTTTGCAACTTTGTTGCTGTTACTAAAACCTTCTTTCATGGCATCGAAAGAAGTTCCTTTTTTTTCTTGTGTTTTCATATCGAAACTTATGTACAAGATCTGGAGCCACTCCTTATTTTATACATACACACACAGTCGTAGCTTCGGTGCGGCATGTTGCTTGGTTCTTGGATGGCAAAAGAATTGCATCCGAGAGTTTACTCGTTAAACTATTGATTACTAAAGGGTACCTATTTGTAGTCTTTTGGCCCTTACTTTCCCCTCGCGATGAGAAGTTTGTTACAATTGACAAGACGAATGTAGAAAAGAGAATTGTTAAAAACAACTGTTTGTCGAATTATTTTACGTTTAATCCTGTTTAAATGTATTTTGTCGATGATTTGAATTCGAAAGTGGTGAAATATAATTTGCATGCGTCATGCAAGTTTTAATTTTTTCGGATGCTATTGAATACTTATGGCAATGGATTTTAGTTCTCCAACATCTCTGCTTCCGCCTTAAGAGCTGCATTGCGTGTTTGCAGTAAGTTGGTGACGTATCTGGTAAGAAAAAGGGTGTTCGCCAATGTACCGAATATGCCGTAGGGACTTTCAAAATGGAATTTATCAGTCATGAGCGTTTCGTTGCCTTGAGTTTCAAAAATGTGCTCGTGTTTAAAGGATTTGAAGGCACCTGATACCATTTTGTCCACGAAGTAATGTGGAGCGTTGAATTCTGTAATTTTTGAAGTGAGGCGTTGTTTGATGCCAAAATGTTTGGCTTCCCAAGTGACGGATTCTCCCAAGCCAATAAGGCCTGAAGTTTTCCCTGCGACGGCTTCTTCGTGTGAATGTTCTAAACTTTTTAAATGGAAGTCTATGTTTCGGGATAAATCAAAACAGGTTTGGATATCTGCTTTAATTTCGGTTTTTAGGATGATTAGTGGCATTTGCTGTTAAATTAAAAGATTGCTTCGTCGCAGTTAATTCATCTTTAAATTTAATAATTTAGTTTGGCTCCTCGCAAAGACCCTTCTTGATTTAATTATCTACACATTAAACAAGAAATGCATCACATCACCATCTTTTACAATGTAGTTCTTACCCTCCACTCTCATTTTTCCAGCTTCCTTGACTTTGGCTTCACTTCCCATAGTTGAAAAATCATCATAAGCAATGACTTCTGCTCTAATGAATCCTTTTTCAAAATCGGTATGGATGACGCCTGCAGCCTGTGGTGCAGTTGCTCCAACATCAACCGTCCAAGCGCGGACTTCTTTGACACCGGCTGTGAAATAGGTCTGTTGTTTTAATAGTTTGTAGGCAGAACGAATCAATTTGGCAGAACCAGGTTCGTCCAGTCCGATATCTTTTAGAAACATTTGGCGCTCTTCATAATCATCCAATTCGTTGATGTCTGCTTCTGTACCGACTGCCAATACAAGTATCTCTGCATTTTCGTCTTTAACAGCTTCTCTTACTTTTTCAACATATGCATTACCTGTTGCAGCTGCCCCTTCATCCACATTACAAACGTACATGACTGGTTTTTCTGTGATGAACTGTGCAGGTTTTACAAACTCTTCGTAGTCTTCTTTTGAAAATTCCAACGCTCTTACAGAAATTCCTGAATCTAATGCGGCTTTGATTTTCAATAAAATCGCTTCTTCTTTTTGAGCTTCTTTATTTCCTGTTTTGGCAGCGCGCTTTACTTTTTCAAGTTTCTTTTCAACAGTTTCCAAATCTTTCAACTGCAATTCCATATCAATGGTTTCTTTGTCTCTGATTGGGTTTACGTTGCCATCTACGTGGACTATATTATCGTTATCAAAGCAACGTAAAACGTGAAGTATCGCATCTGTTTCACGAATATTTGCCAAAAATTGATTACCTAAACCTTCACCTTTACTTGCGCCTTTTACCAATCCTGCAATGTCTACAATCTCCACCGTTGCTGGATGCACACGTTGTGGTTTCACCAAGTCCTCTAAACGGTTCAATCTCGGATCTGGAACATTTACGATTCCGATATTCGGCTCAATTGTACAAAATGGAAAGTTCGCACTTTGTGCTTTCGCATTCGATAAACAGTTGAACAAAGTTGATTTTCCTACGTTTGGTAATCCTACAATTCCGGCTTTCATTTGTATTGGTATTAAGTATTTGGTATCAAGTATTAAGTATTGAGACCGCTTGATTTTGCGAGTGCAAATTTAGTCATTTATCTGAATAAATTGTATTAAAAAATCCCAAGGATTACTTGGGATTTATCATTCATTATGAATCAGTCATTGTTCAATGACCTTCTGGGTGCATAAATCGTTGTTTGGAGAGTAATTTTTCTTCCGATTCCACATGGTCATCATCTGGTACGCAGCAGTCCACAGGACATACAGCAGCACATTGTGGTTCTTCATGAAATCCTTTGCATTCGGTGCATTTATCGGGTACAATATAATATATTTCGTCGCTTACTGGTTCTTGGGCTTCTTCTGCATCCACAGCTTTTCCATCCGGTAAAACCACATTACCCTTTAAACTTGTGCCATCTTTATATCTCCAATCATCTGCTCCTTCGTAAATTGCTGTGTTTGGGCACTCTGGCTCACAAGCACCACAATTGATACATTCGTCTGTTATTATAATTGCCATAGCATAATCTTTTTCTAACTTTGCGCAAAAATAAAGCCAAAACCCTTCATAACCAAATAGAGAATGGATTTACAACAAAGAATTAACGCTTTTGTTCAATTAGGAAAATTTTTGAGTCAATTCAATGGTAATGGATTTGAAAAAAAGGAAAACATAGCGCACAATGACTTGTTTTTTGACGGTTTTAAACACCAAATTCAATTAGCCCACGAACACAACGGATGGTTTACTAAAGAAAACGTGGTGTTTGCACTGGAAGGATGGTCTAACGTATTGACTGAAAGCACTATTAATGAATGGATTTCGAAGTATGACTTCAAAACGGTTCAGCCCAAAAAAACCGCAATTATTATGGCGGGAAATATTCCGTTGGTTGGTTTTCATGATTTTCTATGTGTTTTATTGACCGGACATGAAGTAATTGTAAAACAGTCCTCGAATGACAAACACCTTCTTCCCTATTTGGCTAAATATTTAGAGCATGTCGAACCAGGATATAAAGGCACCATAACTTTTACTGAAGATAAATTAACCGAATTTGACGCCGTCATTGCTACAGGAAGTGATAACACGGCTCGCTATTTTGAGTATTATTTTAAAGGCAAACCATCCATCATCCGGAAAAATCGGAATTCGGTGGCAGTTCTTACAGGAAATGAGACTGAAGAACAACTTTTGGGCCTTTCAGAAGATGTATTTCGATATTATGGTTTAGGTTGTCGAAATGTGTCCAAATTATTTGTACCAAAAGATTACAACTTCGAGAAATTCTTCAATGCCATGTTTCATTGGAATCCCATTATCCATCAGCATAAATACGCCAATAACTATGACTATAATAAGGCTGTTTATCTAATGAGCGAGTTTCAAATGCTCGAAAATGGTTTTTTAATGATCAAAGAGGATGAAAGCTATGGCTCTCCAATTGCTACACTGTTTTATGAACAGTATGAGTCGCTAGACACTCTAAAAAACAAACTCAAATCGGATACGGATAAAATCCAATGTGTTGTTGCCAATGGAATTGGTGAAAACACAATCGAGTTTGGACATACTCAATCACCCAAGCTTTGGAATTATGCAGATAATGTGGATACTATAGGGTTTTTGTTAAAAATATAGTTGATAAATTATCATATTCATAACATTATTTTATCGATTATTTAGCACCTTTGCAACTGTTCAAAACAACCATAGATTTTCACTTTTGTGGAAATTGTAAATATATTTTTCAATGAAAATACATAATTTTAGTGCAGGTCCAAGTATCCTGCCACAGGAAGTCCTAAAACAATCAGCAGAAGCCGTTCTCGATTTCAACAATTCGGGTTTGTCCCTATTGGAAATTTCACATCGAAGCAAGGGATTTGTTGATGTCATGGAAAATGCACGGTCATTAGCACTCGAACTTTTAGGACTTGAGGGTAAAGGTTACAAGGCATTATTTCTTCAAGGTGGTGCAAGCATGCAGTTTGTTATGGTTGCTATGAACCTTTTAGAAAAAAGAGCAGGATATTTAAATACAGGTACTTGGGCAGACAACGCCATTAAAGAAGCACGAATTTTTGACGATGTGTATGAAGTGGCCTCTTCTAAAGAAGCAAATTTCAATTACATTCCAAAAGGCTACGAAATTCCTGAAGATTACGATTATTTTCATTGCACCTCTAACAATACTATTTTTGGTACACAGATGAAATCGTTCCCGAATTCACCAATTCCAATGGTATGTGACATGAGTAGTGATATTTTTTCACGTCAAATTGATTTTTCAAAATTCGATTTGATCTACGCAGGTGCACAAAAGAATATGGGTCCTGCTGGAACAACTTTAGTGGTTGTTAAAGAGGATGTTCTTGGCAAAGTATCAAGAAAAATTCCTTCCATGCTCGATTACAAGGTCCATATCTCCAAAGGAAGCATGTTTAATACACCACCAGTTTTTCCTATTTATACAGCAATGTTGACTATGGAATGGTTAAAAAACATGGGTGGAATTTCTGCAGTTGAAAAAATAAATGACACCAAAGCACGATTGATTTATTCGGAAATTGACCTAAATCCATTATTCGAAGGGTTTACTGTAAAAGAAGATCGTTCGAATATGAATGCTACTTTTAATTTGGTCAATGACAACTTAAAGGAAACATTTGATCATATGCTAAAAGACGCTGGTATAAGCGGTCTTTCTGGGCATAGAAGTGTTGGAGGGTATCGTGCATCTATGTACAATGCGTTGTCGCTCGATAGTGTGAAGGCACTGGTAGAGGTGATGAGCGAATTGGAGATGAAGGGGTAGTTCAGTCTGCAGTTTTCAGTCTGCAGTTTTCAGTCTGCAGTTTTCAGTCTGCAGTTTTCAGTCGCAGTTTGCAGTTTGCAGTTTGCAGTTTGCAGTTAGTAGTAAAAAGATTAAAACAGTTATAAATAAGATTCCCACTTCTGTGGGAATGAAAATAAATTTTCATGAAAGTATTAGCAAATGATGGTGTTTCAAAAAGTGGACAAGACGCACTTACGGAAGCAGGTTTTGAAGTCATCACAACAACAGTAGCGCAAGAGCAATTAAAAAATTATATTAACGAGCATCACATTGATGTTCTTTTGGTTAGGAGTGCCACAACGGTTCGTCAAGAATTGATTGATGCATGTCCGAGCCTAAAAATCATCGGTCGTGGCGGTGTTGGTATGGACAATATTGATGTCGATTATGCTCGTAGTAAAGGTTTACACGTGATTAACACACCTGCGGCTTCATCAGAATCGGTTGCAGAATTGGTATTTGCGCATCTTTT
The DNA here is from genome assembly GCA_051252455.1 of Aquaticitalea sp. GTDB lineage: Bacteria > Bacteroidota > Bacteroidia > Flavobacteriales > Flavobacteriaceae > JBPOFM01. Next base: position 34,110 of record JBPOFM010000008.1, read on the forward strand.
TGGCGGTGTCCGTTTTTTGTATGATGCTAACAGAAATATGCCTTTAGATGGTGATACGAAATTCAATACGCTTAAGAAAAGCTACGCCAAAGGCCGAGAACTACGTGGTAAAACTTTAGGAATCATAGGTTTTGGACGTATTGGACGTGAAGTGGCAAGAATCGCATTAGGCGTTGGAATGAAAGTGATTGCAAGTGATAAATTTGTTGGGAAAGCAACTATAAAAGTGGATTTTTACAATGGTCAATTCATTAATGTAGAAATTGAAACCCAGCCCATGAAAGAATTATTACAACAGTCAGATTTTATTTCCTTACATGTTCCTGCACAGAAGGAATTTGTCATCGACAAAAAACAATTTGATTTGATGAAAGATGGTGTGGGAATCATCAACGCAGCGCGTGGTGGCATCATCAACGAAGTGGAATTGATAAGTGCTTTGAAAAGTGGTAAAGTTGCGTTCGCAGGATTGGATACATTTGACAACGAACCGACACCTGCTGTACAAGTGCTTATGGATCCAAAAATTTCTTTAACACCACATATTGGAGCAGCTACCAATGAAGCTCAAGATCGTATTGGAACCGAATTAGCTTCACAAATCATAAGTATTCTAAAGACGGAACAGTCCTAAAAGTTATCAACATTCATACATAAAAACCTATAACTCCCTTTGTTATAGGTTTTTTTTTATATTTTACGAGTTCAACATAAAAACCAATTAGAGATGTCCGGAATTTTAGATTTATTAAACAGCCCAATGGGCAAGTCCATTGTGAGCGGCGTTGCTGGTCAAACCAACCAACCAGAAAGCAAAACTCAAGATGTATTAATGATGGCCATGCCCGTATTAATGCAAGCCATGCGGCGTAATGCGTCCACACCCCAAGGTGCAGATGGTTTGTTAGGCGCATTAAAAGGAGGCAATCATAGTGGAACTATCCTTGACAACCTTGGAGGTTTGTTTAGTGGTGGAGTCGATTCCAATGTCATGGAAGATGGCAGTAAAATTTTGGGACATGTATTGGGCAATAAGCAATCTAATGTTCAAAATGCCTTAAGCCAAAAATCTGGAATGGATTCTGATACTATTGCACAAATATTAAAAGTAGCTGCACCAATTCTGATGGGTGTGCTTGGAAGTCAAGCGAAACAACAAAATGTAAGCGATAAGAGTGGTTTAGAAGGAATGCTGGGAGGACTTTTAAAAGGTAATGATCCTAAAAATGAGCAAAGCTTTTTAGAATCCATCCTTGATGCAGATGGCGACGGAAGTATTATAGATGATGTAGCAGGCATGGTGCTTGGAGGTGATAAAAAGAAGGGTGGCCTTGGCGGTATGCTAGGTGGTCTTTTTGGTGGTAAATAGTTTTCATTTAACTCAACCACTATCCACCTTCACTCGATAAGAGTAAGCAATCACTCAATATAGATAGCTCATAAAAGTCAAAATAAATACATTTGATATTGAAATCAAGTTTTTGTTTTGGCTTTTACTTTTATATGCATTAAGAGGTTAGTTTGATAGCATCACTTTTTTTCGTAACTTTTAAAAAAAAGAACCGTTTATGAAATCCTCACTTTATTTATTATTTGCCTTAATAATTTTAGTTGGTTGCAATGCTAACAGATCCACAACTGCGCAATCCACAGCTGGAGACTCAACAAATATTTTAGATGCCGTCCATAAGGAGCAAGATACCGTGCGTATCACCAATGACGATATTGAATACGAAATCATCATCATCGAACCTGGTTTCAACTTTTGGTTGGCTAGTACTGCAAGACCCGAAGGCTACTATTCGCAAGAATATATGGAGAGTAGAAATAGACAATATGTTACTGAATGGAATATCCGTGTTTTACAACCCCAACGTTTCAGTCCTCAACTCTATGAAATGCGAATTGACTATGACTATGGAGTTGATTATGGCTACGAAGTCAATTACAAGCTATACAATTATTTCATTTATTTCCAATTGACCTATAACCAAAGATTGGCTGGGTACGTTCCACGTATTTGAAGTATATTTGCAGCGCAAAATATACTATGAACAATTTCAAAAAACGTTGGGAGATTCAGCATAATTGGCAATTGCTATTTCCAATTCTTGGTGTTATAGGGTTGATATATGCGTCTTATATAGTGACAAATCTGTTGCTCAAGAATGCGCACTTTGCACTGTTCCTTGCGTTGGCCGTCCTCTTATTTTTCATTCTCTTAAAGTTCACCCTATTTATTTTTAAAAAACTGGAAAACAAGTGGATCGTCACCTATCGTTGGGAAATGATTCGGATTTTCATTGTTTTTGCCGTAACGGGTTCTTCATCCATGTTCGTGAGTAGACCCATCATGATGTATTTGGGAATTACTAAAGAAAACTTAAACCTTGTTGTGTTCTGGATTTTATATGGTATCATTGGGCTAATTTTTTACCAAATCCTATTGGTGTCCTTCGGATGGCTTTTTGGTCAGTTCCAGTTTTTCTGGGAGTTTGAAAAGAAAATGCTGAAAAAAATGGGATTTAAACGATTTATAGATTAAATGTTAGGCCTAACACAAAAGAAGACTTTCAAGATTGCAACGCTTATGGTAGCGATTGCCTTATTGGTGCCTTCTGCTGTAACGTTTTCTCACATCTTCAGCCATCATCACCACGAAATCTGCAATGGAGAGCCGCAAACGCACATCCATAAATCTGATATTGATTGTGATTTTTACAAGTTCAAATTAAGCGCTTCCTACACCATACCGTCTATTTCCTACGAGTTTATTCCAGTTGAAGACAATCATGCAATCAACCAAACAGTCTATGCATTTTTAAGCGAATATCAGCGGTTACACTTTTCTCTTCGAGGGCCTCCTCAACTGATTTAATAATATTTATTCTGGAAGTCTTTCAGAAACCACAATTATTAAATTAATTTAAAAATCATCTACATGAAATTATTTTTCAATGTATTGCTGCTATTGGCGATACCTTCATTATATGCACAAAACCCCTTAACGGGAACCATTATTGACAAAAGCACAAGCGAACCTATCGTATTTGCAAATGTCTATTTACCACAACTTGAAAAAGGCGGAACTACTGACGAGACCGGTCAATTCAACCTTAATAATATTCCAAGCGGAACCTACAAAATGGTCATTTCCATTATTGGTTACGAAACGCTATCTCAAAATGTAGCCATCCCTACAAGTGCGCCATTAACAATTTCACTCAACCCTTCCGCCATTGAAATGGAAGAAGTCATAGTGTCAACACCATTCCATAAACTTCAAAGTGAGAATGTGATGAAAGTGGAACGCGAAAGCGTCGCTGATCTCAAATCGCGTGGCTCTGTGACACTGACGGACGGTATCTCCAATATTGCAGGTGTTGAGACGGTCACTACGGGATTGAGCATTGGTAAACCTGTCATTAGAGGTTTAAGTTCTAATCGTGTGTTGGTTTACACTCAGGGTGTTCGACTTGAAAATCAACAATTTGGGGACGAACATGGACTTGGACTCAACGATTCTGGAGTGGAAAGTGTGGAAGTCATCAAAGGCCCTGCTTCCCTACTCTATGGTAGCGATGCGCTTGGTGGAGTGCTCTACATCAATCCCGAGAAGTTTGCAGATGAGCATACTTCTAAAGCAGATTTTGGTGGCAATTATTACACCAATACCCAAGGATACAACACGAATGCCGGATTCAAATCGTCTGGTGACAAATTTAAATTCATCTTTAGAGGAAGTTTAACCGAGCATTCAGATTATGAAACGAAAGACTACCGTGTAACAAATACGCGCTTTAGAGAACAGGATTTCAAAACAGGCATCGGCTATCAGAATAACAGATTCAAAACAGAGTTACGCTATAATATTAATAATTCAAAATTGGGAATCCCAGAAGAAGTGGGCGAACAATCCACTGCCAGAACGCCTTTGTTACCGTATCAAGAAATCACTAATCATGTATTGAGTTCCAAATCAACTGTGTTTTTGGAGAATTCAAGTTTTGATATTAGTGTAGGCTTATTGTACAACGACCGGAAGGAATTTGAAGATCATCACCATCATGAAACGCATGAAGAGGACGAAGATCATGATGAACACGACGAGCATAATGAGCACGAAGACCATGACGACCATGAAGATGAAGCCATGGAAGCGGCCTTGCAAATGAAGTTGAAGACTATCAATTATGATGTCAAATATAATTTACCAAAAATGGGTAAATTTGAAACCATTGTAGGTGTACAAGGCATGAGTCAATCAAATTCCAATTATGGTGAAGAACAATTGATTCCAGATGCCACTACAAATGACATAGGTGTGTTAGCAACATCTCACATTCATTTTGAAACTGTTGACATCCAACTTGGAGCGCGTTTTGACAATCGAAATATTGAAGTGGTGGATGGCATCTCTCGCCAATTCAATAGTTTTAATGGTGCTGCTGGTGTCAAAACGGACATTGCAAAAGGAATAACTGCTCGTTTGAATTTAGCAACTGGATTTAGAGCACCCAACTTGGCTGAATTAACATCAGATGGCACTCATGAAGGTACCAACCGTTATGAAATCGGTAATGCGGACTTGACAAATGAGCAAAACTTTCAGGCGGATTTAAACTTGGAATATGGCAATGAGCATTTCGAATTGTTTGTCAATGGTTTTTACAATCTCATTCAAAATTATATCTATATTTCTCCAAATGGCGAGTTCATAGACGCTACTCCTGTCTACGATTATTTACAAAATGATGCTCGTTTATATGGTGGCGAAATCGGTTTTCACCTGCATCCGCATCCTTTGGATTGGTTACACTTGGAGAGCAGTTTCGAAACCGTCACCGGACAACAAGATGATGATTCCTATTTGCCATTAATTCCTGCAAACACCTTGAATAATACGTTAAGAGTAGAGCTCAATGGTAAATGGTTCGAACGAGGTTATGCATTTGTGACACTCAAATCAACCTTCGAGCAGAACAACGTCGACCAATTTGAAACGACCACTCCTGGTTACGATTTATTAAGTGCAGGATTTGGTGGCAAAGTAAAATTGTTTAAAAATGAGTTGGCAATTTCTGTTTCGGGGACAAATTTGACCGATAAACAATACATCAATCACCTCTCAAGATTAAAACCTGATGGTATTTTCAACATTGGGCGTAATTTCAATCTTGGATTGACCTATTTTCTATAATTGAACCAATACAAAAGAGCCAAGAATCAATATAACCTGATTCTTGGCTCTTTTATCTCTTATTTTAAGTCTCTCAAAAATTACTTCACCTCAATTAGTTTTTCCTCTTTCTGAAACACATAGGTAATAAACCACATGATGGTAAAGGATGGAATAAAATCCAGTCCTGGCAAAATTTCTTCTATAAAAGAAAATACACCTGCAACTTTTCCTTTTCGTCCGCTGTACATTTTAGTCATCACATAGGCCGAAACTGGCGCCCAAATGATGTCTATAAATGTAATCATACCGATGACATCCAGAATGATGCTCAATATGAGTTTTTTATTTTTACTTAAATTTTCTAATTTCATTTGTGATTGTTTATCATTATAATAACAAGAAACATACCAAATTTTTAAGAGAACCTAGTACTGATCAACTTCAAAAACTCATTCCGCGTTTCAATCTTTTCAAATTGCCCTCTAAAGCCGGAAGTGGTTGTGACCGAATTCTGTTTTTGCACACCACGCATCATCATACACATATGCGACGCTTCAATAACGACGGCCACTCCCTGTGGTTTCAGCGTGTCATTGATACAATCCAAGATTTGCTCTGTCAGACGCTCCTGAACTTGCAAACGACGTGCAAAGACATCCACAATTCGAGGCAATTTGCTCAACCCGACAATGTGTCCGTTTGGAATGTATGCAATGTGTGCCTTTCCGAAAAATGGTAAAATGTGATGTTCACAGAGCGAATACACCTCTATATCCTTTACAATAACCATTTCATTATAAGATTCTTCAAACATGGCACTTTTAAGAATTTCAGCAGCATCTTGATTATAACCTTGGGTCAAAAATTGCATCGCTTTTGAAGCACGCTCTGGAGTTTTCAACAAACCATCGCGAGTCACGTCTTCACCCAAATCTTCTATTATACTTTGGTATTTCGATTTTATTTCTTCTGTAACTTCGGAATTATACTCCTCAAAAAATTCGTACGGCATAAGTATAGTTTTATAGAGCAAAATTACACAATAAATTTGAGTCTTCCGTGGCTTCAAATCAATCCTCAATAGTAACAATAATGCATTTTTTTTAACGTTTGATTATGAAATTCGCAAAGTCGAAACATTAGTTTTGTGTTCCGCAGTGTAACAAACTTAACAATTTGCTGTCTTTATGGATAACAAATTAACTTTCAATCAAAAACAATGACATTTCGCTTCACTCTTTTATTCATTTCTGTGTTTAGTATCTCATCAATTCTGGCGCAAGAAAAAAAAGTGCTTCAAATAGAACGTACCGAAACCCCTCCAAAAATAGATGGTGTATTAGATGACGCTGTTTGGCAAACGGCCATGGAAGCCAAGGATTTTACACAATTCCGTCCTGCAATGGGAATTGCTGAATCACCCGGAGAACAAACCATCGTTAAAATATCCTATGATAATGAGGCCATTTATATTGCAGCGTATCTCTATGACGACCCAAAACTGATCATGAACCAAATGAACACGCGTGATAATTTTGGTCAAAGTGATTTTTTTCTGGTCGTCTTAAATCCTAACAATGATGCGCAGAATGATACTGAATTGGTGGTCTTCCCTTCCGGAGCGCAGGCGGATGCCATTGCGTCGCCTAGCATTGGTGAAGATTTTGGTTGGAATGCGGTTTGGGACAGTGCCACTAAAATTGTGGAGGATGGTTGGATTGTCGAGATGAAAATTCCCTATTCCGCATTACGATTCTCCAATCAGGAAGATCCGACGTGGGGGCTACAGTTTCATCGCCAGTTTCGACGTACAAGAGCACAATACACATGGAACCCTGTAGATGTCAGCAAGGGAAATATCGGACTTTATCATGGTGAACTTAAAGGCCTAAAAAACATCGAACCTCCTACCCGATTGAGTTTTTATCCCTTTGCATCTGGTTTAGTCAACTCATTTGATGGCGAAACCACTGACAACTTCACCCTGGGCTTAGATGTCAAATACGGTCTTTCCGAAAATTTCACTTTAGATGCAACCTTGATTCCAGATTTCAGCCAAGCAGGTTTTGATAATTTATCCCTCAATCTTGGACCGTTTGAACAAACTTTTTCCGAGCAACGTCAGTTTTTCACGGAAGGGGTCGATTTATTCAACAAAGGAAATCTCTTTTTTTCTCGTCGAGTTGGTAATCGCCCTACCGGAAGATTAAATCTGGAAGATAATGACGAAGTATTGGAATCGCCGAACACTGTGAAGGTTTTAAATGCCATTAAAGTATCGGGTCGTACCAAAAAAGGTTTGGGTATTGGTGTGTTCAATGCCATAACCGAAAAGACCTATGCAAACATTAGACGTACCAATTTGATTTTAACGGACGAAAACGCCCCTTTGGAAACCGTCATCAACGACCGTAAAGAACTAGTAGAGCCATTGACCAATTATAACATTCTTGTGCTCGATCAGCAATTCAACCAAAATTCATCCATCAGCCTTGTCAATACCAATGTCACAAGAGATGGTCATTTTAGGGATGCCAATGTCACAGCTGTTGTGGCCGACATCACCAACAAACGGAACACCTACAACGTCTTTGGGCAGGCACGTATGAGCAATCTAAATCTACCAACTGAAACGGAGACAGGATTGAGTACCGATTTTTACATCGGAAAAGTCCATGGCAATTATCGCTACAGTATGGATCACAGTTTTGCGGATACCAAATTTGATATCAATGATTTAGGCCTTTTGTATAGAAATAATTATAATAATTTGGGCGCCGATGCCTCCTACAGAACCTTTGAGCCTACCGGAAAGCTGAATAGTTATTATATAGGAACTTATATCAATTACGAACGATTGGCAAATCCAGGTGTCTATACGGGCACTAATTTCGGTGTCAATTTTGATGCGGCGACCAAAACACTGCACAACTTTGGTGGAAGTATCGCATATTACCCTGGCAAACAATACGATTATTTTGAACCAAGACGTGAAGGTCGATTCTTCATTACTGAAGATCGTGGCAATACGAACATTTGGTTGTCTTCCAACTACAACAAAACCTTTGCTTTAGACGCGAATTTAGGTGGCGCCATTACCTTTGAACAGGATAGAAACACAACCGATTACTGGTTTGGTTTAGAACCACGTGTGCGTTTTAGCGATAAGTTTCTACTGGTCTATGAATTCAATTATAACAAGATCTTTAAGGACAGAGGCTTTACCACCTTTGCTGATGACGAGATCATTTTCGGTCAACGTGATCAGAAAACAGTCGAAAACAGCCTAGAGGCCACCTACAATTTCAATCCTTACCATGCACTCGGTCTTACTTTCAGAAATTATTGGTCAACCGTTGATTATGAAGAAGACTTCTTTACCTTGCAAGACAACGGTCGTCTCACAAGCGAAACGGGCTATACGGCGGAAGACCTTGAAAGCAATCCCGACATCAATTTCAGTACTTGGAATTTAGATTTGAGTTATTCGTGGCAGTTTGCCCCTGGCAGTTTTCTGACCGCTTTGTATCGTAATCAACTTCTCAATTTTAGCAGCGAGTCTGCCGAAACGTATAAAGAGAGCTTAAACACCTTGTTTGAGCAACCGATTCAGCACACTTTATCAGTACGTGTTCAGTATTATATCGACTATGTAGATGTTAAAAATTTGTTCAGCAAGAAAAACTCATGACGCTTGCAATGCACATGAGAATGTAGTAAGTTTGAGGTTATGATTAAAGCCAAAAACATCCATAAATATTACAACGATTTACACGTGCTCAAAGGTGTGGATTTGCACATCGCCAAAGGCGAAATCGTTTCCATAGTTGGAGCTTCTGGAGCAGGAAAAACAACCTTGTTGCAGATTCTTGGCACCTTGGATAAAGCATCAACCGACAATAGTGAATTGATCATCAACGATGTGAATTTAACCTCTTTGAATGATAAAGGCTTGGCTAAATTCAGAAATGAACACATCGGATTCATTTTTCAATTCCATCAACTATTACCAGAATTCACAGCGTTGGAAAACGTCTGCATTCCTGCCTTCATCAAAGGCACCTCTAAAGCTGACGCTGAAAAACGCGCCAAAGAATTATTGGATTTCTTGGGTCTAAAAGACCGCTACAATCATAAACCCAGCGAACTTTCGGGTGGCGAGCAACAGCGTGTTGCCGTGGCCAGAGCTTTGGTCAACAATCCCGAACTGATTTTTGCGGACGAGCCTTCCGGGAATCTTGACACACAAAGTGCAGAAAACCTTCATAACCTCTTCTTCAAATTACGAGATGAATTCGGTCAAACCTTCGTCATCGTTACGCATAACGAAGAATTAGCGAATATGGCTGATCGTAAGTTGGTGATGGTGGATGGGAAGATTGTGTGATTTTTTTAAGTTAAAGAACAGTAAATCTATTGACTGTAGTTATAACTCAATGTATATGGCTCCTGATTCGGAAAGGCATCATGTCTAAAGGCTAAAAAATCATCAGAATCATATTCATAAGATTGTGTATATTCATATTCGAGTTCATCTGTGTCTTGGCTGTACGTTGAAACTTTTAAGACATTGTTTGTTACGCCTGAATAAGAAGAAGTAGCTATTTCAATTTGCCTAATTAAATTATAATTATTTACATTATAGAAAGGATTGTGTTTGTCATCATATTCATAGATGTGATAATAATTGTATATACTATTGTATAATTTGTAAATTTCACCGTTTTGATATTCTGTAAAAACAGAAGAACTATATTGAAATACTCCATCAGTAAAACTAAAGCTCTTAACTTCGGTCAATTGGTCGTTTTCATATACATATACATATTTGCCATTAATTTCTTCCGTTGATGAGTCCAAACTTAAAACTTCAGAAATACGGTCACCCTCATATAAAATTTCCTTAACATCATAAATGGTATCTCCATTATGGTTGTAAGTTCTAACAGGTTTACTATTTTCATATTCATAAAAAATACGATTTATCCATCCACCTAGTTGATGAACCACAATTGACAGCAAATGATTGTCCGAGTCATAAGTATACTCAACCAAAGCATCTTGTCCATCATAAGTTGAGGTAATACTTGTAAGCAACTTATCTGAAACATTCGGGCTTTGAACATCAGTAGAGTTGTCAGAAGAACATGATGCGAATACAACAATTGAAAGGAGAAACATTAATTTTTTCATTTTGGATGGTTTTTTTTGATAACGTTGCGAATGTAAAAGTTATTGTATATAATTATTTAAATTCTATCAACGTAAAAACCTTTCCCAAAAGAAACGGTTATAATTCAAACCACACCAGTTCTAAATCAATCCTTTTTATCAGCAATCGGCAACCCATCCACGACAGCATCAATCATCCGACTGATCCACCCTCCTAGATCATGTCCACTTTTATAAATCGGAACATTTCCAAGTGTATTATCAAAAGTCCCAATGGACTCACTCATAATGTTCAATGTGTTATCTACTATGTTATTGTCCTGTTCCATCTTGTGTATTTTTACGTGCGTCCTGTATATCTCTTAAATTTTCTATGGCATCCTTCCCTATTTTGGTACCAACGCCTATGACAAAGAGTGCTACTCCTGCCTTTAAACTGAATTTTATTATATCCTTTACCATGCTTTTATATGCTAGAATTGTTTCTCGAAGATAAGTAATTTTAAGGTTCCGTTTTAGCCCGTTTATCAATAGAGTGACAAATTTTACGGATTGAAGTAATAAAAATTTCAATAGTCACCGGTCACATCGTTGCGTCCTTCAGTCGCTTATGGATTTAAACCTAACTACAACAAATCAATTACACTTTTCAACAATCCATCGATTCCCAAACCACTAACCATTAACAACAAACAACCAAGACTCAATCTGTTAATTTTTAAAGCATTTCATCGATTTTTTCCCAATTGGCTTACAATCCCACAATGTTCAAATTTCTCAACGTCTATCTGCAATTCAACGTGTTTTTAATACACTTTAACGATACAGAAAGTAGTGTCAATGTCAATCTTCTGTGTTCTAACCTATTGCACATCTAAAAAACTCATTCTATATTTGCTCAAGAGTCAAGTAACTAATAGCTGCTAATCTAGAGTAGCCACTAAAAGCCAGAAGACTTCAAGCGCTTTTATTAAACACATCATTTTAACGAGGAACATCTCGGAGGTACATATTTTTTATAGGTACGTCCAGAACAATACCCCTACGCACTGTCGCTTTTAAGTGGCCATGGTTGAGCAGTGCACAAACACGTAGGCGAACCCAAATCAATAGTGGCCTGACAAAATGATAAACAATAACAAATCTTTAAACGGCGATAATACGCCTAGTATCAACGGCCATGCGCCTGAACTCAATGGACACCTGGTTAACTTCGACCCTGCCCAGATTACCCTTCCGTGGGTGGACAAGTTACTGGCAGAAAAGGCAACTGCCAAGAAGGAAAGTCTAGAAGCAGATACCTCCATTGTTGTTACAAAGCACGTTTCTAAAGACCAAGCGGGCTCTGCGGACCTCAAAGCGGTAAAAAAGAAACGGGCGCGAAATCGCGAAAGTGGGCATTCTAGTAATGTGAGAAATTTTGCAGTCTTAAAGCAAGCCGTCATCGGTTTTGGCCCAGACTATGTCTCTCCAAATCCCCTGTATGCCCTTGCTAATTTGGAACTGATTTACACAGAAGCAAATCAATCCATCGAAAAAGTGACCAATAAAAAGTCACTCTATGGAATTGACATAGATGCTCAGACTATGGCTTACAAGCAACTCAAAAAAGACTCCACCCGTACAAAAAATATGTTTACTATTTGTGACGTCCCAGTGGAAGCAATCAAGCGTATGGAGAGTATCAACAACCTCATCCAAGGGGAACGAATCATTAAGTTGAAGAAGAATGACACAAAAGACCGTGTCAGTACCAGTCATCAATCCAAGGCCAATCAAATCTCGCATGTCAATGAACTGCTCGAACTGTTGGATGCGTATCCACAGTACAGTGCACCTGCCGATATTTCAGTGGCAGCCTGGACATCAAAAAGAGACGCCATGGCAAGCACCTTAGATGCCGTAACAGTGACTAACAACGGCCTCAAGATGGCACGTCTAGATCGCAATAAGACGATCTACGCACCAACTACAGGGATGATTGAGGTAGCTTACGGAGTCAAAAAGGTCGTATTGGCAATCTTCGGTTCCCGCAGCCCACAGTACCGCATGGTCAGTGGCATCGAGTTCTCAAGGATAAACGACTATAAAAATCTATAGTCTCCAAGTTTAAACCATCATTTATGTTGGTCTTCAAATGGTATAAAAACCACGGATGCTTCAAGTGTTCGTGGTTTTTTCATGGTTAAAACCGTCATTGCGAGGAGGCACGACGAAGCAATCTGTCTATTGAAACAATACTATCAGCATTGGGATGCCTTATTGGTTTTTTAGTTTATGGGTAGTATCGTTTATGAATTTGGTCCCTATGTGTATCGGTTTTGTGCATGAATGGTGGCGTGTTTAAGCACTTAATTTAGCAAATAAAAACCGAATATTTCCGCCGTTGTTGATGTTTTCCACCAATAATTCAACGCTTCAACGATTCACCACAAGTAAAAAACCACACCCCTGTAAAAGAGCTACGGTTTTATTTTTTTCGACGACGGGATGTTTCAAATGTAGAAATAGGACCTGAAAGTTCAGGCGGAACAATCACGATAGGAGCATCCGCTATCACTTTTTCAATAATGTGAGACGACAGGCCAGTAGAGAGTATTAAATATAGTTAATTTCTACAAACTTCTTACCATCAACTTCGCACCACTAACCACCGAATGTCATAAACATAAAAGATAGTATAAACCTCTCCATAACCCATCAAAAAAAGAACACCACTATATCATAAGTGATGTTCCTTTTATAAATTATTTGAAGTCTCTATTTAGTCTTGCAGACAGCGTACCGAAAAACCAAAAGTCGTATTGGCCGCATTTCGATTTACGAAATCTTGAAGGGAGTACATTGCTCGGTACCATGCACTGCTACTATTGCTAGAAGTTGCAGTCCACCAGAAGCCTCTTTCGCCAGGGTTAAAAAAATTGCCTCCAGTACGATTTCCACCTGGCAAAGCACTAAATCCAAACTCATTGGTCGCTCCAGCATTTGGCGGATTCCATCCGGTGATACTTCTTAATTTAGTACCTGCCACAGAGTTTCCTCCAGCAAATTCACCCAAAATCTCCCATTCCGCATCGGTGGCCACATGCCAACCTTCAGGTGCCAACCCTCGTGGGTCGTTCACTGCATACCAATTATACAATTTACCATAAATAGGGCCATTGTCAGAATCGTTCATATTGTAACACCAAGCCCCCGTGGTTAAACTTTGCCAAGCCGTTGGGTCTTGCACCTGTGGAATCTCGTCACCATTGCGATAATGTGAAACGTTCAAATTACTTGCCAACCATACCTGCGTACCAATAGTCACAGGTTCATAAAGATTGCCATCAATATCCTCAACAAACAAAGCACTGCAATCAGTATCACTCACAAAAGTACCCTGCGCACCAGGCGAAGTGCCAAAAGTGGGTGCTGCCCAAGAACCAGAAATAGAAGAACAATCTTCAGATGTTCCATAGGTATGTGTCCCGTTCCAAGTCACTTCGTGACCAAGAATACTAAAGTTGCCATGAACATCACAATCAGTTGTGGCAGTACCTTCAACACAATTTTCCTACGTACTGGAAGTGCCAGTATACACTTGTCCACCATAAGACACTTGCGTCATGTAGTCCTGCGAGTCCCCTTCGCCTATAGACATTACGTTCCAAGTCCGCCCAGAGGTTGGAAACCCACCCGAACCAGAAGTCCGCACATAAGTCCCCGTAATAGGTGTCAAAGGCGCTCTGGCCAAATGCTTCGCAATCAAGATATCCGAAGCCCTATTGTCAAAACTGACATTGCCGATAACTGGCAGCGACCCATCTTCATTCACCGAAAACTCTAACGTTGCATTCGTAGCGCTCAACCCTTCCGATGAAAAACGGAGTTGGTTCACTTTATTGTCAACGGTCAATTTTACCCTCGCACTTTTAAGCTCAATAATATCTCCAGAACTCAAAGTGATCGTTGCCACTCCTTCCTTGGTAGGTGTGAGTGTCACTTCTACACGTCCACGGACCAAACCGTCTAAAGTAGTAAAAAGCCCTTTGTAAAGTCCTAAATAAGAAGTGTCGAATTGCGATTCTGCAATCCGTGTTTCTGGTTGGTTTGGCATTTGCTCCACAACTGTGTCCTTCGAACAGGAAAATATTACACAGAAAACCAGCAATAGCCGTAATGGTTTGTTATCATCATAATAGGTTAGTTTTAAAAAATTAATTATCGATTTAAGATTTTCAATATAGGAAAAGAATTTCAAAAACACAAAACCCATGAAAAAATTTAGCTACAAGTAAGCCTTCAAAACCCTAAAATCTTCCCTCATCTAAAACACCCTTATCCAACGGAAACATACAACTAACTTGGAATGCCGCCAAAAGCGGCAAACGACGATTGGCAGAAACCTTTAGGTTCAGCGCAGCTAAATCGAAGATTCGACGAAGTCAAATAGATAGCTGTAATAAAGCCTTCAAAACCCTAAAATCTTCCCTCATCTAAAAACACCCAAACCAACGGAAACACACAACCTACTTGCAATGCCGCCAAAAGCGGCAAACGACGATTGGCAGAAATAGTGAGCTGTAAGAAACCCGTTCAAATCTAAAAACTTGCCAACACAACACTCATAAGATTTACCGAAATTATAAAAACCACTAAAGCGAACGGTGCTTTAGCAATTTCCTCCAATCGTCTTGATTTTTTTGGTTCGTTTTTTGATCAAGCAAAAAATGAACATCAAGTAAAAGAATGTTTATCACCATTACAATTATAATATGACCCGAAATCAATCATATTTCTAAAACTCTTGATGGACATTATCGTCATCATCACACTCCAACAACCATCCAATTCCACAAATTTCAATCAGATACAATTAAGCCTTCAAAACCCTAAAATCTTCTTTAATCTAAAAACACCCTTATCCAACGGAAACATACAACTTACTTGCAATGCCGCCAAAAGCGGCAAACGGCGATTGGCAGAAATAGTGAGCTGTAAGAAGCCCGTTAAAATCTAAAAACTTGCCAACACAACACTCATAAGATTTACCGAAATTATAAAAACCACTAAAGCGAACGGTGCTTTAGCAATTTCCTCCAATCGTCTTGATTTTTTTGGTTCGTTTTTTGATCAAGCAAAAAATGAACATTAAGAAAAAGAAAAGTTTCCCGACACTCCAAACTCCCATCATGAAACATCAAACTCACATCATGAAACATCAAACTCACATCATGGAACTTCAAACACATATCCTGCCCAACCAAACACCTATCCAGTCCAACCAAACACCCATCATGTCCAACCAAACACCTATCCTGTCCAAGCAAACACCCATCCTGTCCAAGCAAACACCCATCATGTTCAACCAACAAGCATCACCTCCACCTAAACCCCTGAACTCTTAACCCCCCTAAACTCCTAAACAACTCCACAACCACTAACACACCATTAAACCAACATTTCCTCGTAACTTGCACTCCCTATGAAAAGCCTAACAAAAAAAGACCTCAAAGATTTCCTCGACCAAAAAGTGGAGCAATACAATCACCCACGCTTTATCGAGAGTGATCCCATCCAAATACCGCACACATTTTCAAGAAAAGAAGATATTGAGATCGCTGCCTTTCTCTCCGCCACCATTGCCTGGGGCAACAGAAAGAGCATCATCAACAACGCAAAGCGTATGATGCAATTGCTGGACAATGCGCCACATCAGTTTGTCACCCAACATCAGGAAACGGATTTAGAAGCCCTGCTCCCATTCGTTCACCGCACCTTCAATGGCGAAGACTTTGTACAGTTCATCGTGAGCCTGCAACACATCTATCAACACCACAACGGTCTCGAAGGGGTCTTTTCAAAACATACCGAAACAAATAGCACTCAAAAGGCAATACACCAATTCAAAAACACCTTCTTCGAGATAGAGCATCTGCCACGTACCCAAAAACACGTCAGCGACCCACTCAAAAACTCCGCCGCTAAACGCATCAACATGTTCCTCCGTTGGATGGTACGAAATGACAACAACGGCGTGGACTTCGGCATTTGGCAAAGCCTCTCGCCTGCCCAACTCTCCTGCCCACTAGATGTCCATTCTGGAAACGTCGCCCGAAAATTAGGCTTACTCAAACGAAAACAAAACGACGGCAAAGCCTTGGCAGAGTTAGACAGCGCCCTACGCAAATTGGACAAAACTGACCCCGTAAAATATGATTTCGCCCTCTTCGGCCTGGGCGTTTTTGAGTCCTTTTAACGGTATTTTCTGGATTTTAACGATACTTTGGGAAAACCTTTGTTATTTTTACTACGTAAATATCCCGACAAAAAAACCTAAAATATATGCAAACCCCTCAATTGCCCTCCAATGAGCGCGAACGCTTGGAGGCCATTTCTGAATATAAATTACTCGATACATTATCAGAGAGCGAGTATGACAATATAACCAAACTCATATCCACGATTTGTGACGTTCCCATTTCACTCATCACCATATTGGATAGGGATAGAAATTTCTTTAAATCGCACCACGGCTTTCCTGTCAATGAATCACCTCGTGACATTTCCTTCTGTGGTCATGCCATACTAGATAAGTCAGAAATATTTATCGTTAAGGATGCTAGAGTTGATGAACGCTTTAAAAACAACCCCTTGGTATCAGAACAGAAAGCGATCTTCTACGCCGGTGTGCCTCTTATCAATCTTGACGGCTATGCGCTCGGAACCCTCTGCGTTTTCGACCATGAACCGAGAGAACTGACAGAACATCAAATCGAATCGCTCATCATACTCGCCAAACAAGTAGTGAATTTGTTTGAATTGAGGCGACAGAATTATAAGTTGCAAGCCGCCAAAAAGGAATTGATAAAGCGAAACATTCAGCTGAAAACCTTTGCAAGTCACGTATCACATGATTTAAAGTCGCCTTTGAGCAACATCATGTCTTTAACAGAATTTATTAAGGAAGAAAAATCCAATAAACTAACTTCTGAATCCCTAGAACATTTGGGCTACATTGAAGAATCTGCCACTATACTAAAAGATTATATTGATGGCATTCTTATATATTACCAAGCAGATGAACTTGTCAAAGCTAAAAAAGAAGATGTAAGTCTCCCACTTCTTGTGGATGAATTGAAACATGTTTTAGTGTCAAGACATAATGAATTGAACTACGATGGGATTGATACGGTTAAAAACATCAATCGACCTGCCCTGACACAGATTTTAATCAATCTGATTGATAATGCACAGAAGTACAACGACACCCTCAAAAGCACTATTCTCATCGCATACAGGGAAGAACCCAAATTTCATAAATTCATCGTTACCGATAATGGAATTGGAATTGCAAAAGACAAGCAGGAATTGATCTTTGAGCTTTTTAACACCATATCCAGGAATGGAAAACCCAGTACGGGCATCGGCTTAAGCACGGTCAAGAATTTAGTGAATAAGTTGGGAGGCACCATTAGCGTCACTTCTGAATTGAAAAAAGGAAGTACGTTTACCTTTACTATCAAAAAATAAAAAGCCTGATGAACACATCAGGCTTTTAAAATCAAATTATATATTTTAAGATTTAGGGCTTGTATTTAGCCAAGCATTTCTCAAACTGATTTGTTCTGCCGTAGCATTCGCATCCGCACCCAAATCATTACTGGTCGTATACGCCTGCGTCAACTGTCCTTTAAAAACAACTTCCTTTCCATCACGCTCAACCTTCAATTCAAAATCCTGACCTGGTTGCCATTGGTACATCCCTCCAAGAAGTAACTGTGCCTTTTCAATCGTGAAGGCGTTGCCATTGATCTCCTTGATGATATCGCCTGGCATGGCACCTTGTTCTGCCCAAAAAGTATTGTCAGTAACTCCTGGCGAAAAGAATAACGTTCCTTTTTCTTGGTCTGCATCAAAAATAAATCCGTTACCACTTTGTATAAAAGATGTCTCCACTTCAGTTCCTGCAAGCGTCAATCCAACCTTATTAAAAAACGTATTATAATCGATTGGTGTCGTGCCCACAACATGTGTCTGCAAAAATTCCCCAACGGATGGATAGGTCATGTTGGTGATTTCAGCAATCAGATCATCATCCTTAAAAGGTTTGTCGATGCCGTATGTATTGGAAAGTTCCTTCATCAAACTCAACATACTACGCTGACCGTTACTTTCTTCACGCATCAAAATATCAATACACATCCCTATCAAAGCACCCTTTGAATACACATTGATATAGTTTTTAGCGTACGGCTCCTCCATAATGCTTTCACTCATCACGGTAAAACTCATTTGGTCATCAAAAAACTGCGAAATCTTAATTTTATTGGTCAGCTCTTCATAAAAGGCTTCCTTCGTCATCAAACCTTCATACACTTGAAAATGCTGTGCAAAATATTCCGTCACACCTTCATACATCCATAGATGTTTAGAAAATGTCGGATTCATATAGTCAAAATAATGTATATCTTCTGAATGAACCGATAAAGGCGTTACAATATGAAAAAACTCATGCGCCACCACATCAATCATCGACTTGGCTAACTGCTCTTTTGAAGAAGCTTCTTGAAGTACCACTACCGTAGATTTGTGATGTTCCAAAGCACCAAACCCTTTTGGAGCATCTTCCTTGCCTTCTGCTAAATACAAAAAGATATCATAACGAGGGGTGGCGTTCACATCACCTAAATACACTTTCTGCGCTTCCATCATTTTATAAACAGTCTCTTTCAAGCTTGCAGCAGAATGGGTTTGGTTGGGCGAATACACACTCAATACAATTTTGATGTCGCCCACCATAAACTCTTCAATGTCCAGTTTTCCGTACATCATCGGGTTATCCATAACATCAAAATAACGTGGTGCCGAATAACTGTGCGTAATCGCTGTACCAGTCGCACTCGATTTAGTCCCAGTAGATAACAAAGCAGAACTATGTTTGAAAGTTGCTGGTGCCGTTACATCGAGCGTGTACTGTGCATCCTTTAAGATATCGAAAAAACCAATGAAGCCATACAAGTTCAGTACATAATTGTTCGGTTCGATATTCGTTCCCGATGGTGAAAAAGGAATCTCTTCACCAATTCCCCCTGCCACTTCCTGGTCAAAAGTATCATTCACATAATACACCAATTTGTCTAATTGTTGTGCATTGGAAATAACCCAAGAATTAGCATCTGGATGCGCTACACTTAATTCATTACCATCATAATCCAAAGCCTTAAAGCTGTCCACAAAACGACCGAAACTGCCTTCCGCATAGTTCCCTGGCACCACCTTTGGTAAATGATAGGTCACCGTTTCTGTCGTAAAACGTCCTGGATTAATCACCACTGGCAACTTATCATCCAACACTTTTGTAATGTCGATCGACGTCACAACCGGGTTTTGAATTGCTAAATCATTACTTGTTTTTGATGCCGAACCACAACCCATAAAGATGGTTGCGAGCATGGCAAAGCTTAATAAATGTTTCATTCTAATTGTTTTATGTTTTACTGAATTCGATAACTATCAGCGAGCTATCATACTATATATTGTATTTCGAATAAGTGTGGCAAAACTACAATTCGTTACATTTTTAATAGTGAACATTTTGTTAAAAGTTAAATCGTATTTTTGGGCATGAAGCGACCGCTCGTCAGTATCCTCATTCCCTTTAAAAACACAGAGTCCTACCTTCCTGAATGTTTGGACTCTATCTTAAAACAAACCTATCCAAATTGGGAAGTGCTCATCGTGGATGACAACTCTACAGACCAAAGTTGCACAATTGTAGAAAGTTATGCTTCTAAAGATGAACGCATCAAGCTATTAAAAAACAAGGGCGAAGGAATCATCGATGCCTTAAAATACGCATTCAACCACAGCAAAGGCGACTACATTACCAGAATGGACAGTGATGATATAATGACCGAAGACAAACTTGAAGTGCTTCTCCATAACCTATTGACCAAAGGGAGAAACCACCTTACCGTAGGATTGGTACATTACTTCAGCAAAGAAGGAATCAATGACGGTTATGCACGCTACGAAGCTTGGCTCAACCAACTGACCCGTCAAGGAAGCAACTTTTCAGAAATCTATAAGGAATGTGTCATACCATCCCCTTGTTGGATGCTGCATCGCGAGGATCTAATTGCTTGCGATGCTTTCAATCCTAACAGATATCCTGAAGATTACGATTTAACCTTTCGGTTCTATAAAAACAAAATGAAGTGCATTCCCTGCAACAAGGTCTTGCACCACTGGCGCGACTATGACACACGCACTTCCCGAACGCATGAACATTATGCACAGAATTACTTTTTAGACATCAAGCTCCATTACTTTTTAGAATTGGACCACCAACCCACCCGTCCCTTAACCGTTTGGGGAGCGGGGTTCAAAGGCAAACGCATCGCCAAACTTCTAAAAAAGAATAGCATCCCCTTCATCTGGATCTGTAACAACCCGAAGAAAATCGGAAAGCACATCTATGGTATCGAGTTGCATAATTTTAACCATTTAAGCGAACTCCAAAACCCACAAACCATTATAACCGTTGCGAATCCACAGTCACAAAAACGCATCCAAAACTATTTACACACACTGCAAATGACATCCATGACCGATTATTTCTTCTTTTGCTGAAGTGCAGTGAAGCTGTTTGCCGTGTAATTGTAAAGACGAAATAACTTCACATCTCCCCAACTAAACCCCTGAACTTCTAAACAACTCCACAACAAACTATAACCAACACAAAAAGTTAAATTTCCCTAAATCCATCCGCTCTAATCTTTCAGCATTTTCTATATTTGATAACTCATAAACCCAAACCAAGGAATGCTGTTCAAACATCCAGAATTATTGTATGCGTTAGTGCTGCTCGTCATTCCTATTATTATTCATTTATTCCAGTTACGACGCTTTCAAAAAGTTGAGTTTACCAATGTACAGTTCCTCAAAAACATCACCTTACAAACGCGAAAGAGTTCACAACTCAAAAAATGGCTCACACTTTTGACACGTTTATTGTTATTAGCTTGCGTCATCATCGCCTTTGCACAACCTTATATAGCAGACTCCAATAGTTTCAATACGAAGAGTGAAACGGTGTTGTATTTGGACAATTCCTTCAGCATGCAAGCCAAAAGCAACAATGGCAGCCTGCTGAATAAAGCCGTTCAGGATATCATCGAAAACATGGATGACAATGAACAAATCACGTTGTTTACAAACGACCAAACCTTTACCAACACCACCACAAAAGCCATCAAAAACGACTTGATCCAATTAAAGCATTCCGCAAACCAACTCTCGTATGATGCGGTCATTTTAAAAGGCAAAAAAGCATTTTCAAAGGATAAAAGTTCGATAAAGAATCTAGTAATGATCTCCGATTTTCAACAGAAAAAAGAGGCATTTCCTTCTGAAAAAGACAGTCTTATCAATCTTAAATTGGTGCAATTAAAACCTGAAAGTCTAAATAATGTCGCCATCGACACGCTTTATATTTCCAATTTAGATGTCAACACCCTGGAATTGACCGTTGGTTTAAAGAATCAAGGTAGTGAAATTGAAACGCTTCCTGTGTCTCTTTATAACAATGAAAATCTGGTGGCAAAGAGTTCAGTGTCCATTGAGGACAATGCCGAAACAGTGTTCACAATTCCGTTGGAGGCCGCTTTTGATGGTAAAATAATGGTAGAAGACGCCAATCTTCAATATGATAATGTCTTATATTTTAACATCAACACACGTGACAAAATTAAGGTGCTTTCCATTAATCAATCAGATGATGTGTTTCTCAAAAAGATCTATTCTGAAGATGAATTCAATTACACTTCAGTAGCATTCAATGAACTTAATTACAATAATTTGGAAGCTCAAAACTTAATAGTCCTAAACGAGTTAAAAGAGATCCCAAATTCATTGACAACGGCCTTAAAATCCTTTACCGACAACGGCGAAACTATTTTAATAATTCCTTCCTTTGAGTCATCATTAAGTTCTTACAATCAATTACATGCGAATTATTTACTGCCAACATTCTATACATTAAATGCATCAGAAAAGAAAATCACATCCATTAACTTTTCACACCCTTTGTTGGTGAATGTGTTTGATAAGAAGGTGAGTAATTTTCAGTATCCAAAAGTAAATGCTTTTTATCCATTTAGTGGTTCTAGTGGTTCGGCTATTTTGAAATATGAAGATGGTTCCTCCTTTCTTTCCGAATCGAATAATGCCTACGCATTTTCAGCCGCATTGAATGAAGACAATTCGAATTTTAAGAATTCGCCGTTGGTAGTTCCTGTGCTTTACAATATTGGAAAACAGAGTTTAAAGTTGCCTAAATTATATTACACCATTGGTCAGGAAAACACCATTGATATCAGTACGCAACTGCAACAAGATAATATTCTGACCTTGGTAGTTGATGAATCTTCTGTGGTGCCTTTGCAACAGACTTATACCAATAAAGTGGAACTAAAAACCAATGAATATCCTGATGTTGCTGGGATTCTTTCAGTAAATAATAAAGAAACAACGCTTCAGAAATTAAGCTACAATTACAATCGCAACGAAAGTGATTTAAACTATATGAATCTGTCCGCCATGAGCGGAATCGATGCCAATGCATCCATTGCGTCGACGATTGACGATATAAAAAGTGCCACAGATGTGAATGAGCTATGGAAATGGTTTGTTATTTTTGCATTAGCTTTTTTAATACTTGAAATGCTCATCTTAAAATTCTTTAAATGAACGTACTCATAAAATCTGCGACCATAGTGGATCCAAAAAGCGATTTTCACAATCAAACGCTTGATATTTTAATTGAAAAAGGAATCATTTCACAGATTGGTAAGCAGCTTAAAAATCCAAAGAATTACAAAGAAATCTCATTAGACAATCTTCACGTATCACAAGGTTGGTTCGACAGTAGCGTCAGTTTTGGAGAACCAGGTTATGAAGAACGCGAAACGATTGCAAATGGTCTTAAAACGGCTGCCATGTCCGGTTTTACTTCAGTTGCCGTGAACAGCAACACGAATCCGGTCATTGACAGCTACGCCGATATTTCCTTTTTAATAAATAAAGCGAGTGGAAATGCCGTAACGCTGCACCCAATTGGTGCATTGACAAAAGATGGAAAGGGCGAGCACTTGGCTGAATTGTTTGATATGAAAAACGCAGGAGCCATTGGTTTTTACGACTATCAAAAGCCAATCAGCAATCCAAATTTGATGAAGGTAGCATTGCAGTACGCTAGCAATTTTGGTGGTTTGGTCTTTTCGTTTCCACAGGAATCTAAAATTTCGGGATTGGGTGTCATGAATGAAAATGTAACAAGTACGTCACTCGGACTTAAAGGCAATCCAACCTTGGCAGAAGAATTACATATCGTCAGAGATTTATTTTTACTTGAGTATACAGGTGGAAAACTACACATTCCTACTATTTCCACCGCCAAATCCGTTGAATTGATTCGACAGGCAAAAAAGCAGAAATTAGATGTAAGTTGTAGTGTCGCCATTCATAATCTGATATTGACAGACCATGAATTGAATACATTTAATACCAATTACAAAGTACTGCCTCCTCTTCGAACGCAAGCAGACTGCAACGCGTTGATAGAAGGTTTAAAAGACGGAACCATCGACATGGTCACGAGTGATCACAATCCAATAGATATCGAACATAAAAAAATTGAATTCGATCATGCTAAAAACGGAACCATAGGATTAGAAAGTGCTTTTGGAGCTCTGAACAAAATTTTTACCATTAAAAAAACTATCGATTTACTGACCAAGGGAAAAGAACGATTTTCCCTAAACAGTACCGCTATCAAAATTGGTAACAAGGCTGACTTAAGTCTTTTCAATCCAAATGGCGACTATGAATTTAGCAAAGAACATATCAAATCAAGTTCAAAGAATGCTGTTTTTGAAGGTCACAGCCTTAAAGGAAATGCATATGGAATTATCGCAAACAATCAAATACAATTGAATTAATGGATACACAAACCATAGAAGAAGGAAAAACTTTGGCGATTGTGAGTTACTTCACGTTTGTAGGATTGATTATCGCTATTATCATGAATATCGAAAAGAAAAATCCATTTACAGCCTTTCATATTCGTCAAATGCTTGGATTAATAATTATGCTGATCTTCTCAAATCTAGCAGAAAAATACGTGAATAGTTGGTTGGGAACTGCATTTTGGACCGTCACCTTCGTCAGTTGGATTTATTGTCTGTATTATGTTTTAAAAGGACAAACAGAAACCGTCCCTGTTTTAGGTCCTATATTTCAAGATTGGTTTAAAAATATAAATTAAAATGATGTCAGAACTTTCACTTTTTCACATAACAAGACCTTCAAGCTTAAAAGAAAACGCACCCTTGTTGATATTACTTCATGGCTATGGCAGTGATGAAAATGATTTATTTTCGTTTGCGGCTGAAATGCCAAAAGAACTCTTTATAATTTCTGCACGTGCGCCCTATCCTATGCAACCTTATGGAAATGCGTGGTATGCCATCAATTTTGATGCGGAAATGAATAAATGGAATGACAATGAGCAAGCCATTAAATCTAGAGATTTGATTGCGAAATTTATCGATGAAGCTTGCAATAACTATCCTGTAGATAAAACAAACGTCAGCTTGTTAGGGTTTAGTCAAGGCACTATATTAAGTTATGCCGTTGCGCTCACCTATCCTGAAAAAGTAAAAAACATCATTGCTTTAAGTGGATATATCAGTGAAGATATTCTACCTCAAGATATAAAAGAAAAGGATTATTCAAAGTTGGATTTTTATTGTTCTCACGGAAGTGTGGATCAAGTGATCCCTGCGGATTGGGCAAGAAAGGCACCAAAATTCCTCGAAGCGCTTAATATTAAAAATACCTATTCCGAATTTCCTGTGGGTCATGGTGTGGCTCCACAGAATTTTTACGATCTGAAAGTTTGGTTAACAGATAGGATATAAAAAAGCTGCCAATAAATTGGCAGCTCTCTTCTTCCTCATAGCAATTTATTTGGAAAGGTAATGTAGGAATTCAGAATACCGAAATCAATCTAATAACTTAAAAACCATCCTACACTCTTACATACGCAATTTTCAGGTTGATGGTTTTATAGAATTAAAAAAAGGCTTCCCAAATGGAAAGCCTTTTATATTTTGATTCAATTTTTCTGATTATTCGACAGAAAGATATACGGATGATGCCGCACTCAGAGTGTTGTTAACTACAGGAGTTAGATCGCCTCCAGTTCCAATAGCATTAAATGCTAATATACGACCTCCACCGTTACCAGCTTCAGCAATAAAAACGGTTGATGTAGTACTGTCATAAGCCACATCCACTGGATTACCCATTAAGGTACTCGCTCCAGCAACTCTCACCTGATCACTCACAGCAAGTGTTCCACCATTATCTAAAGCATTAAACTTTGTAGAAAAATCAGAAATCACATGAAATGCTCCATCGTTTTCTGTATTTGCTGCATCTCCAATATCTGTCATAATCATAGTGTTGCTTGAAGAATCGTATGTTAAACCGTGTGTTCTCACAATTCCTTCTACAACAACTCTCTTTGAAGCTGAAAGAGTCACATCATCTGAATTATCCAAGAAATTGGCAAACACTGCCAATTCATTATCAGCATCAACTACTGCGTACAAATCATTTCCAATAAATGTAATTCCCCATACTTTAAAATCCGTGGTAATTGTGTTTCTCAAGGTAAATGACGTTCCATCATTTGAGTATACAAAAAATCGACCATCTGGTGTATTTACATCTCCATCCACATCCGCGTTATCTGCAACCACAACTATATTGCCTTTAACAGCTGTTTCTCTAGGACTCATCATATTTGAAGCTCCTGTGATTGTTGCAGTGATCGTAGAATTAATTGGCAAGGTAGAAATTCCCGAAAAAGCTTCAAGATTATTCCCTGATCTAGACGCTTGCATAACAATGTCTGTATCGGCATCATAATATATCCCATCTGCTGCTATACTGGTAGTCAAAAGCGTAGTTGTTGTAATATTTGATGCATCTGTTAAATCATAATAAGTGATATTACCATTTGAATTGTTCGATGCAAATAATTTGACTGAAGTTGAAGGTGGATTAGTTATATCGCTGTCATTATCATCGTCACTGCAGGAAAAAGCAAAGACAGATAGCGTTAACATAAGTCCAAAAAATTTAATTGATTTTACTGTTTTCATAAATTCGTTTTTAAGATTATGTTTATAGTTACGATGAAATAGAGAGCTCTGGATGATTAAATCAGACCCTTTAACATAACTTTATGAGCCTACAATAGCCTGAAAAATGATCCAAAAAGACTGAAGTCACTCATTGTAAAATCGTTAAAAGAATATTGCAGATTACAAAAAAAAAAAGCTACTCCATAACATTTAAGGAGTAGCCTGTAATAATATAATTTGTAGATGTTGCTTTTTAGGGACAATAAATGTTTACTGTATGTTTCATCAACAAATCACACAGTATGTAATCCAAAATTTATGCCAGACTGAAATTGTGGGTTTATGCTATTGAGTTCGTCTATAAATATTTAAGAATATTGAGGCACTTTCCCTTGAACACCAGCATAAAAGGCTTTAATGAATTTTAAATCTGCTTCAAAATCATCTGTGGGATAAAAAGGTTCAGATATTTTATTTTGCTTATTACCAAAATCAAATGTAAACATGATAATAGGAACATTTGCAGACTTGGCGATGTAGTAGAACCCTGTTTTCCATTCCGTAACTTTCTTCCGCGTCCCTTCAGGCGAAAGTGCTAAACGAAACTCTTCCTTGCCATTGAATAATTCAGCGATTGCATCAACTTTATTCTGCCCTGGCGTTCTATCCAAAGCTGCACCACCTATACTTCTAAAATAATAGCCAAATGGCCATACAAAGAGTTCCTTTTTTCCAACAAAATTAGATTTGATGCCAACAACGTTCCGCAACAATATGGCTTGTGCAAAATCCCACCAACTCGTGTGAGGAGCACCAATCAGGACCGCTTTTTTAATCGTGTCTTTAGACATTGTAATATTCCCAACAAGCTTCCACCCCAAGAGCTTAAAGTAAACCCAACGCGCTAACCATTGCATATTACATTTCTTGGTATAAGGACTTTAGTTTTTCTCTAGAAATAACTTGTTTCCATTGTTTCCCAAGAGCATTTTGCCACAGTGGCTCTAACCCAAGCGCCACATCGATCATGATGTCAAACTGTTCATCATCCAAATCAGCACAAAGTCCCTGTGGCAACTGAATGTCGTGTAGTTTTTTCATTTCCTTAAAGAGCTTGACGCCTTCTGGATAAAACTCCTCGAGTTGGTCAAAGACAATACAATTTCCAATGCCATGTTTAGTTCCTAATAGATAAGACAAACCATAACTCATTGCGTGTGCAACACCAACTTGCGAGTAAGCTATACTCATGCCTCCGTGCCATGAGGCCATCATTAACTTATCTTGTGAATCTTCATCGGAAAGCGATCCATCCACAAAAATTTCTTTACAAAGTTCATAAGCCTTTTCACCATACGTTTGACTAAACGCATTTAGAAATGTTCCATTTAAAGATTCAATACAATGAATATAACAATCCATTCCTGTATAAAACCACTGTTGTTTTGGAACTCCCACAGTAAGTTCGGGGTCTAAAATAACCTGATCAAATGGCGTATGATCGGAATTGATGCCTAGTTTTTTGTCAGGACCTGTTAAAACGGTTGTCCTTGAAACTTCTGCTCCAGTTCCTGAAATCGTCGGGACTCCTACATGATATATGGCAGGCGTTTTTACCAAATCCCAACCTTGATAATTTTTTGTCTCCCCTTCATTGGTAAGCATAATAGACACTGCTTTTGCAAGGTCCAATACTGTGCCACCGCCAACACCAATAATTCCTGAAGGTCTATCGTTGTGTGTCAAAATAATTTTCTCAACTAAATCATCTACTTGCGATGTTTTAGGCTCTTCTTCCGCGGAAACAAATATCAATTCATCGTCATACGCCAACGGAATGCGTGATGTCACTAAAGGGTTCCCTTTAAACACATCATCTACCAAGAAAATGAATGGTGCTTTGACATTCAATCGTTTGGGTTCAAGAATATCGCCTAATTGATTGAAACTGCCTCGTCCAAAAACAACTCTAGACACCATTGGGTAATTTTTATAACTCATATATTATTCATTCTTAACCGTTGCCTCTTTCTTAATTCGGCTTAATAGAGGAATTATATCTAACAAACTTTCAACAGTTCTGTAGCTTTTATCTTGTGTTTCAATATCGTTCACTTGTTCATGAATCCATGTGGTATGAAAAGGAACATGAATGGCTTTGGCCTTTATATTCACCAAAGGTAGAATATCTGATTTTAATGAATTACCAATCATCAAAAATTCTGATGGTTTGATGTCTAAATGATTCAATAATTTTGAATAATTAGTTTCTTTCTTATCACTTAATATTTCAATATGATGAAAATAGTCCAACAAACCTGATTTTTCCAATTTTCGCTCTTGATCCAATAAATCGCCTTTGGTAGCGACTATCAATCGGTAGTCTTTAGATAAGGTATGGAGTACTTCCTCTACACCTTCCAACAATTCCACTGGCTTTTGCAACATATCCTTACCAATCTCAAGAATCTTTTCCATGGTTGCATTCGATACAGAACCATTGGATATTTCTATAGCCGACTCAACCATTGAAAGCACAAATCCTTTGACGCCATAACCATATAGTGGCAAATTATCAATTTCCTTTTTGAACAATTCTTGGTCAATCTTGTTTGCCGTTTCGTATGGTGACAATAATTTGGCGAACTCCAATTCCGCATCGCGAAAATAGGTTTCGTTGACCCAAAGTGTGTCGTCAGCATCAAAACTGATCACTTTTATGTCTTTATATTCTATTTCCATAATCGTTTTGCGCGCTCTAAATCTTCAGGCGTGTCAATTTCCACACCCTCCACAGTGGTCTCCACCATTTTTATTCGTTTTCCGTATTCCAAATAACGGATGCATTCAATTTTTTCTGTTGCTTCCAGAAATTGCATCGGCAGCTTATAAAAATCTAAAAGTGCCTGCTTTCTGAAGGCATAAATTCCTTTGTGCTTAAAATAGCGTGTTCCGACTTCCTTGTCACGCGGAAAAGGGATCGGACTTCTAGAAAAATAGAGGGCAAAATTATTTTGATCAACGATGACCTTTACGGTATTTGGATTGCTGATCTCATCCCAATCATGAATCTCAACCATCAAGGAGGCTAAATCAATTTCCTTATTATGATCATGTTTAAAGACTTCCAACACTTTTGCAAGACTTTCACGTTCTGTAAACGGCTCATCTCCTTGCACGTTGACCACAATATCCATATCCAGATTTTCTACAGCTTCGGCAATACGATCGCTCCCAGATTGATGTTCTTTTAGGCTCATAATAGCTTTTCCTCCATTGGACACAATCTCATTATAAATGATATCGCTATCTGTTACGACATAAACATCATCAAAAAGTTGGGTAGCGACAGTTGCCTCGTAAGTACGTAAAATGACCGTCTTGCCTGCCAAATTTTGCATCAATTTAGCTGGGAAACGGGAGGCACTGTAACGCGCAGGAATCATTGAAATTATCTTCATATAATAAAAAGCATACGAATCAAAAATAAAACTTTTTAGAGGAAATCATTGTTTTGTGGGTCTAATCTTTTTATAAACTTTAAAAATGAAGTATAACACCACTAAAACCAATACCAAAGCGAGGATAGGCAAAAATATTGAAACAATGGACATCACTATGGAAGTTCCAGTCTCAACTGAAGAAATAATTGGGTTACCAAAACCGGCTGTCGAAACGGAAGAGGTCAAACGTGTTGCTCCCGACGCACTTTTGATAGCTGCGGCAGTGCCTCCACCTGCGATGATTGCCAAAGCCCATGTAATTACTGGACTTAAATCTGCAACCGTTGAAACCATAATCGCTGTTCCAGCAATGGTGGCTAAAGGGATTGCGATGGTATCTAACAAATTATCAATAAATGGTACATAATACGCTAGAATTTCTACAATAGTTGCGACTCCAAAAGTAATTACTGCAGTTAAGCTACCAACCCACTGCCATGAATGGTTGAGTTCCCATAGATTAAAATAGGCAGCCAAACTCAAAGCAAACAATGGTAAAAACACTCTAAAACCTACCGAAGCGGCAAGTCCAATACCGAGGCAAATACTAATAACGGTTTCGGTCATTTTGAATGTTAGTTGTTGGTTGTTGGTTGTTGGTTGTTGGTTGAAACTTATTCATTATTCTTCAAAAAATTCATCTTTGAAGCCTATCAAATATAATTTATTTTTCGCTCTTGTAACTGCTGTATACAGCCAACGCAAATAGTCTTTATCAATTCCGTTTGGAAGATAAGGCTGCTCTACAAACACTGTATTCCATTGACCTCCTTGAGATTTATGACAAGTTATGGCGTATGAAAATTTCACTTGCAAGGCATTGAAATGCTTGTTATTTTTAATTTTTAGAAACTTTGTGTAATTGGAGGTTTCATCTTCATAATCTTTTTGTACTTCTTGATACAATCGATTTGAATCTTCGTATGCCAAAGATGGTGCTTCAGCTTCAATGGTATCCAAAAGCAATACTGTTTCAAAAGGTCGCATTTTTGGATAATCGACCATTTGCACTTTGACCTCTGCAAAACGAAATCCATATAAATCTTGAATGCTATGTATTTCCAAAACCTGAACAATATCACCATTCGCGATAAATCCTGCTTCTGAAGTTGGTTTAACCCAAAAATAATTGTTCTTCACAACCATTAGAAAATCTCCTACGGTCAATTCGTTTTCATTATTGAGAATTCGCTCCCTAATCTGTTTGTTATAAAGATTGGCGCGTTTATTACTTCTAACGATGATTGCTGTTTCTTCATGACCTTCCGCATCGTAGGCATCATTGATGGCATCCATAATTTCATGTCCATCAATCAACCGAACGATGTCTTCATATCCTGCTACATTAAACTTAAAAGCATCCATGAATTCGCCTTCCATTATTTCTCGAAGATGGGTAGCATTCACTAAAATTCCAGAATCTTGTTCTTGACGTACGACTTCATCAAGCTCCATCGTTTTCACACTTTTATTGAAATGTAGACTTAATAGTTGTGCATCCAGTGCTGGACTTAAATCTGATTTCACGGGTGGTAACTGGGCTTTATCTCCAATAAGTAACAGTTTACATTTATGTCCAGAATAGACGTATTGCATCAAATCGTCCAGTAGAGAACCATTTTCAAAAAGTTTAGAATCTCCCGGCGAATCCGGAATCATCGAAGCTTCATCTACTATAAAAATAGTGTTTCGGTGTTTGTTGGGCTGCATCACAAATTTGACACCTCCTCCTTTATCCTTTTTTGGGAAATATATTTTTTTATGAATCGTAAAAGCTTCCTTTCCTGAATAATTGGAAATCACTTTAGCCGCGCGGCCAGTAGGCGCCATCAATACTGCGCTCATTTTAATTTCCCACAGATTGGACACCAAGGTTCCAATAATACTCGTTTTTCCGGTTCCTGCAAATCCTTTTAAGAGATATAAACTATTGGGAGTGGCATTAAAAATAAATTCCGATATTTGGTCTAATACGATGTTTTGTTTTGAAGTAGGCTCAAATGGGAATTTTCTTTTTAGGAGACGATAAAATTCGGAAGAATTCATTAACTGGGATTTGGGTATGGAAAAAGTGGGAAGATAAGAATATATTTGCTAGCGTTTAAATCGATAAAAAGATTAATTTTACTGAGATTCGATAGGTGTTGGATTTATTTAGGGATAAAATTATTTCATTTTTATAACTATTGGTTTTCACGAATAAAAAAAAATTGTAGATTTGCGTAACACCTAAATTTAAATTAACAAACAAAAGCTAACTATGTATATAATTATTGGAGTAGTCGTTGTTATTCTTCTTACTATTGGTATCGTATGGATGATTGACAAATTTGTCCCAAAAAGTCTAAAGATTGTCGTGAATCTTGTATTATGGGTTATCATCATTGCATTGGGATATTTCACCTTTATGTCCGTTTATGGAGAGATTCAATTCAATCAATTAAAAGAGAAACGTTACGCAGTAGTTATTGAAAAACTAATTGATATTAGAGATGCTGAACTAGCTTACAAGCAAGTGAATGGTAAATTCACTGATAGCTTTGACGAATTGGTAAAATTTATCGATAATGGTGAGTTTACGATCGTCCAAAAAAGAGATACCACAGTAAAGGATGAAGAAATGACAAGACGTTTTGGTGTAGATATGACTAAAGAAGTTGTATTAGTAGATACATTAGGTACACGTCGAGTTAAAGATTCATTATTTGGTGCGGATACCCGTTACAAAAACATGATGGATGTTCCGGGTGGTCAGCCAGGTGCTAAATTTAAGTTGGAAGCTGGGACATTAGACGATATTCCAGTATTTATGGCAAGTGTTGACAAAGCAGTTATTCTTCACGATCAAGATAAAAATTTAATCGAAAAAGAAGAACAAGTTGTCTCGGTTGATGGTGTGAATGGTCCTACACTAATGGTAGGTTCTATGACAGAAATCAAAACTAAAGGAAACTGGCCTATTAGTTACTCAAAAGAACAGTAGTTTGAATCAAAATCATATTAAGGAACTGTCCATTCAAATAAGTTTGAATGGACTTTCTTTTTGCATTCTAAACCGAACTTCAAATTCGATTGAGTTTCTAAAAAGCAAATCGTTTGATAAAAAATCCAATCCTTTTGAGGTTCTAGAACAGCTTAAATCAATTCTAAAGAATGAAGCTGAATTAAATCAAACATTTGGTTCCGTGTTGGTGATTTACCAAAATGAGCTTTCCAATTTGGTGCCAAAAGCATTGTTTAACGAAGAGCAATCAGCGGATTATCTCAAATTCAATTCTAAAATATTAAAGTCTGATTATATTTCGCATGACGAAATTTCAGTGAATGACAGTGTGAATGTCTATGTTCCTTATATGAATATAAACAATTTTATTTTTGACACTTTTGGTGTTTTCGAATACAAACATGCATCCACAATTCTTATTGATAGGCTGCTTCAGAAGGCGCTGAGATTAAATGAGGCCTCACTCTATCTAAATGTCAACCAACAACATTTTGAATTGGTCGCTATAAAGGATCAGAAGCTTTTGCTTTATAATAGTTTTGAATTTTCCACAAAAGAGGATGTCATCTATTACTTACTGTTTACAATGGAACAATTACATTTTAATCCTGAAACGGTAAAACTTAATCTGATGGGTCAGATTGAAAAGGATGATGTATTATACAACATCATCTATACATACGTTCGTTTTGTGGAATTTTATACCGCAACCTATTCCTTTGAATTTAAAGCTGACTTTAACTCTGGAAAATCCCATCAAAATGCCATTATTTTAAATAGTTTCTAATGCGAATCATCTCTGGACAATTTAAAGGCAGACGTATCACTGCTCCCAAAAAATTACCTGTTCGTCCCACAACCGACATGGCAAAAGAAGCCTTGTTCAATATTCTGAACAACACTTACTACTTCGATACTATTTCTGTTCTGGATTTATTCTCTGGAACAGGGAGCATCAGTTATGAATTTGCGTCGAGAGGTACAGAAAACATCACTGCTGTAGATGAAGATTTAGGCTGTATCAAATTCATCAATAAAACGGCAGAAGAATTTGAGATGAACATACAGGCGCTCAAAAGTGACGTTTTTAAATTTTTAGAATCCACCAAGGTACAAGCAGACGTAATTTTTGCAGATCCTCCTTATGCATTTTCGCTGGAACTTTTTTCCAAAATTCCAGAATTGGTGTTTCAAAATAATTTATTGGTGGCTGAAGGTATTTTGATTGTGGAACATGCCAAACAGACTGATTTATCAAAACTTCCTTATTATAGCTACTCTAAACATTATGGAGGCAATGTGTTTAGTTTTTTTGAATCTGCATCGGATGAAGAAGAATAAAAACAAAGCTCCCTGAATAATTCAAAGAGCTTGTTTTAAGTAAGTAAATCTATAAGCCGAATTCTGTGCTTTTCAGTTTTCAGAACGAATTCTGAAGTAAAAAAAAGCCCTTATCATTTATCTGAATGTACTGTTACCAGCACATTTTAGCTGCCTACCCTCCAACAATCGCGCGTGCCGCCCTCAAGCGTTGGTATACATGGCATTGCACCACATAGAGTTTACCTGGTTTCACTACAGCATGACCTGTACATACTTTCTGTTGCACTTTTCCTGATCTCACGACCGATGGCCATTAACCATTATGTTGCACTATGGTGTTCGGACTTTCCTCCTCCCGATTTCTCGGAAAGCGATAAGGCGATTTACTTGACACAAATTTACGATAAAGAAATGCCACACGCCAAATATTGATAACTTAAACTAGCTAATCACCAAAAAAGTTCAAACTACAAGTTATTTGTTGATAACTACTCTCAAATTTAGAATCCAAAATTCCTTTTTCAAAATTGAATTTTTAACTTTGTTACTTCCAGTTTAGCATCACAAGTTGCTAGTCTGAATTCAGCTTATAAATGGAACATTTCGTAGTATCAGCTCGCAAGTACAGACCACAGACTTTTAAGGATGTTGTG
The DNA here is from genome assembly GCA_051252455.1 of Aquaticitalea sp. Lineage (GTDB taxonomy): Bacteria > Bacteroidota > Bacteroidia > Flavobacteriales > Flavobacteriaceae > JBPOFM01. The sequence goes on from JBPOFM010000008.1 coordinate 69,146, forward strand.
GGCCAGCAGGCTATTACCAATACGTTAGTGAACGCTATTGAACATAATCATCTGGCGCAAGCCTTGTTGTTTACCGGACCGCGTGGTGTTGGTAAAACGACTTGCGCACGTATCCTTGCCAAGATGATCAACAGTGATGGTAGCGAACAGGAAGATGAGGATTTTGCGTTTAATATCTTTGAATTGGATGCGGCTTCGAACAATTCTGTAGATGATATCAGAAATTTGACCGATCAAGTCAGGATTCCGCCACAAGTTGGGAAGTACAAAGTGTATATCATTGATGAGGTACACATGTTGTCGCAGGCCGCTTTTAATGCGTTTCTTAAAACACTGGAAGAGCCACCAAAACATTGCATTTTTATTTTGGCGACGACCGAAAAGCATAAAATTATTCCGACGATACTTTCGAGATGTCAGATATTTGATTTTAAACGAATTACTGTTAAGGACGCCAAAAACTATCTAAAATACATCGCTGAAGAGCAAGGTGTGGAAGCGGAAGATGATGCTTTGCATATTATTGCCCAAAAAGCCGATGGCGCCATGCGTGATGCATTGTCAATTTTTGATCGGGTCGTAAGTTTTTCTGGTAAAAATTTGACACGTCAAGCAGTTACCGAAAACTTGAATGTGCTTGATTACGAAACCTATTTCACAAGTACAGATCTGATCCTAGAGAATAAAATCCCTGAATTGTTGGTTCAATTTAATGATACACTGTCAAAAGGTTTTGATGGTCATCATTATATTGCCGGACTTGCCTCCCACTTTAGAGATTTGATGGTGTGTCAAAATGAACAGACGATTGAACTTTTGGAGGTTGGTGAAGACACCAAAGCAAAATATTTAGAACAAGCCAAAAAAGCGCCTTATGATTTTCTTCTGAAAGGGATTGAGCTTGCCAATGACTGCGATCTCAAATATAAAAGCAGCAAAAACCAACGCTTGTTGGTAGAATTAACCTTAATGCAACTTGCCTCTATCACTTTTGATGGAGAAAAAAAAAATAGCAGTCACTACATAATTCCAGCTTCTTACTTTAGAGCGAAAGGTATCAAACCCATTGCTGTAAAAGTTCCAAAAACAACGGAAGCACCTTCCCATGCCGAAAAAACTTCTGAAACACTAACGGAAACAAACACACTTAAAGCTGAAGAAACAAAACGAGAAAAAGTTCCGGTCATCGATTTAAAAAGCGATTCGAAACGAACTTCCGGTTTATCCCTAAAAAGTATAAAGGCCAAAAAAGAACATTTGATTCGACAAATGGAAGTAGTCATTGACCCGAATGATCTTCCAAAGGAGCCTGTATCCGAAGATAATTTGCTCAAAGCTTGGAACACTTACATTAAATCATTGGAATCTAAAGGTGAACGTATCATGGCGTCAATTCTAAACATGGATACTCCAAAATTAAAGGATACCACAATCCATCTAGAATTTCCCAATGAAACCCTTAAAATTGAATTGGAGCGTGCTCAATTTCCATTGATGGAATTTCTTCGTAAGACATTAATGAATTATGATTTATCTTTAGACATCGCTGTCAATGAAGAAACCGCAAAGAAATATGTATTTTCCGAAGAAGACATCTATCAAAAATTAAAAGAAAAAAATCCAAATATTGAATTATTGAGAAACACTTTTGGGTTGGATATTTGAGAAAAGAAAAGAGAGAAAAGACAAGAGATAAGAGACTTTTATTGTAATAATTTGAATATGAAAAACATTTTATTAGTATTATTTTTGGCTTGTGTGGGATTTGTGAGCTGTGATGGTCGCAAAAGTCGTAGTGAATCTTTGAAGGCTTCTGTTGCGGAATTCAACGAGAAGCAATCTGAAATCCCTGAAGTAAATTACTATCCCAATGAATACACCGAAGTTGTTACAGATACCATCATTTCGAATGGGATAAATGTACACATCAAGAATTATTCACTTCTCGATAAGAGTATTCTGATGTCAGCAACCGAAAATGGTCAAAAGGAACATCGGGTTTTTGAATCGGAAGTTGTTATTTCCACAGCAACCAAAGAGATTTTAAATACCAGGATTTCGGTAGAAATGTTCAAATCTGAATCTTCTGATAGCTTTTGGAATAGCGCGACATTGCAACACGTTTGGGTCAATCAAGAGTTGTCCTCTTCAATGGATGTCAAATTGGATATGACTTTCATTAATCCAACCAATGATACCTATAAATTATACAGACTGTCCATTGATGATAATGGCCAACAGCAAATGGAATTAATAGAAGAACGCACATAATATGTTAGGCTTAAAACTTCCCACAGATCCAAGATGGGTCAATATCGTTGAAAAAAATATCGAAGATATTCTAACCGATCATGCGTATTGTGAACAGAAAGCAGCAAGTACTGCTATTTCTTTAATTGTCAGTTTTCCGGAATATACAGATTTGGTGCAGGAAATGATTGCATTGGTAAAAGAGGAAATCAGTCATTTTAAGATGGTACACGATAGAATTCTCGACAATGGCTGGACATTGGGACGAGATCGTAAGGATGCTTACGTACTTCAATTAATCACATTCTTCCCAAAAGGCGGCAGTCGAACGACTCAATTGGTGCATCGCCTACTCTATGCTGCTCTGATTGAAGCACGAAGTTGTGAACGTTTCCGTTTGTTATCAGAAGAACTTCAAGACAAAGAGCTCGCAGAATTTTACCGCAAATTAATGGTCAGCGAAGCGAATCATTACACCATGTTTTTAGGGTTTGCTCGGCAATATGGTGAACGTAAAGAAGTGGATGATAAATGGCAGCAATTACTTGATTTTGAAGCCGACATTATGAAAGATTTGAGCGAGAGTGAATCAATTCATGGATGAATAAAAAAGCTCCAATCATTTGATTGAAGCCTTCATATTATTTTTTATTCTATTGGAATTAGAGTTTTATCCCAAAACCAATTTGAATTGTATTGTTCTTGGCCTCGATACCATCAATATCTTCATCCAAAATATTAGTGATGCCATAGGAAAAACGAGCGTCAATAAAAAGTTCGTCTGTAATCATGTACTCAACGCCACCAACACCTGAAAAGGCAAACGTAGAAAAAGCATCTTGATTTTTCCATGTCTTTAGACTTGCCATCGGACCAGCTCCAATTGTCAGGTTATCACCAAGATGAAAACGTAGCATAAGTGGCATTTGAATATAATCAGCTCTTAAGGCATCAGCTTTGGCACCTTCTGCAGAATATTGCAATTCTATTTGAAGCGACAACGATTCAGAAAACCCATAATCGACAAATCCGCCAAAGAAAAATCCATTTCTGTGTAGGTTTTCAAAGTCTGCATCTGGTGTAAAATCTAAATTGGAAATGTTAACTCCACCTCTGACACCATAAGTGGTTTCTTGTGAAAAAGTTAGGGTAGAGATACTTACGAATAGCAATAAGGTATAAATTTTTTTCATAAAATAAGATTTGAGACCGTGAATATAATTTGAAATGAAGCAAACTTCAACAAATATTAGTTGTGTAACAAAAAAAATAAGACAAAATACCTATTTAAGTAATATGGATACTTGAAACTGTTTCAAAATAGACACTTTTAATGATTCCGTCAGATAATCCAATTTTTGGAACGTAAATATCCCTGGCACCACTCCATTTCATTGCGGAAAGATATATACGTGTTGCAGGAATAATCACGTCAGCCCTATCTTGATTTAAGTCCAATTCGGTGATACGCTCCTCGTAGGAATATGTTTGTAACATATTGTAAAATGAAGTCAAATAGAAGTAAGTCAATGGCTTACCAGCCGCTTTTCCCGAAATCTTAAAAATTTTATTGATGTTTCCTCCAGAACCTATCAAATCAACTTTTTCGTAATCTCTAGTATTTGTTTTGATCCAATTTTCCAAATCAAACCAAGCTTCCTTTTGAACGATATCATTCAGCAACCGGACGGTTCCAATTTTGAATGATTTAGAAGCAACAGTTTTACCTTGATCAATAACAGAGAACTCTGTGCTACCACCTCCAACGTCGACATATAGATAGGTTTTATTATCTTCTAAATGTTGGTTTAAATCCGTTGCCGCAATGATTGCTGCTTCTTCTTCACCATTGATGATATCAATTTTAATTTTGCACTGTTTTGCTATGTTTTTAGTGACTTCACTCCCATTTTCAGCTTCTCGCATCGCAGATGTTGCACATGCTTTATAAACAGAAACTTTGTGAGCTTGCATTAGCAAACGGAACGCATTCATGGTATCTATTAACCGAATCTCATTTTCTTTAGAAATCACTTGGTTAACAAAAACATCGGCTCCCAAACGAATTGGCACACGCACCAACGAACTTTTTTTAAATTGAGCTGGCTTGCCTTTTTGTTCAATAATATTTGAAATAAGTAAACGCACAGCATTGGAACCGATATCTATTGCTGCGTATTTTTTTATGTGTAACATCTTAACTCTGTAATTTCTTTAAAAAATAATCGTATGTATCGAATTGCGCATGCACTTTTGGCAAATCATTTCGTTTGTATCCGTTGCTTTGTTTCTCATCTATGACGCGAGCCTTTACATTGTCATTCCAACAAATCTCAAAAATATCGATTAGTTCTTGTTTGATATCCTTGTCATAAATTGGACAGGTCACCTCTACTCTATTTTCGATATTACGCGTCATCCAATCTGCAGAAGAAATATAAACTTTCGGATCATTGTCATTGCAAAATACAAGAATACGTGTATGTTCCAAAAATTTATCGATGATACTGATGATTTCTATGTTCTCACTCATTCCGGGAATACCAGGTACCAAGCAGCAAAGTCCTCTAATTATCATCTGAATTTTCACACCTGCACGACTCGCTTCGTACAGTTTGTCGATCATCATATAACTCGAAATACTGTTGAGCTTTATCTTAATGTAAGCTGGCTTCCCGTTTTTTACATTATTAATTTCAGCATCAATTAACTTGAATAATCTCGATTTCGTATAATGTGGAGATGTAATGATATGTTTGTACCTGAAAATTTTATAATTGGTTTCAAAGAAATTGAAGACTTTATTGACTTCTTTCAATATTTTTTGATCTGCTGTGAATAGCGTAAAATCAGTATATAGTTTTGCCGTTGACTCGTTAAAATTTCCCGTACTTAAAAAACCATATCGTTTTAATTCAGTCTCCTCCTCACGTTCGATGATACACATTTTACTATGTACTTTTAATCCTCTCACTCCAAATAAAAGATTGATGCCATCTGCGACCATTTGTTCTGCGTAATCAATATTGGCTTGCTCATCAAAACGCGCCTGAAGTTCGATAGCAACTGTTACTTTTTTTCCGTTTTTTGCAGCGTTGATCAGTGAACTTGCAACGTGGGAAATTTGTGCTAATCGATATATCGTGATTTTTATGGTTTTTACTTGAGGATCCAGAGCCGCTTCTCGTAAAAACTTTACGATATAAGAGAAGGTGTGAAACGGCGTGTATAGCAAGTAGTCTTTTTGAGCGATTGTTGAAAAGATGCTCCGTTCAAGACTTAAGCCTTTAACTGGTAAAGGACTTATTTTTTCATATAATAAATCGGTTCTACCTAAACTTGGAAAATCCATATAGTCGCGCCTGTTATGATAGCGTCCACCCGGAATTACACTATCATTGGACTCTATGGCCATTTTAGTCATAAAATAGTGTAAGGTATCTTCATCAATGGTTTTGTCATACACAAAACGGATGGGTTCTCCGACTTGGCGGTGCTTCACGCTATCGGAAATCTTTTCAATGAAACTTTTACTCAAATCACTGTCAAAATCAAGTTCGCCATCTCTGGTGATTTTAATCATGTGAGCTGTAATATCCTGAAACTCAAAAATACTAAAGATATCATGGAGACAGTATCGCAACAAATCATCCAACATAATGATGTAATTGTTGTCGTCCTTTTGAGGAAGTACAATGAAACGATCCATGGTCCTTGGAATCTCAATCAAGGCATATTGAGATTTACGATTTGGCAAACTCATTTTACACGCCAAATAAGCCGCACTATCCTTTAAGATTGGTAAATCAACTTGGTCGCTCAATACAATGGTGACTAGCGCAGGACTTACGAACTGAAAGAAATGATTTTTGATAAATGCATGGTGTAACTCATCAATTTGGTCCTCCTTGATAATATAAATGTGCTCTTGTTCTAGTCTCAAATGAATATTCTTTAATATCCCGAGACTTATACTTTGTTGCCTAATAACTGTTTGTGTTATGATTTCCAAAAGTTCGCTTGCTGCATAGCCTCCCAACTCACTTCTACCAGTTTTACCTGCTTCATCAATTCTTTTAATAGTGGCATATCGAACTTTAAAGAATTCATCCAGATTGTTTGAAAATATTCCCAAAAAACGAAGACGCTCAATCAATGGAACACTTTCATCTTCTGCTTCTTGCAGTACTCTAGCATTAAATTGTAACCAGCTAAGTTCTCTGTTAATATAGCTGTTCTTATCTTTAGTCATTAACTTTTTCAGTTTATATCACAAATATATTCTATTTAAACTGTAAATAAAATCTGTTATTCTTCCAACCTCAAAATCGGTTTGTTCTAGTAAATATTTCATGATTAAAAAAATTCAAGAGACGGATATCTAAGATAGATTTTACGATTTCAAATCTCTTGGAAAAAGAGTCATTATAGTTCGCCCATCATTTATCCTTTTCCAACTGTCTACATCAAATCTAAGTTTTACCAATCCGCAAGTGGGTATATTATCAATGTACTTATCTCCAAAATCATTGGCAATTGAAGTAAAAGCGTGGTTGTGACCAAAAATCAGAATATCGCTGTGTTGATCATTCACCTTTCGTATGAAATTGATGACTTGGTTGCCGCCAAAATCATAGAGCTCCTTCACAACAGTTAATCGTTCTGCTTCCAAATTTAATTTTTCCATAAACATTTGGCAGGTTGTAAAGGCCCTGTTGGCAGGACTTGAATAAATGGCATCTGGTACCAGATTATAATTTAACAATTCTTTTGACAGTAATTTCGCATCCTGTATACCACGAACGCTCAAAGGCGTGTCTATATCAGCAAAATCGTACTCCCAAGACGATTTTGCATGCCGAATCAAAGTTAATGTTTTCATTTTTCTTTTCGATTAAACGCAAAATAATTCGATAAAGTGTTGCTTATTTCCGTTTTAACGATTATTTTCGTCGCTTCAACTTTTATATTTGTGTACCAATTAAGTTATGAGTTGATTTGTTCAATTAAATTAATGTAAGTGACCCCAAATCAGAAATATATTAATATATCCATTTTTTATACATTGGTTTCCAATGTACTTCCCTCTCTATTATTGAATTTCGTAATTAGGCACGTCATGATTTATAAAACACCAAATCGTTATGTGAAGTTACAGCAATTTAATAATTAATCAAATAAATAAAATCGCCAAGCGAAAAAAAGTATCGTTTTTTAATCTAATAGGAAATATGAAAACAGTTGCAACAATAATATTAATGTGTTTTGGTGTCTTAATATGTCAAGGACAAAATCAATTAAATCTATCCATTATAAAAGGAAGTGACGCGCCAAATTACGAAACTGAACATACGTACCTCCTAGAATTAGCGAATACAGGTTCTGTAGCTTCAACTATCACAATATCTACGACAAACAAAAATTGTGAAAATATTAAAAAAGCTGACCAAACAAATTTTGACCAAATTGTAATGGACAAGAACAGTAAGAGCAAAATTCAGCAAATTATCGTTCATCCTGGTAAATCTGTCGAATTTAGCGTAAAACTATCTCGACCAAATGGAGCGAGATTGAACACCTGGAACTGTACAGAAATAGTTGCTTTGTCCAATGAAGGGAGATCAGTAAGCAACGCTGTCACTATAGAGTCGTTAATACCAAATCCTAACAATAATAATTAGTCCGCTAATTATTCAATAAACTTAAATATAAGGGCGTATGAAAAACCTTACTCAATTCACCCAGATTAATAAAATCTTAATAGCGATAGCACTACTTATCGGTTTTGGATCAACTGCGCAAATAAAACAAACTTTTTCGCCAAGATATAACCAAACTGTAAAAGGTAATGTCACCATCATTGCTAATAACATGCTGTCAAGATCTGCCACCGGAAACTATAATGGCACCTCCGACAACCATGACTTTACAGATAATGTCTATGTAGATATAGACACTGACAACACAACGTTCAACTCGAGTAGTGCAAACTTTGCCAATCCTCATCCTACATTAGAATGCCTAACGATCAAGAAAGTATTATTGTATTGGGCGGCTGCGGACAAAGAGCCAAACAGTTCGTTGACTTCAGAAAATCAGCCTAATTGGAACTACAATGATGTAAAAATTATGCTTCCTGGCCAAAGCACGTATACAACGTTGACGGCAACAGGAAATGAAATTATTTATAGAGGAAGGGATGAAGCGGCTCACTTTAGTAATGACCCTTTTATATGCGTTAAAGATATTACCACGCAAGTAACGGCGTTAGGAAATCCTTATGGAAAATATCAAGTTGCGAATGTTGAAGCAAAAACTGGTAATTTATCGTCTCATGGAGGTGGCAATACTGGTACATCGGGCGGATGGCAAGTCGTTTTTGTATATGAAAGCCCCTCTCTTCCACGGAAAAATATCACACTTTTTGATGGTTATGCTCACGTAACAAGTGCTGTAAATAATTTTGACATTAACTTCAATGGTTTTCAAACAATCCCTTTAGGAAATGTTAATGCTGACCTTGTCATCGGTTCTTTAGAAGGTGACAGAAGTTTGAGTGGTGATAGACTTCAAATTAGAAATGTTGCTGGGAATTTTGTAGATATTTCATCTCAAACCCGAAGTTCAAGTAACTTTTTTAATAGTAGTATTACCATCGGAGGATCAAATTTTGTGGACAGAAATCCTGCTAGCACAAATACCCTGGGTTTTGACGCAGCTGTTTTTAATTTGAGCAATCCTGGTAATTCAATCATTACAAATAATCAGACATCAGCTGTTTTGAGGCTGACCTCAAATCAAGAAACATACGGACTCTTTTTGCTAGGTTTAGCCGTAGATGTGTATGCACCGGATTTGGATCCTATCCAATTAGCGATTACAGGTGGAAACCCTGTTAGCCCTGGAGATGGAGTTGGATTTAACTTTAATGTTCAAAATAATGGAAATGATAATGCTGTCAATCTAGCAATATCAACAACTTTACCTCCACAAGTTGAATTCATTTCAGCGAATAATTTACCAAATGGTGTAACATATACGTACAATCCAACAACTGGAAATTTAACTTTTAACTTTGTCGATGGATTGGCAGACATAGGAGATCCTGCTCTTAATATAGACTTCAATTTAATAATTAAAGAGCAATGCTACTTTTTAGAAGATAGCTGTGACCTTTCTTTTGATTTGCAATTCGTCGCTACCTATAATGGTATCCAAAATCCTGCACTTCAAAACACTTTGAGTTCATCAGGAATTGGAGATTGTAATGTTGGTAACTTATTACCACTAACTGTCAATATCAACCAACCTGCAGCAGCAGTGTGGGCTACACCTTCTCAAAGTTTGGACGTAGAACTTCAGTGTGATGATACAACCGGTTTGGCATCAGCACAAGCTTTATTTCCAGAAACTGATAAATGTGATTTCGATTTAGTCAAAACCTCTGGAGAATTTGTTCCTAATGGTGGCTGTAACAATACAGGAACCATTACAAACACATGGACCTTTATAGACGCATGCGGAAGAACGATAGCTGATTTTGTTCAGGTTATTACAATTGTCAATACAACCGCTGCTAATTTAACCATTCCTGTTGATGTTACAGTTGAATGTGGTGAGGATACCAGTCCCGCTACTGCCGGAACCGCTACCGCATCTGAGAGCTGTAGTGCCATAACGATTACATATGAAGATGAAGTTACTGCCGACTGTGGTAATACTGTATCCATAAAAAGAACATGGTTTGCTACCGATGATTGTGGCAATGTCCTATCAGACTTCCAAACAATCACTGTGGCTGACACAACTCCTCCGTCCTTGATAGTTCCTGATAACACAACCGTTGAGTGTGGTGGCGATACAACTTCTACGACTACGGGTTTAGCGACAGGTAGCGATACTTGTGGGGAAGTAACCATTACTCAAAGTGATAATTTTGAAGCAACTTGTGGTAATACGAGAATAATTACAAGAACGTGGACCGCAACCGATGCTTGTGGCAACGTTACCTCTAGTGATCAAATTATTACAGTTGTAGATACAACTCCACCAACATTGACAGTTCCTGCTGATGCGACCGTAGAATGTGGAAATGATACAAGTTCCGCTTCCACAGGTAGTGCAACTGGTATTGATTCATGTGGTGCCGTTACAATAACACAAACTGACACTTCTGTACCAGGCTGTGGTAACACAAGTACAATTACAAGAACTTGGACTGCTGCTGATGCCTGTGGTAACGTTGTTTCTGCTGATCAAATAATAACTGTGGTCGACACTACACCACCAACATTGATCGTTCCAGAAAATTTTAATATCGAATGTTCTAACGTAGAACGAGACGGCAATGATTCAGGCACTGCTACAGGAACTGATACTTGTGGAGCCGTCATTATCACTTTTGTTGATAGCATTATAGATGGATGTGGAGACACCTCTGTAAATACAAGAACCTGGACTGCCACGGATATATGTGGAAATTCGGTTTCGGCGGATCAAATTATTTCGGTGACAGATACAACAGCGCCCATTTTTGTAGGACAACTTCCAGCTAATACATCCGTGGAATGCGACAGTGTTCCTGCCGCAGAGACTTTAATTGCTATAGATAATTGTGGAAGTGCAGAAGTAACTTTTTCTGAAACTACAACAGATGGAAATTGTCCTTCCAATTATACAATAGTAAGAACTTGGATAGCCACAGACGAATGTGGTCTGACTGCAACACATATACAAACAATAACGGTTGGGGATACTACACCTCCTGCATTTGTGGAACCGCTTCCTGAAAATGTATCTGTGGAATGTGATGTTGTTCCTGTCGCTGTAATATTAACTGCTACTGATAATTGTGGAGATGCTGATGTTATTTACAATGAAATACGTAATGATGGCTCTTGTGCTTATAATTATATATTAATCAGAACGTGGATCGCCACTGATGCATGTGGATTAACAACCAGTCACTCTCAAACTGTAACAGTTCAAGGTACAATAGATCCAATCCTTACTGCTCCAGCCACTAATATAGTATCTGAATGCGATGGAACTGGAAATACGAGCGCAATCCAAGATTGGTTGGATAATAATGGTAACGCAACAGCAACTGACAGTTGTGGACCAATCACCTGGACAAATAACTATTCAGGTTCAGCTTCTGACTGCTCTGCTCCTGTTTCGGTAACCTTTACAGCAACTGACGAATGTGGAAACTCTGTGTCTACAACGGCAACTTATACAATTCAAGATTCCGTTCCTCCTGTAATTACTGGTGGGGCGAGTCTAACTGTTGAATGTGATGGAAGCGGTAACAGTGATGAACTGAACAACTGGTTAGCATCTAATGGTGGCGCAACTGCAACTGACGATTGCTCTGCAGTTTCTTGGTCCAACAACTTCAGTGAATTGTCTAATGAATGCGGTACGACTGGTTCGGCTACTGTAACCTTTACAGCGACGGATGGATGTGGTAATTCATCATCAACTACTGCTACATTTACAATTGAAGATACAACACCTCCAACAATAGATACCGCTGCAACCAGTTTAACTGTTGAGTGTGATGGTAACGGAAATATGGACGACCTAAACAACTGGTTGGCTTCACAAGGTGGCGCTTCTGCTTCTGACTCGTGTTCTGGCGTTACTTGGACAAATAACTTTAGTGAATTATCTAATGAATGTGGTGCAACCGGTTCGACTTCTGTAACTTTTACGGCAACTGATGAATGTGGAAATACAGCAACAGCAACGGCAACATTCACTATAGAAGATACAACACCTCCTGCAATTGATACTCCTGCAACTAGCTTTACAGTTGAGTGTGATGGCGCTGGAAACGTTGATGATCTAAACAGCTGGTTGGCTTCTCAAGGTGGTGCTTCTGCTTCTGACGCGTGTTCTGGTGTTATTTGGACAAATAACTTCAGTGAGCTTACCAATGGATGTGGTGAAACTGGTTCGGCTTCGGTCACTTTTACGGCAACTGACGAATGTGGAAATACTGCAACAGCAACTGCTACATTTACCATTGAAGATACAACACCTCCAACAATTGACACAAGCGCAACCAACTTGACTGTTGAATGTGATGGCAATGGAAACATTGGTGATCTAAACAATTGGTTAGCTTCACAAGGTGGGGCATCTGCTTCTGACTCGTGTTCTGGGGTTACTTGGACAAATAACTTTAACGAAATATCTAATGAGTGTGGTGAGACTGGTTCTGCTTCTGTAACTTTTACAGCGACTGATGAATGTGGAAATACTGCAACAGCAACAGCTACATTCACTATAGAGGATACAACACCTCCAACTATCGATACAATCGCAACCAATTTAACTGTGGAGTGCGATGGCAATGGAAACTTGGATGATCTAAACGACTGGTTGGCTTCTCAAGGTGGTGCATCAGCTTCTGATTCTTGCTCGAGTATCACATGGACCCATAACTTTGGTGAACTTTCTAATGAATGCGGTGCAACAGGATCAGCTTCTGTAACGTTTACAGCGACTGATGATTGTGGAAATAATGCAACTACAACAGCTACTTTTACCATTGAAGATACAACCAATCCAGTTCTTGACATTGAAGCAACAAATATCGTTGTGGAATGTGATGGAAGTGGAAATAATGGAGCTATCGAAGAATGGTTAAACAACAATGGAAATGCTTCGGCTTCTGATTCTTGTTCTGCTACTGTTACTTGGACCAACGATTACGCTGGTGCTGCTTCTGACTGCTCTGCTCCTGTTTCAGTAACATTTACTGCAACTGACGAGTGTGGAAACTCTGTTTCTACAACGGCAACTTATACTATTCAAGATTCTGTTCCTCCTGTAATTAGCGGTGGAATTGATTTAACTGTTGAATGTGATGGCAACGGAAATATCGATGACCTAAATAGCTGGTTGGCTTCTCAAGGTGGCGCAACTGCCATTGATGATTGCTCTGCAGTCTCTTGGTCTAACAACTTTAGTGAACTGTCCAATGAATGTGGTGCAACTGGATCAGCTTCTGTTACGTTTACAGCGACGGATGGATGTGGCAACTCATCCTCAACTACTGCTACATTCACAATTGAAGATACAGCACCTCCTACAATCGATACCGTTGCAACTAACTTAACTGTTGAATGTGATGGTAATGGAAACGTTGACGATCTCAACGACTGGTTGGCTTCACAAGCTGGTGCTTCAGCTTCTGATTCTTGTTCTGGGGTTACTTGGACAAATAACTTCAGTGAATTATCAAATGAATGTGGTGCAACCGGTTCGACTTCTGTAACTTTTACAGCAACTGATGAATGTGGAAATACTGCAACAACGTCTGGAACATTCACCATAGAAGATACAACGCCTCCTACAATTGATACCTCTGCAATTAGCCTAACAGTTGAATGTAATGGTGCTGGAAACGTTGATGATCTAAACAACTGGTTGGCTTCACAAGCTGGTGCCTCAGCTTCTGACGCGTGTTCTAATGTCACTTGGACAAATAACTTTAGTGAAATATCTAATGAGTGCGGTGAGACCGGCTCGGCTTCTGTCACTTTTACAGCGACTGACGAGTGTGGAAATACTGCAACAGCAACTGCTATTTTCACTATTGAAGATACAACACCTCCAACAATTGACACAAACGCAACCAGCTTAACTGTTCAGTGTGATGGTAGCGGAAATGTGGACGAACTTAATGACTGGTTGGCATCTCAAGGTGGTGCTTCCGCTTCTGAATCTTGTTCTAACGTCATTTGGACTGACAATTTTAGTGAATTGTCTAACGAATGCGGTGCGACCGGTTCGGCTTCTGTGACTTTTACGGCGACTGATGAATGTGGAAATACTTCTACAACAACTGCTACTTTCACTATTGAAGATACAACACCTCCAACAATTGATATCCCTGCAACCAATTTAACTGTTGAGTGTGATGGTAACGGAAACTTGGAGGATCTAAACAACTGGTTGGCTTTACAAGGTGGTGCTATGGCTTCCGATACATGTTCGGGTGTAACATGGACCAATGATTATGGCCAACTGTCCAATGACTGCGGTGCAACGGGTTCTGTAACAGTAAATTTTGAAGCTACTGATGATTGTGGTTATAAATCAATTACAACAGGAACTTTTACAATCGTAGATACAATAAGTCCTACAATTGATGTACCTGCAACAAACATCATTGTGGAGTGTGATGGAAACGAAAATAATGCGGCTCTTGAAGATTGGTTGAACAATAACGGAAACGCTTCAGCTTCTGATGCATGTTCGAACGTGACGTGGACAAATGATTATAGTGGTTCAGTTTCCGATTGTTCTGCGCCTATTTCGGTAATCTTTACAGCAACTGACGAATGTGGAAACTCTGCTTCTACAACGGCAACTTATACAATTCAAGATTCCGTTCCTCCGGTAATAACTGGTGGATCAAATTTAACTGTTGAGTGTGATGGCAATGGAAACATTGATGACCTAAACAACTGGTTGGCTTCTCAAGGTGGCGCAACTGCTACCGATGATTGTTCTGCAGTAACTTGGTCCAACAACTTCAGTGAATTGTCTAATGAATGTGGTGCAACTGGTTCGGCTACTGTAACCTTTACAGCGACTGATGGATGTGGTAACTCATCATCAACTACTGCTACATTTACAATTGAAGATACAACACCTCCAACAATCGAAACCTCTGCAACTAGCTTGACGGTCGAGTGTGATGGAGCTGGAAACATAAATGATCTTAATAACTGGTTGGCTTCACAAGGTGGTGCTTCTGTTTCTGATTCTTGTTCTGAAATCAATTGGACTAACGACTTTACATCATTAACTCAATTGTGTAGTGAAAATACAGGAACAGCTTTTGTCATTTTTACTGCTACTGATGAATGTGGAAATGTTGCAACAGTATCTGCTACATTTACTATTGAGGATACAACTCCTCCTACAATTGACGTCGTTGCGGCTAATCAAACTGTTGAATGTGATGGATCTGGAAATATGACGGAATTGAACGCATGGTTGACTTCAAATGGCGGTGCAGTAGCTTCTGAAACCTGTTCTAACGTAACTTGGACAAATGATTTTACAAGCTTAACCCAATTATGCAGTGCTAATACAGGAACCGCTACTGTTAATTTTACAGCGACAGATAATTGTGGTAACCTATCCACTACAACGGCTACCTTCACTATCAACGATACGACGCCTCCAACTATTGATATTCCTGCGGATAATCTTACAGTAGAATGTGATGGTAATGGTAACTTATCCGAATTAAATGATTGGCTAGCAACCCTAGGTGGTGCAAGTTCATCTGATAGTTGTTCTAACGTTACATGGACAAATAACTTTACATCTTTAACTCAATCCTGTGGTACAAATACAGGTTCGGCATCTGTAACTTTTACGGCGACTGATGAGTGTGGTAACATGTCTACTACAACTGCCACGTTCACTATTGATGACACGACGCCTCCAACTATTGATATCCCTGCGGATCATCTTACAGTTGAATGCGATGGTGCCGGAAATACTGCAGACTTAAACAATTGGTTAGCCATGCAAGGTGGTGCAAGTTCTTCAGATAGTTGTTCTAATGTAACATGGACGAACAACTTCACTTCATTAACTCAATTATGTAGTGTTAATACAGGTACAGCGTCCGTAACATTCACGGCAACTGATGCGTGTGGAAATTCAGCAACTACAACCGCTACCTTTACTATAGAGGACTCAACTCCTCCAACGATCACCACAGAAGCTGTTGATAAGACAGTACAATGTGATGGTACCGGAAACCAGGCGGATTTAGCTAATTGGTTAGCAGCACAAGGTGGAGCGATTGCTGCTGAATCTTGTTCCAATGTCACTTGGACTCATGACTATACTGCATTAACTCCTTTGTGTAGCGCTTTTACTGGAACAGCCATTGTTGAATTTACTGCAACAGATGATTGTGGTAACTTCGAAACAACCAGAGCTATATTTACAATTATAGATACTACGCCTCCATTGGCAGTTGGGAATTTTGATCCTATCACCGTTAATTGTGGGGCTATTCCTGATCGAAATGATATTGCCGTTTCTTTTCAAGATGCTTGCTCAAATAATATCACTGTGATTGAGTTAGAGGAAGTCACCATAGGAGATCTGGATAGTAATTATCAAATTGTATGGGAATGGGAAGCTACCGATGAATGTGGTAACAGCAGTATAATAACTCAGTTAGTAAACGTTACTGTTCAAAGTACGTTGGTGCCATTATCAAATGATTTATGTCAAGATGCTCCTGCTTATGATTTAAATAATGAACTGCCGGCAGGTGTTGATACTTCAGGTACTTGGGAAGTAACTGCAGGTGATGCCACGTTAAACGGAAGCGTTTTTGATCAATCGAATGCTGATTTTGGGGATTATATTTTTACCTATACAGAATCTATCACTGGTCAATGCCCTACAGAATACGAATTGACAATCACTGTAATCGATTGTATCGTATTAGCACCTTGTGATGATCCGGACAATGTAATTATCTCAACTACAGTTACTCCAAATGGTGATCTGTACAACGAGAATTTCACTATTAGTGGTATTGACAATTGTAATTTTACTATAGAATTGCAAATATTCAATCGTTGGGGCGCTAAAATATATGAGAATTTCAACTATCAAAACGACTGGAATGGTGTTGCTTCAAAAGCCTCAATAGGAAATTCTGATAAAGTACCTACTGGAACCTATTATTATATCATAAACCTAAAAAATAGTGGATTCAAACCTTTCGCAGGCCCAATCTACGTTGCAACCAAATAAATTTTAACCTATGAAGTTCATCAAGTTTAACATAATCGTTTTTATACTGTTCAGCAGTTGGACGGGAGTTGCACAGCAATTACCGCAATTTACGCAGTACATGTATAACACCATCTCCATCAACCCTGCTTATGCTGGTAGTAGAGAGACATTGAGTATTGTTGGTTTACATAGAAGTCAGTGGGTAGGTCTCGAAGGAGCACCTACGACCCAAACTCTTTCTTTACATACACCGCTTCGTAATGAAAAAGTAGGACTAGGCTTCTCATTTATAAATGATGAACTTGGTTTTGAAAATTTCTCGTATTTATATGGAGATTTCTCATATAACATCAATACCAATGAAAATACAAAGCTTTATTTTGGGATTAAAGGTGGATTTACAAGTTATAGTTTGGATGCCGAGTACAGAGCAAGCCAAGCAGGTGATCCTGCTATTTTTGGAATTGAAGATCGTTGGAGCCCAAATATTGGTGCCGGTGTCTATTGGACAGCAGAAAGATGGTATTTGGGTCTTTCTACGCCAAGAATTCTGAATACTAATCAGAACCGTGATGAAGGATTTGAAGCATTAGAAAGAGTGAGTTATTATTTCACTGGAGGTTACGTCTTCGATTTAAGCGAAAGCGTAAAATTGAAGCCAGCAGCTTTATTAAAAGCAACGAATGGTGCTCCACTATCGTTTGATATTACGGCCAACTTTCTCTTTAACGAAAAATTATGGCTAGGTGCTGGTTATCGATTTGATGAGCGGGCTGGAGAGTTTTCTGGACTTGCAGATTTTCAGGTTTCAAAACAGCTTCGTATCGGTTACTCTTACGGATATCCAATTTCGGACTTAAGACCTTATACAAGTGGAACTCATGAAGTGCTTTTAATGTTTGAGATATTTAAAAGCAAACGTATAAAATCGCCAAGATACTTCTAAAAAAGAAATGACTATGAAGACAAAAATAATACTATTCATTCTTGCATTGAGCTGTTCATATACATTTGCTCAACGTAAACTAGCAGATAAATTCTTTGAAAATTTCTCTTATATTAAAGCGACCGAACTATATGAAGAAGCTGTCAAAAAAGGAGATAGCAGTGAACATGTGCTGACGCGTTTAGGTGATTGTTACTACAACAATTCAAAAACGAAAGAAGCAGCTGTATGGTATGGTGCTGCGCTTAAAAAATACAAAGACGTCAATCCTGAATACATTTACAAATACATACAAACGCAACGTAGTTTGGATAATTATGTAGAGGCCAACAAATGGTTAGCAACTTTTAGAGACATTCAAAGTAATGATAGTCGGGGGAAAGAATACAGTAAGGATAACGTGGATATCATTAAAGAACTTGAAGATAATGATGGAGAAATGATCGTTGAAGTAGAGAACCTTCCGATCAATACCGAAAATTCTGATTTTGGAACTTATGTTAAAGATAGCTTGTTCTACTTTGCTTCGGCCAGAAAAACGGATAAGAAAAAGAAATATGGTTGGAATGATGAACCTTTTCTAGACATCTACCAAGTAAGTATGAAAATGACAGATGGCAAAAAAGAATTCGGCACTGCCGAACTCCTACAAGCCGACAAGGTGAACACTGATGTGCATGATGCTTTGGTATCGATTACGAATGATGGAAAAACCATGTATTTCACGCGTGATAATGTAAGTAAAAGTAATAAGGTCAATTATGACAAAAAGGGAACAACACATATGAAAATTTATAGAGCATCATTAGTTGATGGTCTATGGCAAGATATTGTTGAATTACCTTTTAATGACGAAAATTTTACTAATTATCAGGCTGCTTTAAGTGCTGACAACAAAAAGCTCTATTTTGTCTCTGACCGCGAAGGTGGTTTTGGACAAATGGATATTTATGAAGTAGATATATTAGAAAACAACACCTATAGCGCTCCAAAAAATTTGGGAGATAAAATTAATACTGAAGGTCGTGAGCAATTTCCTTTTGTGAGCAAGGACAGTACACTATACTTTTCATCTGATGGCTATTTGGGTCTTGGTTTACTAGACATCTATAAATCGGACATCATTAAAGACGAAGAAGCAGAACCAATAAATATGGGAGCTCCTTACAATAGTGGTTTTGATGATTTTGCCTATTTCCTTGAGGGTGATAAAATCAATGGTTACTTTTCGTCAAATAGAGATGGTGGTCTTGGTAACGATGACATTTACGGTTTTAAAGCCGAAAGATGTAAACAAATGATTGAAGGAATTGCAAGAGATAAGAAAACCAATGAAATCTTGGCAGGTGTCGATGTAAAACTGATCAATAATACAGGAAAAATCGTTGCAACCGTGACAACTACCGCAGATGGTGCCTTTACATTGGATGCTGATTGCAATAAAACATACACTGTTTTAGGCAGCAGAGAGGATTATAAAGATGATAAAGTTGAAATCACAACAGATAAAACCAATGAAAAAGTCCACAATGCCGATCTGTATCTACAACCATTGATTGACAATGATCAAATCGTCATTAACCCAATTTTCTTTGATTTTGACAAATCGAATATCAGAACTGATGCCGAATATGAATTGGAAAATGTGGTAGACGTTATGAGAGAACATCCAGAAATGATTATAAAAATCGAATCACATACAGATAGTCGTGGAGGTGATAACTATAATCTAAAACTGTCTGATCGTCGTGCAAAATCCACGAGAGATTACTTAATTTCTAGAGGCATTGCTGAAAGTAGAATTGAAAGTGCTATCGGTTATGGTGAGACTCAATTGCTGAATAAATGCAGCAACGGTGTCAAGTGTACTGAAGAAGAGCACCAATTGAACAGACGTTCTTATTTCTATATATTGAAAGATTAAAATTCCGCTTAAATAAGATTGAAAAAAAAAACAGGCTTCACATGAAGTCTGTTTTTTTTATATTATAAAGATTCAGTATTAAAAGCTGTTAACAGTACACCAATCAGAATTTCATTCTTGAACTTTTTTGATCTTCCTTTTTTATAGCTGATTATCCTTTGCAATTTAAATGTGTAATTCAGATATATATAAAAATAAAGTCTCATGAAACAAAGGATACATTTTAATTGAGCTCCTAACTCCAATAGATAAAACATTATTTTTTGATAAAAATATTTGTACAGAACCAAATGTCTCTACTATTCTGTTCAGCAGAGATATCAAACTGGGTACTATTACCTTCTATAACTGCTCTATGCGAAGAACTCTTAAGCCAAGCATTTACAACCCCTTCTGCAGTAGTGAATCCATAGGCCACATTTTCTGACACTGCAGTCGCATTTGCATTTTTGATGAGACTACTACGACGTATCTCGAAATTATCATGGTTAATATTATTGATACCAATCATATAATCAGTTTGTGTGAGCGCAACGGACTTTATGACGTTCAATGTCTCCAAGGAGTTAAGTCCAATACTAATTCGATATTCATTGATACGTTCAATAATTTCAATCTCAATAAGTTTTGGTGACGGCGCATTTGTCAAAAAAATAGAATCATTTGTATGTTGAGTCACTTCTTCTTGAGAACAAGAAAATGTCAACAGGGCAATCATAACCATTACTGGCAGTTTAAAAATTTTCATAATTTAATTTATATTAGGGTCGGCAAAAATATTCCTACACTGATCAAATATTCCCAAGAAGAAGTTAAAATCGATTAAGTACATTCTTTATTGTCAATTAATTGCAGTTGATCGATCAATGCACTCTTCAGTTAAATAAATCGGTACTATTATTGAAATGCGTGTTTTGATTAGATAATTATGAGGAAAGTACACTTCATCCCAACTTATTAATGTATAAATCGAGAATTTGAAATAAATAGATAAGAAATTATCGCAAAACAAAAAAAGCCACAACTCTCGTTGTGACTTCACATAACTAACACGAAATAACTATTGAAAACTTTATTTTTTCATAAACATATTGGTATAATACCAGCGACCTTCTGCATTTTGTTCTGCAGACAAATCAAAATCCGTAAAATCACCTTCTATGTTTGATCTATGATTTTCACTATTAAGCCAGGCATTCACAACACCTTCAGCTGTATTGTAACCATAAGCTACATTTTCTGAAACAGATATAGCACCTGCATTCTGTATTAAGCTGTTTTTGCGAACGTAAAAATTATCGTGATTCACCTGATTATTAACTACCATATAATCTGTATGGGTAAAAGCAACAGATTTGATAATACTCAAATTCTGTAATGGATTTAAACCCATTCCAATTCTATGCGCATTGATCAACTCCATAATTTCTATTTCGATTGTTTTGGCTGCTGGGGTAGCTACCAAAACTGAAGAATCAAGTGTTTCAGTGGCCACTTCATCGGTTGAGCAAGAAATGGACATGATAGCCATTAATGTCAGTAAAGACAGGAGTTTAATCGTTTTCATAAGTAGGGTACATTAGATTTGGTAGGTCTAAAATACTCTTAACAAAAACTAAATAATGTTAAAGAAATGTTAAAATCGACAAAATACAGTCTTTTTATCGGTATTTAATGCAAATCATCGATGAAATGCTTTTCAAAGCAAACAATTTAGGTATTTCATCATCATTAAAATGCATTTCATCGATGTTCTTGATGTTTTTGACTAAAAAACATTAGGGAGATAGGCGTTCTATTTGCCAGCTGAAACCACTATCTAATTTATATCGAATTCTGTCATGTAAACGGTTAGGTCTTCCTTGCCAAAATTCGATTTCGACAGGTTTTACTATAAATCCTCCCCAATAATCCGGTCTGGGAATTTCTTTTCCTTTATATTCAGCTTCTAGTTGATGCAATTGCTTTTCAAGCACTTCCCTATTTGCCACTACTTCACTTTGATGGGAGACTAGCGCTCCCAATTGACTACCTCTGGGTCGTGATTCAAAATAGCTATCACTCAAATTTTCTGCAATCTTTACGGCTTTACCTTTAATAATTACTTGACGTTCCACTTGATGCCAAAAGAAAGACAAACTTACATGAGGATTGTTTGCTATGGCTTTACCCTTTTCACTTTCATAGTTTGTATAAAAAATAAAACCGTCATTACCGAACTTTTTAAGTAGCACTACTCTACTTTTTGGATAGCCATCCAAACCGATTGTTGAAATGGTCATCGCGTTCGTTTCGCCATCATCAAAATTTGCATCAACTTCATGAAACCAAGTCTGGAATTGCTGCATTGGATGATTGCTTATGACACTTTCCAACAACTCTTTTTTTTCGTATGATTTTCGATAGTTACTTAAATCTTTTTCCATGTGTTTCTATTTTATTGAACTCAAATAAAGTACGCATCATTAATTTACGATAGATGATGACATAAGAATAAATTAGCCTTTCGCTTTTAGCCTATAGCTTTTAGCTTTCAGTTAGTGTTTAATCAAAATTAAACTTTTTGCCATCTCTCGCCAATTTCACTGGTTTAAAAATAGTCTGTGCTTCCGTTTTGAATTCTTTCAGATTGTCATAACGTGTAGAAAAATGACCTAATATCAACGTGCCAACGTCTGCTTTTTTTGCGATCATAGCTGCTTCCTTTGCTGTAGAATGTTTTGTTTTCGGTGCTAACTTTGCATTTTTTTCAAGAAAAGTGGATTCATGATAAAGTACGTCCACTCCTTTAATAATTGGAATGATCGATTCATAGTATGCCGTGTCACTACAAAAAGCATAGCTTTTAGTTGGCGTAGGCAGCGTAGTTACTTTCTTATGATCAATTAATATACCATCCTTATTCTCGACATCAAATCCTTGTTTCAGCTTTCGATAGTAAGCAATATCAATATTTGCCTCAATCACTGCTGGTATATCTAAATGTCTATCGCCTTCTTTTTCTTTGAATAAAAATCCATTAGTATAGATGCGATGATCTAAAGGAATGGTGTAGACTTCTACCTTCTCATCTTCAAAAATCAATTCAGAAGATCTTGAAGTCAATTCATGAAAAATAAGTTGAAAATTGGTCCAAGCATCTGCCAATTTCATTTGAAGTGTGATGACTTCTTTTAAACCTTTCGGAGCATAAATATGTAGTTCTGTCTCTCGAGTTAATAAATGAAACGTAGAAATCAAGCCAACCAGACCAAAGAAATGATCGCCATGTAAATGAGAAATAAAAATATGTTTGATTCGAGCAAACTTTATCTTATTACGTCGCAATTCAACTTGAGTTCCTTCTCCACAATCAATAAGAAACATATGGTTGTTCATCTCTAAAACCTGTGCTGTAGGATTGGTATCTGTTCGTGGTGTTGCGCTATAGCAGCCGAGAATAGTGAGTTTCATTATTTAAGTTTAGAAATTTTGAGTTGATGAGTTTAGAAGTCTAATAGATGCATCCCGATGGGAGACCTTTATATCTGAACTTCAAACATACTAACTCAAAATCTTTTTTAAATTCCCAGGTCACGCTCCATCTCTTCCATCTCAATGATGTCATACGCTTCTTTTAAAGTGGGAACAACAATCAATTCGTCTGGCATTTCATCCAAATTTGCCTTGTCTGTTACAATTACAAACGATTGTTTTGCATGACGATGTTTTTTGGAAAGGTCTAAAAACTCGATGATATCTTGCAACGTCACTTTTGACATTACAGAAAGATTTACAATCACATTATCTCCTTTAAATTTCGGATAAGTTGCTTGCATTTTCTTTACCAATTCAACAATTGTGCTTTTTTCTTGAATAACAATTGTTATGTTTTCGTCTTTATCAAATATCATAATCTCAATGTTTTATTTTAGAAGCTAATAAATAAATGACCGCCATTCGAATGGCAACACCATTTTGAACTTGGTCCAAAATAATCGCTTGTTTGGAATCAGCAACATCACTCGTAATTTCCACACCACGATTGATGGGTCCAGGATGCATTATGGTTATTTCTTTATCCAAAGATTCCAGCATGGCTTTATTAACGCCATATTGTTGTGTATATTCTCTAGTAGAAGGGAAATAACTAATGTCCATACGTTCATTTTGAACTCGCAACATATTTGCCACATCACACCAATTGAGAGCTTTTTTCAAATCGGTTTCAACTCTTACACCCAATTTATCAATATATTTTGGCAGCAAAGTTTTTGGGCCACACACCATCACATTGGCACCTTGTAATTGTAAGGCAAAAATATTGGACAAGGCAACTCTACTGTGAAGAATATCACCAACAATAACCACATTTTTTCCTTTGACACTTCTTAATCGTTCTCTTATTGAATAACTATCGAGTAAAGCTTGTGTAGGATGTTCATGAGCGCCATCTCCAGCGTTAATAATGCTCGCGTTGACATGTTGCGATAAAAACACGCTTGCCCCAGGATTGGGGTGACGCATCACGACCATATCCACTTTCATGGACAGGATATTGTTGACCGTATCAATTAACGTTTCTCCTTTAGAAACTGAAGATTGTGAAGACGAAAAGTTTATTACGTCTGCTGAAAGTCTTTTTTCTGCCAATTCAAAAGATAATTTAGTACGCGTGGAATTTTCAAAAAAAAGATTGGCAATGGTAATATCACGAAGTGAAGGCACTTTTTTGATCGGTCGATTGATGACTTCTTTGAAATGATCAGCTGTTTCAAAGATAAGTTGAATATCCTGTGAGTTCAGATATTTGATTCCCAGTAAGTGGTTGACACTTAATTCGCTCATGTTATGTCCTGTTCTTTATATAAGATGTTCAAAATTATTGAACCAATTATCAAATTTTTACTGTTATTCATTAACTAAATATACAGCATCCTCTCCATCATTCTCTTTCCAATGCACTTGTACCTTCTCTTCGTTGATGGCATCAACTTGTCTTCCTCTATAATTTGGCTGAATGGGCAAATGTCTGCTGAAACGCCTGTCAATTAAGGTTAGTAATTCTATTTCGTTAGGTCGTCCAAATGATTGTATTGCTGTCAGAGCGGCATTTATACTTCGTCCTGTATATAGAACGTCATCAATGAACACAATGTTTTTGTTTTCAACCAAAAAGTTGATTTCAGTCGTATTTGCTTCCAATGGCTTTTCTCCTCGACGGAAATCATCTCTAAAAAAGGTGATATCCAATAGCCCAAGCCGAATATTCTTGATTTTATAATCCTCCTTTAGCATTTGTGCCAATCGGATTGCAAGGAATTTTCCACGAGGTTGAATCCCTATTAAAACAGTTTCTGAAAAATCGTTGTGGTTTTCAATTAGTTGACAAGCCAATCGATGAAGAATGATGTTTACCTCTTTAGCGTTAAGTAAAACTTTATGGCCCATAGTGTTTCCAAACGTATTTGGTTTACAAAGTTAGGATAAAAAATGGGGTTTGCAATAGGATATTCTTGCAAAGGCGCATAGGGTCAATACAAAATAAAAAAGCCTCCAATTTACATTGAAGGCTTCGTTTATTAAAATGATATTCCTGCTTTCGCAGCAACTGGGTTATTTCTTCCCGTCCATTTTATCTTTAAGAGCTTGTAAAGCATCATTAGCATCACCCAAAGTTGGTTTTGCTTCTGCTGCAGAAGCTTCTGCCTTAGCAACAGCTGCTTTTACGTTAGCAATTTCTTCTTCTCTAAAGATAGCGGTATGAGAAGCAACAACACGTTTGAACTCTTTATTGAACTCAATAATTTTGAATTCAGCAGTGTCACCTTTTTTCAATTTCTTACCATCTTCTTGTTCTAAATGACGTGCAGGAACAAATGCAACGATATCTTCGTTGAAATCAATTGTAGCTCCTTTGTCAACCATTTCACCTATTTCTGCAGTATGGGTTGTCCCAAGTGCGAATTCAGTTTCATATTTGTCCCAAGGATTGTCAGTTGTTTGTTTGTGACCTAAACTTAATTTACGTCCTTCAACATCCAATTCCAATACAACAACATCAAGATTATCTCCTACATTGCAAAATTCACTTGGATGTTTGATTTTCTTGGTCCAAGATAAGTCAGAGATATAAATCAATCCGTCGATACCTTCTTCCAATTCTACGAACACACCAAAGTTTGTGAAGTTACGAACGATACCTGTATGTTTAGAACCTACTGGATATTTAGACGTAATATCAGTCCATGGATCTGGCGTCAATTGTTTGATACCAAGAGACATTTTACGATCTTCTCTATCAAGTGTTAGGATCACAGCTTCGATTTCATCACCTACGTTAACGAAATCTTGCGCAGAACGTAAATGCGTTGACCATGACATTTCACTAACGTGAACCAATCCTTCAACACCTTCTTCTACTTCTACGAATGCACCGTAATCAGCAATCACAACAACTTTTCCTTTCACTTTGTCTCCGATTTTTACGTCTTCAGCTAAAGCTTCCCAAGGATGTTTGCTCAATTGTTTCAAACCTAATTGGATTCTTGATTTATCTTCATCAAAATCAAGGATAACAACATTCAGTTTTTGATCTAACTCAACAATCTCATTTGGATGGTTGATACGTGACCAAGAAAGGTCTGTAATATGCACCAATCCGTCAACACCACCAAGGTCGATAAACACACCGTATGATGTAATGTTTTTCACGATACCTTCAAGTACTTGACCTTTTTCAAGTTGAGAGATGATTTCTTTTTTCTGTTCTTCAATATCCGCTTCAATAAGCGCTTTGTGAGAAACAACGATGTTTTTGAACTCATGGTTGATTTTCACAACTTTGAACTCCATAGTTTTATTCACATATTGATCGTAATCTCTAATTGGCTTAACGTCAATTTGAGAACCTGGCAAGAATGCTTCGATGCCGAATACGTCAACGATCATACCACCTTTCGTTCTACATTTAACGAAACCATTAACGATCTCACCTGTATCATGTGCATTGTTAACACGATCCCACGCTTTGATTACTCTCGCTTTTCTGTGAGATAATACCAATTGACCAGTTGCATCTTCACGCACATCAATCAATACTTCAACTTTGTCACCCACTTTAAGGTTTGGATTGTAACGGAACTCATTAAGAGAGATAACACCTTCTGACTTTGCGTTGATGTCAATGATTGCATCACGATCTGTCATGTGGATGACTTCGCCTTCTACCACTTCATCATCTAAAGTATCAACGAAATTTTCTGCTACTAATTTTTCAAATTCCTCAAGTTTTTTGTCATCAACTTGCTCAATTCCTTCTTCGTAATTGTGCCAGTTAAATTCCTCTAAAAACTTTTTTGGGTTTGCTTGTGCTTCCGATACTTTCGCTTTCGGAGCTTCAGCGGTTTCTACTGTTGCAGTTTCACCTGCAGTTTCTTGTGCGTCCGTAGCTACTACTTCTGCTGGGTTTGTTTCTTTTTCAGACATGTGCTGAACATTAATTTTGTATTCTGTGTGTTTAGGAAGATTGGAGCGAATGTCACACAGAAGTGTTATTGTTTGTTTTGTTTATTTCCTTTTCTCTTTCCTAGGTTTCGCTAAAAGGAGTGCAAAAATAAACTTTTAATCATTGATTTCCAAAAAAATAACAACTCATTTAGCTAATTCTTAAATTAGCCACGTTTGTTAAAAAGTTGATTCATGGTTACTTACCTTTTGGTATTATTATTGGTATATTTACAATAGAACTAATTTTTTAAAACTAAAACAAATTATTATGGTAAAATCAAAATATCAAGACGTTCTTGATCTTGGGCAAAAGCTAAACATTCAAAATGGTGATGTAAAAGAAGAAAATGGTGTATTACATATAACTGGGACTGCAAAAAACCAATATGAGAAAAATCAATTATGGGATCAAATTAAAGCAGTTGGTGGAGATAACCCTAGCGATATAAAAGCCGACATTAAGGTAGCTGACACGTCAGTATATGCACGTCACACTGTAAAGAGTGGTGAAACATTGGGCAAAATAGCAAAACACTATTATGGTGATGCTTCTAAATATCAAAAGATATTCGCGGCCAATTCGGATATTTTGAAGAATCCTGATTTGATTCATCCAGATCAAGAATTGATCATTCCAAATGACTAATACTGGAAAATGACGTAAGAAAGAGCGACTTTAGAGTCGCTTTTTTTATGCATTATCTTCAATTTTCTTTTTTGCTAACCTTAAAAGTGTCTGGAATTGTTCTTCGATGGTCAAATCCGAATTATCAAACTCGATGGCATCATCGGCTTTTATCAAAGGTGAATCTTCTCTACTGGTATCAATTGAATCGCGCTTCGTCACATTATGAAGGACATCGTCATAATTAACATCCTCATTGCGGTCCAACAATTCATGATAACGTCTTTTTGCACGAGTCTCGGCCGACGCATTCATAAAAACTTTTAATTCGGCATCTGGAAACACAACCGTCCCGATATCTCTTCCATCCATTACAACCCCTTTGCCTTTACCCAGTACTTGTTGTTGTTTTACAAGCATTCTTCTAACCTCGGAAATTTCTGCGATTGGACTTACGAAATTTGATACTTCCAACGTACGAATGTCATTTTCGACATTTTCACCATTCAAATAGACTTCTGCAAAACCTAAATCATCATTGAATGTAAATGAAATATTTATATTTTTTAATTCTGAAATCAATTTTTCAATTTCAAATTTAGTCTCATTAATGAAATTATGACGCATGGCAAACAAGGTCACAGCGCGATACATCGCACCAGAATCCACATAAACATAACCCAAATTTTTTGCCAATTGTTTGGCAACTGTGCTTTTTCCTGTGGAAGAAAATCCGTCAATGGCTATGGTAATTTTTTTCATGTTGTTTATTTTGAATTCTGATATTTATCAGAATTTATCGCAAATCGATTTGAAGTCCAAAAAAACTTGTATTTGACGCGCCATTATATCTAGCATGGGAATAACTAAAGCGCATTTTATTCAGTTTTAAACCGATACCGAAGGACACTCCGGAAAAATTTCGTTGGTCAACAATCCGCAGCTCTTCGGCTCTTCTAAAATTATATCCCATTCGTAGACTAAATCCTTTATCTGGAAACAATTCGGCTCCTAAAATGGTGTGTCGTAATGCTTCATTTAAAAATCCAACTTTTTCTTGTGTCTGATTGCCGTCCAAGTCGGTCGTGGCTCGTGATGGATTCGATTCGCCGATTGGCCATTTTTGCAAGTTCTCGAAAGTGACGTGCCAACGGATTGGTACATATTGCAAAGTTTGCGACATTCCAAAATCGACTTCCATAGGAAGTTTTTCTTTCATGCCTGCGTATGTGGTAAATTGCATACCAAGATTTCTCACCACAACGGCGGCATGAAAATCGAGATCTTCATTGATATACATAGCTGCCAAATCGACCGCTCCACCAAGTGAATTATATTGTTCTAATTGTGACGTGATAAATTTTAAATTCGCCCCAATACGAAAGTCAGAATAAGGAATTTGATACCCATAACCAAAAGATAAGGCAGCTTCGTTACCTGTAAATGTTCCCGTGCTAACACCATTTAAATCGTATCCGTCAAAGGTTCCATAATTTATATAAGACATTCCAACATGTAGCGTATTGACATGTCTGTCCCAAGTGTAGGCGTAAGCACCTGTACCATAACTTATTCCCCCTAAATAACTTGAGTAATTGAGCGCAAGCTGATTGTCCATTTCTACATTGATTGCGGCCGGATTGTAGAGTCCGCCAACCACATCATAATCAAAATTAGTGACAATTTTTCCTCCTAAAGCAGCTTGACGAGGAGACGACACTAAATTGAGGAATTGATAAGTTGCTTCACCACCCAATTGAGCAAACACAGGCAAGGTTGCAATAACACATAATAAAGTGGTAATCCTCTTTAGCATAGGGTGGCAAAAGTAATATATCTTACTTAAACGGTTGCAAGTTAAATTTATTTTGATTGAAAAATTAGATGAATGTTATTTGGAAGAAGATAAAAGGATTTTTATGAAATTTAAATTGAATATCAGAAATAAAAAAAGAAGTCGAGATACCATATAGGCAGCTGGACTTCTTTAGAATTGTTATCTGAATAAGACTATTTATAAAGACTTCGCATTTTTCACTTTTTCTTGGGTCAAGGCCTGTTTTAAAACATCACTCATATCAGACACATAATGAAAGGTCAATCCTTTTAAATATTCAGGTTTAATTTCTTCGATGTCGCGCTTATTGTCTTCGCATAATAAGATTTCAGTGATACGAGCACGTTTGGCAGCTAAAATCTTTTCCTTGATTCCTCCTACTGGAAGCACCTTTCCACGTAAAGTGATTTCTCCTGTCATGGCAAGATTCTTTTTCACTTTTCTTTGCGTGAACAACGATACCAACGACGTCAACATGGTGACACCAGCACTTGGTCCATCCTTTGGCGTTGCGCCTTCCGGAACGTGAATATGAACGTTGTATTTTGAGAATACATCAGGATCAATTCCGAATTCATCTGCATTTGCCTTGATGTATTCCATGGCAATGGTTGCAGACTCCTTCATGACAGTCCCCAAATTTCCAGTAATGGTCAAAGTTCCCTTTCCTTTGGATAAAATTGATTCGATGAACAAAATGTCACCACCTACTCGGGTCCAAGCCAATCCTGTAACCACACCTGCTACATTGTTATT
The DNA here is from genome assembly GCA_051252455.1 of Aquaticitalea sp. GTDB lineage: Bacteria > Bacteroidota > Bacteroidia > Flavobacteriales > Flavobacteriaceae > JBPOFM01. The sequence continues at coordinate 99,765 of JBPOFM010000008.1, forward strand.
CTCATACTTATCACGTTCCATTTTAGGAGAACCTAATACGTTGATGACATCTTCGTTGGTTACTTTAAGATTGTACTCTTCTTCCATGGCAATGTTTTTGGCGGCATGACGAACCATTTTTGCCAATTGTTTTTCCAAACCTCTCACACCTGATTCTCTAGTATAACCTTCCACAATTTTCTCCATCTGTGGTTTTGCTATTTTGAGATTATCAGCCGTCATTCCATGCTCTTTCAATTGTTTTGGCAATAAATGACGTTTACCAATTTCCACCTTCTCCTCTATCGTATAGCCAGTGACATCAATGATTTCCATTCTGTCTAACAACGCTGGTTGAATCGTACTCAAACTATTTGCAGTTGCAATGAACATGACTTTAGATAAATCATATCCCATTTCAAGGAAATTATCATAGAATTCGCCATTTTGCTCTGGGTCTAAGACTTCAAGCATTGCGGACGACGGATCGCCTTGATGGCTATTGGTCAACTTATCAATTTCATCCAACACAAACACAGGATTTGAAGTGCCAGCTTTCTTCAAACTTTGAAGAATTCGTCCTGGCATCGCTCCAATGTAGGTTTTTCTATGGCCTCGAATCTCTGCTTCATCTCGCAAGCCACCCAATGACATTCTAACATATTCGCGTCCCAAAGCTTCTGCAATTGATTTACCTAACGATGTTTTACCAACTCCTGGAGGACCGTAGAGACAAAGAATTGGGGATTTCATATCATTTCGCAATTTTAAAACTGCCAAATATTCAATAATTCGACGCTTCACATCATCCAATCCGTAGTGATCTCTATCGAGAATTCGCATGGCACGTTTAAGATCGAATTTGTCTTTACTGAATTTATTCCAAGGTAAATCGAGGAACAGATCCAGGTAGTTCCGTTGAATGGAATATTCCGCAACTTGCGGATTCATGCGTTGCAATTTGGAAAGTTCCTTATTAAAATGCTCAGCTACCTTCTCATCCCAGCCTTTCTTCTTGGAACGCATACGCATTTCTTCAATTTCCTCATCAGAGTTGACACCACCCAATTCCTCTTGAATGGTCTTCATCTGTTGGTGAAGAAAATATTCGCGTTGTTGCTGATTCATATCACTTTGAACCTTGCTCTGAATATCATTTTTAAGCTCCAGCTTTTGGAACTCCATATTCATAAATTTCAAAGTGGCCAAAGCGCGTTCTTTCAAATCATTGATTTCCAGTAATTTTTGTTTATCTTCCACAGACAAATTCATGTTGGAAGACACAAAATTGATCAGGAACGAATTACTTTCAATATTCTTAATAGCAAAAGTCGCTTCGGTAGGAATATTTGGGCTTTCCTTGATTATCTCTAGTGATAAATCCTTTATGGATTCAATAATTGCCTTAAATTCATCATTATCTTCGGCCGGTTTTGCTTCCGCAACATCAGAAACTGTCGCAGTAATATACGGTTTTTCCGTTAGGATTTGATTGACGTTAAAACGCTTTTTTCCTTGAATAATAATGGTCGTGTTGCCATCAGGCATCTTTAAAACTCGAAGAATTCTTGCTACAGTTCCAGTTTTGTAAATGTCCTTTCCTGTAGGATCTTCAATGGTTTCGTCCTTTTGAGATACCACACCAATCACTTTGCTGCCTTTGTTGGCATCATTGATTAGTTTGATGGATTTATCACGTCCTGCTGTAATCGGAATTACAACCCCTGGGAACAAAACCGTATTCCTTAAGGACAAGATAGGCAGTGTTTCTGGTAAAGATTCGTTATTTATTTCGGCTTCGTCTTCTGGTGTCATTAAAGGTATCAATTCTGAATTTTCATCAAAATCCTGAAATGACAAACTGTCAAGACTTAAAAATTTAGATTTCGTCATATCTCTTTTTAGGTCATTCTGTCATTAAACGAACAGAATGTAAATTATAGTATAAATACTAAACATTCTTTATTTATTGATTTTCAACAAACTAACACATTATTTGAATGTCTTCTCTTCTTATAAATTCAATAGTTATGCCATTGTGGAGTTTGGAGTTTAAGTTTATAGTTTAGCTCTTCATTCAGGCTCTAGGTTTAGAGTTTAATGTTCACTATTCGAAATTGCTATAAAACGTAATGTTGGGCCATTATTCGGTTATTACGCTTCTAAATATCTCAAATCAAAAAAAAAAAAAACTGAACCTCATAAACTTCACTAAACCCCCAAACTTCTTTCTTTCTAAACTTTTTTTTCCACAAACTGTAACAAACTTTAAGTAACTTCATCATTATACTAAAGCGATTGTTTTTTTGTCACTAACCACCCAAAATATTGAACAGCTCTTGGAGCTTTGCAAATCTAATGACCAACGAGCACAGATCGAGGTCTATAATAGATATTACAAAGCGATGTACAACACTTCGTATCGAATCGTCAAGGATTCTTACAAGGCGGAAGACATTATGCAGGAATCATTTTTATCGGCTTTTTCTAAATTGGGGAGTCTTAAGGATAATTCTATGTTCGGAGCTTGGCTAAAACGAATTGTTGTGAATAACAGCATTCAAGATTACAACAAGAATGTGAAGTACCAAGAAATTGCTTTGGATGATGTGATGTATAAGGTTGAAGATGACCAAGGAATTGTTGAGGATGATGAACTGATGAGCACAAAAGCGTCACATATAATATCCACCATGGAAACCTTAAAAGAAAGTTACCAAGTAAGCTTGAAGTTACATCTGATTGAAGGATTTGATTACGAAGAAATCAGTGAGATTTTAAATATGAGTCACGGCAATTGTAGAACATTAATATCTAGAGCAAAGGACAGTTTGAGACAAAAGTTGCTTTCAACATTATAATATAAATGACGATGAAAAAAGATAATTTAAATCAGCTTTTTGAGAATTTAAGAGATGAATTCGATGTAGAGGTGCCAACCATTGGTCATCAGGATCGGTTTATGTCAAAATTGAATGGAATTGGTTCGAAACAAGTTGAGGCCTCAAAAAAATCTTTCAATTTTTGGAAACCTTTGATAGCGTTCGCTGCAACAATCGTGATCTGTTTTGGGTTGCTAACCGTTTTTAATTTACAACCGGAAACGAAAGGCTTGGCGAGCGTGTCTCCAGAATTATCAAAAACACAGGATTTTTTTACATCTACCATTGATAATGAACTTAATAAACTCAACAAAGAGCGTACGCCACAAACGGAATTATTAATTAACGATGCCTTGAAACAATTGAAAACTCTTGAAAACGATTACGCATCTCTTAAAAACGATCTTACTAAAAGTGGTGATGATAAACGCGTAATCTATGCCATGATTAGCAATTTTCAAAATAGAATTGATGTGCTGCAGAACGTTATGGAGCGTATCGAGGATGTGAAACAATTAAAACAAATGACACTCTAAAAATGAATATGAACCATTTCTCTGCCATAAAAGAGAAAATAAACTTAATCACAAACGATTAAAAAATAGAACATGAAATCACAAATACTACATAAAGCCCTTTTCACGCTCCTATTGATACCAACTTTGGTATTGGGAAACAATTATAATTCTGAAAAAGGAGCACATTCCAGAGAAAAAACTATTAAAAAAGAGTTTACTGTTAACAGCAACGCAACATTAAAGGTGAATAACAGCTATGGCAACATCACTATTGTAACCTATTCAGGAAACAAGACTATTATTGAGGTGACCATTAAAACCAATAGTAATGATGCCGAAAAAGCGCAAAAAAAACTAAATGATATCACTGTCGATTTTAGTGCGACTGCTGATTTGGTTTCTGCAAAAACTGTTTTCAATGATTCTAAATCAAATTCATGGTGGAGTTGGGGAAAGAGTAACAATGTGAATATGGAGGTAAATTACCTCATCAAATTACCTATTACCAATAATGTAGAATTAAACAATGATTACGGCAGCATTAATCTCGATAAGCTGGAAGGTCGGGCTGTTATCGATTGTGACTATGGAAAGATCACTACCAAAGAATTGATGGCTGATAATAATTACATCACGTTTGATTATACCAACAATAGCTATTTTGAATACATCAAGAGTGGAAAAATAAATGCCGATTACAGTGATTATATTGTGGCGAAGACAAAAAACCTGGAAATAACCGCAGATTATACCAAGTCTACAATTAAGATTGCCGAAAATGTGACCTATAATTGTGATTATGGTTCGATGACGGTTGAAAACATAAACAACCTCACTGGAAATGGTGATTATCTAACGCTAGTGATTGGTGATGTCTATAAAAACATAAAACTCGATTCTGATTACGGCTCTATCAAGATTGGGCGAATGACTGCGAATGCCGGAAATGTTGATATTCAGTCAAACTATGTTGGGATAACTATTGGTTTTGAACCCGCTTACAACTTCAAATTTGAACTGGAATTGGAATATGCTTCGTTGAGAGATTCCGATGGATTTGAATTTACCAAAAAACGAGTCGAATCGACAGACAAATATTATCAAGGATATTATGGAAATTCCTCGACTTCAAATTTGGTAAAAATCAATTCCGATTATGGCAGTGTGTCATTCAAAAAGAATTAATAAACTTTTCAAAAAAAAATCATTTAACAATAAATCAATTAAACACTATTCATCATGAAAAAAACAATTCTATTCATCGCAGTGTTGCTTGTTGCAACTACCATTCAAGCTCAAAAGAAAATAAAAGGAAACGGCAACATGACGACTGTTACCCGAACCACATCAGATTATGACGGCATCAAATGTGCAGGATCTTTTGATTACGTTCTAGTTGCTGGGACAGAAGGCAAAATCACCATTGAAGGTGAAGAAAATCTAATCCAATACATTATCACGGAGGTTAAAGGGGGTAATTTGATTATTAAGACTGAAAATAAAATCAATTTGCAGGTCAGTAATAACAACACCATCAAAATAACAATTCCTTTTAAAGATATTAGCGCAGTATCTATGGCCGGATCCGGTAATTTATGGAACGAAAACAAAATCACCTCAACAGACATGAATGTTTCTATAGCAGGTTCTGGAGCTATGAAATTAAAAATGGAAGCTTCTTCAACAAAAGCCAGTATTGCTGGTTCTGGCGACTTAACACTTACTGGAAGCACAAACAACTTAGATGCTAGCGTGGCAGGCTCCGGTGAATTTCATGGTTTTGACTTGCTTGCCAATAACACCGAAATTTCTGTAGCTGGTTCTGGCGTTGCTGATGTAGTTTGTAATAAAAGTTTAAAAGCGAATGTCGCTGGTTCAGGTGATATTAGATATATAGGAAATCCAAAAATCGAAAGTACAAAAGTCGCTGGTTCTGGAAGTATAGAAAGTAAATAATGAGTTAACGTAATTAAAAAAGCCTGTATTCAAGAGTGGAATACAGGCTTTTTTAAATTGAAATTTTATTTAGAAATAAACTACATCAAAACTTCCTTCAGTTATTTCGTAAGTTGCTCCTGTTCCTCCGAAAACTGCTTCAGAAGTAAACTCAAACGTTCCTACAATATGCTTATTTGCGATATCGTGTGTAGTTATTGTAAAAGTCCCAGTACCAATTGTGATTTCAGACGTACTTACATTATATTGTGCCAAAGGAACGCTTCCAAATCCACCAAAATCATAAGTTCCAGGTGCCACTTCTGAATCAAAATATAAACCAATTGTTTCATTGCTATTTTTTGTAGCGGTAATACCAAGTGATGATTGACCACCTGTAGATAAATTTACTCCTGCTACTAAATCCTCAACGAATTCTGCTCCGTCAACTTTGGCGAAGAATTGATTATCATTCGCAACCAAACCATCAATATAAGGAATACGATTAAATGAACCATTTGTAAATTCCTTAACTTCTTCAGTGTTTCCGTTTGTTCCTGTAAAGTTAAAAGTTCCTGAGATTGTTAAATTGACTTCATCAATTTCGGTAATAACGACTTCGCCTTGAGCTGTTGTTCCGTCACCTATGGATACAAAAACACCTGATCCATCATTATTAGGCTCTATATATGCTGCTCCATTCACCTCAACTTGGTTCATGGTAACTCCTAATTGGTAAGTTCCTACTGTAGAGCCAAATACAGTGATATTAACATTTTCACCTTCCGTTCCTCTTAGACCTGCAATGTTAATATTATTATCGATAATTGTAGAGCTAACAACGTCTGCAACATACGTTTGACCATCAAAATCAACTTGAAAGGTACCTGCAGCGGCTGGAGGATTATTGTTTGAGTCATCAGAATCACTACAGGATTGCACCATTAACAATGTAGAGGCCATCATCAATGTAAAAAATAGTTTAAAATGTTTCATTGTTAGTCTTTTTTTAAGATTTGTGGCAAACATAACAATTTTCTTTAACAAATTAATTTTTAGGCACTCTAAATAACAAAACGATCCCAATTAAAAAAAACACGAACAAAAACAAAATTGCATTACGCATACTACCAGTGATTTGGTCGATGGTTGCGAAAATGACCATTCCTATGACGATTCCTATTTTTTCTGCAACATCATAAAAACTGAAGTAAGATGTGGTATCTTTTGTATCTGGTAAAAATTTTGAATAGGTCGAGCGCGCTAACGCCTGAATTCCTCCCATTACAAAACCGACAAAAGCGGCCGCAATGTAAAAGTCTAATGGTGTAATCATGAAATAGGCATAAAAACATAATCCCATCCATACAAAATTGACAACGATCAAGGTTTTGATGTTTCCAAATTTTGATGATGCTTTTGATGTCAATATAGCTCCAACGACTGCCACAATTTGGATGATTAGGATACTAATAATTAGACCCATGGTTTTTTCGTCAGCATCTGCCCATGCAATCTCCTCTTCACCAAAATAAACGGCTACCAACATAATTGTCTGCACTGCCATACTGAACACAAAAAATGCAGTCAAATAACGTTTCAATCTCAAATTCTGGGTGAGCTGACCCCAAACAACTATCAACTCTTTAAAACCATTAAATACAACGTCCTTCGTTACTTTGTGACCTTTTGAACTTCCTTTTGGCAACCAATAAAAAGAATATTGACTAAAAACGATCCACCATAATCCCACAGTAATAAAGGAATAACGCATCATTTCAACTTTATCAGCTGTTTCGTCTTGACTCATGACCATAGCCAAATTCACGATCAGCAAAAGTACACTTCCTATATAACCCATAGAAAAGCCCTTGGCACTGACCTTGTCTTGTTGTTCTTCAAAAGCAATATCAGGCAAGTATGAATTATAAAACACCAAACTTCCCCAATACCCAATAAGTCCCATAAAATAAAATAATAAACTTAAATAAATTCTATCAAGACTAAACCAATAGAGTCCAATACATCCAGCACCACCAACATAGCAGAAAAATTTCATGAAGTTTTTCTTGTTCCCCACGTAATCTGCGATTCCTGATAACAATGGTGAGGTAAAAGAGACTACCAAAAATGTAAAGGCTGTCACAAACGTAATTAGTGCAGTGCTCTTAAATTCAAACCCAAAGGCAGGAACCACCTTTTCTAATTGGTTGACAAACAATGCTGAATAGAAAATTGGAAAGATCGAAGATGCAATGGTCAGTGTATACACCGAATTTGCCCAATCATAAAACGCCCAAGCGTTGAGCAGTTTTTTACTCCCTTTTTCTAATTCTGCCATAATGTAAAAATAAAAGCTGCTCTTAAGTAGAGCAGCTTCGAAAGTTATATAAATATTTTAATATATGGGTTATCTAACGTTTAAATGATGTCACACCGAATTTTTTAGCTTCTTCTTTCGCTCTGGGCGCAAGCGCTTCAATGTTAGCAATACGTGATGCATTACTTGGATGCGTACTCATAAACTCTGGTGGTGCTTCTCCCCCACTGTTGGCATCCATCCGCCTCCATAAATCAGCTCCTTCTATAGGGTCGTAACCTGCAATTGCCATTAAATACAAACCGATTTCATCAGCTTCGGTTTCATGACTTCTGCTAAAAGGTAACATTACACCAACTTGTGTACCTACACCATAGGCTTGATTGAAAATGTTCAATGTTTGCTCATCTTTAATGGCAACATTCCCTGCGATTGCTCCTACTTGCTGTAGTGTACCTGCACTCATACGTTGCTGTCCATGATTTGCAAGCGCGTGCGCCACCTCATGACCCATAATTGCTGCGATTCCGGCTTCACCATCGGCAATTGGTAATATTCCAGTGTAGAAAACGATTTTTCCTCCAGGCATACACCATGCATTTACTGTTGCATCATCCACGAGATTGTACTCCCACTTATAATCAGTTAGATAACCTTGATATCCATTTGCATCTAACCAACGTTCTGCCGCTACTGCAATTTTTTGACCAACATTTTTAACCATATTGGCGTCTGCTGTACCTTTAACGACCTTATTTTCTGTTAAAAATTGGTCATATTGAGCAAATGCCGTTGGGAAAATTTGCGAATTCGGAACCAATGCCAATGTTTGTTTACCTGTAAAAGGATTGGTTTTACAAGCTAAAAACAATAAGACGGCTCCTAATGCTACTATTCTATTTTTCATTTTGGATTTTTTTATGCATATAAAAGTACAAAATTCGGGATGTATAGATTTGACACATATACGATTTTAATGGTCACATTTAAAAAATTATTTTCCAATTAAATGAATCTCGGAAAAGTTTTTATCCACTATCATCGTATTCTCTCCATTCATTTTAATCTCACTCAATGGTACCTCAACATTATCAATTTGAACTTTATCAACTTTAAAAGGAACGTTACGAAAATGTAGTTTGAAGGTATTATAGGTCGTCATGTACTTTCCTTCCTTATGTTGTTGAATAATTAATTCATTTTCTTTACCTGTTAATTTGAAAGTTCTTAAACTATAACGTCCTTTTGTATAATCATATCCATCATGTGCATCGTCAAATAAAGTCGAATCTTCTTTGCCCTTTTTATAGTAAACATCTAAAGTAATTTCATCTATTTCTTTTTCACCGACGTATTGTTGTATCGGATATTTTGGAATGATGGCTCCTTCTTTCACAAACATAGGGATGCTATCGATATCCGCATCTACCCAAGCCTCTCTTCCACCATTGACCACTTGATCTGTCCAGTAGTTGACCCATTTACCTTTTGGGAAAAACATACGTCTGCCGCGCGCATTCGGCTCTAATATTGGGCAAACTAATATTTGTTCTCCAAAAATAAATTCGTCATTTCTATAATGGGTATGAACATCATCTTGGTCATAAAGCACCAGAGATTTCAACATTGGGACACCTTCATCGACATATTTCCAAAAAGAAGTATATAAGTAAGGCAACAGTTGATAACGCAATTCTATAAATTTCCGAACAATATTGGTTACATCTTCATCAAACGCCCAAGGTTCTTGATTTCCATGATCTCCAGAGGAGTGTACACGACAAAACGGATGAAATACACCTAACTGAATCCAGCGTGTGAATAATTCGCCCTGCGGTTGCTCTGCAAAACCTCCTATGTCACTTCCTGCAAAGGAAAACCCAGACATGGCCATCCGTTGTGCTTGCACGTTAGCAATCCACAAATGTTCCCAAGTGGCGACATTATCTCCTGTCCACGTTGAGCAATAACGTTGTGTTCCTGAATAGGCTGCACGAGTAATGACAAAAGGACGTTTTGGATAGGCAAATTTTTTGACACCTTGATAGGTTGCTCTTGCCATTTGCATACCATACACATTATGTGCCTTTCTGTGGCTGCAACGATTACCATCATATTCATGACGCACATCATCTGGAAAGGTTTTATTTGGCACTTCCATAACTGCTGGCTCATTCATGTCATTCCAAACCCCTTTGACACCAATGTCTTCAACCAACTCACGGAATAATTCTGACCACCAATCGCGAACTTTTTTATTTGTAAAATCTGGGAAATAGCATTCGCCAGGCCACACTTTACCTTTCATGTAAGGACCATCGGCACGTTTACAGAAATAATCTTTATCCAAGGCTTCCTTGAAAACATCGTAATCTTTATCGATTTTGATTCCTGGATCGATGATCACGACTGTTTTGAAACCATCGTCCGCCAATTCCTTTACCATTCGTTTAGGATCCGGAAAATGTTCCTTACTCCATGTAAAACAGCGGAATCCTTCCATATAATCTATATCCAAATAAATGGCATCGCAAGGAATCTTTAAATCTCTAAATTTTTTGGTGATTTCCTTGACATTGCTTTCTGGATAATAACTCCATTTACATTGGTGAAACCCTAATGCCCATAATGGTGGTAATTGATGTGGTTTTCCTGTTAAATCGGTATAATTTGCAACGACATCTTCCATTTTTGGTCCATAGATGAAATAATAATTCATCTCACCACCTTGTGCCCAAAAACTGGTCACATTTCGACGTTCATTTGAAAAATCAAAATACGAACGGAAAGTGTTGTCAAAAAAGACGCCATAAGCTTTCTTGTTATATAATCCTGTGTAAAATGGGATCGCTTTATAGATTGGGTCTGTTCCTTTTCCGTATGCATATGAATCGGTCACCCAGTTTTCAAATCGCTTGCCTTTTAAGTTTAAATCAACCGGTTTATCACCTAGACCGAAATAGCTTTCGCCATCATGCGATTGCTTACTCATCTTTACAATATTTCCACCATATTGATAGCTCTCTTCCCAATGAAATCCTAATTCATCCTTATTGATGAGTTGACCGTCCAAAGCATCATAAATCGCAACTTTCAAGTTTGATTTTTGGATGATACAAATCAATTTTGAAGTTGTGATTGTGTAGGAGTCTTTATCTTCATCGATGACCAGATGATTGTAGCCTGTACTAGCGTATTTCGTAATGGCATACGAAAAGTCCTTATCAAAAGTCCCTGTTGTAGTATAACGAAACCGCAAAACACTATCGCGTACGATGGTCATTTCTAAAACCACGTCATTCTCTGCGGAAAAATATAGGGTGTCAACGTCTTTTTTGTAGGCTACTATTTTTGATGGGAATAAATTTCCTTTTTGTTCTAATTCGGTGTTAACAATCATAATTTATATATAGGTAGAACACAAAAAAACGCATAAGTTTTCACATATAAAACAATAGTTTTAATGAATTGTTAACTATAACGATTTCGGTAATTCAAGATTTGACACGATTATTTTTTACTAGATTTTTTTTATCTTTCGGTTTTCCAGCACTTTTCTTTGAGGTTGATTTAGACTGCTTCTTTACACTAGTTTTTTTTGAGATATCTGTGTATTTGAAAGCAACCATTCCCAAAGGCGGAATCGTTATTTCTGCTGAGAAATCACGGAAATGTTGTGGTTCTGTTTTAGATGAAAAGGGTTCATTATAAAAATCTCCTGTTCCATTATAAATTTTAGAATCACTGTTGAAAATCTCCTTTAACTTTCCTTTTTCGGGAAGCCCAATTTGATAGTCGTTTAATGGAATTGGAGTCATATTACATACCACAATTACCGTATCCATTGGCTTTTCGGTTTTTCTGACATAGACATAAACGGAATTTTTATTGTCACTATGGTCGATCCATTCAAATCCTTCCCAGTCAAATTGTTTTTCATATAAGGCTGGTTCAATTCTATACAAACCATTTAAATCTTTGATGAGCGTTTGTATGCCTTTATGGTAATCATATTGTAACAAATCCCAATCAAGTCCTTTAGTGAAATTCCACTCGCTGGTTTGGGCAAATTCACAACCTTGAAATAACAATTTAGTTCCCGGATGCGTAAACATATAGCTATAAAGCACTCTTAAGTTTGCAAACTTTTGCCATTCATCACCTGGCATCTTATGGATCATTGATGCTTTGCCATGAACAACTTCATCATGCGAAAACGGTAAGACGAAATTCTCTGTAAAGGCATAGGTCAAAGCGAACGTCAAATCATTTTGATGAAACTGTCTGTATATTGGCTCTTTTGCAAAATAAGCCAAGGTATCATGCATCCAACCCATCATCCATTTCATTCCAAAACCTAAACCACCTAAAAAGGTTGGTTTTGATACCATTGGAAATGCTGTAGATTCTTCGGCAATGGTCTGTACATCTGGGAAACTACTATAGACTGCTTCATTCATATCTCGCATAAAAGCAATCGCTTCTAAATTTTCGCGTCCTCCAAAGATATTTGGTTCCCACTGACCTTCATCTCTTGAGTAATCTAAAAACAGCATCGAAGCAACGGCATCCACTCGCAAACCATCTATATGGTATTGGTCTAACCAATAGATAGCGTTACTGATCAAAAATGATTTCACTTCATTCCGTCCATAATTGAATATCAAACTTTTCCAATCGTTATGATAGCCTTTTCTCCTATCTGGATGCTCATAAAGACAGGAACCATCAAAATAGCCCAAACCATGTGCATCTTCCGGGAAATGCGATGGTACCCAATCGAGAATCACTCCGATATCATTTTTATGGAAGGTGTCCACCAAATGTTTAAATTCTTCAGGATAACCAAATCGCGACGTTGGCGCAAAATAACCAGTGATCTGATATCCCCAACTTGGATCGTATGGATATTCCATGACTGGCATTAATTCCACATGGGTGAAATTCATTTCTTTCACGTAGGCAACCAGATCTTCTGACATTTCATGATAAGACAAAAATCGGTCTTCAGTTGCATGGCGTTTCCAAGATCCCAAATGCACTTCATACACCGAAAATGGAGCGTCCAAGGCATTATGATCTTTCCGCTTTTTCATCCATCTGTTGTCCTTCCACTTATAATCGTCATCCCAAACAATGGAAGCAGTTTGTGGTGGATGCTCATTGCGACGCGCATATGGATCTGCCTTTTCGGTGACAACCCCTTCAATGACGCTATGTATTTTATATTTATAGACCGTACCTTTTGAAACATTAGGTATAAAGCCTTCCCAAATACCACTTTTGTCCCAACGAACATGCAATTTGTGCGCACCATCTTTCCATAAGTTAAAATCTCCAGTCACAGACACTTGTTTTGCGCTTGGTGCCCATACAGAAAAATAGGTTCCTTCGACACCATTTAATGTAGTGATGTGCGAACCGAATTTTTCATACAATCGAAAATGCTTTCCAGCGAAAAAAAGATTGATATCAAAATCTGTAAATAAACTGTGAGTGATAACTTCTGCCATTGATTGGTACGGGTGTTTATTAAAACCTATAATTTGTTACCAATTTACCATTTTTTGAATAAAATAGAGTAAAAACCGAAAGTATTAATTCTGCGTACAAATACTAAAGGGAGATGAATTCGAAAGTTTAAAAAAATTAGCGTTCCTTTAAGAAAGAATTTGATTCTATTCTCGACTTAAAACAAACAAATCAAATCTATATTATGAGACACATAGCATTACTACTGATTGTAACTTCAATATTTAGTTGCAATTCGTCTGCACAGAAAAAAGAGACTGCGAATAATGAAACGCAAGAAACAGCACGGTTTAAGGTTAACAAAACAGATGCCGAATGGAAGGCCGAATTAACACCAGACCAATATTACATTCTTCGAAAAGCAGGCACTGAAGCTCCTTTTTCAAGTCCTTTAAATAAAAAATACGAAGCCGGAACTTATGTCTGCGCTGCTTGCCAAACACCTTTGTTTAAAAGTGAACACAAATTTGATTCAGGAACCGGTTGGCCAAGTTTTGATAGAGAAATCAAAGGAAATGTAGCGTACGGTAAAGACAATAAAATTGGTTATCCGCGTGATGAGGAACATTGTGCTACCTGTGGAGGTCATTTAGGGCATGTTTTTAATGATGGTCCGAGAGAAACAACAGGATTGCGTCATTGCATCAATGGTGATGCGTTGGAGTTTATTCCTGAAAAAGGATAATATTCATATCTATAAAACTAAATAGTGATATAAAATCAAACTATGAATTCCCATGGTTAACCTGATTTTGTATCACTATTTCTGTGCGTAGTTACTTCAAAGACTCTTGTTATGGAAAACACATACATTTCTGGAATTCTTAAACAATTCATTTATTACAAAACTGTTGGTGACAAAACGTTCGACCAACTTACTTTTGAAGAAATGAAAATATAACATACTGAGGACTTCAACAGCATCTCTATCATCGCAAAACATATGGTTGGTAATATGTTGAGCCGATGGACCAATTTTTTAACTGAAGATGGAGAAAAATCATGGCGACAACGCGAACAAGAGTTTGAAGCAACATATTCTTCTAAACAGGAATTATTAAAAGCTTGGGAAAAAGGCTGGAACTGTGTGTTTGATGCCATCTCTCGACTAAAGGATTCTGAAATGGACACCATTGTTTATATCCGAAATGAGGGTCATACTGTTGCAGAGGCCATTTTCAGACAACTGGGACATTATCCATATCATATTGGTCAGATTGCCTTTATTGGAAAAATGATAAAAGGAAACGATTGGGTGTCGCTATCTATTCCGAAAGGAACATCTTCTACTTATAATTCAGACAAATTTAACCAACCGAAGGCGCGCAAACATTTTACTGATGACATAAACAATCAGAATTAGAATCCATATAAGAATTTTAAAAATAGTTTAGCCAATATCTGAACATTGGAACAAGAAAATCTCAAGTTCAATTATTCAGAAGTAATCCTTTCTATATAGCGTTTAAATTCGGTCACAACTTTTGGGGCTAAAATCAAAGTCGCAGTCATTGTCGGAATGGCCATCAATGCAAATGTGCCATCAATCAAGTTAAGCATCATACTTAATGGCGTCACGGCTCCCAGAATTATACTTAAGATATACAGATAATTATAATAGTGCTTATTGTTTGCCCCAAAAAGAAAGGACATACATTTGGTACCATAATACGAATAGGTAAATAAAGACGACATACTAAATGTCGCAATACAAACGAGCAATAAATAGTTACCATAGCCTGGCATAGCGTCATTAAAGGCACTAGCTGTAAGACTGACACCATTGACATCAGTCGTTTGCCAAACTCCTGTCACTAAAATTGCCAATGCAGTTAGGGTACAGACGATGAGCGTATCTATTGCAGGTCCTAACATTGCCACTAAACCTTCGCGAACTGGCTCACTGGTTTTTGTTGCGCCATGTGCCATTGGGGCAGTTCCAATTCCTGCTTCATTACTAAACGCACCACGACGTATTCCCAATAATATCAGTCCTCCCAAAACGCCTCCTAGAAATTGGTCTCCCTTGTAAAATTCAGCACTGAAAGCATCTGTAAACATCAGTTTTAAATAGGTTGGGACTTCTTCAATATATATCCCGAGAATAATCATTACTAACACAAAATAGAGCAAAACCATTGAAGGCACCAGTTTTTCAGCAGTTTTACTGATTCTATTCAATCCTCCCAAAATCACAACAGAAGTAATTGCGACTAACACCAAACCAATAATAAGATTGGAAGTTTGGGTCACTTCAACCCCATTTGGTTCTAAAAGAATAAAATTAATGGCTTGCTTCAGCTGATTCACATTAAAAACAGGCAATGCGCCCACGAGTCCGCAAATACTAAAAAATACAGCTAATGGTTTCCATGATTTTCCCAAACCTTCCATAATAAAATACATGGGACCTCCTTGAATGTCACCATTGCTATCCTTACCTCTATACATAACCGCCAATGTACAGGTGAAAAATTTGGTCGACATTCCTACAATAGCACTCATCCACATCCAAAACATTGCGCCTGGACCGCCAATATTTATGGCGACTGCTACGCCTGCTATATTTCCCATCCCTATTGTAGAAGACAGTGCAGTTGTTAAGGCCTGAAAATGACTGATTTCACCAGGATCGTTCGGGTTATCATATTTACCACGCAATACTTTAATCGCATGCATAAAATATCGAAAAGGTAAAAATCTTGATAGAAAAAGCAAATACATTCCGCCACCAATCAATAAAATAAGCAGTGGTAAGCCCCAAGCGTAGCTAGAAAATTGTTCAAAAATGTAATCGAGTGATTGAGCCATTAAAGTGAATTATTGATTAAAGATATAGTTTTCAGGTAATAATATTCAAGAATGACTTTTAAAAAAAACTATTGAATCCAAAAATTACTAATTTTGGATTTTAACATTATCTTTACACTTACAAGAACTACTATTGAAACCTCAGTCGACACGATTATATTTTCTTGATGCTGTGAGGGCGTTTGCCATTTTAATGATGTTGCAAGGACATTTTATTGACACGTTGCTCAATCCGTTGTATCGTGACGACACTTACCCTGCATATACTATATGGTCCTATTTTAGAGGAATTACGGCACCCGTTTTTTTTACAATTTCTGGACTAGTCGTTTTGTACTTATTACTCAAAGCCCATCAAAAGGGTGATGATAGTGTTCGTGTCAGAAAAGGAATTTCAAGAGGTTTGATGCTCATAGGAATTGGTTATTTGTTACGAATACCATTTGGATCGTGGCTTAAAGGGCAATTTGACACCTATTTTTTGGTCATCGATGTGTTGCAATGTATTGGACTTTCTCTTCTTATTCTTATAGGTCTTTACTTTGTAGCGAGAAAAAACAGCAAAATCCTATCGATTATTTTACTCACCGTTGGTTTCATTATATTTTTATGTGAACCCTATTACAGAGATTTGAGATTAGACAACGTACCACTCGTTATATCAAATTATGTATCCAAAGCAAACGGTTCGGTTTTTACAATTATTCCTTGGTTTGGCTACGTCGCTTTTGGAGGGTTTTTGGCGACAATTTTTTTTAATTATTCACAGTCGAAACGATTCAAACAGATCATGATTGCCACATTTTTTGGTATTGGAAGTCTACTGTTATGGTTTTCAACAGATACTTTACATTTGCTATATTATTTGACTGATTTTGAAATATTTGAAAGGTCTGCAAATTACAACTATTTGTTTTTAAGATTGGGAAATGTATTCTTTTATTTTGGAACATTTTATCTGCTGGAACGTTTTATGAAGCAGTCTATTGTCACCAAGATTGGAGAGAAGACTTTGAACATCTATGTGGTTCATTTCATCATCATTTATGGAAGTTTTACAGGCATCGGTTTAAAACATTTTTGGTATAAATCTTTAGAACCTTGGGAAGCTGTATTTGGCGCGATTGCCTTTATGATTGTAGTTTGTTTGATCGTATTTTATATCGGAAAAACCAACGTGTTTATTTATAACCATTTGCGGAGATTGTTGCATCTGGTCATAAAACCTAAAAATAAAGATTCAGAATCTGATGACGATTTCTAGAATACAACTAGTTAATTGAAATCAGCTAGAAACTGCTCGACATTCGATTTGATCCGGTTTTGAATATCTGACACATCGGCTTTTACAAAAGCTTCACCCATAATGTTCTCATATAATTCGATATAACGCTCACTGACCGTATCAATATAATCATCTGACATCACAGGAACGATCTGTCCTTGCAAACCTTGAAAATCATTTGCAATCAACCATTGACGCACAAACTCTTTAGATAATTGTTTTTGCGCTTCACCTCTATCTTGACGTTCTTGATAGCCTTCAGCATAAAAATAACGAGACGAATCTGGTGTGTGTATTTCATCAATCAAGACAATTTTTCCATCTTTAGTTTTACCAAATTCATATTTTGTATCTACGAGAATCAAACCTCTACTTGCGGCGATTTCGGTGCCGCGTTGAAATAATTTCAGAGTATAATCTTCCAACCCCTCATAATCATTTTTTGAAACAATGCCTCGCTTCAATATATCCTCTCTGGAAATGTCCTCATCGTGATCGCCCATTTCTGCTTTAGTCGCAGGCGTAATTATTGGCTCTTGAAATCTGTCATTTTCTTTCATGCCTTCTGGCATTGCCACACCACAAAGCATTCTTTTGCCTGCTTTATATTCCCTTGCTGCATGACCTGACATATAACCTCGAATGACCATCTCTACTTTAAATGGCTCACAAAGATGCCCAACAGCGACATTTGGGTCTGGAGTCGCAATTAACCAATTCGGAACTAAATCTTTTGTTTGCTCCATGAATTTGGTCGCAATCTGATTCAAAATTTGACCTTTATAGGGAATGCCTTTCGGCATCACCACATCAAAAGCACTCAAACGGTCTGTTGCAACCATTACCAATAACTCATCGTTAATATTATAAACCTCTCTCACCTTACCTTTATAAAGGCCTTTTTGATTAGGAAAATTAAAATTCGTGGAAGTTATTGTGTTCATACTTGTTGAGGTATTATGAATTCTTGACTATCACAAAAATAAGACTATTGTAAATTTATTTAATAAAAAAAGAGCAGTAAAAACTGCTCTTTTCAAAGTTATTCTTATTTCGACTAGAATCTCAAATTGTATGTGGCTCCGATGCCGACTACCTGGATATCAATATCGTTTTCTGCAAACGTATTTTGGTAGAATGCGAAGAAATTCCAATCTTCATTGTGATATCCAATTTGAGGGTTCAAATAAAGTCCTCCAGCATTGTCGTCAATGTTTGTCAAAAAACCATAACCGAAATCAGCACCAATAAATAATCCTTTTGGTTTGAAGTAATATCTTGCAAAACCCGCTACTGGAACAATTCCAAAATCTTCACCACCATCTTTTGCAAAGAAGTGATTGTAACCTGTCGCTACTCCGATCCCAAAATTGGGAGTCACTAAAAATTGACCTTTTAAATCTAAACCTAGTGTAAACGAAGAAAAATCATCAGAATCACCAATTGGCAAACCTGAATTCAATCCGATTTTTAACCATGAATTATCAGAAGTGACATTGTCGATATCAACTTCTTGGGCAAATGTCGTTCCGGCAACGAACAACGCGAATAATAAAATAAGCTTTTTCATTTTATATAATTAATTTTAAAATTAGTAGAAGGCAGTAGTCAAATTATGTACCAATTTTCACATCTATCTTGCCAAAATTTCAAATTTTAATTAAGTATCTGATTTTGATATTCTTATTTTAAGTGACAAACTTACAGTGTCTGCCAAAATTAATTTTGTCAGTAATAGCAACAGTACTACTCTCGATTCTCAATACCTTTATAAGCTTCAATGATTTTTCTGACTAGTTTGTGACGAATCACATCCTTTTCATCCAACATGATAATGCCAACGCCTTCCACATTTTTCAAAATCAACAAAGCCTCCTTTAAACCGGAAATAGTTCGACGCGGCAAATCCACTTGTCCAGGATCACCTGTCAAAAGAAATTTTGCGTTTTTCCCCATACGTGTCAAGAACATTTTCATTTGATTGTGGGTGGTGTTCTGACCTTCGTCCAATATCACAAATGCATTGTCCAAGGTTCGTCCACGCATGAATGCCAATGGTGCAATTTGGATCGTTCCATTTTCAAGAAACAAAGCCAATTTTTCGGCAGGAATCATATCACGTAACGCATCATACAAAGGTTGCATATATGGATCGAGTTTTTCCTTTAAATCACCAGGAAGGAAACCAAGATTTTCACCAGCTTCTACCGCAGGTCGTGTTAAAATGATTCGCTTCACTTCTTTATTTTTCAATGCTTGCACTGCCAAAGCCACACCTGTGTAGGTTTTTCCAGTTCCTGCTGGACCGATAGCAAATACCATATCGTTCTGCCGCATACTTTCCACCAATCGACGCTGGTTGACGGTCTGTGCTTTTATCAATTTTCCTCCGACACCGTGCAAAATGACTTCACCACTTTTTTCAGACGTTGTATAATCCTCCTTACTTTGACTTGTAAGGACACGTTCAATCATGTTTTCGTCAATCTTGTTGTATTTGATGTATTGTGTAGTCAACATTTCCATGCGACGTTCAAATTCCTCCAAAAGATCCTCATCGCCATAAGCCTTAATTTTATTACCTCTTGCAACGATTTTTAACTTTGGAAAATATTTTTTGAGAAGTTCAATATTCACATTTTGTGCTCCGAAAAAGTCTTTTGGAGTAATTTCTTCTAATTCAATTATTAGTTCATTCAAAAGCGATAGGATTTATTAAATTATCTGTTTTGTTTTATTAGTTTTGTGCCATTGGTTAAAGGGCCCATTTTTTATTGTCATTGTTACAAATCTAACGGAAAAAATTGTACCGCGTTGACCTCTTTAATTTAAAATTCAAATATTTTTCAACAATAAGAGTTATTAAATTAACCCACAATTCAATTTTAAAAATCATAATACCAATCTATGGCTATCATTACGTTAACGACTGATTTTGGTGAGAAAGACCATTACGCAGGTGCCATAAAAGGAGCGATTTACAGTGAGTCGGAAGATTTTAAAATTGTTGATATCTCACACTCTGTACAACCCTTTAATATTTTGGAAGCGGCATACATTATTCAGAATGCTTATAACAGTTTTCCCAAAGGCACCATTCACATTATTGGGATTGACTCTGAACTAAACCCAGAGAATAAACATATTGCAATAAAACTAGACGATCATTATTTTATTTGTGCCAACAACGGAATTATGAGCATGATTTGTGCAGAAATTGCTGCAGAAAAAATTGTTGAGATCAATATTCATGATAAAGTAGTGAGCAATTTCCCAGTTTTAGATGTGTTTGCCAAAGTAGCTTGTCATCTTGCGAGAGGCGGTACATTGGAAGTTGTTGGAAAAGTAATTGATCATATCAAACCCATTAAAAATATGTTGCCTTTTGTGAATGATGAACAAAATCAAATCATTGGCAGCATTATTTACACAGACAACTATGGTAATGTCGTGACAAATATTAAGCAGAAATTTTTTGATGCAATTCAGAAAGGGCGTCAGTTCGAAATTTCGGCTAGAAACTATAAATTCAAAGAAATACACACAAAGTATAGCGATATTGTTAATTTTGATACACCAATTGAAAATAGAAACGATGAAGGAAAGGGTTTGGTGTTGTTCAACTCCTCCAATTATCTAGAAATTGCAATATATAAAAGTGATAAAATAACGGTTGGAAGTGCAAGTACACTCATGGGATTGCAAATGCGTGACACTGTGACGGTAAATTTTTTGAAATAGACGAAGACGGAAGACTAAATAAAGATAAATTTTTTTAAAGAAGTTAACTGCTATAAAAATTGAAATTTTAAAATATGTTCGTAAGAATTGTAAAAATGAGTTTTGATCCCTCAAAAATTGAGCAGTTTCTTGCTAATTTTGAATCCAAAAAGCAGCACATACGTAATTTTGAAGGTTGTGAGTTTTTAGAATTGTATCGTGACAAAGAAAATACAAATGTGTTTTTCACCTATAGTTTTTGGAATAGAGAAAGTGATTTAGAAAATTATAGAAATTCAGATTTGTTTAAAGGTGTTTGGGCGGAAACGAAAGTATTGTTTAATGGAAAGCCTGAAGCTTGGAGTGTCGACCGTTTACATAGTCTTAAATAATTGTAATTAGATATAGAAATTAATGTTTGCCATTCTAAAAAAAGAAATCAATTCCTTCTTCGCTTCGCCAATAGGTTATTTGGTCATTGCTGTATTTTTGTTGCTGAACGGTTTGTTTCTTTGGATGTTTAAAGGAGAATTTAATATTCTAGACAACGGATTTGCAGATTTGTCAACGTTTTTTTTGTTGTCGCCTTGGATTCTTATATTTCTCATTCCTGCTGTGACCATGCGAAGTTTTTCAGACGAAAAAAAGCAAGGCACTTTAGAGTTGCTACTCACAAAACCGATTTCGACATTACAGATTGTTCTTGGAAAATATTTCGGTGCATTTCTATTAATTATCATTGCCTTGGTTCCGACGTTGCTGTATGTTTTTACCATTTCCAAATTAGGTGCCATTGAAGGCAATCTAGATACGGGAAGCATTCTCGGTTCGTATTTTGGGCTCTTGTTTTTGGTTGCGGCCTATACATCAATTGGCATCTTTTCCTCCACATTATCCGACAACCAGATCGTGGCTTTTATCATCGCGGTATTCATTTGTTTTTTCTTTTATTTTGGATTTGAAGGACTTTCCAATTACAAAATTTTTGGTGATGCTCTTTATCTCGAAAAACTAGGTATGGAATCCCATTTTAAAAGTATGAGCCGAGGCATTCTAGATACACGTGACTTAATTTATTTTATTAGCATCAGCATATTTTTTATTGCATTGACCAAATTAAACATCCAAAAAACATAAAATGATTCTTTCTGTAACGCTAATCGTTTTTTTACTCATTGTGTTTGTCCTCGTTTTCCTATTTGTGAATACGATTGACAAACGAAAGTGGCTCACATTTATCATTGCAGTAATTGCAACGCCATTTGTCTATTTCTATGGATTTTATCCGATGGTCAATATTTTCAGCAGCTATCATCATGAAAAGTATTTCGATTCCAGCAGCTGGAAAGGTAATAAGGATTTGAGATATGAAATGAGTGATGATTTGGTCGCTTCCAAAGAATTAATCGGTCGCAGCAAGGAAGATGTCAAAATGCTTTTGGGAACTTATGAGTGGTTGAGCTGGAATGATGAACTTCATGACAAAGACCCCAATTATTGGAATTATGGCTTGGGAATTGAACCCGGCGCGATGAATGACCAAAAAGACAATATGCTTATTGTTTTTAAAAATAACAGAGTATCAAAAGTGGAATTATATCAAGCGCCCATCATAGAACAAGAACCTACGGGAAGCGAAGACACATCGAATGCTGAAGAATAAATCGTACATAAAACACATCTTAATCTTACTGCTCGTTCTTTTTGTTGTGAACATTGTAGGAAATCGTTTGTACAAACGTTTTGATTTGACGCAAGATCAACGCTACACCTTATCTGAAGCGACGTTGAATACATTTAAAGATGTGGACTCACCTATCATCATTGATGTATTTCTTGATGGTGATTTTCCTTCCGAATATCGACGGCTTCAAACGGAAACACGACAGCTTCTTGAAGAATTTTCTTTATTCAATTCCGAAGTAAAATTTTCGTTCATCAATCCTATGGAAGACGAAACCAATAAAGATGTCATCATGCAACAATTGATTGATCGTGGTTTAGAGCCTTTGCAATTATCAACTACAGAAAATGGAAAGTCTTCACAAGCATTGATTTTTCCTTGGGCATTGGCGAGCTATCAAGAACAAACTGTAAAGATTCCTTTGATAAAAAACACAATTGGAGCAACAGCCGACGAAACAGTAACAAATTCTGTTCAAAATTTAGAATATGCATTTGCGGACGGACTAAAAAAATTAGTCACACCTAAAAGCAAGAAAATAGCAATTCTTAAAGGAAATGGTGAATTGGGTGATGGTTATATTTTTGATTTTGTCTCTACGATACGTGATCATTATTTTATGGCGCCTTTCACTTTAGACAGTGTAATTAACAATCCTCAGGGCACCTTGAAAGCGTTGCAAAAATATGATTTAATCATTGCCGCCAAACCATCGCAAGCCTTTACAGAGGAAGAAAAATATGTGCTCGATCAATACACAATGAATGGTGGCAAAAGTTTGTGGCTAACGGAATCCATCGTGATGGATCAAGATAGTTTGTATAATGAATCTGGAAGTGCGGTTGCCATTATGAAAGATTTAAATTTGAATGATTTTTTCTTTAAATATGGCGTTCGGATCAATCCGGAAATTGTGAATGACCTCTACTCGGCTCCTATCTGGTTGGCAATGGGCGAAGGTAGTGAGGCGCAATTCCAACCCGTTCAATGGCAATACTCTCCTTTAGCTGGCGCAAACCCTGATCATCCTATAACGAGTAATCTTAATCTTGTGAAATTTGATTTTGCTAGCCAGATTGATACCTTGAAGAATTCAATAAAAAAAACAATTCTATTACGAAGTTCTGACTTGACAAAACTAGAAGGCGTCCCAAAACAAATCAGCCTCGATATGGTAACGCAAGACCCAAACCCTGAAAGTTACACCAAAGGTTCGCAAGCGTTAGCTGTTTTACTGGAAGGAGAATTTACGTCAGTCTATAACAACCGAATCAAGCCCTTTACAATTTCTGAAGAAAAAAATGAAAGTGTGACAACCAAAATGATCATCATTTCTGATGGCGATGTCATTAAAAACGATTTGGTCAAAGGCAAACCGCAAGAACTTGGTTTTGATCGTTGGACAGGACGAAAATTCGGCAACAAGGAATTTTTGGAAAATGCCGTTAATTACCTCTTGAATGACGATGGACTTATAAACATCCGAAGCAAGGAAGTGGTGATTCCGTTTTTGGATGTACAAAAAGTTGAGACCGAAAAAAGCAAATGGCAATTCATCAATATTGCGTTACCATTGGTGTTTTTGGGCGTATTTGGGTTTGTTTTCAACTATTTCCGAAAGAAGCGCTACACCTAACAGTTGTTAATAAGTTTTCTTTTAGAAAACAAGCAGTTTAGGATATATTTGTAATACTAATTAAACAGACAAAATTAAACATATTTAGATGAAATTTATCGTATCCAGTACCTATTTATTAAAGCAGTTACAAGTTCTTGGAGGTGTCATCAACAGTTCAAACACCCTGCCGATTTTAGATAATTTCTTATTTGAATTAAAAGATTCAAAACTAACCGTTTCTGCTAGTGACTTGGAAACTACCATGTCCTCTGTGGTAGATGTAGAAAGTGATACAGACGGAAGCATTGCACTGCCAGCACGTTTGTTGTTGGATACTTTAAAAACGTTTCCTGAACAACCATTAACCTTTGTTGTGGAAGATAATCATACAGTTGAAATCAGTTCTAATCATGGTAAATACGCATTGGCTTATGCTGATGGAAAAGAGTTTCCGAAAGCAGTTGCTTTAGAGGATCCAAGTACCACGATGATTGCGGGAGATATTTTAGCAACAGCTATCAGCAAAACTATTTTTGCTGCAGGCAATGATGATTTACGTCCTGTGATGAGTGGTGTGTTTTTTCAGTTTTCAACCGAAGGATTGACCTTTGTGGCGACAGATGCGCATAAATTGGTGAAATATACACGGGAAGACGTCAAAGCTTCGCAAGTGGCTGAATTCATCATGCCTAAAAAACCTTTGAACTTATTGAAAGGTATTTTGTCAGCAAGTGATGAAAGCGTCAAAATTGAATATAACGACAGTAATGCTAAATTTACTTTTGAAAACTCAATATTGGTATGTCGTTTGATCGATGGAAAGTATCCAAACTATGAAGCGGTCATCCCTAAAGAGAATCCTAACAAATTGACCATTGACAGAACACAGTTTTTAAACTCTGTACGTCGTGTGAGCATTTTCTCCAATAAAACTACGCATCAAATTCGTTTGAAAATTGCTGGTGCCGAATTGAATATTTCTGCAGAAGATATCGATTACTCCAACAAAGCAGAAGAGCGATTAACTTGTGATTATCAAGGCGACGATATGCAAATAGGGTTTAATTCGCGTTTCTTAACGGAAATGTTGAACAACTTAAGTTCAGACGATGTTCAATTGGAAATGAGCTTACCAAACCGAGCCGGAATCTTAACACCAACAGATGGCTTGGATGAAGGTGAACGCGTGACCATGTTGGTGATGCCTGTGATGTTGAACAACTAAAAATGGAGCCTTCAGTTTGCTGTCTACAGAGGATAGTAATCTTATAAAGATGCAAATAAAAACGCCTACTTTAAAAAAGTAGGCGTTTTTCCTTTATCTAACATAACTAATAACTAACTAATAAAATTAAATGATAAAGGGTAGGTTGGATTTTCTCCATTACTGACTTTGATAGCATTGATGATTGGAAATATTATGGCTACAATTCCTAATACTAAAAATCCTAAAAGTCCTAATCCAAATAGAAGAATTAATGGAATGCAGATAATAAAGTAAATTATCAGGCTTAACTGAAAATTAATAATGTTCTTACCATGCGTATCCATTTGTGATACTTTTTCCTTTTGCGTCACCCAGATAATTAACGGAAGGATTAAACTTCCGAAACCTGTAACAAGCGTCACTAATTGGCTTAAATGTGTGATTACGAGTAATTGTCTATCTTCTCTCATTTTTTCTTATGATTTTAATTGATTGATGTACTTATATGACGATCAAATGTCAAAAATGTTACAATCGTTCTTCTAAAGATGATAGCGCAAAGACACGCCGCCATAATAATTACGGGGATTTCCTGGATAAAAGTAGCGAGGCTCGGAGTTGTTGAATCCAGTAGCATTGATGAGGATGGCTGACGCATATTGAGTATCAAATACGTTATTTATACCGAAATTGAGTCTCATTTCCATCGCCTTAAAAAGCGGTACTTCATAATCAATTTTCAGATTCATGATGTTATAAGCGTCGCTATAAAGTGTGTTGCCATCATTCATAGGCATTTGTCCTACGTACAGATGATTACCATAAAGTGCTAGATTTTTAAATTGAAATGCAATACCAGAGCCAATGGTCAAATCTGGAACACCTGTTAAGTCATTTCCCGAAAAATCGGTGTCATCGCTAACAAAATTTTCAAACTTGTGCCAATTAAATGAAGCATTTACATAAGGTGACATAGAAAACGATTCATTGATTACTAATTGATAATTTGTAGATACTTCCAAACCCTTATGAATTGTCTGACCTGCGTTTCTACCGATGTATTGGTCATCACCAACTCTTTCAGCCACTAACAGATCATCAATATCCATAAGATATAGGGAAGTCAAAATGTGCCATTTTCTGTTAAAAAAATAAGACTCCACGCCCACCTCATAATTAAATCCCTTCTCTGGACTGATATTAGGATTAACAATACCATCGGGTGTTAACGCTTCTTCCAGACTTGGGTAATTGAATCCATAACTAACATTCACATAGATATTCTGCCTTGCCGTCAATTGATATATTACATTCAAATTGGGCGCCACTATTGCATCAAAATCCCTCGACACGTCTTGATTACTTGTGCCATAATTGTATTCATCATGATAATCATAATTAACCTTGTTATAATTGACACCTACTTGTACGTCCAATCTCTCTAAAATCGGAAGTGTGATACTTGAAAACACATTGATTTGTTTCCTATCTTCCGCATTTTTGCTCAACAACAGACCTTCTAAACTTCCGTTCCCGTTATTATCATCATATAAATTTTCAATGGTCTTCCAGTTGTATTTATCTTTAAAAAACTCTCCTCCAAAAGTCCATTCAGCAACTCCATTCAGAAATTTAAAGCCTTTGTCGAAACTGGTTCTCGCTCCAAAACCAGAGGTATATTCATCTAAAATATTAAAAGGTCGAGGTTCATAGTGATCAGAATAGGTATAAAAGACACTCGTTGTATTTTTGAAATTTTCATCAAAGATGTGTTTTAAACTTAAAGCCACCAGTGTATTTTTTTCAGACTCATACCCTTTTGCCTGCGCCCAAGTAAAAGCGGCTTGAGATGGGTCTTCTTCAAATGCGGACTTACTGATGGAACTGGGAATTTGCGCCGTGTAATTATTATAATTTATCAATGACGATAATTCAGTTTTATCGCTCAATTTATAATTTGAATTTAGTAGGATGGAGTTTCTGTTATAATTGCTATTCTCTCGGAAGCCGTCCAACTCTAGATGACTATATGTCACATGAAAATTGAATCTATCATTAGAAAAATCAGAGGTGAGTGTGTTTTTAAACAGTCCATATGAACCAACGGTTGTGTTATTTCTAAAAGATAATCCTTCGGTTTCTGGTCTCTTGGAAGTGAGCAGCAAAGTACCACCAAGATTGGTCCCATATTGGGTTGCCTTTGGCCCCTTCACAATTTCTATGGATTTTAAATCTTCCGGATCATAGCTGTCGATCGTAGTTTCGCCAACACCACTTGTAATTGGAATTTCATTGAAATAGGCCCGAATTTTATTTGTCCCATATAACGTTCTTGCACCAACTCCACGTATAGTGATGCGATTCGTGTTAATAGCACCATTTTGGATGTATATTCCTGCTGTTTGGTTGATGGAAGACACAATATCCACTGGGCTTTGTTGGGCAATTGACTGGCTGTCAATCTTGGAAGTCGGAGTAAGTATACCCTTGACACTTTCATTGCGTGCATTGACTAGAATTGGGCTTAAACTTTCCGTTATGACCGGTTTTTTCAGTTGAAATATTTGACTGTTCTCTTTAAATAAAATATCCAATGATTCGTAATCAGAATGTGTAAATGACAGATTGATAGGGATTTTGAATTCCGTTGGAAGTATAAATATTCCGTTTGAATCAGTTGTTGTAATATAATCGTTCTGAAAACTTACGGATACATTCGCTATCGGCACTTCCTTTTCAGACACGACCACTCCCTTCAATTCCTGCGACTGAAGTACATTAAAAAAAGCGGTCATGATTACCATAACCGCTTGTAATTTCAATTTTGACATTAATTCATTCATTTAGTATAGCTCACTTTCCAAAGTGTATTTCCCGAATCATCGTTAACCAACAAATCACCTTGCGGAGTCACAGTCACTGCAACAGGTCGACCAAAAACCTCTGAAGAATCTTCATCTGCTATAAAACCCGTTAAAAAATCTTCAGGTTGTTGCGGTTTTCCGTTCTCGAAAGGAATAAACATAACTTTATAACCCGACAATACCGCACGATTCCATGAGCCATGTTGTCCAACGAACGCTCCGTTCTTGAACCTTTCCGGAAATTCAGTCGCATCATAAAAAGTAAATCCCAGCGATGCTGTGTGTGGTCCCACTGATACATCTGGAATTATGGCTTTCTGTACCAGCTCTGGTGCTTTACCTTTTAGGCGTGGATCTTCAATTTGTCCAAAATAAGAATAGGGCCAACCGTAGAACCCTCCTTTTTTGACATTCGTGACGTAATCTGGAACTAAATTATCTCCCAATTCATCACGCTCATTCACAGCTGTCCATAATTCGCCATTGGCAGGATTCCAATCCATTCCGACAGGATTTCTCAAACCACTAGCAAATATCTCCTCATTAGAGCCATCTAAATTAACCACTAGGATGTTTGCGCGTCGCTCCTCCTCTTTCATTCCATGTTCACCAACATTACTTGCAGATCCTACCGAAATATAAATTTTATCTTGTGCTTCATTCGTGATTATATTTCGCGTCCAGTGATTATTATAACCACCAGCTGGCAAATCAACAATCTTCATTCCTTCAGTATCTTTTATAGAAGTCTGACCTTCTTTATATGGAAATTTATAAAGTCCATCGGTGTTCGCCACGTAAAACACATCTTCAATAATCAACATCCCAAAGGGTTGATTTAAGTCTTCAAGAAAAGTCTCTCTTACCTCAAATTTGCCGTCGTTATTTTTATCCCTTAAAACCGTGATTTTTCCCTTGCTTTTACCTGTAGAGGCCTCACTCACAAATAAGTCTCCGTTAGGCGCATAATATGACCAACGAGGATTGTCAAAACCATCGGCATATTTGGTAACTGTGAATCCTTCAGGAGCAACAGGCATTTTATTTTCTGGCCAATCTACCAACTTATTTGAATTACGAACAGATTCTGTAGCGTAGGGAGCAGCCAAAATTAGTTCTCCAATAGCTGTCATAACAGTGTCTTGAGTGTGGACTATTTCTTTTTGCTCTTCGTTCCGTTCATCCATTTTCTTCTCTGTTTTGGACTTGCAGGAAGTAATAATAAGGCAACATAATGAGGCTAATAGTATAATGTGTTTTGACATAATTTTAGAGTTTTTTTAAATTTAAATACAAAGCTAATATCTCAATTATAGTTTTATTAACCCTTTTGATGCAGATAATGCTTTATTACAAATTGATTTAGAAACGTTCATCTCTAAAAAAAAGCTCTCGGTCAAAAGAAGTTTGACTTTTGTTGAGTATAAAAATATTATTGAATCACTAATTTTTTGATTGATCTTTCGTCTGGCCCAACCAACTCAATAATATAAAGACCAGAACTTAAATCAAAATGCATCTCATTTGAGCCTATATGAAGTAACCTTTTCGCCACAAATTTACCGTCCAGACTGTAAATGTTCATTTGTTCAAAATAGACATTGTTTGAAAGTGTAAACGTGCCATACGAAGGATTTGGATATAACGCAACATCATCTAAATAGAGATCATCTACACTTAGGAAATCACAATTAACAGGGTCGAATGTGACCAACCCCAATGTATTAATATCATTTTGATGTACAATGACATCTTCAGCTGAAGCAAGGGTATTAGGTAAATTCATTTCGTCCCAACAATTATTCATCGCCATGATGCTATTTGAAGTATTATTATAAAGTGCATACGTGGTGCCTCCGTTGCCATTCTCCGAAAAAACATTATGTCCTGCATTACTTCCGCCATCACCCAAATTAATTGATGCACCAGAAAGAAGTGTGATACCCCAAAGATTACGACGAAATTGGTTGCCACTAGCAATCACTTCCATAGAATTGG
The DNA here is from genome assembly GCA_051252455.1 of Aquaticitalea sp. GTDB lineage: Bacteria > Bacteroidota > Bacteroidia > Flavobacteriales > Flavobacteriaceae > JBPOFM01. The sequence continues at coordinate 130,118 of JBPOFM010000008.1, forward strand.
AACCATTACTCAACGAAATACCGCTACCGCCTAAATTAGGGTCACCTTGTGTATCATTATCCTCAATGACATTATTACGAATATAAGCAAAGGAACTGGGCCCTATAACAGTGATTCCATAACGATTATCTGTAATAATATTATCATCGATAACAGCATTGATGCTGCCACCGACCAAATTCGCCACTGCAATTCCTCCTGCCATAATATTGTTACGATCACCTCTAATGGTGTTTCCAATGATTCGCAACGGTGGGTCAGACAGTGTCGCTCCCATATTTATTTGTGGTCTATTGTTATTGCTGCTGTTATTCCCTTCTATATAATTGTTGAAAATATACGCAGACACTTGGTTATTAGCGCCCGAGCTTATTGCAGGGGTCTCATTGAATGTAATTGTATTATTGGTTATTTGAGCCTCACCTCTAGATAAAGATATGACACTACCAGTAGAAACTCCCGAGACATTATTAGTGATTGTAGAGTTGTTAATCGTAAATGTTTCTGTCAATACACGCAAACCACCTCCATATTGTATCGTTGAATTTTGAATATTGACGGTTGAAAATTCCTCAAAACGAAAACCATCATATGGTGTAGCAACATCGATTGCAGTGAACATAACTGTATCCGCATCTACTGTAAAAGTTCCAAAAATCGTAATTAATATATTGGCTCCAATTTCTAAAGTTAAATCTGAATCAATTAGCAAAGTATCAGTGCTAGAAATCGTCAAGTTCCCTATTAATGAATAGATATTTCCTGAGACAGAAAGAGTAGTTGGGCTTGCTGCAAGCAGATCATCCAAGCTATAGACCATACCATTGTTAGGAGTTGTGAAATCTTGAGCTTTTAGCAGCCCAATAACGCCAAGTGAAATAAATAAAGTGAGTAATAGTTGTTTCATAACCGTCTATTTTTAGTTTCTGCAAATTTAAAAAATGCGAATAGGAAAGACTATAAAAAACACATTTTTATAGTTATCACTGACCATCAGATAAAGAGTTAAAAGCTCAAGGGGTATAAAAAAAGCAGACTCCCCAGTCTGCTTTTTTATATTTGCCCAAATCTATCAGTTTCTTATTCCCCAATAATCGACTGATTAATAGCAATACAAATATAGTCAATTTTCTGACGTACTTCTCTTACATGATTTCGTTAATTTGTTACACAATCTCGTTTTTAGGATAAAAATCAAAGTAGTTGTATTAACGTTTAAGCATTTTAAAAGTTCGATAAGAACCACTAGAAGCGATTTTTAATAGATACATTCCCGCTGATAAATGTGTTGTATTAATAGTACCGTCCATTCTCCTATCTACTAATAATTGTTTTCCCAATGCATCAAAAATAGTGATTTCGTAATTTTGAAGTTGTGTACGAATGGTAATGACGTCAGAAAATGGATTGGGGGATATATTAATTGAGGATGTCTTAAATTCATCCACAGACAACACGCAGTTAGGATTGGTATCTGAAATAGTTGAATAAGTTCCAGTGTTTACAAACCAATTTTGCCATGTTCCCCCACTACCTGTATTCCAATTAGCAATATTAAAATAATGGGTCCCATTATCTGTGCCTGGCACTTTATAAACCTTCACTGCTTCCGCATCTCTATTCCACGTTAAGGGTTGCTCGGCTACACAGGTTTCAGGAATATTGTTATCCACACAGTTACCTTGTAGAAAATAAGCGTATTCTGGATATTGTGGCGTTTCACCATATACATGCGCGTCACCATTTGGTTCCACACAGACCGCTGTATATTCATTACAGGCAATTCCGAAGGAACGCATACCGTAATCAGTTGTGAAGCGCGCCATAAATGTAGTTAATCGTCCTGCCCTATCACGATCATCAAAATGAGTATCTGTCACCACGTTTTGCATAAATGGTACCTCTAAAAAATCATTATAATTTAGAGTCATATCGTTTCGGTAAGGGTTTGACAAGGCTTCGTCAGAAGTAACCGTTCCGTTTTCGGCCGAATAATAATAATTGCCCAAAATTGCCATTCCAGCACTTGTGCCGCCTATAACGCCTTGTTTTACATTTATAAAATTATTGAGGGTTGTTTCCATTTCATTATTTCGAAACATAGTGACATAATCGTATTGATCGCCACCAGCAAACCAAATAGCTTCCGCTTTTGCAACCTTGTCCAAAACGTAAGGATCTGTTGCTCCCGCTTCATTGTGGACAACAAAGGTTCTAACGGAGTTGATAACGACCCCTAAATCTGAAAAAAAATAGTCGTTATATCCATCACTTCCAGAAGCTCTTAACACGACAACATCGCCACCATCTGCTTTGTTTAAAAACCAGACCATAGCTTCATCTTTTTCTGATGCACCACCCATCAAACAAATACCTTGTTGATGATTCGTAGTCGCATCCGATAAATTTCCGGTATAATATTCTGTATAATTTTGAGAGAATGTGAGTTGAAAAATCAACAAATTAAGTAATAAAGTAATTTTTTTCATAATCTATATTATAAAACTATTAATATCTTTAAGATCAATTTTTATCTTCAAGCAAAGGGACAAAACGAAATTCCCCATATTCATGCTTTTCAAAATCTTTAGGCCCATTTCTGACATAAAGTGTCATTATTTGAGATTTGTCTCCAACAGGAATTACTAAACGCCCACCAATATTCAATTGGCTCAACAAAGGTTTGGGAACGAATGGCGCTCCAGCGGTAACGATTATGCCATCATAAGGCGCTTGCTCTTTTAAGCCTTTGTAGCCATCTCCAAAGATCAATTTTTTGGGACGATAACCTATTTTTGGTAAAAATTTACTTGTAATTTTGAACAACTCCAACTGACGTTCGATGCTGTACACTTTCGCTCCCAACTCACACAGAACGGCAGTTTGATAACCGCTACCTGTGCCTATCTCTAAAACTTTGTCACCTTCTTTTAACTGTAATAATTCAGTTTGAAAGGCAACCGTATAGGGTTGTGAAATCGTTTGTTCTGCGGCAATCGGAAATGCCTTGTCAATGTAGGCATGATCCAAAAATCCAGAATCCATAAAAAGGTGTCTCGGTATTTTTCCTAATGCATCTAATACTTTCTCATCAGTAATTCCTTTACCTTTCACTACTTCAACAAGTTGCTGACGCAATCCTCTATGTCTAAACGTATCCTTCAAGCTGTTTTTCACTTTAGATGCTAAATTAATCCAAACAATATGAAGTTACAAGGTTTTCTTGTGCGTTGTTTGGTTGTATGCCATTTTGATGTTGACCCTAAAACAAGAGACTCCTTCTCTATCCGACCTCACGGAAGATCGAGAACGATCCATCTTTTTTCTCTTTTCTTTTTTCTTTTTTCTGCATCAAAAACTCTATTTTTGACAAAAACGTCATACAATGATAAAAGCTGGTGTTCTTGGTGCTGGTCATCTTGGAAAAATTCATTTGAGATTACTCAATCAGTCAGAAAAATATACGCTTGTTGGATTTCATGATGCTGATGCAACCAATGCGAAAAAAGTGGAGGCCGAATTTGGTTATAAATACTTTGATTCCATTGAAGCGCTTGTTGAAGCTGTTGATGTTGTGGACATCGTAACCCCAACACTTTCTCACTATGAATGTGCACGTTTAGCTATCACAAAAGGAAAGCATATTTTCATTGAAAAACCGATCACTAATACTGTAGAAGAAGCCGAAACCATTCGAACTTTGGTGGCGGAATACAAAGTAAAAGGTCAAGTAGGTCATGTTGAGCGTTTCAATCCTGCCTTTAAAGCAGTCAAGCATCAAATACATAATCCGATGTTTATAGAAACACATCGTTTGGCGGAATTCAATCCGCGAGGCACGGATGTTCCTGTGGTTTTGGACTTAATGATCCATGATATTGATATTATCTTGAGTGTCGTCAATAGCAAAGTGAAACATATTTCTGCAAGTGGTGTATCCGTGATTAGTGACACGCCAGATATTGCAAATGCTCGTATCGAATTTGTGAACGGTTGTGTGGCCAATTTAACTGCAAGCCGTATCTCTCTAAAAAATATGCGCAAGACACGTTTTTTCCAAAAGGATGCCTATATTTCTGTGGACTTTCTCGAAAAGAAATGTGAAGTGGTTAAAATGAAAGACGCTCCATTGAATCCGGGTGATTTTGATATGATTCTTCAAAATGCAGAAGGTATTAAAAAACAAATCTATTTTGACAATCCTGAAGTACCAAACAACAACGCTATTTTAGACGAACTGGAAACCTTTGCCGATGCCATCAACAATAACACCAAACCGATTGTTACACTTCATGATGGAACGGAGGCTTTAAGAGTGGCTAATATGATAATTGATCAATTTTAATTTCTTAATTACATAGGTGATCTCACGATATTGAATACCAATATCAACTATAAGAGAAATAATAATTAAATAAATAATATGGTTTCCTCCTTCGAGGGAATGAAAATAAAATTTAAATGAAAAACATCGCAGTAATCGGAGCAGGCACCATGGGAAATGGCATTGCGCACACCTTTGCACAAAGTGGATTTAAAGTACAATTGATAGATATCAGTGAAACATCCCTTAAAAAAGGAATGGACACCATCACTAAAAATTTGGACAGGATGGTTTCTAAAGAAAGCATCACAGAAGCTCAAAAAGAAGAAACGTTAGCAAACATTACCACTTTCACCAACATGGCTGAAGGTGTTGAATATGCGGGTCTTGTAGTGGAGGCTGCTACTGAAAACATCGATTTGAAATTAAAAATTTTTAAACAACTTGATGAAGCGTGTCCTGAAGATACAATTCTCGCAACCAATACATCATCAATTTCCATTACGCAAATTGCAGCAGTCACCTCGCGACCAGAACAGGTGATTGGAATGCACTTCATGAATCCAGTACCCATTATGAAATTGGTAGAAATCATTAGAGGTTACAATACCAGTGATGAAGTCACCAAAACCATAATGGCACTATCCAAAACATTGGGAAAAGTGCCAACAGAAGTCAATGACTATCCAGGTTTTGTTGCCAATCGCATTTTGATGCCAATGCTCAATGAGTCGATTGAGACTTTATACAATGGCGTTGCTGGTGTTGAAGAAATTGATACTGTGATGAAATTGGGTATGGCGCATCCAATGGGGCCCTTGCAACTCGCTGATTTTATCGGTCTCGATGTTTGTCTTTCTATTTTGAATGTGATGTATGATGGATTTAAAAACCCGAAATATGCACCTTGTCCTTTGTTAGTAAATATGGTAAGAGCGGGTAAATTGGGTATAAAATCTGGCGAAGGATTTTATGATTATTCCGAAAGTAGAAAAGCGGAGAAAGTAGCGAAACAATTTAGATAGTGTTCAGTGTTCAGTGTTCAGTGATTTAAAATATTCAAATGAGATTTCAAGATTTATTGGCTTATAAAAAATCTTTTGGATTGGCAATGGAGATATTTCGGATATCGAAAACATTTCCTAAAGAGGAAACATATTCTTTGACTGATCAAATTAGACGTTCTTCAAGAAGTGTGTGTGCAAATATTTCTGAATCTTACAGAAGACGAAGATATCCCAATCATTTTGTTAGCAAATTGACTGACAGTGACGCGGAAAACTCCGAAACTCAGACTTGGCTGGAATTTGCATTACATTGCACTTATATAAATCAAGAAATTTTCGATAAATTGACAACTGAAAGTCTCGAGATTGGTAAACTTATTAATTACATGATTCAGAATCCAGACAAGTTTGGTGCAAAGTAACAATCGACTGTTTACTGAACACTGAATACTGGTCACTAATAAAATGGCAAAGATAATTCCATTCAAAGCAGTACGACCAACTCGCGACAAAGTGAGTCTTGTTGCTGCGCGCTCTTATCAAAGTTATACGAAGGAGCAATTGGAATCCCGTTTGCGGGACAATCCCTTTTCATTTTTACACATTGTCAATCCTGGTTATAAATATGATAAGGATATTTCAGGAGAAGCTCGCTATAATTTAGTTAGAAACCGCTATCTGGAATTTATAGAAGATGGAATTTTTATTCAAGATGAGTCACCTTGCTATTATGTATATAAAATCGTTGATAGAGATCAACAGGTTTTTAATGGTATTGTAGCTGCCACAAGTGCAGAAGATTATGAAAATGATGTCATTAAAAAGCACGAAGACACCATCGAACGTCGTGAAATTATCTTTAAAGAGTATCTAAAAACGGTCGGTTTCAATGCAGAACCAGTGCTCCTCACTTATCCTGATAATGCTTTTATTGCAAAAATCATTGCCGCCACACAATTAGATCGTGCCGAATATGAATTTACGACCACTTACAGGGATACCCATTATTTATGGAAGGTTGATAACCCGAAGTTAGTTGCAACTATCCAGAATGAATTTGAGCAAATGGATACCGTTTATATAGCTGATGGGCACCATCGTTCTGCTTCTTCTTATTTACTATATCGCGATTTGAAAGCGAACAATCCAAACCATAAAGGTGATGAACATTATAACTTTTTCATGAGTTATTTGTTACCAGAATCTGATTTGCGAATCCATGAATTCAATCGGATTGTGAAAGATTTAAACGGCTTATCAAAAGAAGAATTTCTGATTCATTTAGATACGTTATATCGTATAGAAAATAGAGGAAAAATGCCTTATAAACCTTCAAAAAAACATCATTTTAGCATGTATTTGGATGGCGAATTTTATTCACTTTACTTGCGAAAAACGGGTTATGAATTAGAATCTTCATTGGATGCTTTGGATGCTCAAATTCTCTATAAAACAATTTTGCAGCCAATTTTAGGAATTCAGGACCTTCGAAATGATGATCGCATTTCTTACATCAATGGGAAAAAAGATATTGTCAACATGAAAGATAGCGTGGATAGTGGTTTGTTTGCTGTTGGATTTGGAATGGTTCCTGTGAATATGGAGGAGATGAAACAGATTGCAGATGATGGTTATAAAATGCCTCCAAAAAGCACATTTATTGAACCAAAACTGCGTAGTGGTGTGACCATTTATGAGTTTTGAGAGAAGTTAGAAGTTAGAAGTTAGAAGTTAGAAGTTAGAAAAGGTAAATTTTAAAATGTCGATACAACAAAACCTACTTGAAATATTAAGTCAAATTCCTGAACATGTGACTTTGGTCGCTGTTTCCAAAACCAAACCCAACGCAGATATTTTAGAAGCATATAACGCTGGTCAGCGTATTTTTGGTGAGAACAAAATTCAAGAAATGAATGAAAAATTTGAAGCACTTCCAAAAGACATTGAATGGCACATGATTGGACATGTCCAACGCAACAAAATAAAATATATGGCAGAATTTGTAAGCTTGATTCATGGTGTTGATAGCTTCAAATTATTGAAAGAAATCAACAAACAGGCGAAAAAACACGATCGCATTATCGACTGCTTGCTTCAAATAAAAATCGCTGAAGAGGATTCAAAATTTGGGATGAATGCTGAAGATGCCTTTAAGATTTTACAATCCAAAGAGTTTTCAGAATTAAAAAATGTCAATGTCAAAGGTGTGATGGGAATGGCAACCTTCACCGACAATCAACCACAAATAAAGACAGAGTTTTCATTTTTAAAAACTACATTTGACTCACTAAAACAACTTGAAACTACCAAGTTCAAACCCGAAACTATTTCTATGGGAATGAGTGGCGACTATGAGGTAGCTATTGAATGTGGCAGCAACATGATAAGAGTAGGAAGTAGTATTTTTGGAGAACGGAATTATTGATTCCAAATAAAGGACTTAAAGTTTTTCAGGTAAAAAGAAAAATGTTTTCAAAAGCATACATGTGTAATTTTTAATTTAAGAACTATCTACGCAATATTAGACATAGAAACCACTGGAGGAAAGTATAATGAGGAAGGAATCACTGAAATTGCAATCTACAAATTTGATGGTCATAAAGTAGTTGACCAATTTATAAGCCTTGTCAATCCGGAACGCGAGATACAACCATTTGTCGTCAACCTTACAGGAATCAATAGCAATATGCTGCGTACTGCACCTAAATTTTATGAGGTTGCAAAACGTATCGTTGAGATCACTGAAGATTGCATTTTGGTTGCACACAATTCAGAATTTGACTATCGCATTCTACGCACTGAATTTAACCGTTTGGGTTTTCATTATAAGCGGAAAACTTTATGTACCGTTGAATTGGCAAAACAACTCATTCCAGACCAAGAATCGTATAGTTTAGGAAAGTTGACGCGTTCTTTGGGAATTCCTGTGAGTGATCGGCACAGGGCTTCGGGCGATGCCATGGCAACTGTCAAATTGTTCAAAATGCTTTTAGCAAAAGATGTAGAAAAAATCATCATTCAAGATGCGGTGAAGGCGGAGCCGAAATTTCAAATGGAACCCAACCTGAAGACGATTGTTGAAGAGCTTCCATCAATCACTGGCGTGTATTATATTCATAATGCGCAAGGTGATGTTATTTACATTGGAAAAAGCAAAAATATTAAAAGTAGAGTCAATCAACATTTTACAAGTACGAACAACAAATCAAAGAAAATACAGATTCAAGTGGCAGCTGTAACTTATGAAGCGACTGGAAATGAGTTGGTAGCGCATTTAAAGGAAAGTGAAGAGATCAAACAAATCAAACCTCTGCACAATAGAGGTCAGAAGAAACATTTATTCACCTATGCTTTGTACAGTTTCATAGATCAAGCTGGATACATCAACCTTATGATTGACAAAGCTGATGGCCACAGTAAACCAATAACAACCTTCAACAATCGACAAAGTGCCAAGAGCTTTTTGGTAAACGCAGTCACCAATTTTCAATTGTGTCAAAAATTGGTTGGACTGTATAAAACAAAGACGAGCTGTTTTAGATATGATACAAAAGAGTGTTTTGGAGCTTGCATCCAAAGAGAAAGTATTGAAGAATACAACAAACGTGTTGAACAACTGATTGAAAAAAACAGTTTCGAATCTAAAAATCTGGTAATTGTTGATAAAGGACGTGAAATTGATGAACGCAGCGTCATACTTATAGAAAATGGCTTATTCAAAGGGTTAGGCTTCGTGAACTTAAATTATCAAATCAGCAATATTAAAGTGTTGGAAAATATCATTACTCCTATGGAAAACAATAGAGAAACACAGCACATCATACAGAGCTATTTAAGGAAAAATAAAAAAACGAAAATCATCCAGCTTCATATATGAAAAAATCATTGCTACTCTTCCTACTTATACCTTCTTTTATAAGTGTTTCTCAAAACACCTACAATTCTAACGATTTAACAGTAACGAAACCAGAATTGATTACCCGAAACTTTGATAAAGATTCTACAGCAAATGCTTTAATCATTTACGAATATGGGAACAGTTATGTTGACAAAAACACGTTTAAACTTATAACCGAAGTCAAGAAAAAATTAAAGATCATCAATAGAAAAGGTTTTGATTACGCCACAGTATCATTGTATCTTTATACAGATGGTAGCAGAAAAGAGAGAGTTTCAAACATTACTGCTACTACCTATAATATTGAAAATGACAATGTCACAAGAACACAACTTGAGGACAGTCAAATTTTTGAAGAAAAATATAATGATAAATATTCCATTGTAAAATTCACATTTCCTAACATTCAAGAAGGTTCTGTCATCACATATTCCTACAAACTAGAAACACCATTTATGTACAAATATCGTGAGTGGTTTTTTCAGGAGGACATTCCCAAATTATTTAGTCAATACAAGACCAGTATTCCCGCCAACTATGAGTACAATATCAAATTGGTTGGATTTCTTAAATTGGATACTAACGACCATAACGTAGTAAAGAACTGTATAGAAGGTAGTCGTGGCGCTTCAGCTGATTGTTTTACAACTAACTATATTATTAAAGATATTCCTGCCTTTGTGGAGGAAGAATTTATGACTACGAAAAGTAATTATTTATCACGTGTTGAATATGAATTAAAAACATTTCAAGGTTTTGATGGAACTATAAACCATTATACCAAAACTTGGAAAACGGTTGATTCTGAATTAAAATCGGACAAGGATATTGGAAAACAATTAAACAAAAGTGGTGTGGTAAAGGGATTACTCGGCGAATCAATTATAAATGAAAAAGATCCCTTGATTAAAGCAAAAGCGATCCTTCGTTATGTTCAGGAAACTTATACTTGGAACGGTAAATACGATATATTTCAAGATGTTTCTATAAAAAATTTGGTTGAAAACAAATCCGGCAATATTTCAGAAATCAATATTTTACTGTATAATTTATTGGATGAATATGGTATCGATGTGAAACCAGTATTAATGTCAACTCGAACTAATGGGCTCGCCACAAAGATTTTTCCCGTATTATCTGATTTTAATTATCTGTTGGTTCAATCTAATATAGGTGGTAAAAGTTACCTATTGGATGCTACAGATAAATATATAGCCTTCGGGCAAGTTCCATTTCGTTGTTTAAATCAATATGGACGGTTGCTTGATTTTAAAAAAGGTAGTTATTGGATTGACATCAATGCCGAACTAAACTCTTACCAACATTATAGAATTGAATTAGATTTAAATTCAGAGGCAGTATTAAATGGTTCAGTCGTAAAAAAATCAACCGGTTATCAAGCTAATCCTTTAAAACAACGCTTTTTTGAAAACCAAGAAGAGTATACTAAACTTTGCAAAGACAAATACCCAACGATTGAATTTCTCAATTATAATGTGACTACAAAAGATAAAACAGATTATGAATTTGTTGAAGAATTTGAAATTAAACACCAATTGGATATTCCAGGTGACAAAATTTATCTTAATCCATATCTGTTTAAATTCTTTAGCGAAAATATGTTCAAATTACAAGATCGAACTTATCCAATTGATTTCGGCTATAAAGATTCCTTTCTCTATACACTCAAATTAAACTTTGATGACAGCTATACAGTTTTGGAAATACCACAAGACATGATATTAAGACTGCCAAATGGCACTGGTACTCTTAATACAAACAATAAGATAGAGAACAACACAGTTGAGTTGTATTTTAAATTAAGTTTTAACGAAGCCATTTACACCCCTGATTATTACGACTCCATTAAGAAGTTTTTGGAAAGGATCGTCGATATTCAAAACAACTCTCTAATTGTACTTCAGAAGAAGTAATCAAACTTTTTAGTACTTTTAGAGCCTATGAAATACGAAGGACATCAAAAAAAATGGAAAGCACGGCTTCATGAAATTATCTATGAAGCAGATACTCCTGAAGGTAAGTTATTTGACGTCATATTATTGATTGCCATCATTGCCAGTATTGCATTGGTAATGTTGGAAAGTATTCGAGGTTTTGATTTAAAGTATCACAATTTTCTAAACATATCGGAATGGATTATTACCATTCTTTTTACGATTGAATACATCGCTCGAATCATCACTGTAAAACGCCCTTGGAAATATATTTTTAGCTTTTACGGCGTGGTAGATTTATTATCTACAATTCCAAAATATCTATCCATCATTTTCGTAGGAACACATGCTCTGGTAGCTTTGAGAGCACTACGATTATTACGGATTTTTAGAATTCTTAAATTGGCTAGGTATCTAGGTGCGTCTAATATGTTGGCAAGTGCCCTGAAAGCAAGTCGTGCAAAAATAATGGTGTTTCTCTTTGCCGTACTTATACTATGCATCATTTTTGGCACACTTATGTACCTTGTTGAGGGTGAGGCCAGTGGTTTTAGCAGCATTCCTGTTAGCGTGTATTGGTGTATTGTGACGCTTACCACAGTTGGATTTGGAGACATTGCTCCAGTAACTCCGTTTGGACAGTTTTTAGCCGCAATAATCATGATTGTTGGTTATGGAATTATCGCTGTTCCCACCGGTATTGTTTCTGCCGAATATTCAGCACAAGGAAAGTCAACAAGTAAAGAACCTGGCAAACCTACACGTCCTGAAGTTCATTTGAACTCACAAGCCTGTCCAAGCTGTTCTGCCGGAAGACATAAAGACAACGCAAAATATTGTTATAAATGCGGACATTTTTTAGAAGATCATTCATAGTCTAAAACCAGAACTATGATTCAAAAACGCCTGATTAGCATCGTTGGACCAACAGCCATTGGGAAAACAGCTTTGAGCATTCACCTTGCCAATCACTATCATACCGAAATCATTTCGGCAGACTCAAGGCAATTTTTTAGAGAAATGTCTATCGGTACTGCCGCTCCTACTCCAACCGAATTAGGAGCTGCTAAACATCATTTCGTACATCACAAATCAGTTGAAGATTCTTATAATGTTGGCGCTTTTGAGAAAGACGCCATCAATCAACTTAATGATCTATTTGCTTCAAATAACATAGTAGTTATGGTTGGTGGTTCTGGTCTTTACGTAGATGCTGTGGTTAAAGGCTTGGACGAATTTCCTGAAATTGATTCTAGCATACGCGACTCTTTAAACCATCAACTTGAGTCTGAAGGTATCTATCAGCTTCAAGAACAATTAAAAAAATTAGATTTCGAGACCTATCAAAAAATTGCCATTGATAATCCACATCGGGTCATTCGCGCTTTGGAGGTTTGTATTGGTTCTGGCAAACCCTATTCTTCCTATTTAAATAAGAATAAGGATCGTCGCAATTTTAAAACCACGACCATAGGTTTAAGAGCCGATAGAAATATTATTTATGATAGAATCAATAATCGTGTGGATCAGATGATAACTGACGGATTGCTAGATGAAGTAAAAAGCCTTATGCCAAAAAAGCATTTAAATGCACTAAATACAGTTGGTTATAAGGAATTGTTCAATCATCTTCATGGTGATTGGACATTAGAGTTTGCGATTTCCGAAATAAAGAAAAACTCACGCCGGTTTGCAAAACGACAATTGACATGGTTTAAGAAAAATGAAGATATTATTTGGTTTGACTATGACGCCAAAGTTCAAACAATCATAAAAAAGATTGAAAATGAAACAAAGGAAAGTCCTCAATAAAAATTCTAAACACTTCACTTCGAAAAAAACTTTCAATTAGACCTCAAATCCAATTAATTAACACTACATTTGCAACTAATTAATTTTTTAATATTTATTATGAATAAAGGTACAGTAAAATTCTTCAATGATGCTAAAGGTTTTGGTTTCATTACTGAAGAAGGAAACAACAAAGAACATTTCGTTCACATTTCTGGTTTAATCGATGAGGTTCGTGAAGGTGATGAAGTAGAATTCGAATTGACAGAAGGAAAAAAAGGATTGAACGCGGTAAACGTAAAAGTTATCTAATACTTACGCTTAAACTTTTTAACAACACAGAAAGCCTATCATTATGATAGGCTTTTTTTATTATCTTTAGATTAGACAAAACTTAGATAAAGCAAATGTTATACTCTAATGTTGTTAAAAATAGCAGGATCTACTTTACCTTAATCATATTAAGTTCGTTAAATTTAACATGCCAAAACTATTTCAATAAGCCTAAAGAGACAGCACAAGAGAATGTAGTCAATCAGGACAGTTTGTTGTTTTTGTCTACCATGCAAAATCATTTAGATGCGGTATCAAACAAAGATTTAGAAACTTTAAAAACCACGCTATCACCCAATGGTGAAATGCAATTAATACTGCCAGGAGAAGAAATCATACATACTTCTGCTAAATTTTTAGAATTTCACGAAGAATGGTTTAAGGAGACTACTTGGACCTTTGAAACAAAAATTCTGAATACAGCTATAGGTCAAGATTTTGGAATGGCCATCACTGAAATAGTTTACCGAGAACCATATAGAGAAGGTATGCCCTATTTTAATCGAATGATCTGAGCTATGATTTGAAAAAAGTGGATGGAAAATGGTTCATCATAAAAGATCATGCATCTTCCATAGAAAAATCAACAGACACGAATCAATAAATAAAAAAAGCCTAGTTTAATAACTAGGCTTCTCATTTAAATTTATTTAAGCTTTTTGATTGACAACCAATCTAAAACCTTCACCGTGAATATTCAAAATCTCGACATTTTCATCAAGCTTTAAATACTTACGCAACTTGGCTATATAGACATCCATACTTCTTGAGGTGAAATAATTGTCATCTCTCCATATTTTTGTCAAGGCCAACTCTCGCGGCATCAAATCATTTTCGTGCAATGCCAACAACCGTAACAATTCGTTCTCTTTTGGAGATAATTTCACAGGTTCTGTGTCTTTATATTGTAAGAATCTTAATTTTGAATTAAGATCAAACCCTCCAATTTTAAATTCAAACTGTTTGCTGTCTGCAACTGCATCGGTCGCTTTACGTTGCATGATTGCTTTGATTTTCATTAAAAGCACTTCACTATCGAACGGTTTGTTCAAATAATCGTCAGCTCCAACTTTGTACCCTTTAAGCACATCTTCTTTCATCGCTTTTGCGGTTAAGAATATGATAGGCACATCGGCATTTTTTTCTCTAATTTCTTTAGCAAGGGTAAACCCGTCTTTATATGGCATCATGACATCTAAAATACAAAGGTCATAATCGTCTTTTTTAAATTTTTCAAAACCTTCCATACCATTCTTTGCATGCACGACATCGTAATCGTTCATTGCCAAATAGTCTTTCAATACAGTTCCAAAATTTGGATCGTCTTCAACTAATAGAATTTTTTTATTTTGTTCTTCCATAATTATGATATTAACGGTAGCTTAATTGTAAAGGTACTACCTTTTCCTTTTTCACTTTCAACTGATATATGTCCTTGGTGGTCTTCGACCATACGCTTTACGTATGCCAGTCCCAACCCATGACCTTTTATATTATGTACATTTCCGGAATGTTCTCTATAAAACTTTTCAAACACCTTTTTTTGTACTTGTTTTGACATTCCATTCCCTTGGTCTGAAATCCTCACTAAGATATTGGTGCCAACATTTTCGGTGTACACATCAATTTTAGGTGCATCATCTGAATATTTTATGGCATTGTCCAAAATATTTACAATCACATTTGTAAAATGTGTTTCGTTCGCTAAAACAGATGTCTGTTCGGCATCTAAATGTGTATGTATATATCCTTGTCGATCTTCTACAATCAATTCGACATGTGTCATTGCATCTTCAATCAATTCATGCAACTCAACTCTATCCTTACTAATGTTGAGTTCGTTTTTCTCTAATTTCGAGATCCTCAATACATTTTCAACTTGTGCATGCATCCTCTTGTTTTCATCCTTGATCATATTTAGGTATCGCATCACCTTCTCTTGGTCATTGATAATCTTCGGATTCTTTATCGAATCTAAAGCCAAATTGATGGTGGCAATTGGCGTTTTAAATTCGTGTGTCATATTATTGATAAAATCAGTCTTAATCTGCGATATTTGTCGTTGTTGAATCAATTGATATATTGCACTTCCAAATGCAAAGATGATGATTAGGGTAAACACAATGGACAATAAAGTCATTCCTAATATATTACGGAATAAATATTTGTTCCGTTCCGGAAAATTGACATACAACTTGTAGGTGCTTTCATTATTATTATCCAAAAATAATGGCACTCCGTAGGTTGAACCCTCAATCAATTCAAAATTGCTCGATTGTATCTTTGTGGCTAAATCCTTATCATAGATTGCAAATTCAAAATCAGTATCGATACCATCATCATGTAATTGATTTTTAAGCATTTCTCTCACTCTATCTCCAGAAACCCTTTTATATATGGGATAATTCTTAAACAGATCACGATACGCTAGTTCAAATTGCTTTTTTTCAACTTCCTTCAACTTACTAAATTCATAAAACTTCTTTTCGGAAGTAATATTTAAATTGCCTTCAATTTGATTTTTATCATAAATAGTAGTTTCTCGCTGGCTTGAAATACGGCTTACATTAACACTGTCTAACCCGATATCTAGGAACAAAGATGGTACTTTATAGCTTTCCTCAAGAATTCCGTTTCTATAAACAATGGTCTGTTTTAAGGAATCATTTTCGGTTTCTACCCTTAATTCTCTGAAACCCGTGGAATCTGCAATCGCACCACTTGCTATCAATTGATACATCTTTTCAGAGTAGTCTTTAAACTCCTTATCCTCAATAGCATCGGAGACAAAACTCAAAGAACGTTTGGCGTTGAGTGTAAATTGGTATTTTTCGTTCTCTAAACTCTTGTTGATGAAATATACCTGAACAAAAATGATACCGATGAGTGATAGACTCATCAATACAATCAACATAATGAAAAGCTTTCTCCCCATTGTTCAAATTTAACATTTTAACATTTACGAATTATGGTCTTTAACCTTACATTAACAAAAATGTTAAAATTTAGGTTTTATCTCGATTTGAAGTAGTTTTTCGTGTGTTTGTATCACTTGAGTTTTGGTGTGTTCCAATTGACTGTTAACAATCACAAAATCAGATTTTTTGACCTTTTCTTCATCAGACATTTGATTATTTATAATGGCCATTATTTTCTTTTTAGAGGTGTCATCCCTTTTTAATAAACGGGCAATTCGGTCTTCCAGTGAAGCTGTTACTGTGATGATATAATCATATTCAGACTCTTTTTGCTCCTCAAAAATAATCGCAGCTTCTTTGATGACATATGCTGTAGTTTGATTTTTCAACCATCGTTTAAAATCCCGACCGACTTCAGGATGTACAATAGCGTTCATCTGCTTCAAAAGTGAGGCGTCATTAAAGATTTTTGAAGCGACAAAAGGTCTATTTAACTGACCGGTTTCGTAGGCCTCCTCACCGAATAAAGCAATCAATTGTCGTTTAATAATTTCTGAAGTATTCATCAAACGCTTGGCCTCCACATCAGCTATATATATAGGGATTCCTATCGCATCAAATAGTTTTGCGACGGTTGTTTTACCACTTCCTATACCGCCTGTGAGTCCTACTACAATCATTCTATTATGATAAATTCGACCTTGCCTTGTTTTATTTTAGTGCTTTTGACCAAATCAGGTTTACTTACCAATTGAGGGATAAAAAATGTATTCTCTTGTCCATTGGTCTCCTCATAGTCACAAACGATCTCAAAATCCAATGCCTTGATTTTTTTATAATTCTCTAGACTTACATAATATGCCACCTGTACGGTTTTTGGAAAATAATTAATTTTTACATCCGAGGGTAAATTAATTATATTCACAGGAACTTCAAATGTGCCTTCTGTAAATTTCTCCACTTTTCCGGATACCTTTATATTTGAACGACTCAATTTGACGTTTTCGAATGATTTGTTTAATACCAATTTTACATCTTTGTTGATTGACGAATTGACATCCATAATCTTCAATTGCTCTGTTTTGATTCTCGAAATTTTTTCGATAGCATTTTTTGGACCGATAACTTTTACCGAGTCTGGCACCATCATTAATCTATCTTGAATATCATAGCCTGGTTCATAGCTGATTTCAGTCTCCAAAATTATAGGAACGGTTTTAACCATCATTATTTCGAAAGGAAAGGTAAGAGAATCTGGCTCTATGGATAATATTTCAATCTTTGATCCAAGTTCAGAACTGATATCTGAGAGTCCTTTTTTTGTTTCCCATACATACATGTCTCCTGACTTTTTTACGTCCTTTTTAAAATTTACTGTAAGTGTATGTTGGAAAAAATTATGTGCAATTAAATTAAAACCAAATGCTTTCACCTTGACATTCATAATAGAATCATGTTTGGCTAGAATGCTATATTGTTCAGGAACATTTTCATATTTGACACGAAATGAGATGATTTCTGTGTAACTTTTTGAAAGTTTTGCAATCATCAAAAACATAAAAGAAAGTAACAGAAAAAATAAAAAAACGTTCAATTTCTTGCTCTTAATGGATTTGAAAAATTTTGATTTGAGCTTATTTACCATGATTAAAAAATAGATTTGGAAATTGCTGTTCAGGTGGCTTGTTGGACCAATTGAGTTTCAAAGTGGACTTTAGAAAACCGTAACCATAACCCAAAAATTGAATAAAAATTGCCAGCAGTGACTGTAAAGCAACTATTCCATTTTTTGTGGTCACTATTGCAACTAAAAAAGCCATTAAAAAATAGAGGACATATAGGTTAAAGGCCCAATTGATCTGAAACACTAACAATATGATAGAAACAAAAAAGCCAATACTAAATGAGGTTGGTAGCCAATAAATAAGCCGGTTAGTCTCTGGATGCCATTTGTTTAAAATAGGTCTTACCATTCCAAATTTGTAAACCTGTTGATAAAATTTTGACCATGAGACACGACGCTTGTGATACACGAAAGCTTCACTAAACAAGTCCGTTTCATACCCTAATTTCTTCAGTCTAATAGCCAAATCCGGATCTTCTCCTGGATGAATAGTTCCAAATCCTTTTGATGCTTCAAACGCAGTTTTGGAAATCCCCATATTAAAACTCCTTGGTTGAAAGTCTTTCTGATTTTTTTTGCCCCCTCGAATCCCTCCGGTAGTTATGAATGAAGTCATCGCAAAATTAATAGATTTCTGTAAGTTGGAGAAAGAATCATGGGCCGCATCTGGTCCTCCATAGCAGTCCACGTAATTCGCCGATAACTTTTGTTGAACAATTACTAAATAATTTTCAGGCAACAAACAATCAGAATCAAGAATAATAAAATAGTTGCCTTTTGCACGCTGCATTCCATAATTTCTAGAATCACCTGGTCCAGAATTGGACTTAAAATAGTATGAGATGTTAAGCTTGGAAAGATACGTTTCAACAATCGATTTGCAATCTATAGATGAACCATCCTCTATGATGATAATTTCAAATGCTAAACCACCATTAAGATTGGCAAAACTTTCTAAAAGTTCTTTAATTTCTTCTGGCCTATTAAAAACAGGGATAATAAATGAAAAGTGCAATGGCTCCATACCTCACAAAGGTAATTAAAGGAAAATACAAAAGCCACCTAATCGAAAATTTCGAAAGGTGGCTTTTTTATTATTGTATTCTTAAATTATTGCTTGATAACTCTTATAGTTTCTGTCACATTATTTATGGTGACTTTCACAAAATAAGCACCCGATTGCAATTCATTCATTTGAACATCACTTTCTAATGTATTAGGCGACGTTCTTAAAACTTCTTGACCTAACATATTGTAAATGATTACATTTTGAATGTTGCTTTGAGCTTTTAATGTCAACTCATTTTTCACAGGATTTGGGAAATAGCTAAAAGCATTTTCGCTGTTTACTTCACCAATGGATAATGTTCCACTCCATGCAGCAATTTGAAAGTTTAACTGTGCATTTCCTCCATATTCAAAAACTCTAATATAAAGTGTTTGGTTGGCTAAAGAAGGATCAGCTATGGTTATCAGTGAAAAGTTACCTACCCCATCATCGTCATCACAGTCCACTTGAGTCAAAGCACCACAAACTCCAGAATAAACAGACATTCCACTATCTCCCCCAGCATCAGAAGGATCAGCTTGAGTTTCAATAATGATATTGCCATCAGCAGGTACTACAACAGAATACCATACATCTCCACCAAAACCTGTAGGATCTACAGGATCATAAGAAGAACAAGTGGGAACTGGCAATTCTCCAGAACCTGTAGCATATAATTGTGTTTGACCTCCTAAAGCTCCCGAAGCAAAATCAAGTGCAGGTGTCAATGATGTAGCATCAGCGCACATGTCATTTGATGGAGCTGGGCCGCTTGTAGTAAAGCTATATGGTCCAACCCATTCGCTAACACCATCTCCGTCACAATCAGTCTGAACAAATAAATCATAAGCTACAGTACCCATTAAACCTGTTACTGTATCTGAAGTATTAGTTGTGTTGCCAGTAAATCCTCCGGCGGTGCCTTGCGCAATACCGTCAGGCTGAACTTCCCAGTTATAACCCGTTGGAGTTCCAATAGATGGCGCAGTCCAAGAAATATCTGCTGTTGTTTCAGCTACTATAGCAGCTAAATTAGTAGGATCACCACACGCAGGGAAAGGAGTACAAGACGCCTCTATACTAAAATCGAAACCAGGGTTATTGTTGATCCAATTACCAACTCTAATGAAATATTCAGTACCCGCAACGGCTTCAAAACTCAACAATACAGGGTTTTCACCCGATCCTTCGCTTTCAAAACAAGTAGCTAAAGTAAATCCAGCACAAGTACCATCTGTACTACTGTATACTTCAACTTGCGCTTCTTCATTGGTAGTTGAAGACAAAACATTCAAATCGATAGTCGAATCATTTCCGGTAAATTGATACCACACATCATTTCCGATAGAACCGATGCAAGATGTTGTCGCACCTCCCGTAGCACTTATGGTCGAACCGTTTAATGGAGAGTCACAAGACAGACTCACCGCCGCTGAACATTCATCATTTCCAGGTGCTGCCGGTGGAGTTCCCACACAAACGGTAAAATTCGTAGTAATGGAAACTGTAGAACTATATGTGTAAATTCTAAAATAATATGTGGTTCCCGCTGTTAATCCGGAAAGGTTAATTGGCGAGTTAGGAGTATCTTGACAAACCAGGCTTTCACCACCACAAGAATCAAATACTTGAGTAACAATATCCGTATTACCTCCAGTATTATTGACAGTAATTACATGTGAACTTCCTGTAGCTTCAAAAGCAAACCACACATCATCATTTGCAGTTCCAAGGCATCCTGTCAAACTTTCGGTTGCGGCAACCGTTGTTCCTGAAACGGGATTACTACAAGATAAGTCCGCTTCAACTGTCAATAGTGTTGCACCTGCACAATCATCATTTGCTGGCCCATTAATAGTGAGGACTCCCGAAATGTTATTGTCTTCACCCCAAACACCTCCGTAAGAGCCATCTGCCTGAATTCCACCGTAGGTTAGAGAACCACCATTTAAACTCCAACGAGTTGCATAATAAAAGGTTCCAGTAGATGAAATTACCGAACCCAAATTCAACACGTATTGATCATTATTTCCATTTCCTTGTTCAGAATCGAATGATGCAGGTACCCATGTCCATCCAGCGCCACTTGGGTTTGAATTTGTTTCACTATAACCGACATACGCCACAATACCAGGAGCTTGTCCAGTAGTGACATCAGTAAGACCAGCATGATAAGCTTGCGCATAAACATTAAATGTGCTACCAACTGCGATATCACCAGTTGGAGGCCATTGTAAGTTGTAATAATCCAATTGATCAGTAGGTTGTGTTCCTTCTATATAGTTAAACTGAATATTCGGTTTATTAGGATTCGCAGTGTTGGTATCGACGCCACAAGCTGCCGCTCCATCTACTCTATATCTTCTAGATCCATCAGTAGTTGCTGTAGTTCTTACTTCTCCATATGGTGAAGTGAAAGGATTCTGTCCATCAGAACAAACCTCTACTAGAATATTATCTATTCCATTCCATACAAAATTCGTGTCAAAGGCAATCATATCGAATACACCAGCAGCCGTAACTGTAGGATCATAATCGAACGGCCCCTTTACTACAGTTGTAGGTGATGCATCATGAGTGGCAGAATTACTCGCAGAAGTGTGCCCAATCTTTATTGTATATCCCAATAAAGCACCTCCACCATAATCTCCCGCTATCGACCAGCCCAATGCTGTAATTTCATCAGCCGGCGTCATTGAGGCGCTTAATTCCGCAGCTGTATAAACAACCTGGTATCTGAACGAGTTGAAATAGCCATCAATAGGATCGGATGCTGTTGTCGTTGTAACATCTGTACCCGTACCAATCACAATAGACTGGGACTGAATAGATAATACAAAAAACAACATCATTAAAAATGATAATGTAATTTTTTTCATAAATTTAATTTTAAATTAGTGTTTGTTTTAAGGGAATAAGATAAGACTTCACGCAAGATAAAATTGTTAAAATCCTATATTACCGACCAACCGCAAAAATCATCGATTAAATAATGCTAAATGTAAAAAAAAAAGACTGTCAAAAAAATCTGACAGTCTTTATAGTTGTGTCCAAAACAAATTAGTGTTTAAATGGTGTGTGAATATGGTAAGTTTTAATTTGAATCTTCCATAAATGTGTCCATTATTGCATCACTCACTCCCATATTGCTAAATCCACCGTCATTGAAAAGATTTTGCAAAGTAACACGTCTGGTTAAATCACTGAAAAGTGTTACCGTATAATTTGCACAATCTAGGGCGGTGGCATTTCCTAATGGCGACATTTTATCAGCATAGGCAATAAATCCATCAAAGCCTTTTACACCTTGGCCAGCCGTGGTTGGTGTTGGTGACTGTGAAATCGTATTGACACGCACTTTTTTATCTTTTCCGAAGAAATAGCCAAAACTACGAGCAATGCTTTCCAAATATGCCTTATTGTCAGCCATATCGTTATAATCTGGAAACACACGTTGCGCTGCCATATAAGTTAACGCAACAATACTACCCCACTCATTCATAGCATCAGCTTTATAGAGTGTTTGCATCACTTTATGAAATGACATAGCAGATACGTCCGTACCTTTTTGAGTCCAATCGTAGTTTTGATCGGTGTAATGTTTGCCCTTTCTAACATTGATTGACATTCCAATGGAATGCAATACAAAATCCAACTTTCCGCCTAATATTTCCATCGATTTTGAAACCAGATTTTCTAAATCTTCAATAGATGTGGCATCTGCTGGAATAATTTGAGAACCAGTTTTTTCTGCAAGCTCATTAATTTGTCCCATTCTCATTGCAATAGGCGCATTTGTAAGTACAAATGTCCCACCTTCTTCATGAATGCGTTCTGCAGTTTTCCATGCAATAGAATTTGCGTCTAGTGCTCCAAAAATTATTCCTCGTTTTCCTTTAAGTAAATTGTATGACATACTATATGTTGTTTAGTTGTTTGTTGTTTGTTGTTTGTTGTTTGTTGTTTGTTGTTTAACCATTGATGTATTTTGTGCTCTAAAGCATCAATAGTTTCAAAGTTAATAAAACTTTGAACCTTTATCTTTATACTTCAGTTTTTTTTAATTCAATAATTGCTTAGCATGGGCAATAGCAGAATCAGATAGTTTTGCACCACCAAGCATGTGAGCAATTTCCACAATACGCTCATCAGAGTTTAGTTTTTTGAGTTGTGTATGCGTCACCTCAGCAATATCTTCTTTATAGACTTTGAAATGCGTGTCTCCTTTTGCAGCAATTTGGGGCAAATGTGTAATGGTAAACACTTGCATAGACTTGCTCATTTGCTGCATGATGACGGCCATTTTATTTGATATTTCACCAGAAACACCCGTATCTATTTCGTCAAACATGATGGTGGGAAGTTGGATATATTTAGAAAGCACAGATTTTATGGCCAACATTATTCGTGAAAGTTCTCCGCCTGATGCACTTTTTTTCAATTCATTAAAATTACCTCCTTTATTTGCCGAAAATAGAAACTCCAGTTCGTCAGTGCCATTGCTGAAATAGTTCTTTGTCGGTCGGAGCTTAATGTCAAATTTAGAATTTGGCATTCCGAGCGTTCCTAAAATTTTTTCCAATTGTTGAATTAATTGAGGTATTACCAAGGTTCGGTTGGCATGGATAGCTTCAGAATCTTTCTTCAACTGACCTTGAATTTTTTCAATTTCAGATTCTTTGTCGCTTATAGTATCGTCAAGATGTTCTGTATCACTAATTTTTTTCGATAGACGCTCCCTAATTTCAATCAATTCGTTTTCATCGGATGCAGAATGTTTCAGCAATAAATTATGGAGCATTTGAAGTTTTGAATTGACAGCTTCCAATCTGTTGGGATTAGCTTCTAGACTTTCCTGAAGATTTACAATTTCGATAAATATGTCATCCAGTTCAATCAAAAAACTAGTGATACGCTCATATACATCTTTATAGGAGGTTCCATAATGGGATAGTTTAGAAAATTGCTGTTTAAGTTCGGTCAGATTGTGAATGACTCCAACCTCATCATTGGTCATTATTTCACTTGAAGTGGAAAGCCGCTCCTTAATGTCCTCTATATTATTAAGGGTTTCATACTCTTCATCGAGAGCTGACATTTCGCCTACAATCAATTTAGCTTCCAATAGTTCATTCAACAGATAAGAATTGTAATCGTGCTCTTTAATCGCTTCTGCTTTTTGATTTTGAAGCGTTTTCAATTCATTTTGAAGTGTCTTGAATGAGGTCAAATTACTCGAATACCTTTGTAGAAACTTATCATTTGACGCCAAAGCATCAATGACTTGAAACTGAAAATCATCATTTGTCAATTGCAATGTCTGATGTTGCGAATGGATATCTAACAGTCGAACACCTAAAGCCTGT
The DNA here is from genome assembly GCA_051252455.1 of Aquaticitalea sp. Lineage (GTDB taxonomy): Bacteria > Bacteroidota > Bacteroidia > Flavobacteriales > Flavobacteriaceae > JBPOFM01. The sequence continues at coordinate 154,382 of JBPOFM010000008.1, forward strand.
AAACTATCTAGGTTAACAGGAGTATCATTGATAAACGCCCGCGATTTACCAGACGGTAATATTTCCCTACGAATTATGGTCTGCGGTTCATAGTCGAGATCTTCTGATTTAAATAAGGATTTTAGATTATAATTGGCAATATCGAAAGTTGCTTCAATAACACATTTTTCGGATGTGTTCTTTACATTACTCAAATCTGCACGCTTTCCTAGTATCAGCGAAAGGCCACCTAATAATATGGATTTTCCTGCACCAGTCTCACCTGTAATAATCGTGAGACCATTATTAAAACTCACCTGAAGGTGGTCTATAAGTGCGTAATTTTTTATTGTGAGAGAAGTAAGCATCTTTTTAGTGTACAGTTTTCAGTCGCAGGTTACAGTTGGAAAATTCAGTTAATTGATATGTTTTCTGGTAAAATAGAAAAAGAAGATACAAGTGCATTGCTGATTTTTCTCTTCTCTCTTCCTAAAAATTAATATCGCGCCACTTACTCGCATAGGTTGGAGCAATTCTGTTAAGAATATCGATCACAGATGTAATGTTAACGCTTGGACCTCCACTAAAAATGTCGGCAATTTCATCTCCTTTGGCATCAAAAAAGACACGAAGCAAGAATGAATTTGGTCGTCTTTGATTCATGGTATTCAAATCACTCATTAAAGTGGCAATTTTCTCTTTACCAGCTTTTTGATTGTCAGACATCACATCCAAACCATTCATATGATACTCATACAGGACGCTACGATATTCTTTGTACGTCGGCGATAAAATATTATCAATTAATGTAAAACGTGTTTGAAGGCCATCTTCCAATTTCCAACCCTTAAAATTTCCTTGCTGTGAATAATTTAGAATTGTTTGGGCTTGTTGAAAATAGGCATCACCTCCATTTGGTGCAAAGGTATCCGCATCAATTCCTAGAATCATATAGACATGGTATGCCAAAACAGACACCAAATTAGATTCGTACTGATTGGAATTGTAAAGTAAATTCTGAAATTCGAGATACTGAAAACTAAAGTTCTTGTCATTAAAGTTGTAAACGGGACTGCTATATGTTGAATTGAAAACTGGTCTCGCCGATTGTACTTGTATGGTCGCTTCGAAATTATCACTATTATAATCAGTGATAATAATGTTCATGGAACATTCAATCTTTTCTTGTGACTTGTAAGTTTTATTGGTCCATTGTGTAGTATTTACAAATTCTTTCAGTTGACGCTCCAACGTCTTAAAAACCTGTATGTTGGCATCTCCCGTTTGTTGTGCATTGACAACCACAGTACAATTAAGCTCTTGAGAAAATGATTGAGAAACGAAGAATAATGCTAGGAATAATAAACTGTTACGCATGGGTTTGTTTTAAAATTTGCTCCAAGATATCGTTGGCGACTTCAGATTTTGATTTTAGATCATTCTCAATAAGTTGATCATCATTGGTTATAAATGTAACCTTATTTGTTGAGCCACCAAAACCAGCACCTTTATCTTGTAACGAATTTAAGACAATTAAGTTTAAGTTTTTTGCTTTCAATTTAGATTTTGCATTTTCAATTCCATTATTGGTTTCCAATGCGAACCCGACTAAAAATTGATTCTTTTTAATCTCACCTAACGACTTGAGAATGTCTTTTGTTTTCTCCAATTCTATAGTAAACGAAGCATCTTTCTTTTTTATTTTAGTATCGGAAACAAATTTGGGTTTATAATCGGCAACAGCTGCAGCTAGAATGGCAATATCTACTGTCTCAAAAAAATGATGTGCAGCATCGTACATTTCCAAAGCAGTAATAACCTTGATGACTTTTATCAATCCATGAGAGACAGATTCATTGGTTGGGCCTGTGATTAGGATCACTTCGGCACCGAGATTTGCAGCACATTTAGCAATCTCAAAACCCGTTTTTCCACTGGAATGGTTTCCAATAAAACGAACCGGATCAATTGCTTCATAGGTTGGTCCCGCAGTAATCATTATCTTTTTTCCTTTTAATGGCAATGTATTGAGAATATCGTTTTCTATAAAAGCCACAATATCCTCTGGTTCTGCCATTCGACCTTCACCCACCAAACCGCTGGCTAATTCACCACAAGTGGCAGGAATCATTATATTTCCGTAGGATTTTAATGTTTTGAATGAATGGATTGTAGATTCGTGTTTATACATATCCAAATCCATAGCTGGAGCAAAATACACAGGACATTTAGCTGAAAGATAGGTCGCCATTAACAAATTATCACAATTTCCAGTGGCCATTTTTGACATGGTATTGGCCGTTGCAGGCGCAATGACAAACAAATTGGCCCAAAGTCCCAATTCAACATGATTGTTCCATACGCCATCATCATCATCTTTGTTGGTGAACGATGAGAGTACTGGATTTTTAGATAAAGTTGATAAGGTTAAGGGTGTAATGAAGTCTTTAGAAGCAGGCGTCATAACGATCTTTACGTTTGCGCCTGCTTTAATAAATAACCGGACGAGGTTGGCCGTTTTGTAAGCAGCAATTCCCGCGGTAATGCCTAGGAGTATGTTTTTGCCGCTTAAAACTGACATCTCTTAAGCGTCTTTAACGTCGTCTTCGGTGTTTCTGAAATATATCTTGTCATTCAACCATTCTTGAACTGCAAGCGCATGAGGTTTTGGTAATTTCTCATAAAATTTAGAGACCTCAATTTGTTCTTTGTTTTCAAAGATTTCTTCCAAACTATCGTTGAAGGTTGCGAACTCTTCAAGCTTGTCGACTAATTCTCTACGAATGTCTGTATTGATTTGCTCTGCTCTTCTTGAAATTACAGATATAGCCTCGTAAATGTTCCCTGTTTGTGCATCGATTTCGTTTCTGTCATAAGTTACAGAACTTATCGGAGCATTTGTTTTCTTTAAATCCATTGTTTATAAATTAACTTTTTATGTCGTATTGTTGTGATAAAGTTCCTAATTCTGACTTCATGTCTTCTATTTCAGTGACATGTTCTGAATTAGGATAAGATTTTTTAAATGAATTATAAAAGGCCATCGCATCATTGATACGTGTCTCTTTCCTACGTTCGGTACTATTTATTGCCAATTTATAGGCTGCATCTAAACGATAGAACATAGCTTCTTCTCTAAAAGATGTCCCTGGAAATTCCAATAGGAAATTGTCAAATGATTTAATTGAAGCTTGATAATCTGAAATTCTATTGTATTGTTTGGCAATCTCAAATGCCTTTTTCTCTAACTTATAATCCAATTCTTTAACCATCTCGTTGATTTGAGAAATGTAATCTGACTCTGGAAATTTATTGATAAATAGTTGTAGCTTTTCCAAAGCTTCAACCGTTTCTCTCTGTTCTTTACTATAAACTGGTGATAATTCAAAATAGCTTTTTGATGAAAGAAATAATGCTTCTTCAGCCTTCTCACTTTTGGGATACGCAGTTTCAAATTGTTCAAACTTATAGGCTGCCAAATAGTACTCCTTTTGCATGTAAAAGGCATTGGAGTGCATAAACATCAACTTCTCCGCTTGTGGCTTTCCTCTGTATTGAGGAACAATTTGCTCAAAGAGACGATTTGCTTTGCTATACTTTCCAGCTTCGTAAAGCTCGGTTCCTTTTGCAAATTTAACAGCAATATCTTCCGATTTAAGTGCTTTTTGGTATTCGCTACAGGAGCTTAATGTGATGATAATTAATAGTGTAACTAAAAGATTCTTCATATATAAAAAACAGATTGCAAAAGTACGTATTTATAACGTATTAAAAAATAAAAATTTAGGGCTAAAATAAGGCTTCAATCAAGGCTACTGGAATGTTTATGTATTATTTAACTTTTAATCTAAAAAACAATTCCATATTAGCTAATAAACTAGCACGTATCGAGATAAAAAGAAAAGCCTTCATAAAAACTATTCTATTTATCGCTTTTATCTTATTTTAATTTCTTTACGATAGTCATTATCTTTGCTTTTAATTCGTCACTTGCAGGCACCAGTGGCAACCTAACGGTGTCTTCACATAATTTCAACGCCTGCAAAACGCCTTTTATTCCTGCAGGATTGTTTTCTTCAAAAATAGCACTTGTGGCATCCATTAAATCGAAATGAATAGGATAGGCTTCTTTAGCATTCCCATCCAATCCTAATTTTATCATTTTTGAAAATTGTTTTGGAAATGCTTGCCCGATGACAGAAATAACCCCTGCACCACCTGCCAATACCACTCCCAAAGCCAAATCATCATCTCCTGAAATAATTAAAAAATCTTTCGGTTTGTTTTTTAATAATTGTAAGTATTGAGAGACATTATTTCCTGCTTCCTTGACAGCAATGATGTTTTCAAAATCATTTGCCAATCGCAGTGTTGTCGCTGGAAGCACATTAGAAGACGTACGTCCTGGGACATTATAGAGTATAATTGGTATAGGACAAATCTCTGCAATTGCTTTGAAATGCTGGTAAATCCCTTCTTGGGTTGGCTTGCTATAATAGGGTGATACAGACAAAATTGCATCGATATAACTCAAATCGGTTGTTTGAATTTCCTCAATAACTTCTGCAGTGTTATTCCCACCAACACCCAAAACCATTGGCACTCTACTTTTGTTGGCTTTATGGACGGTATCCATTATTTCTTGCTTCTCTTTTGACGTAATGGTCACACTCTCGCCGGTAGTTCCACTAATCACTAAATAATCTATTCCGTTCTTGATATTAAAGTCCACGATCTTTGCAAGTGCTTTATGATCTACGGATGTATCAGACTTAAAAGGTGTGATCAAGGCAACGCCTGTTCCAAAAAATGATATCATGATAATTTATTTAATACAGTTAAATATTTTTTTAATTCGGTTTTAAACACTTGAAATTGGTCGACACTTACCTCAACTATAAAATCATATAATTTCAGGTTCTGATTGGAAATTCCAATTTTAAAATTGGCTTTGGAAGCCGCAGAAATCAGATCCAACTCGACTGAATGGTGCTTGTAATAACAAATCAGTGCATCGAATTCAGTATGAATAAATGATTGCAAATCCAGATTCTTAATGGTGCCTTTCCACCCAAAGTCTTTTGGACTAAAATAGGTATCCCAAAGCTTATCGGTCATTTTGTTATCCTCCACAAAGGTAATGATTTTGACCTTTGGAGTTAAGATTCCCAAATCATTGCAAAAGGTTCTGATGGCATCTAAATCTGCAAATTCTTTTAAGTTCAATACAACACCAATGGTTTCAATTTTATGGTCATTGAATGTTGCATTTCTAGAATTTAACAATCTGTTAATATGTTTTAGATTGGATTTCTCTTTAAATGCCTTAAAAATCATTTACTTTTGTTTTGCACAAAGGTAGTAAAACAGGCTACATTTATTGCCAAACACTTATAAGTTATCAGATGAAAATAAACACACTGCTCTTAAGTTTTGCGCTGCTTTTTCTCGCATCATGCAAAACCTCTGTTTCTTACGACAAAATTGAAGGAAAACAGATCGCCATAACCGACACATTACAAACTGACCCTACCGTTGAAGCTTATATAAAGCCTTATAGAGAATATGTCAACAAAAACTTGGATAGCGTTCTCTCCTATGCGGTGGAGACGTATTCAAAATCGGATGGCAAATTAAATACCGCTCTTGGTAATTTTATTGCAGATGCAATGTATGAGCAGTCAAATCCTGTTTTTAAGAAACGTTCGGGTCAAGATATTGATTTTGCACTGTTAAATCATGGCGGCATACGTGCTATTATTTCAAAAGGAAATATTACCACACGAACAGCTTATGAAGTGATGCCATTCGAAAACGCAATCGTTGTTGCAAAGCTGCAAGGTGAACAAGTAAAAGAAATGCTTGACTATTTGGTAGAAGCAAAGCGAGCACATCCTATTTCGAAATTGCAAATAATTATGGATGAAAATGATCAGCTTAAGGAGGCCAAAATCAATGGCCAACTTATCGATTATAATAAGACCTATAACGTTTTAACCAATGATTATTTGTTCAACGGTGGAGACGGAATGGATTTTTTCAAAAAAAGAGATACAGTTTATGTTTTGGATTATAAAATCAGAAATGCAATGATTGATTATTTCACCAAAACTGATACCATAAGACCCGTAATCGACAATCGTTTCATCAAAATTAACTAATCTGAAAAATGAAAAGAAGAGAATTTTTACAACAAACAGCAGCAGCTTCGGCATTGGTAGGATTAGGCGGAATGGGACTGCAGTCATTTACTGGTACTACAAAAAAAATAACGATTCTACATACCAATGATGTTCATAGTCACATTGATCCCTTTGGTCCTGAAGATGGTAGAAATCCTAATAAAGGTGGTGTTGCCCGTCGTGCTAGTTTAATTGCCGGTATAAGAAAAGAAAATCCGAGTACTTTATTATTGGATGCTGGTGATATTTTTCAAGGAACACCTTATTTCAATTATTATGGTGGCGAGTTGGAATTTAAACTCATGAGCATGTTAAAGTATGATGCAGCAACTATTGGAAACCATGATTTTGATAACGGTATAGAAGGTTTGTATGCGCAATTGCCTCATGCAAAATTTGATTTTATATCATCCAATTATGATTTTTCAAATACTGTGATGGATACACATGTGAAGCCTTATAAAACTTTTAAGATTGACGGCATCAAAATAGGAATATTTGGTTTAGGTATTCAATTGGCTGGATTGGTGGACCCAAATATGTATAAGGAAACCAAGTATCTGAATCCGTTGGAAATCGCACAAGACATGAGCAGAATTCTAAAAGAACAAGAAAAATGTGATTTGATTGTTTGTCTGTCGCATCTCGGTTACAGCTATCGAAATTCTACAGAAAAACCTGATGATTTAAAAATTGGAAAAGCCACAAAAGATATTGATTTGATCATCGGTGGTCATACACATACTTTTCTTGACAAACCCACTGTAGTAGAAAACGCAGCAGGCAAGAACATGCTTGTTAATCAAGTCGGGTGTTATGGTATCAACCTTGGCAAGATCGACTTTTACTTCGATACAGACAAAAACAAATCTGCCAAAGGCGTTTCAATTGTCGTGTAGTTATGCGGTTAGTCGGTCATGTCTTGACAACTCATAGTCAAGGACGGATGATTTGCTCTGCACACTGATCACTTTATGATGGTTGTGAACATAAGTATAAAGCAAAAGCAAGCTGGTTAAATGCAACATGTTGGCAGCAAACTCAAATACCCAGAAATAGACATACAAATCACAGATATAGAATAACACATCTGAAAAGCCAAAACATACAACCATTACTAAAAAGATGATAGATTGAGTGGTTTCACGACTCAGGTACACTGCAAAAGCCAAGAACGACATGGCTATCAATGTAATTCCATGACAAATGGATAATACCAAATTGACATCATCAGAAAAATTTTCTTTTACAACTCCATATAATACATATAGAAAATAAGTATTGAGAAAAAGGACAATGATAAGATAGATAGAAACCAAGCCTTCATATTTAATCCGTCTCAATTTACCTAGCAATACAAATATTATTAGACTGTAACTTCCTAGGTAAAAAGTTGTTGACAACTTACTGGATAAGTCCCCTAAATTAAAGACATTAAAGACATCGCCTAAAAACGAAAACAAGAATACAGTAAGAAACACATTAGCCATGCGATTTCTCACTATAAAATAGGACGATAGTAAAATGAGAATGCTTGTTACTTTTGTGATATTGGGAATCATAGTGTTTTCAAAATAAATAGCTACGCCGTTGACAACAACGACTGCAACGACCAAAAAAACCAAGATATACACAGATATTCCTGTAGAAACTTTATTCATAGTAGATTAGTAATAAGTAGGTAGACAAATATAACAAAAAAATTGAATTTAATCGATAAAATTATGCGTTTCATCGATTTTAATGTTAAATTTTTTTAGTGAATTGCAGATTTTAATTCTGAAAAAATATTGAATTTAATTTAATAACGTAAAGCACTGATTATAAAATTCTTTCTTAATATAGTCTGGATTGCCTAGGACTCAAAACAGTTCAACAATAAAATACAGGATCAGGAACATTTAGGCATCAATGGTACTTACAATAAATTTTTGTAGTTCGAAAAGAATAAATTAAGCTCGAATGTTTTGATGAAGAGTATCGTGCTCTGTTTCCAGCGGAGTTCTTGCTTGAAGATAAAAGAACAAAAAGGCAAGGACTAAAAACAACGAGCAGATGACGTTTAGAATATTAATTTCAGAAACATAAAAATATGTCATCTGAATCACTTCTGAAAAGAAAATAAAAATTGCGCCCAATAACAAATTCATGGATTTTTGAGTGTTTTTTGACATATAGTTGATCATCGCAATTGTCAATAATGTCATAATGATCATGTTATAGAACACTTCTAGAGAAAACTCAAAATCAGTTAATATCTTTATTGTAAAATCAGAAAGAATCACTACACAGAATATATCCAAAATCAGTAGGATGACCAAATGAATCCAAAATCTCTTTAGAACATGGGTGATATTTAAATCTTTTAAAACTCTGATAGTTAAAAAAATATAAGATAATATAAAGAGACTATTACCTATATAATAAAAATAATCGATTGAGTTATTGTAGTCAATTTCTACGAAATAGGATGAGAAAGCAAATATTTGACCCAATGAGAAAGTTATTAAAAACAGAAAGAAAAAGAGCTGTTTAGATCGAACCTTGATCGAGTAGAGCCATGTCAGCATTAATACCATGGCCATTCGCACCCCCGCTGCCTCTATTTCTTTGTCCATAAATTGAAACCCGAGAAAGAGTAGACAAAGCGCTAACAGAATAACTTTAAGAATTTGATGTTTCTGCATTAGGTTAAGTCATTGATTACAGAACAAATATATACATAAATTACAATTAATCGCAATTATATGCATTTAATCGATGAAATAATAATTTTTGTACGAAATTACCCTAATAAATCTTTGAAGGCATACTCACTGATCATTGGAACTTTAAGCTTTTCTGCTTTGGTTTTTTTACTCGGCCCCATGTTATCTCCCGCAATGATATAACTGGTTTTTGACGAAATTGAACTGGAAACTTTACCTCCATTATCTTCAATCATTTTTTTCAAATCATCTCGAGACAAGGATTCAAACACTCCAGAAACGACAAATGTTTGACCTTTTAGCTTTTCGGTTTGAGTTGCTAAAATAGCGGCCGATATTTCCATTTGCACTCCAAAATTTTTCAACCTGTCAACAATCAGTTTGTTTTCAGGGTCACTAAAAAATTCGACCACACTTTCGGCAATTCTGATGCCGATTTCATCGACTGTTACTAAATCAATTAGAGTTGCATTAGCCAAATTATCAATGGATTTGTAATGCTTTGCCAATTTCTTGGCGACGGTTTCTCCTACATAACGAATTCCCAAGGCAAATAGTACGCGTTCAAATGGAACTATTTTTGAAGCTTCAATGCCTAAAATTAAATTTTCTGCGCTTTTTTCCGCCATACGTTCTAATGGAATCACTTGCTCCTTGGTCAATTCATATAAATCAGAGTAGTTGGCAATCAATCCTTTCTTTACCAATAAAGCGACTGTTTCACCGCCAAGCCCATCAATATCCATCGCTTTACGCGAAATAAAATGCTGAATCCGACCAATAATTTGTGGAGGACACCCATTATAATTAGGACAGTAATGTTGTGCCTCTCCTATTGTGCGTGTCAATTCGGTGTGACATTCCGGACAATGTGTAATGTATTGCGTGGGTTGTGAATTGGATGGACGTTTTGTCAAATCGACAGCAATAATTTTTGGAATGATTTCGCCTCCCTTTTCCACGAAAACTTCATCACCTTCTCTAATATCCAGCTTTTCAATTTGGTCGGCATTGTGCAGTGACGCTCGTTTTACCGTGGTTCCCGCTAATTCCACGGGCTCCAGATTTGCCACAGGTGTGATGGCGCCTGTTCGCCCAACTTGATAGGTGATTTCATTTAATCGAGTGGACATTTGTTCTGCCTTAAATTTGTATGCCATTGCCCATCTTGGCGCTTTCGCGGTAAAACCCAATTCTTCCTGTTGATGCAAATTATTTACCTTAACAACAACTCCATCGGTTTCATATGGCAAATCATGACGATGCACATTCCAATAATCGATGAATTCTAAAACCTCACCTATTGAGGTTGCTAACTTTGCTGCTTCAGGAACTTTAAAACCCCATTGGCGCGCCTTTTCTAAACTTTCAAATTGAGTCGAAATTGATAAATTACTTCCTGTAATATTATAAAGTAAACATTCGAGCGGGCGTTTGGCCACCTCTGCACTATCTTGAAGCTTTAAACTCCCAGAAGCTGTATTTCTCGGATTTCGATAGGGTTCCTCTCCTATTTCGATCCGCTCCTCATTCATCCTATTGAAACCTTCAAAAGGCAACACTATTTCGCCACGAATATCAAACTTGACTGGAACATCACCTTTCAACTGTAAAGGCACTGAACGAATTGTTTTTACATTCGTCGTCACATTATCACCTTGCACGCCATCGCCACGGGTGAGCGCTTGCATGAGCATCCCGTTTTCATAGGTCAAACTAATGGAGGCGCCATCATATTTCAATTCACAGACATATTCAATGGTGCCATCAATCGCCTTTTTGATTCGAGTTTCCCAATCGAGTAAATCCTCTTTCGAATATGAATTGTCAAGTGAATACATCCGATGTTCATGCCGTACCGTTTCAAAATTTTTCGTCACCTCGCCTCCTACCCGTTGACTTGGCGAATTGGCATCAAAAAATTCAGGATGCTTCGTCTCCAAATCCTGAAGTTGCTTTAATTTGAGGTCAAAATCATAATCACTTATGATGGGCGAATCTGAAACGTAATAATTGTAATTATGTAGACGTAATTCGTCTCGTAAAGATTCTATTTGTTGTTTAATATCCATTGACAATCGTACTGAAAAGTGATAGTTTTACCTTATATTTTAAGCATCTAATATACTAAAATGAGCAGCAAGAAAAGACTTTACGTTTTTGTTTTTATCAGTTTTTTATCAAGTATTCTGACGGCTCAAAAGCAGTCGATGACTTCAACTGTTTTTCCTATTCCATCTAACACTACATAAAATGCGACATTCAACTTTGCAAAGATTTGGGTTGTTCCGGAATAGTTTCAGGGGTATTGAATACGGATAACACCATTGATTATGAAAGAACAAGAGAATTAATTGAACTTTCGAAACCTTTGGAATACACGTTTCACCGAGCATTCGATTGGACACCAAATCCTTATGAGGCGATGGAACAACTTGTTAAATTAAATGTCGATAGAATTTTAACTTCAGGACAGGAATCATCCGCAGAAAAAGGTATTTTTGTACTTCAACAATTGAAAAAACTGGCAAATGGTAGAATCACGATTCTTCCTGCTGGTGGCATCAATTCAGAAAACATATTGGCTTTTAAAGGAGGGGGTTTTAAAGAAATCCATTGTTCTGCAACAGTCGCACAACCAACCAACATCGTGCCCAAAGTGCTCATGAATAGCCCAAAGTTTTTTGACGAAACCATTAGCTATCATTCAAATGTTGAACTGATACAATCCATTTTAAACCGACTCAATGACCAAGCATAGTTTTATTTTACTTTTTTTGATAAGTCTGTGTTTCAGTTGTGAAACCAAATACCAAACACCAAGAACAGCTTCCATCGACACCAATTGGACTTTTAAAAGTCTCGCAGATAATACATGGCGTGAAGCTTCTGTGCCTGGCGACGTCTATTCTGATTTATTGACCCATGATTTGATTGCAAACCCGTTTGCAGCCGAGAACGAACTGAATGTACAATGGGTTGCTGAAAATGATTGGGAATATAAAACCACTTTCAAGGTTGACGATAGCACCTTTCAAAAAAAACATATCGAGCTAAATTTTGATGGCTTGGACACGTATGCATCTGTGTTTTTGAATGATAGCCTTATACTTCAAACTGACAATGCTTTCAGAAATTATAAAGTGAATGTAAAATCTTTCATCAAGAAGGAAAACAAATTACATGTTGTATTCAATAGCACTTATTATTTTGAGGAAGAAGGTAAAAATAAAATAAATTACGAATTACCAGAAGGCAACAGGATTTTCATTAGAAAACCGCAGTTTCAATATGGTTGGGATTGGGCGCCAAAACTCAAAACGTCAGGTATTTGGAAACCAATTACAATTACCTCTTGGGATGATCTAAAAATCAATGATTTATTCATTAAACAAACCTCTCTTGAAGAAACACTTGCCGAACTTACGGCCGAAGTGGAAATTTCCACATCTCTTACGGATGAGTTGACATTTGAGATTTTAGTCAATGGTGATGTAGTTAGTAAGACCAAGGTAACTGTTGACTCTACACGGACAACTTACTCGATTCCTTTCGAAATTGAAAACCCAAAACGCTGGTGGCCACACAATCTTGGTGAGCCTTATTTATATGACATGTCCATCCGAATTAAAAAAGGTTGGGCGATCCTTGATTATAAGAATGTAGCAAAAGGCATCAGAACCATTGAACTGGTTACGGTAAAAGACTCCATTGGCGAATCCTTTTATTTTAAAGTCAACGAGGTTCCTGTTTATGTAAAAGGGTCTAATTACGTGCCTCAAAATAGTCTGCAAAATAAAGTTTCAGACAGCGATTATCACAGACTATTGAATGACGTTGTCGATGCCAACATGAACATGCTACGTGTTTGGGGAGGCGGAATATATGAGAATGATATTTTCTATGATTTATGTGATCAGAAAGGCATTTTAGTTTGGCAAGATTTTATGTTCGCTTGCGCCATGTACCCTGGAGATAAAGCGTTTTTAGATACTGTAAAACAGGAAGCCATTGACAATGTAAAACGGCTTCGGAACCATACATCCATCGCTCTCTGGTGCGGAAATAATGAAAATTCCGAAGGATGGGAAAATTGGCATTGGAAAGATGGAAAAACGAAAGCGCAGCAAGCTGAAATCGGGAATAACTACATAAAATTATTCAACAACATCCTTCCAGATGTGGTTAGGGATTTAACCGATAACACATCTTTTTGGGAAACCTCTCCGAAATATGGTCGCGGAAATGAAAAATACAATACCGAAGGTGACACTCACGATTGGTTCGTTTGGCATGATGCGTACCCGTTCGAGCATTTTGAAGAAAAAGTGCCTCGTTTTATGAGTGAGTTTGGGTTTCAATCCTATCCAACTTACGAAACCATAAAATATGCAAATCAAAATGACACAAGCACCATGGATTCAATAGCTTTCTTGTCGCATCAAAAACATGTAAGAGGTGAAGAATTAATCGTCGAATATATGAAACGAGATTTTCCTGTGCCTACCTATTTTGAAGACTACATCTATATGAGTCAAGTGTTGCAAGCTTATGGCATCACCAAAGGAATTGAAGCTCATAGACGCGCCAAACCTTATAATATGGGAAGTTTGTATTGGCAACTCAACGACTGTTGGCCAGCTGCCTCATGGTCTAGCATCGATTTTTTAGGCAATTGGAAAGCACTTCATTTTGAAGCAAAAAAAGCTTTCAGAAATGTTCTCACGTCGTCTATAGTTGAGAATGACACTTTAAAAACTTATGTTATCAATGATGAAATGAAAATGCAACGAGGAGATTTATCCATTAAAATACTTGATTTCAGCGGAAACGAACTTTGGTCCATCTGTGAACCGACGACTGTGGAATCCTTAAAAAGCATTCTTGCATATAATTTAAATTTAAAATCATTGAAACTTAACAATAAGGAAGTTGTTGTTGAAACGGCATTCCTCAATAGCACTTCTTATTTTTATTTGGCGAGACCAAAAGATTTACACCTGCCAACATCCGATATCGAACAAACTATTACAAAAACCGATAGTGGATTTACTATTGAACTTTTTAGCCATCATCTTCAAAAAGATGTCTTTTTATTTAGTAATTCCAAAGGAAAATTTAGTGATAACTTTTTTGATATGATGCCAAATGAACGAAAAGTTATTGAATTTACAACTCGTGCTGGCGATTTGGAAGATTTAAAGATCAAAACTTTAAATCAGTTCATAAATACGAAGAAAGAATTACCAAAATCGGCAGTTATTGACAAGACTTCTTAATAGCCGAAATCATTCGGTCATTTCCAAAAATGTCTTGCTTCAATTGTACATTTTCAAAATCGTAATTTTGCAATAATTCAACCATTTCTTTACCGAGATATTGATTGATTTCAAAATACAACTTCCCTCCTGCCTTAAGATACTTTGAAGCAAATTCTGTAATTGCTTGATAAAAAATCAACGGATTATCATTTGCTACAAACAATGCTAAATGAGGTTCATTGCTTAAAACATTGTTCTTCATTTCAGCCTTTTCTAAATCACGAACATAAGGTGGATTGGAAACGATACAATCAAAATGCAAATTATCTTCTCCCATCATCTGAATCGAATTCCAGCCTTCGTGATTTAAAATATCAGCTTCAATAAATGTGACATTCACGTCATTTAAAGCTGCATTTTCTTTGGCAATTTTCAACGCTTCTGATGAAATATCCATTGCAAATACTTTCGCGTTTTTCACATTTTTAGCAAGCGAAATAGCGATACAGCCAGTTCCAGTCCCAATATCGAGAATATTGATTTGCTTTGAATTGTCCTTGCTGTTTTGAATGACCAAATCAACGAGTTCTTCCGTTTCTGGTCTTGGAATTAAGGTGTGTTGATTCACTTTAAATGCTAAACCAAAAAATTCAGTGCTTCCGAGAATGTATTGAATTGGCACTTCTAGTTTTAGTTGAGACAAAGCTTCAAAAAAAGGCTGCTCTTCCGCTTTCGAAATGCCAAATTCTGGTTGAAGCGAAAAAGCTAAACGATTCATTTCCAAAAAAGATTCCGTTAAGAGATAAAAAAAACTATCAACCTCCTCTTTCCCGTAAATGGCATCCAATTCTTTATGAAAAATTTGCTGAACCTCTTTAAATCTCATAATAATTTAGTCATATGAATATCGCAAGAATAATGCCCTGTATTTCCGAGTGCTTTATCAATATGTTCAAAACCAAATGCTTCATAGAGATGAATTGCCGCTTTCAAGTCGGGAATAGTTTCCAAATAACAAGTTTTAAAACCATAGGTTTTAGCCTGTTCCAAACATTTTATCATCATTGCTTTTCCCAATCCTTTTCCTCTAATTTCCGATGAGAAATACATTTTTTGAAGCTCACAAACATCCGCCTCAAAATCACGCAATGGTTTAATTCCTGCACCTCCTAAAATCTTTCCTTTCTTTTCAAGAATATAATAAATCTCGTTCTCACCTTGATAAGATTCAAACATTTGTTTAGTTTCTTCGTCAGCAAATGCTGTACCAACTAATGGCAATCCCAATTCAACAAAAACAGTTTGAATAACGCGTTGAATAGCTTCGTTATCCTTGGGTTGAATTGGTCTTATTGTAAAACTGTCGTTGCTCACTTTAAAGTCTTATTTTTGTGCCGTGAAGATACATGAAAAATACATAAATCGTTGTATTGAAATAGCCAAAAACGGCTTGGGAACGACCGCTCCAAACCCAATGGTCGGCTGTGTTATTGTACATAACGAGACCATCATCGGTGAAGGTTTTACCAGTCCTTATGGAGGCAATCATGCTGAAATCAATGCCTTGAATTCAGTAGTAGATAAATCGCTGCTAAAGGCATCTACAGTGTATGTTACATTAGAACCTTGCTCGCATTTTGGAAAAACACCACCTTGTTCTGATGCTCTTATGGATTATCAAATTCCAAAAGTTATTATCGGAACGATGGATACTCATAACAAAGTGGCGGGTAAGGGCATAGAAAAATTAAAAGCGTCTGGATGTGAGGTGATCGTAGGTGTTTTGGAAGCTGAATGTAAAGCACATCACAAACGTTTTTTTACCTTTCATAATAAGGAGCGTCCTTATATTATACTGAAATGGGCTGAAACCGCTGATGGTTTTATAGCCCCAAAAACAAAAGACGAACAGAAACCAGTTTGGATCACAAATGAAATTTCAAGACAATTAGTTCATAAATGGAGAGCAGAAGAACAGGCAATTTTGGTTGGGACCAATACAGTTGTTGCAGACAATCCAAGTTTGACCGTTCGTGATTGGATTGGTAAAAACCCAATTCGTGTCGTACTGGATGAAGAGATGAAACTCCTCAAAGGACACTCCATCTTTGATGAAAACACGGAAACGATTGTTGTCAGTTCTGAAAACATCGTGGTCAATTCCAAAAATAAAGCAAGAGGTTGGCACCCAAACATGGACAATCCTCAAGTTGAAGCCGTGTATTGTGATACTTGCGTTCTAGATTTTATAGATTGGGATGATACATCTAATATTGCTGCCCAAATATGTAAAGTGCTTCACAAAAGACAGGTTAACTCCATAATTATAGAAGGTGGCAGACAAACGCTTCAAACATTTATAGATGAAAATCTTTGGGACGAAGCTCGTATTTTCACTGGAAAAAATAATTTTTTAGAAGGCGTAAGAGCTCCTGAATTTTCCGGAAAATTGATTTCTGTAGAAACTATATTGGATGATACGTTAAAATTTTATATGAATGAGTAAGAAAAAGCTTCACAACACGGATGAGATTCCGGCTTTTGCAGGTATTGGTAAGATTAAAACCATCATATTTGATTTTGGAGATGTATTTATCAATTTGGATAAAGTGGGCGCGATGGAACATGCCCTTGAAATATTTGAAATGAAAGCGCTATCCAAAGAAATGATTGCCTTCAATGCTTTGTATGAGCAAGGTTTGATCTCAACCGACGAATTTCTTGAATTTTATCTTGACAATTTTCCAAAATTATCGCGTGAACAAATATTGGATGCATGGCAATTCATCCTAAAAGATTTTCCACAACATCGTTTGGAATTCATTCAAAAATTGGCATCAGAAAAAAAATATAAACTCATTTTATTGAGTAACACTAATGATTTGCATATCAATTGGATTAAAGAAAATGTATCATTCTTTGAAGATTTTAAAAATTCCTTTGATGCGTTTTATTTGTCCCACGAAATCAATTTCAGAAAGCCTAATGCTGATATATATGAGTTCGTTCTAGAAACACATCATATCAAAGCTGACGAAACACTCTTTATTGATGACACTGAGGAAAATATTTTAGCTGCTTCGGCCTTGGGAATCCACACTTGGCATATAGATCCAAGGACAGATGATATCGTGAATTTGTTTGAATCAAAATCAATTCCGTTTTGATTTACATTTTATTAAGCATTCTTTGTTCAACATTGATTTTTATCGTGTTCAAATTATTGGATACGTTTAAAATTGATGCCTCAAAAGCAATTGTCATCAATTATATTGCGGCATTTGCATTTGGAGTGCTGACTAGCTCAAAATCGATTCAAATTGAAGAAATTGTCACCGAAAAATGGTTTTATGGCGCCATTATTTTAGGCGTTTTGTTTATTGTTATTTTCAATGTGATGGCAATCACCGCACAAAAAAACGGTCTATCGGTAGCTTCTGTCGCAGCTAAAATGTCCGTGGTGATTCCTGTTGTTTTTGGCGTCATTGTTTATAAAGAACATCTCACTCTAGCGCTCACTATTGGAATAATTTTAGCCTTATTTTCCGTTTATCTCACTTCTTCAAAATCGAATACCGTCAAAAATTTAAAGAGGAATTTAGTCTTACCAATATTCCTCTTTATCGGGTCTGGAGTCATTGATACCACCATTAAATATCTACAAACCAATTACATGACAAAAGATGGTGTTTCTGTGTTTTCTGCAACCCTATTTAATATTGCAGCAGTGGTGGGAATTTTACAACTAGCTATTCAAAAGAAATTGAAGCTTGATTTTAAGACAGTCATTGCCGGGTTTCTCTTAGGATTGGTCAACTTTGGATCTTTATATTTTATCATAAAATCGCTTCAATTGGATAATTGGTCGAGTGCCACAGTTTTTACGTTGAACAATGTAGGTATTGTGATGACTTCGACTCTAGTGGGC
This sequence comes from Aquaticitalea sp., assembly GCA_051252455.1. Classification (GTDB taxonomy): domain Bacteria; phylum Bacteroidota; class Bacteroidia; order Flavobacteriales; family Flavobacteriaceae; genus JBPOFM01. The sequence goes on from JBPOFM010000008.1 coordinate 172,440, forward strand.
AAATTCATATTTAAAGAACATTTATTGCCAAAAAATTGGATTGGAATAGCTATCGCTATTGTTGCCATTTGCATAATCACCATTACCGTATGACACAAAACGACACTTACAAAACTATCGCAAAGGCATCAAAGGAAATTTTGTTTAAGGATAAAAACAGCAAATTTTTTGGCTATGCTTTTCCTGCGTCCAATGAAGAAAGTGTCAAAAAACATATTGAGAATTTGACTAAAAATCATAATAAAGCTGGTCACTTTTGCTATGCTTATCAATTTGGAACACAAGAAAAAGATATTGAATTTCGCGCCAATGATGATGGAGAACCAAATAACAGCGCAGGAATGCCTATTTATGGACAAATACAATCGTTTGACGTGACCAATGTTTTAATTGTGGTTGTTCGCTATTTTGGAGGCACAAAATTAGGTGTCAGCGGATTGATTAATGCCTACAAAGCGTCGGCTCAAATGGCACTGGAAGCCTCAAAAATTGTCACACGGACAATAAATGTCACTTATCGTATCACTTTTGAATATAAAAACATGAATAAAGTGATGCGGATTATAAAAGAAAAGAATTTAAAAATCATTAATCAAAAATTGGAATTGGATTGTCAGATTGAAATTTCTGTTCGATTAAAAAATGCAGAGGATGTTTTTGTTACTTTTAACCATCTTCATGAAATTAACATCGAAGTTTTGAACGATTAGTTTTGCAGTTTGTCTAAAAGATATTTCGGACAGCGCGTAGGTCGATTCCTATTAATATCTATAAATACTAAAGTTGTATTTCCAGTTGCCAATAGATCGTTATTTTCATTGACGATTTCGTAATGAAATTCGATCGTCGCCGAGGGGATTTTTGTCAATCTAGTTTTCACTTTAATCAAGTCATCATAACGTGCTGACTTTTTGTATTTTATATCTAAAGAAATTACAGGCAACATAATTCCACTTTCTTCCATTTGCTTGTAAGACACTCCAAATTTTCGCAACCACTCTACTCTGCCCACTTCAAAATATTGCGCATAGTTGCCGTGATAGACAACTCCCATTTGATCGGTTTCACCATAGCGAACCCGTAATTCAATTTCATCGTATTTATCAGATTCTACCATCGTTTTTGAATTTTTTTTTGTACTTTCAACAAGATTTAAACATGGGGAAAAATTTATTAATATTCAATAGGTTTTGATTTTTTTATTAAGAATTTTGTTCACATATTTGTCACATCGAAATATTCAAGAGAAACCAAATTTCTCTTTTTTTTGCTAATTACATATCAACTAAAAAAAAGTCACTTCAAGAATGAATTTAACTGCTCAAACAGTTTGGGATAATTGCCTGTCTTTTATAAAGGACAATATTCAACCTCAAGCTTACAAAACCTGGTTTGAACCCATCGCAGCAGTAAAACTAACTGATAACGCATTAAGTATTCAAGTACCTAGTAAATTTTTCTACGAATGGCTTGAAGAACATTATGTAAAAATATTAAAAGTTGCATTAACAAAACAACTAGGAGAGACAGCAAAGTTAGTATACGTCATAAAAATGGAAAACAGCTATGGCAACAAACAGCCATTCACTGAAAAAATTCCTAGTTCTAATAGAAGTGCAGTTAAGTCCCAAGATGTTGATATTCCTTTACAAAACAAAAATCCTGAACTTAAAAATCCGTTCGTGATTCCTGGGATTCGCAATGTAAAGATCGAATCACAGCTAAATCCTAATTATAATTTTGAGAATTTCTTAGAAGGTGATTCCAACCGATTGGCTCGTAATGCTGGTTTAGCAGTTGCCAACAAACCTGGAGGCACCTCTTTTAATCCATTGTTGATTTTTGGTGGTGTTGGACTTGGTAAAACACACTTGGCTCATGCTATTGGTGTCGATATCAAAGACAAGTATCCAGAAAAAACGGTGCTTTACATTTCTGCTGAAAAATTCACACAACAATATATCGATTCAGTCAAAAAGAACAACAGGAATGATTTTATTCATTTTTACCAAATCATTGATGTTTTAATAATTGATGATGTTCAATTTTTATCTGGAAAATCTGGTACACAGGATGTTTTCTTTCATATTTTCAACCACTTGCATCAAAACGGCAAACAGGTCATTTTAACAAGTGACAAAGCGCCTGTCGATATGCAGGATATCGAACAACGTTTACTATCGCGTTTTAAATGGGGATTATCTGCAGAGTTGCAAACACCAGATTTTGAAACACGTGTATCCATCTTGAAAAACAAACTCTATCGTGATGGTGTGGATATGAACGACGACATCATTGAATACGTCGCAAAACATATTAAAACAAACGTTAGAGAGTTGGAAGGCGCTATTATTTCTTTGATTGCGCAATCGTCATTTAATAAAAAGGAAATCACTGTTGGCCTTGCAAAAGAAATTGTAGAGAAGTTTGTTAAAAACACCAAACGTGAGGTTTCCATTGATTATATTCAAAAAGTGGTTTCAGACTATTTCCAAATGGATGTGAGCACCTTACAATCCAAAACAAGAAAACGCCATATTGTCCAAGCGAGACAATTGGCCATGTTTTTTGCTAAAAAATACACTAAAGCATCATTGGCTAGTATTGGTTCGCAAATTGGGAAACGTGATCACGCTACTGTATTGCACGCTTGTAAAACGGTTGACAATCTCTCGTCAACTGACAAACAGTTTAGAAAGTATGTTGAGGACCTTTCAAAGAAACTATCACTCTAAACCCTATGATTACACGAATACTTATGGTATGCTTGGGAAACATCTGTCGTTCGCCATTGGCACACGGTATTTTGCAATCAAAACTTCCAGCAGACAAGTATCAAATTGATTCTGCTGGCACCGGAAACTATCATATTGGATCACCTCCAGATGCGCGTTCCATTAAGGTTGCAAATCAATATGGTATAGATATTTCCAATCAAACATGCAGACAGTTTCAGCGTTCGGATTTTGATCTGTATGATTTGATCTACGTGATGGATGAATCCAATTTTAGTAATGTTGTAAAGTTGGCAAGAGATGCTCACGACATTGCCAAAGTGAAACTCATTCTTGATTCCGATCAAACAATTTCAAAAGAAGTTCCTGACCCATATCATGGCAATCCTACTGATTTTGAGAATGTCTTCCATTTACTGAATGATGCGTGTGATACAATCGCTTTAAGACTTCAAAATAGAAACTAGGAAAATTCTGTCTTAACTATTTCTTTTTTTTGTAAATTTCGCATTATAATTCCCTAAAGATTAGTAAAATGAGAAAATTCACCTTAATTATCATGTGCTTTATATGTGTTGTTTCATTTGCACAACAAGTGGATATACAAAGCTTTGCAACAGGTTTTAATAACCCCGTGAATATTGCAAACGCTGGTGACTCAAGGCTCTTTATTGTGGAGCAGGCAGGAAGAATAAAAATACTCAATTCCGACGGTACAGTAAATAGTGAGTTATTTTTGGATATCGTTAGCGATGTTACCAGTGGAGGAGAACGTGGTCTACTGGGCCTAGCATTTCACCCAAATTATGACACCAATGGTTATTTTTACGTTTATTATTCAAGTGAAACTAATTCGGTGATTTCAAGATTTTCGCGAAGTAGTACCAACCCAGATGTCGCCGATCAAACTTCTGAATTGCAATTACTCACATTTTCTCAGCCGTTTAACAATCATAATGGAGGTGACATGGCATTTGGATCTGATGGTTATTTGTATATAGCGTCAGGTGATGGAGGTTCAGCTAACGACCCTCAAAATAATGCACAATCGTTAAACACCTTGTTGGGTAAACTGTTACGCATCGATGTTGATGGTACAAGCAATGGTAATTACGGGATTCCTGCAGACAATCCTTATGCAGAAAGTGCAACAAACATGGAGGAAATTTGGGCTTACGGTCTACGAAATCCTTGGAAATTTTCATTTGACAAAGACACTGGTGATCTATGGATTGGTGATGTAGGGCAAAACGTTAGGGAGGAAATCAATATGGTATCATCAACGGCCGCTGGTTTGAATTATGGTTGGAAATGTTTTGAAGGCAATGCCTCTTACATCACCACTGATGGATGTCCACCCACAGATACTTTGACCTTTCCAATAGCGCAATATACTCATAATGGGAGTGGCGAATTTAAGTGTTCAATTACAGGTGGTTATCGCTATAGAGGCACAGATTTTTCTAATTTTTCGGGGATTTATTTCTTTGCAGACTACTGTAGTAATGAGATTGGTATGTTGTCACAGTCGGGTGATTCTTGGGATATGTCCTTCTCACAAGTCTACGGCGGTAATGGTTGGACAACATTTGGAGAAGATTTTAACGGCGAGCTTTACATTGCAGGAATCAATTCTGGAATTGTCTATAAGCTGGTAGATCCCACTTTGACAGTGGCTGAAATGGAAAATTCTGCCATCAAGCTATTTCCGAATCCTGCTCATGATGCCATAACTTTGGATCTTTCTGATTCGAGCATGGTAATTGAATATGTTGCCATTTACAATATTCAAGGAAAAATTTTAATTTCTCATTCTGATTTGGGACATGGATCACTTACTATTTCTACCAAGGATTTGGAAATGGGTGTTTATTTCGTTGAAATAACCAATAGCCATAATCAGCGTACAATTAAAAAGTTGATCAAAAATTAATGGAACATTCAATTGGTAAATTATATTTAATACCGACAGGTTTAGGCGACAATCCGCCCTTGGAAATCTTACCCATTTCAATTAAAAAGGTGATTGAATCGATTGATGACTATATCGTTGAAAACGAAAAAACAGCACGGCGATTTATAAAATCAATTCATCAAAAAAAATCGCAACCAAGCTTAAATTTCCATATATTAAACAAATACACACAAGAAGAAGAGCTAGCTTATTTCTTGGATGCCTGCAAAGCGGGAAAATCTATGGGGTTACTTTCTGAGGCTGGTTGTCCTGCCATAGCTGATCCTGGTGCAGAAATTGTAAAATTAGCACACCAAAAAAATATACAAGTAGTTCCATTAGTTGGCCCTTCGAGCATCGTGTTGGCATTAATGGGTTCTGGAATGAACGGCCAAAGTTTTACTTTCAATGGCTATTTACCTATTGATAAAAATGAACGCAAAACAGAACTAAAACGTTTAGAAAGGGTGTCATTTGAGCAAAACCAATCGCAGCTATTTATTGAAACACCTTATAGAAACAATAAAATGCTTGAAGATTTAATCAGCAGCTTACATCCTCAAACAAGAATCTGTGTAGCCTGTGATTTAACGCTCTCCACAGAATTCATTAAAACCATGACAGCTCAAGACTGGAAATTCGTGAATGTTGATTTGCACAAACGACCTGCCATCTTTATAATTCACAAGGATTGATTATAATATAACCTTCGCTCTTTTGTCAGGAATAATTGAAGAGGTATCATAACCAGAAAACTTCTTCATATAAGATTTTATAGAAGATCCAAAAGCATCTGAAAAGGTATCATTCCCAAAACTTCTTAAAAACTTCTTTACACTTCCAGGTCCAGCAAGATGTGCAGCCGCTAATATTCCAGATTCAGTAATAGCAACACCACTGATCGTCTTACCTTCAAAACGAGTAATATCTTTACGTAAAACATATTTGTTGCGTTGTGCATTAGCCATAAATGCTTTTTCTTGAAGTTCAGGAGTATATAAAAATTGCTCTACATTATAGATACCGATTAATTTTAATGTTTCCAATCCAAATTGGTATTTACCCATATAACCAAAATCATTCACTATTCTATAATTACCTCTAGATTCTTTAAACGCAACTGCTTCTTTAAAACCTAAATATGCTTTACCTAATTGTGGGGAAGCAGTAGGAAATAATTCAGGTTCATCTACAGGAAACGTTTTAGTAAGCATTGCAATGTCATTGTGAACTGTATAATTTAACTCTAAACCTTCCGTGGAAAAATTGGTCATATCCACAGTTTTTTCTGGGAATAACGCAAAAACAATAACGGTCATCATTGTGATAACAATTACGAATTTTTTAGTCCATATATTTCTCATAATAACTAATTTAGTAGAACAAATTGACTCTTTTTTTTGCTCTAAATTTTCAGCATGCAAAGATACATATTTTATTTACTTACTGACAACTAGACTGTTAATGTATGTTAAAAGTAGATGAAATGCCCCTTTACACCATTTTTACCGTCCAACTCCAAGGTCGGAAATGGAACCTTAATTACGTTTAAAACGTCAAATACCGATTTCAAAGTGTGGGAATTCGTTTTTATTTTTGTCAAATCTACATCCAAACTCAAATAAAATTGACGACGTCGTTGTGAACTTATTATCAGGTTATTAACAGCCTCACTTCTTCCGGTTAGCATGCCCTCTGCTCCATACCCAACTGCCACATTCAACCATTTTGGTATTTTACTATCTTTGAAAAAAGAATGGACATTAGCGCTTAACCAATAGGTTTGACCGTTATAATCTTTTAATACCTCTTCTAGAAATCCGTTGCCCAATTTATCAGGACGTTGTGTCGCAAATGCTGTTTGATGAAATGAATATTTAAGAGCTATTCGCTGTTCTTCCCAAAGTAATTCTTGTCCTATATATAAACCAGTACCAGAAGCATTCGCAATCATATCGCCCCAAGAAAAGCCCCATTCTTCACTAAAACCATCAAAAACCTCGACTACAGTTAAAAAGGCAAAACCTAATGAAGCACCATAAATCAATTGGTTTTTTTCGCTCTCGCCACTCCATTCCAAGACATTGGAACCTATTTTCCCCATTTGATAAGCTGTAAATACGTGTCCCAACTTATCCATTTGGTACCATTCATCATTATCATTTATCGTATGAAATTTTGATTGTTGATAATCTGAATACCATAATTGATTCAGTCCGACTAATGACACAGTGGCCAAGGACGCTTCAGTAATATAGACAGCGTTCCGTCTAGGAATATTTAAAGTGTCACTAGGTGTTAGGAAAGATTCAATATTAGACTGCGATAATGCAGGGAATGTTATCAGAAAAACAAGAAATGTATATTTTATGTGAAGTCTCAAAATTAACGATTGACACCTTGCTGGTTGATCCATCGCACATATTCCTGTCTGTTGACATTATGTTGCGACAAGGTTCTTGCGAATTTATGATATCCAAAATTTGTAACGTCAGCCACAAAGTAATAGTAGTCATGACTTTCTGGATTTAACACTGCGTCAATCGCTGAAATATCTGGCATGGCAATCAATCCGGGAGGCAATCCTCCATATTTGTAGGTGTTATAGGGCGAATCTAGCTCCAAATCCTTATACAAAACACGCTTAATGATTTGATCAAAATTATTGCTGCTTTTTTTAATTGCGTAGATGACAGTTGGATCTGCTTGAAGCGGCATCCTTATTTTCAATCGGTTTAAATAAACACCAGCAACACGAGGTCGTTCGTCTGCCTTCGCCGTTTCTTTTTGGACGATGGAAGCCAAAGTCATGACTTCCTCTGGTGTAAGATTTTGAGCTTTGGCCTTATTAAGTCTTGCTTCTGACCAAAAACGATTAAATTCCTTCAACATTCGATCTCTAAATTGCTCAGCAGACGTATTCCAGAAGAATTCATAACTATTAGGAATGTACATTCCTAAAGACGTGGCGATTGAGAAATCATTCTGCTTTAAAAATTCAGGATCATTCATCACATTCACTAATGAAATACTATCGGCTTCAATTTGAGACGAAATTCGTCCTGCGAGGTTTTCAATTGTTTCTTGATTATTGAAAGACAATTGTAATGGTACATTATTAATACGAATAGAATTGATAATATCATTATTATTCATGTGCTTCTTGATAATATACCTGCCAGCCTTGATATTATTTGTGTAATCTTTCTGCTCGGCAAGCATGTCAAAACTTTCAATATCTTTTAATAAAGGTTCCAGTTGCGCTCTTACATCGGAATAAGTCGCATTTGTAGGAATCAATATATACGCTTCATCATTATTGAAAGCTGTATTGGAATTAAACATGATTGAATAAATATTGTACGCCACAACTCCGGCAACAACCAATCCAATTAGTACAATGGCAATAAGAATTTTTTTGATATACATTTAATGATTGATAAGTTGATAAAAATATTCGTTTTGGTAACTACCGTGGATATAATTCCAATCCTTTTTTAATCCAGCTCTTTCAAAACCTTGATTAGCGAATAACGATAGACTGGCTGTATTATTTTCGGTGATGTTACAATATAATTGATGAAGGTTTAGATGTTTGAAACTATACTGAATCAGCAATTGTAAAGCCTCCTTCCCTATTCCTTGACGTCTGTTTGAAGATTCTTTAACTAAAATCCCAATACCAGCACGACTATTTTTGAAGTCAAAATCAAACAAGTCAATCATGCCCAGGGCTTCGTCATCATAATTAGAAATCACCAAGCGTAATTGTTTGGCTTCGTAAATATCTTTATGCGAATTTTTTAAATATTGTTTTAAAATAAAACGCGAAAAAGGAGTCTGTGTATTACTTATCTCCCAGAAAGTTTCATCATTTTCAATGGTATGAATAAAATCTAGGTCTTCTGGTTCCAAAGCACGCAAATAGATATGTTTTCCTTTTAGAACAATCATATCTGTCCTTTAAAAACTTGTTTAGCCGGTCCAATGAGCCAAATGTCTTTATAACTTTCGCCGGTTTTTATAAATGCAACTTGCAATTGTCCGCCCTGCGTATGCAAGGTGATTAGGTTTTTTTCTGTTTCACCTATATAATTCATAGCAAGTGCCACCGCAGTAACACCTGTTCCACAAGACAATGTTTCATCTTCCACACCACGCTCATAAGTCCGGACGAAAAAAGATTCTTCTGTGAGTTTCTTTACGAAATTCACATTGCTTCCTTCTGTAAAATAAGGCTTGCCATATCGAATTCGGCTTCCAGCAGTTTTAATATCCAAAAGCTCCAAATCAGAATCCAACTGCACATGATGAGGAGATCCTGTATTTAAAAACACATGTGAATCATGATTCTCAACCGTATTGACATCTTGCATCTGAAGTTTTACCAAATCATTTTCTATGATTGCGTGATGCACGCCATCGATGGCTTCAAAAGTCGCTTTATGTTCAATAATACCTAAATAATTGGCGAAAGCAGTAATACATCTACCTCCATTACCACACATAGTACTTTGGTTTCCATCGGCATTATAATAAACCATCTTAAAATCTGCCTTTGGATGGTTTTCCAATAGAATTAATCCATCAGCTCCAATGCCAAAACGTCTATCACACAAACGGGCAACCAACTTGGTGTTTGATTTATCAAAAACCTCCTGACGATTGTCAATCATCACAAAGTCATTTCCTGTTCCTTGGTATTTAAAAAAATTGATCTTCATATATGACGGCAAATATAAGAATTATGAATTGCTTTTTGGCTTGTTAAATGACCGTTAAAGTAGTCGTTAAAAATCGTTAAACCTGAAATACTGGTTCAATAAATATTTAAATTTAATCGTTAATATAATATCTAATAACAAATAAATATAATATGAAAAAGATTTTAACCTTACTATTCGTATCTATGATAGGTGGAATCATGACGTTATCCGCCTACAAAATTTTTGTCGAAAAGGACACCAAATTTTTCGTTTCGTCCAATGAATCGAAACCGTCTTTTATAACGACCAGTAATACCGCTTCTAATTTACTTTATAACAATGCAAATGCGCCTGATTTTACTAATGCGGCTGAAAACGCAGTGCATGCGGTAGTCCACGTGAAGAACACGACCGTCAGCCAAGGTGGTCCTGTAACCATGCAAGATTTGTTCTATGGTCGTAGCCAACCACGTACTCAAATTGGCACCGGAAGTGGTGTTATTATTTCACCAGATGGGTATATTATCACAAACAATCATGTGATCAATGGTGCGCAAGATTTGTCCATTACTTTAAATGACAATAAAATATATACAGCCAAACTTATTGGCACGGATGAGAAAACAGATATCGCCTTGCTGAAAATAGAGGCTGACGATGATTTACCTTATGCTACTTTTGGTGATTCAGATCAAGCTAGAGTTGGTGAATGGGTCTTGGCTGTTGGAAATCCTTTCAACTTGACTTCAACCGTTACGGCTGGAATCATAAGCGCAAAGTCGCGTGATTTGTCTGGAATTAATTCGCAATCCTTTATTCAAACTGACGCCGCAGTTAATCCTGGGAATTCAGGTGGTGCATTGGTCAATATCAATGGTGATTTGATAGGCATCAATACAGCAATTACATCTCAAACCGGTTCTTATGTTGGCTATTCGTTTGCTGTACCAAGCAATATTGCACGTAAAGTGGTGGAAGATATTATGGAATTTGGTGATGTGCAAACTGGGATTCTAGGAGTAAACATTCTCAACAAAAATTCAGAATATGCTGTTGAAAACGGATTTAATGAACTTAATGGTGTGTATGTGAGTGACATAGAAGAAGATTCTGGAGCTGAAAAAGCTGGGATTAAAGGTGGTGATATCATCAAAAAAATTGACAATATTAGGATCACAAAGTTCTCGGATTTAAGTGGTTATTTGAATACGAAACGACCAAACGATGTGGTGAACGTGACCATCGACAGAAATGGTACTGAAAAAGTACTGCCTGTCACCTTATCCAAAAGTGAAATTGCAACAGTAGAATATCTAGACATGCAACTAAAAAACATTCCGAAACAGACCAAAGAAAAATTTAAAATTGACCATGGCGTTCTGGTTACTAAAAATGAGAATTACACGCTATACAAAAATTTAGGAATCAATTCAGGTTATGTCATCACGGACATTAATGATCAAAAAATTAAAACTGTAGACGACATTGCCAAATTGCAACAAAAATATGGAGACAAAATAAATAAGATAAGTCTTATCAATACAAAAGGACAGAAAGAAAGTTTCATCTTTAGATAAGAATTTATTAATTATGGATTCACAAGCCCTTCACGATCAAAAATCTTGAAGGGTTTTTATTTTTTAAAAAACGCTACGAAAACGTTTGAAATATACTATTTTTGCAAAAAATTTAAACAAACAACACACTAAACCTTAACATTATGAGTTTGAACGGAACTTATGAAAACGAATTGGCTTTTCAAGCCGACCGAAGACGTGCCTCAGTTGAATTTATTAAAATTGTAAGTGATCTTTGGTATGACAAATCCATCGAATTGGTCATTTTTAGAAACCAATTGATTGATAAAAATGTCAGCGATATCCTTAACTTGCATGAATATGCAGGTGAGTTTGTAGGAAAACCAATTTCGATTTTTGATTCTGTAGAAATCGCACAAGCCATTAAACAATTGGATTTGCCGCCGGCAAAACTGGATATTGGAAAATTGACCTATGAATTTCATATGGAAGACCAAAAGTATGGAAATGCGATGGCATTTGTTTCTGACAAACTTAAGGGAGCTAGCAAATCTAAAACGAACCAACCCAAAGATGTTGTACTTTATGGTTTTGGACGAATTGGTCGTTTGGTTGCAAGAGAATTAATGACTAAAACTGGGAAAGGAAGTCAAATGAGATTAAGAGCGATTGTCACTCGAGGTAAGATTGACCAAACAGTTTTGCAAAAAAGAGCATCGTTATTGCGAAATGATTCAGTTCATGGCGATTTTTCAGGAACCGTCATCGCAGATTTAAAAAACAGTGCCTTAATTATCAACGGTACAACAGTAAATATAATATCGGCAAACAACCCTGAAGATATAGACTATACAAAATACGGGATTAATGATGCTTTGGTTATTGATAATACTGGGGTTTTTAGAGATAAGGAAGCCTTAAGTAGACATTTGACTTCTAAAGGAGTCTCTAAAGTATTATTGACCGCTCCAGGAAAAGGTGTTCCAAACATCGTTCATGGTGTCAATCATTTAGACCACAATCCAGACAAAGTGGATATTTTTTCCGCCGCTTCTTGTACAACCAACGCTATCACGCCTATCTTAAAAGCTGTTGAAGATACTTTAGTAGTAAAACATGGTCATATCGAAACAATTCATGCTTATACAAATGATCAGAACCTTGTAGACAATTATCATGATAAATATCGTCGTGGTCGTGCCGCTGGATTGAACATGGTTATTACCGAAACTGGAGCGGGTAGCGCAGTGACAAAAGCTCTACCTTCAATGGAAGGAAAATTGACGTCAAATGCAATCCGAGTACCTGTTCCTAATGGTTCTTTGGCAATTTTAAATTTAGAACTTGAAAAAGAAACATCCTTAGATGGGATCAATTCAATTATGAAACAATATGCATTGGAAGGTAACCTTGTTGAGCAAATCAAATTTGAATTGAGCGACGAATTGGTCTCTAGTGATATTGTCGGTGTATCTGCTCCCGCTATCTATGATAGTAAGGCGACCATTGTAAGAGCTGACGGTAAAAACATTCTTTTATATATTTGGTACGATAACGAGTATGGCTACAGCCACCAAGTCATTCGCTTGGCAAAATATATATCTAAAGTTAGACGTTATACTTATTATTAGTAGAAAACATCTATTTTTAAAAAATGATCGTATATAAAAATAGCCTTACTTACGTGAGGCTATTTCTTTAAAAAGAAACATATAATAATTATAATTCTTATCTTGTTCGAAATTAACTACTTCAAAAAAAAACTTAAATGCATTCCATTAAAACTTTAACCATTGTCCTATTTTCATTGTTGATTTACTCAAATGTCAATGCCCAAGAAACACCTGAAGAAACTGATGAGGAGAAACTGTCCTTATATGAAAGTTCCATCAGCAACCAGTTTGAATATGTGATCCAGAAGTCCTATAGCTATCAGGAATTTAAAAACGTAAAAAAATCATGGCTTTATGAATTAAAGGCGCACACGCTTGATTCGTTAAAGGCCGTTCAAGACGATTTATCGACAACTCAAAAAACGGTAGATAGTTTGGAACTGGAGATAGACGGTTTCAAAAGCAATCTTGCAAATACAAAAACGCAATTGAGCGATACCATTGACGAGAAAGATAATATGTCTCTTTTCGGAATGCAAATGAGTAAAACCAATTACAGCATGACTTTATGGAGCGTCATTGGAATTTTATTCGCATTATTGTTATTGTTTATCTATAAATTCAGAAGTAGCAATACCATTACCAGACATTCTAAAAAAGCTCTAGCAGAAACCGAAGAGGAATTTGAAGAACACCGTCGTAATGCGCTAGAACGTGAACAGATTGTTCGACGCCAGCTTCAAGATGAGCTCAACAAACAGAAAAAAACTAAATAAATATTTTAAATCCGGAAGTTTTCTTTCGGATTTTTTATTTCAAGTTTATAAAATAATAGTATTTAGGATAATCTAAAACTCAATAATGCGACTGCAAACTAATTTTTGCATCTTTGTAAATCATATCAGTCAATTATGCGAATCGATATTATCACCGTTTTACCCGAACTTTTAAAAAGTCCGTTTGAGGCTTCTATTCTTAAGCGAGCCATTGAGGCGGATTTGGTAAGTGTTCATTTTCACAATTTAAGGGATTATACATCAGATAGATATAAATCTGTAGATGACACGCAATTTGGAGGTGGTGCAGGCATGGTGATGATGGTTGAACCGATTGACAAATGCATCACTCAACTTCGATCAGAGCGTTCGTATGACGAAATCATTTATATGACTCCAGATGGTGAAACTTTGAAACAAGGTATTGCCAATCAATTATCGATGAAGGAAAATATCATCATTTTATGTGGTCATTATAAAGGTGTTGATCAGCGTGTTCGCGACATGTTTGTCACACGAGAAATTTCAATAGGCGATTACGTGCTCTCTGGAGGCGAACTTGGAGCTGCTGTACTTTGTGATGCGATTATCCGATTGATTCCTGGTGTCTTGGGTAACGAAACATCCGCTTTAACAGATTCATTTCAAGATAACTTATTGGCACCACCAATTTATACCAAACCAAGAGACTATAAAGGCTATAAAGTTCCTGAATTATTATTCAGTGGCAACTTCCCTAAAATCGAAAAATGGCGTGAAGAACAAGCCTACCAAAGAACTAAAGAGCGTCGTCCAGACTTACTGGATGAGTGATTACCTTCAAAATTTGCAATAATCTATAAAATAATTATAAATAATTAATTGCCTATTGTTAATTATTAATTACTTTTGCATCCAATTTCAGATTAACCTCTGGCGAAATACGTGAATGTTGGTTTGGATCAATCTTAAAATATAAAAGAGATGAATTCTTTAGTTCAATTTGTACAAGACGAATTTGTAGAAAAAAAAGAGTTGCCAGACTTTGGCGCTGGTGATACAATCACAGTGTACTATGAAATCCGTGAGGGTGAAAAAAAACGTACACAGTTTTTTAAAGGTGTAGTTTTACAACGTAAAGGAACAGGAAGTTCTGAAACATTTACGATCCGTAAAATGTCAGGAACTGTTGGTGTAGAGCGTATCTTCCCAGTAAACTTGCCAGCACTTCAAAAAATCGAAGTCAACAAAAAAGGTAAAGTTAGACGTTCTAGAATTTACTACTTTAGAGGTCTTACTGGTAAAAAAGCGAGAATCAAAGAAAAGAGAGATTAAGTATTTCTCCAATTATTATAAAAAAAGCCTTGATATTTCAAGGCTTTTTTGGTTTATTAACTTTTGTTAATAAGTCTAGTTCATAAGTAGTTGAAAACTATAATGTTAAAACCTTTTGAAAATGATGGATTTCTTTGTAATTTAGTAGAACGATTTTAGCAACAACCTTGTGTTGGTTTCAGCATCGAAAATTGAATTTGAGCTAAATCGTATAAAGTAACGTTCTTTATAAGATTGTTTTTTGAGATTTTTAAAGTATCACGTGTATGCGTGAAAAACTGAAAAATCATGATATTTTAAAAAGTGTTGCATGTTCAGACAGGCAATAACTAGTAAGGTTGAAAGTTTCTAAAGGCTGTAACAGCGAAAGCGAAAACTTCGGTAGGAAACAATGTTTTAAAAATTGTTAGTCACGAAAGTGATGTACAGGAGTTAAAACATCAAGAAGAACAATTAACTGAAACATTCTTATAACAGGTCAATACATTTTGAAAGTTATAGAACGTTTTATTGAAATGGTAAATCTTGGGTTGAAAAAGACGATTGTAGGACGTGAGTTCTAGTCGGCTGATGTAGTAGCAATGCTAATTAGATCGTATAGAAACTGTTTCAAAGAAAGCCATATCAAAGTAGCAATTGTGCTATCGTGATATGGCTTTTGTTATTTTATATAGTTGCTTAATTGTTAAAATAGATTCTAAACGTAAAACGAGCGCCATGCTAACAAATCAAAGCTCCTATTCGGTTCAATATTCCTATACAAACATTGACGAAATGGGAATAATCTACTTTATAAGCTATTTGATTTTTGTATATTTGCAATGCTCAAAAATTTGGGTACTCCCTTTAAACTTTAATTCAATATATTCATGGCAAACACATCCACTATTTTTTATACAAAAACAGATGAAGCTCCAGCTTTAGCAACACAATCTTTTTTACCAATTATAAAAGCTTTTACAAAATCTTCAGGGATCAATATTGAGACTGCGGACATCTCGTTAGCAGGTCGAATTCTAGCTAGTTTTCCTGATTTTTTGACGGACGATCAAAAAGTTCCGGATGCATTGAAACAATTGGGTGATTTGGCAACACAACCAGAAGCTAATATAATTAAATTGCCAAACATCAGTGCTTCTGTACCACAATTGTCTGAAGCAATATCAGAATTACAGAAAAAAGGTTACAAATTGCCAGATTATCCTGACAGTCCAAAAAATGAGGAGGAAAAAAGTATAAAATCTAGATATGATAAAATAAAAGGTAGTGCTGTGAATCCTGTACTTCGAGAAGGAAATTCGGACAGACGTGCTCCAAAAGCCGTGAAGAATTATGCCAAAAAGCATCCACACTCTATGGGGAAATGGTCTTCTGATTCCAAAACTCACGTGGCGACAATGGAACATGGCGATTTTTTCCATACTGAAAAGTCAGTTACTGTGGATACAGCTACAAATGTGAAAATAGAACACATAGGTTCCAACGGAGATGTCACGGTTCTAAAAGCAAATACTCCATTATTGGCTGGAGAAATCATTGATGCTTCCACAATGAAGAAAGAAGCCTTGCTTTCCTTTTTAGTAGAGCAAGTGAAAGACGCAAAAGCTAAAAATGTATTGTTTTCATTACATATGAAAGCAACCATGATGAAAGTTTCTGATCCAATCATTTTTGGACATGCCGTAAGAGTATTTTTCAAGGACTTATTCGACAAACATCAAGCAACATTTGAATCTATTGGTGTCGATGTCAATAACGGATTTGGAAATTTAGAAGAAAAACTAAATCAACTTCCTGAAGCGAAAAAACAAGAAATTGCGGCAGATATAGAAACAGCATTTAGTAATGGCCCAAGTGTAGCCATGGTAAATTCTGATAAAGGAATCACCAATCTACATGTTCCAAGTGATGTCATCATTGATGCTTCCATGCCTGCCATGATTCGTACTTCTGGACAAATGTGGAATGCCGATGGCAAACAACAAGATACAAAAGCGGTCATTCCCGATAGCAGTTATGCAGGTCTGTATGAAGCAACTATTGATTTTTGTAAAGAGCATGGTGCTTTTGATCCTACAACAATGGGAACTGTCCCAAATGTTGGATTGATGGCTCAAAAAGCTGAAGAATATGGTTCACATGATAAAACATTTGAAATAGCTTCACAAGGTGTTGTTCGTGTGATCGACTCTGAAGGTGCCATCTTATTGGAGCATGATGTAGATGCTGGTGATATTTGGCGAATGTGCCAAACAAAGGACGCACCAGTTCAAGACTGGGTAAAACTGGCTGTTTCAAGAGCATCTGCAACTAAAACGCCTACCATTTTTTGGTTAGATAAAAACAGAGCTCATGATGCTGAACTCATCACAAAAGTAAATGAATATCTCAAGAATCATGATACAGATGGCTTGGATATCAGAATTATGACACCAGTGGAGGCGACTCAATTTACTTTGGAGCGCATCAAAGATGGTAAAGACACTATTTCGGTTACTGGAAATGTATTGCGTGATTATTTAACGGACCTCTTCCCTATTTTAGAATTAGGTACCAGTGCCAAAATGTTATCTATTGTTCCTTTGATGAATGGTGGTGGCTTATTTGAAACTGGCGCAGGTGGATCTGCTCCAAAACATGTCGAACAATTCATTGAGGAAAATCACTTACGTTGGGATTCCTTAGGAGAATTTCTAGCTTTAGCCGTTTCATTAGAGCATTTGGCAACATCAAATAATAATCCTAAAGCACAAATTTTGGCGGACACTTTAGATGATGCAACCGAAAAATTATTACAAAATGGCAAATCACCATCGAGAAAAGTCAACGAATTAGACAATAGAGGAAGCCATTTTTACTTGGCTTTATTTTGGGCGGAAGCTTTAGCAAACCAAACAAAAGACACCGAACTGAAAAACGAATTCGCTAAACTATTCAAAGAATTACAAGCACATGAATCTAAAATCATGGAAGAATTGATCGATATTCAAGGTAAATCAATGGATATAGGAGGATATTATGAACCAAACGATACGTTGGTTATGAATGCCATGAGACCAAGTTCAACTTTTAACACTCTTATAAAGAACTAATATAAAGTAAATAAATGTTTGTTTAAAATATTTTGTAAAAAATTAAACAAAACCTAAAAAAGCTCCTTATATTTATGGAGCTTTTTTCTATTCTAAAATTCGCGAATGAATATATCTATTAAAGTTTTATTGACATTTTTCTTATTTCTACCGCTCGTAGTTTTATCTCAAGAAAAATTCACAATAAGTGGAACAATTACCGATATAAGTAGTAATGAGACACTCATTGGTGTCAATATCATTTTTCCAGAGGCACAAACTGGCACAACCACCAATGAATACGGCTTCTATTCCATCACGCTTCCTGAAGGCACCTATAAACTCCAAGTGAGTTATTTGGGATTTACAAGTATTTCTGAAACCATGATACTTACAGAAAATATAACCAATAATTATAAACTATCCGAAGCCTCCGAAAGTCTAGACGAAGTCATCATTACTGAAAATATTGAAAAACTCAACATCAAAAAACCGCAAATGAGTGTCAATAGTTTGACGATCGGTACGATTAAACAAATCCCTGTGGTGCTTGGCGAAGTAGATGTCATTAAATCCCTTACGCTATTGCCAGGTGTGACCAATGCTGGTGAAGGCGCTTCAGGATTCAATGTTCGTGGTGGTGCAGTGGATCAAAACCTAATTCTTTTGGATGAAGCGACAATCTTCAATTCTTCCCATCTATTTGGTTTGTTTTCGGTATTTAATCCCGACGCCATAAAGGATCTAAAATTATACAAAGGTGGAATCCCTGCAAAATACGGTGGACGTGTGTCTTCTGTATTAGATATCTATCAAAAGGAAGGCAATAGTAATGACTTTCATCTCAATGGCGGGATTGGTTTAGTATCAAGCCGATTATTAGCTGAAGGCCCTATTAAAAAAGAAAAAGGAGCATTTTTGTTCGGTGGCCGAAGTAGTTATGCGCATCTATTTTTACCGTTGTTTGACATAGATAATATTGCCTATTTCTATGATTTAAATACCAAGTTGAATTACAAAATCAATGATAACAACAATATCTACCTTTCAGGTTATTTTGGACGCGATGTATTTTCGATTTCGGATAGTTTCGAAAATACATACGGAAATACAGTCGTAAATTTTAGATGGAACCATTTGTTTTCTGACAGATTATTTTCAAATGCATCTGTTATCTACTCGGATTATTATTATGGTTTGAAATTGAATTTTGTTGAATTCAATTGGGATTCAGGTATCAAAAATTTCAACTTCAAATACGACCTAAAACATTATATCAGCAATAAATTCAAATTGGAATATGGATTGAATAGTATGTACTACAAATTCAATCCTGGCGATATTCAGCCTTCTACTCCTACTTCTGGCCTGAATCCGTTTAAATTGACAGACAAATATGCCTTCGAAAATGCTGTGTATATTGATGCCGAACATCAATTATCTAACAGCCTAACTGTCAGCTATGGACTCCGATTGAGCTCATTTTTAAGATTAGGACAAGAACTTAACGTTTATGAAAATGACAATCCCATTGTATTTAATGAAGCGCTTCAAATTTATGAAAAATCAAACCCTATTGGAACAGAAACGTTTAAGCGAAGTGACGTCATCAAATCATTTGCGAATCTTGAGCCAAGGCTTGCACTAGCCTATCAGTTAAATGACTATTCCTCTGTCAAGGCAAGTTATAATCGGATGAGCCAGTATTTGCACCTACTATCCAATACAAGTTCACCTACGCCATTAGACGTTTGGACACCAAGTGGAAAGTTCGTAAAACCGCAATTACTCGATCAATTTGCCATTGGATATTTTAGAACGATCAATGACAACAAGTACTCTTTGGAAATTGAAAGTTTCTATAAAACCATCCAAAATCGTATTGATTATATTGATGGTGCGGACCTAATTGCCAACAATGCCATAGAACAAATCATCTTAAATGGAGTAGCCAGAGCCTATGGATTGGAAATATTATTCAAAAAAAATGAAGGCGATTTTCAAGGTTGGATTGCCTATACACTTTCAAAATCAGAACAAAAAACAGAAGGACGCACACCAACCGAAACTGGAATTAATAACGGAGATTGGTACCGAACACCTTATGACAAAACGCATGATATTTCCATCACAGCTTCCTACAATTTCACAAAAAAATGGATCTTTAGTTCCAACTTTTTACTTCAGACAGGACTTCCTACCACTTTTCCAAACGGACAGTATGTGTATAACGGCATTACCATCCCAAATTATGAATCAAGAAATTCAAGCCGACTACCTAGCTATCATCGATTGGATCTATCAGCGACTTACAAACCTGAGCCCGATTCCGAAAAACGATGGAAAGGCGAATGGGTATTCAGCGTGTATAATGCCTACAATAGAAAAAATGCTAGTTCGATAACATTTAGAGAAAACCGAAATACTGGAGTGAACGAAGCCAATCGATTGGCTATTTTTGGAATTATCCCGTCAGTCTCTTATAATTTTAAATTTTAGATAATGAAAAAATACCTTTATATATTTATCTTGTTGATGACATTTTCTTGTGAAGACGTCATAGATGTTGAGCTCAACAACGCGCCTCATAAACTAGTCATTGATGCGTCCATCGATTGGATAAAAGGAACAGACGGCACTGAACAAAACATTATACTCACCCAATCTGCGCCTTACTTTGACACCACTGTACCGCCCGCAACTGGTGCGCAGGTCACTATAACCGATAGCAACAATACCATCACCACTTTTCAAGAAGTTGGAACGACTGGTAACTACAGGACGTCAACATTTATTCCTGTTCTTAACGAAACCTATACACTAACGATAATCTATAAAGGTGAGGTCTATTCTGCGACCGAAACCTTAAAGTCAGTTGTAGACATCGACTATGTGGAACAACGCAATGATGGCGGATTTTCTGGAGAAGAAACAGAATTAAAAGCATTTTATACCGATCCGGCAAATGAGGAAAATTATTATTTCTTCGAATTTATAAGCGATATTCCAGAAATCCCATCTCTTGAAGTCTATGAAGATGAATTTACTAACGGCAACACCATATTTGGATTTTATACAGAGGAAGACTTGACAACTGGTGATGTAGTCATTATCAGAAATCACGGGGTTTCGGAACGATTTTATAATTTTATGTTTATTTTGCTTCAACAAAACAATGAAGAAGGTGGCGGACCGTTCGAAACGCAACCTGCAACCGTAAGAGGTAATTGCATCAATCAAACGACACCGAGTAATTTTCCATTAGGATACTTTCGTCTTTCAGAAGTTGCAGAATTAATTTATACTGTAGAATAATTTGGGCGTTACCCATATGTCGCTTCTCGGCGACATATGTGTCGTGCTGTCCGCTGTATCTTTTTATCCCAAGGAATTTAGGATAAATAATTAAGTTCTTAATTGGCATAAAAAGGATGCCGCTTCCATCACTAACGCAGACAAAAAAATCCGTATTTTTGAATCATGACATTTATTAAAACGACAGAGCAGGATTCCAAATACAATCATCTTGAAGAGATGAGTGTACACGAATTATTGACCAACATCAATTCTGAAGACCAAACGGTACCTTTGGCAGTACAAAAAGCCATTCCTCAAATTGAAAAATTGGTAACTGAAATAGTCCACAAACTAAAATCTAGAGGACGCTTATTCTACATAGGTGCAGGTACAAGTGGACGTTTAGGCATCGTAGATGCATCAGAATGTCCTCCTACATTTGGAGTGTCACAAGACTTGGTCATTGGTTTAATTGCTGGTGGCGATGCAGCCATTCGCAAAGCGGTTGAATTTGCGGAAGATTCCGAAATACAAGGATGGGAAGATCTAAAAAAACACAACATCAATCAAAACGATGTCGTTATTGGAATCGCAGCATCTGGAACAACACCTTATGTCATTAGGGCATTGCAAGAATGTAATTATAACAACATCATCACTGGATGTATTACCTGTAATCAAGGTAGTCCATTGTCAAAAACTGCTCAATTTCCGATCGAAGTGATTGTAGGTGCAGAATTTGTAACAGGGAGTTCTCGTATGAAAGCGGGTACAGCACAAAAATTGGTGTTGAACATGATTTCGACTGCTACCATGATTCAGCTTGGAAAAGTGAAAGGTAATAAAATGGTTGACATGCAGTTGAGCAATCAGAAATTAGTCGATCGCGGCGTCAAAATGATCATGTCTGAACTCAATGTTTCCGAAAATGAAGCACGTCAGCTATTAGAGCAATATAAAAATGTACGTCTAGCCATTCAACATTATCAAAATGAAAGAACATCACACAGATAAAGAACTTTTGGTCAAAGGACTTCAGAATATGGGCATCTGTTTGGTATTGATGTTTTTGGGACCTACGCTTCTTTATATCGCTATTAGTAATCAGGACAAGCCAACCTATCTTTTGGTTTTAATTATTTCAATCATGGTTTGTTTTCTAGCCATATTCTTTCTTTTTAGAGGTATTAATATCATAATGAAGAGCATGTTCAGAAAGTAAATATACCCATTTTACCTTCTAAACGATTGTCACAACGGTTTTTTTAAATGTTTCTATAAAAAAAAACCACTGTTATTTCTAACAGTGGTTTAGTTTAAAATTAAGCTAACTTATTTTATTGTTTATTCTTTTGGTTGCTGCGTATTCTATCGGCTTCAATTTCTTGAATTGTAGAAATGCTACCTTCAAATTCTCTTCTTTCAGCTTCTTTAGTCTTCTCAATTGAAACCTTTAATTTATTAGCTTCAGGATTATCAAATTCTTGAGTTCCTTTTGGTCCGGCAGGAGCCCCCGCTGGCACAAAAGTCCTATTTGTCAACTGATGACTATTATCAGCCATTCTCGCTGCAATACAATTTACAGTTGCTAAAAATCCTGCATATTGAAATGAACCATCAGATTTAAGTGTCAAAGTGAGATAACGTCCTGTAGATACCACGGTCTCTCCTTGTAATGAGTATATTCCAGCAGTTCCTGTTCCAGTAAATCCAGTACCAGTCGTATTGGTTGTGACGACACGCGTAACTTTTCCATTCACATTAGTAATTTCAGGAGCCGCTGTCGTCTGACCATCATAAATTCTTAAGGCGTCATATCCACTTTCTAAATAAAATACAGTAAAGGGAAGACTGACTTTATTACCTGCTCCTGCATCGATGGTGTATGTATCGTTTCTGTTTGAACCATAATTTGAGTTTCCACCATTATCAACCAAAGTGGTACCACAAGCTGGTGTTAAACTGAATACAACTGGTGGTGGTGGATCAGTACAAGTTACATTCAATGTAATGTCCCCTATCCCAGTGGAACTAAATCCAATATAACCAGCTACATATATCAGATATGGAGTATTTGCTGCTGCATTAAATACAATTTGTGATTGAGGAGATATTCCTGTTCCTCCATCGTCATTACCTCCCACACAGACTAAACCAGTACAGGATCCTGAATAAACCGCCACTTTTGTATCGAATGAACTGCCTATCGTATTTAATGTAACTGCTTTCGCAGTTGAAGTCGTAAAGCTATACCATACCCCTGGTGAAGTACTGGAAGAGGCTAAAGATGTGCCACACGTTGTTGTTGGTGAACCAACATTTGTTGCACCTTCATTTGAACCAGTCACTGTGCCACCGCATGCAATTGCAATAGCATTTGTACAAAGATCGTTAGCAGGAGCTGGTGGAGGCGTCATACATGACGCATTTAGTACATAATTTCCAGTAGCTGTTCCAAATCCTGTTACATAAGCATAATATGTAGTCCCTGGAACTGCTGTGAAAGTTACGAGCGATTGAGGAGAAATACCAGTTCCCTGATCATTTCCTGTTACACATGTAAATGTGCCGCAACTGCCTGAATAAACTGCTAATTTGGTATCAAAATCACTACCGGCAGTATCCATAGTTACGATTTGCGTTGTAGGAACTGTAAATGTATGCCATACACCACCTGCAGTGTTAAATGAGAAGCCTGAACAAGTCGCTGTGGGAACGCCTGTAGTGCTTGAATCCACAGTGGTCCCAGAAACAGAGCCACCACAAGCAATTGGAGTTGCGTCAGCACAAAGGTCATTTGCCGGTGGAGTAATCTCGGAAACGTTGAGCGTATAAGCTCCAAAATCATCCGAATTATTATAACCAGTTAAATAAAAGTAATAGGTTACGTTTGCCATAGCAGAAAATGTAATTGTTGAAAGTGCTCCAGACCCACCATCATCATCATAATCAATACAGGTCAAAGAACCACAACTTCCGTTAAAAACTCCCAATACGGTATCAGGATTAGTATTAGGTGCAAAAGTCGTACCTTCCGTATCAACTGTTACAATTTTATTTGTAGGCGTGATATAAGAATACCAAACTCCTCTACCACTGGTAAGAATAGAACTATTGCTACAACTTGTTGGCGCTCCAGTATTTGTTGCATTGAGATTAGAACCAGTATAAGTACCTCCTCCCACAGAAATAGCAGTTGCACATGTATCATTAGACACCAATGGACCACTACAATCTGAATCACTCATAAAAGTTCCAGAAGAATTTCCATAAGCAGGTGCAGACCATGTACCAGACACTCCAGAGCATGCTTCGTTTGCAGCAGTCCCTAAACTGTAAGTATGTGTTCCTGTCCAGTTGACATCGTAACCTAATATGCTAGCCATACCTGAAATATCACAAGTTTCATAAGTGCCATCATCAGTACATCCACTTTGAGTCCCTGTTGGAGGTGTTGTATAAATACGGTTATGATAAAATATTTGAGCGGCATACGTTTGATTGCCTGTACCAATCGCCATCACGTTCCATGTTTTTGGAGTAGTGGGGAAACCACCTGTACCAGCAGTACGCACATAAGTACCTGTAATAGTTGTCAAAGGTGCTCTAGATAGATTTTTTGCTATCAATATATTAGATTCCCTATTATCAAAATTCACGTCTGTGATGCTAGAATTAAGTCCATCTGCATCCACAGAGAAATTTAAAGTTGCATCAATGTTGCTTAAGCCAGCAGAAGTGAAACGAAGATTACTAACCGTATTATCGGCAGTCAATTTAATTTTCGCGCTTTTCAATTCTACCATTTCACCAGAACTTAAGGTGATTTGCGCTAGTGCCTCATTCGTTGGTGACAAGGTAACAACGACGCTACCTCTTGTAACACCGTCATTAGTTGAAAACAATCCCTTGTAAACTCCTAAATAAGAGTTGTCGAATTGATCATCAGCAATTCGTAAGTTAGTATCGTCAGCTTTGGGCTCTTCGAATGTATCTTTGGTACACGAAAAGACAAAGAAGAAAACCACTAACACTTGTAGTAAATTTTTCATTCTCATAATAATTAGTTTTGGATTAATAGTGAGTTAATTATTTAACGTTTTAAATGTAGGAAATAAATTAACAGGTTTTTTAATTATTATTAACATTTCCCATGAAACGCAAATAAAAACGTTAAAAATTAACAGTGTCACGAAATTATGAGTATAATTATGGACATACGTAATTTTCAAAGCAAAAAAAAGACCACTGTCAAAAGACAATGGTCATTTTTTTTATTAAGAAGTCAAAGATTATTTAATTTTCTTGACGGTATTTCTATCGTTTGAACCTCGGGCGGAAATAACATCCATTGTAAAACCTGGAGTTACCATTAATTCTGGTTGTGAAAAAGCATTTCTCGCACCGGTACAGCTTATGCTTGCTTGATAACCAAGATCATTAACACTAATGTCAGAAATAAACAAGACAGTTAAGTAACGGCCGGTTGCTGTAATTGAATCTCCTGACAAATCAGTTCCAGAAAAACCTCCATTTTGTCCGCCTCCAGAGGCAACACCATTATCAGATAGATCAATTGTTGCTCCGCCACCTAAAGTATCGTAAAAAATCATTTCATCGTAAAAATCTTCTAACTGAAACTGCGTAAACGTCATCGTTGCGATATTCCCGGCACCTGCGTCAATATAGTAAACTTCAAATTCATCATTTGAATAATTTCCAGTTGTACCACCAGTATCAACGATTGTATCTCCACAGGTGGGAAATGGTGCGCAAGTTACGTTAAGTGTAAATTCTCCAAATTCATCGGCATCATATCCTGTAACATAAATGTAAAGTGTCTCACCTTCACCTCCAGAAAGTATTCCCACTTCAGACTCATAAACACCACCATCAAAATCAGCATCGTCATTTCCTGCAATACAAACTAAAGCTCCACAACTACCTGTGTATACGGCAATTTTTGTATCAAAATCTGAACCATAAGTATCAAACGTCATCGTTCCAGATATGCTTTCAAAAGTATACCAAACGCCAGGTCCAGCATCCATATCCAAAGCATCTGTACAATCGGCAGGAGCATCAGAATTAGTTGCACCCGTAGTATAACTGGTGACAGACTCTCCACATGATATTGAAGTCGCATTTGCACAAATATCGTTAGTTACCTGAAGCGTAGAACAATCAGAGTCACTTACAAAAGTTCCTGATGAACCTCCATAACTCGGTGCCGACCATGTACCGCTCACTTCAGAGCAACCCACATTATCATCAGGAAGATAATTATCATAAATATGTGTTCCAGCCCAGGTAACAGCATAACCTAAAATAGTCGCTGAACCATTAATATTGCAACTATCGTTACCATTGCCTAAATCTGAACATCCACTTTGGTTTGAACTGTCTGTTGTATTATAAAGACGTCCTCCGTACCATATTTGTGTCGAATAAGTTTGATTATCTCTCCCAACAGACATTATATTCCACGTACGTCCACTTGTTGGAAATCCCCCTGTTCCTGCCGTACGCATATAAGTACCAGTAATAGTATTAAGTGGCGCTCTAGATAAATTTTTAGCAATCAATATATCAGATTCTTGATTTTCAAAGTTCACATCTGAAATAGCTGGGTTTGCCCCATTACCTTCAACTGAAAAATTAAGCGTGGCTATTTTAGCATTAAGTCCTTCTGATGAAAAACTCAAATTGCTAATTGTATTGTCGACAGTCAATTTAACTCTTGAACTTTTGAGTTCAATCATTTCTCCTGAACTCAATGTAATTTGAGCTAGAGCTTCGTTATTAGGAGATACTGTCACTACAACAGAACCTCTTGTTAGACCATCATTTGTTGAAAATAATCCTTTGTAAACTCCTAAATAAGAGTCGTCATATTGGCTTGAGACCAATCGATCATTGGAATCATCAATAGCTTTGTCCTCAAAAGTATCTTGAGAACAGGATAAGGCAAAACAAGATAGAAATGCCAAAAAAAGTAATTTGTAAATTTTCATATAAAATAGATTAATAGTTATTTAATTTTCAATTTACTAAAAATATGTTAAAACTGAATAGCAATATCTTACTGATTATCTAACATTTAGATTAAATACACTTTTTATCTATTAACTGCAGACTATCTTGTAGTCTAACCAAAATTTTACTATGGCAACCACTTATTTTATGGAAAATATTCTTACGGTTGGATCTTATTTGCTGTCTTCTCCATAATCATGACGATAGAGAATGTGTGAAAAGTATCGAAACGAGTGTCGAAATTACGGAAAAAAGGCAAGATATTGGATTGTGGGGCAAAAGAAATGGAACGCTGT
>JBPOFM010000009.1:0-154940 GCA_051252455.1 Aquaticitalea sp.
GCGAGGATTTTCCGAAGGAAAATCAGAAGCTAGCAAACGAGCAACTAACTTTGGTTTAGCTAAAACTAGCAATTTTTTTTATACGGTGTTGGCAGTAGTTATTTATATATTAGATTTAAAATTCCTTTTCTCATTTCCATTTCAAAATGTTCATTGACTTTAAAGTTTTCGATTGATTTATGGTTTGTGTCAAAAACAAATTCATTTCCATTTTGGTCAACTTTAAGTTCATATTTGCCTACAAATTTTCCACTACCTTTTAAGTCCGTTTTGTCAGTTATAATTCCGCTGACTTTGACAATTTCCTTTTCTCCGAATATTGTATTAATAAAAATAATTCCGCTCGAAAAGAAACTTCTTAATATTAGAAAATAAAGTACAGCAAATGTTCCAAGTCCTTTTATTAAGTCTAATGAGTATTTTTTCCAATCTTTTTCTCCTTTTTTGATATTCCGCAACAAGTCATAAATGATTAGAAGAAAGAAAATCGGTAAAACAATAAAGTCAGCTATTTTTTTTGCCTTTAAGTTTTCATAAAACTCAAATTGCAAAGGATAAAATATGATGTAAATTATTAGAATGATTATTAAAATCAATCCTGAAATAAATTTCCAGTTCATTTTTTTCTAATTACCGCTAACGGTCTTGTATATGAAAAGTAGCGGATTTTTAAGCACTAACTTTTCAGATTAAAACAGACTCTAAATTTATGAATTTCATTTTCGTTTAAGCACTTAAACCGCTATTTTTTATATACGTTGTTGTGTTTTCGTACTTTTTTATATTCGTTTTGTAGCGTTGGCAAAGACATACTCTTTTGCAATGCTTGGCTTGTGTTGAGGCTGGAGTGAATTGCAAATGTGTATGGCTTTAGTGTGGACTATTGTCCGTTGTATAGTTGTCAACATATACTCAACTTTGCATTTATGGATATTAAAATCAAATTTGGTCAAAAAGTAAAAGAGTTAAGGCTTGAAAAAGGTTTGTCTCAAGAAGCATTTGCTCACTTGGCGGAACTTGATAGAACTTATATTTCTAGTATTGAGAAAGGTGATAGAAACGTTTCAATAACTGTTATTGAAAAAATTGCAACAGCTCTAAATATAGAAATTGTAAAACTTTTCGAATGGAAAAAAGAGTAGAAAGCATTGTCTATAGAAGACTAACTTATAACGATTTTGATAAAATTAACCAACAGGGAAGTGCTTATCAGGGACAAGGTGGTGGACAAGGATATATCGACTTTCCTACTAGGAACATTTCTGTTCAACAATGGCAGCAGCTATTAGGTAATCCAACTTCTTTTGGTGCTCAAAACAGACCCAAATGGTCAATTACTATTAACAGTCTGGGTCTTACCAATTCGCAGGATATTCTGATCTCTAATAGAAGAAATTCTTCAGTAAGTATTACATCACAAAAACTACCTGAAAATAGTGCTAGTGGAAATAGGGTTTATGTATGGCATCCAAACAATTCATTTCCAATAAATTATAATCCAGATGTAGATAATTTGGTAGTGTATATTATTAAAGCTACTGATGGGGAATATTGGGCTGGTTGGTTTTTGAAAAATGATATACCGAAAAATTGGAAAATTAATGATGAATTAAAGGTTTTATTTGAAGAAGAATCTGGTAAAATTGATGTTCAAACTAAAGTCTTGTTTGATACTGAAAATAAAGATTGGCCTTTCTACTTTGATGCCCAAACAATTGTGAATCAAATTAAAACTGATGAAGATGTTGAGGAAGATTTATTGAATCAAGATACTTCTCCAAAGCTTGCACAATTGGATGATGAAGGAGTTGATCCAGAAGTAAAAGAGAGAATATTTAAAATAAGGAAAAGGAATAATAAAATAGTTAAGGAGTTAAAGAAGTTATATAGCGGAAAATGCCAAATAACAGGAGAAACAATGACTTTTAAAAAGAAAAACGGAGAACTTTATTCGGAGGTTCATCATTTAATTCCATTAGGGGAAAGTGGTTCTGACTCTTATGCGAACGCGATTGTTATATCTCCGTTGATTCATAGAATGTTACACTATGCAGATGTTTCTGAAATAGATTTAAATAATATCGTGGATAACAAGCTAAAAATCACAATTAATGGAAATGAGTATGAAATAACTTGGTTACCACAACATCTTGAAACAGTACAAAAATCTTTAGAAGACTAATAATTCTTTTTAAGATGTATTAAATACTCGTTTAAAGTTGAGTTTTTCTTGCTGTTATTGCTTTTGAAGCGTTTGTATTCTATATTCTTTTTTGAAACAGTGCCGTAATTAGATAAAAACAAAATTAAATCTGATATAGGAATTAGTCCATCTTCACTATAACTAATTAAGAAATCTTGACAATTAATATTTGTAATTATTTTATCAAAAGAATCTCTAATTTTAACTTTAGAACAAAAATTTGAATATTGGTCACGCCAAGGTCTTAAGCCACTTTCGCCAATAGCTTCTGGTTCATCTTCTCTTGCTATAGTTTCTAATATATGATAATTAGCTGCGTATTGTCTTTTGATATATGGAGGGTCAATATAACAAATATCGCCTACTAATTGTGATGCTATTTCTTCTGCATAACCTTTAAAAACTTGGTGTCCTTCTGTTCTTCCAAGGTTTGAGAATTTCGATTGATATAGCAACATTGGACTTTCAGCTCGTTTTACAAACTTTGATAAATAATGACCGTAAGTTCCTGCTATATTAGCAATGTCATTACTAGCCATAATAAGGTCGTGTAGTAAAAGAGAGTGTTCTATTTCTGTAATTAGTCTTTTCTTCTTTAGTTTTCTAATTTCTTTCCTTATTGCATCAATTTTTGCCGCATTTTCTGCTGTATAATACTTCCTTGGTTTTGTTGCATTGATTGGATTTCCTTCTGGACTAAACTCATTAAAAAAGTAACCTTTTATAGGTTTAACATTATTTAAATAGTCAAGAATTAAGGTATAATTACTTTTTTTACTATCCAGGTTTTCATTTTTAATAATTGATGAAATATTATTAAATTCAGGTGCTTTTGATAATAGTAAATGTAAATGCAAATGATGGTAAGAATAGGTCATTACATCATTTGCGACAACATTAAAATTGTTTTCTCGAAGGGCAAGAGACATTAATCCAGTCCCAGCCATTAAATCAATTACTGTTTCAGTGTTCTTATTTATTTTACGAATTTCCGATATTATTATATCCGAAAGCTTATCTTTTGAACCAATGTATCTATAACCCATTTATTGAAATATTTCATTGGTGTTACATTCTAATAGCCTCTTAATTGGAATCAATTGGTCTGCTGAATGCAAGGTTTCATAAATAGTTTCATAGTCATTGTTATTTAAGCCGAAGAAACTTGCTATACTTTTCTCTATAAATAAATCATTTTCTTTTGAGATGTTTTTATTATTTGAGTTTGTTACTTCATTTTCAATAATAGATGATATAGTTTTAATCTTTGACAACGTTTTATTACAATCAAGGTTAATGTTTGGAAAAGGTAAATTTACAAGCATAGTTTGAGTTAAATAGGGATGACTTTTCCATTCATTCTCACCATATTTTTTTATTAAATAATATGTTATTAATCTTGAATTTAGGACTGCAAGAATAAACTCTAAAGTGATTTTTGATTTGTATTTAGGATTAAGCTTTAATATGTAAACAACTTGATTTGTAATAGAATTTTCATAATCAATACTAGCTGTTATACCTATACCCGTTTTTCTGACTAATATTTTTTTTCCTTGATATATGGATAGATTTTTATAGTTGATTCCTTCTTTTTGAGTATTAATCCAACTTTTTGATTTTGATGTATAGCGGTATAAATCTTCTCCTACTTTGATTTTTATATTTCCAACTCCATTGTGATTTAAAATTATTTTTTCTTTTATGGGATCTTCTACGAAAGAGGTATTACACTTTTTACATTTAGGTTCTTTTGAGCGAGGTTCAGGTGTCCAATTTTTGCATTTATGGCATTGCCAGACAATTCCCTTTTTAGAAATTTCAGCACCTCTAGTATTATTAACAAATGTTTTTAACTTAAAACTTCCTTGATGAATTTTGTCAAAAGTTTCTCTTGAATCAGCTTTTAAGTCAATATCAAAAACGCAATTTTCATTTTCTGAAAATCGAGATTGCAAAACTTTATGTGAAAGTTCATTGTCTATTTCTAAAAGAGAGGCTTCATTAGAAATAACTCTTTTCTTATTTGCTGTTGATAACCTAAAACAATCAACTTTGTGATTCTTTTTTGGCATCTTATTTTTTCCAATAATTACAACACAAGCTCTATTGATTTCTGGAAATATTTTTTCTCCTAATCTGGCAATAAAATTAATTGTAGTGTTCTTCGACAGTAAACATCTCAAAGAACTTTGTTCTTGACTAAAAACAGAATCAGGTAATATTAATCCATAAGTTCCATTGTCGTTTAGATTATTTAAAATAACCTCAATGAATAAATTATAAATGTCAAATTGACCTTTGGTTAATTTAAAATTTGAATTTAGTTTATGCGAAGTGTAATTACTTAAATCAGCTCCCCAAGGTGGATTGCTTAATGCAATGTCAAAACCATTTTTTACATCAAGATTATCTTTTAATTTATTCCATCCATCTTTTGAATTCAATTCTGGATCAGGGAACAAACCATCACATTTGATGAAACTATGATTAAAGTTTTGAAAATCAGGTTCTGAAAATTTAATAATTGAATTGTTTATTGCATTGATATCTATATCAAGCCCAATAAACTTTGTAACATAATTATTTTTTATTTGTTCTGCAAAACTTCTCAATAACATACTGTCTCCACAAGCAGGGTCAAGTATTGAATAATTATCATCTTTTAAGGAATGATATTGAATTACTTTTTTTGACAAATAATTAGAAAGAAAATCAGGAGTATAAAAAACTCCGTTTTCTTTTCTTTTCTCTCGGGAGTATAATGCTACTAAACTCATTTTTTTTCGTATTTCATTTGTTCTTCAGCAACTTTTAAGGCATTCATTCCTTCTTGTTCGTCTTTCACTATATCGTAAACCTTTGAACCAATCCACAAAGCTTCTAATTCTGAAAATGAACAATTGAAAGTTTTACTTATTGTTTTTAAGTGTTCTCGTTTTAAAGGTTTTTGGTCGCTTTCAACTTTACTCAATAAACCATCTCCGATTTCAAGTATTGAGGCTAGTTGCCTTTGAAACATTCCTTTTGATTCTCTTAATTCCTTAATTTTCTGCCCAAGTGTCATTTTACCAAATTTAGACTTGACTAATTATGGTCAAATGTAGTAAATTTTATTTGAAGTTCAATTCTAGCGTTGAAAAATTTTAGCTCTTTCGGTTTTTTAGCATTGGAATTGAGTGTCGGCAAAAACCGAAAGTGCTAAAATGTGCGGCTGGTCAGTATGAAACACAACGTTTCTCGTATATGAGCTGTGGCGTGTCTCGGCACGAACCAATCCAAATTAAAACTGGCTTTGGGAAATCCGCAGGATTTTCCAAGTGAGGACTGACCAAGCCATAGCTTATATACGGTGTTGTAAAACGTTTTTTTTATTTTTCAGTCCGTTTTTAATTAATATCAAAATTAGAATTATTGTCAGCGAAATGATTGATGAAAATGAATAAGCTCCACTTATATTCTCGTAAAAAGGTTCTTGAAAAGATGCCAGCAAGACAAAAGTTCCGCTCATAAACCACATTACCATTTCGTATAGAAAAAATGCAATTATTAATCCGATTATTTTATTCCGAGTGCGAGTCAGTCGTTTTTTTAGAAGTAGAGTCATTGTCATTTCAATTCCGAAAACTATTAGCAATACAATTCCGACGAGTATGGGTGTCATTCCAATTTCGCCACCTGCTAAAGTCGATTTTGAAATCCAACTCATAAAAAAGGTCATAGTCAGAATTGGATAAATCAGACAATATATTATCATTTCATTTATTTTCAAACTTGCGCTTTTCTAATGTTTTACAACTTGTTTATATACGCTACTTTCTACCCTGTTTGCGCCTATTTTGGGTGGCTATGCGCTACTAGAGTATTCCATAACAAACAAATATAAGTTTTAGAATTTTCTTTTACAGTATATATATGTATAGTTTTGTTAACATATATAGAGGGTATTAGCTTTTGATTGTTATCAGGTCCCGAATGTTTTTAGGATACCTAGGGGACAATCGTTCCTGTTTCATTTTCCACTGTTTGCCCAAGGATTGTGAGCCGAATTTTAAGTGTGTCGTGAGATTGCTTCGTTTCTCGCAATGACGTCGGGGTGGTGCACGACACTATGTGATTAGAAACGCCTATATTGGCGGAAATAATAAATCTTATATGAGATATTCACATATAGGTGAATAAACAATGTATTATTTTGGCGATGTGTAGCGGCTATGCAAATAGTACATACGCCTTTTTAGCTTATAGAAGGTATCGTATTCGCACCAAAGTGTAGATCCTGTTGGACCGTATCCTACAAGACGATGGCTTTGGTGTGTTTACATGAAGATTTAGTAGCGCTAGTGAGATTGCTGCTAAAAGATGCATATACTTCTCGATACATTTTAAAAAATGCTTTTGGGCCTCTTATGATACACTCGAAGTGACTGTACGATAAAAGATTTTGGGGTGTTAATGTGTCCTATATAGGTGGTCATGAGGTGGTTTAGGACTGATTTACGCAGGTTGATTTATGTTAAATTTTGAGAATTCTTTAAATTATTTCAAAATATTTTTTGATATCTGCGATGTGGGGATTTGTCAGGATTGGCGTGGGTTTTTTTAAATTACTGTTATAACGATTCTTCTTATTTTCAAATGTTTTTTATCGGGTTTTTGATACCTTTTGTCGGACATATTGAAATATTTTGTAGTATTGCATGGTTAATGGTTTCGAAATGGCAATCTGCAGACGCCTACTAGAGGACCAAAAACTTCAGCTGAATACTTTTTATAGTTCTTATTATTTACATTTTTTTCTGATTGATGGACATGGTGTCCATAGTTCTCGATGGTTCCGATACCTATAAGGAATTTTTGAGAGATTTAACGTGGTATGCTGTGTGGCGGTCTTAATTGGCTGTGGCATGTGGCTTATAGCGTGTGCGAATTATAATTTTATACCAAATAGTGTATGGAAAAAGAATACAAAGTTAATGATGCGGGGCTGAACGGCTCTGTCAATACTGGTGCGATGCTCAATGGCATTGCTTCCAACAACGCGCTTTATGCCGCTGTGAAAAAGATTCCTGCAGCACCGGCTGTGGTTGAGTCCAATGTGAATGTTGAACCTCAAAAAGATGCGCCTGTTGCGAAAGCGGAAGCGGATGCACCTGAAATGAAGAAGAAAGGCCGTTCTAGGGAAACTGGGCACGGTATCAATCTTCGGAACTTTGGACGTATCGTTGATTCTGTGATCGGGATTGGTGCAGACTACATTAACAACAACGTTTTGTTGACGCTCATAGCGTTGCAAGCGGTGTATGATGCTGCCAACCTTGCCATAACGAAGCTGTCCCAAAAGATGGCATCGCTGAGTGCGGCAATTGACCTCCAGGTGAGCGAGTATGCTGACTTGAAGAAAACCTGTACCATGGCGGTACGGCTTTATGAAACTAGCGGTGTGTCTAAAAAGGCCATTGACCAGTTGCGCAATAAAAATGCCTTGATACAGGGATATCGCATTATCAAGGCAAAGGTTGATGACCTGAACTTGAAGAGTGTGAGCCATCAGTCTTACGCACAGTTGGCCATTCATTTTGAAGCATTTATACAAATCTTGGAACTTGATGCCAACTACAATCCAGGGAATCCAAACCTTGCGACGAGTGCCTTGAGAGCTAAGCATGATCGTATGGTGGCGAAGTACCGTGCTGTGGAGATGGCCCGAACTGAAGCGCAGAATGCGCGAATAGATCGTGATGTGACGTTGTATAAGAGTCCTACTGGATTAGTAGACATTGCTTATGCTGTGAAGAAAACGTATCTTTCTTTATTCGGGAGCAGAAGTCCTATTTACAAACAGATAAGTGGTCTGGATTTTAGGAAATTTGGTGACTATAAGAATCTGTAAGGGTTGGGAGTAGCTGGAATCTGGTACTATGTATTTGGTACTATGTATCTAGTACCTTGTAGCTAGGAGTTGACTGATCTTTTCAAAATTGAAAAAACCAAGATGGAGGTGTCTTGGTTTTTTTTATTTGATAAGTCACGGAATTCTTGACTTCTGTTACATTCTATTTACTGATTATATTGAGTAATTTCATTACAATCTAATTCTCCATTTGGCGTATTGTCGGAAATCATTTTTTAACGACGCTCTTATTTAGCTTCTCTTGTTTTAAAACTTTATCACCTTGACGGTAGTAATAGTAATCTTCATTGTCTTCAAAATCATTATAATTTGTGCCATAGCTGGAACCATAACCTTGCCCCGTATTATAGTTGCTA
Source organism: Aquaticitalea sp. (assembly GCA_051252455.1). Taxonomy (GTDB): domain Bacteria; phylum Bacteroidota; class Bacteroidia; order Flavobacteriales; family Flavobacteriaceae; genus JBPOFM01. The sequence goes on from JBPOFM010000009.1 coordinate 8,474, forward strand.
TTGTTATAGTTGACGACTCCAGAACTATTGATGATTTCTCCCCAACTGTTATAAGTGATTCGCAACCCACCAACTTGAGTTAAAAGTCCACCTCTGTTATAGTTCATGTAAACGGTTCCTACACGTTTCACTTTTCCGTCTCTGTCATAATTGATGAAAACATTTCCGATACGTCTTACTTTACCATCAAAATCATGTTGGATTAAGACGCCACCACCTATAGGTGTATTATAATTGCTTCTTCTGACAGTGCCAGGAGCACCTTGAGTGGTGTTCACAGAACTTCTTCTAGCGTTCGTGTTTCTATAATAATAGGAATCGTTATACGACTCATTCAAATTGCCTAACGAGTTACCCAGATTTGAATTGAAATCGAAGCTTCCGTCAGGAAAGATTAAAAATTCAACACCTCGCTCTATGAACGTAATCGGTTCAGCATACCGATAGCGTGCTGTATTTATTAAATCTTCACCTTGGTTTACAGCGGTTGCTGTGGTCGTTGCAGATGTTAATCCTATTAACACCATTGCAGAAAAAAGTAATTTTGTCTTCATAATAAAGGGATTTAAGATTTTGCCTACTCTTTTTTCATCTCTGAATGCTTTTCGGCTTACGCTATACTACTTGAGATATTCAATTTGCGTGCCAAAAATGTTAAGATGTTTGTTGTGAAGGTGTTGAGTTGGATGGTTTAGAGGTTTGGGAGTTTAGAAGGGGACTTTGAAAGTACAGATCAAAAAAATATTCATGTATTTGTGCCAACAAACCTTGGATGAATTTTGTTACTTTTATGTCGAATAACCATCAACCACCAACTTATAGCAATGCCAAAACCGACCCTAACGTGTAAAAATTGCAATCAATTTTTTGAGGCACAGTATCCATATTGTCCGTATTGCGGACAACAGGCAGAGGACAAATTGACCATTGGCGTATTATTTGCGAACACCATTAGCAATTATTTTACGTTTGATGCTCGTTTCTTTAAAAGTTTTATTCCTTTAATGATCAAACCGGGCTATTTGCCGAAGAAATTTGTTCAGGGAAAGCGCTTATTATTTATACATCCAGCCCAATTATACCTGTTTATTTCGGTGGTGTTTTTCTTTTTGTTCAGTTTCATTTCCAGAGAACAAGCACAGAGCATTGATAGCGCTCTTAAAACTGATATTGAAAACAGCAAAGCGATCAAAGATTCAGTTCATCAGAGGATAGAAGACTCCCTTGCTATGGAGCGATTTATGAAACCATTACGAAACAACCAAAAGAAATATGGTATCAATGATGAAGATCTTAGGGTGCTGGATTCCGTTGTGGATTCTGGAAACTCCAATAATATCAACATATTTAATGTTCATTTTAAGGAAGTTGAGATTGATTCCATGGTAGAGGCTGGCGCTTCGGATCAAGCCATCTATAAAAAGATGGGCATGAAATCATCTGATGGCTTCTGGAAAAAACGCATCTATCGACAGGTTTTGAAATTTATAAAAAGTAAAAGTGGCGGTTCGGTATTACAAGCTTTTTACGATAGCATACCTATTGCCATGTTTATTTTATTACCAATATTTGCATTACTGCTGAAACTTTTCTATATGGACAAAGGTCGATTTGCCCATCATTTAGTATTTAGTTTCTACTTCTTTTCGTTTTTGTTTACCGTTTTTGCGGTGCTCGTTGGAGCGAGTTTAATGTGGGAAAATCTTTCTTGGTGGTACATCATTTTAATCATGCTGTCAACCTATTTTTACTTCTTTTTGGCAGTCAGACACTTTTATGAACAAGGTTATATTTTGAGCTTTATTAAGAGTAGCGTTATCACTTTCTTGTTTTTGTCTTTGGTCATACCTTTTTCTACCACTATTATGGTATTCATTGCCTTCTTGTTTTATTGATTGAATCAAGGGCAGGGAACAACACATGAAAGTGAAATAACTGTGAGCTTATATTGGTTAGATTTTATCCTTTAAATAGGTCCCAGTGATCGATTTTTTATCCTTGACCAATTCCTCTGGCGTACCTTGAGAAATTAGCTTTCCACCGCGCTCGCCGCCTTCAGGTCCTAAATCGATAATGTAATCGGCACATTTGATTAATTCGAGATTGTGCTCGATGACAATGATCGAATGACCTTGCTCAATCAATGCTTGAAATGAAGTCAGCAACTTTTGTATATCGTGAAAATGTAAACCAGTTGTTGGTTCGTCAAAGATGAATAAGGCATTGTCACTTTTGGAACCTTTTCCGAGAAATGTTGCCAACTTAATACGTTGTGCTTCCCCACCAGAAAGTGTAGAAGAACTTTGACCTAAAGTCACATAACCCAAGCCAACATCTTGAAGTGGTTGTAATTTTGTTTTAATTTTATATTGATTATGTGTGTCAAAAAAAGCAACAGCGTCGTCAATCGTCATGCTCAACACATCGTCAATGTTTTTATCTTCAAACGTAACTTCCAAGACTTCTTTTTTAAAGCGTTTGCCATTGCAGGTTTCACATACCAAATGTACGTCTGCCATAAACTGCATCTCAATGGTCACTTCGCCATCACCTTTGCAAGTCTCACAGCGTCCACCATCGACATTGAAAGAGAAATGTTTTGCCTGATAGTTTCTGATTTTACTCAATTTCTGACCCGCAAACAAAGCTCTGATATCATCATAGGCTTTGATATACGTCACAGGATTGGACCGTGAAGACCGACCGATTGGATTCTGGTCCACAAACTCCACATGTTGGATGTTTTTGTAATTACCTTTGATCTCCGTAAACTGACCCGCTTTATCTCCAAAACCGGATAGATGTTTTTGAATCGTCGGATATAAAATCTTTTTGACCAAAGTACTTTTTCCGCTACCAGATACACCAGTCACCACCGTAAGCATTTCCAGCGGGAAAGTGACGTCAATATTCTGAAGATTATGTTCGCGAGCACCTATAATTTCTATCTGATATTTGGATTTCCGACGCTTTTTAGGAACTTCAATTTCCATGTCGCCATTCAAATATTTGGCCGTTAAGGAATCTGATTTTAGGATATCATCATAAGTTCCGTGCGCAACTATTTCACCACCATAAGTTCCAGCTTCAGGACCAATATCAATGATTTCGTCGGCAGATTTCATGATGTCTTCATCATGTTCCACTACGATGACCGTGTTTCCTAAATCTCTCAAGGCCTTTAAAACCACGATCAATTTTTCAGTGTCTTTTGGATGCAAGCCAATACTAGGCTCATCTAAAATATACATCGAACCCACCAAACTGCTTCCCAAAGAAGTTGCCAAGTTGATACGCTGACTTTCGCCACCAGATAAAGTGTTCGATTTTCTATTTAATGTTAAATAATCCAAACCAACGTTTGAAAGAAAGCTCAATCGATTGGTGATTTCTTTCAACAAACGTTCAGCAATTTTGGTATCATGATCGTTCAATTCCAATTGCTTAAAGAAACTTGTCAACTTGTCTAAAGGCATTCCAACCAAATCTGTAATGGTCACGTTTGCTATTTTTACATAATTAGCTTCAGGGCGTAAACGTTTGCCGTGACATTTGCTACACTTGGTTTTGCCTCTATAGCGAGACAGCATCACACGATTTTGAATTTTGTAAGCTTTAGATTCTAATTCTGCGAAAAATTCATTCAAGCCTGTAAAATGTTTGTTGCCTTCCCAAATCAATTGTTTTTGAGCCTCTGATAACTGAAAAAAAGGTTTATGAATCGGGAAATCAAACTTATGGGAATTATTGACCAATTGATCACGGTACCAACTCATGCTATCGCCACGCCAAGAAAAAATGGCGTTTTCATAAATTGATAAAGCTGTATTGGGAATCACCAAGTCTTCATCAATCCCAATCACATCGCCGTAACCTTCACATTTTGGACAGGCTCCATAAGGATTGTTGAAGCTGAACAAATGCACATTTGGTTCCATAAAGGTCATGCCATCCAGTTCAAAACGGTTGTTGAAGACGGTTTGTTTATTGTCTGACAAAGATTCAATGATTGTTGTGCCTTTACCTTCAAAAAACGAGGTTTCGATAGCATCAGCCAAACGGTTATAGAAATCTTCTTCATGTTTGACCACAATTCTATCTACAACTAAAAAGACATCTTTTTTGATTGTTTTCTCCAAGGCATCTTCAATTCGAAGCACTTCATTTTTATACTGAACCCTCGCATAACCTTGTTGTTGCAAGACTTTCAGTTTATCATCCATTGTTCGACCTTCTTCCAATATAATAGGGGCCAGGAGGAGCAATTTTTCTTTCTCTTCAAAAGATTTTACGAGATTCAATACATCAGCGGTCGTATGCTTTTTAACCAAATTTCCAGAGATTGGTGAATAGGTTTTTCCAATTCTGGCGAACAATAATTTTAAATAATCATAAATTTCCGTAGAAGTTCCTACGGTTGAACGCGGATTGGTTGAATTAACTTTCTGTTCAATCGCAATTGCAGGCGCAATTCCTTTGATATAATCAACTTTGGGTTTGTTGAGTCGACCCAAAAACTGGCGTGCGTAACTTGACAGACTTTCAACATACCGTCTTTGGCCTTCAGCATATAACGTGTCAAACGCTAGACTTGACTTGCCAGAACCAGATAAGCCAGTAATCACGACCAATTTATTCCGTGGAATGACCACGTCCATATTTTTTAGGTTGTGAAGATTAGCACCTTTGATGATGATATTTTGTTTTGGATTGACTTCGGAAAGCTTGCTATACATAGAATTTTGACTCATGAGTTTGCAAAGATACGTTATCTATTTTAGCCTTGAAAACAAGTTATTGTGCAATAAAATGTTAAAGTTTAGGTCGAAATTTTGTATTTTAGGAATGATTGTTGTTATATTTGAATCATAATCGATTAAACTACAGTTGCCTATATCATAAGATTACTTTTAAAATAAACCCAAGCATAGAGCTATCTATGCACCTAAAAGTAATGATTATGAGACACGAACTTATCACAGATGCTACTTTGGTCAGTAGTTACATCAAAGGCGACGAAAACGCGCTCTCCGTTTTAATTACCCGACACAAGCAAAAAATTTACAGCTTTATCTATTCGAAAGTGTACGATAGAGATATCACTGAAGATATTTTTCAGGATACCTTTATTAAAGTTATCAAGACGCTTAAACTTGGTAAATATAATGAGGAAGGTAAATTCTTGCCTTGGGTGATGCGTATTGCCCACAATCTTGTTATTGATCACTTTAGAAGAAACAACCGTATGCCGAAATTTGATAATTCTGGCGAATTCAGTATCTTTTCAGTCTTAAGTGATTCTGCATTGGACGCCGAAAAAATGCTAATTAAAGAACAAATTGAATGTGATTTGCGTCGGTTAATTGAAGAGCTTCCTGAAGATCAGAAAGATGTTTTGGTGATGCGAATGTATCAAGACATGAGCTTTAAAGAAATATCTGATAAAACAGGTGTTAGTATCAATACAGCGTTAGGACGTATGCGTTATGCGCTTATCAATTTGAGAAAAGTCATCGATCAAAAAAATATTATTTTAACAAATTAACAATATCATATAATAAATAAAGTTTTGTTACGTTATTAGAATTATAATCAAACTAAAATCGTAAAATGGCAAAACTTTACTCTGAAAAAATCACGGAATCCCAAATCAATTTAAAACCAAAAGAAGAGACAGTGGATTTTCTTTTGAATTATTCTAAGGCTTTAAGTGTTATAAATTGTAATAAAATGAAGTTTGAAGCGCTTCTAAACTAGACTTTGAAAGTCCCGATATTTAGCTCATCGGGACTTTTTTATTTTCACGAAAATAGGAATCTCATGATTCAGGCTCTAAATACGATTGTAGCTTGTTTTACTTCTTTCCGTAATATTCCTTCAACACAGAAGCTCTACCGATAGTTTTGGTGATTATATCCTTTTCCATGTCCCAACCTCTTGCAGGTGAATATTGCCTTCCATACCAAATTATTTGTAAATGCAAATCATTCCATACATCCTCTGGGAACAAACGTTTTGCATCTTTTTCTGTCTGAACTACATTTTTGCCATTCGTAAATCCCCATCGATACATCAAGCGGTGGATGTGAGTATCCACAGGAAATGCAGGAATACCAAAAGCTTGAGACAGAACGACTGCAGCGGTTTTATGACCTACGGCGGGTAACTCTTCTAAATCTTCATAGGTCTGTGGCACTTGCCCATTGTGTTTATCGATCAATATGTGGGATAAACCATGAATACCTTTACTTTTCATTGGAGAGAGACCCACGGGCTTGATGATTTCCCGAATCTCCTCGATAGATAATTTGATCATATCATAAGGATTATCAGCCTTTGCAAATAATAATGGTGTGATTTGATTGACGCGCACATCTGTGCTTTGCGCTGACATCAACACCGCGATTAGCAATGTATATGGATCCTTGTGTTCAAGTGGAACAGGTATGGTCGGATAGAGTTGATTTAACGTAGTTATAACAAAATCAACTTTTTCTTGTTTGGTCATAGTTGTATTTTTACTAAAACCAAAATTAAGATATTATGACGACATTAAAAGTAGGCGATAAGGCTCCAAATTTTTCACAGAAAGATGAAGCAGGACATACAATTTCTTTAAGTGATTATACAGGCAAAAAATTAGTGGTTTTCTTTTATCCAAAGGCGAATACACCCACTTGTACTACTGAAGCTTGTAATCTACGTGACAATTATAAGGAATTGACAGATAAAGGGTATGCCATTTTAGGTGTAAGTGCCGATAGCGCCAAGAAGCAAAGTAACTTCAAAAATAAATTCGATTTTCCATATCCATTGTTAGCAGATGAAGACAAAAGCGTCATTAAAGCTTTCGGCGTTTGGGGTGAAAAGAAATTTATGGGACGTACGTTTGATGGCATTCATCGAGTGACTTTTGTAATTGATGAGAAAGGTGTCATTGAGAAAGTGATTGACGATGTGAAGGCTAAAAAACACACTGAACAGGTGTTGGATTCATAATTAATGGGATAAAATCATCTCAATCCTATAAAAAAAGCCAAAGATGTGAGTTTCTTTGGCTTTGTTAGTCAATAAAATAGAGGTCATTCCATTAAAACTTAACAGTAATTGGGTTTTTTTACAATTGTGGTATGACCTTGAAATAGCCATCGGTAATGTTAATCACATCATCGCTATTTTCACCATTATATAATTTTACTGCAAATTCGCCCTCAACTATTTGAGCGCTGCCTACCTGAACATCCAAAATGTATGAATTACTTGGAGTCGTGGAAGTCACATTAAAATAACTCCCTGTTTGGTCACCATAGGAATTATAGAAAGGACCTTCTGAAGCGTTTGCACTAAATTGCATACCAATTTGTCCTGTTGGACCGTAGGCATCTTCGCCGTCTGCAGAAAATTCATAATCTCCCATTGGAAATCTATCGTTAAAAACTTCAGATTGATTGTGATCTTCTTGTTCTGTACATAAAAAGAAACGCACAAATTCGATACCCATTGATGGTCTGCTGTCGTCGTCAAAATTAGGATGCACACCAGAAAAATAGTTTACTCCTCCCGTATCCGGATAATAGGCACAGGTCACTGTTGAGGCTCCAGAATGAACTAAAGTGTAATCTAATTCCGTAGCATCAGCAAGCTGGCCATATACAAACGCCTCGCCATTGATTTTGCCAGATATGACATACAGATAATCTCCCAAAGGTAATTCTTGTGAAGGGTTGTTGTCATCACTACTGTCGCAAGCAACTACTAACAAAACTAATAGAACTGTGTAAATTTTTTTCATGTACTTCATTATTAATAATTTTGGTTAATTTATTTTGTCCGCAAAATAGTACTTTTCCAAATAAACAATGAGCATTTGAACAAAATTTTAAAGCATTTACTTTAATGAAGTTTCCTTAGCGTTTTCTCATACCATCCAAAGAGAATTTCCCCGCACCAGCCAAGAAAATTACCAAGAAGGTAATTAAGTATAAAAGAGCTTTTTCTTTGGTGCCTAAATCATCTTCTGCATGTACAATAAACGCTGCCACCATCATGGTAATAAAGGCAGGTATGGCAAACCATTTAGTCTTATAGCCAACGATTAAAAATATTGGCGCAACCACTTCACCGATTAAAGCCAAAATTAAAGATACTGTTGGGCCAAGTCCTATAGGATCTCCAAAAGTTGATGGATCGGAAAGCATTTGTAGTTTTGGAATGCCATGAGTTAACATGAGAACACCAAAGCCTACTCTTAATAATAATAAAGCTAAATCGGTATGATTTTTTGTCATTTTAAATAGTTTTAAAGGTTGGTTTATTTAAAAATAAATATAAACAAAAAACCTTTCATCTATTATGAAAGGTTTTGATATCTGAATATTATTTATTATCTCAACTTCGGAAAGTCATCAGGGTTTACTTCATGCATTACTTTGTATATCGCTTCAAAAACGTCTTCGACAGAAGGTTTTGAGAAATAATCACCATCCGTTCCATATGCGGGTCTATGGGGTCTTGCAGTTAAAGTTTTTGGTTGACTATCCAAAAAGTGATATGCATTTTGCGTATTGATGATTTCATTCAGTATAAATGCAGAAGCGCCTCCGGCAACATCTTCATCAATCACCATTAAACGATTCGTTTTTTCAACACTTTTTACAATATCGTGGTTCAAATCGAAAGGCAGTAAGGATTGCACATCAATAATTTCGATGTCAATTCCTACTTCTTGTAATTCTTTAGAAGCTTGTTCGATTATTCTTATTGTCGAGCCATAACTAACTACAGTGATATCAGATCCTTCTTTAATGGTTTCCACAACACCAATCGGTGTTTTGTAATCTCCGGAATTGGTTGGCATTTTTTCCTTTAAACGGTAGCCATTCAAACATTCTACCACGATGGCTGGTTCATCACTTTCCAATAAAGTGTTATAAAACCCTGCAGCTTTGGTCATATTTCGTGGGACCAAAACATGGATACCTCTAACTAGATTGATCACACCTCCCATTTGTGAACCTGAATGCCAGATTCCTTCGAGACGATGACCACGAGTACGAATAATCAATGGCGCTTTTTGACGTCCATGCGTTCTATATTGCAAAGTCGCAAGATCATCACTCAATATTTGAAGGGCATAGAGGATATAATCTAGATATTGAATTTCAGCAATTGGTCTTAAGCCGCGCATGGCCATTCCGATACCTTGCCCAATAATCGTGGCTTCGCGTATACCAGCATCTGCAACACGCAATTCGCCGTATTTTTCTTGAAGTCCTTCTAGACCTTGATTCACATCGCCAATATGTCCGGCATCTTCACCAAACACCAATGCTTCTGGGTATTTGGAGAAAATAGCATCGAAATTTTCTCTTACAACAACACGTCCATCAACATCTTCATTTGAGTTTTCATAGGTTGGTTTTACTTCTTTCACATTCAAAGCTGAAAGAGAGGATTGACTATGTAAATGTGAGCTATATTTTGGTTGAATCTTTTCGATATACGTTTCGATCCATTGCGCTAACTTATTTTTTTCAGCTGACTGCTCTCCAACTACATATCGCATCGATTTGCGTGTTGCAGACAAAATGTCCTTACGAATGGGTTCGGTAATGGAAGATAAATCATTCACAAGTTTAGTGATGAATACTTTATTTGCGGACGACTCTGCTAATGCAGATAGTAAATTCAAAGCTTCTTGTTGTTCAGATTTGATAGGTTCTAAATAAGCATTCCAAGCAGCTTTTTTACCTTCTCTGACATCTTTTTTAATGGATTTTTCCAATGCTTCCAAATCTTCTTCATTGGAAATATTATTGCTTAAAATCCACTCACGTAGTTTAGCTAAACAGTCGTATTCTGCTTCCCAAGCTAACCGGTCTTCACTTTTATAACGCTCATGAGAACCAGAGGTCGAATGTCCTTGTGGTTGTGTTAGTTCAACAACATGAATCATTACTGGTACGTGTTCTTCACGAGCCATACGGGATGCTTTCTGATATGTTTCAATTAAGGCAGGATAATCCCAACCATTCACTTTAAGGATTTCGTATCCTTTATGTTCATCATCCCGTTGGAAACCTTTTAAAATTTCCGAAATATTTTCTTTTGTTGTTTGATGTCTGGCGTGAACAGAAATGCCATATTCGTCATCCCAAATATTGATAACCATTGGCACTTGTAATACACCTGCTGCATTGATGGTCTCAAAAAACAGACCTTCACTTGTACTTGCGTTTCCAATCGTTCCCCAGGCAATTTCGTTACCTTGATTGGAAAAATTGGTCGTATTAATGCCTTTAACTTGACGATAGATTTTGGAAGCTTGCGCCAATCCTAAAAGTCTTGGCATTTGTCCAGCAGTAGGAGAGATATCAGCACTTGAATTTTTTTGTTGAGTAAGATTCTTCCAGTTACCGTTGGCGTCTAGACTGTGCGTTCCAAAGTGTCCACCCATTTGACGGCCTGCAGACATCGGATCGTGGTTGATATCGGCATGACCATAAAGTCCTGCGAAAAACTGTTGGATTGTCAGCTCACCAATGGCCATCATAAAGGTTTGATCTCGGTAATATCCGGATCGGAAATCACCATTTTTAAAGACTTTAGCCCAAGCCAATTGTGGCACTTCCTTACCATCGCCAAAGATTCCGAACTTGGCTTTCCCTGTCAAAACTTCGCGACGACCCAAAAGGCTACATTCCCTACTGGTTACAGCAATTTTATAATCGTTAAGAATCTCCGTTTGAAAATCCTCAAAAGTCATGTCTTTAGCAGTACTAGCATCTGTTTGCATACATCCTATTTTTGAATCTTTGCAAAGTTAACTAAACTTAATTGTTTTCACAATGTTGTTAAGAGTGAGTTAACGGTAATAAGGATGTTTAATAAAGATATAATCTAAATTTGGAATAATAGGTTTGAGGTGATTTGCATATTTCTAATACCATTTTCGTCTGAATAGCCCCAACAATGCACCAGGATCTAAAGTGAATTTAATACGGATTTTCTGATCATAGCGCTTTTGTGCGATTTCCCATCCTAAATTTGAATACACGGGGAAGTAGAGTTCAAAATAATCTGTGACTAAATTTAGCCTAATTCCAGAATCATATACGAATGCAGCATTATTCCCTCTATTTTTCACTAACCCTAGATCACCGTAAGCTTCCACATATTTCCAGATGGAGGCGCTGGTATTGACCGTCGTCATCCATTGGTTTGCGAATGCAGGCCTCAATTTTGATTTAAAACCACCTTCCGCAATAATGATTTGTTGGCTGAATATTCCTGATTGTTCCGATCGACCTAGATAATTGTAATCAAAAAGATAATCGGTAGGTCTGTCTAGAGCAAAGCTGAAATAATTAGAATCAGCATTTGTGTTGTTATACAAGAAAGTCCCTGCAAAAAATCTAAAATTGAATTGACGATTGCTTTCAGATAGTTTTCTGTATTCATAATTGACAGCCACTTTTCCGAAATTTTTTGCAACTTGAAAATCGGTTAGCCAGCTATTATGTTTGATGATTCCTGAATTGCTATTGAAATATCTCAAACTTAAAACCCTATAATCAGGTTCTGTAATGACTACAAGTGGATTGTCTTTTACAGTTCTTGAGATATCAATATATCTTAAATTAATAGAACTCCGTTCGTTACTTCTAAAATCATCATCATTTCTAAAATTAAAAGATAAACTTGGAGTTATTTTGGTCACAAAGGCATTTTCGGCGAACGAAGAATAACCTGCTCCGATACCGTATGCCACAGAATAAAGGTTACTATCTTCCAAATTATGCGTATAATAAGCAGAAGCTCCTCCAGTAAATGTTTTTGATTTGGTGGCATATTGAGGAGAAAACTTATAACTTAAGTTTTTTCGTAGTAAGGTCTTGTTGTAAAACTTTGCTCCCAGTGTTAAACCGTCATATATATTATCAAATTCTATAAGTGGCATTACAAAAACCTGATTGTAATTGGGATCTTCAACATCTTGGAAAAGTCTAAATTGTAAGGGTTTGTTATTGAAAAAGAATCCTTTTAGTGATTTCCAATTGTCTCTTAAGTTATATTCTGGTACTGTGTTTTCATAATTAAGCACCAATTTATCAATATCGTTTCTTGGAATCGTAAGGGTTTTTGTGTCTTGAATATTTTCGATCCATTGTCGAGACATTACAGAATCGTTGCTCATCGTATATAGAGAAATGGGCATCGTGTTGTGACGCTTATTCTTGATGGTTAGCGTAATCGAGTCCTCCGTTTTTACAAGTTCTTTAATTTTAAAATCTATTTTTTTTCGAGTGGAAATGTATTCATCAAAAAACCAATCGACATCCTTATCAGTATTTTCTTTTAACATGATTTCGAACTCTGAAGACGAGGTAATTTGAAGTTTGGATGTTTCTAAATAATTATAAATAGTCGTTTCCAAAATATCATTATTCACAAACTCATCTAGATATTTAAGTCCTACACCTGCTTTATATTTTCCTGCAATATTAGAATTGAATTTCAGTAATGAATCTTTTGAGGTTAAAAGCGACTGATCGCGATTCGTTCGAGCCATTTGGGTGTAAAACATATTATACTGCTCATTGAAATACAAATCAGCAGCATGGAAAGAGCGGACACCCCAAAATCTGGAGAGTGTCCCCAATAATTTCAGATCAGGATAATTCTCTTCCACATATTTCATGAGATAGTAAACCTGCAAACCATCCTTTAACCAATAATCCTTTCTTGGATTGAGAAGCAATGTATTATTCAAATAATTGTTAAGCGCAATTTTTAAAATTTTTAGTTCATATTGAAGGTTATTAGGAAAAGGACGCAAAAAACTCGGTAATTGATTCAAGCCATACAGTTGATCTTTCCCATATTCAATATCAGTGACCATTAAATAATTATGAGGATAAGCTCCAAGATTTTTATCAATGAAATGAACGATTTTGTCATTGGCCAAAGCTTTTTCACTCGGCTCAATATTTCCCTCTTTTATGTCGGTGATCAGCGTAAACTTATCCGTTTGGGTATACTTAAAACTAGGGAATCTACTCAAATAAAGTTTAGTGTCTACACGATTTTTTCCATATAAGGTCAAGGTTTGAGTACTATCATTGCGTTTTGAGATATTTCTGTCAAGCTCCGAATAGATCGTGTAGTTAACTGGAAATTCAGCTGTTATTCTGGTATCGGCAGGAGGGACGTATAGGTCATCTAAATTCTTATTGCTGTAATAGTGCCAAGCGCCATCATATACGGCTGGTGTAATGTACCAGTATTTTAGAAAGAATTGACCATCATCTGTAGCACCATAGTTGGTGAAAGTCTCATTTGGTATTTTACTATTATAATTTAAATAAATATCATAATACTCTGAAGGTAATAAAGGGCGTTCCAAGGTCACTTCCAAGACATCTGGATGATTTTTTAATCTTGTATAGGCCAGGGAATCTTGTTGTTCATTCACCACTGACGTTATTGCGGTGTAGCCGCGATCTTCGCTTTTGGCAAAATGAAATTTGGTACTAAACTCTTCTGTGAAGCGTTGTGCAAGTGGCGTTGTTTTTGCCGAATATGCATTGTTCCAATCGTTGAGAAAAATGGTTTTTAAGGTGTCATTAGATGTATTTTGATATCGAATATGCTGTTTAATCTCAATGATTTTATTAGCAACGTCAAATTTCGCATCAATATCTATTTGATTTTGACCAAATAAAAAGGCAGAAAACAAACTACATAAAAGTATAAGTATTTTTAATTTCAATGGGTCACAACAAACTTTAAGGGTTTCATATTAAATTGAGGTGCTACAATAAAGTACAGTCCTGTGGCTAACATGGATATGTCCTCTTTTATATATATCGAGTTTTTTGCGTTTATGGTTTTAATTAGTTTGCCAAAACTGTCATAAACATTTAAAGTTTGGTTGGTTAGCGAAGGGTCATTAATTCTCAACTGTAAATTCTTTTTAAGCATATTCCCATTTAAAAACGTGATGGGTTGCAAAACGTTGTAATCATCGACGCTCAATGTGTGTGTGGTTTCTAACTCAATAGTAACGGGCAAATGATCACTAAAATTGTACAACGCATCCCGGATGGCAAAAGAATAATCGAAGCCAGCACAATTAGTTGAATTGATGGCACGATTTAAACAGGAAACACCATTATTATTGCCAAAAACGCTATAAGAATCGTGAACATATTTTAGATCGGTATTGGTAATTAAATTTTGAGATGTTAGAATCATATCAAAGCGATCATCGAAACCTCCTGTTGCGCCTCCAAGTCCTGAATCGGTCCGAGTGGATTGCGTCATTACATCTATATAATTAGGATTATTGTGCCAACTACCAACTCGGTTTGCAGGATCAGCAAACACGATTGTATTGGTTGCATCTTGAAGTTCCACAAAGCCTTCTTCAGAATTTGTATACATGTTGAAGTCTCCAGCTAAAATCACATTACTATCAGCAGGAAACGTTTCGAGATACGCAACAAGATCTGTAACCATTTGAAAACGATAGGCTTCATTCTCAACACCACTAGATGCCTTTAAATGGCACACGATAGCATCAATATATATGGGACTATCGTCTTGATCGATCGTATTCAATTTGAGTTTATAATGATTGAAATCCCTAAAAAGTGTAGGAACAATGGCTTGACTTTCCAATACAAATTTAGTAGCATCATAATATAGAAGATTTTGTAAGTCATTCTGATCACCAAACATGTCGTCTGACGTATTATTAACAAACAACGCCTTGGCATAAGTAGGGTTGATCCGTTGCATCAATGAAAGGATATCATTGGAGGCATTCTCATTGTTGAGTTCACAAACCATAAATATATCTGGTTGATAATCTGCAAGTATGATTTCTAAATATTGAATACGATTGGTAGGCACATCTTGTGACGGAAAGTTGAGTAAGTTGTAAAACATCATTTTAAAAGTTTCCTGTGCAAAAAGTCCGTTGAGACCTAAAACACAGAAGCATAATAAAAAGAAACACCTTCGTAGCATGAATTTAGAAGTTCGGACTCAATTCAAATTCTTTATAGAAACTGTTAAGGATCGTAATCACTTCTTCAGGCGTATCAACCACGTGGATCAGATCTAAATCTTTATCACTAATATTTTGGAAACTGTCAAGTAAGGTTGTTCTCACCCAATCCATCAAACCGGTCCAAAAATCTGTTCCCACGAGAATGATTGGAAATTCTTCAATTTTATTGGTCTGTATTAAGGTAATCGCTTCAAATAATTCATCTAAAGTTCCGAATCCACCAGGCATAACTACAAAACCTTGTGAGTATTTAACGAACATAACTTTTCGAACGAAAAAATAATCAAAATCCAAACTTTTGTCGGAATCGATATATGGGTTATCATGTTGTTCGAATGGCAGATCTATATTTAGCCCAACTGAAGTTCCACCAGCAATATGTGCGCCTTTGTTACCAGCTTCCATAATTCCAGGGCCACCACCAGTAATTACACCATAGCCATGTTCGACAATTTTTTTAGCAACTTCCTCTGCTAGTTTGTAGTATTTATGATCGGGTTTTGTTCTTGCAGAACCAAAGATGGAGACACATGGGCCAATTTTGCTTAATTTTTCATAGCCATTGACAAATTCGCCCATAATTTTAAAAATGGCCCAAGAGTCATTTGTTTTAATTTCGTTCCAGGCTTTGTTATGTTTTTCTAATCTCATTTGTGTACGTTTTGTTGTTTTTAGTTGTCAGATATTAAAACAAGATGATTGTTTCTAAATACCAAACCGACAAATTTAATAGAAATTAATACAATAAAGCGAATTCGTTGAATTTTTAGATACATTATAAAAAAGAGTGGCGTTTGAAAAACAAAAAAGGCATCTTTGAAAGATGCCTTTTTTTAATATACTAAATTTTATAGGTTTCTAGTACTTCCTATAAAGGTTTGCGGCCTGAAATAATATTGTATAGAATTACAATTACTGCAATTACCAATAAAACGTGAATTAGACCACCTGTACCAATTCCTTCAACGACTCCTAGAAATCCTAAAAGCCACACTATAATCAAAATAACGGCTACTAGCCAAAGAATACCTCTCATAATTAATTAGTTTTAAGTTATAGGACTAAAATAATCAAATAATGGATAAGACCTGTGTACTATATCGAATAATTATTAACGCAATCGCTAAATAGTTGTTAACAACTTGAAAGATTGGCCAATAGAATGGTAATTATTTAAGATATTTTCAATTCTTTTTTTAAGAATAGTGCAGTATAGCTCGTTTTGTGCTTGGCAACCTCTTCAGGGGTGCCTTCTGCAATTATTTCGCCACCACCTTTACCACCTTCATAACCGACATCAATAATATAGTCAACCGTTTTGATGACATCCATATTGTGCTCAATGATAAGAATAGTATTCCCTTTGTTCACTAACTTATTGAGTACATTCATGAGAACTCTTATGTCTTCAAAATGAAGTCCCGTTGTAGGTTCATCTAAAATGTAAAAGGTATTCCCTGTATCACGTTTGCTCAATTCCGTTGCCAGCTTAATTCGCTGTGCTTCGCCACCAGAAAGTGTTGTGCTTTGCTGACCCAGTGTGATATAGCCCAAACCAACATCTTTGATGGTTTTTAGCTTTTTATGGATTTTTGGGATATGCTCAAAGAAATCTACCGCTTCATTAATGGTCATATCCAGCACATCACTTATAGACTTTCCTTTGTAACGAATCTCCAATGTTTCTCTATTGAAACGTTTCCCTTGACAGGTTTCACATTCTACATATACATCTGGAAGGAAATTCATTTCAATGACTCGCAAACCGCCTCCTTGGCAGGTTTCACAGCGTCCTCCTTTCACATTAAAGCTAAAACGACCAGGTTTATAACCACGAATCATTGCTTCAGGAATTTTTGCAAACAAGCTCCGGATTTCGTCAAAGGTTTTAGTGTAGGTTGCTGGATTACTTCGAGGTGTACGTCCAATTGGCGATTGGTTGATGTCAATTACTTTATCAATATGTTCCAACCCTTTAATGCTTTTATATGGCATGGGTTTTTTGACGCCATTGAAATAATGGGCATTCATAATAGGGTAGAGCGTTTCATTGATTAAGGTAGACTTCCCACTACCAGAAACGCCTGTGACACCAATCATTTTCCCTAATGGAATCTTGATTGACACATTTTTTAAATTGTTACCTGTGCAACCATTTAACGTAATAAATTTTCCATTACCAGCACGACGTTTTTTTGGCACTGGAATCTCTTTAGTGCCATTTAAATAATCGGCGGTCAATGTGTTGTGCGTCAGTAGTTCTTCAGGTGTGCCAATACTGATGATCTCACCTCCATATTTTCCAGCTTTTGGCCCGATATCAATAACATAGTCGGCTGCTTCAATCATATCTTTGTCGTGTTCTACGACGATGACAGAGTTGCCAATATCACGCAGCGAAACCAATGATTTGATTAATTTTTCATTGTCGCGTTGATGCAAACCGATGCTTGGTTCATCTAATATATAAAGTACTCCAACTAATTGGGATCCAATTTGTGTTGCCAGACGAATTCGTTGCGCCTCACCACCAGAAAGTGATTTGGAATTTCGGTTTAAAGCGAGATAATCCAAGCCGACATCCAGTAAAAACTGTAATCGCGTTCGGATTTCCTTGATGATTTCCTCTGAAATTTGAACTTGTTTGTTAGATAAATTAGGTTTTAAATCATCAAACCATTTCGCTAAATCCACGATATCCATGTTTGCCAATTCCGCAATATTCTGACCATTTACTTTAAAATACAGTGATTCTTGTCGCAAACGCGATCCTTGGCATTCACTACATTCCACCTTATCCATGTATTCTTTAGCCCAACGTGTTAAGGATGTGGATTCAGAATTGTTAAATTGACTTTCAATGAAATTGGCAACACCTTCGAATTCAATTTTGTAATCACGAGTCACTCCAAGAGTTTTACTCTCCACAGAAAATTTCTCGTTGCCTCCATAAAGAATCAACTGTTTTGCCTCTTCAGGAATTTTTTTATAAGGATCCGTCAATTGGAATTTATAGCGTTGCGCAATGGTTTCAAATTGCTTGAAAATCCAACTGTTCTTATAGGGTCCATGAGGTGCCAATGCTCCAGCTTTGATTGAAATAGAATCATCAGGGACGATTTTCTTTTCATTCACTTCATACAAACGACCGATGCCATTGCATTTTGGGCAAGCACCTTTTGGCGAATTGAAAGAAAAATTGTTCGGTTCCGGATTTGGATAAGAAATCCCAGAGCTCGGACACATTAAATTTCGACTGAAAAAACGCACTTCCTCCGTATCTTGATCTAATACCATTAGCACATCCTCACCATGATACATTGCGGTGTTTATGCTTTCCATGAGACGTTTGTCATTATCAGCAGAATCGTCTACTTTTAAACGGTCGATAACGATCTCAATATCGTGGGTTTTGTAACGATCGAGCTTCATAACTTTGACGAGATCTTTCACTTCACCATCAGCACGGACTTTGACAAATCCTTGTTTTGCAATCTGCTCAAATAGTTCACGATAATGACCTTTTCTTGAGCGTATGACAGGCGCAAGAATGTTGATGCGCTTTCCGTTAAAACTTTCCTTGATAAGCGTTTGGATCTGTTCATCGTTATAGCTGACCATTTTTTCACCTGTGTTGTAGCTGTAAGCATCACTTGCACGCGCATACAACAAACGGAGGAAATCGTAAATTTCGGTAATCGTTCCCACCGTTGAACGTGGCGATTTACTGGTGGTTTTCTGTTCAATAGCGATGACAGGCGAAAGTCCATCGATTTTATCAACATCAGGACGTTCTAGTCCCCCAAGAAATTGACGTGCATACGCAGAAAACGTTTCAATATAACGACGCTGACCTTCGGCATAAATCGTATCAAATGCCAAGGACGACTTTCCACTTCCAGACAGACCAGTAATGACAACTAACTTTTCTCTAGGAATGGAAACATCTATATTTTTAAGGTTATGGACTCTGGCGCCTTTGACCTCAATACTATCTTCGAATTGACTCATGGAATTGTAAAATTCTTCTTTTTATTAGCAAGGTTGCAAAGATAAGATTTTAGATGTTAATTTCTTGTGAAGGTTAGGAGTAGAAAATAAAACCTTCGGAACAGAAAACAGTTGTTGAAATCGTGCTTGATTTCGTAATTTATATTTCTATTAAATGTAAAATTAAATAGTTATGTACCTATCAATGTTAGTCTGCATCTTTTAGGCATAAAAAACAGGAAGCTACTTATAATCAATCATTGACGAAATCATCAAGATATACCAGTTTAGACTATTCTTCTAAAATTTCAATTGATACGATTAAGAATCCTCGCTGTTTAAATTTGGCAATCTCCATAAAAGCCTTTTTAGAAAGGTCTATTTCCCTTCCCTGTGCAAATGGTCCTCTATCGTTGACAGTCACAACCACAGAGGAGTCATTAACTGTATTTGTAACTCTAATTTTAGTACCGAACTTTAATGTTTTATGAGCCGCAGTGTATAAATTATTGTCGAATAGTTCGCCACTGGCTGTTTTCCGACCATTAAATTTATCATGATAATAAGATGCGTGAGCATTTTCTTTATAAGGTTTGTAGAAAAGTAATGAAGAATCAACTTTGGTTGTATCTGCTACTATAATTGGATTAAAATCCGTTATTTGAGTGATACCTCGCGATGATTTAAAGCTGCTTAAGACAGTCAAGAAGACCAAAGAAAACACGATTTTCAATATAAACTTCATAAGGTGATATTTATGATTTTCTTACAACGCAAAAATAGTTGTGTAAGTATACAGGTTATTTTTTAATTTCTAAAATAGCTTGTCAAATTTCTATTTGTTGTCATAGAAAGTTCCTTCCAAATAAATTAACCTCACAATTTACATTTTTGGTATCTTCGTCTTTATGAAATCAATTGAAATACGCACAGTGGATGTTGTACAGTATATAAAACCTTTGCGGGAAGGCGGTTCGCTTCCCGCGATTGTGAAGGCTGATGACGGATTTTTGTATGTATTAAAATTCAGGGGTGCAGGACAAGGAAAAAAAGCGTTGGTAGCCGACTTTCTTGGTGGCGAGTTGGCGAGAGCCATCGGTTTTAAGGTGCCCGAAATGGTGTTTATGACTCTAGATGATTCCTTTAGCCAAACAGAACCAGATGAAGAAATTCAGGATTTATTAAAGTTTAGTGTCGGACTTAATTTGGGCGTTCACTTTCTATCAGGATCGATTACTTATGATCCGTTGGTTTCAAAAGTTGATCCTCTTGAAGCATCAAAATTGGTTTTATTGGATAGTCTAATTAGCAATATCGATCGCACTGCCAAAAATCCAAATATCTTGATGTGGCATAACGAGCTATGGGTCATTGACAATGGTGCAAGTTTTTATTTTCATCATAATTGGGAGACTTGGAAAAATCATTTGACCAAAACATTTCCTTTGGTAAAAGATCATGTTTTGTTGTCTCGTGCCACACAATTGGATGCAGCGGCTGAAGAAATTTTGAGGAAGCTGGACGGACCTAGTCTCAGTGCCATTATTTCAAAAATACCTGACGACTGGTTAATCAGCGATTCAGATAGCATGTCTGTTGCAGAAATGCGAAACGCTTATCTGGAATATATACATGCAAAATTGGCTATGATGGCTCACTTGGTTAAAGAAGCAAAAGATGCAAAATAGAGTCACATTTGAATATGCAATCATAAGAGTTGTTCCTAGGGTTGAAAGGGAAGAATTTTTCAATGTTGGTGTGATTTTGTTTTCAAAACGGAAAAAATTTCTTGGAGTCAAGTATCATATTGATAAGAAGAAACTGGAAGCATTTTCAGATCAGTTAGAACTAGAAATCCTTGAAAATCATCTGGAGGCTTGGAAGTTAATTTGTGCAGGTGACCCTTCAGGAGGAACAATCGGAAAACTGGAAGTTTCTGACCGCTTTCGTTGGCTGGCCGCTTGTCGTAGTACGATTATCCAAAGTTCAAAAACACATTCAGGGTTGTGCCATGATCCTCAAATCGAATTGGAAGATATCTTCAATAAGTATGTTCTATAATTTTTTCATTTTTAAGCTGTATTCCCAATGCTCATAAGAAAGGCGGCTCTACAAGACACAAATGCCATTGCCTTATTGTTTATGATGGTCATGGACAGTATGGTGTATCGTTTTATTGGAGAACATGATGTCCAAAAAGGTACTGATTTTTTCAAGCGATTTATCGCAGAAGATGACAATCAATATTCATATAAAAATTGCTATGTGTTACTCATAGAGGATGAGATCGTAGGAGTTATTAATGTGTATGATGGCTCGAAGTTGCAAGAGTTGAGACAACCAATTCTAACATATATCCACGAGCATACTAATCCCACTTTCAGTATTGAAGATGAAACGCAACCTGGAGAATATTATATTGATGTGATTGCTGTAACTAATAAATATCAAGGGAAAGGTATAGGTTCAAACTTACTCAAATATGTTATCGATAAATTCTGTTTAAATGATAAAAAAACGATCGGTTTATTGGTGGATAAGAAAAATCCGAATGCTAAAAAGTTATATATGAGAATGGGATTTGTAAAAGTTGGAGAAAAAACACTTACGGGTCATGAAATGGAACATTTGCAATTCAAAATTTGATAAATTTGTAAACCTAATTTTATTCAATTTCAATTAAGCTTGACAATCTCTCAACTTTTTAAAAGACTTCTTCATTTCGTTAAACCCTATCATTCTTTGGTAGCGGCTACGTTGGTCCTAACGATTATCGGTTCTTTTATGGCGCAGGTGAATGCGTACATATTGCGCTACACTGTTGACGAACTCACGATTCTTACAGATGCAAATAAAACGCTTCGCGATGGGGTTTCATTACTGGTCACAATCGGAGTTATTTTATTGGTCAAGGAATTGGTGTATGCAGCCATACAATACGGTCAGAAATTTTATGGCGAAAAATTAAGAATTTTTATCTCTAGGGATATTTCGCAGGTCATCGTTGAAAAAATCCTGATGTATAGAATGGCGTTTTACACTTCCCCCGAAAACGAAAGTGGCAAACTACAAACCAGAATAGATCTTGGTATTTCGAGTCTAACGGTTTTGGTACGTAATTTTTTCATCGATATTCTACCACTGTTTGCTAATGCCATCATCGCTCTAATTGCGATGTTTATAGCCAATTTTTATATTGGACTTGTGAGTTTAGCAATTATTCCAATTTATTTTTACATCAGTACAGTACAAGCCAAAAAGTTAAGTGGTTTTCGTAGAAAAATGAGAAAATTTAGAGAAACGAAAAACAATGGCATCATCAGTCTTATTGATTCCATAAATGTTATAAAGTCATTTAATAGGGAAAAACTCGAAGCTGATAAACATGAAGAGATTCAATATGACATGACAGAAAACCAAATGAAAACCCGACAAACGAGTTTTATGTTTGATAGCATCAAAACTTTTTTGGAACAGTTTGGAGTCGTGGTGATCATAATTTTAACGGCTTATTTTGTGTTGAACGGAACGATGAGTATTGGTGCAATTATGTTCCATATACTTCTGTTCAATAATGTTTCGGCGCCAATTCGACAGTTACATCGTATTTATGATGAGATCAATGATGCCTTGATTTATTCGGAAGCTTTCTTTGATATTCTGGATGCAAAAGAGGAATTGGAACCTACTGGATCCTACATTCCTGATAAAATTATAGGAAATATCAAAGTTGAAAATGTCGAATTTACATATCCTAATGGTGTTAAAGCGCTACATGATGTCAGTCTTGAAATTCCTTCAAACACGATCACTGCTTT
The DNA here is from genome assembly GCA_051252455.1 of Aquaticitalea sp. Lineage (GTDB taxonomy): Bacteria > Bacteroidota > Bacteroidia > Flavobacteriales > Flavobacteriaceae > JBPOFM01. The sequence goes on from JBPOFM010000009.1 coordinate 31,358, forward strand.
GGTAGGCTTAAGCGGTGCAGGTAAAAGTACTTTGGTAAATTTATTGGATAAATTTTACGAACCAGATTCGGGAACAATATTTTTGGACAACGTAGATTTGAAAGCATATAATACCACATGGCTTCGTGAAAATATAGGTTTGGTGCTCCAAAGAAACCATATTTTTAATGGAAGCATCACTGAAAATATCCTTTATGGAAACCAAAATGCAACAGAGTCGGAAATTATAGACGCTGCAAAAAAGGCTTATATACACGACCAAATTATGGAATTGCCTGAAGGTTATGAATCCAAAGCGTATTTGTTGTCTGGTGGTCAACAACAACGTATCTCTATCGCACGACTTTTTCTAAAGAACCCACCCATCATATTCTTGGATGAACCTACGGCGAGCTTGGATGCCATTGCGACGCAGGAAATCAAAAAAAGTCTCGATGCCATTAAGGAAAATAGAACCGTTATTATAATTTCGCATAGCATTTCCCAGATTATTGATGCCGAAAGAGTAGTAGTATTGGACAAAGGAAAAGTGGTTGAACAAGGGACGCATGACGATTTATACGATAACCAAAGTACTTATTTTGAAATTTTCAATGCGTTGGCCAATAGCTTGAATATCGAAAAGATTTCTGGTACTATTAACGAGTAATAAAAATTAGATATTAAAAATATACCGCAATGAAATTATTAGGAATAGGATCTCGCATTAACCACAGCGAATACGGCAAAGGTGTCGTTACCAATGTAACTTCACAACACTATTGGGTGACATTTATAGAAAACGGACTGGAAACCATTGATTTGAACAGCGATTTTGAAGTCATCGAAGCAGCAGACAAAGATGTGGATACGATTAGCTTGTTTGATGTTGAAAGTAGTTTGGTAGAAATCTTGAAAAAATACAGCGATATTTCTGAATTGGTAACCATTGCAGACAAATTTAAAGGCGGTAAAATTATTTTAGAACCAGCGGATGCATCCTTAAAATCGACTGAATTTCCGATCGACACTTTTTTTCACAAAATCACGATGGTGCGCGACCGTTTACGTGTGATGGAGCAAAAAATCAACAGTAGCAATCTTGATGAACAGGAGAAAATTGATTTACAGCAATATATAACAAGAAGTTATGGGAGTTTAACGACGTTCAATGTGTTGTTTAAGCATAAGGATCATAATTTTGTTGGCCAGAGGAGTTAGTTTGCAGTTTTTAGGCGCAGTGATTAGGAGCACGTGACAACAATCTCAAAATTTTGAATTTGCTATGGCTTTCCTTTTGGAATAACCTAATTTTTTAAATTCATAATTTACGGAAGACTGCGACTGCGACTGAATACTCATTTTTTTGTCACAATGTCCGTTATCTCCATTCCAAAAACCATCAGCTTATGAAACGTTGGTAACTGAGCGCCACTTTCGGTCGTTGTCCAATCGCTCCATGTGGCTTCGAGTCCGTCAATCGACAAAATGTCAACCCACATTTGAAAGCTTGTTGGTTTTCCAGAGTCCTCCAAATGCCATAAGTACGAATCGCCAGGTGTGGAACCTCCCGAATTATAAGTTACTAAAAGACCCTTTTTTCCAGTGTCCAAATTCACAATACGACGTTCAGTTCCTTGATCCCTAATTTTATAAGGAGCGACCAACCAAAAAGAATCATTATTGAAATAGGAAATGGCTTTTTCAATATGATTTTTGGCATCATCACCTTCGATCTTGAGATCATTTTCAAACGCTTCGCTTGCGTTGACGGAATTTAAATTAAGCTGGACTCTCACATTTTTCCAGTAAACTTCACAGGTGTTTTCAGCTTTATTCCATTTAAAGTGATGCCTTTTCTTAAATGTCCATTCGATATAATCTGTGTTTTTGTAAGCCTCAAAATCCAACGAATTAAGCATTTTTGTTGCCAATTGTTCTGCCGCAATGCCTTCAATTCCAGTCGGTAAATCTTCGTTGTATTTAAAATATAAAAACCCGAACAATAACAATGTTGGAAGTGTGAAGAAAATGATAGTTCCTCCAATAATTTTTAAAATTTTTTTTGGTTTTGCCACGTGTATCATCAGTTTATGCGAAAATAGTAAAAAGTTTAGTCTGCAAACCCTCAATTTATTAAGAACAAAGGTCTGAAGATAGAGAGAGAAGTTTTCAATAGAAATTGAGAAAAGTTCTCTGCTTCACTTTGTGTTAAGTAGGCGTAATATGTTGACTCAACATCAGTATAAATTACTTTTGTTATCCATAGACTCTGCATTAACACGTTTATGTATTTCAAAAAGTTGTATCTCCGCAAATGCTTTTAATTCATTAAAAAATTGAGTAAATTCATCTTCAAACTCGGAATAGTATTGTTTCAGTTCCAAGGTAGCTTTATCCATTCCAGATACATTCTTGGTGCGTCGATTCATTCCATGCAGAACACGTTGAATTCCTTCAAGATTTTCATAATTAAGCAGCCAATTATCTGCCATCATATAGGGCATCATTTTCTGGATTCTAGCAGGTAACAATTCGAAATTAGTCTCAAGACTTTCATAAAACTTTTCTACATACGTCTCGAGAGGAATGTCCGAATAAATAGACCAATTTTTTGCTAAAAAATGATCATACAAAATATCAACAATGACGCCACTATAATGGCTATAATTTTTGTGTAATCGCTTGGTGCTTTGTCTTACAACAGGATGCGCATCCGTAAAAGTGTCAATTTGCCTATGTAACAAAATTCCAATTTGGATGTCTTTTGAATATGTTTTATACTGTTTGCCTCTGATGCCATCGGCTATAAAATTGCCAATCGTCACATATTCGTCGTTTCCAGAAAGATAGATGTGCGCTAAAAAATTCATTCAATAAATATATGTATTTTTAGCCTTTAAAACTTAAAATTTGGAACGATTACCCAATTTAGATCCACTTCGGTTTTTCTTGGCCTCATTGGTGATTTTTTTTCATTTGCCGCAACTATCCTTCAATCAAGGCCTTCCGAGTGTGTCGATCATTCCAATTTTTAACAGAGGCACAGAAGCCGTTTATATGTTCTTTGTATTAAGTGGATTTTTAATTATCAGGATCATTTACAGGCATAAAATGCAGAACCGTTTTTCGATTCGCAAATTTTATTTGAGAAGGGCATTACGGATCTTCCCGCTATACTATCTTATTGTGTTCTTGGGCTTTTTGTTTTACAACGTCCTCTTGCCATTTTTGAACATTCCATTTGAGATAACTTATGATTTGACAGATGGTTTATTATACACTATTTTTTTTCTACCAAATGTGTTTAGGATACTGTATGCACCAGGTGGAATTTTAGAAGTGCTATGGTCCATTGGTATCGAAGAGCAATTTTATTTGATGATTGCCCCTTTACTCTTTTGTGTCACAAAAAACCAAATTTTAAAGGTGCTTTTTGGTATAAGTACTATTTATTTTATTGTGTTCCACATTGAGTCACTCGAATTCTTAAGAGATTTTTCGTTTGTTTATTTTTATTTGTTTTTTGGTGGAATCGTGGCAATTTTAGAAGAGAAACAGAAACTTCAATTTTTAAAATCTTCTAAAATAATACCTATAGCGATTTTAATTTTCACAGGACTATATTTCTTTACCGACACCCTTCATTTTGAGGTTTTGTGGATCTATAATCTTATCACCATGATTCTATTCGGCCTGTTCATTCACACATTGGCACATAATAATTTTGGGAAGGAGATCAACACGAAATTCTTGAATCATTTAGGTCATATTTCTTACGGTATTTATATGTATCATGTGATTGCTATGAATTTGGTTGTTTTTATATTCCTGAAAATTCAAGAAAAAAACATTTTTAATGATACCATAATGATTGTTTTGATTTATATCATGACTTTTGTGCTTACGATTATTATGGCACAGGTATCGTACACTTATTTTGAAACCTATTTCTTAAAACTTAAAAACAAATTCAGATAAATGACACTAATAAAATCAATTTCAGGAATACGAGGCACCATTGGAGGAACCGTTGGCGATAATTTGACGCCTATTGATGCCGTAAAGTTTGCATCTGCTTATGGTATATGGTTAAAGCAACAACGCAGCAAGGAGGACTATAGAGTTGTCGTCGGGCGAGATGCACGTATTTCGGGAGAAATGATTCAGAATCTGGTCATGAATACACTTGTTGGATTAGGTATTCACGTTATCGATTTGGGTTTATCTACTACACCAACTGTAGAAATTGCTGTCCCAATGGAGCATGCAGATGGTGGAATTATCCTGACAGCCAGTCACAATCCGAAGCAATGGAACGCTTTAAAACTGTTAAATGCGAAAGGTGAATTTTTAAATGGAGCCGAAGGTGCAAAAATTTTAGAGATCGCAGAAAATGACCAAATGAATTTTTCGGACGTGGACAGCCTAGGAAAAATCACCAAGAATCAGGCCTATATCGATTTGCACATCGATGCTGTTTTAAATATGCCCTTGGTGAACAAAAAAGCAATTGAAGATGCCAATTTTAAAGTGGTTGTAGATGGCGTTAATTCAACAGGAGGAATAGCAATTCCGTTGTTGTTGGACAGGTTAGGAGTACATACGGTAAAATTATACTGTGAGCCAAATGGCCATTTTCCTCATAATCCAGAGCCTTTAAAAGAGCATTTGGGTGACTTGGCAGATGCCGTTGTTAAAGAGCATGCCGATTTAGGGATTGTGGTCGATCCAGATGTAGATCGTTTGGCTTTTATGGATGAAAAAGGGGAGATGTTCGGTGAAGAATATACACTTGTGGCCTGTGCGGATTACGTGTTGAGCAAAACACCAGGAAATACTGTGAGTAATATGAGTTCTACAAGAGCCTTGCGAGATGTCACAGAGAAGCATGGCGGAAGTTACGAAGCAAGTGCTGTAGGAGAAGTGAATGTTGTGGAATTGATGAAGAAAAATAACGCCATCATTGGTGGTGAAGGAAATGGAGGCATTATTTATCCAGAATCACATTATGGACGGGATGCCTTGGTTGGTGTTGCTTTGTTTTTGAGTTTACTAGCTGAAAAGAGGTTAAAAACAAGTGAGTTAAGAGCAAGCTATCCGAATTACTTCATGAGCAAAAAGAAGATTGAATTGACACCTAGTTTAGATGTGGATGCCATCTTAAAGGCAATGGAAGAGCGTTATAAAAATGAAAAATTGACCACAATTGATGGTGTGAAAATTGATTTTAGTAATAGTTGGGTGCATTTACGTAAGAGTAATACCGAACCAATAATAAGGATTTATACAGAAGCGCCTTCTCAAAATGAAGCAGACACCTTGGCAGATGAATTCATATCTGAAATTAAGGCAGTTGCAAATATTTAGTACCTTTGCATTTTAAACAAATAGGATGATTGCTACAGAACCTCAAAACGTTAAAAAAACAGATTTAGAACATTATTTTAGTCAATTCCGTAAGAATATTATCGGAATAGACCAAGAGTTTGTGTCTCCTTTTGGGACTCAAAAAATCATCTATACAGACTGGACGGCTTCTGGTCGTTTATATCGTCCCATTGAAGAAAAGCTATGTAATGAATTTGGACCTTTTGTTGCCAACACACATACAGAAACGACCGTTTCTGGTACAGCAATGACCAAAGCCTATCATAAAGCGAAACAGATCATCAAAACACATGTCAATAGTACAGATGATGATGTGTTAATTTGTTGTGGTAGCGGAATGACAGAAGCTGTAAATAAGTTTCAACGTATTCTTGGTTTGAAAGTCCCTGAAAATCTCAAGAAATACACGGAAATTCCTAATGAAATCCGTCCCGTGGTTTTCATTTCGCATATGGAGCATCATTCCAATCAAACCTCTTGGCTGGAAACCATTGCAAAAGTTGAAGTGATTCCTCCGGGTGAGGATGGCTTGTTCAGTATGGAAAACTTTGAAGTTCTTTTAGAAAAACATAAAGATTGCACTATCAAAATTGCGTCAGTAGTAGGGGGTTCTAACGTGACAGGTATTCAAACGCCTTATCATGATATTGCAAAAAAGATCCATCAACATGGAGGCGTCTGTTTTGTCGATTTTGCATGTTCGGCTCCTTATGTAGACATCGATATGCATCCAGAAGATGAAGAACGTGCTTTAGATGCTGTTTTCTTCTCGCCACATAAATTTCTCGGTGGTCCTGGAACCTCTGGCGTTTTGATTTTCAACAAGAAACTATATAAAAACATGATTCCTGATTGTCCTGGCGGCGGCACTGTCAGCTGGACAAATCCTTGGGGAGAACATAAATACATTGACAATATTGAAGATCGCGAAGATGGTGGCACACCAGGATTTCTTCAAACCATTAAGACCGCATTGTGCATAAAGCTCAAAGATCAAATGGGTGTCGATAATATTTTGAAAAGAGAACATGAACTTGTTGATTATATTTTTGAAGAGTTGAAAGATATTGAGAATATCAACATTCTCGCTGGTCAACATCAAGATCGATTGGGTGTGATTTCTTTTTATATAGACGATTTGCATTATAATCTAGGAGTCAAAATTCTCAACGACAAATTCGGAATTCAAACACGCGGAGGTTGCAGTTGCGCTGGAACTTATGGACATTTTCTCTTACATGTCGATGTAGAACATTCGCATGAATTAACTTCTGAAATATCTTTAGGCGAACTAACAAGAAAACCTGGTTGGATTCGTATGTCTATCCACCCGACGACAACCAATGCTGAAATAGAATATGTTTGTGAAAGCTTAAAAGAGTTGGCTAAAAACCACCAAACTTGGTCAAAAGAGTATGACTATGTTAGAAGCTCCAACGAATTCGTACACAAGCAACAAGCGGCTATGGTATCCAATGAAACACCAATCAATTCTTGGTTCGAGTTATAGTTTTTTGAATTGTCCAGGAAGAATATCCTTATGTTTCCAGCGCTTGTGCGTCCACAAATAGTATTGTGGCGCCTCCTCAATTTGCTTTTCAACCAACCTAAAAAATAGATCTGTTATTTCGTAGTCCTTATAAGATTTCGGATCCAAAGTAATCACTTCAAAAGTGGTTTCATAATACCCTCTTTTCAACCGATTGACCCTAAAAAATACCACAGCCATATCCAAGCGTTTCGCTAACATTTCTGCTCCAGTATGCATAGGTACCGTATAACCCATAAATTTTCCCCAATGCAAGGCTGTATGAGGTTTTGCGGTTTGATCTGACACAAAACCACTGATCGTTAAATGTCCTTCCACTTTAGCTCTAATGAGCGTAGGTATGGTTTCTTTGGTCGTTATTAAATGACTGTTGTATTTTGCTCTTATTCGCTTCACTAAACGATCAAAATACGGATTTGCTATTCGTTTATACACAGCATACCCTTTCGTGTTTTCATCTACAAAACGATTGAGTATAAAAATCCATTCCCAACTTCCATAATGAGCACACATTAAAATGGTGCTTTTATTCATTTTTTCAATATCATTGAGGACTTCAACATTGGCAAACTTAAAATGTGCTCTCATTTCTTTTTCCGAAATGGTCAATGATTTGATAGCCTCAACAATCATATCGCATAAATGATGATAGAATTTGTTAGTAACATCATTGATTTCAGATTGAGGTTTATCCGGAAAAACCAATCTCAAATTATCCTGAACGACTGTTTTTCGATAGCCAAAAACCCTATAAATCCAAAAGTACAGAAAGTCCGAAAAGCAATAGAGCAATCTAAAAGGCAGAATAGATACCAACCACAAAAAAGGATAAACAAGAATGTAAACAAGAAATTGCATTAATAAATATTAAATTTGCAGCAGCAAATATATGCTATATTATAATTAAACGTTTAGAGTTTATGGGTAATTTAAGTTTGGTCACCATTGTCATTATTGCCGCAAATATTATGATTTCATATAAGGGATTCAATGATTATGGTTTTTTTGAGCGCTATAAATTTAATGTTGGAGCCGTTAGAAGAGGTGAGCAAGTACGCATATTTAGTTCTGGTTTTTTGCATGTGGATATGGCGCACTTGTTATTCAACATGATTACTCTTTACTTCTTTGCTGATATCGTCGTAGTTGATATGGGCAATTTGAATTTTATTATTGTCTATCTTATAAGTTTGATCCTTGGAAATTTGTTATCACTTTACTTTCATCAAAATGAATATCAGTACTCGGCAGTAGGAGCAAGTGGAGCCGTAACTGGAATTTTATATGCCGCAATACTGTTAAGACCAGAGATGGAATTATTTATGTTTTTTATACCAATTCCTATTCCAGCCTATATATTTGGAATCGGTTACTTGATGTACTCTATATATGGGATGAAAAAGCGAATTGGCAATATAGGTCATGATGCCCATTTTGGAGGTGCAATTGGTGGTTTTGTTGTCACATTGATATTGACGCCATCGCTATTTCAAACAAATTTGCTGATGATTGGTTTGTTGGCGATTCCTATCATCATTCTATTTGTTATGCACAAAACAGGAAAAATATAAAATCAAAAAAAGCCTTCGATTTCGAAGGCTTTTTTTGTGTAGAACAGTTGTATGTTAATTCAACATCTCTGCAATCTTATCTTCCAGGGCTTGACCTCTCAAACTTTTTGCTACGATTTTTCCATCTGCATCTAAAATATAAGTTGCTGGAATGGCTTGGATATTATATAGTTGCGCCACAGGATCGGTAAAATACTGTAGATTAGAAACATGATGCCATGTTAGATTGTCATCTTCAATAGCCTGTAACCATCTGTCTTTCTGTCCAGGTCTGTCCAAGGATACACTGATGATTTCCAATCCTTTATCATGATATTTGTTGTAAACTTTTACTACGTTGGGATTTTCAACTCTACAAGGCTTACACCATGAGGCCCAAAAGTCAATGATAGTCGCTTTCCCTCTAATCTCGCTCAATTTCACTTGTTTTCCGTCCGGATCTGGAGCTGTAAAATCTGGTGCTACGTTTCCGATAGTCAACATGGCAACGCTTTCATTTTTTCTTTTTATAAGATCTATTGAGGACTTAACAGTTTGTCCATATGTAGAATTTTTAATGTCATTGTCCAAGCTAACAAATGCATCCTCTACGGGTTGGATATCAGCAGGATTGCTTTTCAAAATATTTTCAATTAGCGATAAAGAAAAGTAATTGTCCTTGTGAGTCTTCAAAAAATTAAACGGATAATCTTGTAAGTTTTTGTCCAATTTCGCATAACCATCAGTAAGTTTGGCTCTAGCTGCAGAGTCCGCTGAAACACCAAGTGCTCTCATTTGAGTATTTAGATCATTACGTTCGGTCATCAAAGCATTGAAACCTTTGGAGTAGCTCGAAAGCGCTTCATTCGATTTTGTTCCAGTTACTTTGGAGTCTGCTATCGTTTCCTTATTAAAAGCGATGTCAATATATTCATTTTCAACCATAACAGGCACATACCCCTGTACATTATCGACACCTAAAAACCACATTTGAGGGGCATCAACTTTTCCTTCAAATTGAAATTTTCCATCCATGACGATGGCTGTATCTTGAGGTCTTTGAGCGCCTCTTTCATCTGGAGCATTGAGATACACTCTTACGCCATTATAGACACCCTCGGCAGTTCCGTTAATGACATATACATCTGTTTTTTTCTCTTCCTTATTGCAGGCTGTCAAAAGAAGTCCAACCATTAAAATGCTTACAATATTTTTCATGTTTTTCGTTTGTTTTGAGATGCAAATATAGCAAGTTATCATTAAGTAATCGATATTAAAATTCTAAAGAAACCGTTATTTGTGTGCTTCAAATTGCAATTTTGCTCTACTTTTGTTTAAATTTTAGATATGTTTCAAAATGATACCATAGTAGCTCTAGCAACACCTTCTGGTAGTGGTGCGATTGCAGTGATACGATTGTCTGGAAATGACGCAATTTCCATCGGCTCAAATTTTTTTAGATCGGTATCAGGAAAAGTGCTTTCCAAGCAGAAATCACATACGGTTCATTTGGGACATATTGTAGATGAACCGAGGATTATTGATGAAGTTTTAATCACCATTTTTAAAGACCCACATTCCTATACTGGCGAAAATGTCATCGAAATATCCTGTCACGGCAGTTTATACATTCAACAGGAAATCATCCAATTATTCTTGAAAAATGGTTGTAGAATGGCAGCTGCAGGCGAATTTACATTGCGCGCTTTCCTCAACGGTAAGCTCGATTTAAGTCAGGCTGAAGCTGTGGCAGACTTAATCGCAAGTGATAGTGAAGCATCGCATAAAGTGGCAATGCAACAAATGCGTGGCGGATTTAGCAATGAAATCAAACAGCTGCGTGACGAGTTGCTGAACTTTGCGAGTTTAATCGAACTCGAACTCGATTTTGCAGAGGAAGATGTCGAATTTGCCAATCGTGATGAATTCTACAAACTCATCGAAAGAATTATCCACGTCTTAAAACGCTTAATCGACTCGTTTGCGGTGGGCAATGTCATTAAAAATGGAATTCCTGTCGCGATCGTTGGGGAGCCAAATGTTGGTAAATCCACACTTTTGAATGCCTTATTGAATGAAGAGCGTGCCATTGTGAGCGAAATTGCTGGAACCACACGCGACACCATTGAAGATGAAATTTCGATAGGAGGGATGGGGTTTCGTTTTATAGACACTGCCGGAATTCGTGAAACGGAAGATATAGTCGAAAGTATTGGCATCAAGAAAACCTTTGAAAAGATTGAACAGGCCCAAGTCGTCATATATTTATTTGACAGCACGCAATTCAATGTTTTGGGTTCAAAGTTCAAGGTTGAATTGGAGAAAATCAAAAACAAATATCCTCAAAAGCCATTGATCGTTTTGGCCAATAAGATCGATAAAATTGATGACATTCATATTTCTAAAATGCAATCTGAAATTCCTGAAATTCAATTAATATCAGCAAAATCTGGTTTCGGTGTGGAGCAATTGACCAATTCGCTTCTTAATCTTATTAACACTGGAGCACTTCGCAATAATGAAACCATAGTGACCAACACACGTCATTACGACGCATTGTTAAAAGCCTTTGAAGAAATCCAAAAAGTGAAATATGGATTGGACTCCGACCTTTCTGGTGATCTATTGGCAATAGATATTCGTCAGGCCTTATATCATTTTGGTGAAATTACAGGTGAAATAACCAATGATGACTTATTAGGGAATATTTTCGCTAATTTCTGCATCGGGAAGTAATCAACGACATCTACAATGGAAAACATAATCACATTTTCAATTACCGTATTTACAGGGTTTTTTGCAATCACAAACCCTATTTCTAACATGACCGTTTACCTGTCTTTAACGCAAGGTGCTGACGAAATAACCAAGCGTAGCATTAACAAAAGAGCAAATATCATAGCGTTTGTCATTGTTACTGTTTTTATTCTTTTAGGAAAATATATTTTCGAATTATTTAATATCAGTATTCCCGCCTTTAAAATAACTGGTGGCATTCTGATATTTTATATTGGATTTGATATGCTTCAATCGAAACAATCCAATATGAAAACCATAAAACATGTCAATATTGATGAAAATATTGCGGTTTCACCATTAGCAATTCCTATTTTGGCTGGTCCCGGAACTATTGTTACGGCTATGAATTTTGTGTCTAATGTGTCAACTTTAAAAATGCTTTATGTCATTGCTATTTTTGGGTCAATGAGTCTTTTAACGTATTTGACGTTTAGAGCTAGTGGACTTATAGTTAGGTTAGTTGGTAATAACGTGATTTCTGTAATTGGTAAAATAATGGGATTGATTATAGCAATCATTGGAACAGGCATGATTATAGAAGGAATTAAAATTTCCTTCGATCTATAATTTCAAGCTTTTTAAAAAAATTCCCCGCTAGCGCTCGCTTGCAGCGCGTGCCGTCACAATTGTCTCTACCTAAAAAAAGTTTACATATTTTACATTAATCCTAAAATAGGTTTACAACTTAATCTTAATCCTATTATCGGTTTACAGTGATAGGTTTTTTTATATAATAGTTCTTCCATAGTTTATCTGTTTTTATATTGTTTTGATGTACATGAGTCGGAGTGAGATTTCCAATGCTCATATGTGGTCTTTCGTGGTTATATAATTCTATGACAGTATCCAGAAGGGCTTTGGCATCTTCCATATTTTCTACTGAATTATCATTCAGGTTGTCTCGTCCTGTCCACACAATCTCCCTTCCTGTCCACACAATCCGCGTCTTGTCCACACAAACTCCCACTGTGTCCACCTATCCCTTCGGGCAGGAAACCAATCCCCTCGGGCTGGAAATCCATCCTCTCGGATCGGAAATCCATCCTCTTGGGTCGGAAAGCCTTCCCCTCGGGTCGGAAAGCCATCCCCTCGGGTCGGAAAGCCTTCCCCTCGGATCGGAAAGCCATCCCCTCGGGCTGGAAATCCATCCGCTCGGGTGCAAAATCAAGCAACCCTTAACCTTTTCCGGCTTCTTAAAAACCATACAGCATTAATCTTCTGTTAAAAACCAACATTTATGTTAAAATTTTGTATTTTTGTTAGGCATGATAAAAATAGTCCATAAGATACTTTCTTTTTCGATGGCCTTGGTAGTCTTAATATCTACCATGTCATTCACCATCAATGCACATTATTGTGGAGGCACATTAGTGGCCAGCTCCATGTTCAACGGCACTGAATCTTGCGGTATGGAACAAGCCATGGCAACCTTGCCTTCGGGGTGTTCAATGACCAAAGTGGAGTGTTGCAAAAATGAACAATCCATCGTAAAAGGTCAAGACGAACTCAAACTCAATTTCGACAAACTTTCTTCGGATTCGCAGGTTTTTGTAGCGGTCTTTCTGCATACTTACAATACCTTATTTGAAACAAAAGAAGAAGCCACATCTGCTTCAACTATTTTTCCTCCCCCCAATATCGTCAGGCACATCTACAAGCTCGACGAGTCTTATTTAATTTGATATTTTAGTAATGGTTGTAATGCAATTTTCGATGCGTTAGAGCCCATTGATGTTTGAAGTTTACCAAATGCTTCACAACATGCCGTACTTAATACTTAATACGTCGTACTAAATACTTCGAACTTACTACTAAAATCTTAAAGTGTATGCTCAATAAAAGCATCAAATTTCTAATCGAAAACAAACTTGTTGCTGTCTTAATGCTCGTTGCATTTGTCGGTTTCGGAACCGTTTACGCACCCTTTAATTGGGATACAGGGCTGTTGCCGACCGACCCAGTTGCCGTGGATGCCATTCCTGATATCGGCGAAAACCAACAAATCGTTTTTACTAAATGGGACGGTCGTTCGCCTCAAGACATTGAGGACCAAATTACATATCCATTATCGACGACTCTTTTGGGAATACCTGGTGTCAAAACCATACGGAGTTCGTCCATGTTCGGGTTCTCGAGCATTTACATCATTTTTGAAGAGGATATCGAATTCTATTGGAGCCGTAGCCGCATCCTCGAAAAACTCAATTCTTTGCCAACTGGCTTGTTGCCTGAAGGTGTGAATCCCGCTTTGGGACCCGATGCCACAGGTCTGGGACAGATATTCTGGTACACACTCGAAGGTCGTGACCAAGATGGAAACGTTACTGGTGGTTGGGATTTACAGGAATTGAGAAGCATTCAAGATTATTATGTGAAATATGCCTTGGCGTCGGCAAGTGGTGTATCTGAAGTGGCATCCATTGGTGGTTACGTCAAAGAGTATCAAATTGATGTGAATCCAGAATTGATGCGTCAGTACAATATCGGATTGAATCAGGTCGTCAGAGCGGTCAAAGAAAGCAATCGGGATATTGGCGCACAAACTTTGGAAATCAATCAAGCTGAATATTTAGTAAGAGGTCTGGGTTACGTGAAGTCTGTTGCAGATATTGAGAATGCTGTCGTAACGTCTGAAAACTATACGTCAATTAAAGTCAGTGATATCGCAAAGGTATCCATGGGTCCTGCAGTACGACGTGGCATTTTGGACAAAGAAGGTGCCGAGGTCGTTGGTGCAGTAGTGGTTGCGCGTTATGGCGCCAATCCAATGGAAGTCATCAATAATGTCAAGGCGCAAATTGATGAATTAAGCAAAGGTTTGCCTTCTAAAGTATTGGCAGATGGCAGAACGTCTAAAGTCACCATCGTTCCATTTTATGATAGAACAGAATTGATTCAGGAAACCTTGGGAACACTCAATGAAGCCCTGACTCTTGAAATTCTTATTACCATTTTAGTCATTATCGTTATGGTGTTCAATCTTCGGGCATCCATCCTTATTTCCGGACTATTGCCTGTTGCGGTATTGATGGTGTTTATTGCCATGAAATTCTTTGGTGTTGATGCCAACATCGTGGCACTTTCGGGTATCGCTATTGCCATTGGTACCATGGTGGATGTCGGTATTATCCTTTCGGAAAATATTATCCGACATATTGATGAAGATGACCAAAAACTACCCATAAATGTTGTGGTTTACAATGCTACCGCAGAAGTTTCCGGTGCCATTGTCACAGCCGTTATGACCACTATCATCAGTTTTATTCCTGTGTTCACCATGATTGGTGCTGAAGGGAAGTTGTTCAGGCCCTTGGCATTTACAAAAACATTTGCCTTAACGGCATCGATTATTATCGCCTTATTTCTAATTCCACCATTTGCTGCGTTTTTGTTTAAGGGTCGCAATTTGAGAAAAAGTGCCAATTATGGGGTAAGTTCCCTGTTGCTTTTAGCAGGATTCATCGCGGTTATTTTCGGACATTGGATTGGCTTGATTTTAATAGGTTTTGGCTTGGTAACATTGGGAGTGCTTCAAGAAAAGCTTTCAAAAGCACGTTCCAATAAAATTAATATCTATTTATCTGCAGCTGCTATTGTCTTTCTCTTGGCAGAATATTGGAGACCTTTGGGCGTCGATAAAAGTGTGTTTTGGAATCTACTGTTTGTGGCCATCATCTGTTTTGGATTGCTCGCTGCATTCATGCTCTTTAAATCCTATTATACACAAATTTTAAGATGGGCTTTGGCCAACAAGCTTTTGTTTTTGACCATACCAACTACCTTGTTGATATTAGGATTTATCATTTTCAAAAATACGGGTAAAGAATTTATGCCATCCTTAAATGAAGGTTCGTTTCTGTTAATGCCAACCTCTATGCCACATTCGGGAGTGGAGGAAAACAAACGCGTCCTACAGCAATTGGATATGGCAGTGGCGAGTATTCCCGAAATTGAAACCGTAGTTGGTAAAGCCGGTAGAACGGAATCTGCGCTCGACCCAGCACCTTTGTCCATGTACGAGAATGTGATTCAGTACAAGTCGGAATATATGCTAAAAGAAGGTAAACGACAACGTTATAAAGTGGATGATAACGGATTCTTTATGTTGAAGAACAAGAGTTTGGTTGCCAATCCGAATAATGATATCAGTCGCGATGCCGTTGAAGCCTATGAAAAGGATGGTAAAAAAGTTGAGATAACGGTAGATGCATCTTCTGAAAAATTAATTCCGGATGATGATGGCGAATTCTTTAGAAACTGGCGTCCCGATATTAATTCGCCAAACGATATTTGGAATGAGATAGTGAACGCCACCAAATTACCAGGTGTGACCTCTGCACCCAAATTGCAGCCTATCGAAACCCGTTTGGTCATGCTGCAGACAGGTATGCGTGCACCTATGGGCATCAAAGTGAAAGGTCAGGATTTAAAACAGATTGAAGCTTTTGGTGTGCAACTCGAAGGGATTCTAAAACAGGCTGATGGTGTCAAAACGGAAGCCGTTTTTGCAGACCGAATCGTTGGGAAACCCTATTTGCTGATAGATATCAATCGAGAAAAATTGGCGCGTTACGGTGTGACCATTGAAGAAGTCCAAAATGTATTGAAAGTGGCAGTCGGCGGCATGGTATTGACCCAAACCGTTGAAGGCAGGGAACGTTATGGCGTCCGAGTACGCTATCCTCGGGAATTACGTGGCGACCCATCCGATTTGCAGGATATTTATATTCCTGTTTCAACAGGAAGTCCTGTGCCTTTAAGTGAATTGGCAACGATAAAATATGAACAAGGTCCACAGGTCATCAAGAGCGAGGACACGTTTCTAGTGGGCTATGTGTTGTTTGACAAAAAGGAGGGTTTTGCAGAAGTGACCGTGGTTGAAAATGCACAGGCACTGATTCAACAACATATAGATTCAGGCGACTTGGTGTTGCCAAAAGGAATTAGTTACAAGTTTACCGGAACGTATGAAAATCAACTACGCGCCGAGAAAACATTGTCCATCATTGTACCTATGGCCTTGTTGGTCATTTTCTTGATACTGTATTTTCAGTTTCGTTCGGTGTCCACTACCTTGATGGTTTTTACAGGAATTATGGTCGCTTTTGCTGGTGGATTTGTGATGATATGGCTCTATGGTCAGGATTGGTTTATGAACTTCGACTTTTTTGGCGAGAATATGCGAACGCTTTTTAACATGAAGGCCATTAATTTGAGTGTGGCTGTTTGGGTTGGATTTATTGCTCTTTTCGGAATCGCTACGGATGATGGTGTGGTCATGGCCACGTATTTGACCCAAACATTTGATAAAAATGACCCAACGGATATTTCAGAAATCCGTCAATCCACATTGGAAGCTGCCTCCAAACGTATTCGTCCGTGTTTGATGACAACTGTGACCACTATTTTGGCACTATTACCAGTTCTTACATCTACAGGAAAGGGAAGTGATATTATGATACCGATGTCCATCCCGATTTTTGGAGGCATGCTGTTGGATACAACGTCTTATTTCCTTGTTCCCGTGCTTTACAGTTGGAAAAAGGAATGGGTTGCGAAAAGAAGAAATCGCGTATCAGGAATCAAGAACCAAGACTAAAAAGACAAAAATGAAGCAATCAAAATATCATATTAAACAAAAATCCGTCGTATTTCTTGGCTCTTGTTTCTTGAGCGTATTCAGTTATGGACAAGACTTACAGACCTACATCAACGAAGCTTATACAAATAGCCCAGAAATCAAGAAATATGAGCTACGCTATAATATCACTTCTGAAAAGGTAAATGAAGCCAATTGGATTCCCAATACAGAGATAAGCGCAGGTTATTTTGTCAGCGAGACAGAAACGCGAGTAGGAGCACAGCGAGCCCGTTTTTCTGTTAGGCAGATGCTGCCTTGGTTTGGAACTATTACAGCAAGGGAAAACTATGCAACGTCGATGGCAGATGCCGATTATGTGGAGATTACCATTGCAAAACGAAAATTGGCACTTTCTGTGTCCCAATTCTATTATCAATTGTATGAAATACAAGCAAAACAGAAAGTGCTCGATGAAAACATCCAATTATTGCAAACGTATGAACGCCTTGCACTGACTTCTGTAGAGGTTGGGAAAGCATCAGCCGTGGATGTGTTGCGATTGCAGATGCGACAGAATGAATTGCAACAGGAAAAAGAGGTGCTGGAGCAACAATCAAAAGGTATCCAAGCAGCTGTGAACAGTCTCTTGAATCGTGATTATGATAAAGAAGTTATGGTGGTTGACATGTTGGAACTGCCAAATGAAGATGTGCAACGTTCATTTGAAGCTCTTTCCTTAAACCCGGAATTGCTTAAGTACGATAAACTTTATGAATCCGTGTCACAATCTGAATTGCTGAATTTACGTGAAGCGCAGCCCATGTTTGGTTTTGGGTTGGATTACATTCCAGTTTCTGAACGCACGGACATGAATATGATAGATAATGGTAAGGATATTTTGATGCCGATGGTGTCGATTACCATTCCCATTTTTAATAACCGTTACAAGTCCATTACAAGGCAGAACGAGTTACGCCAACAGGAAATCCAAACGCAAAAAGATGAACGCTTGAACCTCTTGGAATCCGATTTGGCAAAAGCCATCTCCTTGCGGAATCAGTCTCGAATCAAATTCAATACGCAATCAAAAAACCTTAAACAAGCTGAAGATGCTGAAGAAATCCTAATCAAAAATTACGAGACTGGAACCATAGATTTCAATGATGTTTTGGACATTCAGGAACTGCAGTTAAAATTTCAAATGAATCAAATAGAATCAGTCAAGAATTACTATGTGCAGACAGCAATTTTCAACTATTTAACCAATTAAAAGTATGTGTGATAGAGTTAATAGCAAATTCAAAATTTGATTTAATTATAAAAACTTCAATATGAAAACCATAACATATAAAATATTGCTTTTCTTGATAGCAGTTCTGCCTTTTGTCAGTATGGCACAGGAAACTAACGTCAACAATTTACCCGAACACGAATACACCTTAACCATCAAAGAGGAAATAGTAAACAAGGCAGGTAAAGACGTCAAAGGAATGACTATTAATGGTAGCATTCCCGGACCTACGCTCGAATTTACCGAAGGCGAATTTGCTATTATCCACGTCAAAAATGAGATGAACGTGGAAACTTCCATTCACTGGCACGGCATTTTACTGCCGAACTTTATGGATGGAGTACCTTATTTGACAACCCCTCCCATAAAACCAGGAACGACTTTTACCTATAAATTCCCAATCAAACAATCCGGAACCTATTGGTACCATTCGCACACCATGTTGCAAGAACAGAGTGGTGTCTTCGGGTCACTTGTGTTTCAGCCCAAAGAAAAAATCTTGGAATATGATAAAGAGTTGGTCTTGGTGCTTTCCGATTGGACCAATGAGAAACCTAAAGACGTCTTGCGTAACCTCAAAAGAGGCAATGAGTGGTACAATATTAAAAAAGGTACGGCCACACCATTAAATCAAGTGATAGCACGTGGTGCATTCGGCGCGCAAGTCGATTTCTGGAGACAGCGTATGGAAGGCGCCGATATTGCCGATGTCTATTATCCAGCGTTTTTGGTAAATGGAAAACAAGTTTCAGAATACCCTGAATTTAATACAGGAGAAAAAGTAAGATTACGAATCATAAATGGGTCTGCTTCCACACAATTTTGGATGACTTTCGGGGGCGAACCAACTTTAGTGGCTGCCGATGGACTTGACGTCGTTCCAGTGGCTCGCAACAAAACATTCATTGCCATTGCAGAAACCTACGATTTTATAGTAAGCATTCCAGCCAACGGAAAAATGGAATTTCGAGCCATGGCACAGGACGGTTCGGGAACAGCCTTGGCGTATTTGGGAAAAGGTGACATCATTCCAGCTAAAATACTGCCAAGGCCTGATAAAATTAAAATGATGCAACAAATGGCTGACATGGACATGAAAATGGGAGCCCACGCCTTAAAATTCCAACCAAATAAAGATGAACGCTTTGAGATGAAAAAAGAATACGGTATGGACATGGAAGGTATGAAATGGATAATATGGAAGACATGGACCATTCCAAAATGAATCATGAAAAGATGGACATGAAGAAAGATTCCATGATGATAGACCATTCCAAAATGGAGCACGACAAAATGAACATGAAAAAGGATACAATGATGATGGACCATTCCAAAATGAATCATGAAAAAATGAACATGAAGGACAATAATATGACCGGAGACATGCAAATGAATGGCATGCAAATGAATGCGGAATTCAATTACGATTATTTGAAATCCACAGAAAACACCAGCTATAATCCAGACCTTCCTGTAAAGGAAATCTTGCTCAATCTTACAGGTAACATGAACCGATACATCTGGAGTATGAACGGCGTGCCCTTGTCGGAAACTGATAAAATTAAAATCAACGATGGTGAAGTAACACGAATGACGCTCAATAACCTTACGATGATGCACCATCCCATGCACTTGCACGGACACTTTTTCAGGGTTATCAACAAAAATGGCGAGTATTCGCCGCTCAAACATACAGTCAACGTAGCACCAATGCAAGAAATTACCATAGAATTTAGTGGCAACAACGGCGACGAATACGGAGATTGGTTTTTTCATTGCCACGTCTTGTATCACATGATGAGTGGTATGGCAAGAATTATAAGCTACGATACACCTCGCGACCCGAGAATGGAACCTCATCCGGTAACAAAGTTGGTGAAAGAATCAGATATGTGGTATCAATGGAGTCTATTGGATGCAGCTTCCCACATGACTGAATTTAATTTTGTTACTTCAAATATCAGAAATCAGTTCAACGTCATGGCCGAGTATGGTTGGAACGAAAATCTTGAAGCAGAAGTGACCTACGAGCGTTACCTGCACGATTATCTCCGAATTTTTGGAGGTGTGAATATGGAAAACGAAATGGAAGACAGTTTGGATGAAATTTCAACCACAGCCATAATAGGTATTCGTTATTTGACACCTTATCTATTCAATCTCGATATACGTATCGATAATAAATTGCGCCCCCAAATTGGATTGAGCCGAGAAATAATGATTTTCCCGAGAACCGCAATCTTTGGAAGTTATGAGTATCAAGCCGATTTTGGCTGGGTCAACGACTTGCCTACGGGAGAGAGCTATTCCAAGGAGGTGGTATGGAACGCAGGATTCGAATATTTTTTATCAAAGAATTTTTCACTGATGGCGAGCTACGACAACCGTTTTGGTGCTGGTGGAGGACTTTCGGTCAGATTTTAATAATCCTAAATAAAACAATTAATAATTTAAATCTAAAACAAAATGAAAAAAGTAAAATTAACAACAACAGTATTGGCTTTAGCTTTTATAAGCCTAACAGCAATGTCTTGTAAAGACAACAAAAAAGAAAACATGGATGAAGATATGCATTCAGAAATGTCTCACGACGAAGAAATGAAACATGATAACATGGATAGCTCTAACGATATGGCATCCAACGATGGTCAAATGACCAATTCAAAACAAATCATGGCAGATTACATGGCCTTAAAAAGTGCGTTAGTGGCAACGGACCAAGCTGCAGCGGCAAAAGCAGGCAATAAGATGGTAGGAAGTCTAAAAAGCTTTGATATGGGTGCTTACACCGCGGAACAACAAACAGAATTGAAGGACATCATTGCCGATGCTACAGAACTTGCCGAACATATTGGCGAAAGTGAAATGGCACACCAACGTGAGCATTTTAAGACTTTAAGTAAAGACATGATGGATATGGTAGCCATCACCGGAACCGATGCCACGCTGTACCAACAATTCTGCCCTATGTACGATGGTGGTGGCGCTTGGTTAAGCATGGAAAAGGACATCAAAAATCCATATTTTGGTAGTAAAATGATGACCTGTGGTAAAGTTGAAAAAGAGATTAAATCCACAATGTAATTCAAAAAAGACCTGCAAGGTGTCGCCAAAGGTCTCCTTGTAGGTTTAAAATATTATAAATGAAAATTTTCAAAATCATCGCATGGATTTTATTGATAGCATTTGTGGGCATACAATTTATTCCCACAGAACGCAATCAGAGCGACGTAGTGCCAAAAACAGATTTTTTGTTGGTTAATAACACACCGCAAAATCTGGCGACACTTTTAAAAAAATCCTGTTATGATTGTCATAGCAACAATACCGAATATCCGTGGTATAATAAAATTCAGCCCACCACTTGGTACTTGGAAGACCACATTAGACATGGCAAAGGCGAATTTAACTTTAATCTGTGGGATGAATTATCAGATAGGAGAAAGTCCAGCAAATTAAAATCCATCATTAGTCAGATTGAAAATGATGAGATGCCACTTGAATCCTACACTTGGATTCATCGAGATGCTATTTTTTCTGAATCAGAAAAGGATACCTTAATCTCATATATGACTAACTTAAAAGAAAGTTTGGAGTAAAATTTAATTAAACAATTATGAAAACATTCGATACCCTTTCAGAAACTATGGCCTATTTGCAAAATAAAGGCTATTCCACCGATTTTAATTTATGCTCGGAGCATATCGAATGCAATGCATTAAAATTAAAACTGCATCCAGAAGATTTTGATGTTGATGAAGTTCATCGTTTTGAAGGCATGAGCAGTACCGATGACAATAGTGTCCTCTATGCTATTTCTTCAAAAAAAGGAGTCAAAGGTCTATTGGTAGATGCCTATGGTGTCTATGCCGACAATATTTCGGAAGCCATGAGAAAAAAATTAAGATAAGATGACCCAAACCCTTCATATTAAAAATATGGTTTGCAATCGTTGCAAAACAACAGTCATGCGTGAAATCAATGCAGCAGGATTTGATTTGGAAACGATTGAATTGGGCAAGGTTACTATTAGCGGAAATGATTCCGATGGGATGAAAAAGCTGGAAACAGCCTTGAATAATCATGGTTTTGAAATTATAAAAGACGATACCGAAGAATTGATAGAACAGTTGAAAATCACATTGATTCAAAAATTGGAAAGTCAAGAGTTGTCCAATCTATCTGGATTTTTGCCAAAAGCATTTCACAAATCCTATTCGTCATTAAGCAAATTGTTCAGTAAAACGGAAGGCATGACAATAGAAAAGTACCTTATCAATTTAAAGATTGAAATAGTAAAGGAATACATCCAATTGGGACAACTCAATTTTTCAGAAATCGCCTATGCTTTGAATTACACCAATAGCGGACATCTGGCACGACAGTTTAAAAACGTGACAGGCATGTCCATGAGTGAATTTAAAACCCTTCAAAAGTGGGATAGAAAATCGATTGACCAAATTGTGTAAATAGTATTCAAAATTGTGTCAATGAAGCAGTTCGCTAGAGAGTAATTTTGAATTCTATAATAAATAATAAAATGATGAAACACACATATCACATACAAGGAATGACTTGCAATGGCTGCAGAAGTCATGTGGAGAGTATACTTTCAAAAGTTGAAGGAGTTACATCCGCTGCAGTAGATTTGGAAAAAGCAGAAGCCACCATTCAAATGGAATCTCATATTCCGATTGAAAACTTTCAGAAGGCATTAAAGGAAGATGGTGGGCGTTATAGCATTCACAACCCAGGCGAACATCATCATGAAGAAAAGAAAAAGGAAGCGCCAAAAGTTGATGGCAACGGTACTTTTTATTGCCCAATGCATTGCGAGGGAGACAAAACCTATGACAAACCTGGCGATTGCCCAGTTTGCGGAATGGATTTAGTTGAGGAACAAACACAACTTAAACCGTCAGGTACACAATGGACTTGCCCAATGCATCCCGAAATAATAAGGAATGAACCAGGAGATTGTCCAATTTGTGGTATGGATTTGGTACCAATGCAACCAAGCCTTTCAGCCGAAGAAAAAAACTACAAAAAGCTGTCCAAAAAATTTTGGATAGCAATCGCATTCACTTTACCCATTTTTATTATGGCAATGAGTGAGATGGTTCCGAATAATCCATTGTATCAAATCATGGAGCAGAAATATTGGAACTGGATTCAATTCGGTTTATCTATTCCTGTAGTTTTTTATGCCACATGGATGTTTTTTGAGCGTGCCTACCGCAGCATCAAAACATGGAATCTCAATATGTTTACGTTGATTGGAATAGGAGCAGGCGTTGCTTGGTTGTTTAGTGTTTTCGGATTGTTGTTTCCAGATGTATTTCCGGCACAGTTCAAAACCCATTCAGGAGCAGTTCACGTCTATTTTGAGGCAGCAACCGTTATCTTGACCTTGGTGTTATTGGGTCAACTATTGGAAGCGCGGGCACACAGCAAAACCAATAATGCTGTGAAAGAGTTATTGAAACTGGCACCTAATGAAGCCGTAAGAGTAGTAAATGGGCAAGAAGAAGTCATTGCTATTGACGAGATAAAGCTTGGTGATACACTACGGGTAAAACCTGGAGACAAGATTCCCGTAGATGGTGTGATTAGCGAAGGGCATAGTTCAATTGATGAAGCCATGATTACTGGCGAGCCCATTCCTGTGGATAAGCAAGAAGGCGACAAGGTGAGCAGTGGTACCATCAACGGCAAACAATCCTTTTTGATGACCGCTGAAAAAGTAGGTTCTGACACCTTACTCTCTCAAATCATTGACATGGTCAACAAGGCAAGTCGCAGTCAAGCACCTATTCAAAAACTGGCAGATAGAATATCGGGCTATTTTGTACCCGTAGTGGTCCTTATTTCAATCATAACATTCATCATTTGGGCAATTTTCGGACCAGAACCTGCTTACGTGTATGCGTTGGTAAATGCCATAGCCGTTTTGATTATCGCATGCCCTTGTGCTCTGGGATTGGCAACACCCATGTCAGTAATGGTAGGCGTTGGTAAAGGTGCACAAAATGGTGTATTGATTAAGAATGCGGAAGCACTGGAAAAAATGGATAAAATCAATACTCTCATCATCGATAAAACAGGAACCATCACAGAAGGGCGTCCTTCCGTGGAAAAAATAGGAGCGCCACAACACGGTTTTACTGAAACTGATGTACTGCAATATATCATTTCATTGAATCAATTAAGTGAGCATCCATTGGCAGAAGCTACTGTAAAATATGGTAAGGAACAAAAAGCAGAATTGCTAAAAGCATCCGATTTCAATTCCGTAACAGGAAAAGGGGTTACTGGAATCGTCAATGGTAAAAAAGTAGCCTTGGGTAACGAAAAGATGATGGAAGAAGCCAAGGCATCACTATCAGAACAATTGCTGAAAGAAGTTAACGAGCAACAGAAATTGGGCAAAACTGTCCCAATGCTCTCCGTTGATGGCATAGGAATAGGTTATGTGGTCATCAGCGATAAAATAAAGGAATCCAGCAAAAAAGCGATTGAAGAATTACAATCCCATGGCGTCAAGGTCATCATGCTCACAGGGGATAATCATGATACGGCTAAAGCGGTTGCAGAAACCTTAAACCTTGCCGATTTCAAGGCAGAAATGTTGCCCCAAGATAAATTGAATGAGGTGGAACGGCTTCAAAAAGAAGGCAGAAAAGTGGCCATGGCAGGTGATGGCATCAATGATGCACCAGCATTGGCGAAAAGCGATGTTGGTATCGCCATGGGAACAGGAACTGATGTGGCCATAGAAAGTGCAGCCATAACCTTGGTAAAAGGCGATTTACAAGGCATTGTCAAAGCACGGAATTTAAGTGTTAAAGTCATGAAGAACATCAAGCAAAATCTATTTTTTGCTTTGATATATAACACTCTCGGAGTGCCAATTGCAGCTGGCGTTTTATTCCCGTTTTTCGGATTATTATTGTCCCCTATGATTGCGGCATTAGCTATGAGTTTCAGTTCAGTGTCCGTTATCATGAACGCCTTACGATTAAGAACAGCAAAAATTTAAACTATTAAATTAAATATTTACTATTATGGAACATTCAAAACAACAACACGGAAAAGGAAATTACAGAAAATTTGCAATGATGCTAGCAGCATCCTTCGTCGCCATGTACATCACTATGTACCTGAATACGTATGCAATAGACCATGTCTATTTTAGTCTCACGCGTTTTTACATGTCCTGTTTAGGAATTGCAGCCATGGCGGTAATAATGTGGGCATTCATGCGAAAAATGTATCAAGACAGGAAAAAAAACATGATTATCTTAATAGGAAGTCTTGTACTCTTCATTGGTGCATTAAGTTTGGTTAGGGCACAACGTCCAATAATTGGTGATGTCCTTTGGATGAAAGCCATGATACCACATCACTCCATTGCGATATTAACGAGTGAACGTGCCGATATCAAAGACCCAGAAGTTAAAAAATTGGCGGAAGATATCATTAAGGCACAACGAAAGGAAATTGAAGAAATGAAAGCGATGATAAAAAGATTGGAAAATGAAAAATAATAAAATAGTCCTATATATTGGCATACTCGCAATTGGGATAGTCTTGGGTTGGTTGTTCTTTGGCGGCTCATCAAATATAGAGTTGGACCATAATAACCATAAATTTTCAGAAACCAACCAAATGTGGACCTGCTCAATGCATCCACAAATCATGCAAACCGAACCAGGCGATTGCCCCATTTGCGGTATGGATTTGATTCCTGCAGAAACAGGAGCAGACGGACTAGCATTGAATGAAATAAAAATGTCTGAAAACGCCATGGCATTGGCAAATATCCAGACCACTATTGTGGGTAATGTTTCAGGAGCTGATGATAGCACAATGCAACTTTCCGGAAAAATAATGGCGAATGAAGAAGCTAATGCGGTACAGGCCAGTTATTTTGAAGGGCGTATCGAAAAGCTGAATGTAAATTTCACAGGGGAAGAGGTGCGAAGAGGACAATTATTGGCAACTATTTATGCACCAACACTTGTTGCTGCACAGCAAGAACTTTTAACCGCAGCATCTATGAAAGCATCGCAACCTGCACTTTATAATGCCGTGCGCAACAAATTGAAACTATGGAAACTTTCAGATAGCCAAATCAATCAAATTGAAAGCTCGGGTAAAGTGCGAGAAAATTTTCCCATTTACGCCACGGTTTCTGGTACGGTTTCCCAAAAAATGGCAGAGGAAGGCGACTACGTAAAACAAGGGCAACCCATCGTAAAAGTAAGCGATTTAGGAACGGTCTGGGCAATGTTTGATGCGTATGAAAGTCAAATTTCGCAACTCAAGGAAGGCCAAAAAATAAATGTGACCACCAATGCCTATCCCAATAAAGAATTTGAGGCAACAGTATCGTTTATAGACCCAACCTTAAATACAAAATCCAGAACCGTTGCCGTACGAGCCACATTGAACAACAAAGAGGATTTGTTGAAACCAGGAATGTTCGTTACTGCGAAAGTGCAGATGTCCGAGGGTAATGCCAACCAATCACAGATAATCGTTCCAGCCACAGCGGTTATGTGGACAGGCGAACGCTCATTGGTGTACGTAAAGACCAATCCCAACGAACCCATTTTTGAAATGCGTGATGTAACCTTGGGAACAAAAAGCGGAAATATGTACACCATTGTGGAAGGATTGAATAATGGTGATGAAATAGTAACAAATGGTACTTTTACAGTAGATGCCGCAGCACAACTGCAAGGCAAAAAAAGTATGATGAATGCTAGTGGTGGCAAAACAATGACAGGCCACGAAGGGCATTTGGGAATGCAAAACACCAATGACATTACATCAAAAGACCATTCTTCTATGAACAAAAGATTGGATGTTTCCGCTAAATTCAAGGAACAACTCAACACTGTTTTTGAAAACTATGTTTTAGTTGATAAAGCACTTGTAAATGATGATGCGGAAACAGCGAAAAAAGCATCAAATGCGTTACAGAAAAGTTTGCAACAAATGGATATGAAATTGTTAAAGGGCGATGCGCACAACCATTGGATGACTCTTGAAAAAGAACTAAAAGAATCCACAAAAGCAATAGCCAACACTTCGGACATCAAGAAACAACGGGAACATTTCATTCATTTATCCGCACATTTAATCAACGCAATAAAAACCTTTGGCATCAATCAAAAGGTGTATGTGGATTTTTGTCCAATGGCAAATAACAATGGAGGAGCTTATTGGTTGAGTAAAGATAAGGAAATACGCAATCCATATTTTGGAGCTGATATGTTGACTTGTGGGAGTGTAACGGATGAAATTGAATGATGTCAAAATAAATTAGATTCATATTCGAAGTATGTTCAAAACCTCATTTTGCACAACTGTTGCATCCATTAATTTGTATATTTGTCAAACTATATGAAAATAATCCTTTCTATAACAATGTCGTTCCTATTTCTTTTTCAAGGAATGGTGGCCAATATGGAAGTTTGTGAACAGATTGAGAAAATATCGGATTTCATCTCACATTATCAAGAACACAAAAGTTTTGATGGCGATTCTTTCTTTGAATTTGTTTATGAGGATTACATTGCAGACATTCATAACAATGATGGGCACCATCAAGATTCAGACCACGATAATGCGCCTGTGCATACAAGCCATCAATGCTGCCAACATTTTGTCTTCTTCACATCCATTGAAACCTCTTCGATGAACGAATTTACGTCTGAAGAACAAGTTCAATTTAATTCTTATAGATTCAACATCAATTCCAGATATCTGGAATCTCTTTTCCAACCTCCAAAAGTTTAATGAATATCTGCAACTGCAGGTATCTTATAAATTAAAGCTACTTACATAATAGTTTGATAGTTACAATCGATTTATAAATTCATTAATACTTCTTTATGCTTAATAATATTATTAGGTATTCCATAACCCATAAGTTGGTTATTGGTTTACTCACTTTAGCCTTGATTATCACGGGTGTATATTCTCTTCAACAGCTTCCTGTGGATGCTGTTCCAGATATTACCAATAATCAAGTACAGGTCATAACGACCTCGCCAACACTTGCAGCCCAAGAGGTTGAACGATTAATCACGTTTCCCATTGAACTCACAATGGCAACCATTCCACAAATAGATGAAATCCGTTCGTTCTCTCGGTTCGGATTATCAGTGGTCACTATTGTATTCGAGGAAAATGTCGATGTGTATTGGGCGCGTCAGCAAGTCAACGAACGTCTTGCAGATGCACAAGCCCAAATTCCTGAAGGCATCGGTAAACCTGGTATTGCACCTTTAACAACGGGACTCGGTGAAATTTACCAGTATGTCATTACAACAAAACCTGGTTATGAGGATAAGTTTACAGCCACAGAGCTTCGAACAATTCAAGATTGGGTTATAAAGCGTCAATTATTGGGAACAAAAGGCGTTGCAGATGTCAGTAGTTTTGGAGGCTATCTCAAACAATACGAAATCGCTGTTCGTCCAGAACGATTGAACGGAATGGGAGTTTCCATTTCTGACCTTTTTGATGCGCTCGAAGGCAATAACCAAAACACAGGCGGTGCGTATATCGAAAAAAATGACAAGGCGCTTTTTATTAGAAGTGAAGGACTTGTAGGCTCAATCGAGGACATCCAAAATATTCTTGTAAAGCAATCGGAAAGTGGCATCCCTATTTTGATAAGTGATGTTGCAACGGTACAAACGGGAAAAGCCATTCGCTATGGCGCAACAACACGTAATGGCGAAGGCGAAGTGGTCAGTGCGATTGTAATGATGTTGAAAGGAGCCAATTCAGCCAAGGTAATCAAGGATGTAAAAAATAGAATTGAAACCATAAAAAAAACATTACCAGAAGGTGTGGTTATCGAACCCTTTCTGGATAGAACTAAATTGGTGGACAATGCCATTGGTACAGTTACCACCAATCTTGTGGAAGGTGCGCTTATCGTAATTTTCATTCTGCTTTTATTATTGGGTAATTGGCGAGCAGGCCTTATTACAGCATCTGTTATTCCTCTCGCTTTACTATTTGCATTTAGTATGATGCACCTCTTTGGAGTTTCCGCAAACTTAATGAGTTTGGGAGCTATCGATTTTGGTTTGATTGTAGATGGCGCTGTCATTATTGTGGAGGCTACCTTATTTCATTTGGGAGCATTAAAACTTTCCAGAAAATTGACCCAAGCTGAAATGGATGAAGAAGTCTATCAGTCCGCAAGTAAAATCAGAAATTCCGCAGCTTTTGGGGAAATCATCATCCTAATCGTGTATCTGCCAATTTTGGCTTTGGTTGGAACGGAAGGCAAAATGTTTGGACCCATGGCGCAAACGGTGAGTTTCGCCATCTTGGGTGCTTTTCTATTATCGTTGACATACATTCCTATGATGTCGGCACTCGTCTTGAGTAAGAAAACGGAGCATAAACGGAATATTTCCGATAAGATAATGGACTTCTTTTACCGTATTTACGAGCCTATCATTCATTGGGCGATGCGGACAAGAGTATTAGTGGTTGGTGCTACAGTTGCGCTTTTTGTTATCGCGTTTTTGGTATTCCAAAGTTTGGGTGGCGAATTTATTCCAACGCTTGAAGAAGGCGATTTTGCAGTGGAAACAAGGGTGATTACGGGAAGTTCACTCTCAAATACGATTAAAGCGACTACCAAAGCTGAAAAAATTCTTTTGGATAATTTTCCAGAGGTGGAGCAAGTAGTGTCAAAAATTGGTTCTGGCGAAATTCCAACAGACCCGATGCCAATTGAAGCTGCCGATTTGATGATTATCCTAAAAGATAAATCAGAATGGGTTTCTGCTTCAAATAGGGAAGAATTGGCAAACAAAATGGCAGAAGCTCTTGAAGTGATTCCTGGTGTGACTTTCGGTTTTCAACAACCCATCCAAATGCGTTTTAATGAACTGATGACTGGTGTGCGTCAAGATGTCGCCATCAAGATTTACGGAGAAGATTTAAACCAACTTTCCAATTATGCGAACAAAATCGGGAAATTGGCTGGAACTGTCGATGGCGCTGTGGATGTTTATACGGAAGAAGTCACAGGAGTGCCACAAATAGTCATCAACTATAATCGTGGGCAACTTGCAAAATATGGATTGGACATAAAATCGGTGAACAATACGATTCAAGCGGCATTTGCAGGTGCATCAACAGGCTTGGTGTATGAAGGCGAAAAACAATTTGATTTAGTGGTGCGTTTGGAAACTAATAACCGTAAAGACCTCCATGATGTTCAGAATTTATATCTCAATGGTTCCAATGGTCAGCAGATTCCATTACAACAGGTCGCAACAGTTTCTATAAAAGATGGCCCTTATCAAATTCAACGGGATGATACACGACGACGCATTATTGTCGCTTTTAATGTCCGTAATCGTGATGTGGAAAGTGTTGTGGACGAAATAAGCACTAAAATCGATTCGCAAATCAAATTGGCACCTGGTTATACCATTTCATACGGAGGACAATTTGAAAATCTCGTTGAAGCACGCGAGAGATTGGGTATTGCAGTGCCCTTGGCCTTATTGCTAATATTTATTTTGCTCTATTTTACTTTTGGTTCAATCAAGCAAGGGGTGTTGATTTTTACAGCTATTCCCTTATCGGCAATTGGTGGCGTATTTTCCCTATGGCTTCGTGATATGCCGTTCAGTATATCCGCAGGGGTTGGGTTTATTGCGTTGTTTGGTGTAGCAGTTTTAAATGGTATCGTGTTGATTGCTGAATTTAACCGACTTAAAAAAGACGGTGTTTCTGATATTTTCCAACGTATTTATCAGGGAACAAAAACACGTTTACGTCCTGTAATCTTGACAGCTTCCGTAGCCTCTTTAGGGTTTTTACCAATGGCAATTTCCCAAACTTCAGGTGCTGAAGTACAACGTCCTTTAGCAACGGTCGTCATTGGTGGCTTGATTACTGCAACTTTTTTGACACTCGTAGTACTACCGATTCTCTATTATTATTCAGAAAAAAAATTAAAGATGAAACCTAATAAAACAGCACTTGTTGTGTTGATGTCATTTCTCGGAAGTGTCTATTCGATAAACGCACAGACAACTTCAGAAGTCAAAGTCTATCAAAATATTGATGAAGTGATTGAAACAGCATTAAAGAACAATCCGAACATCAAAGTGTCTCGTTTGCAGACGGAACAACAACAGGCATTGAAAGGCAGTAGTTTCGATTTGCCAAAGACCGATTTTGATGTGGAATATGGTCAAACCAATAGCATTGCAGATAATGACACTCGT
Source organism: Aquaticitalea sp. (assembly GCA_051252455.1). Lineage (GTDB taxonomy): Bacteria > Bacteroidota > Bacteroidia > Flavobacteriales > Flavobacteriaceae > JBPOFM01. The sequence continues at coordinate 62,778 of JBPOFM010000009.1, forward strand.
TTTAGTGTAAGCCAAAAGTTTGCGTTCCCGACACTTTATAGCAGCCAAAATAAATTGGCCAACACCCAAATACAGGCAAGTGAACTGAACGAAGCTGTTTTGAAAAATGAATTGATTGCCCAAGTAAAATCCACCTATTACCAACTGTGGTATCTAAAGAGCAAACAAAGGGTACTACAAAAGCAAGACAGCATTTATGAACGATTTGCCTATGCCGCCAACTTACGTTACAAAACAGGCGAAAGCAATGCATTAGAGCAAGCGACTGCAAATGTAGAGTTGGCAGATATACAAATTATGATTTTGGAAAACGCTTCTGCCCTTAAAAATCATCAACTCCAATTGCAGAATTTGATAAATTCGGATAGTTTGGTTGATATCAATGTAGAAAATTTGGAAGTAAAAACTGCAATGTTACCTGGGATTAAGGATTCGACGGCAATTGCAAACAATCCAACACTCGCCTTTTACCAGAAGCAAATCGAACTTGCCGAAAATGAAAAATCTGTGGCTGTTTCCAAAATGTTACCTGATATCACATTTGGTTATTTCAACCAATCCTTTATCGGTAATGGCGAAACGGCAAACGGAACACCAACGGTTTTTGATTCTGGAGATAGGTTCACAGGCGTACAACTCGGTTTGAGTATTCCCATTTGGTTAAAGCCACATACGGCAAAAATAAAAGCGGCCAAAATCCAAAAAATGGAGAATGAAGCACAATTGGAAGCCGTAAAAAACAAAACCCAAACCCAACTCGAAACTTTATGGGAAACGCTTCAAACAGAGCAAACAAATCTGGAATCGTATAGAAACAATGCTTTACCACAAGCGGAATTGCTGTTGAAAAATTCGCAACGTGGCTTTCAGGAAGGAGAAGTTGGATACATTGAATACATCCAAGGACTGAACAGGGCATTGACCATTCAAGTGAAATACTTGGATTTTGTAAACAAGCACAACCAAACACTAATTCAAATTGAACAACTCATCGCAAATAATCAATAAAATGAAGAACATACATATAATAATAGTCTTTGTCGTCACTTTAATGGCAACAGGCTGCAAGGATAAAGCACAACCAATGGTTGAAGACGACCACAAAGGGGAAGAAAATCAAGTTGAATTGACAGATGCCCAAATGGCACAGACCAATATTGTCATTGGTAAAGTTGAAAAACGAAAAATAGGCCACGAAATCACGGTAAACGGAATGATTGATGTGCCACCACAAGGCAATATTTCAGTAACAGTTCCTTATGGTGGATTTTTAAAGTATACCGAAATGCTTCCGGGTAGTCGAATCAAAAAAGGTCAGGTCATTGCAAGGGTTGAAAATCCAGAGTTTATAGAGTTCCAAAGAGAGTATCTGGAGGCTTTAGCAAACAATGATTATTTAAAAGCAGATTTTGAACGCCAACAAACCTTGAATGATGAAAATGTAACATCATCCAAAGTGTTTCAAAAAGCAAAAAGTATGTATTTGACTAATCAGGCAACAATTAAATCGCTTGAAAGCAAACTGCGTTTAATTGGCATTAATCCTTCAAGTGTGAAAAATGGAACTATTTCTACAATTGTCAACGTGTATTCGCCCATAAATGGTGTCGTTCGGGAAGTTTACATAAACACAGGTAAATATTTCAATCCACAAGATGTGCTTATGGATATTACTGATGCAACGGATTTGCACGTAGAACTTAAAGTTTACGAAGACGATATTCACTTACTTCGAAATGGTCAACGCATCCGTTTTAGATTGGCAAATGCACCTGAAGAATGGATGGAAGCCGAAGTATTCCTTATTGCCAATAACGTTCGGGAAGATAGGTCTATCACGATTCACGGACATTTAAAGGAAAAAAATGAAGAGCTGTTGCCAGGAATGTTCGTGAACGCAGCCATTGAAGTGGAAGCGCAAGAGCAATATGCCATTCCAGAAGAAGCCATTGTAAGATTTGAAGCGAAACAATACATTTTTAAATCTCTTGGAAAACGAAAAGAAGGTGAAAACACAATGAACGATTTTGAAATGCTCGAAATCACAAAAGGAAATGAGGAAGAAGGTTTTGTAGCATTTGATTTTGTAGATGAAACACAAGATATTACTTCTATGGAAATTGTTTTAAAGGATGCCTTTACACTTTTGGCAAAAGCAAAAAACAGCGAAGAAGAAGGAGGAGGACACGGACATTAATCAAGACTTATGCACGAGATAGAAAAATTATTTGCATCAAAAGAACTTCGTATCACGGCAATGCGTCTGTTGATTTATAAGTTTCTTGTACAAAGAGAAACAGCGGTAACATTGAGCGATATTGAGAATGCTTTCACAAAAGCGGACAGAACAACATTGTACCGAACTATTAAAACATTTGAAGAAAAAGCAATCGTCCACCAAATAGACGACGGAACAGGAATAACCAAATACGCGCTTTGCGAAAAAGGCTGCAATTGTGAAATCGAGACCGACTTGCATTTGCATTTTCACTGCAACATTTGTAATGAAACTGTTTGCTTAACAGAGCATAAAATACCACACATCAGTATTCCTGAAGGTTATGTGGCAGAGGATGTAAACCTTGTTGTTAAAGGAATATGCGAAAAATGTAGTCAATAAATGCACTTCCATTGCATAGAATAATTTTAGAAATTGCACTTATGAAAAAGAAAAAAATAAACCTTCGAGACTTAAATAACGAAGAGCACAAAGGAGAACATAGTCACGATGATGGTCACAACCATAGCACGCCAGAAGAACTGTCAAATTTTAAAACCTATATCCCAGCAATTTTCAGTTTTGTAATGCTGATTATCGGTATAGCCGTGGATTATTTTGATGCATTACCTTATTTCAAAGGATGGGTACGTATTGTTTGGTACACAGTGGCATACCTTCCAGTTGGTTTTCCTGTCATAAAAGAAGGATGGAACAGCATCCTAAAAGGCGATTTTTTCACTGAATTTCTATTGATGTCTATTGCAACGATTGGTGCATTTTCCATAGGAGAATATCCTGAAGGAGTAGCAGTTATGCTTTTTTATGCCGTGGGCGAATTGTTTCAAAATGCAGCTGTCAATCGAGCAAAGTCAAATATCAAGGCCTTATTGGACGTAAGGCCTAATGAAGCATTGGTCTATCGCAACAACGATTACGTATCCGTAAATCCTGAAACGGTTGCCATTGGAGAAAAAGTGCAAGTTCGTGTAGGTGAAAAAATTCCGCTCGATGGCGTTTTGTTATCGGAAAAAGGCTCGTTCAATACAGCGGCATTAACAGGCGAGAGCAAACCTGATACCATTGCCAAAGGCGAAAAAGTATTTGCAGGAAGTATCAACCTTGATGGTGTTATTGAGATTGAAACCACCAAGGAATTTAAGGACAGTTCCATTGCCCGAATCCTCGATATGGTACAGAATGCCACGGCACGTAAATCAAAAACCGAACTGTTCATCAGAAAATTTGCAAGAATCTATACACCCATTGTGGTATTCTTGGCGATTGGATTAACATTTTTGCCCTACTTTTTTGTGGATGATTATGTATTTAACGATTGGTTATATAGAGCATTGATATTCTTGGTAATTTCCTGTCCGTGTGCTTTAGTTATTTCTATTCCGTTGGGTTATTTTGGGGGATTGGGAGCAGCTTCAAAAAATGGAATTCTCTTTAAGGGAGCATCCTTTTTGGACGAAATGACAAAGATAACCACAGTGGTAATGGACAAAACAGGAACCGTGACCAAAGGTGTTTTCAAAATCAAGGAAATAAAAGCCATTGGTTGGGAAGAACCTGAATTTATGAAATACCTGATGGCGATGGAAGAACAATCCACCCATCCCATTGCCAAAGCCATTATGGAATATAAAGCCGATGGCGAAGATTTTCAGGCTTCCGAAGTCAGCGAAATAGCAGGAAAGGGTTTGAAGGGGACGGTAAATGGAAAAACCATTTTGGTCGGAAATAAACCATTGATGACTTCAAACGACATCGAAGTTCCTTCTGAAACCGACGATATTGTGGAATCCATCGTAATGGTTTCTATTGAAGGTAAATTTGCTGGCTATGTCATCATTGCAGACGAATTAAAAGAAGATGCCCACGAAGCCATCAAACAAATTAGGGAATCCGGTATTTCCAAAATTATAATGCTTTCGGGGGATAAGGATTCCATTACCCAACAAGTCGCAAAAGAAATGGGTGTAGATTGGGCAAAAGGGGGTCTGCTTCCAGAAGATAAATTAGCCGAAGTTGAAAAGCTGATGGCTGAAACCGACAACAAAATGGCTTTTATAGGTGATGGTATCAACGACGCACCAGTATTGGCAGCAAGTGATGTGGGTATTGCAATGGGTGGCCTAGGCAGTGATGTAGCGATTGAAACAGCAGATGTTATTATCCAGACAGACCAACCTTCCAAAATAGCAAGAGCCATAAAAATAGGCCGTTCTACAAGACGTATTGTTTGGCAGAATATTGGTTTGGCCTTCGGTGTAAAAGCGGTGGTTTTGGTTTTGGGTGCAGGTGGTTTAGCGACAATGTGGGAAGCTGTGTTTGCCGATGTTGGAGTGGCTTTATTGGCAATATTGAATGCGGTTAGGTTGCAGAAGATGAAATGGAGTTAAGTTGAGATTATTTTCTGGAAATAGGATTTTAATAATTGCCAATTTTTGGAAATTTTTAGAGAAGTTTTGTACCTCAAATATCTTTAAACCCTATAAACAAAAGAAAACACAATTCTGCATCGGGAAGTAACAAAGCAAAGCACACCAGATGGTAGTCCTTAAATCCTGCTCATAGTATAGAACCCACAAAGCAAATTAATGGAACCAATGCAACAAACCAATCCAATTTTTCAATATATTTGATAAGCCCAAACACCTAATTCCCAAATGCCTAAACAAACAGGTCTCATCAAACTCAAAGGTACGCTTAATGGCACTTGCTATTACAAACTCAATAATGTACACATTGAGCGCAAGGCTACGGGACCATCAAAGGAGCGCATTAACAACGACCCAGCCTTTGCCGCGGTCAAAGCCAACACGCAAGAGTTTGGCGGCGCATCAATATTGTCCCGAGCACTACGTACTGGCCTGAATCAGCAGATAATGACATTCAAAGACAGCTATATGTCAAGTCGTCTGTCTGGCGTTTGTCGAGCCATAATTGCAAAGGGGAGCGGCATGCCTGGTCAAAGAGAGGCTAGCCTCTTCAATGCACCTGCAATGCTCATCGGGTTTCAAATGCTAAAAGCACAGCCATTTGGTCAAATCTATAACGCAAAACCATCAATATCCATAAATCGTACACGCACCACCATTCAAATTCATATTGCCCAAAGCAAACCAAATCATCTCAAACGTAGACCAAAGTCAGCCACACATTTCAGACTTACGGCGGCATTGAGTGTAGTTTCATGCTACCAATGGGTTCAGGATGCCTATCAGCCTATATACCCAAGTGCCAACGGTTTGGGCGCAGCCGAGCAATCGAATCCATTGCAATGTAATGCAGAACATCTGGACATACATTTTAACATCCATAGTCCCATAGCCACAGACCTTCCAGAAAACGTGGCCATCACAGTCTGGCTAGGCATTCAGTACGGCACTAGTAGTGCGAATGAGTTCATACCAATTAGTACAGTGCATGCAATGGAGTGCGTTGGGGTGTTTTAAGTAGCAATAGTAGCGCTAAAGGCAATTAAAAGAAGGGTTCACCCGTGTTTACCTAATGTTTACTTGGTATCTACTTCATATCTACCTAATGTATACCTAATGTATACCTAATGTATAATTAAGGTGTACTTGCGGTATCGGATGGTATCCCTCAAGGCAAGTTTAAGGTTGTAACGTTTGGACCCCGAGGGCGCCCGATTTGCAATCCGTGCCCATCATCAAAATTCACATTGTTCTCCCACTTTCGCCATAGTTGGTGTGGTCTATCAACAATTCCCACATCCCCAAAACCCATCCGCACGGCAAGGAAATCCATCCGCTCGGGTGCAAAATCAAGCAACCCTTAACCTTTGCCGGCTTCTTAAAAACCATACAGCATTAATCTTCTGTTAAAAACCAACATTTACGATTGAACCATTTGCGAAGAGGAAAAAGGGTTAATGCATCCCAATAAAATAATCAGTATAAGGAAACCGAAAAAATTCTTTATACTTTTACGTTCATGTTATTCAATTCAATCATCTAGTTTTTTTGTGAAGGAAGTAACAGTTTATTATATATGAATTCCTATTCAATTATTTTTAAGACGAAAATATTTTAAGTATTTTTAGAAGACATTATTAATTAAAACGAAGATGTTATGAGTAAATTTTCAGAATTGATCAACCAAGATAAACCTGTGTTAGTCGATTTTTTTGCTGACTGGTGTGGTCCATGTAAAACGTTGAGTCCCATTCTTAAAGAAGCGAAAGATGAATTAGGCGACTCTATCTCCATCATTAAGATTAATGTCGATAAAAATCAAGAATTGTCAGGAAAATACCAAGTAAAAGGCGTTCCTACTTTAATTCTATTCAAAAGTGGAAAGCAATTATGGCGACAATCTGGCGTGCTTCAGAAAAATGAGATAGTGTCATTAATGAAAAGCCATATGTAGTGGATTTCTCTGAAGTCTATTGTTGCAATCGTTATCGCTAAAGCGGTGCGACAAAATGAAAGGAGTAACGATTGGTTACAGGTTTGATGCCGAAACTAGTACAGGGCACACAGCATAGGGATTGCAAATAACCTTTTTAGAGAAATCAATTTTAAAATTCCTATCTTTAGTACACATTCAATAAGTATTGTAATATGGTACCAAACTTAAAGCCACCAAGGTCCTTCTGGGTCGTAGCCGTTTTTGCTATTTTGTGGAATCTGGTTGAAATTTATTTTAGTTCTTTTGAATTGGATTCCTTAAATGAAAACTTAACAACAGAGGAATTTAACAATATTGAGTCGCTACCTTTTTGGTATATCATTATATTTTTAGTGGCATTATTTTCTGAAATGTTAGGAAGCTTTATGCTCTTTATGAGAAAGAAAATTGCTACCAAATTTTTCGCTGTGGCTTTGATTACCTTGCTTTTTATTGAATTCTATTGGCTATTTGTGATCGACATTAAAAAATCATCCCTTGTGTTTTCCATTATCATTCCTATCGTAGTTATAGCCATAGCTATATTTTTATATGTATACAGTAAATTCGCTTCAAAAAAAGGTTGGCTCAAATAAATACTGCTTTTAATAGTTAGTTTTGTTTAGGCAAAATTAAATGTGGTAAATTTGACGGGTGTAAGTTGTGTTGTTTTAAAACACAACAATTAACTGAAAAATACAGATCATAAAGCATCTGTGAAATCTCAAAAAAATAGGAATGGATTTAAGGATTGAAAACATTATGTTGATTGGCTCTCTATTGCTTCTCATTAGTGTTTTTGCTGGAAAGACGTCCTATAAATTTGGAGTTCCCACCTTATTGCTTTTTTTGGGAATTGGTATGTTGGCCGGTTCCGACGGTCTTGGTGGTATTCATTTCGATGATCCAAAACTTGCGCAATTCATTGGAATCGTTTCGCTTAATTTCATCTTGTTTTCCGGAGGTCTGGATACCAATTGGACATCAGTCAAACCCATTCTTAAAGAAGGTATTGCATTATCGACACTGGGAGTTTTATTGACCGCTGTGTCTCTGGGTACATTTGTTTGGTTTGTTACTGATTTTACAATTTATGAAAGTTTATTGTTGGGATCCATTGTATCTTCTACTGATGCAGCGGCCGTATTTTCAATTTTACGTGCAAAAAGTCTCGCATTAAAAACGAATTTAAGACCCACGCTGGAGCTGGAAAGCGGAAGTAACGATCCCATGGCGTATGTGCTGACCATTGCATTCTTGACTTTGGTGATCAATCAAGATCAAAGTTTTGTATCCATTATTCCAATGTTTCTTCAACAAATGATTTTGGGTGGTATCGCAGGCATTGGCTTTGGCATTGCAAGCAAACACATTATCAACAAAATTAAACTTGACTTTGAAGGTCTTTACCCAGTTTTGGTGATTGCACTGATGTTCATCACATTTTCTGCCACCGATTTTGTGGGTGGTAACGGATTTCTCGCCATTTACATCTGTGCGGTATATTTAGGCAATCAAGACCTCATCCACAAAAAAACCATTTTAAAAATGTTTGATGGTTTGGCGTGGCTTATGCAAATCGTTTTGTTCCTTACTTTAGGTTTGTTGGTCTTCCCGTCCCAAATCATTCCATATGTGGGTATCGGATTGTTGATTTCGGTATTTCTAATCTTTGTAGCGCGACCGATCGGTGTATTGATCAGTCTTATGTTCTTCAAAATGAAAATGCGAAGACGGTTTTATATTTCTTGGGTGGGTTTACGTGGTGCGGTCCCTATTGTATTTGCAACATACCCGCTTTTGGCAGGTATCGATAAAGCCAATATGATGTTTAACATTGTGTTCTTTATTTCCGTAACATCTATCCTCATTCAAGGCACCACACTTTCCATAGTGGCAAAATGGTTGCACGTGGCATTGCCTGAAACTCGAAAAAAGATCACAGAAGTAGACAAGCTCATTTTAGAACTACCTAAATCATCCCTTCAAGAATTTGTTATTTCACCAAAATATTACGGAGTAAACAAAAGAATTATCGATATGAATTTCCCAAAATCAGCATTTATCGCAATGATTAAAAGAGATGGGAAATTTATTAGACCAGGTGGTTCCACCATTGTGGAAGCCCATGATGTTTTGATGGTTCTCGCTGACAATCAAGATGAATTTGACAAGGTTGAACAATCATTGTCCAAGACCATCAATCCCGAGCAAAATTGATTGCGTTTGAACAATTTAATCTCTTTTAACATACGGTGGTTCTAGGTATGGGATCAGTCTCGTGGTTATTATAGGGCATTATTGGGAGATTTTCTTCATAGATCTTTAATGGTTAATTGCCACATTAACAGGTATGTTTATTGTGATATATGTAGCATATAAATTTAATTAGCTGTTAGTTCCAACCCGCCTTTCCGTATCCAGAATTTGAGCCACCGCCTGCTTATATTTCACAGGATTCGTGGCTTTTTTGATCGCCTTATAAGTTTTTTGAGGATTGGAGGTCGATTGTGAAAAGAACTCCCAAAACCCCAACATTTTCAATTTTATAGGAGTAGGTCCAGACAAATATGCGTCATACTGTTCATAGATAGTATCATGAAAATTCGAAAAAATCTCCCATCTGTTTTGAGGATATACGGTCGTATTATTTTTTATCATGCTTGGTAAAAAAGGATCGGCAATCAACCCTCGGCCAATCATAAAATGATCAATTTGTGGAAAGCGTTCTTCCATCGCCTTAAAAACAGCAACACTAGTAATATCACCGTTATAGTATAACTTGTGTTTGGTGCTACCAATGCATGTTTTAAAAGCATCCAAATCGACAGGGCCTTTGTAGAGTTGTTTTCCTATTCTGGCATGGATCGCAATATTCTTCAGCGGATACCGATCCAAAATAGGAAATACATCCAGAATTTCTTCCGCATGTTCATAACCCATTCTCATTTTCATTGACACCAAAATATCAGTTTCGTTATGCGCTCTATGCAAGACCTCATTGATTTTTTCAGGATGACAAATCAACCCAGAGCCCATTCCAGATTTAGCGACCATCGGGTAGGGGCAACCCAAATTCCAATTCAATTCCTTGTAGCCTAGACTTTGCACGTATTTGGCAACATAGACAAATTCTTCCGCATCGTTGGTAATGATTTGAGGAATCACCTCCAGACTCCTGTTGTTGTCCAGTGCAATATCATTCTGATAAGATTGCTTAATCGTCAATTTCCCATTGAGCCGAATGTATGGCGAATAAAAGGTATCAATCCCTCCGAAATACTGATGGAAAGCATTGCGAAACCGGAAATCCGTAAAACCCTGCAAAGGGGACGATAGAAGCGTAGCAGCCATTATAATAGTTAGTGTGGCAAATATAACCCAAAAATCATCAATTGAGACGTAGTCACCTCGAGTCTAGCCCTACGACGTGAAGCTTTGATTCAGAAAAGTATGGAGAATTTAAACTAATAAACAGCGTGACACTCATGTCGAAAAGTTTTTTATAATAACATCTATTAACCAATGAGCCTGATTCATTTGAAGTAACAATCAGTATGAATAAGACTAGATGAATATGGTCACCATCATTTGCGGTCGACCCCGTTGAAGCTGTGCATCCCGTTTGTGAAAGTATTACAATAGCAATGTCGCGAATGTTTCTTTCTCAAAAAATGGCAGCCCTTATGCAAGTCTGTGAATGAAGCATAATCAAGATCATAAAGTCGCGTGACCTTAATAGCTAATTACCTTTTATCCGTTCCCATAAACCTAATAACAATTTTTTGCCATCCCGTTGGTCTTTCTTTTGTTCAATAAATCGTACGTTTCCATCGCTATCCTCAACAATTTCATATTGAAACACAAACTTTTGGGATCCTTTATCCATAGATAGTAACCCGAAGCGCAATTCATTGTAGTAAAGTCGATCTTCTCTTTCAATAAGCGTATACCAACCTTCAGAAATAGTAATCATTCGTTGAACGTTTTCATTCGTTCGATATCGATCCAACAACTCATGATTCTTTTTGTACCTATCAAAAGCAATTGGCTGCGAATCAAAAAATGAATAATCACCCAACAGATACGAATCTTTGGTTTCCACATTCGCATTCCAAAGAATGGTATTTAACGGGGAAGGACGCGTATCAATTTTATCATAACCAATAGACTGATCCTTTAGAGCAGTCTCAAATTTTGTGTACGCTGCCCATTTTAATAATAAGGTAAATGTCAAATAACAGGAACTTATAATCAAGCCTAAATTATTATAGACTCGTCTTCTATTAGAAGTTCTATGTTGAAACATCGCCAAAATAAGGAACACTAAAAAGGGCACTGTGTATAAAGGATCAATTACAAAAATCGACTTAAACGCAAGCCGTATATCTAAAGGCCAAAAAAGTTGTGTGCCCCATGTCGTATATGAATCTAAAATAGGATGAGTGAGAAATGCCCAGAAAAATAACCAAGTCCATCCCTTAAATGCTGATAAGGTTTCATAACGAGACACAATCCATCCACAGACTGGAGCAAAAACCAATGAAAATATGATAGAATGTGTAAAGCCTCTATGAATTTCCAAAGCAGTAACTGTATCTGTAAAGTAGGAAGCAAACACATCCAAATCTGGAATTGTGCCGGCAATGGCTCCATACAGCATAGCTTTGTTCCCTATTTTTTTGCCTAGAACAGCTTCGCCAACAGCGGCACCTAATACTATTTGTGTAAGTGAATCCATAGAACATGATATAAAAGTTGCAATATTAGGTCAAATAATAGATTTAAGTTTATAACTACAACATGTAATTGTCCGGAAAAAATAGATTTATTTCACTTAACACCCTTGTGAGCTTCGAGATAGAATTCGATTTGAAAATACATGATGTTTCCACTTTATTTAGCCCTAATCTTTTAAGTAATAGATATGAGTGTAACAAAATGAAATATTGTGATTAATAATTTTTTTTTGAATTAAAATGAAAAAATCGACAAAACGCTTGCTTTTTTCGTTTAATTGCATAAATTTGTCGTATTGAACCCTAAATTATCTCATATGAAAACTAAAATTACCTTATTAATGATGACCCTTTTGTTGGTTACAAGCCTTGGATTTTCCCAAAGTAAAGATGATCCTCAAAGTATTATCAGTGGAAAAGTATCTATAGCTAAATACCACGATCGTGATGAGTTAGACAAAAAACAAAAAGGAGAGTTATTGGATTTATATAATGAACGCATCGAAGTCATTGTTAAAATTTTACCTAACATTGCCTTTGCGACAAAACCAGGCGTTACTATGAGTTCCCTCGGAATTCCAGATACCAAAGAAAATAGAAAAGCATTGGAAGATAATATTCAGGCATCTAGAACTTATTTTGCTAGTACAATAGAGTTTCAAAAGAAAGTGTTGCCATATTCTGACAAATCGAATTTAATTTCGGCAATTCTTTTTTATGAGGAAACTTTAAAATCATTGCATACCTATAATGAGTTTAACAAAAATTAAAGGCCTAATTATTTTTTAGGCCTTCCAATCAGTTTAATCTATAAGTGTCTTAACCGAAAAAATCTCTAAACTACTATTAGGGATTTTTTTTATTCAAAAAAATGAATACTTGTGAAATTTTTGATTGTAATTCTGTTGTCACAAGGTTGTTACTCAAAGTTTATGTGCTCCTCTTTTTCGTCATTGAAATGAAATCTAAACTCAACCTAATGGTTTTATTTGTCTGTAAGGTTATAAATGTAAGAAAAAACTTTATTATAAATAAATATTAATGCATTTCATCGATATTATTTGTATTTCATAGGATTTAATTATATGTTTGACTTAATATTGTTTAAAGAACCCAAAATCTAAAACTTATACCTCATATGAAAAACTCTACACTCACAGTATGTTTGTTATTTTTTGTTGTTGGAAGCATATTTGCTCAACAGGAAAAAGGAATAATGGGCAAGTCCAACTGGTTAAATTCTTGGACAGAATTTAGACCCAACCATGTCGATTACGGAGAGCCAACTCAAATATTGAGTGGTAACATCACAAAAAACACAACTTTATATAAGAAAGATATTTACTTATTGTCTGGGAGCGTTTTTGTGGTAGACAGCACTACGATCACCATCGAACCAGGAACAGTAATTATCGGAGATTACAAAACAAATGGTTCTCTTACCATCAGTAAGGGATCTAAAATCATCGCGGATGGTCAAGAAACAGATCCAATTATTTTTACTTCAAATAGAAGTGTTAAAAAATCTGGTGACTGGGGCGGATTATTCATTTTAGGTGACGCACCTATCAATAAATTTGGAAATAGCTCTGCCATCAACTATGGTATGAATCCAACTTCTTATGGACACGTTACTTACGGAGGAGACAACGCCAATGGTAATTCTGGTATTTTAAGATATGTTAGAATAGAATATGCTGGTAAACGAACAAAAGAGTTTGGTTATTACAGTGCATTGACACTAGCTGGTGTCGGTAACAAGACTATCATTGAAAATGTAATGGTGAGCTATTGTGAAGGTAATTCCTATAATGTAATAGGAGGGGATTTGAATCTTAACAAGACGGTATCTTACAGATCCAGTAGTAATGATTATGAATTCAATTATGGGGCACAATGTAAAATCACCAATTCAGTAGCTATTCGTTCGCCTTATGTATCAGGTGCTGACGGATCTCGATGTATGGTCATTGCGTCTTATGATAAGAAAGAGGAAGCAGATTTAACTAAAAAAGGAACTGTTGTAACTGCAGAAAATATAACATTGGTAAATGTTAGTGATGATTTATATGCTGACATCAAAGTAGGTTTGGTGAAAGAAGCGTTGTACATCGCAGAAGACGCATCACTTAAGATGAATAAAAGTGTAATTTCAGGTTTTTATCCAGCAGTTATTTTGGACAAAAATATCAATGTCAACAGCAAAAATCTTGATATGATTAAATTTAGTGAAATGTATTTCAATAATTGCAAAGGAAATATTTTCACTGAAAATAATACCAACAATGCTGATTTGGAAAATTGGTACGGAAATCGAGCATTTTTCAATGTCTATTCGAAAGCTGCCGATACAGAAACTTTTATTGATTACAAAAACCAAAAACGTCCTGATTTTAGATTGAGAATCAATAAAATCATTGCGTCCAATGACTACGACACGGAAGATTAGGGTTAGTTCTAATTAGCATCTAAAACTTTATAATTTCAAAATTAACTCGTTTGACACTGTTCTTGCGAGTTATTCTTGATTCAATAAAAAATTACAACGAAGTAAAAGGGATTACAAAACAAGTTGACTGAATGCAAAAAACTACTATTTTAAAAAAACTTACTATTTTGGCATGTTTGTTTGTTCTGCTTTGCTCAGAACAGATGACCGCCCAAGTGGTTATTGGTACGCCAAATCTTGGTTTTAGCCAAGCTTGTGCCAGTAGTTCTTTTAATTCGTACAGTGTCACATTTGTATTCTCTCCAGAATCGGCATTGGCATCCAATAATCAATTTAGTGTTGAAATGTCAGATCCCAATGGAAGTTTTACAAACTCAACAGTAGTATTCACCTCCAATCCAGGAGCAATTACAAGTTCGCCGGCAACTTTGAATTTTTCAGTTCCTGTAACTACGGCTGGTGAAGGCTACAAACTAAAAATAAGAAGTACGGCACCTGTGGCGTCTAGCTCAAATTCCGTAGCATTTCCAGCATATTATAAAAGTCAAGACAGTCCTTTTACAATCAATAATTTAGTGTCCACTGGTGCATATTGCACAGGAGCAACATATTTATTGACCATTGACAATCCGGGAAATGGAGATAATGATTCTCCTTTGAATTATCCGTCGCTAACGTTTAAATGGTTTAAAGAAACAAGTCCTACGACCTCGATTTTTGTGGCTGATGGTGCAACATTAGCGGTCGGCCAACCAGGAACTTATTTTGCCAGAACAAATTATGGAACCTGTACATCCAATTCATTCTCAAATCGTGTGACCATTAGTGAAGCTGTTTCCGGTCAAGCAAATGCATCCATTGTTTCGAGCTTGGGAAATCCATTTTGTCCAGATCAAGGTATGACCACTTTGAGCACGTTGGGTGGCAATAGTTATCAATGGTATAAAGATGGAATTTTAATTCCTGAAGCCACCAATCAAATGTATCAAACGGATGAGTCGGGAACTTTTTCGGTACAAGTAGATTTAGGAAGTTGTGAGGCTTCAGGATCCATAGATTTAGTAAGTGAGGGATTCATAAGTGGACTCAATGTAGATGCCACAAACACCATGGAAGAAGGAGAATCCTTGACCATCAGAGTTGCAACAACGGCCACTGATCCCGAATTTGAATGGTATTTAAATGATGTCATTATTCCAGGAGAAACGTCAGACACCTATATTGCTTCAGAATATGGAGATTACAAAGTAATAATTTCTCAAACGATAGGTTGCGTTTCGATTCGGGAATTACTGTTTTCCATTACTGAACCTATTGACCCATTTCCAGATGTTGCAAATATTCCGAACCTGATAAGTCCAAATGGCGATGGCGTCAACGACACGTGGGTGATACCTCCTCAATATGTCAGTGGTACCAATACCGAAGTACTAATTCTTACTAATCAAGGGAAAGTAGTGCTCCAAACAAACGATTATCAAAACAATTGGCCAGAAACGAGATTAGAATTAAGCAGCGTCAATAAAGTATTTTACTATATCATCACAGCTCCAAACCAAAAACCAAAAAAGGGCTCCATAACCGTTGTTAAATAGCATGAATAAAATTCTGTTGGTAATAGCTATCACTATCTGTTTTGTACAGGTGTCCCACTCTCAAGAAGAAGATGGAGTGGTGTCGTTTGCGTTACCAATTCGAAATTCTTTGACGTACAATCAATACGCCATTAACCCGACTTTCAGTTTCGTTAGACAGCAAAATAATTACTTCAGTATTACCAATAAACGCGAATGGGTTCAATTTGAGGATGCACCCCAAACATACTTGGCGAGTTATTCTGGAAGATTTAGTGAAAATTCAGGACTCGGTATTGGGTTGTTCCAGCAAAACTATGGTGTGTTGACCACTTTTGGTGGAATTGTAAACTTCGCTTACAACATACGATTTTCTAGAGATAGCAACCTAACATTTGGTTTGAATGTTGGTGCTTACAAAAGTGGTGTCAATAGCAACAATGTAGTCACCAATTTCCCAGATCCTTCTTTGGAAAATATTCCATCTAACTTTTTACTGTCCATTAATCCTGGAATCAATTACGGAACTGGTTTTTTTGATTTCGGTTTGTCCATCAACAATTTAGGTCTTTTCAATTCATCAGATGTTATTGGAGACAATCCAGGTAAGACCATTCAAGGTCACATCATGTATACAGGTTATTTGGATATGTTAGGCTTTTTTGACGAAAGTAGATTTTCTGGTTTGTTAAGATCAGAATTCAACGAAGAAAAAACCGTGGTATCAGGACTTGCCATGTTGACCGTGCCTAGAGGAATTTGGGCGCAAGTTGGATATAACAATCTTTATGGTGCTTCAGGTGGTCTAGGGATGAATATAACAAAGCAAATTTCCATTGAGTACAATTTTGAAAAAGCACTTGGAGACTTAACAGATTTCGGCCCTTCGCATGAAATAACTCTGGCTTATAAATTCAAAAACCCAATAAATTATAGATATAGTAGTGAAGATGAAGTGAGCGCTCTTTTTTCTGGAGATAGAAAGAAACCTGTTAATAACGTAAACGCAGAAGAAAATCGTAAAAAAGCGGCGGAAACAAAAGCACAGGCTAAATTGGAAGCAGAAGCAAAAGCGGAAACTAAAAAAGAAGAAGTTGCGATTGCCAAGGCAGAAGCAGAAGCCCAAGCGGAAGCTGACAAAATTAAACTTGCTCAAGAAGTAGAGGCAAAAGCGAAAGCAGATGCACAGGCTAAAAAAGAGGCAGAGGCTGCTAAATTAGCAGAAGCAGCGCAAGCCAAAGAGGTTGCAGAAGCAAAAGCTAAAATTGCAGCTGAAAATAAAACCAAAGCAGAAGCGAAAGCAAAAGCAGATGCGGAAGCAGCGAGATTGGCTGAAGCAGCGCGATTGAAGGCTGAAGTAGCACAGACAAAATTGGATGCGGAAAACAAGGTGAAAGCAGATTTAGAAGCAGCAAGATTGGCAGAAGATGAAAGATTAAAAGCTGAAGCTGCACAGGCAAAATTAGATGCAGAAAACAAAGCACTTGCAGAAGCCAAAGCAATAGCAGATGAAGAAGCTGCAAGAATTGCCGAAGAAACTAGAATAGAAACAGAACGTCTTGCGCAAATAGAACTGGAAGCTAAAAACAAAGCAAAAGCAGATGCCAAAGAGAAAGCAGATGCAGAAGCCGCAAGAATTGCCGAAGAAGCAAGAATAGAAACAGAACGTCTTGCACAAATAGAACTGGAAGCTAAAAACAAAGCAAAAGCAGATGCAAAAGAGAAAGCAGATGCAGAAGCCGCAAGAATTGCCGAAGAAGCAGAGGCACTAAAATTTGCTGAAGAAACTAAAATAAACGCTCAAGCCGAAGCTGCAAGATTGGCAGAGATTGCGAAAAAAGAAGCAGATGCGGCGGCTCAAGCAAAGTTAGAAGCGGAAGCTCAAGCTAAAGAAGATTTGATTGAAAATCCAACCGACGAGATTGCAAAATCGATGAGTTCCGTTGAGAAAATGACCGAAGATGCCAAAATTGAGCAAAGTGAGTTATTGGAACAGTTTACAGAAGCTATTGAGAGCAAAAATAAAGATCTCAAGGATTTAAAAGAGGAAAATGATTTAAGTGACAAAGGCATCTTCATGGAGCCTAAACCTTTCAAAAGTTTGACAGCTGAAAATGCAATTTTAGAAGGTTTAAAGGTGGATCTCAATCAAATTATTGAAACTAGAAATGATCGGATCAAGGAGTTGGAAAAATTATATGATGAACGAATCAAAATTTATCCACTTGAAAATGATGAAGTCAATCTCTATTACCAAAGTTCTATTAAAAGATTGAAAGCAGAACAAGCTAAAGCGATTGAGACCAGAGCAACTTTATCGGCAAACCTTGAAAACATTAATGAAGCGACAGAATTTGAAAGAAAACGTCGTATCAAACGTGCTGCTTTTGACAGTGAGCAAGATAGGTTCACCCAAGACAGACAAACCTTGAGCATCCTCAAACAAAATACGGAGTTAAGTACAACGCCATTAACAGAAGAAGATTTTGACTTTGGAGAAGAACAAAGCAATAATATTCAGATTCTCAAAAATGTAAAGAATATCGAAGACGGTTATTATTTAATTGTAGCTGTACACAATGATGTTGCTAAAAGAGACGAATTTGTCAGAAATGCAGTCGCTGCAGGAGGAACAGATATTGACTTCTTCTATGATGTCAATACTAGCAAATATTACATCTATTACCAGAATTTCGGTAGTATTGAAGAGGCGAATGAAGCCATGAAATCAAAAGGAAATAGTCCTTATAACGGAAAAATGTCAATAGTGAAAATAGAAAATTAAATACCATATAAAATTGAGGCCCCAAACTTTTTCTAACGATGCCCCTTGAAGGAAAAAGTAACTAACAAAAAACAATTATCATGAAAAAACCTACTTTTTCTAGAATAGCCCTACTTGCTGTATGTCTCTGTTTGGGATTACAGTCTTACTCACAAAATTATGAGCCTTTTACGCCTCGATTTAATCAGGATTTAAAAGGTGATATTATCCTCATAGGAAACAACATTCTTGGACCCAACAACAATGCCTTTAATGATAATTCCGTTTACAATCATACGGTCGATATGCAATATATTGATATTGACGGTGACGCATCGACATTCAGTTCGTCCAGTGCCGATCTGAATATTCCCAATCCTAATTGTTACCGAATTAAATATGCCGGACTCTATTGGGGAGCTGTTACTGCTGGAGCAGAATCTATAACCAACGTAAAATTTAAAGGGCCAACTGGTGGCTATAATGACGTAGTAGGAACCGTTATTTATGATGCCAATGGAACTGCCACAGGAGATAGTTTTCCGTATTCATGTTATGCGGATGTTACAGATATTGTAACAGGATTGGCTAATAATTTAGGCACATATACTATTGGTAATGTGTCAAGTGCCGAAGGCGCCACCGCTACATTTAATCCATACAACGGGACAGGATTCTCCGCAGGATGGTCTCTATTTGTAGTGTATGAAGATCCAACGCTTCCGGGCAAATCTATTACTAGCTTTGATGGTTTTAGTGCTATTAGTAGTTCGGTCAATGTTGATATTCCGATTTCAGGATTTAGAACTATTCCAGCCCCGGCACCTGTGAGAGCTAATTTTGCTTTTGCGACTTTGGAAGGCGATAAGCCAATCCAAAATGACCGATTGGTGTTGAATGGTATCAATATGTCGGCAGCCGATAGGCCAGCGAATAACTTTTTCAACAGT
This sequence comes from Aquaticitalea sp., assembly GCA_051252455.1. Lineage (GTDB taxonomy): Bacteria > Bacteroidota > Bacteroidia > Flavobacteriales > Flavobacteriaceae > JBPOFM01. The sequence continues at coordinate 81,894 of JBPOFM010000009.1, forward strand.
TCGGTTACACAATTAAGCGCTTTACCCGTAAACACGAGAAATCCCAACAGTACAAACACCTTGGGATTTGATACTGGTGTGATGCATGTTCCCAATCCTGGAAATACGGTTATTGCAAATGATGCAACCTCTGCAACGGTACGTTTGGAAAGTAATCAAGATGTGTATTTCCAATACTTCTTCGCCTTTGCAGTAGAAATTATTGAACCCAATATTGTTCTCACAAAAATTGTTGAGGATGATATGGGGAATAATATTGGTGGACAAACAGTAGGACTTGCCACACCTTTAAATTATGTTATCGGTTTTCAAAATACTGGTAATGACAATGCCACCAATTTTCAAATCCGAGATATACTTCCAATCAACATTATTTTTAATTATCCAACTGATCTAGTCTTGCCTCCCGGAGTGACAGTGAATAGTTATAATCCGGCAACACGAGAGCTTATTTTTGATATCGAAGATTATTTGGTGGAAGAAAATGATCCTGTTTACGAAATTCGTATTGAAGTTATGACAGTTGAAACTTGTAGTCAGCTGGCCGATGCATGTTCTAACCTTATTAATAACCAAGCGTTCGCAACATATAGTGGATTTTTCAATCCTAATTTTACCATTACAGATGACCCAAGTTATAGTAGCAATACAGGCTGTTTGATCAGTCCTCAAGCAACTAACTTTCTTGCGGATTTAGATGATTGTACATTTTCTGAAAATATTGTGCTTTGTGGAAACAGTGTCGATCTTACTGCCGCCAATGGATATGATTCCTATTCATGGTCTACAAATTCGTCAGGTTCACCAGTTATCGGAACGACTCAAACTATTACAGTCACTTCAACAGGAACGTACTATGTTTACAACACAGCTGTAGCACCTTGTCAATCCATTGTTCAGCAGTTTGACGTAGGTATTTATGGTGGAAATATCGCAAATCCTGTAATACCCTTTGCGGACGAGGTCGTAACCTGCCCGAATGATGGCAAATTATTACCACTCATATTTTTATGCGGTGCCAACGATTCGCGAGCCATTACAACCAATTTATCTGGTGCAACTTCAATAATTTGGGAACAGTTAGATGAATCTAGTTGTTCAGCGGTTTCTGACACGGACTGTGCAAATGAAAACTCTTCATGTACATGGAATCAAGTGGGGACTGGTCCTAATTTTACCGCAAATATTTCGGGTCAGTTTAGATTAACCATCAATTATGAAGGTGGTTGTTTCAACCAGTTCTATTTTAATGTCTATCAAAACTTATTGAATCCAACTGTAACTCCAAGAGATATATTTTGTACAACTCCAGGACAAATTACAGTAAATGGTGTACCGTCTGGTTATGAATATAGTATTGATGGTACTAATTATCAAGCGAGTAATGTATTTACCGTAACGACGGCGGGCTTATATACAGTTTATGTTAGACAGATTGGGGTTCCAACTAATCCATGTGTCTTTACAGTACCTGATGTACAAATCAGGGATCGTAATTTTACGGTTTCCACAATTATCACCCAACCTTTGTGTCATGGTGATAAAGGAACGATACGATTAGCTGCCAATGGTGTGCGTCCTCAATATTCGTTTTCAATATATAACGGAGCAACTATGATAAACAGTGTGGGTCCAATTAACGCAAACAATTACACATTCGCCAATTTGAACCCAGGAACTTACACCACAAATGTATCAACCGAAGATGGTTGTACATACACAGGAACCGTTACAATTGTCGAACCACCCTTATTGACGGTTACGGCAGCCTTAACCACACCATTGTCTTGTAATGATGGAGAAATTATAGTATACCCAGTAGGAGGGACACCACCCTATTTTTATTTTGTAAACAGTACTGCCGATTTTCAAACCGTTCCAGAAATAGCGGTAACAGCTCCAGGAACATTTAACATTACTGTTGTCGATTCTAACAATTGCAGTGCAAGTACAACGTTGACGGTTGAAGCGGTTCTAGCACCAGATTTCGCAATCGCTACTACAGATATAGTATGTACTGGAGCAAATACAGGATCCATTGCAATTAACGTGTCGAATGCCAATGGAAATTCTTTGCAGTATAGTATCGATGGTGGAGTCACCTTTGTAAATGCGTCTGTGTTTAATGGGCTTTCTGAAGGGGATTATGATGTTGTAGTCAGATATACGCTTGGTAATTCAGTATGTTTGACAGATCCTCAAACAGTGACAATCACTTCCAATTCGGGAATTGAAGGAGATGCCACACTTACCACACCTTATTCTTGTACGTCCAACGGAGTGATTACAGTTTCTGGAGTAAATGGAGGCGTTGGGCCTTACACGTATAGTATCGACGGTGTCAATTTTCAAACAGGGAATACATTTATAGGATTAACAAGCGGAACTTACACAATCACAATTAAAGATAGTAGCGGATGTACTGCAATTGCAGGCATTATTACTATTATTCCATTAGATCCACCAACAGATTTAACGTTTAGTAATACACCTGTGACATGTCCATCGAATACTTCAACAATTACCATTACTGGTACAAGTGGTGGAACTGGAACTTTAGAATATCAAATAATAGCGCCAGCGTCGGCAGCAACTGCGTATCAAACTTCAACTGTTTTTGCAGATTTAGAACCTGGGACTTATACTTTCCAAGTGAGGGATGCGAATGATTGCGTTTACAGCGAATCATATACCGTTGCTCCATTAATCCCTATTTCTGTAAATACGGTTTTAACTGAAGATCTAGATTGTACGGCCACACCAGATGCGATCATCACTGGAACGATTTCCGGGGGTGCGGCTCCATTCTCATATGCGGTGTCTATCGATGGGGGTGCATACGCTTCTGTAGGTGCAACTGGTTCACCGTTTGTGTATACAACTGCGAGTGCAGGAACGTATCAATTTCAAATTACAGATTCTAATGGATGTATTGCGGAATCGGCTATTCAAACTATAAATCCGATTATTCCACCTGCCTTAAGTTTGGTAACACAAATTCAGCCCATATTGTGTAATGGTGACACCAATGGAGCGATCCAGGTGACTATAGATACAAGCGTTGGTACGCCACCTTTTGTAATCAATGTATTTAATGATACAACTGGGACGGATTTCGGTAATCAAACCTCAAGTTTACCAGCAGGGACGTATATTGTGACCGTCACGGACGCTAATTCATGTACTGCTACAGATACAATTACCATAGACCAGCCAAATCCGATCGTAGTGAATTATCATACAGTTGACATCACTTGTAATGCTGGTGGTGTTTCTCAAGGTTCTATTATTATTGATAATGTGACTGGCGGAACAGCGCCTTACAATTATTTTGTGACAGGCACGAATGGATATGCCAATTCCGAATTGAATAATGCAGGAACAACATCAGTTAATTTTGATGTGGTTGATTTTGGATTATACCAAATCAATATTGTCGATGCCAATGGTTGTTCAGTCTTATTCCAAAATGTACTGGTGGCATCACCTCCAACAGATTTGGATATTGACATTACTACAACAGTGGATTGTACCACAGGAGGAATAGCAGTCGTAAGCGTCGGATCATCATTGCCAAGTGCTGGGCCATTCTTTTTCAGTATTTATCAAGGACCTATTTCCGTGTACCCAAACCCACCAGGATCTTGGTTGCCTGAAGATGCACCAGGAAGTCAATCCACAACATTTACAGGTTTAACTCCTGGAGTGCTGTATACATTTATTGTATACGATGTGTCTACAAACTGTACGTATTATGAGCCGTCAACAGCTCCAATTCCGACGAACTCAACCTTAACAGCTTCAGCGGTAACTGCGAGTAATATTACTTGTGCTGGTAGTGGAGATGGAAATGTGACTTTTACAATTAACAGTATTTATGGATCTGCCACCAATATCAATTATGAAATATTCGATTCTCTCTCGTTAATTTCAACAGGAATCAACGGTTCTGGAGTAGTGCCTGCAAATGGTTCCTTAACTATTTCTAATTTAGGAATGCTACCATTTGGCAACTATTATGTGTTGATTAGTGAGACATCAGGTCCTAATTCGGGTTGTAGTGTTGTAACGGTTCCATTTAACATAACTGAATCGTCTGTTCCTTTAACATTGACAACTACAGTTGTACAAAATGCTAATTGTAATGCTAATTCTGGAATCATCACTGCAGTAGGTCATGACGGAACAGCGCCATATCAATATCAAATTACAACGACTGCAACTTCACCTGTTGCTACAGATTCGTCTTGGGCGACTTCCAGTACGTTCAACATGGACGCTGGAAATTATTACGTCCACGTTTTGGATGCTTATGGATGTGTTGTTTCAAGTCCAGTTGTGATCTTACCTATGGATCCTTCACCTGTAATTTCAGCTACCACAACCAATCAGTGTGATGCTTCAGAAGGTACTTATGAAATCAACGTAATTTTAAATACGGTAGGAATGTCGCCATATAGTTTTAGTATTGATGGTGGCGCATTTCAATCACGAGTGCCACCTTTTACACTTTCAAATGTAACATCTGGAACCCATACAATTGAAGTGCAAGATATAAATGGCTGTGGAAATACAGTTTCCCTAACTGTAGCGCCTCCAATAAACTTGACTCCAGAAGTAACTGCAGTTCCAAGTTGTAATGATGATGATGGCATTGTAACCATCATAGGAATAGGTGGAAGTGGAAATTATTCATATACAATAAGTCCAAATCCTGCCTCTATCAGCTTAACAGGAAATGTGTTTTCAGGTGTGCCAGCTGGAGATTACACGGTGACAATAACAGATACGACTACATTGTGTACGGAGGAAGTAACAGTGTCTTTGCCAACTGCAATTGCGCCTACTTTCACTACACAATCGACTTCGGTTACTTGTTTTGGTGATACTTCAGGATCATTTGAAATCAATGTGAACGGTTATTCAGGATCTTATACTTACGAAGTTTTCAATAGTTCGAACGTATCTGTTCTTGGACCAGTATCTGCAAACACCTCTACCAACCCTGAAATAGTGATGGGAATGTCGGCAGGAACTTTTACAGTCGTTCTTACAGAAACTGCGAGTCCTTTTTGTTTTGCAACATCATCAGTCGTGATTTCATCGCCAGCTGAAGCGTTGATTTTAGGAGTTTCTGAAACATCCAATGTCACATGTGATAACGATCATGGAACAATTTCTGCTGTTGCCATTGGAGGATGGGGTTCTTATGAATATGAATTGACAGGAGCCGCAACGGTTGCCTATTCTTCAAACGGAACGTTCACTGATTTATCAGCAGGAACTTACACTGTCAATGTGAGAGATGCACAAGGTTGTATCGTTTCTCAAGCAATTACACTTGCTGAACCAGCACCAATTACTGCAACCTTTACGCCAAATACAACGCTATTGTCATGTTTTGGTGATCAAAATGCCACGATTACAGTAACGAATGTTGCTGGTGGACAGGGGAGTAATTATACGTATACGTTAAATACTATTTTGCCAACGCCAAGCTCATCTGGCCCGCAAACGTCTAACGTATTTACTGATTTAGGAGTTGGAACCTATACAATTTCTATTAATGATGGCTTTAATTGTACAATGACATCTTTGGATATTGTAATCGATCAACCTACGCCAATCACCGCTAGCTTGGTTACTTCAACAACGCAAACGTGTTTAACTCAAGCAACACTTACTTTATCAGCAGGTGGAGGAACAGGCCCTTATAGTTATAGCGCGAACAGCACATTTTCTCCAGTTCTGGGTTCATTTTCATCGTCTACAACTTTCTCTGTGGCACCTGGAACGTATGAATATTATGTAAGAGATGCCAATGGTTGTATCGCCAACGTTTCTAACGAAATTACAATTGACACTTTACCTACTTTGGTGATTAATTTAACATCATCCAATCCAACAATAAATTGTGCAGGAGATAACACTGGCGTCATCACAGCAACGGCTAATGGCGGACTAGGTAATTATGTCTATACCCTATTGGACACAATGGGTAACGTTATCAATGCGACGCAAGACAGCCCGGGTGTGTTTACCGAACTGTTGGCTGGTACGTATGTTGTTACAGTTCTGAGTGGTGATTGTAACGCTACATCTGCATCAATTTCAATTACTGAACCATCTGCACCATTGGAAGCAACTTTCAATGTCAATGATGTCACCTGTAACGGAACTGAAAATGGTAGTATCGAAATCCTTGCAACTGGAGGAACAGGCGTTATTAAGTATGCGATTTCTCCTAGAATGAATCAGTTTTTTGAAACTAATACATTTGAAAATCTGTCGCCTGGTACTTATGACGTAATTGTCCAAGATGAATTGGGTTGTTATTTAACCTTTAACTTCACTATTTCAGAACCACCTTTAGTATTGATCAGTATTGTTGCCGATTCTATGTTCCCTGAAGTGTGCGAAGGTGATGGTCTTGGAGAATTTAGTATTGAAGTTTCTGGTGGAACACCTCCATACAGCGTCAATATTAATAATTATGATGGCACATACACGACTGGAACGTTAACTCAAACCCAATTTGATTTCTCTGGTTTAGGTGGAGGAGACCATATCGTATTTGTTCGTGACAGCGAAGGTTGTGAATCAGAATGGAACATCACATTCCCAGAATCTGTGACCATCAATCCATTGCTTGAACTTGTATATGCTTGTGAAAACAACTCATCAGTCAATACTGTTACAATTACTGTAGATGATTCTAATGCTGACCTTTCACAATTGACCTATTCTTTAGACGGTGGCCCATATCAAACTAGCAATGTCTTTTCGAATGTTTCAGTAGGAGTTGACCATTTCGTAAATGTTCAACATACAAACGGATGTATTCAAACAACAGAGTTTTTTGATATTGAAGGAATAGAACCAGTTGCACTTAATTTAAGTGAAGGAAATCTGAATGAAATCATCGCAAATGCCACAGGCGGAACGGGAGAGTATACCTACACTCTTAACGATGAAGATTATGGTAGTACAAATACCTTCATTATTTCAGCTTCTGGAACTTATACAATTACAGCTACTGATACAAATGGATGTATGGCAGTCGCTACTATGTTTTTAGAGTTTGTTGACGTTTGTATCCCGAATTATTTTACCCCAAATAATGATGGCGTTAGTGATGGTTGGGCACCTGGTTGTGTTGAAAACTATCCTAACCTTGAGTTTGACATCTTTGATAGATATGGACGTAAGGTCGCTTCGTATCGAGTTGGTCAATATTGGGATGGAAAATATAATAATAAAGAACTCCCAACAGGTGATTATTGGTATGTCGTAAGATTGAACAGTTCAACTAACGATCGCGACTTTGTTGGTCATTTTACCCTTTACAGATAATGATAACCCCAAATCAGATTATTTGATATAAATAGCAGTCCCATGAAAAACCTACTTACATATATTCTCATTTTCGTGGCTACATGTAGCTACGGCCAAGAATTAAACCTTCCAGTCTGGACGCAATACTTGGCGGACAATGATTTCGTAATCTCACCAACTTACGCAGGCATCGGTGACAACTTAAGAATCAGAGCCAATGGACTAACGCAATGGGTTGGGATTAAAGATGCGCCCGACAATCAGTCCTTGTACGCTGATTTTAGAATCTCAAACCGTTCTGGTGTAGGAATCTCGGCATACAATGATAAGAATGGAAATACACGCCAAAAAGGCGTCAAATTCTCGTTTGCCCATCATTTGGTCATCGATTATTATACGAAGCAATATCTGTCATTTGGGATTTCGTATAACATCAACAATTTTAAAATTGATATTCAAAATTTTCAACCGACTTATGAAACACCGATTGTGGATCCAAGCATTGTGGATGACCGATCCAATTCTAATAACAACTTTGATATCGGAGCTTTGTATCGTTATAAAGGCTATTACTTGAGTTTTAACGCCAATAATATTCTTAAAAAAGACATTGATAACTATAGAGGTATTGAGCCAAGTTTGATTTTAAACTATCAAGTTTACACAGGATATGTGTTCCGAGGAAATTCTAACAAAAAAGTAGAGTATGAGCCATCCATTTTTTATCAATTATTTAGTAGTGATAAGCGTTCCACAACAGATTTGAATTTTAAATTCAGACAATATGGTAGTTATGATGACTATTTCTGGTTTGGAGCATCGTACCGATTCTTAAATGACCAGACTTTTAAACCGTTAAATCTTGGTCCAATGGCTGGGATTATGAAGAACAAATTTTATTTTGCGTATTCATACCAAATTACAATGAATGATTTGGCTAGCTATAATTCTGGAACTCATATGATAACGGTTGGTATTGACTTTTTACAGGGCATAAGTGATTGTCCATGTACACGAGGAACCAATAAATTGTAACATGTTTGGGAAATAAGGCATCCTATATTTAGATGTCATACTTCTATTAAAGTGTAGCCCTACAAATTGTTTCTGCTTCTGTGCCGATAAGATCCTCTTGAGATTGGTTTGGAAATCGTGTGTTTCGCTATTCAAAATAGACTTGATTTTTGTATTGGATGGTTATTTTTCTACATTTAGGGAATCATTTAATTAGATTTGGTACAAATGTTTTCCATGCTGTTAAAATCAAGGTACGTCATATTGGGATTGTTCCTAATTAATTTTTTGGCTTCGAGTCAATTATATGCTCAATATTCTCCCTATTTTGAAAACTACTCCTTGTCAGAGTACAATGCGGGAAATCAAAATTGGGATATTTCCAAAGACGTCGAAGGAAAAATATACGTGGCCAACAATAACGGTTTGCTCGTTTTTGATGGTCTAAAATGGAACCTTCATGAAATTCCAAACAAAACCACCATTCGCTCTGTTTTGGCTCATAAAGACAGGATTTATACGGGTTCGTACGAAGAATTTGGGTATTGGAGGAAAAACAAAAATGGATCCTTAAGTTATAATTCTTTAAGCCATTTAATAGATAATGTCGATTTTCTCAATGAGGAGTTTTGGCAGATTATCAGTTATAAGGATGCCATCATCTTTAGATCGTTTCAAAATATCTATATCTATAGAGATAATAAAATCAAAACGATAAAACCATCTTCAACAGTACTTTCATGCGATTTGGTCAATGACACTATCTATTTATCTACATTAAAAAATGGCATTTTCAATTTGGAAGATGACATTTTAAAACCATTCATTGTTAGTGAATACTTGGTAGATGCCAAGGTCGTTTCCATCAGTAATTATAAAAATCAATTGTTGATTATGACATCTCTTAAGGGATGTTTTTTATATGAAAACGGAAAATTAAAACCTTGGAATTCAGAGATCAACCAAATTTTAAAGGAGCAGCAATTAAATAGTTTCTCACTATTACAGAATGGAAACATGGTATTTGGCACCATCAAAAACGGGGTGTATGTTACGGATGCATATGGCGTTGTTGTTTACCATATCAGTAAGGAAAATGGCTTGATGAATAATACGATTTTGAACCAACTTATCACTGATGATCAGGAATTATGGCTTGCTTTGGACAATGGAATAGCATCCGTTAATTTAAAAAGTCCGCATACTTTTTATAACGATGTGACCGGGAAATTAGGAGCTGTTTACGATGTCATTTTGCACAACGATATAATGTACGTCGGCAGTAATACTGGACTGTATTATATAGACAAACAGAACAATCTTAAGTTCATTGAAGACTCACAAGGTCAAGTTTGGGATTTAAAGGAAATCAATGGTCAATTATTTTGTGGGCACAATGATGGCACCTATCTAGTTGAAGCTGATAAGATAAAACTCATATCTAGTTTTACGGGAGGATGGGTGTTAAGAAAAGTTCCTGAACAGAATGATCTTTATATTCAAGGTACTTATGCAGGGCTCGTTAAATTCAAGGAAGAAAAGTCTTCTTGGAAAGTTGATCATTTGGGTAGACCTACTAGTCCAATTCGTTTTTTGGTGTTTGAAGATGCGCATACGGCTTGGGCGGCACATGCTTATAAAGGTCTGTTTAAGATTAAATTCGGAACTAATTATGACACCATCCAGGAGATAAAGGATTACAGTACCAAAGGAATTAAATCCGATTATAATATAAGGGTTTATAAACTAAAATCTGACATTTGTTTCAAAACTAATGACGGTTGGCAGAAATATGAACCATTATTGGATAGTATTGTTCCCTTTAAATTTTTAAACGAACGGTTTAGTAAGGACGCCTACATTATCTCGGAAGAAGACAGTGATATCATCGCTGTAAAAAATAGAAACTTTGTTGAGTTTACATCGTTTTCAAATCCTGATTACCATCTGTCATTATCTAATAAATATTTTAAGAAACGACTTATAATAGGGTACGAAAGAATTTCTAACATCAAGGATTCTATCTACGCGCTCAATTTAAATGACGGATTTATGCTGGTGAACAGTCATCAAAATGCTGAGCAGAATCAATTGATTCAACCTTTCATTGAATTGGTCGAAGTTGATAACCAATTGATTGATATAAGTTCGTTTCCGCTTCAAATTTCCCACAAAAGTAAAAACATTAGTATTTCGGTATCTTCACCTAACTCAAGAAACCATTTTTTTGAGTATTCAATTACCAATCCAGATGCTTCTCGTTGGTATCCTTTAGAAAGAGAGAAGTTGGAGTTTTCTAACTTAAGTGATGGTGAGTATGAGATTCTTTTACGCACAACTAACGCTTCAGGTATGGTATCACCCAATACGTCAGTACAGTTTATCGTGTTACCACCATGGTACAAAACCATGAAAGGATTTGTGTTATTGCTAATAGGTTCATTAGCCACGTTCATCATTGTATATGCATTGCATAAACGTAAGGTGAGAAAAGAGCAGAACCTTTTAAAGCGAAAGTTTGAGTTAGATCAAGAAGAATTGCTAAAGAAAAAGACAAAAGAAAATGATCGAAAGATTTTTCAATTAAAAAATGAAGCGTTAAAAAATGAGGTCAAATTAAAAAGCAAACAATTGGCGAACACCGCCATGGCGCTCATCAAAAAGAATGAGGCACTACAGGACCTTAAGAACGAATTAGTGCAGCACAAATCAAATTTTGACAATCCATTTTCTTATAAAAAGCTGATCAAAAAAGTGGATCATTCTATTGGACATAATGACGAATGGAAAGTATTTGAATATAATTTTAATCAAGTACATGAGGAATTTTTCCATGAGTTAAAAGCCAAGTTTCCAAATCTAACTCATAAAGATTTAAAAATATGTGCGTATATAAAAATGAATCTTACAACAAAAGAGATTGCACCACTTTTAAACATTTCAACAAGGGGTGTAGAGACCCAGAGATATCGACTTAAACGCAAGTTAAATTTAGAATCTGATAAAAACGTGGTGGATTTTCTGTCAAACTTTAGATAAGGTAGTCCAATTTTGAGAATTTAACATTAATTGACTACGTCATTTATACGCCATACTGTTAAATTTCAAACGATTTCGGTTGTTTATAGGTAACTTGATGCTACGTCATTAGTAACGTTCTTATATTTTTACAGTGTTGACGTATCTAAAATGTAAACAAAATGTTAAATCTTTTCGAAACGCTTAGTATCTTGTGTTCACTAACATGAAAACAAACCATTATATGAAAGCGAAACATAAGTTGCTGTTATTACTTTTTTTAGTTACTACTTTTTCTTTTGCCCAAGAGATAGATATCTCTGGATCGGTTACAAGTGCCGATGACAACCTTCCTTTGCCGGGAGTGAATGTCATAATAAAAGGTACTACAACTGGGACAAACACAGATTTTGATGGTAATTATAAACTGAAAGTACAAAGAGGTGCCGTTGTTGAATTCAGTTCTTTGGGATTTAAAACTGTCACCATTACCATTTCCAACCAAACTACCCTTGATATTGCCATGGAAAGCGATATTGAAAGTTTAAACGAAATTGTTGTTGTGGGATATGGATCTCAACGAAAGGTTGATCTTACGGGCGCAATTGCCACTGTAAAGGCCGAAGAAATTCAAAAGACACCAAACAGCAATGTCATGCAGTCCTTGCAAGGAAAGGTTGCAGGTGTACAAATTGTTAGTAGCGGTTCTCCAGGAGATTCTCCGACTGTGAGATTACGAGGCGTTAATTCCTACCAAGCGGGAAGCAATCCTTTATATGTTGTAGACGGTGTTTGGTATAACAATATCGATTTTTTAGATCCGACTCAAATTGAGAGTATTTCTGCCTTAAAGGATGCGTCATCTATTGGTATTTTTGGTCAAAGCGGCGTCAATGGAGTTATTATTATCGAGACTAAAAGCGGAAGAACAGATCAAAAACCTGTGTTCACCTATAATGGTTATACAGGGATGCAGTATGCACAAAATGTAGTAAAAATGGCAAATTCCGAACAATTTGCAACAATGGTGTATGAATCTGGTAATGCTGCGCAGGCTCAATTTATTGAAAACTCAATCGCTAGATATGGACGAAGTCGTATCAACCCAAATTTACCGGATGTAAATACAGATTGGTATGAAGAAATTTTGAGACCAGCAGCCATTTCAAGCCATGGTATCAATGTTGCAGGTGGAACCGAATCTACTACCTATAGTGTAGGTGCTAATTATTTTTCACAGGACGGAATCTTGGACATGAAAAATGAATATGAGCGTTTCAATATTAGCTCAAATATTGATGTAAAAATATCTGATAGATTCAAGATTGGTACAAATGCCATTTTTAGTAATGCTACTAAATACAATCCTGAAAACGGTGCTTGGTTTCAAGCCTACTTCGCTGTACCAATTTTACCAGTATATGACTATGTTAATACCCAAGCGAGGACTACACCATATTCTGATGCAACATTTTTAGGATATAGGGGAACTCAAAATCCTTTTCCTATTATGGATTATAATGAGAACCAGTTGAAGATAAGAAAGGTTTTAACCAGCATATACGGTGATTTTTCTATCGTTCCTGATAAATTGGTTTTTAGATCCTTTTATAGTCATGATTATTCTACAATTTCCGAACGGAACGTAAGGTTGCCATATTATATTTCTGGAAATTCCAATAGAGAACAAGCAGAAACCACAATTAGGAAAGCACAGGAAACCTATTCAACCCAACAATGGGACAATACATTAACCTATACGGATACGTTTGGTGATCACAATCTGAAGTTATTGGCAGGATCTTCTTTTTTCGATATTCAGGAAAATAAATTCAATGCTACAGGAGGAGACGTTCAGGGTATCGCATTTGAAAGTTCATGGTATTTAGACTTTGCTGATCCAGCATCTTTTTCGGATAATGTAAATGAAATAGGAGATCGAAATTATAGTCTTCGTTATTTTGGTAGAGTAGAATATAATTTCAATGATCGCTATCTATTGAATGCTACGGTTAGTCATGAAGGTAATGGTAGGTTTCCAAGAGAGATTTGGAGAACAACCCCTCAAATTGGTTTAGGCTGGGTGATTTCAGAGGAAAACTTTATGCAAGATAATGGTGTGTTCGACTTTTTAAAGATCAGAGGAAGTTGGGGACAACTACTTAACGGCGCATTGGGTGGTAGTGCAGGAACTAGAACCATTAGTCAAGTTTCTTTAGACCTTGCAGATTTACTAACCAATGGAATTGTGAGTACCAATAATTTTACAGATTTAGTTAGGGAAGTACTTGAGGAAACCAACGTAGGTATTAGTGCTAGAACTTTTAATAATAGATTGACTTTAGAAGCCGATTATTTCATCAGGGACACAAAAGATTTGGTGGTTCCAGTACAACAAGCCATTGTTGGTAACACCCTCTTGATGAATGTAGGTGAAATGAGAAATAAAGGGTTTGAAGTCATGGCAGGATGGAGCCAAAAAATTTCTGATAATTGGAGCTTTAATGCTAGCGCTAACTTCTCAACGCTTGATAACGCTGTGACAAAAATTGATAGCGATCAAGGTTACTTTGACACTGGTAGTGCAGAGTTCCGTCAAAGACTTATTGTCGGTGAGCCAATCAATTCCTTTTTTGGTTATGAAGTTGCAGGTGTCTATCAAAACGATAACGAAATTGCTAATGACCCAATTGCTGTTACCAACGGGCTTGTTCCTGGGGACTTCAGATACGCCGATCAAAATGGTGACGGAATTCTAGATGACAGTGATCGTGTGGTTTTAGGATCATATTTACCTACCTTTACTTATGGTGGTAATATTAGCTTGTCTTATAAAAACTTTGATTTTTCTGTCGCGGTTTATGGACAAACAGGAAATCAAATCCTGAATAGAAAAAGAGGTGAAGTTGTATTTACCAATGACACCAACATTGATGCTGACTTCGCAACCAATCGTTGGCATGGAGAAGGAACAACCAATTCCTATCCATCGGCCGCTGGAAGACTAAAACCTTGGAACCAAAGAATGAGTTCGTTTTATGTAGAAGATGGAGATTATTTCAGAATACAGAATATTCAATTGTCCTATACTATACCTTCAGGTGGATTGATTGGTGATAGAATGCCTGAAACAAAGGTGACATTTACCGCAGAGAGACCTTTTACATTCTTTAAGTACAATGGCTTTAATCCAGAAGTCGCCAATGGAGTTGACCGTGAAGTTTACCCGGTTCCTGCAGTCTTTACTTTAGGACTAAATATAAAAATTTAAAAAAAAACGCACATATGAAAAATTTAAAACTATCAATTAAATCGTTTGCACTGTTTGTGATTGCGAGCAGTATGCTCTTAGTTGCTTGTAGTGACAAATTGGAAGAGAACGATGGCCAATTGTCGGCTGATGACTTGGATTACACAAACATGGATGACATGATATTGCCCCTGTTAGGTGCATATTCTCGTACCTATAAAATTAACGACCAATCAGATGGAGGATGGGAAAATCCTATGCTGATGGGTGTTCGAGGTGATGATGTAAATTCAGGAGCCGAAGGAGATCAACCATTATATGTGGCCATGGATATGTATTCCTATGATAATGGCTTTTGGATGCTAAATCAGGTGTGGAACAACTACTATGGAATTTTGGCAGATATGGTGAATACAAAAGAAACTATTTTGCGTTTCAAGGAATTTGCAACGGGAGATGATATTGCTAGAGCTGACCAATATATCGCAGAAGCAGAATTTTTGAGTGCTTATCAACATTTCAATATGTCTCGTATGTGGGGAGACATCTACATTATCAAAACCACTGATTTCGATACAGAAATTGACAATGGACTTGATACTAAAGAGGAAGTCATGCAGTACATTTCTGACTTAATGGATGAAGCAATCCCATATCTTCCTAATTCAAGACCAAATGAACGTACCGATATTCCTGGTGGCATCACCAAATACACAGCATTGGCTTTAAAAGCTATGGCGCAATTGGAATTGGAAAATTACCAAGAAGTAGCCAACGCAACAGGTCAAATCATCAACGATGGCGGTTTTAGTCTTTATCCAAGTTTTTATGAACTCTTCAAAAAACCTGGCGAAAGAAGTAACGAAAATTTATTTGAGCTACAATATTCTGACTTCAATATGTCATCGGGTGCTACATTTATTCACAACTACAATCCATTTGGCCCAACAAGCTGGACTCCAGCTGTGGAAGGAGCATCTGCAGGATGGGGCTTCTATGAGCCTAGTCTTAAATGGATGAAATTCATGCTAGACAGGGGAGAAAACGATCGTTTGGTAACAAGTGTACTTTTTACGCCAGAAGGAATTGAAGAATTGGAATCTGACCCGGCATACGCAAATTTGCCTGCTTTTGTGTCTAATACAACGCCTGATGGAGATATTATCAATAATTCAGTACGAGCAAATTTCTTTAGTGGGAAACATTATTTGCCCTCAAACCAATTGACTGAAAGCAGGAATGCCTATGGTTCAGGAAAAAATCATATCGTATTTAGATATCCAGAAATTCTCTTGATGTATGCAGAAGCTTTGACGAGAGGTGCAAGTGGCAATGGTATGACAGCAGACCAAGCCGTTAATATCGTAAGGACGAGAGTTAATTTAGCTCCATTGTCAGGTGTGACTTCAGATCAAGTGATGGAAGAGAAATTTGCTGAATTGGGAATGGAATGGGGAGTTCGCTATTTTGATATGATCAGACTTAATGAGTACAACGAATTAAGCTATGATGGTAGAACATTTACTGCAGATAAAGAATTGCTTCCGTATCCACAAGCACAGTTGGACTTGCTACCTTTCGAATACTAATTGAGAACAAATTTTAAAAATGAAAACAATGAAAAATATCTATAAATACTTTTTAGGAATTGCTCTTCTTATGCTTTTAGGGTCATGCTATGATGGTATTGATTCTATCTCGGAAGTGGATCCAGGACCAGATGCTGGAGCTCCTATCGTGACGATTGTAAGACCAACGGATGGTTTGGCAATTTCCGATCCAAATACAGTGTCCACCGTTAACATCGAATTGAGAGTGGAAGATGATATTGAGGTTGGTAACATTACAGTGACTTTGGATGGTAACCAAATTGGATACTTTGAAGCGGGTACATACCTAGATTATAGAAACGTCACGAAACAAATGACCTACGATAATATTACCATAGGAGAGCATTCCATTAGTGTAACGGCTACAGATTTGGCAGGTAATACAACAACTTCGATTGCAAATTTCACCAAAGAACCTCCATATACACCAATGTATCCTGGAGAGATATTCTACATGCCATTCGATGGCGATTTTACCGATTTGGTAACGTCCACCTCTGGAACAGAAGTAGGAAGTCCAGGTTTCAACCTAACGGATGCCATATCAGGTAGTTCTTATAAAGGTGCCGCAAATTCTTATGTCACGTTTCCTTCAGTAGGTTTGGCGCAAGGAAGCAACTTTAGTGCTACATTTTGGCTAAAAATAGATGCGTCGGATACCAGAGCGGGCATTATCAATATCGCTCCTGCAGACCCTGCGGCGCCTGCAGATAAACCAAGCGGATTTGGTTTGATTCGCGAAGGGAGTGCAACTGCTCAAAAATTTATTTTATTGACAGGTAACGGCACTAATGCAACTTGGGTGAATCCAGGTGATCCTGCAACAATTGATCCAACGCTTAACGAATGGGTGCATTTCGGAATCGTAATTTCTGAAACGAGTACCGCATTGTACATGAATGGTGAATTGGCCGGACAAACGGATTTTACAGGTATTGATTGGACAGGAGTTGGAAACTTATCGATCATGTCTGGAGATCCTAACTTTAATGGATGGGGCCATAAAACGGAAAAGGGTCAAATGGACGAATTGAGATTGTACAATATGTCGTTGTCGCAAAGTGAGATTAAAACTATCATGGTTAAAGATCAAGCAGCCTTACACATGACTTTTAATGGTAATTTCAAGGACGCTATCAGTGGAGACTCCGCGTCAGAAGTAGGCAATCCTGGAATTGCCTTTGGAGCTGGTGTATCAGGTGATGCTTACCAAGGTGCAGCTGATTCTTACCTTACTTTTCCTTCAGGTGGTTTGGCTCAAGGATCGAATTTTAGTACAACTTTTTGGCTAAAAATAGATGCATCAGATACCAGAGCAGGCATTATTAATATTGCGCCTGCCGATCCAGCTGCACCAGCTGATAAACCTAGTGGTTTTGGTCTGATACGTGAAGGAAGTGAAACAGCCCAAAAATTTATACTTCTTACAGGTAATGGAGCAAATGCAACATGGGTGAATCCGGGTGATCCTGCAACCATTGACCCAACGCTTAACGCATGGGTTCATTTCGGTATTGTAATTTCACAAAACAATACCCAACTTTATATGAATGGCGTATTGGTGGGTGAATCGGCTTTCACCGGAATCGATTGGTCCGGTGTGGGAGATCTATCCATTATGTCTGGTGATCCTAATTTTAATGGATGGAATCATAAAACAGAGAAGGGACAAATGGACGAGCTTTATATGTTCAAAAAAGCACTTTCAGCCGAAGAAATCAATTTATTGATGAACGATTAAAAATGAGTTGCCTTTGAATTCGTTCTTCATTTTTAAAGGTGATTCATGTTTACAACTCAAAAACAAAAAAAAGAGGTTTTATATATTATAACTTGAATTAACATGGTGTCATTCATATAATTGAAGGGTAAGCTGTAAAACTTTTGAATTAGTCTATTTGCATTTTGGCTGCATTTCTCCCAAGGGATGCAGCTAAAATTTACCAAATTTTTTTTATGAAACTACTTTTCGCCAAAATAACACCAATTTTGATTCCTTTTTTATTTTTAAATTTTAGCTGTCAGTCAGATAAAAAAAAATTGGATAATTTCAAAAAAGAGGATCAAAGAGAAACGCAATTTTCAAATGACGAACTATTGGATAGCGTTCAAAAACAAACGTTTAATTATTTTTGGGAAGGTGCCGAACCCAATTCCGGATTGGCAAGAGAACGTATCCATATGGATGACATCTATCCAACAACTCCAAAAAACACGGTAACTACAGGTGGTTCTGGTTTTGGTTTTATGGCTATTTTGGTAGGGGTGAAAAGAGACTTCATTACGAGAGAACAAGCCCTTGAGAGATACATCCAAATGGTCGATTTTCTTGAAAAAGCGGACCGTTTTCATGGCGCATGGCCTCATTGGATCAATGGTGAAACGGGTAAAGTTGTGCCATTCAGCAAGAAAGACACTGGTGGTGATTTGGTAGAAACAGCATTTTTAATTCAAGGAATGCTCACCGTCAAAGAATATTTTAAGGATGGAAATGACAACGAAAAGAAGCTGGCTGAAAAAATAGATGCCCTTTGGAAAGAAGTGGAATGGGATTGGTATACACAAGGAGAAGATGTACTTTATTGGCATTGGTCACCAACCGACAATTGGGATATGAATTTTCCAGTTGGAGGTTACAACGAATGTTTGATTATGTATGTCTTGGCGGCAGCTTCACCAACGCATCCTATTTCAAAATCAGTGTATGATAAGGGTTGGGCACGGAATGATAGTATTATTTCCAAAGAAACGATGTATGGAAAAGAATTGGTACTTGACTATTTTGAGTCCGATGATGCAAAAATGGGTCCTTTGTTTTGGGCACACTATTCCTATTTAGGACTAAACCCTAAAGGTTTGAAGGATAGGTATGCTGACTATTGGAAGCTGACTCAAAACCAAGCAAAAATTCATCATTTATATGCTCTGGACAATCCTGAAAAATATAAGTTTTATGGTGACAGTCTTTGGGGACTGACCTCGAGTTATTCAATGAAAGGATATGCTGGACACAGACCAGGAAACGATCTTGGGGTCATTTCACCGACTGCCGCCTTATCCTCATTTCCTTACACACCAGATGAAAGCATGAAAATGCTCCAATATTTATACACAAAACAAGACACACTTATAGGAAAATATGGTCCGTACGACGCATTCAACTTGGATAAAAAATGGTATTTACCTCGATATTTGGCGATCGATCAAGGTCCAATTCCTGTGATGATAGAAAATTATCGTTCTTGTATGCTTTGGGAATTATTTATGAAAAATGAAGATGTCAGACATGGTTTGGACACGTTAGAATTCACCTATTATAAATAACTTCCAGCATTTTACTATATCAAGAATTTTAAAAAACATTATACTATGAAAAAGTTATATATCTTATTGATACTAATGATTATTGCGTTCGCATGTTCTAAAAACTCCACTTCAGAACCCTTCAACCCCGATCCAGTGGACGATGATCCAGAACCTGTTCCTGCGTTGACGGATGTTGAAATTATGGATTTGACGCAACAAGAAACCTTCAAATATTTCTGGGACTACGCACAGAACGAATCAGGTGCCGCTAAAGAACGCTATCATCCTACAAATCCCACACTCGATCAAAATATCGTGACCACCGGAGGTAGTGGATTCGGTTTGATGGCAATTCTCGTAGGTATCGAAAGAGGATATGTATCCAGAACGGAAGCCGTAGCAAGAATACAGACCATCTTAAACTTTTTTCAAAACGCTGACCGTTTTCATGGAGCTTGGCCACATTGGATCAATGGGACCAATGGTGCCGTCATTCCATTCAGTCCCCAAGATAACGGTGGCGATTTGGTGGAAACTGCTTTTTTGGCTCAAGGGCTAATTTGTGTAAAAGAGTATTTCAAAAATGGGTCTGCAGATGAAATGGCATTAGCCGATCAAGCCGATATGCTTTGGAAAGGAATTGAATGGAACTGGTACTCCAATAGTGACAATAAATTACTATGGCATTGGAGTCCGAACCACGGGTTTGCTATTAATTTGGAATTGAAAGGTTATAATGAAACGATGATTGCTTTTATTTTGGGAGCTGCTTCACCCGACTATGCAATCACCGCTGATGTTTATAATCAAGGATGGGCGAGTAGTGGCGGAATTATCTCTGGAGCAACACCGTACAACATTCCCATAGTTTTGCAACATTCAGGAAATCCGCCTAATGGAGGACCGTTGTTTTTTAGTCATTATTCATTTTTAGGTTTAAATCCTTCAAATCTATCTGACCAATACGGCAATTATGATGCAGTAACGACCAATCATACGAAAATCAATTATCAATATTGTGTGGTTAATCCACAAGGACATACGGATTATGGTGCAAATTGTTGGGGGCTCACTGCAAGTTATTCTCGCAATGCTGATGGCTCCATAGGCTACAATGCTCATAGTCCATCCAACGATATTGGAGTCATTTCTCCAACGGCTGCCGTGAGTTCCATTCCCTATACCCCCACAGAATCCTTGGCTGCCATGCATTTTTTCTACGAAAAGAATTTGATGGGCCCTGCAGGTTTTTATGACGCTTTTAGTCCAGAGAATAATTATTGGATGGCCAACGCCTATTTGGCTATTGACCAAGGTCCTCAAATTATAATGATTGAAAATTATCGCACAGGATTGTTATGGGATTTATTCATGCAAAATGAAGATATCCAAAATGGATTGGATGCCTTAAGTTTCACATATTAAGCCACGGTTATGATTGAAAAAATAAAGATGGTTTTAGTCATCAGTCTGTTCTTGGGGTGTTCGATATCAGTATATTGTCAGCAACAGGAGGCTCTGTTTTCAAAAGAATCTTACATTAAAAATGGAGATACGTTGTTATATCGATTGATGCTTCCATCTAATTTTTATCCAGAGAAAGCATACCCTTTAATGTTATTTCTACATGGTGCAGGAGAAAGAGGTGGTGATAACACAAGTCAATTGCTACACGGAAGTGAATTGTTTGTGAAGAATAGGGATTCGTTTCCTGCAATCGTCATCTTTCCTCAATGCCCAAAAAGTAATTATTGGGCCAATGCAGAGGTCGATAGAAGCACAAAACCTTTGACCTTAAAATTCCCGTTGAATAGTGCACCAAATGCATCCATGACTTTAGTTATGGGAATGATGGACGAAATGGCATCCAAGTCTTATGTCGATAAAAACAAAATATATGTCGGAGGATTGTCGATGGGAGGCATGGGAACATTCGAAATTCTCTACAGAAAACCCGAGATGTTCGCCGCTGCCTTTGCTATTTGTGGTGCAGGAAATCCAGAGGCTGCATCCACGTATGCCAGAACAATACCAATGTGGATTTTTCATGGTGCCAATGACGATGTCGTAAACCCACAATCCTCCGTTGATATGGTAGGAGGACTTCTTAAATTTGGAGGGAAACCAAATTTCTCTCTATACGCAAAAGACAATCACAATAGCTGGGATTCTGCATTTGCCGAACCAGAATTATTACCATGGCTTTTTTCTAACTCTAAAAATAAACAATGAATCAGATCACCATCAAAAACATCTCTTTGAGCATTTTTGCCGCTGCACTTTTATCCTGCAATTCATTTCAGGCTCAAACAAAGGCTGTGAAGACGCTATCTTTTGACCAAAAAGCAGACTCCATCATCAATTTAATGACAATGGAGGAAAAATTGGGTCAACTCAATTTGCCGTCATCAGGTGATATCACCACGGGGCAAGCCAAAAGTTCTGATATCGCCAAAAAAATCGAGGAAGGTAAAGTAGGCGGACTCTTTAATATAAAATCCGTTGCCAAGATCAGGGATGTACAAAAAATAGCAGTCGAAAAATCACGACTTAAAATCCCCCTATTATTCGCCATGGATGTCATTCACGGTTATGAGACAACATTCCCAATTCCGTTGGGATTGTCAAGTTCATGGGATATGCAAATGATTGAAAAAACCGCTCGAATGGCGGCCGTTGAAGCGAGTGCAGATGGCATCAATTGGACATTTTCACCTATGGTTGATATTTCAAGAGATCCAAGGTGGGGACGTGTTTCCGAAGGTTCTGGTGAAGATCCTTTTTTGGGAAGCGAAATTGCCAAAGCCATGGTTAAAGGCTATCAAGGTGACGATCTTGCGAGTAATACAACCTTGTTGGCATGCGTGAAACACTTTGCTTTATATGGCGCTTCCGAAGCGGGACGTGATTACAATACAGTGGACATGAGCAAAATCAGAATGTACAACGAATATCTCCAACCTTATAAAGCCGCTATTGATGCTGGTGTGGAAACGGTTATGGCATCATTCAATGAAATTGATGGTATTCCTGCAACGGGAAATAAATGGTTATTAACAGATTTGTTGCGAGATGATTGGGGTTTCAAAGGTTTTGTTGTCACGGACTATACAGGCATTGAAGAAATGGTATATCATGGTGTTGGCGATTTTCAACAAGTATCGGCTCAAGCCTTAACAGCTGGCAGCGATATGGACATGGTAAGTGGAGGCTTTTTGACCACTTTGAAAAATTCCGTTGAAGAAGGTAAAGTTTCGGAATTAACTGTGAATGCTGCTGTAAAACGGATTCTAATTGCCAAATATAAGTTAGGATTATTTGATGATCCGTATAGATACTGCGATGTTGATAGACCACAAAAAGAGGTATTTACTACTGAAAATCGAGCTTTCGCTCGAAAAGTGGCCTCAGAATCTATGGTCTTGTTGAAAAATGAAAATAATCTACTGCCACTTAAAAAATCAGGAACTATTGCTTTAATTGGTCCATTGGGTAATAACGCAGTGAATATGGCTGGTACTTGGAGTGTTGCCACGAGACAGGAAAAATCGAATCCATTTTTGGACGGTCTTAAAACGGTTGTAGGGGATAAAGCCAAAATAATCTATGCAAAAGGAAGCAACGTCGATTACGATTTGGAATATGAAAAACGTGTTACCATGTTTGGTAAAGACATTCCACGTGACAATAGAACGGACAAACAGCTATTGGATGAAGCTTTGGAAGTGGCATCAAAATCAGACATCATTATTGCCGCTATTGGTGAATCTGCGGAATTAAGTGGTGAAAGCAGTAGTGTCACCAATCTACAAATTCCTCAAGTTCAAAAGGATTTATTGAATGCATTATTAAAAACTGGCAAACCAGTTGTTTTGGTGTTGTTTACTGGAAGACCGCTCGCCATTGTTGAAGAACATAAAAATGTTCCTGCGATTCTTAATGTTTGGTTTCCTGGAAGTGAAGCAGGATTGGCGATTTCGGATGTCCTGTTTGGCGATGTAAATCCTTCAGGGAAATTGACAGCAACATTTCCAATGAATGTAGGTCAAGTGCCAATATTCTACAATCATAAAAATACAGGTCGTCCATTGGGAAATAAGGATGGTAAATTTGAGAAGTTCAAATCCAATTATTTAGATGTTAAGAATGAACCTTTATATCCATTTGGGTATGGATTGAGTTATACCACTTTCGACTATTCAAATCTCAAGTTGAGCAGTAATCAAATCAATTCCGATGGCAGTATTGAGGTTTCCGTTGACATCAAAAATTCAGGTAATTTCGATGGAAAAGAAGTTGTGCAATTATACATAAGAGACCTTGTCGGTTCTGTGACAAGGCCGGTCAAAGAATTGAAAGGGTTTCAAAAAGTAACGATCAACAAAGGTGAAACCAAAAAAGTGACTTTTAAGGTAACGGTTGATGATTTAAAATTCTATAATTCCAATTTAGAATTTGTTGCCGAACCTGGAAAATTTGAAGTGTTCGTTGGAACAAATTCGGACACAACCATGAAAGCAGATTTTGAATTAAAACAGTAGACTCTTAAAAATGAAAAAACTATTCACATTTATAACATGTATGGCATTTGTGATTGCTCATGCGCAGCAAGTGCAATCGCCTTCAAAAGAGGTGACCGTCGACTTTTCAATAACATCAAAAGGAGAGCCAACCTATAAGTTAATGTATAAAGGTAAGGAAGTCATCAAACCCAGTAAGCTAGGTGTTTCGTTGAAAGACGGCGAATCATTGACTAATAATTTCACTATTGAAAATTCCGAAACTGCCAACTTTGATGAAAATTGGACACCAATTTTAGGTGAGGAATCTTCGATCAGAAATCATTACAATCAAATAACGTTTCATTTGATACAAAAGGAATCCAATAAAAAAATGGACATCGTTTTAAAAGTCTATGATGAAGGACTGGCCTTCCGTTATGAATTTCCTTTTGATGGTAAAGTCAGTTATTTCGTAATTTCAGATGAAAATACGGAGTTTAATTTGACAGGAGATCACAAAACATTTTGGTTGCCAGGAGATTATGATAGTCAGGAATACAACTATAATGAAACCAAAATTTCACAAATAGACATTTCAAAAATCGATAGAGAAAATGGCATCGCATTACAAAGTGTTGAAAATAATTTTCGAGTTCAATCTCCTTTAATGATGAAATCGGCCGATGGATTATATATCAACATTTTTGAAGCAGCCGTTAACAATTATCCAGTGATGCACTTGGACGTTGACACAAAAAACTTCAAATTGACCTCCAATCTCGTTCCAAATGCAATTGGAGACAAAGCCTATTTGAGAACACCGTCCACAACACCTTGGCGAACCATAATGGTGAGTGATGATGCACGCGATATTGTGGCTTCAAAAATGATTCTAAATTTGAATGAACCCAGCAAAATTGAGGACACCTCTTGGATTAAGCCGATGAAATATGTCGGAATTTGGTGGGAAATGCATGTCGGAAAATCTACTTGGGATTATGCTGGAAGCCAAAATGCGCAAAACTCATTGACACAAGAATTGCTACCATCAGGGAAACATGGAGCAACTACAGAAAATACCAAACGTTATATTGATTTTGCTGCAAAACATGGATTTGATGGTGTTCTAGTAGAAGGATGGAACGTCGGTTGGGAAGATTGGTTTGGCAACTGGAAAGAGGATGTCTTCGATTTTACAACACCGTACCCAGATTTTGATATTGATGAAGTCAATCGGTATGCCAAATCCAAAGGGGTCAAAATGATTATGCATCATGAAACATCGGGTTCGGTTGGCAACTATGAACGTTATTTGGATAGAGCCATGGATCTGATGAGGAAATATGATTATCCAGCAGTTAAATCCGGTTATGTGGGAAGAATCATTCCTCGTGGCGAGTATCATGACGGACAAGCAATGGTCAATCATTTTAATTTTGTTGCAGAACGGATGGCCGACAATCAATTAATGGTCAATTCGCACGAAAGCACGCGTCCAACAGGCTATCATAGAACCTATCCAAATTACATAGCGGCCGAAGCCGCTCGTGGTAACGAATTCAATGCATGGAGCAATGGGAATTTGCCGTATCACGAAACAGTATTGCCATTTACAAGATTGTTAGGTGGCCCAATGGATTATACACCTGGAATTTTCGAAATCAAGATGAATAGTTACGATCCAAACAAAACCAATCAAGTACATACGACCTTGGCAAAACAATTGGCGTTGTATGTTACGATGTATTCGCCCTTGCAAATGGCGGCAGATTTACCAGAGAATTATGAAAAGTATTTGGATGCATTTCAGTTCATCAAAGACGTTCCAGCCGATTGGCAGACCTCCAGCTATTTGGAAGCAGAACCAGGTGATTATCTAACCGTCGTTAGAAAAGATAAGAACTCTGAAAGTTGGTTTTTAGGAGCCATAACAGATGAAAATCCTCGCAATACAGAGATCAATTTGGATTTTCTTTTACCAAATATGAAATACAAAGCGGTGATATATCAAGATGGAAAGGACGCACATTGGCAGAAGAATCCCAAAAGTTACACAATAACGACCGAGACCGTAACCAGTAAATCCAAACTTATATTGAAATTGGCAGCTGGCGGTGGTACTGCCGTGAGTTTTATGCCAATCAATTAAAAATTAGCTATGATTATGACAAATAGGATAGTTACAAGTTTAATCATGTTAATGTGTTTTTGTGTTTCCAACGAAACAAAAGCGCAGCAACAAACCTATTGCAATCCCATCAATATCGATTATGGTTATACGCCGTTTGAGCGATTTTCGTCTCAAGGAAAACATCGAGCGACTGCAGACCCTGTGATTATTAATTTCAAGGATAAATTATTTCTGTTTTCAACCAATCAAGAAGGGTATTGGTACAGTGATAATATGCTCGTTTGGAAATTTGTCTATCGCAAATTTCTTTTGGATGACAAATACACGCATGATTTGAATGCGCCTGCAGCTTGGGCAATGAAAGATACGCTATATGTATATGGTTCCACTTGGGAATCCGATTTCCCTATATGGAAAAGCACCAATCCCACTGTGGATGATTGGGAAATCGCAGTAGATACTCTTAAAGTTGGCGCATGGGACCCTGCCTTTCATTATGATGAAGACACAGACGACCTGTATTTATATTGGGGGTCTAGCAATATATGGCCATTAATGGGAACAGAAATCAACACCAAAACCATGCAGTCGGAAGGGTATGTAAAACCGATTCTAAAACTGCACCCAGAAGACCATGGGTGGGAACGTTTTGGCGAATATAATGACAATGTCTTTTTACAACCATTTGTGGAAGGTGCATGGGTCACAAAACACAACGACAAATACTATATGCAATATGGTGCACCGGGAACAGAATTTAGTGGCTATGCCGATGGAGTATATGTAAGTAAAAATCCTTTGAAGGGATATGATTATCAGGCTCACAATCCATTTTCATATAAACCTGGTGGATTTGCGAGAGGGGCTGGACATGGTGCCACTTTTCAAGATATTAATGATAATTATTGGCACGTATCGACCATTTTTATTTCTACTAAAAATAATTTTGAACGACGTTTGGGCATTTGGCCAGCTGGATTTGATACGGATGATGTCATGTACTGCAACACGGCATACGGCGATTATCCAACATATTTGCCTGAATTTTCAAAAGATCGTGATTTTACAAACGATATGTTTTCCGGTTGGATGCTGCTCAACTATCAAAAACCAGTTCAAACTTCTTCCACATTAGGTGGATATCATGCCAATTATGCGGTTGATGAAGACATCAAAACCTATTGGAGCGCAACAACTGGTGACAAAGGCGAATGGTTTCAAACTGATTTAGGCGAAATATCGACAATCAATGCGATACAAATCAACTATGCTGATCAGGATGTTGAATTTTTGGGAAAAACCATGGGTAAATTTCACCAGTATAAAATTTATGGCTCCAATGATGGTAAAAAATGGACTGTGATTATTGATAAAAGCATCAACAAAACTGATGTTCCTCATGATTATATAGAACTTAAAACTCCAGCCAAAGCACGGTATTTAAAACTTAAAAATTATCACATGCCAACCGGAAAGTTTGCGTTGAGCGGTTTCCGTGTGTTTGGTAAAGGACATAGTCAAAAACCTGAAAGTGTACAAAATTTTATTGCCCTGCGTTCTGATCCAAAAAAATATGGCGAGCGCAGAAGTATATGGTTCAAATGGCAACAAAACCAATTGGCTGACGGCTATGTGATTTATTGGGGAAAATCACCTGATAAATTGTACGGAAGTATAATGGTTTATGGAAAAAATGAATATTATTTTACAGGTGCCGATAGAACGGATACCTATTATTTTCAGATAGAAGCATTCAACAATAACGGTATTTCAGAACGAACCGACATCATTAAATCAGAATAAATTTTTAATCATCAAGATTCCTTTTTTTATATCCAGATAAAACGGCATAACTGTTGAAGATTTGTTAAATTTTAAAAATAATCAAGGATAACATATACATTTGAATGCCCTCGAAAGAAAAACGAATATGAGTGGTATTTTAATCGAAAAATGAATTAGAAAATGAAAAACGTTTTATTCCTATTATTAATGATTTCGACCGCAACTTTTTCTCAAGTGAAGGTTACAACATATACCTATTCCGTTAAAGGGCAAGATTCCTTAAAAATGGATGTTTATACACCAAAAAATCTAAAAAAAACAGATTCTGTTCCTGTACTGATCTGGATGCATGGTGGCGGATTCATTGGAGGAGATCGAGCCTATCCAAGTGAAGTTAAATTGGCACAATTGGCAGCTGAAAACGGTTATTTGGGAGTATTCATTTCGTATCGGCTCACAAGAAAGGGACAACAGACCGGTTTCGGTTGTGATTGTCCAAAATCTGAAAAATTATTAACGTTTAAAAATGCAGCTCTTGATTTTCTGGATGCGTCAAAATTTGTCATTCAGAACAGTAAATTATTGGGTGCAGATACTTCTAGGATCATTGCCGGAGGGAGTAGTGCAGGAGCAGAAGGCATGTTGAATGCGGTCTACATGCGAGAATATTTCGTCGATAATTTAAAACCCTACCAAAATGTCAAATATGCTGGCGTATTTTCTCTAGCAGGTGCTATGGTAAATGCAGACTACATTACAAGTACCAACGCGTTACCTTCTGCGTTCTTTCATGGTACCGACGATAATTTAGTGCCTTTTGGAAGTGCACCTCATCATTTTTGTGCACCAAACAGAACGGGCTACCTTATGTTGGATGGATCTTCAACGATAGTTGAAAAATTGAGAAAGTTGGAAAAACCATACTACTTATACAAAGTATTGGGAGGAAAACATGAACTGTCATCTATTCCTTTTGATCATTTAGACGCTGTTTTTACATTTTTTGATAAAACAGTTTTTAATAGGGAAGTCATTCAAACAGTAAAGATTGTAAACAAAATATAATTTCATATCTGCTGAAAGATTAAATGTATGACTGTAAAGCTTGATAAGTTTGTCCTGGCCATAATTATTACAATCGTGTTTGCGTACCTCTTTCCACAATGGGGAAAAGTGGACAGTGAAATTCCCTTAAATACTATTAGCACCATAGGTATTTCGCTAATTTTCTTTTTTTATGGACTTAAGTTGAGCCCGAGTAAATTAAAAGATGGCCTCAAAAACTGGAAGTTGCACCTCTTGGTACAAGCATCCACCTTTTTACTGTTTCCGTTATTGGTTCTATTAGTTCGCCCATTAATTCAAAATGAAGCACAAGAAACCATCTGGTTGGCCTTCTTTTTCTTGGCGGCTCTACCATCCACGGTTTCCTCGTCAGTCGTTATGGTTTCGATGGCAAAAGGAAATGTTCCAGCGGCAATCTTTAACGCGAGCATTTCTGGGATTATAGGTGTTGCGCTTACACCCTTATGGATGGGATTATTTGTGTCTGAAATACAGTCCGATTATGATTTTACGGAGATTTACATAAAACTGGTTTTACAAATTATTGTCCCTGTTATTTTAGGACTTTTATTACAGCGCTTTTATGGAGCTTTTGCCCAGAAGCATAGCAGTAAGCTTACAACTTTTGATAAATCGGTTATTTTGTTGATCATTTATAAAAGCTTTGCCGAGTCTTTTGAAAGTAATATATTTAGCACAGTCAGCATCTTTGATTTGGCCATTATTTTATTGGGTGTGATCCTCTTATTTCTATCAGTTTTTTATCTTTCAGGATTTTTAGGTAAAAAGTTATATCTCAACAAGGAGGATCAAATTACGGCGCAGTTTTGTGGCACCAAAAAATCATTGGTTCATGGAACCGTTTTTTCTAAAATCTTATTCGGAAATATGGCAACCATTGGTATACTATTATTGCCACTCATGGTTTTTCATGCGGTTCAAATTGTGATTATAAGCATTGTGGCATCAAAATTCGGAATGCGTCAAACAGATAAAGATTAACACATAATAAGCTTGCCTGATTTCTTATTGTTTCACAAATTTTTTCGAAATTCCATTTTCAAAATTTAATAGGTATATTCCAGAATTTAAAGCACTTACATTGATGGCTTCGTTAGGATTTACGTTTCCTTTCATAAAAGTCTGCCCTAAAATATTATAAATAGTATACCCAATCGGTTCTGTTATGTTTGAAACGTTCAAGACATCGTTGGTGGGATTTGGAAACAACGCTAGAGGAGTAGAAATACTTACGTCATTGATCCCCAACACACCATTGATCGTAGAAATTCTATTATTTCCTGATTCTGAAATAAAAATGGTCTGATTCCATGATACCATATCTCGGGGGTTTACAATACCACTTGAAACAACTTCTTCTATAACAAGATTTGTTTGATCAAGATCTATTTTAAATATTTTACTTAACGTGAAATCAGGTAAATAGAGCTCGCTTCCAATCATCCTTAAATTCAACGGACGATCAAAATCAGTTGTGTAATCTATAAAGCGAATAGGATCTGCATTGGCATCCGTAAGGTCTAATTTATAAATGACACTCGATGCCCCCTCAATTCGTATAAAATAAAGGTTGTCATCATAAACTTCCATACCAAACACGCCGCTACCAGGATTTGGTACGACATCAATCAATGTTGGGCTGGAAGCGCTTAAATCGAATTTTGCTATTTTCCCAGGGTTTACCATGGAACAATAGAGAAAACCATTGTAGACCTTAACGTCTGCAACATTATCAAGTCCAGAAAACAGAACTTCAACTACAGGTGATGTAATAGAGGTATCTACGCGTAAAATTCTTCCTGTATCGGAGCTTTGATCACCAAAATCGGCAATGTATAACATTGAACCATCAAAAGTCAGACCTAACGGATTGTTAGTATTTGTAATATATACAGAGGAACTTGGTGTCACTTGCGTCAGATCTGCCACCGAAATATTACCATTGGTTTCCGAAAAATAGAGATACGAATCGTGTACAGCCATACCTCGCGGACTTGTCAAACCAGTCAAATATGGAGATACCTCTTGTGCATTGATTTGCAGGACAGAAGTAAAAGTAAGAATTAATAAAAAGTATAAATATTTCATAGAAGGTTGGTTTTAAATGAATAATACGGAAGTTAGTTATTATTAAAGATTTTGAATTTTTTATTCGTTGAAAAACATACAATTAAGTTTTATTGTAGAGAAAATGAATATCTGTTAACTACGAATACTACATCAATAATTGGTTTAGTGGTAATGACAAACACTATTTTCTAATCACTTTAACGACATGTTCTTTAAGGGATTGGTCTTTCAACTTTAAATAATAAATACCTGAAGATAGGCTGCTAATATCTAGTGATACGCCTTCGTTCATTTTGCCATTCATTACTGAAAGTCCATTCGAATTTACTACTTGAAATGTAGAGGCATTTTCAATTCCAATAACATGAATTGTATCTGACGATGGATTCGGAAACACTTTGGTAGCAATCATCGGTTCATCCGTGCCAACACTCAAAACATTACTTATATCCTCAATTCTAAAAACAGTATTTCCACTTCCTCCAGCTATATAAAGATCATCTTCAATAACCAGCATATTCATTGGACTACCAACAACAGTAGATATAAAATTTTCGACTTGAGGATTGCTCGCATTTAAATTCATCCTAACTATTTTTTTTATGAGTGCCATACCAATCAATAATTGATCATTGTAAAATGTCAATGAATACACGCCACTTTCCAAATCAGTCGCTACTTCTTCCGAAACAGGATTAGTATCGGTAATATTGAATTTGGACACCTTGTTTGCATAACCATAAAAAAGTTCATCGCCTTTTAATGCAAAAGCAATCGTACGTGCTTCGATATTTCCTAAAACCAACTGGAAGGTTGGGTTTGCTGCATTAACATCCACTTTATATATGGCATTGTCACTTGAGACATACAGAAAATTATTAGCGTACAACAAAGCTCTCGGTTGAATGCTTGCATACATAATCTGAATAGCGGATGGATTTTCGTCATTCACATTAAATTTTGATATATAAAAATCTGCGAAGTAAAGTTCATCTCCAACCAAAGCCATCGCTCTCGGGTAAGTGAGGCCTGTGATCAAATCGGTTTTTATAGGATTACTCTCTGTAATATCTATTTTTGAAATAATACCTTGATTAGGGTTTGCATGTTCACAGATAAACAAGTCATTGCCATTACGGACCAAACCTAATGGGCTAATTAAGCCATCTATCACATTGATTTCTTGAGAAAATGTGGTTAAAAAGCCAAAAAGTAGAATAACCGTTAGTGTAATTTTTTGCATAAGATTAGTATTTATCCAAAAATAAACTAAATAATGTGATACACAATGAGATAGCTTTTGTAGTTGGAGGAATATGTCAAATAGGAACAAAATTTTATACATTCCTTTATCGTAATTTTAAAATCTGTACACTACGGATTTGGTAAAATTTTAAATAATATAAAATCGTAACTCTACAAAAAAAAAGAGAACCCAAAAAGTCCTCTTTATTAAATATTTAAAAACAATCAATTAATCTTCCGACGACTCCTCCATCGTGTGATACACATTCTGGACATCATCATCTTCCTCAATTTTCTCTAGAAGTTTCTCAACATCTGCAGCCTGTTCTGATGTCAAAGCTTTGGTGACTTGAGGAATACGCTCAAAACCAGAAGACAGAATCTCAAGGTCACGAGATTCCAATTCACTTTGTATCGCTCCAAAACTTTCAAATGGTGCATAAATCAAAATGCCATCATCATCGGCAAACACTTCTTCGACTCCAAAGTCGATCATTTCCAATTCTAATTCTTCTACATCAATACCTTCAGCAGGAATACGGAAGTTACAGGTATGGTCAAACATAAAAACAACCGAACCAGATGTGCCTAAACTGCCATCACATTTATTAAAATAACTACGAACGTTAGCAACAGTACGAGTGTTGTTATCGGTTGCGGTTTCTACCAATATGGCAATACCATGTGGTGCATAGCCTTCAAATAATACTTCTTTATAATCGCCTTGACTTTTGTCGCTTGCTTTTTTAATGGCGCGCTCTACGTTGTCCTTTGGCATATTAACAGCCTTCGCATTCTGTATCACAGCTCTTAATCGCGAATTACTTGCTGGATCTGGACCTCCTTCTTTCACTGCCATAACGATGTCTTTACCAATACGTGTAAAGGCTTTGCTCATCGCTGACCAGCGTTTCATTTTACGTGCCTTCCTAAATTCAAAAGCTCTTCCCATTTTTTTTGTGTTTAATCGTTTATTCGTTGAATTGTATAATTATTAAAGTTGAATATAGTTAACCATTATGGCTTAAATAATTCAACATTCATTGGCAAATTTAAAAAATTCAATCAATCATTCGGAATGTGTTTCGACAAAAAGTTTTCATTTGCTGTATTCAGGTTATTGATAATATTCTGTCGATCTCTGTTGAGCCCTTCATTGGTTTTATTGTAAGTAACCACGGCTTTATTGATGTCTTTAACTTTTTTGTTATAAGCGTCAACCATGTCTTTAGTTCGCTTTTTTTCTGCTGTCTTTTCCAGTGTGTTTTTGATGGTCTCAAAGTCCGCATTCATAATTAGAAATTCGGTCACTTTTGGCATTTCTGTGTCAGCTTCCTCGATATAAAATTCAAATGCTTTTTTTGTTGCTTCCACTAATGAGCGATCATTCTTATAAAGTGCTTCGGAGTTTAATTTTTCCAATCCGTCTTTTGCAGCTTGGCTTAAGGCATTTGCATTTTGCTGAATAGCATTGACGTCATTCTTTTCAATGGCTTCAAACAAATACACCTCATTGATGCTGACCTTAAAATGAATAAGATGTAAATCATTGTAATGTTCGAAAACTGCATTGGAGATTTTCATATTCTTGGCCAACTCCGATTCTTCTTCGATAATGCTAATGTTGTTTTTTGCAGCAAACAATCTGAAGTTGGTATCATATTCAATATAAGCCTCTGCCATTTTTTTGTCCGCTAATTCCTGTGCGAGGATATAAGCTTCCATAAAATCATACGATTGTTCGGCGACTTCCTTTAAATCAATAATTTTTGCATAATCTTGATTGAGCAGACTCTCATTCAATCGCATATAACTAAGCACTTGGTTTTTATAGTCGTCGCCATCATAACCTTCAGCATTTTGAATTTTCTCAATGGCCTTTTCAACAGATTTTATAAGTACCTTTCTTTTTGAATCTATAGCTCTGTCACTCTTGCTATGAGCTACAGCTTTCGTGTACTTCCACATATTAGTACTGACAGCTTCCTGTTCAGTTCCTACAAAATCAAGGTATTCTGATGCGTTTTTGAAATTTTGTGAATTCGCGGTCATCGTTAAAATGACGAGTCCAGCGGTAATTAGCGGTTTTTTAATTTGAATCATCAATTTGTGTTTTTAGGGTTTATTAAATCAAGTAAAATAGAGTAGGCTTCTTCAATATAAATATCATTCGCAATAGCTTCCAGCATCAATGCATTCATCTGAAGATCTTCTTCATTGTATTGCAAAATATCATCTGTTGAAATGGTGTTTCGTGTTTTTATGTTGGAAGTTTGTGCATCCATTTCGGCATGAAACGTTTTCCACAATTCATTATAGGTATTTAAATCTGTATAAATATTGTCAAGAGTCAACGGATATTGAGAGTTTTTGTCTACATAATCCTTCAACATAATAGCATTGATACGTTTGATGGCCTTAAAACTAGTATTCTCGAACACTCGTTTAGAACTTCTGTCGGAGAGGAGTTGTAAGGGTAAAGATTTAATCATTTTGTAGCTCATGGAAACCTCCACAGAATCATTGGTAAGCGCAAACTTCTGGTAGCGTTCATTGGTTTTAAAATTGTCATAAATCGAAGGGAGCACCACATCTGGAATAACGCCCAACGATTGATGGCTCAACCCTGAAATACGATAGAATTTCTCAAACGTGATCTTTGAAAAACCTAGAGATTCGTCTTCACTCAATGGCAAAATCATCTGGGCGCTCGACTTGCCATGACTTGGTGATCCTACTATGACTGCTCTCCCATAATCTTGCAAGGCACTCGCCAAGAATTCGGAGGCGGAAGCGCTATAATTATTCATTAAGATAATGATTGGTTTTGTAAATAAGGCCCCACGGTTCATATCACGAATCGTATAGGTCTCTCCATTTGAATATTTGATGATCGAAAGTGGTCCTCTATCAATGAACATTCCGGAAAGTTCCGCGGCCTCTTTCATAGAACCGCCACCATTGAAACGTAAATCAATGATAAGGCCATTAATGTCCTCTTTATTTAGCTTAAACAGTTCCTTTGCAAAATCGTTCGCAACACCCAAGCCATTTGGAGACTCTAAATCCGTGTAAAAACTCGGGATTTTAATATAGCCGACTGCCAGTGTATTTTCAATAATGTAACCTCTTATAGCATTCTGTTCAACTCGTGTCATAGCTTTTGTGAGTTTGATGTCCTTAACACTACCATCCGATTTTTTAACCTTAAATCGGATTGTTTGATGTGTCTCATCATTCATAAAGGTCAGGATATCTTCGTTTGAAACACAAAACACTTCCAACACGTCGTTACCACTCTTCATAGATAGGAGGATATCAGCTTCTTCAATATCATTATGCTTGAAAGCCGCACTGCCGGGCATAATATATGAAATAACGATGTCACCCTCATTGGTTTTGTTAGTTACGATGCCAAAGGTTAATTGATTGTTCGATAAATTGCCTTCAAACTCTGTTTTTTCTGATGTATTAAAAAAGGAAGAATTGGGATCTTCATAGTGAAGAAGTGCATTTATAAACAATTCCTGTACGTACGTATTGAAATTTGTATTTTGACGCAAAGCTTCTTCTAATAAGCAGAGTTGCTGATCTATTATTTTTGGTTTTAAAGCGGCTTCTTGAACCTTAAAATTGGCTTTGACATTGTCTATTAGGGAATCATCTTCTATCATTTTCGAAAGGATCAAATAACGAAGGCGTTTGTTCCAATAGCGATTGGCATTATCTTCTGAACTAAAATAACCTCTAGTTTCGATGGGTTTGAAATACAGTGTATCCTTTCCAGAATAGTCTAAAGGCTTTGTTCGAAAGGATTCTACAATCTGTTTTGAGGATTCTATACGTCTTTTTAATGTCTCTGCATATTTTTCTATGAACTCGCAGGAATTGTCCAGTAAATAATCATCAATTTTAAAGATGTCTTCTTTAAAAGTGTCGATATCACTTTGTAGGAAGAAGCGTTTGTTGCCATCCAATTGTTCGAGAAACAAGTCGAACACACCTTTAGATAAGCTATCATTTACAGGTTTTGGACTGTAATGGGTATTAGTAATAAGATCTTGAATAGCAGTGAGTTGTTTGCAAAAAGACGCATCATTTTGCGCTGAAATGATCACAAACTGACTGCAGAAAATTAGTAACAAGTAGTGTCTTACCATCTATGTTTAAATAGTATGGTAATGTATTAAAATATCTTTTCGTAAACTAAAAAAATCAATTAATCTTGAACTTCCACAATCAATTCGATAGCTTCGGCCAATTTGAAGTCCTTCTCGGTGACACCGTCGGCATCATGTGTAGAAAGTGAAATGGTTAAAACATTGTAAACGTTCGTCCAATCAGGATGGTGGTTTTGAGCTTCACATTCAAATGCAATACGGCTCATGGCGCTAAAACAGTCTTTAAAATTGTCGAACTCAAACTCGGCATGCAAGGCATCGTCATAATAATCCCAATCTGGAAATTGCAGTAATTTTGCTTCAATAGTATCTTTATCTAATTTCTTCATTTTATATCTTTTTTTTTGATGATTAAAGTTATGAAAATATACATCAGTATTCAAAATTCAATCCGTTTTTAACTATAAATTACTGGATACCAATTACCAGATACCATATACTAATTTCCATTAAACCTCCAACTCCTCCAAAACCTCATGACTGGTAATCTGCAAATGCTTGGGTAACTTATTTATTTTGGGCATTACGGCGAGATACCGATCTTCATTGGTTGTAAAAACGTGTTTGTAATTGACAGGTTTATCGGTCAATCGTTCCACCAACTCTTGGATAAATTCATCATGATGGACCAAATCTGTACTGCCAAGATGAAAAACGCCGGATTTATTTCGATTGATGATGTAATGGATTTGTTGCGTGACTTTGTAATCAGTGGTAACGTTCATAATAAGATTTGGAAAAATCTCAATTGCAGATTTATCGAACACATGAATTTTTATATCCTTGATTCGTGGCGATTGTGCACCAAAAACCATTGGCAGGCGAATAATACTGACTTGGCGCTTCGGTAGACGAAGTAGCATGTTTTCAATCTTGATTTTGAAATGACCATAGATGCTTTCGCTCAAAGTTTTATCTTCCTCATAACTTGGATATTTACTGTAAGCATCAAAGACATTGGCAGATGACAAAAAGATGATTTTACAATGATGCATCCTTAAATATTCCGCAATGTGATGATGTGCAATTGTTTGAGCATGAAAATCTCCACGAATTGCTGAAATAATGATAGAAGGTTTGACGGCTTCCAAAATTTCAAAGACATCGTCTTCTTCTACATTATATTGAAAAAAATGCTTGTTCTTTTCAAGTGCGGAATTGGGTTTGCAATAAGTTCCGTAGGTTTGGAAATAGGAGCAAAGCTCTTTGTACAAAGCATTTCCGAGGAAACCACTTGCACCTAATATGAGAATTCTATGTTTGTTTTCGGGGGTTAACATAAATAGGTTTTCTACTGGTGAATTTTAAAACACGGAGAGTTTGGTTTTAGTCGTGAACTGTTCGAGAGCTTGCATTCCCAAAAGAGAATTACCTTTTGGATTCAATCCAGGCGACCAAACTGTAATGGTTAAGTGGTTGGGTAATAGGGCGACAATACCACCACCAACGCCACTTTTCCCTGGTAAACCGACTTCAAATGCAAATTCGCCTGCTTCATCATAAAACCCACAGGTAAGCATGATGGCATTAATACGTTTCGCGCGGCTAGGAGTGAGGTGATGCTTGCCTTGTGTGCAAATCCCATGATTAGCAAACATAAAAAAAGCGTTTGATAATTGTTCACAATTCATCTCCAAGGAACATTGGTGAAAATAAAAATCCAAGACATCATCTACGTTATTTTGTAAATTATGATAAGCTTTTAAAAGATTGGCCGCAGCATAATTGTTGTAGCCTGTCAATCGTTCCGATTCGGCCACTTTATAATTATAATCGATTGATTGGTCATTTGCTAAATCTCGCACGTATTGTAAAAACTCTTCCTTCGGGTTTTTTAATTGCGATACCAAAACATCGGCAATAACCAACGCACCGGCATTAATCAAAGGATTACGAGGAATACCATTTTCCAATTCCAACAAGGATAAATGATTGAATGGATTACCAGAAGGTTCCACATCCACACGTTTCCAAATGGCTTCAGAATAGAGTGGCAAAGCCATCGCCAAAGTTAAAACTTTCGAAATACTTTGAATAGAAAAACCTGTGTTCGAGTCACCTGTAGCAAACGAACGCCCGTCCATATGTTTGAGATGAATTCCAAACTGTTGTGCATCTATATTGGTCAATTCTGGAATATAGGAAGCAACCAGACCTCTGTTTATTTCATTCTTTAGGCTATCATGTATTTCGTCAAGTACATTTTGGAACTCTATCATGCATCAGGCTTTATAAAATGGCAATTTGACTACTGTTGCAGGAATTGCATTTTTACGAATTTGAATATTGATTTTGGTTCCAACTTCAGAAAGAATTGCTGGTACATAACCCAATCCTATTCCTTTGTTTAACATTGGTGACATCGTACCAGAAGTTACAACGCCAACAGTTTTCCCGTTGCCATCGACGATATCATAACCATGACGCGGAATACCTCTTTCATCTAACTCAAAAGCTACCAATTTACGTTTTGGACCTTGTTCTTTTTCTAATTTTAATGCTTCACTATTGGTAAAATCCTTTGTGAATTTTGTGACCCAGCCCAATCCAGCTTCGATAGGTGAGGTGGTATCGTCAATGTCATTTCCATATAAGCAATAGCCCATTTCCAATCGCAAGGTATCACGAGCGGCAAGCCCGATGGGTTTAATCCCGAATTTTTCTCCAGCTTCAAAAACCTTGTCCCACACCTGTTTAACTTCAGAATTTTTGCAGTAGATTTCAAAACCACCACTTCCAGTATATCCAGTCGCGGAAATTATGACATGCTCTATGCCAGCAAAATCCCCGATCACAAAATTGTAAAATGGGATGGCCGACAAATCATGACTTGATAAGGTTTGCATCGCTTCTACTGCTTTAGGTCCTTGAATTGCCAATAACGAATAGTCCTCACTTAAATCTTTCATTTCGGCACCGACGTCATTTTTGGATTTGATCCAATTCCAATCTTTTTCTATATTACTTGCATTCACAACAAGAAGGTAGGTTTCTTCTTTTATTTTGTAAATAATCAAATCATCGACAACACCACCATCATCATTTGGCAAACAGCTATATTGGGCTTTCCCAACGACCAATTTAGAAGCATCATTGCTACTTACTTTCTGAATCAAATCCAACGCATTAGGACCTTCAATTAAAAATTCGCCCATATGTGATACATCAAACACACCCACACTTTTTCGTACAGTTTCATGTTCTGCTGTGACACCTTCATATTGCACAGGCATATTGTAACCTGCAAAAGGAACCATTTTTGCTCCAAGAGCTTCGTGAGTGGATGTTAAGGCTGTGTTTTTCATTTTTGAAGTTTAAATTTTTATTTGTTTAGGAGATAATTTAGATACGGTGTTGTTAAAAATTACAAATCGTAAATTGAAATTCCTCACGCAAAAGTATCAAAAATTATCTGTTTTCTTTTTCATTGTATTCGATTAAAAATATGTTAATTTTAAGATTTTGAACAGTAATAGTTCATTATATGATTAAATTTCCATTCTATAAAAATTAATATATGAAAACTCTTATTACTTTAATTTCTCTATTGTTTGCAGTGCCTATTTCTTTTGGTCAAAAGGGACTTCCAGAAGATTATTTAAGTGCCGAATTCCATAAAGAGCGTCGTGAAGCGTTCCGAACTGAAATGCCAGCAAATAGTGTGTCGGTATTTTTTGCAAACCCAATGCGCAATCGTGCCAATGATGTAGACTATGTATATCATCAAGATCCTAATTTTTACTATTTGACTGGTTATAAAGAACCCAATGCTGTGTTGGTCATTTTCTCCGAGGAACAATATAATGACAAAGGAAAAACGTTTAATGAAATTCTCTATGTGCAAGAAAAGAACCCTCAAGCAGAACAGTGGACAGGCATTCGATTAGGAGCTGAAGGCGCCAAACAACAGTTGGGATTTGATACGGCATTTAATGGAAGCCTATTTAAAGATTCAGGAATTGATTATGCAAAATTTGACAAGGTATTGTTCAACAATTTTGAGAACGATTATCGCGATTCCAAACGTGATGATGCAGATTTATATAGCTTGATAGAAACATTCAAAGGACAAATTAAGTACGACCAAATGCCTGCAGAAAATGTCATAAAAGATAGGGTATATGAACTGATAAAAACATCGAATCTTGAAAATAATGCAAATGTTGTGCAACGAATTGAACAGGCTGTGAATTATTATCCGGAATTGAAAGAGGATAAGGTTATATCTGATTTCGTAAATGCAAAAGATGATAAATTACGATTGGAGTTGAAGCAACAAGTTATTAAGATTGAAGCCGAAGCGCCTAAAAATAATTTAGATACAAGAACCTTATCGACCATCATGGCAGGATTGCGCCAAGTGAAATTACCTGAAGAAATGGTGTTGTTGAAAAAAGCAGTACGAATTTCCGCCATGGGCCAACGTGAAATTATGAAAGCGATGCATCCAGGA
Organism: Aquaticitalea sp.; assembly: GCA_051252455.1. Taxonomy (GTDB): domain Bacteria; phylum Bacteroidota; class Bacteroidia; order Flavobacteriales; family Flavobacteriaceae; genus JBPOFM01. The sequence goes on from JBPOFM010000009.1 coordinate 122,880, forward strand.
ATGTCCGAAACAGAAGTTCAAGGCGTTCATGAATATGTGTATAAAAAATATGGAAGTGAATATGAAGGTTATCCCAGCATTGTTGGAGCTGGGAATAATGGATGTGTGCTCCATTATATCGAAAATACCAAAATGAAACTGGAAAACGATTTGGTATTGATGGATTTGGGAGCAGAATATCATGGTTATACGGCAGATGTGACGCGAACGATTCCTGCGAATGGGAAATTCTCTTCAGAGCAAAAAGAAATTTATGATTTGGTATATGAAGCACAGGAAGCAGGCATCAAAGCCACAGTTATTGGAGGAACATTGGCTTCACCAGATGACGCAGCGCGTAAAGTTATCAATGCAGGTTTGGTAAAATTAGGAATTGTAAAAGAAGAAGGCGAAGCTAGAAAATACTTCCCTCATGGGACATCACATCATATCGGTTTGGATGTCCACGATCCAAGTTTGAGAGGTCCATTGGAAGCAAATATGGTAATCACTGTTGAACCTGGTATTTATATTCCAGAAGGAAGTGATTGTGATGAGAAATGGTGGGGAATTGCAGTCCGAATTGAAGATGATATTTTGATCACAGAAAATGGTCCTTTAAATCTTTCTGCGGAGGCACCACGTAAATCAAATGAAATTGAAGCTTTGATGAAGGAAAAAAGTCCTTTGGATAACTTTATTTTACCGAAGTTGGATTAATGAAAAATCAAATTGCATCGCGTTTCAAATAGCGTATTTATAACAAAAGAAAATAACTAGATATGGAAAATCAACCAATTATAATCGAAGCAACATTTGACGCCCAAATTACTAAAGTTTGGCAAGCCATTTCAGATATCAACGAAATGAAACAATGGTATTTTGACCTCGAAGAATTCAAACCAAAAGTGGGTTTTAAATTTGAATTCGTTGGCTGTCCGGATAGCGGTACCGAATATGTACATTTATGTGAAGTGACTGCAGCAAAGCCAAATAAAATTTTAAGTTATACCTGGAAATATAAAGGATATGAAGGCAACTCCGAAGTTCGTTTTGAATTGATTGATCAAGTGGACCAAACACTATTAAAATTGACGCATGAGGGTTTGCATACATTTCCAAAGGACAATCCTGATTTATCCATTCACAGTTTCGTCGAGGGTTGGAACGAAATTATTCATAAAAATTTAAAAGAGTATTTATACTCTTAATCGAGCAAGTTCTAACCAAAATGAATTGGATTTTATTAATCATTGCGGGACTATTTGAAGTGGCTTTTGCAGCTTGTCTTGGCAAAGCCAAAGAATCTCCTGGTTCAGAAAGCACTTATTGGTATCTGGGCTTTCTAGTGTGTTTGGCGATAAGTATGTTTTTATTGGTGAAGGTAACAAAAGAATTACCCATAGGAACAGCATATGCGGTTTGGACAGGAATCGGAGCGGTAGGAACAGTGCTCGTTGGCATTTTTGTTTTCAAAGAACCAGCAACTTTTTGGAGAATGTTTTTTATCACCACCTTGATTGCTTCCATCATCGGACTAAAAGTTGTTTCAAACTAACTATTTAATAGGTTAGTAACATTTGATGATTCGGATTGGAGTGTTTTTTCGAGATTTCAAAATCATGACTTCCAATAATCTTGAATCCCGCTTTCTTATAGAAATTGACTGCTTTTAAGTTTTCAGTCCAGACATATAGCCACATTCCCGATTGTTGATGATTCAATGATTTCTGAACATTAAAGTTGAAAAGTTCCCAGCCTAGTTTTAAATGATGAAATTCTTTTAGTAAATAGAGTCGTTCCATTTTGGTGACATTTCTATAATCAATATTTTCATGTGGAAAATCAAAAATTATCTTGGAATAGCCAATTGGTATTTGATTGTGAAAAAGGATATGAAAATGATTCTTCGAATCTTTCAGCTCTTCAATTAAAGTAGTCTCATTAAATTTTAAGGATACATATGCATCAATGTCTTCTTTTGAAGCACTAATGCCATGCGATTCTAGAAAGGCGGTCTTGCCAATTCGAACAAGCAGTTTCGCATCTTCAGTCGTCGCTTGAACAATGGTAGTCATATTATTAAACTCGATTCAACAAAAAATTCTTCAACTCTTCATAAGTAGACATTTCAATCGATTTTTTCTTCTTGTCCATGACAGCTACAATTTGTGAAGGCAAATCAATATTTTCTCTTATGACGTCTTCGACAACATCTAAGAATTTTGTTGGGTGAGCGGTTTCTAAAAACACACAGTGCACATTAGGATTTAATGCTAAATAGGATTTGCAACCCAAATACCCAACAGCGCCATGCGGATCAGCAACATAATTAAATTCATTGTACAATTCCTTTAAAGCGTCCCGAGTTTTTTCATCCGAAAAACTATAGGAAGAAAGGTTGTTTTTCAAAGATTCAAAGTCATTTTTATAAATTTCCCGAATTCTGATAAAATTACTCGGATTCCCAACGTCCATAGCATTGCTGATAGTTTGGATGGATGGTTTTGGCTTATACAATTGTGTCATCAAATAGTCTGTAACCACATTATTTTCATTGTTGGCAGCAACAAAATGATGAATTGGCAATCCTAATTGTTGAGCCATCATTCCTGCGCAAATGTTTCCAAAATTACCGCTAGGTACGGAAAACACGACTTTCTTATGCGTCTTATGTAATTGTTTGTAGGCAAAAAAGAAATAGAACATCTGTGGCAACCAACGCGCCACATTGATGGAGTTGGCAGAGGTCAATTGCATATTGCTTGTTAATTCCTCATCTAAAAAAGCACGCTTCACCATATCTTGGCAATCGTCAAACACACCGTCAACTTCCAAAGCAGTGATATTTTTTTTGAGCGTGGTTAACTGCTTTTCTTGAACATCACTCACTTTTCCACTCGGATATAGTATGACGACATTCACACCTTTCACACCCAAAAAACCGTTTGCCACCGCGCCTCCTGTATCACCGGAAGTTGCAACCAAAACAGTGACTTCTTTTGTGTTTTCTTGATTAAAATAACCCAAGCAGCGCGCCATAAATCGTGCGCCGACATCTTTAAAAGCCATGGTTGGTCCATGAAATAACTCTAATGTTGAAATCTCCTTATTAACTTCTACAATTGGAAAGTCAAATGACAAGGTTTCAGAAATAATGGTTTTTAACACATTTTCAGGAATATCTGGAGACACAAATTGTTTGATAGCTTCAAACGCGATTTCTTCATATGATAGATTACCAATAGTGTCAAAAAATGACTTTGATAAAGGTGTGATGGATTCAGGAAAGTATAACCCCTTATCTGGAGCCAAACCTTTGATGACGGCTTCTTTGAAGCTTGCATCGGGCGCTTTTTTGTTTAGACTGTAGTAATTCATAATATTTTCATTCCATCAACATTAACTTTTGATATAAAGGTGTAAAAGTCAAAGTTTGAATTTTTATAGACATTTTGTATAGCTTTTTCTACTAATTGTGCAGTTTCCATCCCTTTTGACAAGGTAAAAATTGAAGGTCCAGAACCAGAAATGCCACAACCCAAAGCGCCACCATTCAATGCCGCCTGTTTCACTTCAGGAAAATATGGTATCAACTGACTTCTATAGGGTTCTATAATTACATCCTTTAAGGAGAGCTGTAATAATCCATAGTCATTTGTGTGAAGTGCATGAACTAGACTTCCAAGATTTGCCCATTGTGTAATCGCATCTTTCATCGGAACTTCTTTTGGCAGAATTGCTCTCGCTTCTGATGTTTTTATTTCGATTTGTGGATGAATGATGGTAGCATATAAATCAGTTGGTGTTGGTAGTTGTAACACTTCCAAAGGAGAAACACTTTTCACCAATGTGAATCCGCCAAAGATGGCTGGAGCAATATTATCGGCATGTTCGCATCCACTTGCTAATGCTTCGCCTTTCATAGCGAAATTGGTCAACTGGGTTTTGGAATAGGGTTTGCCCAAAAGTTCATTCATTGCAAAAACACTTCCTGAAGCACTAGCTGAACTACTGCCAATGCCGCTACCTGGCTTAATTTTTTTGTAAATTTCAATGTCGAAGCCAAAATCAGGTTGTGCATCCTTATATAGAGCCAAAGCTGAAACGCCAGCCACATTTTTCTCTACTTCAAATGGTAAATCGTGACCTTCTATTTTAGTAATACGAATACCTTTTTCAACTGTCCTTCTTATGACCATTTCATCCCCAATGGTATCCAAGCAAAAACCAAGGACATCAAATCCACAGGAAACATTTGCGACTGTTGCAGGTGAGAATATTTTTATTTCATTATTTTTCACGACTCCATACTTTAAATTTCTTGTATCGAAATATTATCTGCTTCCGGCTCTGATAATATCCGCGAATAAACCTGAAGCCGTCACATCAGCGCCGGCACCTGCACCTTTTATAATCATGGGCTGTTCGGGGTAACGCTCCGTAAAAAACATCACAATATTGTCTTTTCCTTTTAAATTATAAAATGGATGACCATGTGGGATTTCTTTCAGACCAACTTTTGCCTTTCCATCACTGAATTCGGCTACATATTTTAATTGGCTGTTATTCGCATTGGCGGAAGCAAAAAGCTGTTGAAAATGATTTTCATCAGAAATTAAGGTGTTATAAAAATCCTCCACTGATTTACTGTTCAAATTATTTTTGGTCAGAAATGATTCATTTTCGATATCCTCCAAATTCATTTCGGTGCCGCTTTCACGAGCCAAAATAAGTATTTTTCGAGCGACGTCTACACCGCTTAAATCAATCCTTGGGTCTGGTTCAGTATAACCCTCAATTTGTGCTTGTTTAACGACATCATGAAACTTTTTGGTATCATCAAAATTATTGAACACAAAATTCAAGCTTCCTGATAAAACAGCCTGAATAGACGTAATGTTATCTCCAGAAGTAATTAAATTATTTAGAGTATTAATGACAGGCAGTCCTGCACCAACATTGGTTTCAAATAAAAATGGAGAACCGTATTTATTAGAGAGAAATTTTAACTCCTTATAATTGTCAAAAGCACTGGAGCAGGCAATTTTATTACAGGCCACTACAGCGATATTTTGTTTCAAATACTCTCCGTATAATTTAGAAACGTCTTCATTTGCAGTAACATCTACAAAAATACTGTTACGAAGATTCATACGTTTGACTTCCGCCATAAATCCAGCAAGTGTTGCTTTTTCTCCTGCTTTGAGAAGTTCTTTCCAGTCCTTAAGCGTAAGTCCGCCATCATCGAAGACCATCGTTCTAGAATTTGAAATTCCAACTACTCTCAAGTTCAATTTCAAATTATCTTTAAGATATTTCCGCTGTTGCTTGATTTGTTCTACCAATTTCTCACCAACATTTCCAACACCTGTTATGAAAATATTCAGTTGTTTGATATTACCTTCAAAAAAGGCTTCGTGTAATGTGTTCAATGCTTTTTTGACATCATTTTCATTGATAACTGCGGAAATATTGCGTTCCGAAGCACCTTGTGAAATGGCGCGAACATTAATATTGTTCTTCCCAAGCGAACTGAACATACGACCACTAATACCTTGATGATTTTTCATGTTATCCCCAACCAATGCAATAATGGACAGGTCTTTTTCAACAATGATGGAATCGATTTTATGTAAAGAAATTTCGTTTTCAAAAGTGGTATCCACAGCAATTTTTGCGCGTTCCGCATCATTTTCATCAATACCAAAACAGATGGAATGTTCTGATGACGATTGTGTAATTAATATAATATTGATTTTTTCGTTTGCCAAAGTCTCGAATAAACGTTTTGAAAATCCGGGAATACCTATCATTCCGCTTCCTTGTAATGTGAGCAAAGCAATGTTACTAATATTGCTGATTCCCTTTGCTGGCGATGTCTTTCCGTTTGTTTTTTGGGAAATAATGGTGCCAACAGCTTCAGGGTCTGTTGTGTTTTTGATATGAATTGGAATGTTCAAATCCAAAACAGGCTGCACAGTTGGCGGATATAAAACCTTTGCTCCAAAATGTGATAATTCCATGGCTTCCTGATACGATAAACTTTCAATGGGATAGGCTTGTTTTACCAATTTAGGATTTGCAGTGTACATACCACTAACATCTGTCCAAATTTCCAATTGTGTCACATGGAGTGCAGCAGCAATAATGGCAGCAGTAAAATCAGATCCTCCTCGTCCCAAGGTTGTTATTTCTCCATGGTTTGATTTTGAAATAAATCCTGGAAGTATAGAAATCTGCTGTCTAACCGATTGGAAATATTTTGTAATATTTTCATTGGTCTGTTTGTAATTGACTTCCGCTTTTGTGAAATTTGAATTTGTAATGATCAAATCCTGACTATTCTTAATTTCCGCATCCATTTGACGACTTTGCATGGTGCGTGTTATGAGATAGGAGGACAATAATTCGCCATAACTTACCAATTTATCAGTTGTTTTGGGCGACAATTCATTAATCAAATAGATTCCATCTAACAGACTTTTCAAACTATTGAATTTTGATTCAAGGTGTTCGGTAATAGAATCACTTTTATTCGGAATCAATTCATCAATAATATTTAAATGAATCGTTTTAATTTCCTTGAAAACCGACAGGTAAGTTTCATTTTTGTTCTGTGCCATAGTGCCGGCTCGCAACAGTTTATCTGTGATGCCACCAACGGCAGAAACAACACAGACCACTTTTTCCTGCTTCGATTTTTGGTCTAAAATTGCAATAACTTTATTGATGTTTTCGGCAGAACCGACGGATGTGCCTCCAAATTTTAATACGAACATAAGGATTGGTTATGTAATTGGTTTAACAACTGCAAATAAAACGAAAATAATGGAAATGAAAGGATTAAATATAACGTTTAACCCCAAAGGGTGGTCGTTAATGTAGTCACTGTAGTAATACCTTCCAAAGAGGTTGAAGAAATAGTTACTGTTGATAAGTGTTTGGCCTGCGACATTTTATTATGCTTTACCTCTCAAATGTATTATTTTTACTGGAATAAACAAATTAATTACTTGATTTCAGGAGCGAACAACCTATATATTCGTCAAAACACTTTAATATGAAAATATTTTCCAAAGAACAGATTTATGAAGGCGATAAAGTAACTGCCAAAAAACAGAACATTTCGTCCACTGAATTGATGGAACGAGCTGGTATTCAAATTTTCAATTGGCTGCACATGCGTATGCAGGGCGCACAAGTTCCAATACACGTTTTTTGTGGTATTGGAAATAATGGTGGCGATGGTTTGGTGGTTGCGCGACAATTAGTTACACATGGCTACAACGTGAAAACCTATGTAGTGAATTGCAGTGACAAACGGACTAAAGATTTTCTAATCAATTATGATCGTATAAAGGAAACTACCAAGAAATGGCCAGATATGCTTAATTGTGAAGCTGATTTTCCTGAAATTGGTTCCGATGACATTATTATCGATGCTGTTTTTGGTATTGGTTTAAATCGTCCGCCAAATGAATGGGTCGTCGCATTGTTTCAACATTTTAAAAAATCAAAAGCTTTCACACTTGCTATTGATATGCCTTCTGGGTTATATTCTAATAAAGTCCCGAAAGATGAAAATGCAGTTGTTTGGGCCAATCACACCTTAAGTTTTGCGTCTCCAAAATTGGTATTTTTTCTTCCGCAAACAGCGCAATTTACGCAGCAATGGGAAATTCTAGATATTGGTTTAGACCCTGATTATTTTCAATCTACGGAAACCAAAGCTGAATTGATTGGAAAATTCGAAATGCTTCAAGTTTATAAGCCAAGAGAAAGGTTTTCACATAAAGGAACCTTTGGCCACAGTCTGATCATTGGGGGGAGTTATGGGAAAATTGGGTCGGTAATATTGGCAAGTAAAGCAGCGCTGTCTTCTGGAGCAGGATTGGTGACAACATACGTTCCAAAATGTGGTTACCAAATTATTCAGACGGCTTTTCCAGAAGCAATGGTCCTGACAGACTTAAATGAAGAAACCATTGAACATATTGAATTTAGTATTGATCCGACATCGATAGGGATCGGAATGGGAATTGGAACTGCTGACGAAACAATTGCGGCATTCAAAAAGTTTCTTAAAACGAACAAAAAACCGTTGGTCATTGATGCAGATGGCATAAATATGCTTGCGCAACAAAATGAGTTGCTGAAATTGTTGCCAAAAGAAACAATTCTTACGCCACACCCAAAAGAATTGGAGCGCTTGGTAGGGAAGTGGAAGGATGATTTTGACAAGCTTAAAAAAGTACAAGAATTCTCAAAGAAGCATAACGTGATTGTGGTTATAAAAGGTGCCAATACGATCACTGTTTTTCAAGAAAAATTATATATCAATTCAACAGGAAATCCAGGTTTGGCAACAGCAGGCACAGGTGATGTTCTTGCAGGTATTATCACAGGATTATTGTCTCAAGGATATGAATCTATGAGTGCTGCAGTTTTTGGCGTGTACCTTCATGGCAAATCAGCAGATATTGGTGTTGACGACTTCGGATATCAAGGTTTGAACGCGAGCCACGTGATTGATTATCTCGGAAAAGCGTACATGGATATGTTTGCACCACCCGAAAACACACCAAAACCGCAGGAAGAACATGATGAAAAAGAACAGAAACAAAATAGAAAATAAACAAAAATGCCACTTAATTCAAGTGGCATTTTCAATTGTAGAGGTATAACTATTAGATTTTCAATTCATTGAATAAAGCAATCAATTCTTCACTTGATGGTCTTGGTGCATCCGCATCTACGATATTTCCATTAGGATCGATTAATAAAAAACGTGGAATGCTGTTGATTTTATAAGTTCTGATAAATTCAGAATTCCAATTATCATCAGAAAACAATTGGATACCACCTAAATCTTCTTCTGCAATCATAGCTCTCCATTTTTCTTTGGCAACCTCCAAACTTCCGCCACCCGAACGTCTCGCATCATCCACAGAAATACTTACGAACTCTATTTTTTTTCCTTCATAATCGTGTTCAATTTTTTTAAGAGAAGGAATTTCGGCAATACAAGGTCCGCACCAAGTGGCCCAAACGTCAATATATACATATTTTCCTTTTAAGTCTGAAAGTGAGGTGGTGCCTCCTTTGTAATTTTCATAACTGTTAAAAACAGGAGAAGCGGTGCCTTTCGGAAACTCTTTCTTGAAAGCAATTTTTTGGGCAAAGTATCCTTTGTAATAATTTAACATTGGCTCTAAATCTCTTGTCATGCCGTTTGTAATCATCGTATCTATATCTTTACCAGTAGCATAGAATTCTGTTAGTTTTCCATGAATACCGTCAAAGGTTGAATCAATCGTTGTCTCATCGAGATCATTCAAATTATCAAATAATTCTTCCTGTAAAAGAGAATGTTTAGCCAAGTAATTGCTGTGTTCAGAACCTTCACCAGAATATGTGACAGTTTCATCGAACTCTTCAGTATTGATGGTAATATTCAGGTCATAGCCGTTTTTTAAAAAGAAAGTGGTGCTTTCAGAGCCATCAAAGAGATTATATACACCAGGTGCAACCTTTAAAGTGTCTTTAAAAGTTCCATCAGCATTTACCTTCAATGTTTTACTGTAAGTTCTTGAACGGACTACAATGGTGTCACTGTTCTGATTTTCAATTTTCCCTGAGAGCGTGACATAATCTTTAGGTGGTTCTGGTTCATTTTTACAACTGACGAGTGAAATGACAATTAATAGAAGAAAGATGTGTTTCATTGATTATTAGTTTGAGTTTCTCAAAAGTAATATTTTGTTGTTATTTTCCCACCCATTTAATTATTATTAACATTTGTTGTATAATATATATGTAATGCTCAATTTTGTGGACACAAACTGCCAATATGCCAACTACTCATAAAATTTCTTCAGAAGTATTAGATATTCCAACAATCGGTGACTTGCTTTTTCAACAAAGGAAAATTGAATTATCAGAATCTGCAAAAGACAAGATTGTTAAATGTAGAGTTTATTTAAATGATCGAATGACGGCTGAAGATGATCCGATTTATGGAATCAACACTGGCTTTGGATCTTTATACAATGTTAAAATATCCAAAGATAATTTGACACAACTGCAAGAAAATTTGGTGATGTCCCATGCTTGTGGGATAGGAGAACGTGTGCCAAATAATATTGTAAAACTTATGCTGTTACTAAAAATACAGTCGTTGAGTTATGGTCATAGTGGCGTACAATTATCTACAGTTCAGAGATTGGTGGATTTTTATAATCATGACATCTTACCTATAGTTTATACACAAGGTTCTTTAGGGGCTTCTGGAGATTTAGCACCATTAGCGCATCTATCATTACCTTTAATTGGCAAAGGGGAAGTTGAGTTTGCAGGAGAAATCGTTGAATCGCAATTGATCTTGAAAAAATTCGGTTGGAAACCTCTTCTGTTACAATCTAAAGAAGGTTTGGCTCTGCTCAATGGTACGCAATTTATGAGTGCTTATGGCGTGTTCCTCATTTTAAAGTCCTATAAACTATCTTATTTAGCAGATTTATTTGGAAGTATTTCTTTAGATGCCTTCGATGGTCGAATCGAACCCTTTGACGAACTGGTACATTTGGTTCGACCCCATAGAGGTCAATTAAAAACCTCTACAAGAATTAGGGAGTTTTTAGAAGGAAGTGAATTGATAAAGCAAGCAAAGGAACATGTACAGGATCCATACTCGTTTAGATGTATGCCTCAAGTCCACGGCGCAACAAAAGATACATTAGATCATGTATATAAAGTCTTTATGACTGAAATTAATTCAGTGACTGACAATCCGAATATATTTATTGGGGAAGATAAAATTATATCTGGAGGAAATTTTCATGGTCAACCCCTGGCATTGGCTCTCGATTTTCTTAAAATAGCAATGGCGGAGTTAGGTAATATTTCTGAACGAAGAGTTTTTCAGCTAGTTTCCGGATTAAGAGGTTTACCTGCGTTTTTAGTCGATAACCCTGGTTTGAATTCAGGGTTTATGATTCCGCAATATACAGCGGCAAGTATTGTAAGCGCTAACAAACAGTTAGCTTCTCCAGCAAGTATAGATAGCATTGTTTCTTCGAATGGTCAAGAGGATCATGTCAGCATGGGCGCAAATGCTGCGACACAAGCTTTTACGTTAGTTAATAATGTGGAGCGAATTCTTTCAATTGAATTATTAAATGCTTCCCAAGCATTACATTTCAGAAAACCCGTAAATTCTTCACCTTTTATAGAGTCATTCATAAAAATGTACCGTCAAGATGTTAGTTTTGTGGCCAAAGATGAGGTTTTACACAATTTAATGATAACTACTTTGCAGTTTATCGATGTTTTTTACATTGAGAATGACATACTTTTCGACTAAATACTAAAAAAATAGGTAAAGTGATTTTAGTTAAAAAAAACTTAATGTTTATTTGGCTTTCAACAGATTATAGTCTATTTTTGAGTTAATTAGATGGAAAAATTGATTCCATTTTTAGGTATAAATTTTCTTTTATACATTCTTTTTATAAAATTGTTTAATAGCATAACAATTGATTATTAGCACTTTATTGATTATTTGAGCAGTGATGTTCAAATTGAAACCTTGGGTTCAATAGCTTCTATTGAAATACTCCTTTGTTTCTGGTCCCAAACCTGCAATAACAGACGCCAAGTCCTTGTGTATAGGTCGACAATTCTATGTGTCGAGTTAAATGTTAATAATTTTAAAACCAAATATTATGTCTATGAACAATTTTACCCAGAGTGGATGGCGAGCCGAATTTTGGCAGTCAACTGCAAAATTACCATGTTGTAGCATTGAAAAATTTATGAAACATTTTAAAAGTATGAAGGCGTTAGCTTTTATCATGCTTTTTTTGTTTGGTATAGGCTCGGTGCTCGGACAATCATCGGAAAGAACAGAGTTCTTTAACAGATGTATTGATGACTTACCGCAAGGGCTATCAGTAGAAATGGTGGAAGCCGCCTACGCAGGAATATGTGAGGGTTCTGATATTTCAGTAACAAAATTACCTATTATTATAGGTGATAATTGTAATTGGGATGTAGAATATACTTACTACATAAAGTGTGGCGATTATGAAGATGAGTTTAAACTGCATTTTTTTGGTGGAGATAGAACTGCACCGGTGATAGATCCACTACCAGAATATACATTGATAGAATGCCCAGAGGAACCAATGTTCACTCAAGCGACTGCAACGGATAATTGCCGAGGCTCGGTGAGTTTAACTTACGTTGATTCAACGGCACCAGGCAATTGTGAAGGAGAGTATTCCATCACCAGAACATGGACAGCAACGGATGGTTGTGGCAACAGTTCCACAGCATCACAGACCATTGAGGTTGAGGACAACACGGCACCGGTGATTGATGCGTTACCAGAATACACTAAAATAGAGTGTCCAGCAGAACCAGAGTTCGCACAGGCCACCGCCAGCGATCTATGTAGTGAGGTAACACTGATTTACAATGATGTGACCACGCCAGGCTCATGTATAGGAGCATATTCAGTCACCAGAACATGGACGGCAACGGATGCTTGTGGGAACAGTTCAACTGCCTCACAGACCATTGAGGTTGAGGACGTCACAGCACCAGTTATCGATGCATTGCCAGAAACTTCAACGATTGAATGTCCAGCTTCACCAGAGTTCGCACAGGCAACCGCCAGTGATCTATGTAGTGAGATCACATTGATATACAATGATGTAACAACTCCAGGGGAATGTGAAGGAGAATACTCAATAACCAGAACATGGACGGCAACGGACGATTGCGGCAACAGTTCCACTGCGTCACAGACCATTGAGGTTGAGGATATCACGGCACCGGTGATCGATGCATTGCCAGAAACTTCAACAATTGAATGCCCAGCTGCACCAGAATTCGCACAGGCAACCGCCAACGATCTATGTAGTGAGGTCACATTGACATACAACGATGTAACGACTCCGGGCGATTGTGAAGGAGAGTATGCAATCACCAGAACATGGACTGCAACGGACGATTGTGGCAACAGTTCAACTGCAACACAAACAATCAATGTTGAGGACAACACTGCACCGGTGATCGATGCATTGCCAGAGGTTTCAACTATTGACTGCCCAGCCATACCAGAATTCACACAGGCAACTGCCAGTGATGACTGTAGTGAAGTTACATTGACCTACCGTGATTTAAGAGATCCAACCAAGTGCGCTGGTAGATATTCAATCACCAGAACATGGACAGCAACAGATGCTTGTGGTAATAGCTCTACAGCTACACAGACCATACGTGTTCAAGATGTTACTGCCCCTGTGATAGATCCATTGCCAGAAGAAATGACCCTTGAATGCCCAGCCACACCGCAATTTGCTGATGCAACTGCGATGGATGCGTGTGATCAATCGGTCACTTTAACTTATAACGATGTAACAACACCAGGCGATTGCGAAGGAGAGTATTCCATCACCAGAACATGGACAGCGACAGACGATTGCGGCAACAGTTCAACTGCTACACAAACAATCAATGTTGAGGACAACACTGCACCGGTTATCGACGCTTTGCCAGAGTATACTAAAATTGAATGTCCAGCAGAACCAGAGTTTACACCGGCAACTGCCAGCGATCTATGCAGTGAGGTAACATTGACATATAATGATGTAACCACACCAGGCGAATGTGTAGGAGCATATACAGTTACCAGAACATGGACGGCAACGGATGCTTGTGGCAACAGTTCAACTGCGTCACAGACCATTGAGGTTGAGGATATCACGGCACCGGTTATTGATGCATTGCCAGAAACTTCAACGATTGAATGTCCAGCTGCACCAGAATTCGCACAGGCAACAGCCAGCGATCTATGTAGTGAGGTCACTTTAACTTATAACGATGTAACGACACCGGGCGATTGTGAAGGAGAGTATTCCATCACCAGAACATGGACGGCAACGGACGATTGCGGCAACAGTTCAACCGCTACACAAACAATCAATATTGAGGACAACACTGCACCGGTGATCGATGCATTGCCAGTGGTTTCAACTATTGACTGTCCAGCCATACCAGAATTCACACAGGCAACTGCCAGTGATGACTGTAGTGAAGTTACATTGACCTACCGTGATTTAAGAGATCCAACCAAGTGCGCTGGTAGATATTCAATCACCAGAACATGGACAGCAACAGATGCTTGTGGTAATAGCTCTACAGCTACACAGACCATACGTGTTCAAGATGTTACTGCCCCTGTGATAGATCCATTGCCAGAAGAAATGACCCTTGAATGCCCAGCCACACCGCAATTTGCTGATGCAACTGCGATGGATGCGTGTGATCAATCAGTCACTTTAACTTACAACGATGTAACGACACCAGGCGATTGTGAAGGAGAGTATTCCATCACCAGAATATGGACGGCAACGGACGATTGTGGCAACAGTTCAACTGCTACACAAACAATCAATGTTGAGGACAACACTGCACCGGTGATCGATGCATTGCCAGAGTATACTAAAATTGAATGTCCAGCAGAACCAGAGTTCGCACAGGCAACCGCTAGTGATCTATGTAGTGAGGTAACACTGACCTATAATGATGTAACCACACCAGGTTCATGTGTAGGAGCGTATATAGTTACCAGAACATGGACAGCAACGGACGATTGCGGCAACAGTTCCACTGCGTCACAGACCATTGAGGTTGAGGATATCACGGCACCGGTTATTGATGCATTGCCAGAAACTTCAACGATTGAATGTCCGGCACAACCAGAATTCGCACAGGCAACCGCCAGCGATCTATGCAGTGAAGTAACATTGACTTACATTGATGTAACGACTCCGGGCGATTGTGAAGGTGAGTATTCCATCACCAGAACATGGACGGCGACTGATGATTGTGGCAACAGTTCAACTGCTACACAAACAATAAATGTGGAAGACAACACTGCACCGGTTATTGATGCATTGCCAGAAACTTCAACGATCGAATGTCCGGCACAACCAGAATTCGCACAGGCATCCGCCAGTGATCTATGTAGTGAGGTCACATTGACATACAATGATGTAACGACTCCGGGCGAGTGCGAAGGTGAGTATTCAATCACCAGAACATGGACGGCGACTGATGATTGTGGCAACAGTTCAACCGCTACACAAACAATCAATGTTGAGGACAACACTGCACCGGTTATCGATGCATTGCCAGAATACACTAAAATAGAGTGTCCAGCAGAACCAGAGTTCGCACAGGCAACCGCTAGTGATCTATGTAGTGAGGTAACACTGACCTATAATGATGTAACCACACCAGGCGAATGTGTAGGGTCTTATACTGTTACCAGAACATGGACGGCAACGGACGATTGCGGCAACAGTTCCACTGCGTCACAGACCATTGAGGTTGAGGATATCACGGCACCAGTTATCGATGCATTGCCAGAAACTTCAACGATCGAATGTCCGGCACAACCAGAATTCGCACAGGCAACCGCCAGTGATCTATGTAGTGAGGTCACATTGACATACAATGATGCAACGACTCCGGGCGAGTGCGAAGGTGAGTATTCAATCACCAGAACATGGACGGCGACTGATGATTGTGGCAACAGTTCAACTGCAACACAAACAATCAATGTTGAGGACAACACTGCACCGGTTATCGATGCATTGCCAGAAACTTCAACGATCGAATGTCCAGCAGAACCAGAGTTTGCACAGGCAACCGCTAATGATCTATGTAGTGAAGTAACATTGACTTACAATGATGTAACGACTCCGGGCGATTGTGAAGGAGAGTATTCCATCACCAGAACATGGACGGCAACAGATGACTGTGGTAACAGTTCAACTGCAACACAAACAATTAATGTGGAGGACAACACTGCACCGGTTATCGATGCATTGCCAGAAGCTTCAACAATTGAATGTCCAGCTGCACCAGAGTTTGCACAGGCAACCGCCAGTGATCTATGCAGTGAAGTAACATTGACATACAATGATGTTACGACTCCAGGCAATTGTGAAGGTGAGTATTCCATCACCAGAACATGGACTGCAATGAACGCTTGTGGCAACAGTTCAACTGCTACACAAACAATCAATGTTGAGGACAACACTGCACCGGTTATCGATGCATTGCCAGAATACACTAAAATAGAGTGTCCAGCAGAACCAGAGTTCGCACAGGCAACCGCTAGTGATCTATGTAGTGAGGTAACACTGACCTATAATGATGTAACCACACCAGGTTCATGTGTAGGAGCGTATATAGTTACCAGAACATGGACAGCAACGGACGATTGCGGCAACAGTTCCACTGCGTCACAGACCATTGAGGTTGAGGATATCACGGCACCGGTTATTGATGCATTGCCAGAAACTTCAACGATTGAATGTCCGGCACAACCAGAATTCGCACAGGCAACCGCCAGCGATATATGCAGTGAAGTAACATTGACTTACAACGATGTAACGACTCCAGGCGAGTGCGAAGGTGAGTATTCCATCACCAGAACATGGACTGCAACGGACGATTGTGGCAACAGTTCAACTGCTACACAAACAATCAATGTGGAGGACAACATTGCACCGGTTATCGATGCATTGCCAGAAACTTCAACGATCGAATGTCCAGCAGAACCAGAGTTCGCACAGGCAACCGCCAGCGATCTATGCAGTGAGGTCACATTGACCTATAACGATGTAACGACTCCAGGCGAATGTGTAGGAGAGTATTCCATCACCAGAACATGGACGGCGACGGACGATTGTGGCAACAGTTCAACTGCAACACAAACAATCAATGTGGAGGACAACACTGCACCGGTTATCGATGCATTGCCAGAAACTTCAACAATTGAATGTCCAGCTGCACCAGAGTTTGCACAGGCAACCGCCAGTGATTTATGTAGTGAGGTCACATTGACATACAATGATGTTACGACTCCAGGCAATTGTGAAGGTGAGTATTCAATCACCAGAACATGGACTGCAATGGACGCTTGTGGCAACAGTTCAACTGCTACACAAACAATCAATGTTGAGGACAACACTGCACCGGTTATCGATGCATTGCCAGAAACTTCAACTATCGAATGTCCAGCAGAACCAGGGTTTGCACAGGCAACCGCCAGCGATCTATGCAGTGAGGTCACATTGACCTATAACGATGTAACGACTCCAGGCGAGTGTGAAGGAGAGTATTCCATCACCAGAACATGGACGGCGACTGATGATTGTGGCAACAGTTCAACTGCAACACAAACAATCAATGTTGAGGACAACACTGCACCGGTTATCGATGCATTGCCAGAGTATACTAAAATTGAATGTCCAGCTGCACCAGAGTTCGCACAGGCAACCGCCAGCGATCTATGTAGTGAGGTAACACTGACCTATAATGATGTAACCACACCAGGTTCATGTGTAGGAGCGTATACAGTTACCAGAACATGGACAGCAACGGATGATTGTGGCAACAGTTCCACTGCGTCACAGACCATTGAGGTTGAGGATATCACGGCACCGGTTATTGATGCATTGCCAGAAACTTCAACGATTGAATGTCCGGCACAACCAGAATTCGCACAGGCAACCGCCAGCGATATATGCAGTGAAGTAACATTGACTTACAACGATGTAACGACTCCAGGCGAGTGCGAAGGAGAGTATTCCATCACCAGAACATGGACAGCGACAGACGATTGTGGCAACAGTTCAACCGCTACACAAACAATCAATGTTGAGGACAACACTGCACCGGTTATCGATGCATTGCCAGAAACTTCAACGATCGAATGTCCGGCACAACCAGAATTCGCACAGGCAACCGCCAGTGATCTATGTAGTGAGGTCACATTAACATACAACGATGTAACGACTCCGGGCGATTGTGAAGGTGAGTATTCCATCACCAGAACATGGACGGCGACTGACGATTGTGGCAACAGTTCAACGGCAACGCAAACGATCAATGTTGAGGATACAACTCCACCAGTACTTATAGGTAAATTACCTCAAGGTCAATCAGGAGTTAATGCGTGTTTAGCCGATGCTCCTGCACCTCCGACAGAAGAGGAAATTGAGGCACTGTTCAGTGATACATGTAGTAACGTTACTGCTACTTTGAACATTGTTTCTCCACCGGAGAATAATGATTGTAAATGGTTCATACTATACAACTTTACGATTCAAGATGACTGTGGTAACTTGGCATTACCTGTGAAAATATACCATAATGGTGGAGATCAAACACCTCCAGTGTTGACAGGTGTGATTCCTGCAGGTGTAACAGGATTGCAGTGCATGAGTGACAATCCAGGCGGGCCGTCTGCTGAAGAAATTGCTGCGCAGTTTACAGACAATTGTGGTAGTGTTTTTGTAGTAGCATTAGAGCCACAAATTGTTGGAGATGAATGTAAAGGATGGGAAGCTGTATATGAATATACCGTGGAAGACCAATGTGGAAATGAATTTCCAAATGTTGTGATTATCAACAGTGGAATGGATACAATGCCTCCAGTATTGACTGGAAACATCCCAATGGGTATGAATTCAGTAGACCTTTGTGTAGATTCTGATTTAGGAGAACCTTCTGAAGAAGAAATTGCAGCACTATATACAGATAACTGTAGTGATGTGACTGTTACAAAAGTTGAGTTGAATAATAACTTCTCGGATTGTCAATGGATTAGAGTGTTTGAATATACTGCAATGGATGCTTGTGGTAACGCAGCTACACCAATCAAGGTGAATTACCAAGGCGGTGATGCTACAGGTCCAGTGATAACTTGTCCAGACGACGTCTTGATTTATGGTGATATGGAAGGTTCTGCGATAGGATCATTTGCTACATCGGTAGCGATTCCAGATAATATGCCAGAGGGTATAACTACCACATCGAATGTTTCGGGAGTACCATCAGGCGCTTTGATAACAGATGTTAGAGTTCAAGTAGGAGTTAATCATACTTGGGTTGGTGATTTCATATTTATATTGACGGCACCAACAGGTGAGACTATTACTTTATTGGAACGTGCTGGTGCTCCTCCAGGAACTGTGGGTGACAGTAGTAATGCTTCTATTGACGGAGCTGTAACCTTTACTGATAGTACGGTTATATTGGCAGAAGAAATGGGGAATACATTAGATACTAGTCAAGTAGTTTGCATAGATGATGGAATTTGTGAATATGTGCCAAATGATGGAACTAGATTATTTGCAGATTTTATCGCAGACATGATAGCTAATGGTTCAAATCCTAATGGAGCATGGACCCTAAATGTGTCAGATAATGCAGCAGCCGATACAGGTAGTTTAGGAAATTGGACTATTGAAATAGACTACATTGGGGAATCAAATAGTGATACATCTCCAGAAGTCACTGGCTATACAACTGCAGTAGATGCGTGTGACGACAATCCAGATGTAACCTATTCTGATTCTGTGGTAGACACAGAAGATGGTGGTATGGTAATTACCAGAACATGGACTGCATCAGATAGCTGCAAAAATGAAAGTACATGTGTACAAATCATTACTGTGGTTGGTCAAGATAACCCGTTAGCTGATATAGCTTGTGGAAATGTAGTTAGCGGAAACACTTCAATTGATGGTGTAGATGTTCAAATTCCGTATTGTGAAACTGTAGATTCTCAACTCTTTGATACACCTGCCATCATTTATACCTATGTTGGTACGAATGAAGCGGTAAGATTCTCTACTTGTAGTGCCAATACCACTTATGATACTCGATTAGGAGTGTTCAGTAGTTTGGGTGCCACCTATGAGGAGTGTGTCGCTGGTAATGATGATGCAGCCTGTACTCATAGCAACTTGCATTCTACAACGACCTTTTATGCGCAACAAGGTGTTACATATTATATTTATGTGGCAGGATTCGCTGGAGATTCAGGACAATTTGAATTATCAGTCAATTGTGATCTTCCAAATCGTGATGATATAGCAGAAGATATTAAGTTAGATTTCGTTGCGTATCCTGTGCCATTTGATCATGTAGTGAGCATCAAATATAACTTCGAGTTTGATACCGATGTTAATATTGACGTACATGATACAAAAGGATTGCTTGTATTAAGTCAAGTGAATCAGAACTATAGAAGAAATAACGATCAAGTTACTAAACTAGACTTGTCTAGAGGTGGTGATCAAATATTCTATGTGACTATTACCACGAATAGAGGTAATGTGACTAAGAAGATTGTATCTTCTGGAAGAAAGTAAATTAAATCCTTTCTGTAATTATTAATCTTAAAAGGCAGCTAGAAATAGCTGCCTTTTTTTTATTCAATATTAGAATTGATTATCCCATCAAAATCATTCTTTAATCATAACCCGTATGAAATTTAGATCTTTAAAAACAAGAAGAAATATGAATTTTAGGAAGAAATGTAAAGGTAGAAATTAACTTGAAATTACAGTATGTGCCCAAGTAACGGCCTCTTTAAGCGTATTAAAAATTTCAAACGGCTTATTTAAAAACAACTTTTCAACTTCAGCATTGCTTTTCGCCTTAAAGTCTTTGGAAACGACAGCAAAACCAACCAGATTATCGATTTTCGATGTTTCAAAATAAATAGCAGGATCTACAGCATAAGAATTTAATCTATGTGTAATGTAAACAAATTCTCTGTTGCTGTAATAAGTTTCAACAATATTCAAAAGAACATCATTATGTTCGGGAGTGATTGTCACACCTTCTTTCATGATAGTCACCATGTAACTGTCATAAATTTGAATATCGCAAAAATCGAATTTCAATTCATCCTCCATATAATAAAATTACAAAATTAACCAACACCAAAATAAAAATGACCTCTTAAAATTTAAGAGGTCATCTTTAACTGTAATTAGAAATTTATTTAAGATTTTGCCTGTTCTTCAGGTTTTTCAATTTTAATGGTCAATTCATTGGTTTCTGAATTTAAATCCATTAAGATTTTGTCTCCTTCTTGTATCTGTGCAGTTATAATTTCTTCTGCCAAGGCATCTTCAATATATTTTTGAATTGCTCTCTTCAGAGGTCTTGCTCCATATTGTTTATCAAAACCTTTTTCAGCTATATAATCTTTAGCTTCGGTAGATAACTCTAAAGTATAACCCAAATCTTTAATGCGAGCAATCAATTGAGCCAACTCAATATCAATAATTTTGTTGATGTCTTCTTTTTCCAACGCATTGAAAACCATAACATCATCAATTCTATTTAGGAATTCAGGAGCGAACGCTTTTTTGAGCGCATTTTCAATAACGCTTCTATTATTATCATTCGCCTGCGCTTCTTTTGCTGCAGTTCCAAAACCGACGCCTTGTCCAAAATCTTTCAACTTACGAGCTCCGATATTTGAGGTCATAATAATGATGGTATTTCTGAAGTCGATTTTACGTCCTAAACTATCAGTGATATAGCCATCATCCAATACTTGCAACAAAATATTGAAAACGTCTGGATGTGCTTTTTCAATTTCATCCAATAAAATGACGGCATATGGTTTGCGTCTCACTTTTTCGGTTAATTGACCACCTTCTTCATAGCCCACATATCCTGGAGGTGCTCCTACCAATCTGGAGATGGAGAATTTTTCCATATATTCACTCATGTCAATTCGAACAAGCGCATCTTCACTATCAAAAAGCTCACGGGCCAATACTTTTGCTAACTGCGTTTTACCAACACCTGTTTGCCCTAAAAAGATAAATGAACCAATTGGCTTGTTCGGATCTTTAAGTCCAGCACGATTACGCTGAATTGCTTTTACAACCTTTGCAACAGCATCATCCTGGCCGATGACTTTTCCTTTAATAAGTTCTGGTAATTTTGCCAATTTATTGCTTTCGGTCTGTGCAATTCTATTCACAGGAATTCCGGTCATCATGGAAACGACATCGGCCACATTATCTTCAGAGACAGTCTCTTTATGTAATTTGGTTTCTTCTTCCCATTTCTCTTGAGCTATTGCCAACTCTTTTTCGATGCGTTTTTCGTCATCACGTAATTTGGCAGCCTCTTCGTATTTCTGCTTCTTGACAACAGAGTTTTTAGTTTCCTTTACATCCTCGAGTTGCTGTTCCAACTCCAAAATCTTTTTCGGCACTTCAATATTTGTAATATGAACCCTTGATCCAGCTTCATCCAGAGCATCAATCGCTTTATCTGGTAAGAATCGTTCCGTCATATATCTGTTCGTCAATTTAACACAAGCTTCGATGGCCTCATCTGTGTAAGATACATTGTGATGCTCTTCGTATTTTTCTTTGATATTATTTAAAATCTGAATTGTTTCCTCAACGGTTGTCGGTTCCACAATCACCTTTTGAAAACGACGCTCTAAAGCACCATCTTTTTCAATATACTGTCTATATTCATCTAGGGTAGTGGCACCGATACATTGTATTTCTCCTCTAGCTAATGCTGGTTTGAACATATTAGAAGCATCTAAACTTCCAGTCGCTCCACCTGCACCTACAATGGTATGAATTTCATCAATGAAAAGAATGATATCATCATTTTTCTCTAATTCGTTCATGACCGCTTTCATGCGCTCTTCAAACTGACCACGATATTTAGTGCCAGCAACCAAGCTTGCCAAATCAAGCGTCACGACTCGCTTATTGAATAAAATCCGTGATACTTTTCGTTTTACTATGCGCAACGCTAGACCTTCGGCAATTGCAGATTTACCAACACCTGGTTCTCCAATTAATAAAGGATTATTCTTTTTACGTCTACTCAAAATTTGAGACACGCGTTGTATTTCCTTTTCTCGACCAACCACAGGATCTAACTTTCCTTCTTCGGCCATGACCGTTAAATCCCTTCCAAAATTATCTAAAACTGGAGTTTTAGATTTCTTTGCAGATTTTGAAGTCGATTGACTGAATGGATTCTGTTTATCGTCTTCCTCATTAGTATCATCATCCGAAAAAGATTCAGCTTTCGGGGATTCTAAATAATCATCATCATTTGTTATCATAGATTTGAATTGTTCTTTTACATTATCATAATCCACTTTCAGTTTATTGAGCAACTTTGTGGTTGGATCATTTTCATTCCTTAAAATGCACAGTAATAAATGGGCCGTATTAATCGACGTACTTTGAAACAATTTTGCTTCCAAGAAAGTTGTCTTCAATGCGCGCTCCGCCTGTCGTGTTAGATGTAGGTTCTTTTTTTCGTTTGATGTCGCCAAGATAGTTGGGTTGGCGGGACTTAAGATCTCGACTTTTCTTCTTAAATGATTCAAGTCAATTTCTAGTGCACTCAATATATCAATAGCTTTACCATTGCCATCACGCAACAAGCCAAGCATTAAATGTTCAGTGCCTATAAAGTCATGACCCAAGCGCAGGGCTTCTTCTTTGCTGTACGCTATAACATCTTTGACTCTTGGGGAAAAATTATCATCCATAGTAAATTCCTTTCTGTATAAAAATAATAAAAACAAAATTATAAAGGCAAAAACTATACCTTAATTCTAATTATTAATGCTAATAGACATAAAAACTTCCGGAATACAAAACATTTAACACCTTACTTATTAAATATAAGACTGTGAATATTGTTAATAAAAAAATCCAAAAAAGTGTGTTTAAATGTCGCTTGAACACTACGAAAAAACGTATCTTAGCACGGTTTGAAAACCTACTAAAAGTTAATTAAAATTATTTATGGCAGAAGGAGAAAAATTGATTCCAATTAATATTGAAGATGAAATGAAATCGGCTTACATTGATTATTCAATGTCGGTCATTGTGTCACGTGCATTACCAGATGTTAGGGACGGTTTAAAGCCAGTTCATAGACGTGTATTGTTCGGGATGCATGAATTGGGTGTACGTTCTAATACTGCACACAAAAAATCGGCAAGAATAGTTGGTGAAGTTTTAGGAAAGTACCATCCGCATGGTGATACCTCGGTATACGATGCAATGGTGCGTATGGCCCAAGAATGGAGTTTAAGATATATGTTAGTCGACGGCCAAGGGAATTTTGGTTCCATTGATGGCGACAGTCCTGCAGCAATGCGTTATACTGAAGCGCGTATGCGCAAGATTTCGGAAGACATGTTGGCAGATATTGATAAAGAAACAGTAGATCATCAACTCAACTTTGATGATACCTTACACGAACCAAAAGTACTTCCAACACGTATTCCTGGTTTATTGGTCAATGGCGCATCCGGTATTGCAGTGGGTATGGCTACGAACATGCCCCCTCACAACTTAACTGAAGTCGTTGATGGTATTATCGCTTATATAGAGAATAATGATATCGACATCGATGAATTAATCACACACGTCAAGGCACCAGATTTCCCTACAGGAGGAATCATTTACGGTTATGATGGCGTTATAGAAGCCTTCAAAACGGGTCGTGGTCGTATCGTGATGCGCGGTAAAGCGGTTATTGAAGAGGTTCAAGGGAAGGAAACCATTATTGTTACTGAAATTCCCTATCAAGTAAATAAGGCAGACATGATCAAGAAAACTGCCGATTTAATCAATGATAAAAAAATAGAAGGTATTTCCATGATTCGTGATGAATCAGATCGTAATGGAATGCGTATCGTTTATATTTTGAAACGTGATGCCATTCCGAACATCGTTTTAAATACCTTATATAAATATACAGCCTTGCAGTCCTCTTTTAGTGTGAATAACATTGCACTTGTCAAAGGAAGACCGCAATTACTGAACCTTAAAGAAATGATCCACCATTTTGTGGAACATCGTCATGAGGTAGTTGTACGAAGAACTACGTACGAATTGCGTAAAGCGGAAGAACGTGCGCATATTCTCGAAGGTTTAATCATAGCTTCTGATAATATTGACGAAGTGATTGCCATCATTCGTGCATCTGCAAATGCGGATGAAGCGAGAGAGAATTTGATCAAACGATTTGAATTGTCCGAAATACAGGCAAAAGCAATCGTAGAGATGCGTTTGCGTCAACTGACAGGTCTGGAACAAGATAAATTGCGTTCTGAATATGAAGAGTTGATGAAAACCATTGAAGATTTAAAAGACATTCTTGATAAAAAAGAACGTCGTATGGAAATCATCAAAACAGAGCTTGCTGAAGTCAAACAGAAATATGGTGATGAACGTCGTTCTAGAATCGAATATGCTGGTGGTGATTTAAGTATTGAAGATATGATTGCAGATGAGCAGGTGGTAATCACCATTTCGCATGCTGGCTACATCAAACGTACTTCGCTGACAGAATATAAGACTCAAAATAGAGGAGGTGTAGGACAAAAAGCATCCACGACTCGTAATGAAGATTTCTTGGAGCACTTATTTGTAGGAACAAATCACCAATACATGTTGTTCTTCACACAAAAAGGAAAATGTTTCTGGATGCGTGTGTATGAAATTCCTGAAGGAAGCAAAACATCCAAAGGTAGAGCGATTCAAAATTTGATAAATATTGAGCAAGACGACAAAGTGATGGCGTTTATTTGTACTCAAGACTTGAAAGATGAGGAGTATATCAATAGTCATTATGTGATTATGGCAACCAAGCAAGGCCAAGTTAAAAAAACATCCTTGGAGCAGTATTCTCGTCCTAGAACCAATGGTATCAACGCGATTACCATTAAAGAAGATGATGTCTTGTTAGAGGCTAAATTGACAACTGGTAATAGTCAAGTGATGTTGGCGTTGAAATCTGGTAAAGCCATTCGTTTCGAAGAAGCCAAAACGAGACCAATGGGTCGTAATGCTTCTGGTGTAAGAGGAATTCGATTGAATAGTGATACAGATGAAGTCATCGGAATGGTAACGATTGAAAATCCGATGGAAGAATCAGTCTTGGTGGTTTCAGAAAACGGCTATGGTAAACGTAGTTTTATTGACGATCCGGAAGACGGAGAAGCAGTTTACAGAATAACCAATAGAGGTGGAAAAGGGGTTAAAACCATTTCTATTACTTCAAAAACAGGTGATTTAGTATCCATAAAAAGTGTCAGCGATGATGATGATTTAATGATTATCAATAAATCGGGAATTGCGATTCGTATGGCAGTTGCCAATTTGCGTGTCATGGGACGCGCGACTCAGGGAGTTAAATTAATCAATCTTAAAGGGAATGATTCTATTGCAGCCGTGGCGAAAGTCATGAAGGATGAAGAAGAAGAACTGGTTCAGTTGGAAGGTGTGGACAGTGAAGTCCTTACAGATGAGAATCCTGCAACGGACGAGGATGGCACAACTCTTGATAATTTAGAAGACGAAAACAATAATTAACACTAATATTTAAATTAACTAGAAATGAAAAAACAAGTAATCATTGCTTTAGCACTTTTAGTCACATCTTTTTCGTTTTCGCAAAAGGATGAGTTAAAAGATGCAGAAAAGGCTATAAAAAATGGAAATTTTGCGGATGCAAAAGCGGCTGTCATGTCTGCGGAACCTTTAATTGGAAGTGCTGATGATAAAATGAAGGCGAAATTTTACTTCCTAAAAGGTCAGGCATTATATGCTAACGGCAATGCTTCTACGGAAGATATCGATACGGCTATAACAAGTTTTGACAAAGTGGTTGAAATGGAAAAAGCCGATGGAAAAGAGAAGTACACAAGTGAAGTTATGGAAACTAAACAGATGATGTTGAATACGTTCTTAACCAAAGCGAACAAAGCATTGGACGCTAAAGATTATAATGCCTCATCTATCGGTTTTGAAAAAGCCTACCGTATGTCTCCGAAAGACACTTTATATCTTTATTACGCGGCTTCTATGTCTGTAACAGCACAAGATTTCAAAACATCGCTTGCATACTATGAAGAATTGAGAGATTTAGGTTTTACCGGTACGGAAATGGTTTACACGGCAGTTTCAAAGGAATCAGGTGAAGCAGAAAGCTTTGGTAGCAAATCCTTACGGGATCTGTCTGTAAAATCAGGAACTCATATATCCCCAAAAGATAAGCAATCGGAATCAAAAATTGGTGAAATCGTTAAAAACATCGCCTTGATATATGTAAGCAATGGTGAAAACGAAAAAGCGCTTGCTGCGATGAAAGATGCGAGAGATGCAAATCCTGATGATTTAAGTTTAATTATGTCTGAAGCGAATGTTCAATTGAAAATGGGGAACAAAGAGGAATTTAAAAAACTAATCGAAATCGCAACAGAAAAAGATCCAGACAATGCTGAATTGCAATATAATTTAGGTGTAGTCGCTGCTGAAGGTGGAGATAACGAATCTGCTAAAAAATATTACAATAAGGCGATTGCTTTAGATCCAGAATATGCTGATGCACACAATAATATGGCAGTGTTGATACTTTCTAATGAGCAAGAGCTTATAGAAAAAATGAATGCGCTTGGTACATCCTCGGCAGATAATAAAAAGTACGATCAATATAAGGAGCAAAGAACTCAATTGTATAAAGAGGCAATTCCATATTTGGAAACAACCTTGAAAATTAGACCAAAAAATATTGAAGCGGCAAAGACATTGATGAATATATACAGTTCTCTTGGTGAGACTGCAAAGTTCAAAGAAATGAAAGCCAAAGTAGACGGTTTGTCTGCTGGTGAATAAACCAAACTATATTATTAAATAAAAAAAAGCAACTCATACTAGAGTTGCTTTTTTTATTTAAATGATCTTTTTGATGACGCGAAGTTTATGAGTGTGTTGTCGTCGATCCACATTGTATATACCAGAATGGTCCAAGCGGTCAATTCTTACCTTTCCATGGGCATGGATGATGTAATTGTTTTCCATAATGATTCCCACATGAACAATACGTCCTTCTTCATTATCAAAAAACGCCAAGTCGCCAGGTTCACTTTCTTCAATAAAGCTTAATGCACTACCTTGGGTCGCCTGTTGTGAGGCATCTCTTAAAAGCTTATAACCATTGAGTTTATAAACCATTTGGGTAAAACCAGAACAATCAATACCAAACGGTGTTTTGCCTCCCCATAAATAAGGAGCATTGGTATAACGAAAGGCGGTTTCAATTAAATCCTGTTTCGGCTTTACACCTTCCATGAATTCACCTTCATATTGATGCTTCAAAAGATGCAATCCATTTAAAGTGGAACCTAAAGGAATGGTAAGTAATTTATCATCCTCATCTTGTACGAATTCAACCAAATCTGAAGATGATTTTAGAACAGATGCTTTTAGACTGTCATAATCTTCGATACTGATTTCAGCATATTGCTTATTATCAATCCAACCTTCATACTTATCATAAGCAAGACGGATTTTACTCCAAGATTTACGCTGTTCCAAGACCTTAAAAAATTCACCATACAATACTTGAGAAACTAACTCGGAAGTATCTGAAGGTTCTAATTTTAAAGGAACAATGCTCAAATTACAGATTCCGTATTGCATTAATCGGGCTTAATTACGTTCAATAACAATTGCAGAGGCACCACCACCACCATTACAAATAGCAGCCGCACCTATCTTTGCGTTGTTTTGCTCTAAAACGTTCAGTAGAGTAATGAGAATTCGAACTCCAGAACATCCCAATGGATGACCTAATGACACAGCACCACCATTCACATTCACGTTATCATCTGACAAACCTAGAAGCTTCATATTAGCCAGGCCAACAACTGCAAAAGCCTCGTTCAATTCAAAAAAGTCAACATCTTTTAAAGATATGCCAGCTTTATCTAAAGCTTTAGGCAAAGCTTTTGCTGGAGCAACAGTAAACCATTCCGGTTCGTGTGCTGCATCTGCATAACCCTTAATCGTAGCTAAAGGTTTTAAACCCAATTCGCTAGCTTTTTCTCTGCTCATCAATACCACAGCACCTGCACCATCATTAATGGTTGATGCATTGGCAGCAGTTACAGTGCCATCCTTTGTAAAGGCGGCACGCAATGCTGGAATTTTATCTATAAATACATTGGAATATTCTTCATCTTTTGATACCACGACAGGATCACCTTTTCTTTGAGGTATTTCAACTGGTACCACTTCATTGTCAAATTTGCCAGCATCCCAAGCGGCGGCGGAGCGCTTGTAGGATTGAATGGCATAGGCATCTTGCTCTTCACGAGAAAATTCATATCTGGTGGCGCAGGCATCTGCACACACACCCATGGCGTTATTATCATAAGCATCCACAAGACCATCTTTCTGCATCCCATCTTCCATAGTAGCAGGACCAAATTTAGTCCCTGTTCTTGCGTGCAAATAATGTGGAATCAAACTCATATTTTCCATACCACCAGCAACAACGATGTCTGCATCACCAAGTGCAATGGCTTGTGCACCTTGCATGACAGCTTTCATCCCAGAAGCACAAACCTTATTGATTGTGGTACATGGCACTGTATTTGGTATTCCGGCATAGATGGCTGCCTGTCTTGCTGGAGCTTGTCCAGCACCTGCTGATACAACATTCCCCATTATAACTTCCTGTACCATCTCCGGTTTAAGACTGATTTTTTCTAATGCTCCTTTTATAGCAATTGCACCCAATCGTGGTGCTGCAACTGTAGACAAAGCGCCCATAAAACTCCCAATTGGTGTTCTAGCTGCTGATACTATGACGACCTCTTTACTCATTTTTTATGCGTTTAAATTTAATGAATGCAAAATTAGTCATTTTTTAATTGAATTTGGAACGAAACAAGATTATAACCGAACAAAAACCGTTATATTTAGTACTTTTGAAAACAGTATCGGTGACACCTACAACCCTTGAAATGGGAAATCAATTATGAGATGCTTTTCGCAAAGTAGGTTGCAGCGATCCTTTAAATTGGAGTCAATAGCGATAGATGAAAGAATTAATCAATAAATGGTATCGAAATCATGCACTGGTCTATAAGGTCCTATTATTTATTTCCACCACATTTCTGATTGTCTATTTATTTCCAAAGAGTGGTAAGTTTAAATATAACTTTGATAAAGGCAAGCCATGGCAATCTGAAAATTTATTGGCACCATTCGATTTTGCAATCAAGAAATCAGATGATGAAATAAAGAAAGAGAGACAACAGGTCATCACGAATAGCAACCTGTATTTCACTTTGAATAGTGAGACAAAAGCTGACGTCTTAAGCAATTACAATAACAAGTTTGAGAGTGTCTTTAAAGATATTGACGATGATACGTCAAAATTAAAAAAGGCAGGTAAATCAATATTGGATGGCATTTACGCCTTTGGTGTAGTGGAGGAAAGTCTTAATTATCCACCAGAAAAGAAAGTTATTTTGATTGAAGATCAAAAGCAAAAAGACATTACAACTTTTGATCAGTTGGAAAAAATTGAGACGCTGCGTGCAGATCTTGAAAAAGCCATCGACGATAAGGGTTATACGCCCTACAAAACCATATTTCTATCCCTGTTTTTTGATGTCATCAATCCGAACTTGACACTCAATAAATCCCTGACTTCTAAAGCGCTTAATGAAGAATTAGATAATATATCATCTACTCGTGGTAGCATAGAAAACGGGACCCTAATCATCTCAAAAGGAGAACTTGTGGAAGGTAATAAGTTTGACATTCTAAAGTCCTTAGAATCCGAGTATGAATCTCAAGTATGGAGCCAAAAGAACTACCTGTGGGTAACCTTGGCCTATGTCATTTTGGTGTCTCTTTGCTTATTGATGTTGCTGCTCTTTTTGAGGAAATACCGAATGGAAGTATTTTTAGATAATACCAAAGTGACCTTCATCTTCTTCAATGTGTTCTTGATGATTTTGCTCACCTCCATCATCATAGACTATAACTCTAAATATGTCTATGTCGTGCCTCTTTGTGTCCTTCCGTTGGTTTTAAAAGCCTTCTTTGACGCACGGTTAGGATTGTTTACACACGTTTTGACGGTCTTGTTATTGGGTTTTATCGTGCCTAATAGTTATGAGTATATGTTCTTACAAATCATTGCTGGTATTGTTACGATTCTCACGGTGTCAGAACTATATAAACGCGCCAATCTATTCATATCGGTGGGGCAGATTACCTTGGTGTATATCATTGCTTATTTTGCATTTTTCGTGATTCATGAAGGCAATATTTTGGAGATTAAAGTCGAAACCTTTGGATTATTCATCCTTTGTGGATTGGCAACCTTATTCGTACAGCCATTGATCTATGTGTATGAAAAATTGTTCGGGTTGGTTTCTGATGTGTCCCTTTTGGAACTATCGGATACAAATACAAAATTACTTAAAGAACTATCCAATAAAGCACCAGGAACTTTTCACCATTCATTGAACGTTGCAAATTTGGCGGAAGCTTCAGCGAATGAAATTGGTGCCAATGCCATGTTGGTGAGGGTAGGAGCCTTGTATCATGACATCGGGAAGATGAAGAATCCGACGTATTTTACAGAGAATCAAGCCACAGGGATCAATCCGCATGAGGAGCTGTCATCAAAGGAAAGTGCCGCCATCATCATCAACCACGTGATTGATGGGATAGAAATTGCTAAAAAGAATAACCTTCCAGATCGTGTGATTGATTTTATACGCACGCATCATGGGACGAGTGTGGTGTATTATTTCTATATGAAACAAAAAGAAATTCATGCCTTGACAACCGATGAAGACTACCGATATCCTGGGCCAAAACCTTTCAGTAAAGAAACCGCAATATTAATGATGTGCGATAGTGTGGAGGCAGCATCTAAAAGTTTGAAAGATCCTTCTTCCACGAAGATCAATCAGTTTGTGGAGTCCATCATTGGTAAACAAATGGAGACGGGACAGTTTTTAAATGCAAATATTACCTTTAAAGAGATCGAAGCCATCAAGAAAGTTCTAAAGAATAAACTAGCTAACATCTTCCATTTGAGGATAGAATATCCGGAATAAATAAAAGGCTATAAAAAATTAAAAAAATAGTTGTGTTCTTTGTAATGAAAACTTACATTTGCATCCGCATTTAAGAATACGTTCTTTAAATATTGGAGGGATGCCAGAGTGGTTAATGGAGCAGTTTGCTAAACTGTCGACGGGTAACTGTCGCGTGGGTTCGAATCCCACTCTCTCCGCAAATTTTTGATAACCAATTCGGGGTGTAGCGTAGCCCGGTTATCGCGCCGCGTTTGGGACGCGGAGGTCGCAGGTTCGAA
>JBPOFM010000010.1:0-79037 GCA_051252455.1 Aquaticitalea sp.
TGTGCAGAATATCGTTTCCAATACCCTGCTACGCTGTCAATCCAATATGTTAATGAACTTGTCTTTCTTACTTTACTTAAAGACTTTCCTCCTTAAGCGGGTGCAAATATAAAACCCTTTTTTTTCTCTGGCAAACAAAAAATGAAAAAAAAATTAAATTATTTTTTATTCCTGTTTTTGTTATTTAAAAGAACGTTTCGTTTAGCGTTTTGCCTAATGGCTTTCCGTTTTTACGAGGGTGCAAATATACTACCCTTTTATTGTTTCCCACAACTATTTTTTAAACTTTTTTTAATATTTATTTCATCTTATTTTTTCCGCACTCATTTCTAATGCGTTAGCGATGGAGCAATTGTTTGAACTCTTTTATAATTGCCAAAAAGCAATTATAAAAAGTGAGTTGCGAGAGCGCGGTGGTTTACTTTTTCGTAAACCAAACGCCCAAATAGCGATTCAAATCCCGATAGATTCAAATTTAAAAATCGAAGGAAACCTTATATGGACCAGATGAAAGTATGGCTTCTATAAATTTATACTT
The DNA here is from genome assembly GCA_051252455.1 of Aquaticitalea sp. Taxonomy (GTDB): domain Bacteria; phylum Bacteroidota; class Bacteroidia; order Flavobacteriales; family Flavobacteriaceae; genus JBPOFM01. The sequence goes on from JBPOFM010000010.1 coordinate 539, forward strand.
ATATATATATTGTATAGAATTCTTTATACTGCTATCTTTGCACCCTTAATTAGAATATGATTTATGATTGATATCACTTTACCTGATGGTAGTATAAAACAGTATGATGAGAACGTCACTCCTATGGATGTGGCGAAAAGTATTAGCGAAGGGTTGGCACGAAATGTGATTTCGGCCAATTTTAACGGAACGACAGTTGAAACACATACACCATTGAGCTCTAATGGGTCTTTGGTTTTATATACTTGGAATGATAAGGAAGGTAAAAAAGCGTTTTGGCATTCTTCGGCCCATGTCTTGGCACAGGCGCTTGAGGAATTGTATCCAGGAGTGAAGTTATCGATTGGACCTGCGATTGATAACGGGTTCTATTACGATATTGACCTTGGTGAAGCATCGCTTTCTGATAAGGACTTCAAGACGATTGAAGATAAAATGCTTGAAATAGCGAGAGGTAAATTTGATTTCAGCATGCGTTCTGTTTCTAAAGGTGAAGCTTTGTCTTTATATAAAGGACAGAATAATGAATATAAAATTGAGCTGATTGAAAATCTGGAGGATGGCACTATTACATTTTGTGATCATTCGACGTTTACAGATTTGTGTCGTGGTGGTCATATTCCGAATACTGCGATTATAAAAGCTGTAAAGTTACTTTCTGTGGCTGGTGCTTATTGGCGAGGTGATGAAAAAAACAAGCAGTTGACTCGTGTGTATGGAATTTCATTTCCAAAACAAAAAGAGTTAACTGAATATCTAGAATTACTAGAAGAAGCTAAACGTCGTGATCATAGAAAACTAGGTAAGGAACTTGAATTGTTCACGTTTTCTGCTAGAGTAGGTCAAGGTTTGCCGTTATGGCTGCCAAAAGGTGCTGCTCTGCGCGAACGTTTAGAAAACTTCCTTAAGAAAGCACAGAAAAAAGCTGGTTATGAAATGGTGGTAACACCTCATATTGGGCAAAAGGAATTGTATGTGACTTCAGGTCATTATGCAAAATATGGTGCTGATAGTTTTCAACCAATTCTTACACCCAATGAAGGTGAGGAATTCTTATTGAAACCCATGAACTGCCCTCACCACTGTGAAATTTATAATACTCGTCCCTTTTCTTATAAGGAATTGCCAAAACGCTATGCGGAATTTGGTACGGTCTATAGATATGAGCAAAGTGGCGAATTGCACGGTTTGACTCGAGTAAGAGGTTTTACTCAAGATGATGCACATATTTTCTGCACACCTGACCAATTGGACAAGGAGTTTAAGGATGTGATTGATTTAGTACTTTATGTATTTGGTTCTTTAGGTTTTGAAAACTTTAGAACACAGGTTTCGATTAGAGACCCGAAAACACCTGAAAAGTATATAGGTAGTCTAGAAAATTGGGATAAAGCTGAAAATGCGATAATCAATGCTGCGAAAGACAAAGACTTGAATTATGAGATTGTTGAAGGTGAAGCTGCCTTTTACGGACCTAAACTCGATTTTATGGTTAAAGACGCTTTAGGTCGAAATTGGCAATTGGGAACAATTCAGGTGGATTATAACTTACCAGAGCGTTTTGACTTAACCTATAAAGGTAGTGACAACGAATTGCATAGACCTGTGATGATTCATCGTGCGCCATTTGGAAGTATAGAACGTTTTGTAGCTATTTTATTGGAACATACCGGCGGGAATTTCCCTTTATGGTTAATGCCAACTCAAGCAATTGTTTTATCAATCAGTGAGAAATATGAAAAATACGCCGAAAAAGTTTTAAATTTGCTAGAAAATCACGAAATTCGCGCCCTCGCTGATAATAGAAATGAAACTATTGGGAAGAAAATCAGAGAGGCAGAAATGCAGAAAGTCCCTTATATGATTATCATTGGGGAGAATGAAGAGGGCGAAAATAAGATAAGTGTGCGTCAACATGGTGGAGAAGATTTAGGCATGATTAGTGTAGAAGAGTTCTCGAAAATCGTTGATGAGGAAATAAACAAGACCTTAAAGACATTCAAATAAATAAGTTTAATTAAAATTATATAAGCCATAGCAATACGTAGAACAAGAGGCACCTTCCGAAGAACTGAAAAGGAAGAGCAACACAAAATCAATTCCAAGATTAGAGCAGAAAAGGTAAGACTTGTCGGCGATAATGTTGAAACGGGTATTTATACCACAAAAGAAGCAATGGCCATGGCCGAAGAGCAAGGTGTTGACCTTGTTGAAATCTCCCCAAAAGCGGATCCTCCGGTTTGTAAGGTGATGGATTATAAAAAGTTTCTTTACGAACAGAAGAAACGTGACAAAGCTCTGAAGGCTAAAGCGACGAAGGTAATTGTTAAAGAAATTCGATTTGGTCCTCAAACTGATGATCATGATTATGAGTTTAAAAAGAAACACGCCGAAAAATTCTTAAAAGAGGGTGCCAAATTAAAGGCATTCGTATTCTTTAAAGGACGTTCGATTGTTTTTAAAGAGCAAGGCCAAATTTTGTTGCTAAAATTGGCTCAAGACCTTGAAGAGTACGGTAAGGTAGAACAGATGCCACGTCTTGAAGGAAAGCGTATGACGATGTTCATCGCTCCAAAAAAAGGAAAATAACTTTAATTTCGCAAGGTTATAAAACCATGACGGAATTAAAAGAGTATTAAGATAATAAGCGAAACGAAAATTAAAAATTAGGAGAAATGCCGAAAATGAAAACAAAATCTAGTGCTAAGAAAAGATTTAAACTTACTGGCACTGGTAAGATCAAAAGAAAACACGCTTTTAAGAGTCATATCCTGACTAAAAAATCTAAAAAGCGTAAACTCGCGTTGACTCATGACACTTTAGTGCATAAAGCTGACGAGAACAATGTTAAAATCATGTTGCGTTTAAAGTAACATTCTTTTAACCGGTTAAAACAATAATTATAAACCCTGGAGTTAGGCAAATAATTTTAGCAAGTGTCGATAAAGGACCGCCTACTACAAAAAACAATTAAAAAATGCCAAGATCAGTAAATTCAGTAGCAAAGAGAGCCAGAAGAAAAAAGGTCCTTAAGCAAGCAAAAGGTTACTTCGGAAGACGTAAAAACGTTTGGACAGTAGCAAAAAATGCGGTTGACAAAGCGATGTCATATTCGTATAGAGACCGTAGAGTAAAAAAGAGAAATTTCCGTTCATTATGGATTACGCGTATTAACGCCGCAGCCAGATTACACGGAATGTCGTATTCAAAATTTATGGGAGGAATGAAAGCTACCAATTTAGGCTTGAACCGTAAGGTACTTGCTGATTTGGCAATGAACCACCCAGAAGCTTTTGAGGCGATTGCTAAAAAAATAAAAAAATAGGCGTTTCGCCAAAACAATAACAACATTTCGCTTATAAAGATCCGATTCTTAATTGAATCGGATTTTTTGATTTTTGAAGGCTAGTGTATACTTAACTTATAAAGAATTGATAATATTTCAGTCAACTTTTATATCAAATAGAGCAATAGGCACTTTTCGGATGTTCTATTTTCGCCCATAATTTCAATATATATAGTTATACCCTAATTCAACAACAAATAGATTATCATGAAGAAATTTGCCCTTATAATCATCGTTTTAATATATACATCCGCAAATGCTCAACAAGGGAATTCCCCTTACGAATGGAATTGGACTAGAGACGGCATCTGGACAGGCGCTGCTTTTGGAACGAGTGCGTACGGATTAACTCTTATAAAAGACAAGGAAGATATTACCGAAGCCGAAGTGAATGCATTAGATCCTAATGATATTAATTTTGTAGATCGATGGGCCGCAGGAAACAGTTCTGAAGACGCCAATAAGTTCAGTGATATTCCTTTTGCAGCCTCTTTTGTATTGCCTTTTGGACTGTTGTTCAATGACGATATCAATGACCATTCCGGACAGTTTATTGGGATGTACCTTCAAAGTCTATCTACCACCTCAGCGCTTTATGCGGTAACGGCAGGATTGGTTAATCGTTCAAGACCTTATGTGTATGACGAAAACAACGATATCGGAAGAAGAACAAGCAATAATGGGCAACGTTCCTTCTATTCTGGGCATGTTGCGGCATCAGCTACCGCAACGTTTTTTGCCGCCAAAGTGTATTGCGATTATAATCCCGATGTCACCGGTAAAGGTTACATCTGGGCTGCGGCTGCAGCAGTACCAGCGACCGTAGGTTATTTTAGATTGCAAGCAGGACAACATTTTTTGACGGACATTTTGTTGGGTTATGGACTTGGTGCAGCATCTGGAATTTTAATACCTGAAATGCATAAGAAAAATGATTCTTCGCTTGATATAACTCCCGTGGGAGGCCGTAATTTTAGAGGTGAAGATTACACAGGGTTAGCGCTGCGATATTCTTTTTAGTTCAAAAGATATCCCATTAGTACGTTTTATGCACTGCGTAAATCTTATATTCCTGTGTCTTTCCTTTTAGCATTACATTATCTATCAATTCGGATTTATAGAAGCGAGTAAACTCTAATTTGTCAAGCAACTCTTCAGACATTAGGAGTGATTCATTGTAATCATTACATTGACTTTGGATTCTTGCTGTTGTATTTATGACATCTCCATGATACGCCAATTCTTTCTTTATAGTACCAATTTCAGCAATCACTATTTGTCCGGCATGAATACCGGCCTTAAATTCTGGTACAAAGCCATATCTTTTTTTGTAGTATTTTGTATGCCTTTTTAAATTCTTTTCGAAGTCGAAAAAAAGATTTATACAGTGCGCTTTATTGATGCCCTTCTTTAGATTCCAACTTAATACGGCTTCATCTCCAACATATTGATAGATTTCTGCATTGTGTTTTTTAACGATTCTATTCAAATAGAAAAAACAATCTTGAATCAAGTTGCTATATTGAATGTTGCCAAGATTTTCTGCGTGTGTCGTCGATGATTTCAAATCCAGGAACATAAAAATACGATAGACTTCTCTTGGTTTTCGATAGTGGCCAATTAACATATTGAAAATTACTCCTTTTCCGAATTTATCATTTGCCAATCGAATAAACGAAAAAACGAATGAACAGATAATGAAATAGGCAGTTACCATCCAAAAAATCCTGTTTCTAATCCACCAACCTCTTTCGTTTGGAAAATCAACGTTGATATATTCTTCCGTTAAAAATGCAATAAACGTGAGTGAGAAAATCAAAAATAACAGATAGATAACGGATTTGAAGAGAATTATAAATCCCAAATGCAGAACTTTTGAAAGGTACTTGTCAAAAAGGAACTCTATAATGGTATAGACAATTGCAACCATAACGCCAAGTATCACGCCGAACATCAAATATTCAGAGACTGGAATAGCTTTGCTCAATTTCACCGCATTGACTTGCTCTTGGTTTCTTCCATAATATCTAATGAGTATGAACAAGCAAAACGCAAAAGACCAAAATACAGTCGAATAAAATAAGAATTTGAAAAATTGTTTTAGGGCGTATTTCAAAATTTTATAGGTTATATTATTATTTAGATTCCTTTTCTATCTTGTTAATTGCGGCTTTAAATTCTTTCCAGTTGACGAGTTCATCGCCATTCTTGTCATAGCCCTCTATTAAATTGGAGGTAACAACACCTTATATAAGACCACTAATTTCGGCTTTTTTCAAGAGTTCAGAAATTTCTTTTTAAGATGGTTGTCCATCTTTGTCATTGTCAAAAAAATGCAAAAGCCTGTTCTGGAGTTTTAAAACTGGTGAAATAAAGATTTGGATTATATTTAGAATAAGTTCTTTTGTGGCCATGTTTTGTTTTTATTTAAAAGTAAGAAATATTGTTTGTTTTTATTTAAAATAAAACAAAAAAGGTCACTCCACAGCGACCTTTTTACAAATGATTAAATAACCCTAATTTTTAATCATCCTTTTCGAAATCTCCTCAGATCTCGTTTTCATTCTCAAAACATATACTCCAATACCAGACGTGACATGTTTAATAAGTTGGTGATTTTAGAACGATCCTGTTATTACTATCGAACTCGCAACCCGTTACTCATTATGGCCATTATGTGAAGTTGGTCAAAATACAATCATTTCTATTTGTTGAAGGATCCACAAGATATACTGCAACTGGATTATAATTTACATTTATGTCATGATTAAATCTATGATAAGCGGATCAACCATCTTTGGTATCTCGCAATTCAGAATTTCACTTTCTTTGATTTAACTTGGTGTTCTAGCAATGTCCACATTCTAACCTCATCCTCCATTAGATGATTGAAATATAAAGCACAACGCACGTATGTTGGTTAATCAGATCAAATCTAAAATATAACCCATGAAATTCAAATATAATGGGTTGAAATACATTATTTTGTATGTGAATGTTATTGTCAAGCTCTTTTCTACCATAACTCGGAATTTCAAAAAACCCGATCATATGAAATTGCACTGTTGAATAATTATTTCAATCTCACTTATTATGTTAGCACAATATTTCGAAGAAAAATACGATTTGCAATAATTCTGAATTTCGCGGTCAAAAGAAAAAATTTAAACCCATAATGATTTAAACAGTTTCGCGTAAGAACGTGATAACGGAATTTCTACACCATTCACAATTACATAAGACGTGGCTGCACGTTGCACTTTCTGTTTATTAACAATAAAGGAACGATGTGTCTGTATGAAGTTATCTGGGGTAAGAGCATCTAGAATAGTATTGAGCGATTGTCTAATTGTGTACTTTTTTGATGCGGTGTGAATATTACTATAATTGCCATCGGCGTTGAAATATAAAATATCCGAATAGTTCAAATTAACTTCGTCATATCCATCCTTAAACTGAAAAATATTGTTTTCTTTTTTATGTAATGCCAAATTTATAGATGCCAAAAGATCTACTTTTTTGATAGGCTTAGTTAAGTAAGCGTCTGGATTGGTCTTTAAAGCTTCATTCATCAAGGCAAAATCATACTGTCCTGTTACAAAAATGACATTGGCATTCTTATTTTTCAATTTGGACAATTCAATTCCGGAATTTACACCACTTAAATTGATGTCCATTAGAATGATGTCTGGTAAAAATTCAGATATTTCTGATATGGCAGACTCTTTATCGTTGGCGATTCTAATCTTTTTGAAATTTGATTCTTTTAACAATTCTTCTATAAAGTCTGCAATGATGATATCGTCTTCTACAATTAGAATTTTAATGTTTTGTTGGTTAGTCATGTATGATTTTTTTTTGGAAGTAAAATTTGAAGCCGTTTTGAGTATCTATATGATAATCGATTTTTAACTGGCGACAGATCTTGTCTATCAGTTTTGGTTGTATAGTTTTATTCGTCCCATCTGCTCCATTGTCGGAATAGTTGAAATGTAACAGCCCATTCTCATTAAGCGTTAATTTAACATCAATCTCTTTGTGATCTTGTGAATTAAAAGCATGTTTTATGGAATTGATATACAATTCGGTTAGTAATAAACCAAAATACATGGCATTATCAGAGGGAATTTCTGCGGAGGCTATTTCAAAATTGGTCTGAATGTCATTTTCCTTAAAGACTACAAAAAAACTGACTTTGACGTCGTTCAAATATTTATGAATATCTACTTTTTTCTTGTCTTCGTTTTTATATAAATGTTTGTGCAAGGTCGAGATTGCTTCCACCTTGGTAAGTATATTTTTCAGTTGAAAACGTTCCTGTCCTGACGTTTTTTTCAACTGATCAGAAATAAGGATGACCACCAATTGCAAGTTATTATTGATGCGATGATTGGCTTCACTTAACAAAAATTCATTCTCCTGCGACAAAAACTGTAGCTGCTTGTTACTTTTCTTTGTTTTTCTTAGTAAATATGAAATCAAAAGTGCAATTAATATTGCGCACACAAACAATCCTATACTGACATATAATCGTGTTCGATTAGTCGCCAATTCTTTATTTTTGTTCTCTATTTCAAGAGAACTGATTATAATTTGGTTCTCTTTTTCAACCAGTTTGTATTTTTCTTCTAGTTCAAACAGAAATTTATTGTGCTCAAGCTTGTAGTATTCATCGGTCAATTTTAATCGATATTCCAAATATTCATAGGCCTTCTCTGTGTTATTTAAAGCTTTATAGGTTTCATAAATTTTTATAGTACTTATAATCTCATTGTATAAAAGCTTATGCTCCTTTGCAAATTCCAACGCTTTTAAGGATTCAATTAACGCTTTTGCAAGTTGCTGGTCTTTAATTAGTACATCGGCATAATTAATATAGGCATCCGCACGATGCTGTATGAGGTTGTTTTTTTGAGCATAGTCAATCAATTCCTCAAGGTAAACAATACTTTTTTTATATTCTTTTTTTCTATCGTATACTCCTGCAATTTCGAGCGTCGAATAGAAAATATTGTCTTTATCGTCAATTTTTTGTGACAGGCTCAATGATTTGTTTGCATAGGCAAGCGTAGAATCTGGCATAAAGTAGTATTCTGTAAAAAGAGCGGCTTTTCTGTTGTAATATTTAGCGAGATAAGTCTCGCTAATTGTATGATTTTTTAATATCGTTGCCGCCTGATCCAGTTCTGAAAGGGCATTCGTAAACAAGGTTCTTTTCCGAAAAAACTCCCCCATCTTTACATGATACAAAAATTCGAGTTGTTTATTTTCATTAACCTTTATGGCCTCATAAGCCTTGGCATAAAATTCACTCGCTTTTTCATAATTCAGTTTTAATTTGAACGCTTCAGCCAAACCAAGGTACATATGAACTTCTTGTTCAGAATTTTTTGGTTTTAATACATACTCATTATAGTAAGCGATAGCAGCATCCAATTTATTTTCAAAAATTAGTTGCTGCCCTTTATCAACGATAGGATCGACTTGAGAAAATGATGCTTGAAAAAAAAGAAATGGAAGACAAAAGAGACTGTTCCTCATATTAGGTCTTCTGTTTTTTCTTTTTTGCCGCAGGGAATAATACATTGTTTAGGATCAATCGATAACCTGGTGATGTCGGATGCAGTTCCAATTCTGTTTTTGGATCGCCAACTTTATGAGTATAATCTTCCGGATCGTGACCTCCGTAGAAGGTAAAAAAGCCCTTTCCTTTGATGCCGTGTATGTATTTGGCTTCCCCATTGCTTTTGTTTTCTCCTAGAACCAAGACATTCGACTTTATTTCGTCCCGTGTGAAAGAGGTTGTCTGTCCCATAAAGCCTTTAACTAATGCTGTGTGATTTTGGCAAAGCATGGTTGGCACTGGATCCCATTTTGCCGAAAAATCCATCAAGGTAAAATAATCCAGCGTCGGGAGAATTTGGCGTTTATTGGTCATGTCAATGGATGAAAACTCGTATACATTTGGGTTTCGTTCCAATACAAAATCCTTAAAAGCAAAAGTTTTATTATAATCGATTTCGTTTTGATAATTTGGATCACTTGCATCACCATCAAACATAGGCTCGCAAATATCAATTCCTTCCGCAGATAGTGCAATGTCGAAACTATCGGTGGCGCTGCACATCGCAAACATAAATCCGCCACCAACAACATAATTCCGGATTTTCAAGGCCACGTCCAACTTTTCTTCCGATACTTTGCTATATCCCAATTTGGTTGCCAAAGCTTCCGCTTGTTTTTTTTCTTCAATATACCAAGCTGCAGATTTGTAAGCTCTATAGAATTTACCATATTGACCTGTAAAATCTTCATGGTGTAGATGCAACCAATCATACAGAATGAGCGTATCATTTAAAACTTCTTCATCATAAATGACGTCATAAGGAATCTCGGCATAGGTCAAGACCATTGTGACAGCATCATCCCAAGGCAAATTTCCTTTGGGAGAATAAACTGCAATTTTTGGAGCTTTTTCTAAAATAACAGCTTCCATATTCTGTGATGGACTGGCGATAAGGTTGAGGATTTCTTCTGTTTTAGAATCTGATAAGACTTCAAAAGACACACCTCTAATTTGACATTCACGTTGAATTGCTTCGGTGTCTGGCAGTAGAAATGAACCACCTCGAAAATTGAGTAACCAATTAACTTTGAGCTGTTTTTCCAAGCTCCAATAGGTCATTCCATACGCTTTTAAATGGTTCTTTTGACCTTCCGCATCCATTGGGATAAGAATGTAGGAGGCAAAGCTAGTTGCAGTTAGTGAAAGCAAAAGTAATAGGAAAACAATCTTTTTCATATACGAAATATAGGCAAAAATTGTACCCTAATGTAGTTCTTTAAGGAAATATTAATTCTTAATGATCGTTTCATTTCCGGAAAGAAGACTCGCAATGACTTTCGTATTTGGAAATTGTTCCAATATTATCTTGATAAAAACAGTTATAGGAATAGACATAATCATTCCAGGGATACCCCAAATAAAACCCCAAAACATCAACATCACCAACACTGCAATAATATTGATAGAGAATGATTTCCCCATAAAAACAGGCTCTAATATGGCACCGAAAATCACCTGTACCATAGTTATGGAAAGTATAAAAAAGAAGAGCGTTCCCATCAATTGTATTTCAACAAACGCAAAAATAGCCAATGCGATTACCGAAATAAAAGAGCCAATCATTTGTACAAAGTTGATAACAAAGGCAAATAATCCCCAAAAAATCGGAAAACTCACATCAAAAAACACACATGCCAATCCGATACCAATTCCTGTTCCCAAACTGACCAAAAACTTTACTTTTATGAACTTGATCAAATCATTTTCGATTTTAAGAAAGGTTTTAACCGACGTATGCTTTTGCTTCAGTAACGTAGCATTCATTAATTTTTGTACATTTATGGATTCGGCTAGCCAAAGGACTGTAAAAAATGCAGTTGTCAAGGACATACTCAACATATTACCAACGAAACCAAATGCTTTTCCCAGACTGTCTTTTTCGATAATTTGAGACATTAAATTTCCCTCGTTACCTAATGACATACCCAAAAATGATTCTAGGGAGGCTTTCAATCCAAGCATTTTTTCATGAGCTTGAGCAAAGAAAGTACTTTCAGAAGACATGATTTGTTTGCTTGACAAGTGAATTAATTCTGCAGTGATCGCCATTCCGAGAAGGATTAAAAGAATCACAATTGCAATACTCACAACTTTAGGAACGCCTCGTTTCCCCAACCAACGCATCAATGGAAGGAACAACAATGCAATAAACATTGATGAAACCAAAGGGATGAATATAAAAGACAACAATTTTAGCATGTAAAAAATGACAGGAATTACAAGAACTAAAAGTAAGGTGTTGGTGGTACGAATTTTATCCATGAGACGTTTCATTAATAGTCTGCAAAGATACTTTTAATCTTTATTTGTTTGTATAAGAAAAGTTAAGTTTTTGTTTAAAACGGCACATCATTATCCTCATCATCTTCTTGAATTGGCGGACCAAAGGCATCACTAGGTGTTGGGAAATTGCCAGATTTAAATGTATCATCGTTTGCAGCCGCATTCATCTTGCTATGGAATTCTCCAAAAGGCGTATCAAAATCATCTAGATTGTCAAACTTACCGAGATGTCCGATAAACTTCAAACGAATGTTTTCCAAGCCACCGTTTCTATGTTTAGCAACAATAAATTCTGCTTGTCCTTCAGTTGGTGTATGGTCATCGTCATCCCATTCATCAATCTTATAGTATTCTGGGCGATAAATGAATGATACAATATCCGCATCTTGTTCAATCGCACCCGATTCACGCAGGTCAGATAGTAAAGGACGCTTGCTGCCGCCACGTGTTTCTACAGCACGGGACAACTGCGACAATGCGATGACAGGAATACTCAATTCTTTGGCCAAAGCTTTAAGGTTACGGGAAATGGTAGAAATTTCCTGTTCCCGGTTTCCTCCTCCTTTTTGGCTACCTCCTGCTGTCATTAATTGCAAATAATCAATGATGAGCATTTTTATTCCATATTGTGAAGCCAAACGACGTGCTTTTGCCCGCAAGTCGAAAATAGACAACGAAGGCGTGTCGTCAATAAATAATGGTGCCTTCTCTAAAGTTTTCACTTTGACATTTAACTGTTCCCACTCATGTTTTTCGAGTTTTCCAGTCCGAAGTTTTTCTGATGACAATCCAGTTTCACTCGAAATTAAACGTGTGATCAACTGAACAGAAGACATCTCCAATGAGAAAAATGCTACTGGTATGTTTTGATTGACCGCAATATTTCGAGCCATCGACAATGTCAACGCCGTTTTACCCATACCAGGACGTGCAGCGACGATGATTAAATCACTTTCTTGCCAACCCGAGGTCAACTTATCTAATTTTGAAAAACCAGATGGAATACCGCTCAACCCTTCTTTGTTTGAAATGTCTTCGATTTTCTTTTTCGCCTGAATCACCAAACTTTGTGCTGTCTCAGTAGATTTCTTGATATTGCCTTGCGTTACTTCGTATAATTTTGCTTCCGCAGTATCCAATAAATCAAAAACGTCTCTGGTCTCGTCGTAAGCTTCTTCAATAATTTCACTTGAAATTTTAATCAAACTTCTTTGAATAAATTTTTGAAGAATGATACGTGCGTGAAACTCAATATGCGCCGAAGATGAGACTCTTTGGGTCAAAGAAATGAGGTAAAAATCGCCTCCAACCAAGTCTAACTTGGCATCTTTTTTTAATTGGCTAGAAACGGTTAATAAGTCAACAGGTTCACTGTTTTCAAATAATTTGAAAATGGCCTCGAAGATGTGTTTGTGAGCCTCTTTGTAAAAAGCATCTGGACTCAGAATGTCAATAACTTCATCGACACCTTTTTTATCGATCATCATCGCTCCAAGCACAACCTCTTCTAAATCAATAGCTTGTGGTGGAATTTTTCCTTTTTCCAAGCTAATAATGGTGCTTTTGTCGACTTTATAGCCTTGTATTGGGTTGGGTTGTTTCATAAGAGCGAAAGTAAATAAATAGTTAAGAAGAAAGTTGATATTTGCGTTTTCAATCTTAACAGGTCATCAACAATTTAACTGTTGATAACTTAATAATATTGTTAATAGCCATAAAAAAAACTGAAGTGATCAACTTCAGTTTTACTTCACTGTTGAATCATTTAGATTTAACCTTTAAAAACGCCCATATCAGCATATTTGCCCATACGTTTTTTAACCAAATCTTTTGGTGATAAGTTTTTAAGTTCGTCAAAAGACTTTACAATCGCATCACGAACTGCCACAAATGTAGCCTCACGATCTGTATGTGCACCACCAAGCGGTTCTTTGATTATATCATCAACCAAATGCATTTTTTTCATATCAGGAGCAGTCAGTTTTAGAGCTTCAGCAGCCTGTTCTTTGTATTCCCAGCTTCTCCATAAGATAGATGAACAAGATTCAGGTGATATGACTGAATACCAAGTATTTTCTAACATTAATACCTTGTCACCAACACCTATTCCTAATGCACCACCTGAAGCGCCTTCTCCAATAATCACACAGATAATTGGAACTTTAAGGCGAGTCATTTCTAAAATATTTCTTGCAATTGCCTCTCCTTGACCACGTTCCTCCGCTTCCAAACCAGGATAAGCACCAGGCGTATCGATCAAAGTCACTACAGGAATATTGAACTTTTCTGCAGATTTCATCAATCGTAATGCTTTCCGATAGCCCTCAGGATTAGGCATACCGAAATTTCTGTACTGTCTGGTCTTCGTATTATATCCTTTTTGTTGACCGATGAACATATAACTTTGATCTCCAATTTTTCCTAAACCACCAATCATGGCTTTATCATCTTTCACATTTCGGTCACCATGTAATTCCAAAAAGCTATCACCACAAAGTGCCTTAATGTGATCTAGAGTATAAGGTCTATTTGGGTGACGCGATAATTGTACACGCTGCCAGGCAGTTAGATTTTTATATATCTCTTTTTTGGTAGCAATGAGTTTCTTTTCAATTTGTTTACAGGTCTCCGTAACATCCACATCGCTCTCCTCTCCTATTACTTGGCATTTTCCAAGTTGGTCTTCTAATTCTTTGATGGGAAGCTCAAATTCTAAATACTCCATAGAAATTTAAGTTTAATTTTTAGTTAGTATACAAAGATAAAAATTTAATCGGCTTACATTGTAACGGCCCTTTTCTTTTTGAACAATTTAGAGTTTTTTATAACTCCGTCTGTTAAAACCGTGAGCAAGATTAAAATAGCTCCATAATAAAATTGTGGACTCATCGTTTCAGTTTCCGGAAATAGAAAAAGCGCCAAGGTAATACCATAAATAGGCTCCAAATTGTAAGAAAGAACGACTGTATATGGACTGATGAATTTCATAACTTTTACAGCTGCTATAAACGCATAAGCAGTACAAACGGAAGCCAGAATGAGAAGGAAAATCCAATCTGAAAATGATAAGGTGAAAAATTCATTAGAAAATCCACCTCTAAAAAACAATATGAATAAGGTGATGAATACAACACCGCTCACAAATTCATAAAACGAGATAACGGTTGCACTGTGCTTCTCAATAAATTTTCCATTGATGACGGCAAATAAAGTTGAAAATAAAGCAGATGATATTCCGAGAAGAATGCCGTTGATATATTTGATTTCGCTTTTCGTAATGAGGAAAACACCAAGTATTACAATTAATCCGAATATTATTTCATACCAAATAATCCGTCTTTTATAAATCAAAGGCTCTATAAAGGATGCAAAAAAAGCACCTGTAGAAAACATAGCCAAAGTAATTGAAATATTGGATTGTCTAATCGCTTCAAAAAAAGTAATCCAATGCAGAGCGATAATGACGCCTGCTCCAAAAAAACGGATCATTGGATAGGTATCAACTTTGATCTTAAGTCGTACTAATTTAATGTATATAAACATTAAAATACCCGCAATGCCCATTCGATACCAAACAAGTGCAATGGAACCAATTGAAATCAATTCACCAAGTATAGCAGTAAAGCCAGCAATAAAGACTAAAAAATGAAGATGTAGATAGTTTTTTAGTTTAGCGTTTTGCATTGTACAGCATATAAATAGCTAATATACCGAAAACCACATTGGGAAACCATACGGCCACAATTGGAGGGAAATCTGATTGTTCTGCCATCACTCCAAAAACCTTATCAAAGAAAACATAAACCATAGCGATGGCTATTCCAATAGCCAAATTGACGCCCATACCTCCTCTTCTTTTAATAGATGAGACTGCAACGGCAATAATGGTTAAAATGAATACTGAAACAGGCAAACTCCATTTTTTGTATTTCACAACCTCATAGCGACCAATATTGGACGAACCTCTTGCTTTTTCCTTCTTTATAAAACTGTTCAAATCGCTATAGGCTAGCGTTTCTGCAATGTATTCAACAGGTGTTAAATCATCCATGTCGAAGGTAAAAACCGTATCTTTTCTTCTCGTGACGTCAATGACATCATTGTGTTCACCAATCGTTCGTTTTACATAATTGAACAAGCGGTATATACTATCTTTTTCTGAATAGGTGATGGTACTTGCAAACATTTTGTATTTCAATTGGTTGCCTTCAAAATGTTCAAATGTGAAATTGCTTCCAGAATTCTGCTTCGTGTCAAAATTGCTAACGTAGATATAATCGTTGTCATTAATTTGACGGAAAATATCTTTGGTTTGTAGCTCACCTGTCCCTCCTTTGAGATTTTTATAGATGAATTGATTATAGCCACGACTTGCTTTTGGTGCTAAATACAAACCTAGAATTAGTGCAAATATAGAAACGATCGTAGCACCAATCATATAAGGTCTCATGAACCTAAAGTAAGATACGCCAGAACTCAAAAAGGCAACAATCTCGGTATTATTAGCCAATTTCGAAGTAAACCATATTACAGATAGGAATAGGAATAATGGAAATAGAAGGTTCGCAAAATAAATAGTGAAATTTAGATAATATAGAGCTACTTCACCAAACGGTACTTCTTTTTCAAGGATTTTACCAATTTTTTCAGCAAGATTTACCGTTATCCCAATAGGAATGAATAGCAAGAGCATCATCAAAAATGTGAAGAGATAACGTTTCAGTATGTACCAATCGAGTATTTTCAACTTTGCATTCCTATTTTAAACTTACAACCTTTTATCCATTTGCTTTACCATCATATCTTTCCAGGTTCTAAAATCACCTTCTAAAATATGTTTTCGAGCTTCTCTCACCAACCACATATAAAAACCTAAATTATGAATAGTAGAAATCTGTGCTGCCAAACGTTCATTTACAGAAAATAAATGACGAAGATAGGCTTTAGAATAATCTGTGTCAACAAATGTCATTCCCATTTCATCGACTGGAGAGAAATCTGCTTCCCACTTTTTGTTTTTGATATTTATTGTTCCACGGGCAGTAAAAAGCATACCATTTCTTGCATTTCGAGTCGGCATCACACAATCGAACATGTCAATTCCCAAGGCAATATTTTCCAAGATATTAATAGGTGTTCCAACTCCCATTAAATAGCGTGGCTTATCTTCTGGCAAAATTGCTGTGACTACTTCGGTCATCGCATACATTTCTTCTGCCGGTTCACCAACTGACAAACCACCAATTGCATTACCAACAGCACCAGCATTCGCAATATATTCAGCTGATTGTTGTCTCAAATCTTTATAAGTACTTCCTTGGACAATAGGGAAAAACGCTTGGCTAAATCCATATTTAAAAGGAAGTTTTTCAAGATGATAAATGCAACGATCCAACCAGCGATGTGTCATATGCATACTTCGCTGCGCATACCGATAATCACATGGATAGGGCGTACATTCATCAAATGCCATAATGATATCTGCGCCAATAGTCCGTTGTATTTCCATCACATTCTCGGGTGTAAAGACGTGATAACTACCATCAATATGTGATTTGAATTTAACGCCTTCCTCTTTTATTTTTCTGTTTGAGGACAAGGAATACACTTGATAACCGCCAGAATCAGTCAATATATTGCGATCCCAATTCATGAATTTATGAAGCCCTCCCGCTTGTTCAAGAATGGTTGTTTGAGGACGTAAATAAAGATGGTATGTGTTTCCAAGGATGATATCTGGATTGATATCATTTTTTAATTCACGTTGATGTACACCTTTGACGGTTCCAACGGTACCTACAGGCATAAAAATTGGAGTCTCAATGACACCATGATCTGTAGTGATAGAGCCAGCTCTGGCTTTACTCTGGGGATCCTTGCTTAATAAATTGAATTTCATAGGTGGCAAACCTACGTTTTTTTTCAATTATTTATTAATAAAAATTTGTTAAGTAGATATGAAGCGAACGGAACAATTTTGGCAAACCTTTCGATTTGAGCTACAGAAAATGCCACAAGGGAGTGTGAGTTATGTGACAGTTTTGACAGCGTGCTTTTGGAAGTATGCAAAACAAGTTTCATGAAATTGTTAGCAAAAGTGATGAATTCGTTGATAAGTGCGAGTGTTTCACTTTTGTTTCGGGTTTATAAAACTTTATTTTTGTCGCAGATAAAATAATAGCTACACTATGTCAGATATAAAACATTTAGAAGATTTAACCACACAGGTAAGACGTGATATTTTACGGATGGTTCATAAGGTAAATTCAGGACACCCTGGAGGTTCTTTGGGCTGCGCGGAATTTTTTGTCGCATTATACCAAGAAATAATGGACAGAAAAGATGGTTTTGATATGGACGGAATTGGAGAAGACCTCTTCTTCTTGAGTAATGGTCATATTTCGCCTGTTTTTTATAGTGTACTGGCTCGTTCGGGTTATTTTCCAGTTGATGAATTGAATACCTTTCGATTAATCGATTCCCGTTTACAAGGACACCCAACAACACATGAAGGTTTACCTGGAATTAGAATTGCTTCCGGTTCATTAGGTCAAGGAATGTCAGTCGCATTAGGCGCTGCACAAACTAAAAAACTGAATGGCGATACCCATTTGATCTACAGTTTGCATGGTGATGGAGAATTACAAGAAGGCCAAAATTGGGAAGCGATCATGTATGCCGCTGGAAATAATGTAGATAATATTATCTCTACCATAGATCTTAACGGTCAGCAAATCGATGGCCCTACCGACGTAGTATTACCAATGGGTGATTTAAAATTGAAATTTGAAGCGTTTGGTTGGACGGTTGTTGAAATCAAACAAGGCAATAATCTAGAAGAAATTCTAAAAGGAATGGCTGTAGCAAAATCCAAAACCGGACAAGGCAAACCAGTCTGTGTGCTTTTAAATACTGTCATGGGGAACGGCGTTGATTTTATGATGTACACACACGCATGGCATGGTAAAGCACCTAATGATGAGCAATTAGAAATTGGACTGGCACAGAGCGCTGAAACTTTAGGTGACTATTAATTTTTTTTGAACAACGAATTTAGATTTATGAAAACTTACACAAATACAGGAAACAAAGATACACGCTCGGGTTTTGGAGCAGGATTGACGGAGTTAGGACAAACCAATGAAAACGTTGTGGCGCTTTGTGCTGACTTAATTGGTTCTCTTAAGATGGATGATTTTAAAAAAAACCATCCTGAACGCTTTTTTCAGGTAGGAATTGCCGAGGCCAATATGATAGGGATGGCTGCAGGAATGACGATAGGTGGAAAAATTCCCTTTACGGGAACTTTTGCCAATTTTTCTACAGGCCGTGTGTATGATCAAATCCGCCAAAGTGTTGCCTATTCTGACAAGAACGTAAAAATTTGTGCGTCTCACGCTGGCTTAACACTTGGAGAAGATGGTGCGACACATCAAATATTGGAAGATATTGGGTTGATGAAAATGTTGCCAGGAATGACAGTGATCAATACGTGTGATTATAATCAAACAAAGGCAGCCACCATGGCAATCGCGGATCATCATGGTCCTGTATATCTTCGTTTTGGAAGACCTTCAGTACCAAACTTCACGCCCGAAAATCAAAAATTCGAAATCGGAAAAGCCATTCAACTAACTGAAGGAACAGATGTCACCATCGTCGCGACTGGACATTTAGTTTGGGAAGCTCTTGAAGCTGCCAAAACATTAAATGAACAAGGTGTTTCTTGCGAAGTCATTAATATTCACACAATTAAACCATTGGATGATGACGCAATCTTAAGTTCGCTTAAAAAAACAGGTTGCATCGTTACTGCTGAAGAACACAATTATTTGGGTGGATTAGGAGAAAGCGTTGCTAGAGTTTTATCACAAAACAGTCCAACACCACAAGAGTTTGTAGCAACACAAGATACTTTTGGAGAATCCGGAACACCTGCGCAATTGATGGACAAGTACGGTTTAAATAGAGAAGCAATCGTGAATGCTGTTAAAAAAGTCGTAAAGAGAAAATAATGTTCCTTTGGCAGCGTTCTTGATTGTAGCAATCGAAACCTTAAAATGAACAGTATGAAAAAATTATTTGTAGTTGCAGCAGTGTTACTTGGCAGCATGGCATCTCAAGGTCAAAACGGCACTGGTTTTGGTCTTAAAGGTGGTTTAAATTATAATGGCAATGGTGATTATTTCAAATCCATTGGCGCAAATGCCGAGCATCCAGATCGAAATGTTGGCTATCATTTGGGCATTTTTGCCAAAGTAGGTGATGCCATTTACTTTAAACCCGAATTAATCTACACAAGTACGACAAGTTCTTATGACAGTGAAGACTTCAAAATGAAAAAATTTGATGCTCCTCTTTTGATTGGTGCAAAAATAATTGGTCCTGTCAGTGTTTTTGGAGGTCCCTCTTTACAGTATATTGTTGATACCGAATTTGAAGGCATCACCATAGATGACGTTCATGATGATTTTAGTGTCGGTCTTAATTTTGGAATAGGATTGAATTTCAACAAGTTGGGAATTGACCTTCGTTATGAACGTGGTTTTAGCGATAATGAAGCCACATTTATCAATAACAATTTAGGTGCAGGTGTTGTAAGTCGAATAGACACAAGGCCAGAACAACTCATTTTAAGTTTATCACTTATTCTATAAACAAGAAAAGCCGCAATTAAGCGGCTTTTTTTTATTGTTTAATTCAAATTTATTCTTGATTGGACTCTCTTGAATCGCTATCTAAAAAGTTAGGAATTCCGTCACCATCCGAATCATCATTGAATAGATTGCCGTCATTGTTAAGATCTTCATACTTGGTCAAAACACCATCACCATCGTCATCAACATCAAAATAGTTAAAAAGTGTATCACCGTCTGTATCATCATTCAACAAATTTCCGTCTTCATCAATATCCTCTAGATATGAAGGCACTAAATCTGAATCATGATCATTCACTTCCGTTTGCAACAATTCAAATTTAAAGATTAAATTTGAATAGCTCGGTACACCAGTTTGCGGCCAACCAAAATAACCCAATCCAGAAGGCAAGAACATCACTCCTAGACCATAATCGTTATAAGTAAGTGTCCCGTCTGGTTCTACAATTGCATCGCCAGCGGCAGATTTAAATTCTGGCATGACCAAACGCCATCCCTGAACAAGATTCATAAGATCGAATGTCAATGGATTTACAGCGCTATCAAAAATATCTCCATCTTGAAGCATCCCAGAATAATTAGTTCTCACATCATCACAAAAATGAGGTGACTCTCCTCCTCCTTCATTTAAGGTTAAAATATAATACACATAGTCAGCGTCAAGGTAAGTTGTAGTCTTTGTTTGAACTGCATCAATTAACAATGTGTTATCAGAAGGATTTGGCAGTGGCAAATAATCACCATTATCATCTTTTGGTAATTCTGTGATGACGATATCTGCCACTCTATAATTTCCAGGCGTATTGAAGGTAGATGAATTATAATAATGTGTTTGTAGATACCCTATCAAAGAATCTCCGTCTATTACTTGTTGTTCTGTGCGATCGGCCTCAACAAAAGTGTAACCTGAATCATCATCTGGGTTACAAGACAAAAACATTGCAAATGTGGCAAAGGTTAAAAGAGTAATTTTTCTTATGTTCATTATAGCTTATTTTTGGTGTGCAAGATACAATAATATAATATTTTTGTACAATAACATTAACGTAGTTTTTATAATTTTCATATGCGAATCGATAAATTTCTTTGGTGTGTCAGATATTACAAAACTAGAACTATTGCCACTGAAGCCTGCAAAAAAGGCCACATAAGAGTCAATGACCAAGTCGTGAAGCCCAGTCGTGAAGTCTTTCTAACGGATAAAATCATTTTACGCAAGGATCAAATGAATTATCAATTGACTGTCAATGACATTCCACCAAACCGTGTCGGCGCAAAGTTGGTAGATATCTATCGAATTGACACCACACCTAAAGAAGCTTTTGAAGCCAAAGAACTTTTAAAGTACTCTAAAGATTATTATCGTAAAAAAGGTGTAGGAAGACCTACTAAAAAAGACCGACGTGATATTGATGATTTTTATGAAGATAAAGAGGTCGAATAAATGAACTGTTTTTTATCTTTGAACAAATACATCTCGTATGACCTCTACTAAACTTATCATTTTAGATCATAAAGAAATTAATCATAAGATTAAGCGAATAGCATATCAAATCTATGAAAGCAATGTCAATGAGACCGAAGTCATTCTTGCGGGAATTGACTCAAACGGCTACATTCTGGCAAAAAAATTAAAGTCATCTTTGGATAAGATATCAGATATCAATTCCGTTTTGTGTAAAGTTAGTATCGATAAAAAAAACCCATTATCCAATATAACAACATCATTAAAACCAGAAGAATACGCCCATAAATCAATTGTATTAATTGATGATGTTTTAAATTCGGGGAGCACACTTATTTATGGAGTCAAGTATTTTTTGGATGTGCCGCTGAAACAATTTAAAACTGCTGTATTGGTGAACCGAAATCATAAAAAATTTCCAGTAAAAGCTGATTTCAAGGGCATTTCATTGTCAACTTCCTTAAATGAACACGTCGAAGTGATTTTGGAAGGAAAAGTGTTCGAAGCTTATTTAAAATAATTCCATTACAATTGCTGCACTGATTTCTTCGACTGATTTTTTGTCAATAGTCAATGTCGCATCAGCTTGATTGTAGAAGTATGAACGTTCAAAAAGATGCTTACCAATAAATTCTGTCATTTCATCTTTTGTATTTAAATGTGCAATCATAGGTCTCATCGCTCTTTCATTGAATAATCTATCAACCAACGTTGGGATTGACGCTTTGAGATACAAACTTTTAATATTTGTAGCCTCATTAATGATTTGCATATTGTTTCCATAACAAGGTGTTCCACCTCCCAAAGAGATCACTACGTTTTCATTTCTAATAATTTCCTTTAGATAACGATTCTCAATTTTTCTGAAATATATTTCTCCTTTGGTGGAAAACAAGTCTGAGATTGATGCCCCTTCTGCTTCTTCGATATAATTGTCTAAATCTAAAAAATCGAGATTTAGTGTTTGAGAGAGATTCTGGCCTATGGTAGATTTTCCAGACCCCATATATCCAATTAATATAATATTCATAATTAAGCTTATAATTTGATTTTAAATACCTTAAATAATTATTTCAAAAAAAAAACAAATTTATATCAAAAAAGCGTTGCATTATAAGTTAAACGTTTTTATATTTGCACCCTCGTAAAACGAAAGACTCGATAGCTCAGTTGGTAGAGCACAACACTTTTAATGTTGGGGTCCTGGGTTCGAGCCCCAGTCGGGTCACAGGTGGAGACACCAATTACGACCAAAACCTCGCTAATCTTATGATTGGCGGGGTTTTTTATTACAAGCAATTAAGTTATTATATGCAAGCCTTTGAGATTTACTATACAAATCCCGTACATCAAAGTTTAAAGTATAAGGCTAATGAATACATCGCCAAATGGATACCAGAATTGAGCCATGTCACAGATAACAAAATTCACGCCCCTTGGATGTTCAAGGGATTGATTGATACAACCCACTATCCCAAACCGATTGAAGTTTACAAAAAGTGGTCCCGCTCCATAAACAGAATTATGGAGGCAATAAAAGAACAATAAAAAAAGAGACTTATCAATGACAATAAGTCTCTTTCTCACTAATTAATTAAATCACCTAAATCTATAATCCAGGAGTTCTGTTCCTGTCTCTAAAACGTTCATTCTTAAATTCATCTCTTTCATAAAAATCGTCATCATCATAGACATCATTATTTTGACGTCTGCGATGCAAATCCATTTCCTCATCAGAAATAACTACCGCGTCATCCACGTCGTCTGAATATCGTTCGGTTTTGTTGCCATATTTATTATGATATTTACGGATTTCTTCACGTACGATGTCTCGAATTCGGCTTTCATTCTTAATGTTGTTAGAACTTATATTAAAATTATCATCGTCTTCTTCGTTTTCTGTCCTGCCATAAGAACTCAACACCTGATTTTCATACTGACGATTAATAGTATCTCCCTTGCGATATCGTTTAGTCCCTGAAAATGTGCGATGATTGATTCTGTCGGTATAGACATAATCGGAGTCCTCGTTCACATTCACCAGCCCAATGGGAATGATGACATGGTTCTCCCCATCTTTGTTGATAAATTCTTTTATGTCATCTTGAATTGCTCCTTCATAAGGATCATGCTTTGCATCAATGATACTTTTATCAACTTCAACATCGAGATAAACCACGCGTTGCGCCTCTTTGTTTACCAAAAGATTGTCAACCTTGCCAATAACTCTATTATCGATATCCTTAACGTCCCAACCTTTCACATTGGGATAGCCGTCCGCAACTTTGTAATCGGACAGTTCGTCCAAATTATATAAATGTTTTTTGTGTTCTGTCATAATTTTTTTGTTTTAACGGTTCATAGAATTTAATACCTCTTTTGAAGACATGACAAAATTGCGAATTGTTTTCTCCTGCGTGTTAAAAGCAGTGGTGTTACTCAACTTGTCAGCTTGCCCTTTTAAGTCCGTGATATCAGATTGAAGATTAGGATAGTTTTTCTTTTGAATATCCTGTAGTACCATTGTGACATCATTTCCCATTTGTTTCAAATTTTTTGTGATACCCATATCATTGATGGTCGAAGACGCCTGCATAGAATACCCTCTCAAATTTTTAAGTGATTCCGATGATTCCAGATTATTTAGGTCAGCTTTCATGACCACCATATTGGCCAATTTTTGGAAAGCCGTTTTGGTATACACCGAGTCTTTACCTACACGTGTAGAATCATCCACAGAAGCATTGAAATCGCTCATGGCACTGTTGTAGTTTACATTTTGGTCGGTAGTAGAATCATTTAAACTGTTGTTCTGATAATCGTCGGTATCATCAATGATTTCAGTGTTAGCATCATCATAAGTATCGACATCGTTCTCATCATCCCGCAATAAAAAGTAAGCAATGATTGCAAGTATTACAAGGATTAACAGGATCCATGGCCAAACCGGCGTTTTCTTTTCTATTTTAATTTCTGCCATAATTTCAAATTTTTTTTAAATTGAGTTGAATTTTTGTTCACTAAAACTACTTTTTATACAATCAAAATTGTTGCTCTAAAAATGAAATTTTGAACCTTATAATTTTATTTATACATCATTATGATTCCATAAAAATGAAGTTGACGCTCAATAGGACTCATTAAATAAAAGATAAGACGCAAATTCAGAACTTGTGTACTCTAAATTCGTAGGTCAAGGACGATGAATTTTTGAATCCAAAATTAACCCTTAAATAAAATCTTAATTTGAATGTTTTATTCCAATGAGTATCGACACCTATTTAGCTTAATAGATGATAATCCCCAAGTGTTTCCTTCGGACATATGGAACGTATTGAATGACCTTCAATTACCGCAAAGCATTGTGCCAATCAAATACCTTACACGTAAAAGTAACACCGCTATAGAAAGACCTAATATTTTAAAACTGCTTTTTGAATTAGGAAAAGGCAATCTATCAGTGGGTCGAATTTTTGAGGGCCACGTCAATGCATTGTTTTTATTAGAACAATTTGGAACGGAACGGCAAAAGGAAGCGTACTTTACAGATGCGGCAGAAGGAAAAATTTTCGGTGTTTGGAATACGGAACGAGCCTCGGATGGATTGAAATTGCATACAACAGATAATGGTCTGTTCTGTGAAGGAGCAAAAATATTTTGTTCAGGTGCCTTGAAGATCCACCGTCCAATTGTGACAGCACATACCACAGAGGGATTGCAAATGATTATTTTGGAGCTTGATAATACAAATCAGTTAAGAGAAGATTGGTCGCTATGGAATCCTATCGGAATGCTGAGCTCGGTTAGTTGCAGATTGGATTTTACAGGT
Organism: Aquaticitalea sp.; assembly: GCA_051252455.1. GTDB lineage: Bacteria > Bacteroidota > Bacteroidia > Flavobacteriales > Flavobacteriaceae > JBPOFM01. The sequence continues at coordinate 25,745 of JBPOFM010000010.1, forward strand.
TTGACGGCCTCCAGAAAACAATTATTAGGAGAGGTTAATACTTATTATCAAGAACCTCATTTTTCGTTTGGAGCGGTTCGTTTTTCAGCGGTGCAGTTAGGAGGTGCGCAGCGGATTTTTGAGGAAATGTTGGTTCATCTTCAAAAAATGAAGCGAACCAACGATACCTATCAAAAAATGCGTTTGGGAAAAGCCGCCATCCTAATGGAAAGCGCAGAATTATGGATGGATAAGGCATCTAAATTGATGCATAATAAACTTGATAATTACACACCGGAAATGAAAATACACTTCGCCAATATGATGCGCACCGCAACTTCGGACATATGCAATGAGATGATTGCACTTGCAGAAACCGCAGTCGGCATCCAATCCACTATGCAATCCCATCCTATTGAAAGACCCATACGGGATTTAAGAGTTTATTTAAAACAAGCCGGACCAGATGCCGCTTTGGACAACATAGGAAAGTATGTAGCAACAACAAAATCAAAATTATGTCAGACACTCAAAGGTTGACCAGAGAAGATTTGGCAGTTTCCCCTGCTTTGTCCTTGGAACAACTAGGACATCAAATTGGAAAAGTTATGGTATTGGCACCACATCCAGACGATGAAGCTTTGGGTTGTGGCGGACTGATTTCGCACCTTCGACGACAGGACATCGATGTATGGATTTGCTTTATGACCAGTGGAGAAGCCTCACATCCCAATTCTAAAAAATATCCTTCAAACGTATTATTAAAGGTACGTGAAATGGAAGCCTTAAACTCCTGCCATATTTTGGGTGTGGACGCTTCCAAGGTTTTGTTTATGAATGGTGCCGATGGTCATTTTAAGAAAACATCCAGCTTAAATAAACAAAAAATGGTTACAACTCTGGTTGATATAATTCAGGAGAATGACGTAGCCACACTCTTTATACCGTGGCGGCGTGACTGCCATCCCGATCATTTAGCAACCTTCAATCTGGGAATGCGCTTGAAAGAACATTTGCAAAACCCTGTGCAAATATTTGAATACCCCATTTGGTTATGGGCAAGTTCAATGCCTGAAGATTGGCCACTCAAAGGAGAAGTGGAACTCTTTCGACTGAATGTGGAGGATGTATTGGAAATCAAGAAAGAAGCAATTTTTGCACATACTTCACAAACCACAGATATGATTGATGATGATATTGATGGTTTTATGTTGACAACAGAACTTTTGATTCCATTTCTATCTTCTTATGAATATTTTTTTCTAGAGCCTGAAAAGACCAAAGAATCCTTGGACAAGAATTATTTTGATGCGCTTTATGAAAATAATCCTGACCCATGGAATTTTACCAACAGTGAATATGAAATAAAAAAATATGAAACTATTGATTCCTTTTTAGGGGACCAAAACTATTCTCATGGTTTGGAACTGGGATGTTCCATCGGTATTCAAACCCGATTTTTTGCTAATCGTTGCAGACGCTTATTAGCCGTGGACATTAGTGAGGAAGCCATAAAATCTGCCGAATCCTTAAATAAAAATCTTGACCATGTCCAATTTAAAGTCATGGACATCCTTAAGGATTTTCCGGCTGAAACCTTCGATTTTATCAGCATGTGTGAGGTGGGATATTTTTTCAGTCAAGAAGCCTTAAAAACAGTTTTTCAAAACATCACAAATCGACTTGAAAATAAAGGTCAGGTCCTCTTAGTGCATTGGACCTCCTATGTTCGCGATTTCCCTTTGACGGGACAACAGGTCCACAAATTATTTCAGGAGCATGCTCAACAGAAAGGACAGTTTGAACTGATGGACTCTTTTCGGGATGAACGTTATGAATTGATGCTTTGGAGGAGGGTGAAATGAAAATAATTTAATTCAATAAATAATTTCTAATGTCCTCGCATGCCCCAAAAACAGAGCAATTAGGAAATCGTTCATGAAAATCTTGGTTTGAATCCAAGAAATGTTGAATTGCTATGAGCGCAGCTTCCGGATTTTTATAGGTGTGAATGAGGCGTAGCAATGATTCTTTATTTGTTTCCGCTATTTCGCAAATCGGTTCGAAAAGCTCGATATTTGGTACGGAATAAAATTGATTCAAAAGAGTATGGATTTTGAAACGCATCAATAACTTCTGCAAACCTTCCACATTGTAAGACACACCTTCCCATTCACTCCAAATCTTCAGTTCCGCGCCAAAACCTTCCCCACATCGCGAATCGATTCGCGTGGAAGTTGTCACGATGGTGTCCATACAGTGGCGCACGGCAATACCAAGGCTGACGACTCGATTGTACAAATCTACATCTTCCAAAAAATGTAAAGGTTGAATCCCGCCAACGGCGTTGTAAACATTATTTTTAATAGCCAAATTCGGACCCCAATGATAACTGTGTCTTGGCCATGGGTCATTTAAGTTTGGCAACAGTTTATGTTCCAGTTCGGACTTCAGCATTAGATATTCATCCTTTGCCTGAAGGTATTTCAAGGCCTGTCCATCCACCGATTCATAATCCGATCTGATAAAGCCGCAAACCAATCCGATGTTCGTTTCAGAATAGCTTTCAATCGTGGCGAGCCAATTGGAATCTGGAATAGTATCAGCATCTGTTGTAATGATGAAGCCATTTTCCGATAGCCGTCCACTAGCAATGTTCATTAAAATCCTTCGTGCTGCGCCCACGGTGTTCAGTTCATCGGAGTTTAATTCCATACAATGAACATTTATTGCTGTATATTTCGCCGAAAATTGGTTGCATTTGACATAGGTATCATCCGAACAATTATTGCAAAGGACCAAAAGTTCAAAACGAGACGAATTGAACGGTTTACGGTCACACAATTTTTGATTTGATATGGCTTCCAATGTTTTGATGATGCTTTCACTTTCATTCTTTGCAGGAATTGTGATAACCATTTTTAACGCGTCCGTCGGAGGCGGAAGTGATTGACCCATTTCTTTTGCAATTGTATCAATTTTTGTAATCAAAACATTGTCTTGGATCTCTTCAGTCGCTATTTGAGGCATTATGTAAAACTTATGAAAATTATTATTTATGAAGTTGACGACCGAATGCCTGCTAAATGATTTTCTACCATCTGGATACTCTTTTGACAAGACTTGACATAGCCCATATCTGGAATTCTGTTTTTATCGAAATCCAAATCCCAGATGCCACATTTACTGTAATCGGTCAAATCATCCCAATCGGGTCTATCAATGACAGGATAAATGCATATACCACGTAAGTCCACACCTAAATTAATGGCCTTAAGACATTCCTCCGTTATCTCCTCAATCCAAATATCACGTCCCAGACCGAAATGTCCAGTTTCAGTTAAAACTAAAGGTTTTTGATAGCGACGATATGCCATGAGCAATAATTCAGAAAATGGCGTCATTAGACCTTTAGCTGTGGGCCAATGAAGAGGTTGATTGAGCGTATCCCATTGGTTATTATAATAATAGTTAAAACCAATCATATCCAACAGTTCGGGGCTTCCACCGAGTTCTGGGGACTTTTTTCCCAACAAAATATCCAGAGCTGTGAATTGATTATTGTTGATGTCTTCCAAAGTTGCAATATCAATAGTTGTATCTGCAGGATGAATTTTGATGAGTGGGTCAATTCCCATAATCATACATTCAGGATGCGTTTCTTTAAGCATTTTGATACCTTCAATGGAGGCCTTGCATAAATGGTATTTGATATCATCACCACTATTTATGGCAAATGGAACCGTTCCTCTGACATCACCTGAATGCCAAGAGAGAAAACTGATTTCATTGATAGGAACGACCATCAATCGCGCGTCCGAATGTTGCGCATGGAAGTTGGCAAATGCTCCACATAAAGCAGTAAACCGCGACACAAATTGCGGATGCGTAGGAATGAGTCCATCGGGATAACCGAAATGACATAGGTCCCAAATAATTTGAAAGTTAAGCTTCTTGGCAGCTGTAAAAAATGGTAACAGGCTGCTAAAGTCAAAAGTATAAGGTGCCACTTCCACCCGACTCCAACAAACGCCTTCCCGAACCACTTTAATATTCAAATCGTTGAGCAAATCGAAATCGTCCGAAACACGTTGGTCATGTTCTGTTTCCATCATCAGATTGACTCGGTCTCCAGACCTGTTGATGTGGTCTGCACATTCGAATCCTCCCATAAAAAAACTATTAAACTCCATATTCCAAAATCTCAATAAAAATGTAAATATTAAAAATTAAATAAATTAAACTGCGTTCAATAAAACAAAAAAAGAACCCAATAAAACTATTTGAGCAAAGTTAGTGGAGCGCTGTATAGCAATAAATATTGACCCAATTCACTTCGAACTTTTTAAGACTCTAAAGATTCTTTTTAGGACACATTTTGGTATTGGTTGGCAACTAATTTTGTTTTATCATATTTGAAACTTCTTAAACAATTTGTTTCAAGTCAAATTAATCAAAAATCTAAATTTTCGATGAATAATTCACAAAATACGATTCAGACAGACCTTAAAAAATCTGAATCAAATAATGAAGAAGTGGCAGACATGACATCATCGTATGACCTGGTTGTCTTCTCACATTTACGCTGGAATTTCGTTTATCAAAGGCCGCAACATCTCATCAGTAGAATGGCGAAACACTATAAGACCCTTTTTATTGAAGAACCCATCGGCTATGAGGATTCAGAAGTCAACAGTTTTGAGATGGAAACCATAACATCACAATTGACCGTCATCAGACCTAAAGTTAAACATATTGATGACATTGCATCAGTAATTTCTCAACTGCATATAAAGGATGTACAAATTGCATGGTTTTATTCAGCAGCTTTTGAACTTCTTCTTGATAAAATTGAACCTCAAGTCATTATATACGACTGTATGGATGAACTATCCCTTTTCAAAGGCGCAGATGAACAATTGAAATCGCAGGAATTACGGTTGATCAAAAAAGCAGATTTAGTATTCACTGGAGGCAAGTCTCTATACGAAGCCAAGGCACAATTATCAGATAATGCTTATTGCTTTCCAAGTTCGGTAGATATCAATCACTTTCAAAAAGCACTAAAAAACCTTCCTGTTCCTGATGATATGAAGGATATCAATAAACCCGTTGTAGGTTACATAGGCGTTATTGACGAACGTATTGATATTGAACTTTTGGAAAGTACGGCGAGAAAAAACTCGAATTATGATTTTGTCATGATCGGACCCGTTGTTAAAATCAGTTATGATGATTTGCCACAATTGGAAAACATACATTATCTCGGAATGAAATCTTATGAGGAACTGCCTGGCTATCTCTCAACATTTGAGGTGGCAATGATGCCATTTGCACTAAACGATTCCACCAAATTTATAAGCCCAACAAAAACTTTGGAGTACATGGCAGCTGGAAAACCTATCATTTCCACCTCTATTTATGATGTCGTTCGAGATTATAGCGATGTCGTTTATATCGTCGAAACGTATAAGGATTTTGGGGATGCACTTAACGAAATAAAATTACAAAATACAGATTATACTAATACTTATAAATCCATACTTGATAGTTCATCTTGGGACCATACGGCTTCCCAGATGACCGAATTAATAAAGGAAGTTGTCGCATGAAAAAAGATATTCTAATAATAGGAGCTGGTATTTCCGGTTCAGTGCTCGCAGAAAGATATGCCTCCATTGGCAAGAAAGTGTTGGTGGTTGAAAAAAGAAATCACATTGGAGGTAATTGCTATGATTATATTGATGACAATGGCATTTTGGTCTCCAAATACGGAGCGCATTTGTTTCATACCAACGATTTGGAAGTATGGAACTATGTCAACCGTTTTTCCAAATGGTATACTTGGGAGCACAAAGTCATCGCGAAAGTGGATGGTAAATTGGTTCCGATACCTGTTAACATTGATACCGTCAACAGCTTGTTTGGATTAGAGATAGACAGCGAAAAGGAAATGAAGCAATGGCTTGATGACAATCGTTTGGATTTACCAAATCCGAAAAATGGAAAGGAAGCCGTGTTGAGTAAAGTCGGTCCTGTGCTGTATGAAAAAATGTTTAAGCATTATACCAAAAAGCAATGGGACAAATATCCTGAAGAACTGAATGCTTCGGTCTTAAATCGAATTCCAGTTCGCACCAATAGAGATGATCGCTACTTTTCTGATACTTTTCAAGCGCTTCCGGAAAAAGGATATACAAAGCTTTTTGAGAAGCTTCTCGACCATCCAAATATAAAGGTGGAATTGAACACAGATTATTTCGATGTCAAGTCTAAATACTCGGGATTCGAAAAGGTATTTTATTCAGGACCGATCGATAGATTTTTCAATTTTAAGCACAGTCTGAAAGAACAATTGGAATACCGCTCCATCAAATTTGTTCCAGAAACCGTGGAAAAAGAATTCTTTCAGCAAAATTCGGTGGTAAACTATCCTGGACAGGAAGTTGATTTTACACGCATTGTTGAATACAAGCATTTTGGAAATCAACAGTCCAAAAAGACGACCATTGTCAGAGAATATACGACTGATGTGGGCGAACCTTACTATCCTGTTTTAAATGATAGCAACTTAAAAATATACGAAAAATATCGCTTGGAAGCAGAAAAGCATCCCGATATACATTTCGTGGGTCGATTGGCCAATTATAAATATTTCAATATGGATCAAGCGTTCAAGAATGCGTTGGACTTATTTGAGAACGTGGAACATGCAAACAAAACCACATCATCGAAGAAAGCTATGGCTTAGTATTCGAAATATTTAAGTGCTCGAATTTTCACGGACTTTTTGTTAAACATTATTCTGGAAATGCCTACACATTTCCAGAATTTTATAATTTAACCTCCAATGATTTCCCCACCATTGACATGGATAAATTGACCTGTAACGTACGAACTGTCTTCTGATGCCAAATACACATAGGCAGGTCCAACTTCACTCGGTTGCCCTGCCCTTCCCATCGGTGTGTCCTGCCCAAAATCACTTACTTCGTCAAAAGTCGAGACAATAAGCGGTGTCCAAATTGGTCCTGGTGCTACACCGTTGACTCGAATCTTTTTCTTTGCCAATTGTTTTGACAGCGAACGTGTAAAACTTGTGATTGCTCCTTTCGTACTGGCATAATCAACCAAATGTTCACTACCTCTATAAGCTGTGACCGAGCCAGTATTAATAATGACATCACCTTTTTCAAAATGTTCCAAAGCTGCTTCTGCCATATAGAAATATGGAAAAATGTTGGTTTTGAACGTTTTTTCTAATTGCTTTTTAGTAATCTGTTGGATCGAATCCTTTGAAAATTGCATCGCTGCATTGTTGACCAGGATATTAAGTTTGCCATATTCGTCGATGCATTCTTTAACGCTATTTTTACAGTTGTCCTCATTTTTAAGGTCGGTTTGTATCAGGAGGCATTTTTGTCCTTCCTTAACGACCATTTCCTGGGTTTTTTTTGCGTCTTCAGTTTCGTCATAGTAAACAATGGCAATATCTGCGCCTTCTCTTGCAAAATGTATGGCTACACTTCTGCCGATACCACTATCACCACCAGTAATGAGCGCAACTTTTCCCTTTAATTTTTCTGAACCTTTATAATTATCTCTAATAACTTCTGGTTCTGGGTGCATCTTACGTTCTTTTCCAGGCTGGCTCTGTTTTTGCTCTGTGAATTTTTTTGGTTTTGTCATGATTTGCTAATTTTGATTTTATCGAAATTTAATTGATTAAAAAAATTTAGAGTTCCTCAATTGAGAATAAAGTTGTCTCAAAAAATATGAACAAATTTGAACGGCGTTCTTATACAAAAATATCAAAGCCCAATTTCTATTGGGCTTTTACATTCGTCAGTGTTATTTTCAGTCTTGTTATTGTTGCTTTATCAATTTTTATAGGGATTAGCTCTTACCCACTGCCGATAGCTGCTATATTGACTGATATCCAGAAATCCTTTCATGGTTTGGTCCTCCAACTGCATGCGTTGTTGAATGCTTAATGTGCTGTTAGGATTTGATTTCTGCCAACTGTCCATATTTTGGTGCGAGATTCTTTCGTATTGACTGATCTGGTCATCAGTCCAGTTCAAATGGGTATAAAGATTGCCCATCCGTGTTCTGTCGTAATCGGTGAATCCATAGTCATTATCATCCTCTATTATGTCTATTTGTGAATTTCGAGCGGTGTTATTTTGATCCATTCGGTTGTTCTGGTCATTAATATCAGTATTCTGATCATTTCTGTCTGTCGTAGAAATTGTACGATTATTGGATGTGTTTGTTGAAGTGGTATTTTTGCCATTACCGCATGACATCATAGTCATTGTAATGATTACTGCGAGAATTTTTTTCAGATTTTTCATAATTTTAGAATTTAAGATTAATATGAAATTAGGATGAAAATTGCGTTCTGATATACCTATAACAAAAAATTAATTGTCTTAAAAAATTGTTTTTCACCCACCAGTTTTTAAACAAAAACCCCATCGCGAGGATAGGGTTTATCAATCGAAGGATTGCAAATGGTTTAACAGGGTATCAGTATGTTAACTCCTACGATTATCATTTGAGTCCCAATTTTGGATTTCATCCCTTACTTGGTCTCTGCTTCTATTGGTTCTTTTACCAATTCTATCGGTCATGTTGTCAAATTCGCCTTGTCTATAATCGACATCTTCATTGGTGAGATTTGGGTATTGTTTACGATAATCGCTTGAAATGTCTTGCCAGCGGCTTTCGATGTCACGATTTGAGTTGTCATTATTTTGATTTCTCATATCATTATCATTGTCAGAATTTCGATTTCTGTTTTGGTCATTTTGATCCCGATCTTGAGACCTGCTTTGATTTTGGTCTCTGTCTTGGCGTTGATTGTCGTTGTCGCGGTCGTAATCACGATTTTCATTTCTGTTGTCCATAATTTTAGATTTTAATGTTAATACTATTTTGTTTTTCTAAATTACTCCATAACAAAACAACCGTTGGTCGATAAACGTGAAAAAAATTGCCCTAAAAATTAATGTTGTTCTACCTTGTTCGTTTTAAAAACCAATCGCTTATAATTTTCGTTAATATTATATTTAAAAGCACAGATTTAGCCGTATTGAATCCAAATCATTGGCGCAAATGCGTTACTTTCATTCCATGATAAACAAATATTCAAATATAGCTTCCAGCAATGCTCTTAAACATCATTTGAGTGTGGAATTTGATTATGAATATCTCTATCATCCCGAACATGTTATCAACGGGAAAAGGGAAAACTCTGTGGCGATTATAACGGGATTGAACCAGGAAAAAATTCAATTTGGTATTTGGGGTATCTTGCCACATCACTATAATGATGGTTGGAAACAGTTTCAGGCAAATTTAAAAACGCTTGAAACTACTATTGATCAATTAAAAGCTTCCGACTGGCTGTATGACGCATTTCAAAATAGACGCTGTCTTATCATTGCGACAGGGTTTTATACTTCCAGTATAGATAACCAAACATTAGTGCCTCATTATAATTCTTTGGAAAATAATGACATCTTTTGTTTTGCAGGTATCTATAATATATTAGATGATGGATTCATCACGTTTTCAATTTTATCACGCGCCCTCAATCCTGACAATATATTGGAAACCACCAGCCCTATTATTTTGGATGATAAGAAATATTCCGACTACTTATCGGATGACTTCCCTTTAAAAAAATTGATGAACAAAACCTATGAAATTGACAGTACCCTTGTGTCTTCGCAACGTATTTCAAAAAAGAATATGAAAAATAGAATATACCTCAATGATGCTATTAAGAATAATGATGTTGGAGAGTTTGATTTATAATCATTTTGAACTCTTTTTAAACTCATTTGGTAAAATACCAAATCTTTCAAAGAATATTTGAGTAAAATAGCTACGACTGCTATATCCAACTTTGTAAACTACTTCTGAAACAGTCATGTCCATCTCAAGTAGGTACAGATGTGCCGCTTGTAACTTTATTTCCTTAATATAATTGTTGACCGTTTTATGGAATACAAACTTAAATCCGAGCTGTAATTTTGATTCAGTCATGGACACCATACTTGCAATGCTTCGTACACTCAAATTTTGATTTATCTGATTTTTGATAAGTTCAGAGGCCTCATTGATTTTCTTTACATCTTCTTTGGATAAGGATTCCGGTAATTGATTATTGTTATTATAATTTTCATATTCAGCTAGTTGCAATGCCAAAATCATGTTTACATATCCTTCCCTCATCAATGCACGGATCATTGCTTCATGCGGACAGTGATTAAGTTCTCGAATGAAATCTGCAATTTTTAAATTAAAATTTCCAAAGTGATGATAGAATCGTGTAGCATCTCTATGAATAAACATATCCTTAAAATTATGTTCCAAGAGTTCGACGTAATGATGGTTACGATCTAAATAAGGTTTTGGGCATATCTGAATGATATTCAATTTTATCGCCTGTTTGGAAGTCATCTGATAATTTACAGGCACATTGGCTTGGTAGCGCACAATGGCATTCTGGTAACTTTCAATGGTCAATGGCTTGTGACTGTCAGCTCTAAAGGTCATATCACCAGATGTCAAAAATAGAAAGTCAACTGGTACCACATCAGAATATACAATGTTAAAAGAGATGTTCACTAAAAACTTCACATCGAAATGCATGTAACAGAGTCCGGCGCCGCACGGCAATATGGATATGATTCCTGAACCAAAATCATTATCAAAAAACAATTTGTATTCTCCGTATTTACGCTCTAGAGTGCCGTCAAAAAATGACACTAAATGTTCTGCTGTCTTTTCGCCAATGGGATAATTTATGAAGATTTCAGAATCCAAATTTCAGCGTGTGTATCAAAGTGAAACTATAGTTGATTTGCGGATGCAAAGAACTTTTAATTCTGAAACTTTCTGTATCGATATTCCACTTAAAGGTATCGATATTGATTTGGCAATCATGTTATTTTAATATTAATTTATTGTAAATCATTATTTTATGTAAAATATTATGCGTTTTGAAACGAAGTCGATGACCATTTTACATAGTTTAATAGTGTACCTTCACTTTCTATTATTAAAATAAAATGAGAAAACTTCAGGTACATTCCTTGCCTTTGAAGGATGTTATCCACGATTTAGCCCACGCAATGGATGTTAAAGTCCAACGCGATTGTGGTGAATATTCTATTGTGTTACCGAAATCATGGGGAGAAGGACGTATTAGAGGTATTAATTATGAGGGAGGCATTGGTTTACTTATCTATGAATGCACCTTCAATTCTGATGTAGAAATAAGCTTTACGGTTAATGAAATTCATCCCTTAAAATTTCTATATTGTCTTCTCGGACAATTAGTGCACCGTTTTGAGAAAGTTAATACCCATCATGAACTATTGCAATTTCAAAACATTATTGTAGCAAGCAAAGGACATGATGGTCATATTTTACAATTTAGTGAAGGTGAGTCCACCGAAATATATAGTCTCGAAATAGATCGAAAAGCGTTTAAATCTAAAATGTCCTGCGAACTTGGAAAAGCAGAACCCCAACTTCAGCATATTTTCAATGACTCTACGGCTGATGAATCCTTTTATTATAACGGTCACTACAGCTTGATGCTGTCTGAAATTTTTGATGAACTGAAAACACATCACTACAGTCATTTTATTGGAAAGATTTTTTCGGAAAGCCAGTCCTATCGTTTGTTAACGCATCAGTTGATTCAATTTGACGATGATTCAAAAGTAGAAGGTAACAAAGTCATCATGCGCAAGATGGATGTTGAAGCCATACTGGAAGCCGTTGACATCATCAAAAGTGAGTTAGACGATTTGGGTTCTATCGCATCGATAGCACAGCGTGTAGGCTTGAGTGGCAATAAATTTCAAAATGGGTTTAAGTCATTATATGGCAAAACGGCCAATGAATACATACAATACGTTAAACTAACTTTAGCGGCCGAATTGTTAATGAATACTGATGATACCGTTCAGCAGATAAAGTATAAAATTGGTTTTAACAGTCACAGCTACTTTTCCCATCTGTTCAAAAAGGTCTATAACGTAACTCCCTCAACCTACCGTCAAAATTACCTGGTCAAGGAAAAAGCGAACATTAAAAATTAAATTAGGATGCAGTTGACATTGTCGTTCGAATTCTTTGTTGATAGCTTTTTGGTGAACATTTAAAACGTTGCTTAAAAATACGACAGAAATAACTGCGACTGTTCAATCCGACAGAAAAGACAATTTCCGAAACATTAAGATCTGTCTGTTGTAACAATTCAATCGCTTTCGCAAGGCGGATATCCCTAATGAAGATGGCAACGGTGCAATTATGCATTTCCTTAAAACCAGCTTGCAGCTTTGTGATGGACATACCGGTCTTTTTACATAAATCAGTCAATGAAAATTGACGCTCTGGGTTCTGCTGAATTTCGGACGTCAACAATTCCAACTGCTTAATTTCATTACTTCTAAAAAAATTGGTGTTTAAGTACGAATTCTCTTTTAATTTCTTTTCCTGACATAATAGTCCAAATATAATATTGCAATATCCAAAGGCAATCAATTTACTTTCAGACATGTCCATGTCCAAACCCAAAAGATTCTTCACAGTATCACAGATGACTAAATTTGGAACACCAGCTCTCACAAAATTGGATTGTAAATCGTCTGTCTCTGACGCTATTTTTTCAAGTAAATTGATATTACCACATTTTAAATTTGAATGTTCACTTCTAATTATCACAAAATTGTATGTTACATCTGCTTCAAAAATACATTGAATGTCTATATTGGTAGCACAATTAATTATGGCACTTGAAAATGGAGAAACGACATGCAGTTGTCCGTGGTTTTTAAAACTCAAATTTTTCTTATCATTCATGTTGATGAATGACAGAATACCACACTCTGGTGAATTGAATATAATATTAAAACGCCCTTTGCTATTCAATCGGAATCGATAGAATTCCACGTTGTTGTTGAGGATGGATTTTTCTATAATCCCATCAAAAAATTGGCCATTCTTGTATTGACCTTCCTGAATCATAAAACCGTCTAAACTATTCATAATGAACACTTTTTAAGTTAATAACACGGGTTGGTCTTACAAATTTGGAGATTTTTATTAAAAGACACTATCTTTTTTAATAGAATTTTTAACGTTATGAATTTTCAGCTTGAATGTTGAATCAAACTATAAAAAACATATTGTTAGTCCCTCCTAATTATCATAAAAAATTGAATATATCCCAACAGCAACATCAGATAAAACTTGAAATGTATATCAATCAAAAAAAAAGCTCCTGAAAGCGTGTGGCTTTCAGGAGCAGGTTTGCAATAAAGATTTGAACACTACTTTTTTGCAGGCGTTGCCGTTTTTTTACTTGTTGGCGACTTTTTAGGATTGTTTTTTTTGTCATCCTTTTTTTGACTGTCTTTTTTGTCTTGAGTACTCATGATATATGGATTTTAGATTCAATTGAAAATTAAGCATTACCGAATGCAAAAAGAGGTTCAAAAAATTAAATTAAGTGCTTTATAATATATTTCTACATTTGGTTTAAAACTTCGATAACGGCTTCCATATCTATACCTTTCCCCAATACCCCTATGAAATTATCTTTTCGCTTGGCCATTAATTTTGGGACTGTTCGTAGTGAATAATCATTCACTTTCAAATTGGCATTTATTTCAGACCACAGTAAAGGCATGGAAACCGTCGCATCTGGTTGTGGCCTTAAACTATATGCCGACACAATGGTCTGCCCTTGGCGATTTTGCAAATAATCCAAATAAATTTTTGGGCCTCGTTTCTTGAGCGAGCGCTCCAAAGTTGTTAGTTTTGGTAGTTTCTCATTAATCAATAAACAAATCAATTTTATAAAATTCCTGGTCTCCTCATAAGAAAAGTTTCCACCCATCGGAATGTAAATGTGAATGCCAGAAGCTCCCGATGTTTTGCAAAAACTTTTGATGTTTGCAGCTTCCATAACTTCTTTGGCTGCCAAAGCGGTCTCTATAACCTGCTCAAACGTATTGACTTCGGAAGGGTCTAAATCGATAATGCCATAATCTGGTCGGTCCAGTTGAAAAATGGTGGAATGCCAAGGATGCAATTCAATACATCCAAGATTGTTCATATAGAGAAGCGTTGCCTGATTCTGGCACAGGAGATAATTGATGTCTTTTTCGGAAGATTTGGAATAAACGATCGTGGTTTCAATCCAGTTGGGAAGATGTTCATTGTCTTTTTGATAAAATGAGTCTCCCTGTATTCCATTGGGATGCCTATGCAAACTTTCAGGTCTATCTTTTAAATAAGGCAAGATGTAATCCGCCATTTGAATGTAGTAGTCTAACATATCATATTTTGTCAGATGCGCGTCGGGCCAATACATTTTTGAGGGATTTGTGATTGTAATCAACTGGTTATCGACTTCCAAATCAAACTCCGAATTTTTAGACTTTTTTGACTTCGCATGTGTTTTAATTTCCCCTTGAGTCTCAAATTCCAGGGTCTTGTCCTCGCGCATTCTCAAAAAAACGGGGTGGCGCATGACATTGGTTTTGGTCCATTCTGAAAATTTTACTTCACACACCAATTTGGGTAATATCCAAACTGCTTCCCTACCCTTTAAATGCTTTTTGATTTGAAAAGCAGGCTTGTCAGTTTTCAATACCTGAAATTTGTTATAAAGATCGGTAATCAGTTCTTCAGACAAACCAGAGCCACATGTGCCGACGTAAACTAGATGGTCATTTTCCACCATGCCCAAAATCAAAGAACCAAATTTTCGCGAGGTCTTTATGGACAGCGTATAGCCGCAAATAATCGTTTCTGTGTTCTCTATTTTCTTGAACTTTAACCAATTGGCAGAACGCAAATTCACTTCATATTTTGAATCTGCTTTTTTGGCGATCACACCTTCCATACCCATTTCTATTGCTTGATTATAAACGGTGATTCCCATGGCTTCGATATGGTCGCAATAATTTAAATGGGAGGCATCCGGAAGTAAATCCTTCAATAATTCCTTTCGTTCGAGCAGCGTCAAGTCAATCGTGTCGTGTCCATTGAGATGCAATAGATCAAAAACATAATATACTAAAATACCGTTAGTTGTGTTCTCATTATAGTTTTGGAGTGCATTGAATTGCGGCAGTCCATCTGCATCCAATACTACAATTTCGCCATCGAGAATTGCGGAAAGTTCGATGGCTGTCAAATCATTAAAGACAGGTTCGAATTTTTGGTTTAAGGAAATGCCATTACGACTGTATAATTCGACCTTGCCGTTTTTGATATTTGCCATGGCACGGTAACCATCATACTTCAGTTCATAAATCCAATTTTTATCATTAAAAATGTTTTTCCCCGGGGAGGCCAACATAGGTTTGATCAAGGATTTTAAATTGAGTGGGACTATTTCAGTAGATTGAATGGATGAGAACGCTTCAGGTGTGAACTCTTCGGCGTCATAATGAAGATTTGTAGCAAAGTCATCTTCATGCTTAATCAGCAGCCATTGGTCTTTTTTGTTCATGGAAGACGAACGCACTAACGTAAAAATGCCCTTGATTTTTTGTCCATAAAAAACGATTTTCAATTTGCCTGCACTATAATCTGATGATAACTGATGATCGGAATACAAGTTTTCATAGAGGCCTTCATCCCAAATGGTCATTTTTCCAGCGCCGTAATTACCTTTTGGAATGACACCTTCAAAAGTGAGATAGCCAACCGGATGGTCTTCTGTATGGACCGCAAGACGTTTGTCCTGGGGATTCATGGAAGGGCCTTTGGGAACGGCCCAACTCTTAAGAACTCCCTGCATCTCCAAACGTAAGTCGTAATGCAAGTGGCTCGCACGATGTCTTTGAATCACAAATCGATTGTTATTGCTCTTGTCAACAACATCCTTTGGCTCGGGTGTGTCCTTAAAATTTCGTTTTTTTCGATAGGCTTCTAGTCCCATTTTATGAAGCTTTCTTTTTGCGCTGTTCTAAACTCGCTTTTAGTTTCGCCATTAAATCCTTGGCAGCCGTTGGCTCACTTTTAACTTTTTCAACTTTTACTTTTTTTCCGGAGGATTTTGCCTCGATAATGTTCATCAATTGTTCGTTATAGACGTCCTTATATTTTTTAAAATTAAACTTTTCGGTATAATTTTCAATTAAGGATTCCGCCATGGAAATTTCCTTTGCAGAATTTTTTATTTTAGGAACTTTTACCTCTTTAGGGTCTCGGACTTCTTCAGCAAATCGAATGACATGCAACACAATAACATCTTTATAGACACCAATAAGGGAAAGATTTTCCTTTTGGCGCATTACAAATGTCGCCACGCCCAATTTGCCTGTCTTTTTTAAGGCATCACGTAACAGATTATAGGCTTTCCCTCCTTCCTTTTGAGGTTCTAGATAATAGGGACTTTTAAACAGCATATCAGCTACTTCTGTCTCTTCAACGAATTCCTCAATATCGATGGTCTTGCTTTTTTTGATGTTGGCATTTTCAAAATCCTCTTTTTCAAGAATGATATAATCATCATCTTTTTTATAGCCTTTGACAATATTTTTCCATTCCACTTCCTCGCCTGTATCTTCATTCACACGTTTGTAGCGTATACGAGCGTGATCATGCTTATCAAGCATATCCAAATCCAAGGTACGACCTTCGGAAGCCGAATACATTTTGATGGGTATTGATACAAGTCCAAAACTTACGCTTCCATTCCAAATTGATTTCATATTTTCTATAGTTTAAATAAATTATAATGCCGATTCCGCTGAATCATGATTGCTACCATTGACAACAGAGGCATCTCCTTAAACGAAATTTTGAACTTTATCTTCATTTGTCTCGGTTCCAAAAAGCTTGGCATTCGACATTGCTAATCTGCAGAAGAGATAAATGCCTTATGAGATTTAGTTTAAAATTCATATTAAAGATTTGAGTGGAAAAAATTACATCATTAATTGAACATTCATGAATGCAAAAACGATTTTTTGTAACCGATTCGACTATTTATGATTTAGACCTTTTTTATGTAGATACGGCACATTAATCTCATTGTAGCGCATTAATTTCATTGCTCAAAATTTTTAAAAGTTAATATGGTCATGAAATATCCTACAAATAAAACAGTTCTCATTACGGGAGCCTCCAGCGGCATTGGTTTGGCATTGGCAAAGGAATTTGCCAAAAACAATTACAATATCATTGCAGTGGCACAGCACCACGACTCTCTTGTCCAAATCAAAAATGACATATCCCGCAATCATACTATTCATGTGGATACCATTGCAATGGATTTGTCTAAAGATGATGCAGCCAATCAACTTTATCAGGAAGTTCAGAATCGAAGCTATACCATTGATGTCCTTGTAAATGACGCCGGCATTGGTCAGCGTGATTATTTTGTGGAAGGCGATTGGGAAAAATACAGTCGTATGATCCATCTCAATAATTTGACATTAACACATTTGACCTATCTTTTTGCAAAGGATATGGTAGCAAGAAACGAAGGAAAGATACTGCAATTAGGCTCTGTGGCCGGTTTCCAACCTGGTCCTTTTATGGCCGTCTATCACGCCACCAAGGCGTTTGTAGTTTCGTTTTCCGAAGCTTTGGCCACAGAATTTGAAGAGATGGAAAGCGATGTAACCATTACGTGTTTATGTCCAGGAGCGACCGATACCGAATTCTTTGTCAAGGCGGAAATGATCAACACCAAAGTGTACCAGAACAAGGAAAAAACCATGATGCAACCAGAAGACGTTGCCAAAGGCGCCTACAAAGCTTTGATGGATGGCGAACGCATCTATATACCGGGAGCCATGAATAAAGTGATGACCTTTATACGGCGTGCCATCCCAAAAAGTCTCCAGGCCAAAATGCAGCAGCAGTTTTATGAAACTTCAGAAGAATAAAGAAAATTTAATCGTACTAGTCAAAATAATTTATGGCGAAAGCAAAATTAATGTTAGACCTATTTGAAAAGAATTTACAAAACTTGTATAATTCCGAAGATCTCATTCTAAAGTCTTTCCCTAAAATGTTGCATCACGTTACGGATGAGACATTGAAAGAGGTGGTCGAATTCTATCAGGTACTTACGGACGCACAAAAAGAACGACTTGTCGAAATTGGTGCCTATCTGAAGGTAAAAATCGCCGTTAGTGACGGTAATATTATTAGAGCATTAATTGAAGACGTGACCTGGCTCTATAACGAATTTCCAAAAGGCCTTCTTATGGATGTAGGAATTGTATCAAAACTAAAGCATATCCAACACTTTCAAATTTCTGCTTATGAAAATGCTGTTCTTTATGCTAAACATTTAAAAATCCGTGAAGTTACTGAATTACTTAACAAGTCTTTAGAGGAGGCCTATGAAGGCGACGAAGTATGCAGTTACCATGCGAATAGATTGTTAAAGAATACCAAGATAAACGATGGCGACGATCCTGAATGAGTACCTCATTTCGGCTTAAAAAAGTCATTTTTTGACCACAAACATCAAAAATCAATGACATTTTCATTAGATACATTTTTATAAAGATGATTCACAATTCTAGAGGTCTCATATGAGTTTGTTCCTGTTTTCAAATATCCCAAAATGTCACCAACCGTCTCAATCGGATCATCTTTTGGGATAAATCCATAACCTTCATATATACCATTTACAATATAGACAAAGGCGTCCTCTCGGACGTTTCTGCCTTTGAGTTTATATATCCTACGTGATTTTCGATTTTTTAAACGCTGAAACCCATGTGTAAATCTTCGGTTGTAGTGGTCTATAGATTCCCCTCCAGAACAAACACACATTTTATTATTGACTCTATATTTACTGCAAGGGCCCTTGATACTCTCAAGTCCACAATGTTTTCGACACAAATCATGCTCCTCACAAAAGTGTTGTAAAGTCTGCTTTACGGAGTCACGATTATAGTAGCGTTCTGGCAAGTTATCTTCAATGTCCTTTCGCGTGACTTTCAATTTAAATATACCATTCGCTGTTTTCCCTAAATTGATGATGAAAGGCTGGGCATCATCAATTTGCTGGGTATTATATAAGGGTTTTATCGATTTTATGTGTTCCGTTTCTACAAGTTGCGCTATCACATCGTTGCCCGTGTATTCAACAGTGATGCGATTGACTTTAGAATAATCAATATAACGTTTCTCTTGATTGGAAAAATGGCTTTGCAATCGTTTTCTGATATTTTTAGCTTTTCCAACATATATAACTTCATCAGAATCATTCATAAAGAAATAAACCCCTGAAGCCATTTGATAGCTGGACAGATCCTGGCTGGAACTCAAGGATTTTTCAGTATTCAATTTATTTTTTATGAGCGACTTTTGGTGATACCAATCCATCATCAAATCGGTATATTTTGCTGAAAAATCCATAGTGTCAATGCTGTTTTTTTCAAGACTCAATACAGCATTGTTTATATGGTCTATGAACTTTTCATTTGTTTTTTTCCAAAGGAGTATTGGTCTAATCTCAAAATTATAATTGATGTTTTTAAATTGAGATTTCAGCAACTTAAACTGATCTAAATCTGAAAACACCAATTTATTATTCGTGAAAATCTCTATCAACTCATCCGCTATATCACAGAACAATGGTGCCGCTAAAAGCTGGAATCGGTCTATCTTCTTAAACTCATAAATCTTTTTGGGAATGACAATTTCTGGATTGAATAAAAAATGCTTTTTAGAGATGCCACCCCTATCAGCAATAGTTATAAGGTATGGAATGCGGCGTCTCTGACTTACGGCCATTGTTTGTATAGAGATAAATACCATCACTTCAAAAATAACAAATTTATGAATGATCACATTTATAGTTTGGCTTTCAATAAATCAACATCCCACTACAACTGATCTCATTTTAAAATCCATTAAATTATTCTTTTTTTTGGGTTATAACAATCACGAGCATAATGCCATTCAATATAAAGGAAATGCCATTGGTGAGGATGATGGGCCAGTCCTTTTTCATAATACCATATACTGTCCACATACCGACTCCACAACATAAAATGATAAACATAAATGGACTTACGTCACCAACTTTACGAGTCTTCAATGCCTTTATGATTTGTGGTAGGACAGCAATTGTGGTAAATATACCGGCGACAATACCTATTACTGCTTCAACATCCATATATTACCATTATAATTATAACACCTAAACTTTTACACCACATCTCTTCTTCTGTATGGTTCATCTGATTGATAATTGAACACTTAACAAGATTATCACTGTTTTTTGTTTACCTGAATATATATTTATATGTACAATTAGAATTATCAATCCATATCACAGCACAAAATCTGAAGTTCTATTTAACTTAATAAACTCTAAAGGAAAAATTTTTGACCCTAATAATAACACCTTAAAACATTAACAAGGTTTTGGATTAGTGCCAAAATTAATTTTTAGAATCTTTTATAGTAGAAGTAAAATTGTTGGGTTTGCAAGTAAGGTAGAAGAAACGCGGATTTTAGATTTTTCATAAAATTATCCGTAGCTATTATTGTTTGTTTGGCTATAGACAAAGATGATATGATGAGGATCGTAAGTCCATTAATCGTGGTCGCTGGTTACGTAGGAGCTTCAGTAATCATTTAGAACAAGTGCCATATTAGAGAATTGGCAACTGTTGCAAGAGAGCGGCGTGGCGTGGGACTGTTATTTTTGGCGACACGTGGAACCAGTTAAGGTTGCTATCATAATTATGATATAAACTGATTTTTGACTAAATCATATACCTTACATTGGGTATTATCAATCCATAACATCCACATGCCTCACAGTTTTCCCCTTTAAAACCAATAGTCGCAAGTCTTCAAAAATAAGATACAAACATGGAACAATAACTAGAATAATTGCTGTGGCAAAAACAATACCGAATCCCAATGAAATAGCCATAGGAATTAAATGGAAGGCTTGACTGGAAGTTTCCAAGATAATTGGTGCTAGGCCACCAAATGTTGTCATAGTAGTTAATATAATTGGACGAAATCTGCGAAGTCCCGCTTCATGAATAGACTCGTAAATGGAATCTCCTTCTTTCCTGCGTTTATTCGCATAATCGATCATAATCAGTGAGTCGTTGACTACCACGCCTGATAGTGCAATTACACCCATAAGGCTTACCAATGATAGGTCATAACCCAAAAGAATATGACCAATAACTGCACCGACGATGCCAAACGGAATGGCAGTCATAACAATCAAAGGTTGTAGGTAGCTGCTAAATGCTATGGCCAATAAGGCATACATCAATATCAAAGCAATTGAAAAACCAGCTTTTAAGGTATTTGTGCTTTCCCGCATATCAGCTTGACTTCCTTCAAAAGTCCAAGTGATTCCTGGGAAATCTGCCCGTAATTGCGGTAAGGTTTCTTCATGAACAGATGCAATGACACGACCTACGGAATTGGCAGGCTCTACATCCATGCCCACATTTACAACTCTCCGACCATCCCTTCGGTTGATGCTACTGAAAGCTTCCCGTTCTTCAATTTCCACGACATCCATCAACGGTACCTGTACACCGTTTGGTGTAAGAATCAAGAATTTTTCAAGGTTTTTAATATTCTTACGTTCTTCTATTGGCAATTTTACGCGCACTTCTATTTCGTTCATACCACGCAACTGTCGCATTGCCAAGGCACCAAAAAATCCATCGCGTACTTGCCTGCCCACCTCATCGGAGGTAAGCCCAAGATTTCTTCCTTGTGGCAATAACTTAAAGTCGTACTGCATTTTGCCCTTATTATAGTTATCGGTCACATCGCGAGTATTCGAAAATGCCTGCATCCTTTCTACAAAAGCTGCGCTGGCACGTTCCAACACATCAATGTCGGAATGGCTCAAATCGATACTGATGTCCTGCCGTGCGCCACCTGGACCACGTTCGGCCTCAAAAGTGATTTGGTCCACACCTTCAATATCTCCAATATTGTCCCGCCATAAAGCAATGACCTCTGCTGCCGTAATGTCCCGTTGGTCGGGTGGCAACATTACAATTTCCACATCAATAAAATTCTGTCCACGCACATTGGTTTTTATGCCCTCTGCCACTTCATACAGATTGTGTTCCTCAAACATCCGCTGTGTTGATTCCGAAATTGCATGGGCCACTTTTGCTGCCTGATCGGGTGTGGTACCTACGGGCAATCTGACGCCAGCCTCAATTTCATCGGCGGCGACTTCTGGCATCATTATCATTCCCATGTGGCCACTAAATCCGTAACCACCCACGATTATCAAAAGCGCCACAGCGGCACTCAAGGTGATGTAGCGATATTTCAAGCAAACATCAAGAAAGGGTCGGTATTTCGTATCAATAAACCGGTCGAAACCCTTGGCGAAAGTACTTTGCCAGCCTTCCAATTTAAGTATCCATTTATTTTTACTGCTTTTCTTTTTAAGATGTCCCAAGTGAGAAGGCAATATGAATAGTGCCTCCACCAAGGACACGGCCAAAATAACAATGACCACCGCTGGCAAAGGTTGCCAAAACTTTCCGGTTTCCCCAGGCATGAACAATAAGGGGACAAAAGCGATAATCGTGGTAATGATACTGAATGTAACGGGTAAGGACACATCTTTGGCGCCTGCAATGGCTGCTTTTATGGGGCTTAAACCTTTCTGCCGATATTCGTACACGTTTTCGCCTACTACAATGGCATCATCCACAACGATACCTAGCACCACAAGAAAACCAAACATGGAAATCATATTGATGCTGATACCGATCAAGGGCAGCAAAATCATACCTCCGATAAAAGATACGGTCATCCCCATCATGACCCAAAATGCCAAGCGATATTCTAGAAAAAGGGTCAATATTATCAAGACGATAAGAATGGCAAGAAATCCATTTTCGGTCAGCAACGATAGACGTTCCCGATAATCGGCAGCACGATTGCTATCGGTTCGGTACTTGATTCCTGGAGGCAATTGAAAGTTCTCCATGATGTCATTCGTCACATCGGCAATGTCCAAAGGCGATTGGTTTCCAATTCTGAAAATACGCAACTCTACATAATTCTGTTGGTTGAATTGCCCATGGAATCCCGTTTCTTCAAAACCATCGGTGATTGTTGCAATGTCATTCAGGGAAAGATTTGCTCCTTCATCAGAGGATACAATGGTAATATCGCCATATTCATCTGCCCATTGTTTCCGCTCCTGCATGCGAAGTAAAATCTCCCCACTCTGTGTTTGTACGGCTCCGGCAGGCACATCGTTACTGCTTTGTCGTATGATCTCCGCAACTTGTCCCAAGGTTAAGTTGTATTTCTGAAGGGTCTGTCTCGGGATTTCAATTCGAGTCTCGTAATCGGGAACATTCCCCAACTCAACTTGCGTGATTTCCGGATTGTTGAGAAGTATGGTTCTTAAGCGTTCGGCAAGAGCTCTCAATGTCCAAATATCCGCATCTCCGTAAAGACCGATTTGCAAAACATCCCTTTGTCGGGATTGCAATCTTACCTCTGGTCTTTCGATATCATCTGGAAACGTTCTGATACGGTTAATGGCTTGGTCAATGTCCTGAAATACTCGCATCCGTTCGGAGCCGGCGATGAGTTCAATACTGATTTCCGCCGAACCCTCACTGGCTTCAGAGACAATTTCCTTGATGCCCTGAACACCTCTTACTGCTTCCTCCACGGGCTGCAAGACACCTTGTTCAACTTCAGCCGGTGACGCTCCTGGATAGGCGACAGATACCTCGACAAAATCCAGTTGAAATTCAGGAAAAACTTCTTTTTGAATATTATACATGGTAAAAATACCGCCCACAAGTAAGAGCATCATTAACAAGTTGGCTGCAATGGAATTCCGAGCCATATATGCAATGACACCCTCCTTTCTTATCGAGTTCTTATCTTCTGTTTCCTCCATCTCGCCCAATTTCCTATTGGTTTGTTTCTTTTTTAGGTGACTCATTGGCAGTACGCAATTCAATACCATTACTTACGGTGCTCAAATCGGTGATGACCACTTTTTCATCGTCTTCCAGACCTTTTCGTATGTAGGCGTGTGTATCATCCGTCAAGACGATAGTTACTTTTCGAATTTCCAATTTATCGTCTTTCATGACCCAGACTGTTTCGTTACTCCGAACATAGTCCCGATTAAGTTTCACGACATTTTCGACTGGATCCGCATGAATGTTCACTTCGACAAAGGTTCCAATCATTAATTTTGGTTTTCCTTTCAATTCTTGGCTTGTCGCCAAGGGATCTGTGACTTTAATCAATACCCTCGCCAAACGCGTCTGTCCATCAAGCGCTCCGATTTGTCTGTCCAAATAGCCCTGACGAAAGGCATCCTCTGACCAAGCGGATTGATTTTCAATGCGTACAACTGCCCCTTTTTCGGTATCATCATTCGGAAAACTCAACCATTGTAATTTGGATACGGGAACGGTTGCTAACACCCAATAAGCGTCCGTACCCACAATTCGTCCCAAATCATCGCCTTGTGCCACTAAAGAACCTTTTGTTACATTTTGGCTTAAAATGTGGGCATCAAAAGGTGCACGAATGGTAGTGCGTTCAAGGTTTAATCTCGCTTGATCCACGGATGCCTTTGCGCCACCAATGGTCGCTTTGACCGCATTGAGTTGTGGTTGTCGAAGTACAAGTTGTCGCTCTTCTTCAGAAAGCGGATTGTCTCCAAAAAGAGAATCGTTAGTAATGAGTTCCAAATCCTGTTCCGCAATTTTTTGACGTCCCATTTCAGTTTCCAACGTGGTTTGAGATTGCAAAAATTCGCTTTGGCGGAGTTGGAGCGCATTTCGATAATCCGCAGGGTCAATCTGTAAAAGCACTTGATTCTTTTTGACAAAACCACCAGGAGTAAAAGCGGGGTCTCTTCGGACCACCTGACCTGAAATCAACGGACTCAAATTCACATCCTCTACAGGTTGCACGGTTCCGGTAGCGACAATCATGGGTTCAAACGCGCCTTTTTGTACGGTAACCACATCCACTAATATGGCGGTTTCAATACTTGCCCCTTCCCTTTTCGCTTCTGGCTCTGTTGAAAAAATAAGCACTGTGGTCGCAATGCCAACGCCAAGAATGGCCAAACAAATCCAAAGTATTTTTTTAGTGTTCATAAAATTTATTCCTTAATTCAATTATCCATGGTCCATCCTGTTTCGAAACCTCCTGCCAAAGCTCTGTAAAGTCCAATTCGGATTTCAATTTGCCGATACTGTGCCGACACATAATCGCGACGCAGCTGTTGCTCTTGGTCTAAACCAAGAAGTACGTCTAGATATGGACTAAAACCATTTAAAAACTCCACGCGCAATTGCTTGTTGCTTTTTGTTGCCAATTCCAATTGACGTTCAATGTTTTCCAATCGTTGTTTTTGCATCATATCCTGCACAAGACCATCTTCCACTTCCCGAAAAGCTAACAATGTAGTTTGCCCATATTCGTATAATCGTTGTTGTTTAATGGCTTCTGTTCTATCCACTTCTGCATTGAGACGTCCGCCATAAAACAATGGTGCCAATACATTTCCTACCAATGAATATGCCCAATCATTAAAAAGATTGGCAAAATTATTGGACCGAAATTGCCCTTGTGTATTGATGGAAATTCTTGGATACTTGTTTCGCACGGCAGATGCCATATCGTAATCGGCAGCCAGCAAAAGCGCATACGACTGTTGCAAATCGGGTCTTCGACGTACCAGTTCCAATGGCAGTCCTGTTTCAGGAAGTTCTGATAAACTTGGTAAACCTGTTTCGGTGAATGTTTTTTCTTCTTGAGGTTGACGACCTAAAAGCACAGCCAACTGATTTTCCAGCAGTTGGGCTTCTGTACTGAATATGATGTGTTGCTCTTTAGTACTTTCCAACAATTGCGCCTGTCTGAACACGTCCACACCTCGAATTTGACCGCCCACAAAACGTGACCGCATCAATTTTATGATATCCTCATTGGTGGCAATTTGCTCCTCTGTAATTTGTAATTGTTTTTTTGCGGTCACTAATTGAAACCATGTCGTGGCAATTTCGGCAGAGAGCGAGATTGCAGCCGTTTCGTAATCATATCGACTTGCCTCTGCCCTGAATTTTCCGGCTTGTACTGCATTTTTGATTCGACCCCATAAATCCAGTTCGTATGAAGCGGATAAGGTCAACTGTGTGTTTTCCCCACCTCTAAAATCATTTACAGGAAAATTTTCAGCCGTTTGGGCAGAGGCATCTATTTGAGGCCACTTATCTGAAGCCTCTCGAGAAACAACGGCTTCTGCAGCCACAAATTGTTGCCAAGTCGCTGCCAAATCAAAATTGCGCTGCATAGCACTATCTACCAACGTATTCAACTGCTCATCTTCGAAAGCTTCCCACCACTTATCTTCCATCACACCCTGTCCAGTGGAGGAGAATTCCTTTATATCTTCAATTTGTGGACTAACATTTGAAATGCGAGGAGAACAACCTAAAAGCAACAACACGATTCCATACATATAATACGAAAATATAGAGTTTGTTTTTTTAGGAATCAAGTGCATCTTAATTTTCAGGAGAGGTTAATTTACGTGTTCAAAAGCTAATCTGTTGACTGTTATTGCTAATATAACTCATATTTAATACTTATTTCTTAAGGAATCCTTAATTATTTTTAGCCACCATTCTGTTAAATAATAACAAATACGGATTGTTGTGTTCCGCATCAACTGGAACGTTATGGCTCATACAAAATTCTAAATAAGTAAATTAATTCTTCATTGGAGAATATCCAGTTGAAGTATTAAATTTAAACCTTAAGCTTTTGGATTTAATCGAGACGTTGTTATTTACTTAACTTCATAATTTTCAAAACTTATCCTATGAAATATCCTAGTACTTCAATTTATTTTAGACAATATTTTAGTTCCTATTATAAGACGATTCGATATTTTGACAGATACTGTTATTAATAAGTGAACTCTTAAAAAAAGATAACTGAAAACACCTGCAAAAGATTATTGATTTTTTATATTTGCACCATTCTAACGAATCGGAAATTTTATTAGAAAAAATTGAATTTTAAAAGTTGGGCAGAACTCGACTCCTTTATAATTTTCAAACTTAATGCGCACGTGGCGGAATTGGTAGACGCGCCAGCTTGAGGGGCTGGTGAACATTAGTTCGTGGAAGTTCGAGTCTTCTCGTGCGCACTTTTATAATGTAGGGTCCTCAATGCCCTGGCAGACTTTCTAACTACTTCTTTTGTTTTACTTATCTATTTTCTTTTTTGGATAGTTCATTTTTTATTACCTATTTTTGTTTAAGCTTATCGAATAAAAAATGAACAACTTTAAAAGTACTTTCAGCATCAAAGATCTTGAGCATCTGTCTGGAATCAAAGCCCACACTATACGAATTTGGGAAAAAAGATATAATCTTCTTCAACCCGAACGTACAGATACCAACATTAGGTATTATGATCTAGAGAGTCTTCAAATGCTTCTCAACGTAAGTTATTTAAACTCCAATGGCTATAAAATTTCCAAAATAGCGTCTTTAACAAAAGAAGAAGTTGCAGCTTTAGTCAGAAAATTTTCAGTTAATAATGAATCGAATGACCATGCGTTGAATTTATTCAAATTGGCGATGCTCAACTTTGACCAACATTTATTTTATAGTACCTATAATAATTTGTCCAAAGAGAAATCGTTCAACGAAATTTTTTTTGAAACCTTTATCCCTCTGTTATCGGAAATAGGCGTGCTGTGGCAAACAGACACCATTACTCCAGCACACGAACATTTTATTTCGACTCTTATCAGACAAAAAATTTGCGCCAACACAGAGAACTACCAATCTAAAAATCAAACGAATCGAGAGTCTACTTTTGTACTCTTCTTGCCCGACAATGAAATCCATGAATTAGGTTTGCTATATCTCAATCTAGAAATAACCGCAAAAGGCCATCATTCTATTCTCTTGGGACCAAGTGTTCCTATAAATAATTTGCTCGATCTCTTAAGTCATCACAAAGAGATTACTTTTATATCGTATTTTACAGTGCAACCGGAGAAAGAACAATTAGACAATTATTTAAAGGAATTTGAGGAAACAATACTTTCTAAAGAAAATACAAAATTTTGGATTTTAGGTAAAATGGTTGAATATATCAACACTAAACAGCTACCTGATTCTATAAGAACTTTTAAATCCATTAACGAGCTTGTTAAAGAAATATAGTTTTATAAGAATTATGTTATTGTTTAACTTTTTTGTATTTTTGTTAAACAATGAATAAAAACATACATATCATAGGTTCTGGATTTTCGGCTTTGGCAGCGGCTTGCTACCTCGCCAAAGATGGTAACACTGTGACAATATTTGAAAAGAACAAAACCGTCGGAGGTCGTGCCAGACAGTTAAAAAAAGAAGGTTTCACTTTTGATATTGGTCCGACATGGTATTGGATGCCTGATGTTTTTGAGCGCTTTTTTGCTGATTTTGACAAGCATCCTTCAGATTATTACCAACTTGAAAAACTAAATCCTGCATACAGCGTCTATTTTGATAAAGACGATTATATCACTATTGAAGATACTCTGGGAAAAATTTGCGAAACATTTGAAAAAGAAGAACAAGGTAGTTCCCAAAAGCTTAAAAAATTCATTGCTAATGCGCAGCATAATTATGATGTTGCCATCAAGGATTTAGTTTATCGTCCAGGAGTCTCGCCATTTGAGCTTATGATTCCTGTAACGATTAAAAAAATTGGTCAATTTTTTAGCACGATTAAAAAAGACGTTCGCAAGGAATTTAAAAATGAACGTTTAGCTATGATATTGGAGTTTCCAGTACTGTTTCTTGGTGCGAAACCCGATAACACGCCTTCATTTTATAGTTTTATGAATTACGCCGACTTCGGAATTGGAACCTTTCACCCCAAAGGAGGAATGTATCAGGTTATCGAAGCCATCGAAAAGCTTGCTAAAAGCTTGGGCGTTTCGATTAAAACTGAAAACCCAATCGAAAAAATTATCGTAACTAATGGAAAGGCTTCTGGAATCATTGCAAATGGAGAGTTACATGATTGTGATGTTGTTTTAAGCGGAGCCGATTACCATCATTCAGAAACATTGTTAGACAAATCGTATCGTCAGTATTCAGAATCGTATTGGGAGAAAAAGGTTTTTGCACCTTCTTCCCTATTATTTTACGTCGGATTTGACAAGAAATTGAAAAATGTAAATCACCATACCTTATTTTTTGACGTAGACTTCGATACACATGCCAAAGAAATTTATGATACACCACAATGGCCAAAGAACCCATTGTTTTATGCGAGCTTTCCTTCTATAACTGATAGCAATACAGCACCTGACGGAAAAGAAGCTGGCATTTTTTTGATTCCCTTGGCACCAGGATTGGATGACACGACAGAACTAAGAGAACAATATTTTGATAAAATTATCGAACGTTTTGAAAATTTAACATCGCAAGAGATAAAGAATAATATTATATTTAAGGAATCCTTTTGTGTAAAGGATTTTATAGATGACTATAATTCTTATAAAGGCAATGCATACGGAATGGCAAACACATTGTTACAGACTGCCTTTTTACGACCTAAACTAAAGAGCAAGAAAGTGGACAATCTGTATTTTACTGGGCAACTGACAGTCCCGGGACCTGGAGTTCCACCCTCTTTGATATCTGGAAAATTAGTGGCAGAATTAATAAAAAAACATCACAACAATTAGGCTATGAAAGCATTATTCGATTCGGTTTCATATCATTGCAGTAAGACGGTTACCAAATCTTACAGTACGTCATTTTCATTGGCGACCAAAATGCTTTCTAACACAATTCGTCAGGATATATATAATATTTATGGCTTTGTTCGATTTGCAGATGAAATTGTGGATACATTTCATGACTATGATAAAGAATTTCTTTTCAACCATTTTGAAAAAGATTTAGAATTGGCCTTGGAACAAAAAATCAGCTTGAATCCAATATTAAACTCATTCCAGAAAACCTATCATCAATACAATATAGATAGACATCTTGTTGATTCGTTTATGAAGAGCATGCGTACAGATTTGCATAAAAATACATATCTCACAGATGAAGAGTATCGACAGTATATCTATGGGTCTGCAGACGTTGTCGGCCTTATGTGTCTAAAGGTGTTTGTGAAAGGTGATTCAGAAAAGTATGAATCCTTGAAAGATAGTGCCATGAGTTTGGGTTCAGCATTTCAAAAAGTTAATTTTTTGAGAGATTTAAAGGCAGATTATGAAGATTTAAGTAGAACTTATTTTCCGAATACCGATTTAAGTCAGTTAGATGAGACTTCCAAAATAGCAATTATTGAAGATATTGAACTAGATTTTGCCAACGGGCTTAAAGGAATAAAAGAACTACCAATCGAAGCCAAATTTGGCGTATTTATGGCCTATCGTTATTATAACCAGCTGCTCAAAAAATTGAAGAAAACACCTGCACTCGACATTAAATCATCACGAATACGAGTGCCTAATTATAAAAAAATAGAGTTATTGACACGTAGCTATGTCAAATATCAACTGAATTTAATGTAATTTAAGAAATGCAAACTTTTCTTTGGATATTGATTTTTTTAGGAACTTTTTCCATCATGGAGTTTATGGCGTGGTTTACACATAAATATGTGATGCATGGCTTTTTATGGCATTTGCACAAAGACCATCACCATAAAGACCATAAAAGTTGGTTCGAGCGCAATGATGCGTTTTTCATATTTTATGCCATCGTCAGTATGACCTGTTTTTATCTATGGAAAAATGAAAATGTATGGTACTGTTTACCCATCGGATTAGGAATTCTGGCCTATGGAATAGCTTATTTTACAGTTCACGACATATTTATACATCAACGCTTTAAACTCTTTAGAAACGCCAACAATTGGTACGCGAAAGGCGTGAGACGCGCTCATAAAATGCATCACAAACATTTAGGCAAAGAAGATGGCGAATGTTTTGGAATGCTTATGGTGCCATTCAAATACTTCAAAAAATAGTAGCTCACTAAAATCAAGCGATGCCGAACGAAAACTACTTCGACTATATCATCATTGGGAATGGTCTTGCTGGGCTGCAGTTGGCCTTGGGATTTCAAACCAACTCTTTTTTTGAAAGTAAAAGAATTGCATTAATTGATCCTTCCGGCAAAAATTCCAATGATAAAACGTGGAGTTTCTGGGAACAAGGCGAAGGTCAATGGGATTCCATAGTGCATAAAAGTTGGAACACAGCATTGTTCAATTCGAAAGATGTTGAGTTATCATTAACTCTCAATCCATACGTCTATAAATCCATAAGGTCTATTGATTTTTATGAATTTGCCAAAAATCGGTTGAAAGTTTCGGAAAATATTCATTTTATAATTGATGAAATCGTAGCGTTAAATGAATTGAGCGAGATTAAAGTCGTTGGCAAGAAGAATACATACACTTGCAATCATGTATTTGACAGTCGACTTCCTATAGAATACAATTCAAACACTACTAAATATAATGTCATACATCAACATTTCAAAGGTTGGGTCATCGAAACGGAAACAGCGTGTTTTCAACCCACGGAATTCACAATGATGGATTATCGTTTCAATTACAAAGATTCGACCAGTTTTATTTATGTACTGCCATTCTCTGAAACTAGAGCCTTAATAGAATTTACTTTTTTCACACCTTACCTTGTTGAAGAAGATGTTTACAATACAGCCTTAAAAAATTACATAACAAATCATCTGAAAACAGAGACTTACAAAATTGAAGAAACCGAAAAGGGCAACATTCCAATGACGGACTTTCCTTTTTGGAATTTTCATACGGCACAAGTTACAAAAATAGGTACAGGAGGTGGATGGGTTAAAGGTTCGACTGGTTACTCCTTCAAACATACCGAGAAATATGTGGATATAATTATCCAAAATATCAAAAATGGACGACTACCATCTGCAAATTTAGCTCGTAAAAAATTCAAGTTTTACGATGCTATATTTTTAGATGTTTTAAAAAATAATAACAAAAAAGGCCCTTGGATTTTTGAACAGTTTTATTTTGAAAATTCAGTAGAAACGATGTTTCGATTTTTAGATGAAGAAAGCGCGTTTAAAGAAGATATGTCTATTATGAAATCGCTTTTTTCAACAGCGTTTATAAAATCATTTTTTAGAGTCTTATTTAGATTCTAAAAGATCATCCAACAAATGTCTAACAGCATCACTATTCCAATCAGCTGCCCCAGATTTGTTAATTGCTATTTTACCTTTTTTATCTAAAATATAAGTTTTAGGAATTGAATTCGTTTCAAAAATCTCTGGGTGTTTAGTCACAGATGAAAACACACCGAAATTATAATTGCGTTTTTCCTTAAATTTAGAGATGGTTTCCTGATTTTCTTCTGAAACGAATAAAAATACAACGTCATCCTTATAATCTTGATATAATTTCTCCATACTTGGCATTTCAGCGATACATGGTGGACACCAAGTTGCCCAAAAATTGATAAGCACCACTTTCCCTTTGGCCTCTTTGAAATTATAAGCCTGACCATTTTCATCTATAAGACTCCAATTGTAATCTGAAACGACCTCTCGATCTTCATAGTCAATGACGGTAGGACTAAACAAAGCAAGTCCTTTATGTAACAATATCTGAATAGGTTGTCGCGTCTGTGGAATAATCAATATCGCTACAAACACTAGAAAAATGATATTATTGCGATGTTTTTTGATAAACTTCATGTGGTACAAATTAAAAAGCTTCTGATTCATACTAAATCAGAAGCTTTTATTTTAAGGGTTATTTCAATTAAGCCACATTCTCTTTTTTAATCAAGTTCAATGCAGAACCTTCATTATACCATTCAATCTGCGATTGGTTATAAGTATGATTTGTTTTGATCACATCTTTACTACCATCTGCATGGACGAATTCAATCATTAACGGTTTGTCTGGTGCAAATTGGTCCAAATCCAAGAAGTTGATGGTATCATCTTCCTGAATTAGGTCATAATCACTTTCATTAGCAAAAGTCAATCCCAGCATCCCTTGTTTTTTCAAATTTGTTTCGTGGATACGAGCGAATGATTTTACCAATACGGCTGCAACACCTAAAAATCTTGGTTCCATTGCTGCATGCTCCCGAGAAGAGCCTTCTCCGTAATTGTGATCCCCAACAACAATCGTTTTGATGCTTTCTGCTTTATAGGCTCTTGCTACATCAGGAACACCTCCATATTCACCAGTCAATTGATTTTTAACGAAATTGGTTTTCTTGTTGTAAGCATTGATGGCTCCAATCAACATATTGTTGGAAATATTATCTAAATGTCCTCTAAAACGCAACCATGGACCAGCCATAGAAATGTGATCTGTTGTACATTTTCCAAAGGCTTTGATCAATAGTTTTGCGCCTTTAATGTTATTTCCAAGAGGTGTAAATGGTTCTAGCAACTGTAAACGTTCTGAAGTTGGACTTACGGATACATCTACTTTGCTTCCATCTTTCACTGGCTCCACGTAACCTGCATCTTCCACATCAAATCCTTTTGGAGGCAATTCAATCCCTTGTGGTGGATCTAATTTTACTTTTTCACCCTCCTCATTAATCAAATAATCATTCATTGGATCAAAATCCAGACGACCTGAAATTGCGATGGCTGCAACCATTTCTGGTGAGCCCACAAAAGCATGTGTATTTGGATTTCCGTCTGCACGCTTGGAGAAGTTTCTATTAAATGAATGAACGATCGTGTTTTTTTCCTCACCTTTTAAATCACTCCTGTCCCACTGACCAATACATGGCCCACAAGCATTTGTAAATACCGTGGCATCCAAATCTTCAAATATTTTCAACAATCCGTCGCGTTCTGCTGTAAAACGGATTTGTTCAGATCCTGGATTGATTCCAAAATCTGCTTTTGATTTTATGTTTTTATCGACGGCCTGTTTTGCAATAGAAGCAGCACGTGTTAAGTCTTCATAGGAACTATTGGTACAAGAACCAATCAATCCCCAATCCACTTTAATAGGCCATCCCTTTTCCTTTGCAATTGGTCCAAGTTGTCCAACTGGAGTTGCCAAATCCGGTGTAAATGGTCCATTTAAATGTGGACGCAACGTATCCAAATCGATTTCAATCACTTGATCAAAATGTTGTTCTGGATTTGCATAAACCTCTGGATCTCCTGTTAAATATTCACGGATTTTATTCGCTTCATCAGCAATGTCAGATCTATCGGTCGCTCTTAAGAAACGTTCCATAGAGTCATCATAACCAAAGGTTGACGTGGTCGCTCCAATTTCAGCTCCCATATTACAAATGGTTCCTTTTCCTGTACAAGATAAATTCTTTGCACCAGGTCCAAAATATTCAACGATTGCTCCGGTACCCCCTTTTACTGTCAAGATACCAGCAACTTTCAAGATCACATCTTTAGATGCTGTCCAGCCATTTAGGCTTCCTGTCAATTTGACACCGATGAGTTTTGGAAATTTCAATTCCCAAGCCATTCCTGCCATTACATCAACAGCATCAGCACCACCAACTCCGATAGCAACCATACCTAATCCACCAGCATTTACGGTGTGTGAATCGGTACCAATCATCATTCCTCCTGGAAATGCATAATTTTCCAATACTACTTGGTGAATAATCCCAGCACCTGGTTTCCAAAATCCAATACCATATTTATTTGACACCGAAGCTAAAAAGTCAAAAACTTCATTACTGGTTTCATTGGCACGCTTTAAATCAGGAACCGCACCTTGTTTTGCTTGAATCAAGTGATCACAGTGAACTGTTGTAGGGACTGCAACTTTAGCTTTACCTGCTTGCATAAATTGCAACAATGCCATTTGAGCAGTTGCATCTTGACAAGCAATACGATCTGGTGCAAAATCGACATAATCCTTTCCTCTTCTAAAAGCAGTTGTAGGATTGCCATCCCAAAGATGTGCGTAAAGAATTTTTTCAGAAAGAGTCAATGGTTTACCCACTATTCCACGCGCTTTGTCAACACGTTCAGGCATAGTTTTGTAAACTTTTTTTATCATATCAATGTCAAATGCCATATATATTATTTTAAGGTTGTTATTACTTTATTTGGTTGTTTGAATTCCGAAGTCATCGGTTTGCAAAATTACAAAATTTAGAGGACATTCTAAAATATGTAACGAAATGCAATTATCTCTGAATATAAATCAATAAATCGATAAAATACCGATACATAGTTGCGTTATTGTTAAGTTTTTATTGCATAATATACTGATTTGGTAATTTAGTCTTTGTTAAAAACAGTTTTGAAATAAGATTTTTCTCTTAAATCAGTCATTGGTTTTTCATATAAATTATACAAAACATAGGATAAAATTAGAGTCAAAAGGAAATAGACCGTGATAAAAACAGCAATATCCAATCCCGCAAAATCTTCTGTTGGCATAGAATATTTCATTAATTGCATAACAATCGAATAATGCAACACATACATTGCATAGGACAAAACACTAATATAAGTTATTGGTTTCAAAATCGCTGTTGGTGCTGTTTTTAATGAACTCAATAATGGAAGCGTTAGACAAATACCGACCGATTTGATTATAAAATACCAGACATTCCAGAATTGTGGGTGTGTACCAATGAAAATTTGACTTCTCGGAATCAAAATATTCAAAGCCAATAGTGTAAAAATTCCAGTGAAGAAAGCGGGCAATCGAATGAGTCGCCAAGATTTAGGCTTCACGATGGAAATATAAGCCGCCAATACTCCATAATAAATAGCATCAATCCTATAAATAACAATGCCTTTGAC
Source organism: Aquaticitalea sp. (assembly GCA_051252455.1). Lineage (GTDB taxonomy): Bacteria > Bacteroidota > Bacteroidia > Flavobacteriales > Flavobacteriaceae > JBPOFM01. The sequence continues at coordinate 61,597 of JBPOFM010000010.1, forward strand.
GTTCACGTTCCAGTGACGCATATCTCTTATGGTTTCAGTTTGATTGTAAACTAATTTAGAGATTAAAAAGGCGGTTATGATGAGCAGCGTTATACCTAAAAATAGTTTTGATTTCTGAATTTTAGTTTTAATAAATAAGGTAACATATAGAAGTAATGGTCCTAAAATATATGCAAATTCTTCAATTGACAAGCTCCAAGATTCAGGAAACAACCACGGCATTTCCGTTGAAAAATTATGAATGAAAAAGAAATAGCGCCATACGTTTTCGGGTAATTGATTTCCTAAATATATCGCAATTATAAGATTGATGCTCAATGCCAAATAATAATTAGGCAAAGTTCGAAACCATCGTCTAATCCAAAAATAAAATACTTTGTTGAAGTTGAATCCATCTGAAAGATATATTCGATATAGAATTCTTCCGATCAAAAATCCGCTCAAAGCAAAGAAAATTTCAACCCCCATAACACCAGAAATACTTAAGATATCAGGAATGTATCCATTCGCATTTGGTGTGATCCATAAAATATGCGAGCAAACAACCATCATTATAGCCACAGCGCGCATCAGGTCGAGACCAAAAATTCGTTTACTGTAGTCTATTTGCATAAAAAAGCGTTAATTTGTTAAGCAAGGAGGTAATCTTAAATGAAGTCCAAAATACTAAAATATTCAGTCTTTTTATTGATAATAGCAATGATTGTTGGAGGAATCTACTATTTGAAACTTCCCAATCGACACAAAGCCATTATCAAGACCAGTCTTTATCATAAATTGGGCTTTGTGGACGACTCTTGGAATATCAAAACCACCGATTCAACTATATCATTATTCTCCCCTACCTTCGTCATTGACAATATTTATACATCAATGGAAGGACCGAAGGCAGTCACGTTTTTTCAAATTGATTATACAAAGGAAGATTTAGTCTGGATCACATCTTTTGAAACCAAGGCCATGAGCACGAACGAGGTCGATCAATTATCCAACGATTATGTTTGCCATACAAATATCGATTTTTATGATGGCGAGCATTATTCGCGTTGGAATATGAACGATCGTATTGGCGAACAATATCCAAGGCTGACATCCATGAGCAACGGCATTGAATCCTATTCGTTTCCGGAAGGATTTGGGTTTCCGGTTTTTACGAATGAAAATTTGTTTGTCGCAACGCAAACCTTGAATCATAATATAAAAGGTGATGCTTTTACGGTAAAACACGATGTGACTTTAGGCTACAAACAGCACGATCCAGATATGAAACCATTAACGAGTTGTACGGTATTTGTAATGTTACCTTATGACAACGAAAAGCCATTTCAAGGGCCAACCGATGCTGATCCAAATATGTGCTTGCCTGTCGAGACCAAAAATCACAGCTATGTGGATGAAGAAGGTCATCATCTCTCTGGTCATTGGGTTATATTCAAAGGAAAGGAGACTTACAGTTACGATATTACAAAGCAACTAAAATTGAAAGACAGTACGACCATGCATCAAATCGCGACGCATCTGCATCCTTTTGCAGAGGAACTGGAATTTAGAGATAAAACTAAAGACACGACATTGTTTGTTTCTAAAGCGGAAAATTATAAAGATAAAATCGGTTTAAAAAATGTGACTTATTTTTCTAGTACAGAAGGAATTATGCTCTATCCAGACCATCATTATGAATTGGTTTTAAGAACGAATAATACAACAGACACCAATCAAGATATGATGGCGAGTATGTTTGTGTTTTTGTATGACAAAGAAATGGCGGAGAAGTTGAAAGTTTATAGTGAAAAATGACATAAGACAGCTTCGCTTCAAGACTAATGCTAATAAGTTGAGATTTTTAAAATTACTATTGTTTCTTATTTTTTTTGGATGTCATTCAGATTCCAAGGAATTGCCTGTGTTAAGCTATAAAATCAATCATGACGGAGAAAAGGTCAATTATACCGTAACTTATGACAATTTCACCAATCAGCTAGGTCAGCCATTTTCTACTAGAAACATTCAAAATAAAGTTGTGATCGCCAACTTTTTCTTCACCCGGTGTCCAAGCATTTGTCCACCAATGCGAACAGAATTTATTAAGATTGCCGAATCTTTCCAAAGCGAAGATGATTTTATGATTGTTTCACATACGATTGATCCAAAGAATGATACGATAGAAGTGTTGAAAAATTATGCTGCTGCAACAGAAATTCCTTTGGAAAAATGGCAATTTGTTCGTGCATCAGATGAGCACACAAAAGATCAGGCTAAACAATACATGACTAATTTTAAGCCAAACGAGAATGGCACAGATTTTTACCATAGTAGTTATGTGGCTTTGGTGGATAAAAATCAGCAAATTCGCGGATTTTATAATATTTTGGTTAATGTAGAAGTGGAGCGGTTGAAAGAGGATATCAATTTTTTGCTACATCATTAGTTCAATGTGTTTTTAAAAGTTGTATACTTGAGTAGTTAATGTTCTAAATAATCAATAATGAAAAAAATAGTTTTTCTTGCTTTTGCATTAATCACATCGGCACTTATCAATGCGCAAGTTAGTGTTGGTCGTACTGTTTCTCCTACCAATTTGTATATAAATGAAATAAAAGAAGAGCATTTTGATGGACTTGAGAAAAGCACGTTCTTTTTTGTGATTCCGGAATCCTTATCTTTTGATGATACAAAAAATGAGATTTCTAAAGTTTGGACCTACTCCAAAATTGAATTTGTGCCTGAAAAAGATTATAAAAAGGAGGACTATTTCAAACCTTATCAGTCAATCATTATACCTCATAGTGAGGTTTATACCTTGAAAAAAGGAATTTCTAAAATGGATTCAAGAGTGGTTAATGAATGGTATGCCTTCAGATTTCAAATGATTTCTTATTTAGATTCAGAAATTGAAAAGGATGGTGATTTATCTATCACAACCATACATCCAGCAGAGATATTCTTTACACAAAGTATTCGTCATCGCTACGAAATGACGCCTCTTTACAAAGAAAAGAAAGTTGCCGATGTTGCAGATGAGCCAGATTTCTATAATTTCCAATTAGGCTATATAAAAAATTATATTCAAATTCTCAATAAAGCTTTGACCGAAAGAAAGCATATCGATTTAAGAGATAAATTTATTAATGCAGAAAAAATCAAACTCCTAAAAGATCAGACACTTTATGCACCCGAATGGTTATTAAAAAGAGCAAGTGCATTTACTGGAAGGCTTTCAAAAATTGAAAAACCAGATGAATTGTTTGAAAAATATAAGTACACCTATGAGTTACTGAATTATGATGCACTGAATTCCAAAATTCTATCTGGAGATGATTTTTACTACTTAATGAACACACAATTTAATGAACATCAAATTCTTTCTATTATAAATAGCTTAACTGGAGACATCATTTATTCATTCGAAGATAAATCATATAATGTTTCAAGTAAAGACATTAAAAACATCAATGAAGCAATTGAAAAAAATAGTGATTAACTCCTAATTCCCTTTTCTATAGATTTGAATGAGTTTTATAATTCCTAAAACGATTCCAAGAACCATTAATCCTGCACCTAATGTAAAGACTTCCGCAGAAAATCGCCAATGCATTATTTTGAATAAAGTTCCGATGATTGCAATTGCAAAACCAGATAACGAGACAATAAGAGAAATTAAGAAGGATCTAAACCTCATCTAGAACAAGCTCTTAATGATCTGCTCATCTGAAACACCTTCTGCTTCTGCCTTGTAGTTTTTAATGATTCTATGACGAAGAATACCACTTGCTACAGCTTGAACGTTTTCAATATCTGGTGAAAACTTACCATTAATTGCAGCATGTGTTTTTGCGGCAAGAATTAAGTTTTGTGAAGCTCTTGGTCCTGCTCCCCAATCGACGAATTCTTTGACCAATTCGGATGCAGACGTACTGTTAGGTCTAGTTTTGCCCACCATAGCAACTGCATATTCAATCACATTATCCGCTACAGGAATACGACGAATCAAATTTTGAAAGTCAATTATTTCTTGAGAAGAAAATAATGGATTGACCGTTGCCTTGATATCCGTAGTTGTTGATTTGACCACTTGAACTTCTTCAGCAAATGATGGATATTCAAGATTAATGGCGAACATAAAACGGTCCAATTGTGCTTCTGGCAAGGGATAGGTTCCCTCCTGCTCAATTGGGTTTTGGGTAGCCAATACAAAATAAGGCAGACTCAACTGATAGTTATGCCCTGCTACTGTTACCGAACGTTCTTGCATGGCTTCCAATAAGGCAGCTTGTGTTTTAGGCGGTGTTCTGTTGATTTCGTCGGCAAGGATAATATTAGCGAAAATAGGTCCTTTGATAAACTTAAAGTGTCTGTTCTCATCCAGAATCTCGCTTCCAAGTATGTCACTTGGCATCAAATCTGGTGTGAATTGAATCCGTTTGAAATCCAAACCCAATGCTTGGGCAATGGTATTGACCATCAATGTTTTTGCAAGTCCTGGAACGCCGATCAATAAAGCATGACCTCCAGAAAAAATAGAAATAAGAATCTGATTGACCACTTCGTCCTGTCCAACGATAACTTTGGCTACTTCGGATTTTAGTGCTTTATATTTTTTAACAAACTGTTCTACAGCTGCAACATCAGACATAGGATTCTTATTTTTTTAACCAGTTACTTTCAAACTCACAATCGCGATTTTCACCATTGATATTTATATAGGTATCCTTGATTTTCTCTTCTTGCCACTTACCAATTTCCTTAAACTGCTTATCTTGAACCGTTAAGTTCTTAATTTTTAAATAGTCTTTTGCAAAATCCGCTTCGTGTTCATCAATTCTATCTGTGACAGTCACAATTTTAAACTTAATTCTGTTCACTCGATCTTCGTCTTGAAGCACTAAACTGACTTCGTTATCTTTCAAATTTTGAATTTGCGCGTAGGTTTCAGGGTCCATCTTCGTCAACTCAAAACTATAATCTTGGGTTTGAGGATTGATCAACTGACCACCATCTTGCCTTGTTTCCTTTTCATCACTCATTTCTCTTGCAGCATCAGCAAATTTTATTTCATCTCTGACAATGCGTGCACGAATCGTATCAATTTTGGTTTTAGCTTCCTTGATAGCCGCTTCTGTCACCTCTGGACGGATCAAGATATGGCGTACATCATATTCTTGACCTCTGATTTTTTCTAACCAAATAATATGATAACCAAATTCAGATTCAAAAGGTTCGGAAATCTCGCCTTCTTCAAGTGAAAATGCGACATCACGAAATTCTTTTACCATCTGTGGACGACTACGATTCATAGGAGGTAATTTTCCACCCGTTCTTCTTGATCCCATATCATCGGAATAGAACGTCGCTTTGGTTGTAAAACTCGCGCCATTTTCGATAATATCTGCCTTGAATTCTTTTAATTTATTGATGGCATTTTGTTTCTCTACGTCTGATATTCTTGGGATGATCACAATTTGCGCTACTTTCAGTTCAGTTCCAAAAATAGGACGCTCATCTTTCGGGATGCTGTTATAATATTCGCGTACTTCTTCTGGAGTCACCTCAATATCCTCAACAATCTTACGTTGCATTTCAAAAGCTAATTGTTGTTGTTTGTTGATTTCAAACATTTCGTCCCTTAAGGCCTGCTCTGAATCCTTGTTGTAAAACTTCAACAATTCTTCCATAGAACCAGTTTCCTCCATAAAGGCACTTATTTGTTGGTCAATGCTAGAGCGAATTTCGAGTTCTTTGATGACAATGCTATCTTGAATGGCACTATGAGCATATAATTTGTCTTCCAATAACTTTCCAAATAATTGGCAACGTGTAATGTCTGCTGTAGACACACCCCGCGCTTGAAGTTGAAGATATTCTTTATCAATATCCGAATCCAAAACGATATAATCACCCACAACAGCAACTACACCATCAACCTTTACACGTTCATTACTTGACCTTACAGTATCTATTGCAGCTGTCTTTTCGACTACTTCGTCTTCAATAATTTCTTGTGCGAAAGTCATTGAACAGCTCATAAGAGCCAAAATGGTGAGCGTAAACTTATTGCTTATTATAAATTTCAAATTGATCGTTTTTAATGGCATCTTTAGTAATATCTTTTTCAAGTTGTTTGATGAGTTCTAATTTTCGTTTGTTAATGATGATTTGCTTAATGGTAGGTTCTACAAAAACTAGTGGTGCATAATCGTTCTGCAATCGCACATCATTAATTTGCACCAAATATAGGCCTAATGAATCTTTGAGTTGTAGAAAATTAGATTTTTTTAACAGTTCTCGTTTATTTTCAGAATTTATAACTGGAATCTTTTTAGATACTTGCGAAGCTTTGACCCAAATGGAATCATTCAACGAATAAGATTTAAACTGTACAGCAATCGAATCTAGGAAGCGTTTGTCCTTTGATGAAAATCGAGTTATTCGTTTAGTGACATCATCCATATTTACGGCGTTTATAGGCAAGTACACATATCGAAACTTGATCAACTCATCATTTAACTTAAAGGTTTCTTTGTTATATTGATAAAATTCATTTGCATCGGTTTGACTTACCACCGTATCAATCGATTTTTTCACCAAGGCTTCCAAGTAAGCCTTGGTATATAGATCCTTTTTATATTGTTCTACCAACTTGTTAAAATCCTCCTGTTTGTCTTCAGGCAGGTTACGGACAGAACCATCTACGAGCAATTGCTGTGTTGCCCATCGTGTGATAAATCCGTTAACGATGAGTATACTATCTTCAGCAGATGTACCTTCAGCGACTAAACCCTCAACGTCATCTTGATACAAATACGTATCATTTACCCTCGCAACAGGATTTCTATCATCGGTTTCCTTGAAGAAATTACAGGACACCAAAAAAAAGAAGACACTACATATATAGATGGATTTTTTGTACACCTATTGTTAAATTTTATTTTTAATCTTCTTCAAAGACTTGTCGTTGATTTTAACTTTATAGCGATCGTTGAGTGACTGTAACCAATTTTCTTCAATATTGTTTTGATAATCACTAATGACTTTCCCTTTTGCCTCATCAAAAGTTTTATTTGAACTTGGAATCACATTCTTGATCATCAAGACATGATAAGCATCATTATATTGGTATACCTTTGAAATTCCTTCTTTCAATTCCAAATCTTTTGGTAAGGCTTGATGATCGGTTTCCATCATCCCTTTTGTGAAAATAACGCGTTGCGATTCGGAATTTAACTGATTGCTGATATCTTCATCAGACATCCCTTGCATCATCATTTGCTTTACTTTTTCAATATCTGCTTCTTTTGCTGCAGTTGCCAATTCTGCCTCAATTCTATCATTCCATCTATAATTGGTTTTATTGGCTTCAAAATATTTTTTTAACCCTATAGAATCTTGTGTGGCAGCGTTCCATACTTCCTTTTCCATTAAGTCAAAAAGCAAAAGTCCGTCTCTATATTCTTTCAGGATTTGAGCAAAATCTTCATTTTCAAATTCTAAATTATCTTCATGATAATTTAGAATTTTATTTTCCTGAAACGTTTTATATTCCTTCTCTACAATGTTGGCCAATGGTGTTGTCTTGCCCAAATATATTTTCTGTGAGGCTAGTAGATGGTTGGCAAATTCGCTATAAGTCACATTTGTAGTTCTGATTTTAAAAAGAACTTTATCTTTCTCCAAATCTGTTGGAACGACCCATGCTCTGCTATAGATATCATTGGTTAAAATGGTATTGAAATAGGCTATTTTATTTTGATCATCAACAACTTCATACTTTGTTTTGAGCTTTTTAGCCAATGCTGTATTGATAAGACTTGAGCGACCATCGTGTTTTACTTTGTTTTCTAACTCTCCTTTGATCTCATCCATTGGCTGAAGTGGCTTTTTACCAATCAACTTCACAATATGCCATCCATACTCTGTGCTGAATGGTTTTGAAATCTCTCCATCTTCTTTTAAACCAAATGCTACGGACTCAAATTCTTGAGAACTTAATTGTCCACCAGTAAAAGGTGACAATAAACCGCCATTGTTTGACGAACTTTTATCATCCGAAAACTGTTTTGCCAACGACTCAAAATTTTCGCCTTGATTTATTTTCTTGTAAATTTCATTGATTCGCGTTTCAGGATTCAACAAACTATCTACTTGTTTGTTGGAAATCATAATATGGGCTACAGTAACTTCGCCACGTGAAGGTCGCTTATCATCCACCTTCACAATATGGTAACCATAACTGGTTCTGAACGGTTTCGAAACTTCACCAACATTTGTTTTATAAGCTGCACTTTCAAATTCGTAAACCATTTTAAAGGCAGAAAACCAACCTAAATCTTCAGCAAAAATTGTATTTCCATTATGCACTTCTGCCTTTACTTTGTCAAACCCTTCTTTTTTAACGCGCTCACGCAAGTCCATCAATTGATTATACACTTGTAGTGTATCTTTTTCGTTTTCATCCAAACGAATCAATATATGCGATGCCTTGATTTCCTGTCCAGAGCGATCGTATGCTTCCTGTACCAAAGCTTCCGTCACATTGGAATCGGACAAATAGTTTTTGGTCAACTGCTTTTTATAGCTTTCAAATTCTCTCTTATATTTTGGAATGGTGTCAAAGCCCAATCGTTTGGCTTCCTTTATTTTCAATTGATAATTGATGAACAATTTTAAGTAAGCATCAACGTCTTTTTGTGATTCATCCTTAACTAGATCTAAATTTTTGTTATAGACTCTCACGAATTCCGAAGATTTTACCGGATCACCATCTACTGTGAATAAAACGTCATCAGTTTGTTTTTGAGCAAAAGAAAATACTGTCATCAACAGCATTAAAAAGCTTAAAGAAAATTTTTGATTCATAATGATATTTAAGTTAGACACGTGTTGCAAAAATAATAAATTCATATTTTAAACAGGTTGACTTTTTCAAACGATTAACGAAACTGTTTAGTATTCAAAATAGTTCGATAAGCAACAACCGGTTTTCAATTTCTTGAAAACCGTACAAATATAATTTTAAGAACATAAATAATTCTCAAAACATGCTTGAAATTTCAAAGTATTTGACCGCTATTGTACGGATGGTCCAATTTTTAGGCGATTGAACCTAAAGGCACAGCTTATTATTGAATATCTAAATATATTTACTTGAAACTACCCTTTATTAGTTTATGAAAATCAAATCCGAAATAAACATCAATCTTCCTTTAAAGGAGTTTGTCAAAAAATTTGACAATCCAGACAATATGAAACATTGGCAACGAGGATTGGTATCCGTGGAACATTTATCTGGCAATCCAGGAGTCATTGGAGCCAAGATGAAGCTCAATTATTTCATAGAGAAACGAAAAATGGAAGTGGTCGAAACCATTACGCATGCTCGCCTACCTCATGAATTTCATGGTACTTTTAGCACGAAAGGTATAGACAATATACAAGAAAATTATTTTGAAGAACTCAAATGCGGCGGTACAAAATGGACTTCTATAAGCGAATATTTACCGTTAAGTTTTAATATGCGAATTATGTTGATGCTAATGCCCAAAGCATTTAAAAAACAATCTAAACGATACATGTCCGATTTTAAAAAATTTGCCGAAAAAGGCATATCTGTAGCCAATGAGAAAGCTTAAACTCATCTGGGATTTTAGAGGCCCTGACGGACATAAAATTGCTGAACACCATGCAATCCATCTTAAGGAATATATAGCAATCAACTCAATTAATTCTTATAAAACTGGTGTTGAAATCATAAATGAGATGCATTCGATTGCATTTATGGCGATTGATGAATCTGACATGAAACCGATTAGAGACGCTTTGAAACCGCATCGAGGTCAGGTTTATGAAGAATAACAATATGAAATCTGAATGAAATAAAGATTAAGGCTACATTTGTTTATATTTAGCTTTCAATATGCTTTCATGAAACATCTTTTCTACAAAATTCTCTCTTTTTTTAATGTTATAAGAAGCAATATCGCATTCTACCCATCGATTTTAGCCGTCTTCGGTTTTGGATTTTCACTTTTTATGATCATTTTGGAGGAGTATGGTATTTCAAAGTACCTATTGGATATTCTTCCAATTCTTGTGGTTGAAAATGGAGATACGGCACTTTCTGTTTTAAGTGCGTGTGTTGGCGGACTTATTTCTATGATGGTCTTCAGTTTCTCAATGGTCATGCTCCTATTGAGCCAAGCATCGAGCAATTATTCTCCACGCTTACTGCCAGGACTGATTTCAGATAAACGACACCAAATTATTCTTGGCATATATTTGGCCACCATACTATACATTATTTTCACGATGTTTTCTATTCAGCCAACTGGTGAAAAATATACACTTCCAGGATTTTCGGTGTTATTAGGAATTGTTTTTACGGTCATTTGCTTGTGCTCTTTTATATATTTCATTCACAATATTTCGAAGAGTATTCAGATTTCAAATATATTGGATACCATTTTTAATGACGCTAGACGCCGTTTACAACATATACTTGTTCAGGAAGAAGAGCATAAAACGATTGAGACATTTGCAGATACCGAAGATTGGTTTTCTTATAATTCCTCTCAAAGCGGTTACTTCCAAAACTTATCAAGTAAAAATGTTTTGAATTTCTGCAAGGACCACGACACACAGTTATATATCGCCATTCCTAAAGGTTTGTATGTTCGTTACAATGATGTTTTTTTAAAATCAAAGAAAGAATTGGATGAAGAACAGCTCAAAAATTTCTACGCCAGTATCAATTTCTCACGAAGTGAATTAGTCAATGACAATTATGGCTTGGCCTTTAAACAGATTACCGAAATTGCTATCAAAGCCATGTCACCAGGCATCAATGACCCTGGAACTGCCATCAATGCCATTGATTATTTGACCGAACTGTTTGCCTTACGAATGAAAAAAGAGGATATCGAAATCTATGTCGAAGAAAAGACGGCCTATTTTAAAGTTGAGATGATTCCATTCAAATCATTGATTTATAATGTCATGGCGTCGTTGCGAACCTATTGCAAACATGACCCGACAGTGGTTCAGAAATTGTTTTGGATGCTCAAATATCTTTTGAAACAGCCGATGTTGAAAGATAGCTACAAAGATAATGTGAAGAATGAAATTGAACTGCTGCAAAAAGATTCAAAGGACATCGTTGACGAATTGATGCAACAGATGTAGTCCTATTCTAGCCAATCTTTAAAATCTTTGACACGTTCTCGGGCCACGATGATGTCTTGTTCATCATACTTATTAAGTTTTATTTGGAGGCGTGAGTTGGTATAGCTGATCATATCTTTAATGGCATCGATATTCACGAAAAATTTACGATTGACCCGATAGAATTTCTGTGGTTCCAGGTCAGTTTCTATTTGTTCTAAAGTCGCATCTAAAAGATAATTTCGTCCTTCCTTGGTAAAAGCATAAGTTCCTTTGTTTTCACTATAAAAACATTCTACTTCGTCGATATTGATTAATTTTAAATGTTGCCCGACCTTTACCGAAAATCGCTTTTTGTACTCACACTCAATAGGGTTTACCAGCAGTTTTTTAATGTCGTCAAAATCTAGACTCACGGTTTGTTTTTCTGGCACTCTTGTTCTATACTTTGAAACAGCCTTTTTCAAATCCTCATCATCAATTGGCTTTAATAAATAATCGATACTGTTCAATTTGAAGGCTTGCAAGGCGTATTCATCATAAGCCGTAGTAAAAATGACATAGGATTTAATGTCGACCGTTTCAAAAATCTCAAAAGACAAACCATCGCTCAACTGAATATCAAGAAATATAAGGTCTGGATGCTCGTTATTTTGAAACCATTCAATAGATTCTTCAACCGAATGTAGCATTACTTCCGTTTCCATATCAAAACTTGCCAACATTCGCTGCAATCGTCTTGCGCTTGGCTTCTCGTCTTCTATGATAATTAGGTTCATGATGGTTTGTTGTTTAGTTGTTTGTTGATAAGTTATGATGTTTAGTGTATAGAAGTTGATGAGTTTTGTTAGTTCGTACATCTGTCAATTGCGACTAAAAACTGCCTACTTACTTCACTCCCAACGGTTGTTTTTCTGCTGATCCATGTATTCCTTAATCTTACGTTCTTCCCAATTTTTACCTAGTATAAAATCTGGCATAAAAACGCTCAATCCATGTGCCAATAAACCTATGCCCCAAAATCCTAAGGTGGTGAAATTTTGCCATTTAAAATAGCTCTCTCCTGGATCCAAATTTTGCACATTGATAACTACAATCATAAGATTGATAACTATGTACACCAAAAAGTGAGAATAAAATCCTTTGATACGCTTTACCTTTTTCGCAGCTCTATCGTATTTTTCCTGTTCCATTAAATTATTCTCCATCAGTTCCAGGTTTTAGTTTGTTCTTCTTGTTCCATTATTTCTCTAATTTTTCGCTCTTCCCACGACTTCCCATAACCGAATACTGCAAAAGCATGAAAAATAATTCCCATTCCCCAACCTAACATTGGGAACCAGAACCATTGAAAGCTCCATGAGGTCCAGTAATTGATAAAAATTAAAAATGGTATGACTACGCTGTAGGATACGAGATTCCCATAGAACCCTTTGATTTCTTCGACACGTTTTTTTGCTTTGTAATACGCATTTTCTTGATTGTTGTACTTTTGAATTTCCATGATTGATACTTGTTTTGTAAGCATCGGTATTGCAACTGCAAAACGTTCTGCTTGTTGATTGATGTTTACTTTTCTATTGGTCAATAGTTCGTAGCGTTGTTTGATATTCTCCAAGCCGACGCCGCTACTTTTTTTGACGATTTGTTTGGTCTGTAAATTATTTTCAACGATGAGCTTGCCTCCGTCTTCATAAATGCGAATATGTAACGGTTTACTGGTAGTGACCATATTATGTTTGACTGCATTCTCCAATAACAATTGCAAGGACAATGGCACCACTTTGCTTTCAGGATCACTTGCTTTCTCCGGTATTTCAAAAATTATACTGTCTTCAAAGCGCATTTTCAATAAGGACATGTAGGTTCGGGCAAAATTCAATTCCTCATCTACAGTAACTAAATCCTTATTTTTTTGTTCCAATACATAACGATATACTTTTGAAAGCGAGGTTGTAAACTTTTGCGCATTTCCAGGATTCTCCTCAATGAGACTGGTCAACACGTTCAGACTGTTGAATAAAAAATGTGGATCTAATTGGTTTTTCAAGGCATCGAAACGTGCATTTGCGGTTCCTGCAATGACTTTTTGTTCTTTAACTTTATTTTGTTGGTATCGATTATAGAAATAAACAAAGTGGAAAATAATAACAATCGTAAGTGTAATCCAAAGCCCGAAACTATAATTGCTCCATGACTGTCTGGCAATAAAATCACTCACAGATGCACCTCTAAAAATGGTATATTGAAAGGCGTTTAAAATGACCAAACCCAAAATGGTTATGATGACCGAACCTACAATCCCGATGGCAATTCGTTTGACGCGTTCTTCGTTTTTCCAGTGACGTTTTTCTAAATAGTCGAAATAGTAATAATTTGAATACCCAAGGAGAAAACTATACAGTTGATAAAAACCAAAATCGATAAAAAACGCATTGATTGAATTGTATTCAAAACCGTCACTTACAAGATTACCAATTAAGTAAACGCCACATCCGATAAAGAACGTCAGTAGAATATTTTTTGTCGATTTGCTCATGATTTCCTTCTTTTCAACAATAAAATTATTCCTTGCAAGATTTTAAAACTTGGGCTGCACGTTCTTTTCCCCAATTTGGATGTAGTGGGGATTCTGGTTGATAGTCAGCATACAACTCTATCGCTCTTTCTACATCCTTGCAAATTGGTTTGGTGTCCTTGCCAAAATATTTTGCGCCACCCATATCCCATTCTGCTTTGCCCAAAACAACCATTGGATTTTTTGGTGCCAATTTAGATGCTTTGCTATACAGCTCATCCACTTTGGCCGAATATTTCATTCCGTAGGTCATGCCATCAAAGGCCACCCAATTGGTATAAATTTGTGCTTGCATCACCAAAACATCAGCATTGTCTTTATCCAATCCCATGGCTGTGTTCAGATATTCCTGTGCTTTGTCTAATTGTAATTTCACCTTTTGCGCATCTTTTTCATTCCAAGTTTTTAGACTGTTCATTTGAGCAATATAATAATTAGGAAGCCACTCGTCTGGTTCGGCAGATGCGATACGCTCAAACATCTGTTCCGATTCCGTCCAATTATTTGCTTCCCACAGATCGAATGCCTTTTGCATTCCCTTTTCGAAGTTTGCCTGTGCTGAAGCTATATTGGAAATCAGCAATACTGTGATGATGATAAAATGTTTCATGTGATTATAGGTTTATGGTTTGATGGATCGTTTTATTGGTCACTTCAAATTTTGCGTCTTCCCATTTTGGTGGACCCATAAAGCCTTTTGCATCGTTAGAACAGCCATAATCTTCTTTTGGAATTCCCATGAAGTTGGTGTCCATCCTTCCATTATCATTTTCATCATGAACCAATGAAACGGCATAAATTCCAGCTGGCACATTTTTAAAAGTCACTGTGCATTCCTTATTTTCGATAGTTGAAATGGATGATTTGTAAGCATTTTTTAAAAAATCGCCTTCCGAATTGTATAATCCCACAAGCACCTTACCTTTATTGCTATCAAAGTTTAAGATCCTTACAACCACATCATTCGCTGTGGCGTCTTGTGAAAACACTTTGGTTGGACTTGTAAGAAGTATCAAAATTGCTAGTAGTATCGTTTTCATAGTTCCTGTTTTTTGTTGAAGCAAATATCCAATGAATAACTACAAATTTAAAAACCATTTGACCCAATCGTCATTTTTATGGGATGAAATGTAAAATTCTTTTATTTATCTTCGCAATCCCGACTGTTGGGTACAAAATATAATAAAAATGAAGAAACCATTAGTACTTATTGCCAGTGTTGTCTTAATCCTGTTCAATTGCGAACAACCAAAAGAAGAAAAAATTGAAAACAAATATGCAGAGGAACCCCATTCCTATGCACAACCCAATGAAGCGGTTATCAAGCATTTAGATTTAGATATCATCGTGAATTTTGACCAACAGATTATTTCAGGAACGGCAACCTATGATATTGAAAATAATGACGCTTCAGAAATCATTCTAGATTCTAAATTTTTAGAAATCAAAGATGTAAGTGTTGATGGCAAAGAAGCCACATTTATGCTTGGCACACACGCTGAAATGCTCGGTCAGTCACTCACCATTCCGATTAAAGAGGATTCGAAGCAAATAGCGATCACCTATAAAACCACCAATAAAACGGAGGCCTTGCAATGGTTGACCGCACAACAAACAGCAGATAAAACCAACCCATTTCTTTTTACGCAAGGACAGGCCATTTTGACCAGAACCTGGATACCGATTCAGGACAGTCCACAAATCCGAATCACATATGATGCAACGGTAAAAATTCCTTCAGAACTGATGGCAGTGATGAGTGCAGAAAACCCAAAAACAAAATCAGCCGATGGCATTTATCATTTCAAAATGAAACAACCCATTCCAGCATATCTGATTGCACTCGCTATTGGAGATATCGAGTACAAAGCCGTCAGCAATAGAACTGGCGTCTATGCCGAAAAATCAATGTTAGACAAAGTACATACCGAATTTTCTGATATGGAAAGAATGGTCGTAGCGGCAGAAAATTTGTATGGCGATTATGATTGGGAACAATTCGACGTCATTGTTTTGCCACCAAGCTTCCCCTTTGGAGGCATGGAAAATCCACGCTTAACGTTTGCTACTCCAACAGTCATTGCTGGCGATAAAAGTTTGACGTCGCTCGTCGCGCATGAGTTGGCACATTCATGGTCTGGTAACCTCGTCACCAATGCCACATGGAATGACTTTTGGCTCAATGAAGGTTTTACTGTTTATTTTGAAATCCGTATCATGGAGGCTTTGTATGGCAAGGAGCGTGCTAATATGTTGGCGTTGATTGGAAGACAAGATTTGGACGAAGAGATAGAATCTTTAAAAGAAACACCTAACGACACCAAGCTAAAACTAGATTTAAAAGGTAGAAATCCGGATGATGGTATGAACAGCATCGCTTATGACAAAGGTTATTTATTTTTAAGGACCCTTGAAGAAACTGTAGGTCGCGAAAAATTAGATGCTTTTTTAAAGTCTTATTTTAAAAAGAATGCCTTTTCCACCACCAATACCGAAGATTTTGTAAGCTATCTTAATACTAATTTACTAGAGAAGAACAACATCACCTTCAATACGGACGAATGGATCTACCAGTCTGGTGTACCAGAAAATGCGGCGAAGATTCAGTCAGATGCTTTTTCTGCTGTAGAAAACACCCTTAAAACCTACATGGAGACCAACACGATTGATGCCATCAGCACTAATCAATGGACACCACAAGAATGGGTACATTTTGTTCGTAATTTTCCAGAAGAAATCACTGTTGAGCAAATGCAACAGTTGGATGATACTTTCAATTTTACCAATTCAAGCAATTCATATATAGCAATGGTTTGGTACGAGCAGGCCATAAATCACAACTATCATGGCAATAATGTTGATGAACAAATTGAAACGTTTTTAACCACTGTTGGAAGACGTTGGTATGTAACCACACTTTTTAAAGCCTATAAAAATAGTAATCGTGTAGATGAAGCTTTGGCGATTTATAAAAAAGCGAGAGGCAATTATCATTCGGTAACTGCCAATACAATTGATGATCTGTTAGAATACGAAGTGAAAAACTCATAGCTATAGAGAAACAATCTGATAATTAGGCAGCAAGGATTTTTTTAATAGCGAAGTAATTTAAATGTTATCCATTTTCTGAACTGTTAAAAATTGAATTTGTTGACCTGTCCTGAAGAAATGACACATTACATTCAAATTATTATAATTACTTTGACCTTATCTGCTTGCGGACAACATGCGACTGAAATGAAAACACCTGAAAATACGAATGAAAAGTTTGCGAAATTTATTGCATAGAAAAAGTTCGTGGCTGAAAATCATTATCCAGGAATTGCGGAGGAAAAATTGCGACCAATTTTTACGGAAAAAATAAACCAAGTTGCGACTGATTTTAAAACTGTTGCGGAATCTGAAAACCCGACTGAAATAAAGTATCAAGAAAAAATTGAAATTGGACTTTCTAGGTTTGCGGACATTTATCTTGAATTAGATACCGAAGACAGAGAAAGAGTTTGTATGTATTTTGAGGAATTAATGGATATTGTCGGACTGGAAAGCTCGAATGTTCAACTCAATAAATTTTTATACGGCTTTGATATAGAACCGTTATTGGATATAAACTAACAAAACTGCTGCCAACGCCGTATCCTATGAAAAGCACTTATCCCGTTCTTCAAATATAATATTTAATTTCCAATTATCTCATAATGATGATTGT
>JBPOFM010000011.1:0-64523 GCA_051252455.1 Aquaticitalea sp.
GCACCAGTTGTAACAGAAGTTAACATCTGTTCAGATGAAGAATATACTTGGTCAGTGAACGGTGTTACATACACAACGGCACAGGACATCACCATTGAAGGTGAAGATTGCGCAGCGGACCAGAGATTGGTATTGACTATCAATGAGGAGCCTGCGCCAGTTGTAACAGAAGTTAACATCTGTTCGGATGAAGAATATACTTGGTCAGTGAACGGTGTTACATACACAACAGCACAGGATATCAATATTGAAGGGGAAGATTGCGCAGCAGACCAACGATTGGTATTGACCATTAATCCAGAACCAGAAGTTGTAACAACAACAGCTAACATCTGTTCAGATGAAGAGTACACTTGGTCAGTAAATGGAGTGACTTACACAACAGCGCAGGACATCACCATTGAAGGTGAAGATTGCGCAGCAGACCAGAGATTGGTATTGACTATCAATGAGGAGCCTGCACCAATTGTTACTGAAGCCAACATCTGTTCAGATGAAGAATATACTTGGTCAGTGAACGGTGTTACATACACAACGGCACAGGACATCACCATTGAAGGTGAAGATTGCGCAGCAGACCAGAGATTGGTATTGACTATCAATGAAGAGCCTGCACCAGTTGTTACTGAAGCCAACATCTGTTCAGATGAAGAGTACACTTGGTCAGTAAATGGAGTGACTTACACAACAGCGCAGGACATCACCATTGAAGGTGAAGATTGCGCAGCAGACCAGAGATTGGTATTGACTATCAATGAGGAGCCTGCACCAATTGTTACAGAAGTTAACATCTGTTCAGATGAAGAATATACTTGGTCAGTGAACGGTGTTACATACACAACAGCACAGGACATCACCATTGAAGGTGAAGATTGCGCAGCAGATCAACGTTTAGTGTTGACCATCAATCCAGAGCCAGAAGTTGTAACAACAACAGCTAATATCTGTTCAGATGAAGAATATACTTGGTCAGTCAACGGTGTGACTTACACAACAGCACAGGACATTACCATTGAAGGTGAAGATTGCGCAGCCGACCAGAGATTGATATTGACTGTGAATCCACTTCCTACAATAGTTGTAAGAAGTACAGAATGTAACGAAGAATCACAATTAGGATTCTATGCAGTTAATGTCTCCGTTAATGGAGGAATTGTTACGAGTAATTTAGGAAACCCAGTTGACAATGGAAGTGATTCTTGGACAATTTCAGGTATTCCTGCAATTAGCAATGTTATCATAACAGTAACTGCTTCATCAGGATGTACCAATTCCATTGAAGTACAAGCACCTGCATGTAATAAGAAGTGTGTTGAGTTAGAAGTTAAACATATTAATGTGAGCTGTTATGGTTTAAATGACGGTCATATTTTCGTTGACTTTGTAACAGAAGGAGCCATCGTTTACGTGAATAATGAACTATACGATCCAAATGCATTCTACGCACCAGGAATTTATACAGTATGGGCATTTTTCGAAGGTGCTGACGACGATAAAGAATGTGATGTGAAGGTGTACGTGGAAATTACACAACCAGTTTCAGTTGACTTTGATGTGACTTACACAGACGTTACATGCGAAGGAGAAAATAATGGAACTATCACTGTGAGTAATTTAAGTGAAGGTGCCAACTATACTATTCAACTTGATGGCGCTGGACCTGATTTAAGTGGTCAGATTTATTTTGAGCCTGGAATGTATTACATTTTGGCAAGTCTCGATGCTAGTCCTTGCACAAAAGGGTATTTTATAACCATTGAAGAACCTAAAAAATTGTTTTGTGAAATCATGATGGATTTCAATATGGATAATTTGAGATGTAGAGCAACAATCTTTAGTTATTTGACGGCCGTTGCAACTGATGGTACAGGAGAATTGTCATATGCATGGGAAATATCAACATCTAGAAATGGATGGTCAATTATTAGCGATCCGAATGAAGCAACAATTCATTTCAAGCCAGGTGTTGGTAGAGCTACTTTTATCGTAACGATTACAGATGAAAATGGATGCCAAACGCAATGTAGCAGAGAAGTGACTTCTACTTGCACCAGAGGTCAAGGAGTTACATTGTCTCCAACTTTTGCAGCGCGCAATGGTAATTCAGATCCTTATAACGTGCAGCTTTATCCTAACCCAGTTAAAAACAAATTGAATATAAAATTTGAGGAAGAAGTTAGTTCTGATATATCTGTAGAAGTGTTCGATCTAGTTGGTAGTGTTGTTTACAAAAATGTATTCAGCCCATCACAAATAGATAATATGACAATTGATTTCTCTAAATTCAAGAGTCAAGTCTATTATGTGAAATTCACCACAGTTGAAGGTGTAATTATCAAACAAGTGGTTTTAGACAAGTAGATAAATATTAGTTTAAAAGTGAAAAGCACCTTCATAAATTGAAAGTGCTTTTTTTTTATTTAGCAAACAATTGATCCATATCCTTAAACGCTTTAAATTCCAATGCATTGCCTGACGGGTCTTCGAAAAACATCGTAGCTTGTTCTCCTACTAATCCTTCAAATCGGATGTAAGGTTCAATTACAAATTGAACATCTTTGGCGCGCAAATCCTTGGCAAAATCATGAAAGATGTCCCATGGCAAGACAACGCCATAATGTGGTATTGGAACGTTTTCGCCATCCACAATATTTGTATGAATGTCTTCAATTGTTTTTGGCTTAAAATGAATCACTAACTGATGACCAAAAAAATTAAAGTCAACCCAATGGTCGCTGCTTCGTCCTTCTTCACAATTAAGGATATCTCTATAGAAAGTTCTGCATTCCTCGAGGTTATCAACTGGAATGGCGATATGAAATGGCGTTAATTCTGTTTTCAATTTTAAGTATTGGATGAATCCTTTCTGTATTTCAGCATAGAAACACCTGCAATAAAAAATATACCACCTAAAATGGTGAGTGCCCAAGGACTTAATGCCACATAGTTATTTCCAAAAATGCCTAAAACACCTAAAATTAAGGCAATCATGCCTCCTATAGTCAAAATTAGTGCTAATATTCGTATCATAAATTAAATTTAAGTTGTGATCAAAAATATAAATAATTATTTTATATTATATTTTTATTCTCTAAAAATAGAGTAGACTATATCATTTAAGATAAATTTTTATCATTTTAATTTGTTGCCCAACTGTTGTTGAGATTTAAAATGTTTGGTAGATTCTGACAATAAATTATTTAAATCTAAAAACTCTTGTTTGGTCAATTCACGGTAGTTGCCGATAGGCATATCCAGTTTAATGTTCATAATACGAATACGTTTAAGAGTTTGCACTTCGTAATCGAGGTATTCGCACATACGACGAATTTGACGATTGAGACCCTGTGTAAGGATAATTTTGAATTCGTTCGTACTTAATTTTTTTACTTCACATTTTTTAGTGACTCTATCTAATATAGGAATGCCGTTAGACATACGCTCCACAAAAGTTTGAGAAATGGGTTTGTCCACGGTCACAATATATTCTTTTTCATGATTATTGCTCGCACGTAAAATTTTGTTTACAATATCACCATCGTCGGTCAAGAGAATAAGACCTTCACTCGCTTTATCTAGTCGGCCAATTGGAAAGATACGTTTAGGATAATTGATATAATCAATAATATTGTCTTTTTCAACTCGCGTGTCGGTAGTACATACAATTCCCACAGGTTTGTTAAACGCCAAGTAAACAAAAGCTTCTTTCGTATCAACAATGGCTTTGCCATCCACATGAACAATATCATCTGGTGCGATTTTGGTGCCCATTTCTGGAACCTTTCCATTGATGGTCACGCGACCAGATCCGATAAGTTTATCCGCTTCTCGACGTGAGCAATAGCCAACTTCGCTTAAGTATTTATTGATACGTTTTAGATTGTCTTCCAAGATGGTCTTTTGAATTTATATTATAAACGTCAAAGTTAGTCAATAACTTTTTATTGAAATAGTGACATTGACGAATGTTCAATTTTCAATAAACGAATAGATGTGATCCGAAACAGTTTCATGATTTAATGAATGTCCCAACCCTTTTGTAGTAATGAGCGTACTGTTTTTATAACTATTTTTAATCAAAAGCGCATCACTATATGGTATAATCGTATCGTGCTCGTCGTGAATGATTAGTCCGATAGGTGTAATACCTTCTAAATATTTTGCGGTTGAAAAATTTTCTGGCTTATCTCCAAAACGTTCAATAATGGTCAAATTGAGTTGTTTTGTGATGCGTTGGTTGTAGCCAAGCATATCAGTGTAACGTTTTAAAACATCTGTAAATTCGGAAGGTGCCCCGAGAAGAACCATTTTTTTGACTGATTGTAATTGGTATTTATTTTGACAAAAGGCTGTGGCCATACCTCCCACGGAATGTCCGATGATGATTTCTGGTTGAAAACGTTTGGCAACTACATTGATGAATTCTGAATATAATATTGCATTGAAAAAACGACTACCAGAGTTACCATGACCAGGTGCATCCAAGGCGATGATATTATGACCTTTTTTTCTCAACTCGCCAACCAAGGTTTTCCATCTAAAGGAGTTGCTTTCCCATCCATGAACCAAGAGAATTGTGGGTTTATTGCCAAGCCAACGGTATGTCATGATGGCGTGTTTTTCATATTTAAACTCTTCCTGATACGCGGTATCTAGAAACGCTCTTTGATCTTCAGATAGTCTGCGCCCTTGTCGTGGTTTGGTAAAAAGATAAAGAGCTTTGTCAGCTGCTTGATTTTTAGACAAGTAGCTAATCATGTTGTAATAATTTCCGATGATTTTTACAAGTAAATTTTTCATTCGTCTTCACGATTTACACTATCAATTGAGAATGCGGGTAGACAAATAGAGATATATTCGCAAGTAATGGTAAATGGATTGGAATATTGCACACGGGTATTACCATGAATTTTTATGGATTGGCCAGCTTCAAGTACAATCATTTCATCCTCGATGATGAATTGCTTTTTACCTTTTATGATAAAAGTGTATTCGTCAAATTTTGGCGTTTGGAATGGTTCACTCCATCCAGCTGGAGCAAACATGTGGGCAATACTAATGTGCGAATTGCCATCTGTTGCCAATCCAAAATGTTCCTTGATGATTTTTCCGTCAGTCGTGGGGACTACAAAAGGGGACTCTTGTATGCTATATTTCTTTTCTGCCACTAATAAATCAGTTTATCTCTTTTTTATATGTTAAGGGTTCTAATATACGCAAAACTTATTTCAGTGGTTTCTTTTTGATCATTCCACCTCGCAAATCTTTAACCGTACCCATTATTATAAAGGCATTCTTATCGATTTTATCAATTTCGGTTTCAAGTTTTGCCATTTCCAGTCGTGTAATAACTGTAAAAATAATGTCTTTGTCATAACTATCACCTCGTTTACCATAACCACCTTTGCCGGCATAAATTGTACATGCTCTTCTCAATTTTTCGATAATCATGATTCTAACTGCTTCATGTTTATCGGAAATTATTGTGACGCCTACATATTCTTCAACACCGTCCACAACAAAATCTACAGTTTTCGCGGCAGCAAGATAAGTTAAAATTGCGTATAGGGCAGTTTCCACAGAAAGTACGTAAGCACCAAATGAAAAGATCAAAATATTAATGAGCAATAATACGTCTCCGATCGTTAAAGAAAATTTTCTACTTAAGAATATTGCCAAAACTTCGGTGCCATCAATGACGGCACCACCTCTCATAGCCATTCCAATGCCCAGACCTAAAAAGAAACCACCGAAAACGGCAATTAACAATTTGTCATCAGTAATGGTTGGATAATTCACAAAATGAACCACAATCGCCAAGAAAGTAATCGCTAGGATGCTCTTCATGGCAAATTTCCGGTTGACAGTGCGTGCTCCTAAAAACAGAAAAGGTAGGTTGACAATTATCAAAAGATAACCCAAAGGTAAATCTGTCAAATTTTGAATTAGAAGTGAAACACCTGTTGCGCCACCATCAATAAAATTGTTTGGCAATAAAAAACCATTCAATCCAAAACCTGCAGAAAAAACTCCAATCGTAATTAAAATTATTTCCTTTATGGCATGTGCTAATTCAACCTGCATGATTCTTACGTCAGGGATTAAATCGCGCTTATTTATTGGAGTGGAGGAATTCTTCCTTTCCGCTCTCTTACGAGCAATTGTTACTAATAATTTACCAAGAAGTGAATTCATTAATTAGGGTTTAGTGTACTAATTTAAGTAGTCAGAGTTTAATTTTTTTAATTCCAATTGATAAAAAAATACTTTATTCGAGCATTTTCAGGAATTTGAGTTGCTTCAATTTTAGATCGCATGTCATATCTAAATTGTGCAGGTAATTCTGTTTTGTCAATAGCGAATTGAGCATTGAGCTCATCTACGGAAATAACTAAAGAGTTGATTAAATTATCAATTTTTGAAATTTTATACACTTTTTGAATGTCTTTGAATCTACTTGCTTTAGAAATCTTCTCCTCAGTTTTGTAACGTTCATCTTCAATCCGAATATTTTTAATTCTTGATGTAGAGTCCATCATTTTTTCTGGTGTAAGCGACAAAAGCAGTTGTCCGCTTTTAGCATAAACTTCCACCAAATTCATAGGTATTTTAAAAGTTGAATCACCCTTGTAATTTACAATTGAATCATTTGGAAATACGGTTTTCAAATCCTTTACTTGCGTTGTATCTGTTAACATACCAACAGCGCTTCTACTGACTAAATAGGGATCTTGCTCTCCCGTACAACTGAAATATAGCATCGATATAACAAAAATTATAATAATTGATTTATTCATCTACCATAGATTATTTAGAATGGGTATTTAGGATTGGATTGTGTGCTAATTAATAAATCTCTACTTTTTAAGCACTTTGGTTAGGATACCAAAAACACTTCTAATAAAAGTAGCGCTTGTCAATACCTTGATGACAGGATTCATTGCAGTACTACTTCTTTTTGTGGTAGTTTTACGTTGCCTTGATTCTGCTTTCTCGAGTTCTTCACGCTCTTTAATTGCTTTTTCTTTGGCTTCTACAGCTTCTGCCAATTCAATTTTTTTATTGAGCATTTCATAAGCACTTTCTCGGTCAATGGTTTCATTATATTTTCTTACCAATTTAGATTTGCCCAATAAATTGTTCAATTCAGAATCAGTCAAGATGTCCATACGACTCATTGGTGCGCGCATCATCGTGGCTGCCAAAGGTGTTGGTTTTCCTTTTTCATCAAGGGCGGAAACCAACGCCTCACCTGTGCCAAGAGATGTTAAAACCGTGGCAGTATCATAATAATCGGTGTCTGGATAATTCTGAGCGGTTAATTTTATGGCTTTTCTGTCTTTAGCGGTGAATGCCCTTAAAGCATGTTGAATTTTCAGACCCAATTGGCTCAAGACAGCTTCCGGAACATCGGTTGGATTCTGGGTAACAAAATAGATGCCGACTCCTTTACTACGAATCAATTTAACGATGCTCTCAATTTGATTTAAAAGAGCTTTCGAAGCTTCGTTGAATATCAAATGCGCTTCATCAATAAATAAAACCAATTCGGGACGACCCGTATCGCCTTGTTCTGGAAAAGTTGAATAGATTTCAGCCAACAAACTCAACATGAATGTAGAGAATAATTTAGGTCTATCTTGAATGTCTGTCAATCTTAAAATATTAATATAGCCACGACCTTCATCGTCAATACGCAATAAATCGTCCACTTCAAAAGAGGTTTCTCCAAAAAATAAATCAGCTCCTTGTTGTTCCAATTCAACCACTTTTCTTAAAATTGCACCAGTGGACGCGGTGGAGACTCTGCCATATTCATCTTCAAATTCCTCTTTACCTTCTTGCGTTGCATATTGCAATATTTTTTTGAAATCCTTTAAATCGAGTAGTGGCATTTTGTTGTCGTCACAATATTTAAAGATAACTGCCACGATGCCTGACTGTGTATCAGACAGGTCTAAAATTCGGGAAAGAAGTACTGGTCCGAACTCACTGACTGTGGCTCGAAGTCGAACGCCATCTTGTTCGGAAAGGGTTAAAATTTCAACAGGAAAACTTTTAGCTTCAAATGGAATCCCAATTTTCTCATGGCGTTCATCAATTTTCGCATGTCCAGGGCTAGATTCTGCTAATCCACTCAAATCACCTTTAATATCCATCAACAATACAGGAATTCCTTTTTCAGATAAGTTTTCTGCTAACACTTGTAGCGTTTTGGTCTTTCCAGTTCCTGTTGCACCTGCGATCAATCCATGTCTATTGAGGGTTTTTAAGGGCACATTTACAAACGCATCTGTAACTGTTTCACCATCAAGCATTGCTGAACCTAACGTTATAAATTCACCTTTACAGGTGTTTCCTTCTACAATATGCTTGAAAAACTCCTCTTTTTTACTCATTGTTTCCATAATTTTCATAAAAGTACTAATCTTGAATCAATACGACCGAAAATGTTTTCAACAATAGTTGCTTGAAACCCATGGAAACTGTTTAAGAAAAATCTTCAAGCTTCCAACTCCAAGCTTCCAACTAATTAATTATCTTTGCAGACTTATGAAAAAAGAGATTCAAGACTTAATCAACAAAGGACTGATGTTGCCATTGATGGAAGAGTTTTATACCATACAAGGAGAAGGTTTCCATAAAGGAACCGCCGCATATTTTATTAGAGTTGGAGGCTGTGATGTAGGCTGCCATTGGTGTGATGTCAAAGAAAGTTGGAATGCCGATTTGCATCCACCCACTGAAACTCCCAAAATTGTTGAAAACGCAGCAAAATTTAGCGATACAATTGTAGTCACAGGTGGAGAGCCATTAATGTGGGACATGACTGAACTGACAGCCCAATTAAAAGCTAAAGGCTTACAGGTTCATATTGAAACTTCTGGTGCATATCAATTGACAGGAACTTGGGATTGGATTTGCTTGTCTCCAAAAAAGTTAAAATTACCCACTCAAGAGGTCTATGATAATGCCAATGAGTTAAAAGTCATCGTTTATAACAAAGATGATTTTCGCTTTGCAGAAGAACAAGCTTCAAAAGTGAATAAGGACTGTATTTTATATCTACAACCAGAATGGAGCAAACGCGATAAAGTAGTTCCTGAAATAGTGGAGTATGTGATGGCAAATCCGAAATGGAAAGTGTCATTACAGACGCATAAATATTTGAATATTCCTTAAAATCGGAAGTTCGGTTTTCGAAAATTGTTTATCATTTAAAAAAAAATGTTCCTGAAATATGAAAATCAGGAACATTTAATTTTTTAAGCTAACAGCCACCTTATTTTGAAAATGGTACTGCAAGTATCACATCGGCCCAACCCAAATACATAGTTGCGCCAGTCTTTGCTTCATCAAATACAATGGAAAATGATTCTATTGGTTTTTTAGCCTTTTGTACAGGTACATTTATACGAGCAACATCCTTGGATTGATCGTATGTGTAAGAGCCCCAAACATTGAGATCTGAACTTAAAATAACGGTCCATTCTTTTTCACCTGGAATTGAAAACAAAGAATAAGTTCCAGCTTTTATTTTAGAGGTGCCCATGGTCATATCGGTATAAAATGTGATTTCTGCAGCTTCATTGGCTCCTGTTCTCCAAACTTCATCGTTTGGTGCCAATTTAGAAAGAGTACGACCGTTTAATTGTGGTCTGCTGTAAATAACTTTTATCTGTTTATCTGAAACCTTGTAGTTACCTGGAAATGTAGCAGCATCCATTGGACTCTTATCCAAATCAGGGAAATCCTGTGCTTGAATATTAAATGAAATCAACATTAGAAAAGTAAAGGCAATAGTTGTAAAAATGGTTTGGGTTTTCATAGATATAATTTTTTAGATTTCTAAAGTAATATTTTTTGTTTGAAAGCTTACATTTGGAACGGAATTTTAAGATAAAATTTACATTCTTGAAGGAATTCGATAAATATGATCCAAATTACTTTCAAATTATATTCAAATTTTATAATTTGATTATAAATTAAAACTGTTTATTGATATTTAGTTTTAATATTGAATGATTAATTTCATTTTTGCCTTAATATTATAAGTTAATTTACAAAAAAATAAAATAACAGTATGTGCGGAATTGTATGTGCCTTCGATTTAAAAGAGAAAGCGGAAGATTTAAGACCTCAATTATTGGAAATGGCGAAAATAATCCGCCATCGTGGACCAGATTGGAGTGGAATTTATAATAATGAAAAAGCGATTTTGGCACATGAGCGTCTGGCAATTGTAGACCCGGCTTCTGGAAAACAGCCATTATTGAGCGAAGATAAAAAACTCATTTTAGCTGCCAATGGTGAAATTTATAACCATCGTGAATTAAGAAGGCAATTTCCAGATTATAAGTTTCAGACTGAAAGTGATTGTGAAGTAATATTAGCTTTATATAAAGAAAAAGGAGTAGATTTTATTGATGAAATGAATGGCATCTTCGGTTTCGCCATTTATGATGTAGAAAAAGATGAATATTTCATCGCTCGTGACCACATGGGGATTATTCCTTTATATATAGGTTGGGACCAAAACGGAACGTTTTACGTCGCATCAGAATTGAAAGCCTTGGAAAGTTATTGTACAAAAATTGAATTGTTTCCTCCGGGACATTATATGTCAAGTAAAGACGGAGAATTTGTAAAATGGTACCAACGCGAATGGACAGAATATGATGCAGTAAAAGATAACGAAACCAGCATCAAAGCCATCAAAGAAGCATTGGAAGCTGCCGTTCACAGGCAATTAATGAGTGATGTGCCTTATGGTGTGTTGTTGTCTGGTGGATTGGATTCTTCAGTAACTTCAGCAATTGCAAAAAAATATGCAGAAAAACGAATCGAATCAGACGACACACAGGCAGCTTGGTATCCACAACTTCACAGTTTTTCTGTCGGATTGGAAGGCTCTCCAGATTTGGCAGCTGCACGAAAAGTAGCAGACCATATTGGAACCGTTCATCACGAAATTAAATTCACGATTCAAGAAGGTTTGGATGCTATAAAAGATGTTATTTATAACCTTGAAACGTATGACATCACAACAATCAGAGCAAGCACACCAATGTATTTGATGGCTAGAGTTATCAAGTCAATGGGAATCAAAATGGTATTATCTGGCGAAGGTGCTGATGAACTATTTGGAGGTTATCTTTATTTCCATAAAGCACCAAACGCAAAAGAATTCCATGAAGAAACAGTTCGTAAATTGAGCAAACTGCACATGTATGATTGTTTAAGAGCTAACAAAAGTCTCGCAGCTTGGGGAATCGAAGGACGTGTTCCATTTTTAGATAAAGAATTTATGGATGTCGCCATGCGAATCAACCCACAAGATAAAATGATAAACGGCGAACGTATGGAAAAATGGGTCGTTCGTAAAGCATTTGAAGATATGTTGCCAGAAAGTGTGGCTTGGAGACAAAAAGAACAATTCAGTGACGGCGTAGGTTATAGCTGGATTGATACTCTGAAAGAAGTCGTTGCCAAGGAAGTGAGTGATGAACAGTTGAAAAACGCCAAATACAAGTTTCCATTGCAAACGCCAACCAATAAGGAAGAATTTTACTATCGCTCAATTTTCGCCGAGCATTTTCCGAGTGACGCTGCAGCATTATGTGTGCCACAGGAAGCGTCAGTGGCTTGTAGTACAAAAATTGCCTTGGAATGGGATGAAGCCTTTAAAAACATGAACGACCCAAGTGGACGAGCAGTTTCAAAAGTGCATTCCGATGCTTACGTAAAAGCTTAAAGATTTAAAATACCGTTCAACTTCTTTGAACGGTATTTTTTTTATCCATATTGTAGCAAAAAATAGTACTTTTAAGTCTCTATGGAACTACGCAATTTCAAACAACATCTTTTAGAAAAAGGCGGATTGTCTGAAGCTCAATTTCAGCAAATCATCCCTTTTATCAACGTTAAGAAAGTAGCTAAGGGCGACTTTTTATTAAAGCAAGGTGATATCTGCAAGCATTCATTTTTTGTGGAACAAGGGCTTTTGAGGTTTTATGCATTAAATGAAGAAGGCAAGGAAAATATTCTTCAGTTTGCAACCGAGAACTGGATAGTCAGCGACCGTGGCAGCGTTTTTTTTCAAGAACCTTCCACCTATTATATCGATGCCGTCGAAAACACCGTGACCGTCCAACTCGATGAGGGTTTTATTAGTATAGTAGCGAAAGTCAATCCGGATTTCAGAAAACAGAACGAAATTTTATTGCAAAATCATATCCGACATTTATACAAACGAGTCAGTTTATTGTTGGGTGCATCCGCCAAAACGCGCTATCTGGATTTTATCAACATGTATCCAAATATTATGTTGCGAGTGCCTCAATGGATGATTGCATCTTATTTGGGAATCACTCCAGAAAGCTTAAGCAGAGTCCGAAAAGCATTGGCCAAAGAAAACTTCAAACCATATTGATGCCAAAGGTTTGAAACAACCAACATCACTTCTTACCATACATCAATGTGCATCCTTTTCAGTTCACTTAATTTTACACTAATTAATAATGAAAGGATATAGATTATGAAAACAAGAAGTATAGAAAAAGTAACCCGGCCAGGAACGCCACATTTTGTTGGCGACGGATTTAGAGTACACAACTTTATACCTGGAACCTCCACCATGCAACGGATGGACCCGTTCATCATGTTAGATTATAACTCAAAATATAGTTTCCCTCCAAGCGCAATTCCAAAAGGTGTTGGCGTGCATCCACACAGAGGTTTTGAAACCGTAACCATAGCTTACAAAGGTCGTGTGGAACATGGCGATAGTTCTGGCGGTGGCGGTATCATTGGCGAAGGTGATGTACAATGGATGACTGCCGCTTCAGGCGTGTTGCACAAAGAATTTCACGAAACGGAATGGAGCAAAAAAGGAGGCGAATTCCAAATGGTGCAATTGTGGGTAAATCTTCCTGCAAAGGACAAAATGAGTCCTCCAAAATACCAAGCCATTAAAAATACACAAATCACCAAAGTATCATTGCCAGATAACGCAGGCGAAGTTGAGGTGATTGCTGGTGAATATAATGGGACTGATGGTGCTGCAAGTACATTTTCGCCGTTACATATGTACAATGTAAGATTGAAAAAAGGCGCAAAAACCGAATTGTCGTTTCCATCGAATTACACCACAGCGTTGTTAATGGTAGAAGGTGATGCCAAGGTGAATGACGCTACGAATGCGCCACAAGACCATTTTGTCATGTTCGCTAACGATGGCGATGCATTTACAATAGAAGCCCTAGAGGATGCTGTTATCTTGGTATTAAGTGGCGAGCCTATAAACGAACCCATTGCGGCTCACGGACCATTTGTGATGAATACCCAAGAAGAATTGATGGAAGCTTTTCAGGATTTCAACACAGGGAAATTCGGGTATTTGGAAGATTAATTGTAATTTTAAAAGCAGTTCATGTATTGGACTGCTTTTTTATATTTAAGACTGATGCAAGAAGAATTTATAGACATTCTGTTAGTAAAAAACGAAGCTAAAAAACGTTTTGAAATACAAATTGATGGCAGTTTCGCCTTTATAAATTATACTGAAACGAGCCATCAAATTGCTTTGGTGCATACAGAAACGGAACCTGCTTTGGCGGGAAAAGGGGCTGCGGGAGCAGTAGTCGAAAAAGCACTTCATTATATTGAAGCATCTGGCAAAACACTATTGCCATTTTGTCCTTATGTATTCGCCTATATAAAAAAACATCTAGAATGGAAACGCATCGTGGATACACATTTTAATGGCTACGATAAATTATAGAATATGTCAAACATCAAACTTATTATTGAAGAACGCGCTGCCAATATTGGCAATTTTATGGTCGGTCGTTTGTTGCCGTTTCGTCAAAAACGAATGGTGGGTCCTTTTATTTTTATCGACCACATGGGACCCGTTTGTTTGAGTGATGACGAAAATATGGACATCGCCATGCATCCGCATATTGGATTATCAACATTGACATTTTTGTTTGAAGGCGCGGTAATGCATCGGGATAGTTTGGGTACTGAAGTCGAAATCACCCCCGGAGCCGTTAATTGGATGACCGCCGGAAAAGGAGTCGTACATACCGAACGTACACCAGAACGATTGCGCCATTCCAAAAAAATGATGCACGGCTTACAAATTTGGGTAGCATTACCAATTGAGGAGGAGCAATGTGAACCTTCATTTACACATGTTTCCGCAGAAGATATCCCAAGTTGGGACAATGATGGTGTTCAGTTTAAGCTCATTGCAGGTAAAGCCTTTGGAAAGGAATCGCCTGTTCCTGTGTACAGTCCGCTGTATTTTATAGAAATCAAATCCAAGGAAACAAAAACTGTTTCGATTGGTGATGATTTGTTTGGCGAAAGCGGTTTGTATATTTTGGAAGGCAGCATCAAGAGTGATGGACATACGTATGGCCCAAAACAATTATTGGTGGCTAAAGATGCAACATTATGTGCTTTTGAAATTGAAGCCAATTCCACCATTTATATTTTTGGAGGTGACGCCTTTAAAGAAGAACGTTTCATAGAATGGAATTTTGTCGCTTCCGATAAAGCCATTATTGAAAAGGCCAAAAAAGACTGGCAGGACAATAAATTTCCCAGTGTTCCTTCCGAAACCGTTCGCATTCCATTACCAAAACCAAAGCGTTTTGGTGGCTAATTTTTATTAAAAAATAACCTAGGTGTTTCAAAATGATATTGGAAAAATCTCTTTTAACGGCTTTTTGGATTTTTGGTAGATTTCAATGACGCTAAAAGTTGTCAACATCGATTTTAAGTTATCTTTTATTCGTTTTAAGCCACTTTCTCGTAATTAACAAATGTTGATAATTTTGTGCTTTAATCGCTAAAAAACTTTCAAAAAGCCTTCTAGTTTCGTATCTTTGTGAGTATCCAAAAATGATACCAACCAGTGTCATTTTTTTTATGCATTCCCATCAAATGAGATAAATGTGTCGCTATGCCATCTTTTAATACTAAGATAGAAATAGTGTGCTTTTATTTGATGGAAAACTAATTTTAAAAGATAAATATCAAAGAATATGAGCGAACCTAAAGAAGAATTTAACAAGCATAATTATTCCGCAGACAGTATCCAGGCTTTAGAAGGCATGGAGCACGTACGTATGCGTCCATCCATGTATATTGGAGACGTTGGTACACGTGGTCTTCATCATCTGGTTTATGAAGTGGTGGATAACTCCATCGATGAGGCACTTGCTGGTCACTGTAACAACATTACCGTTATTATTAATGAAGATAACTCCATAA
The DNA here is from genome assembly GCA_051252455.1 of Aquaticitalea sp. Lineage (GTDB taxonomy): Bacteria > Bacteroidota > Bacteroidia > Flavobacteriales > Flavobacteriaceae > JBPOFM01. The sequence goes on from JBPOFM010000011.1 coordinate 15,286, forward strand.
CTACAGAAGATGATGGACGTGGTATTCCTGTTGATATTCATAAAAAGGAAGGTGTTTCTGCATTACAGGTCGTTATGACGAAAATCGGCGCAGGTGGAAAGTTTGATAAAGATTCCTATAAAGTATCTGGTGGATTGCATGGTGTGGGTGTCAGTTGTGTGAATGCGCTTTCCGAACATTTGAGAGCTACAGTATATAGAGACGGAAACATTTACGAGCAAGAATACGAGCGTGGTAAAGCCATGTATCCAGTTAAGCAAATTGGAGAAACCGATAAAAGAGGAACGACAGTAACCTTTAAACCAGATCAAACTATTTTTACGCAAACAGTCGAGTATAGTTATGATACGCTTGCAAGTAGGTTACGTGAGTTGGCCTATTTAAATAAAGGAATTACAATACATTTAGTTGACAAACGTCATAAGAAAGAGGATGGTGAGTTCGAAGGTGAAACTTTTCATTCAGAAGAAGGTTTGAAAGAATTTATCAAATTTTTAGATGGAAACAGAGAGCCATTGATGCAAGACGTTATTGCTTTTGAAGGTGAAAAGAATGGTGTGCCTGTAGAAGTTGCGATGGTTTATAACACGTCTTATGCGGAAAATTTGCATTCGTACGTAAACAACATTAACACGCATGAAGGTGGAACTCACTTGTCGGGTTTCCGTCGTGGTCTGACACATACACTTAAAAAGTATGCCGACGAATCCGGAATGTTGAAAAATGTAAAATTTGAAATTGCTGGTGATGATTTCCGTGAAGGCTTAACAGCGATTATTTCTGTTAAGGTTCAAGAGCCACAATTTGAAGGTCAGACAAAAACCAAATTAGGAAACAGAGAAGTATCTGCATCTGTAAGTCAGGCAGTTTCTGAAATGTTGACGGATTACTTGGAAGAACATCCAGACGACGCTAAAATTATTGTTCAAAAAGTGATGTTGGCAGCGCAGGCTCGTCACGCAGCTCAAAAAGCACGTGATATGGTGCAGCGTAAAAATGTGATGAGTCTTGGTGGTTTACCCGGAAAGTTGAGTGATTGTTCTGAACAAGATCCAGCGAAATGTGAAGTATTCTTGGTCGAGGGAGATTCGGCGGGTGGAACAGCCAAACAAGGACGTGATCGTGAATTTCAAGCGATCTTACCTTTAAGAGGTAAGATTTTGAACGTTGAAAAAGCGATGACTCACAAAGTGTTTGAAAACGAAGAGATTAAAAATATCTTTACGGCACTTGGAGTTACTATTGGAACAGAAGAAGATAGTAAAGCCTTGAATCTATCAAAATTGCGTTACCACAAAGTAGTCATCATGTGTGATGCCGATATTGATGGTAGTCACATTGCGACTCTTATTCTAACGTTCTTTTTCAGATATATGAAAGAGCTGGTTGAAAATGGTCATATTTATATCGCAACACCGCCATTGTATTTGGTTAAAAAAGGTCAGAAAAAGGAATATGCCTGGAGTGACAAAGAACGTGATGCCATAGCAGAAAGTTTTGGTGGAAGTGTAGGTATCCAACGGTATAAAGGTCTTGGAGAGATGAATGCAGAACAATTGTGGGACACAACCATGAATCCGGAATTTAGAACCTTACGTTTGGTCCAAATTGATAATGGTGTAGAAGCTGATCGTGTCTTCTCAATGTTGATGGGCGACGAAGTACCACCTCGTAGAGAATTTATAGAGAAAAATGCTATTTATGCGAATATTGATGCCTAATTTTGTCAAAAAAATTTTTAAAAATATATTTATATGAAAAAACTCATATTTTTTCTGTGTTCTGTTATGTTTTTTGCATGCAGTAGTGGGGATGATTCTAATGACGATACTGAATCTCCTTGTGGGACAGTGAATATTACTGATGTTTCACAAAATTTTGAAACGCTAACTGTATCATGGCAATCTCAAGGAGACTTTAATTATTATGAAATCGGTTATGGCCCAACTAGTAACCTTAATGGAGAGATCAATTCTGATACCAATTTTAATTATTTGTTCACCACCACAAATAGCTCTTCAGCTACCGATGATGTGAGCGCTCTAGAGCTTAATTATTATGCGCAAGAAAATCAAACTTTAAGCTTCTATATAAGAGCGCAATGTGCAAACGGTGAATTTACGATTTGGCAAGGACCTTATATATTGCAGATTGAAGAGATCTGTGAAAAGCCATACAATTTGAACGTTTTCGGTGACGAATTAAACTGGGATTTTAGCAGTTTTTCTGTCAATGCCTCTTACTTTCAAGTAGAGTATGGTATTCAAGGATTTTCAATTGGCAATGATGGAACCCGAATTAATTCCAATAACGAATACGTTGATGGATTGATGATGTCCGAAGGAAACGTTTATGATTTCTACGTGCGCGCGTTTTGTGAAAATAATTTAGGGTGGAGTGATTGGGCTGGCCCTGTAAGTTACTTTGCTGAACAGGATTTTAATCTTTGCAATCCGCCCTCCAATGTTCAATATTTTATTGAGTATAGAACAGGTAATACAGCGGGAGTTCGTTTTGAATGGGATTACAATGGCGAAAATCAATTTGAACATGTACTAGTCTCTAACAATGGCAATCCTAACAATGGCTCAATAAGTACCAGTGATACGTTCGGTTGGCCAGTATATACCGGATTAAGTACATTTTCAGAATACGACTTTTATGTAAGAGGCGTCTGTAATGGAGGAATACGAACCGCATGGGTTGGCCCTTTGAATGTAAATCCATAAATTTAATAATAATATTAAACGAAAAGCACTCATTGAGAAATGAGTGTTTTTTTATTTTACTGAATTACGCCAAATTGGATGAAGGGATATACTTGATTAGCTAAAAGGGCGTTGTACACTATATAGTTTAGATTTTAATTTAACCAATAATACGTATGAAAAAATTAGCTAGTTTTTTTTTAATTATTCTGTCATTTGTGACTTCAAATGCCCAAGAAAACATTAACGATCTGTTGACAGCAGGTATCGCTGATGCCCAACTTTTTAGTACAGATTATATGACACCTGCTTCAACAGGTTTGGCTTATGGCATCAATAATGGATGGTTTAACAATGCCAAAGCACCAAAAAAGTATGGATTTGAAATTTCAATTATTGGAAATGCATCTTTTATAAAAGATGATAACAAATCGTTTCAAATGAATATTTCCGATTATAACAACATCCGTTTTGAGGATAACAGCTCCTCAAAAATGGTTGCTACTGCACTGGGTCATAACGATCCAGAAATCACAATTTTTATTAACAATCCTTCTTTAGGAGGCGATATTCCATTGACGCTCCCAACTGGTATTGGTTCAGAGAATATCAATCTTATTCCTACGGCTTTCCTTCAAGCTAGTTTTTCTCCATTTGAAGGTACGCAGTTGAAAGGACGTTTTTTCCCTAAAGTTAATACAGAAGATGTGAAAGTAGGTTTTTATGGATTGGGAATTCAACAGGAATTTACATCCTGGTTGCCGAATGCCGATGTACTTCCAATTGCCATTTCTGGATTGGTAGCATACACCCATTTGGATGGAAGCTATGACTTTACTGATGGACAATACGTACAAGGTGAAAATCAACGCATAGACACCGAAGTCAATACCTTGTTATTTGAATTATTGGTTGGTACCAAGTTAAAAATCATCAATTTTTATGGAGGCTTAGGTTATATGAATGGAAAATCTACAACCGATTTATTGGGAACCTATAGAGTTTCAAGTGGATTTTTATTTCCTGGTGTGTCCGAAATAGAAAATCCATTTTCAGTAGAACATGATGTTTCTGGTATAAGAGGGACCGTTGGAGCTAATTTGAAAGTTGGTTTTTTTAGCCTTAATGCCGATTATACACTTGCAGAGTTTGATAGTGCGTCATTAGGCTTAAATTTTTCGTTTTAGATTTAAGACAATCTTAAATAATTTGTGGTTTAAAAATGTTAAATTTGTGCAACATTTAATCTAAACATTTTAAACCTAAACACATGAAAGTTACAGTAGTTGGAGCAGGAGCCGTTGGTGCAAGCTGCGCAGAATACATCGCCATTAAAAATTTTGCAAGTGAAGTTGTCCTCTTGGACATTAAAGAAGGTTTTGCCGAAGGTAAAGCTATGGACTTGATGCAAACTGCATCCTTAAATGGATTTGACACCAAGATTACCGGTGTTACAAACGATTATTCTAAAACTGCAAAAAGTGACATTTGCGTTATTACCTCTGGGATTCCTCGTAAACCTGGAATGACACGTGAAGAGTTGATAGGCATCAATGCAGGCATTGTAAAAGATGTGTCTTCAAGTTTGATTAAGCATTCTCCAGATACCATCATCATTGTCGTGAGTAATCCTATGGATACAATGGCATATTTGGTTCATAAATCGACAGATCTTCCGAAAAACCGTATCATTGGAATGGGAGGCGCTTTAGATTCAGCACGTTTTAAATACAGATTGGCAGAAGCTCTAGAAGCACCGATCAGTGATGTGGACGGCATGGTCATTGGTGGGCATAGTGATACAGGAATGATTCCTTTAACACGTTTGGCCACTAGAAATTCTGTGCTTGCGTCTTCATTTTTATCAAAAGATAGATTGAACCAAGTTTTGGAAGATACCAAAGTTGGTGGCGCAACACTAACCAAATTATTAGGAACATCGGCTTGGTATGCACCCGGAGCAGCGGTAAGTGCTTTAGTGCAAGCCATCGCTTGCGACCAGAAAAAAATGTTCCCATGTTCGGTTATGTTAGATGGTGAATACGGCATGAAAGATATCTGTATTGGAGTTCCTGTGATTTTGGGACGCAATGGAATCGAAAAAATCGTAGAAGTTGAATTGAACGATGCTGAAAAAGCAACCATGAAAGAAAGCGCAGATGGCGTTAGAGCTGTAAATGATTTATTATAATTATCCGATATAAATTTCAATATATTTGAGGCCATCGTTATGATGGCCTTTTTTAATTTAATTTGCTCGCTATGTTTAAGATTTTATCAGTTGCATCTTGTCTCTTTTTTATAAATTGTATTAATTCTGAACCAAAACAGACTCTCCAGTTGCTATATGAATTTGAAAATAATACGCGACTTTCTGAAGCGGAAAGAAATGAAACCGTTCAAATCTTAAACAAAAGATTGGAAAAATTTTCTTCAGATTTTGAAGTGTCATTGACAAATGATAAAAAAATTAAAATCCTAACGAAAACGTCTTTTGATGAAAATCGTGTCCATAATTTAATTACCAATCAAGGTAAGCTTGAATTTTGGGAGATTTATAAAAGTGAAGAATTTTACTCTTTCATCGTGGAAGCCGATAAAATTATTCAAGAAGAAGTTTCAAAAGATTCTGTAGCTACTCAATCACTTTTAGACCTCGTTTCTCCCGCAATGTATCCAAATTCACCAATACTATTTTATGCCAAAACTAAAGATACAGCCTTCATCAGTGCAAGTTATACTAAACAGCATATTAGAAATTTGTTACCTGTCGATTATAAATACACCAAATTTTTATGGGGACAGGAGGACGAAGATAACGGACTTCCTCTTTATGCCATTAAAAGCAATAGAGAAGATAAAGCAACAATCACAGGAGAAAACGTCACATTTGCTAAACAAGGTTATAATACAATTGAAAGACCAACTGTAAGCATTACTATGGATGAATTAGGAGCTAACCGTTGGGAACGAATGACTGGAAGGGCCTATCGCGAACAAACATGTATTGCAGTGACCTTAAATGATATCGTTTATTCTGCTCCTGGCGTGGCATTTGGTCCTATACATGGAGGGAATTCTGAAATTTCAGGTAATTTTACGGTAGAGGAAGCACAAGATTTGGCAACGATATTGAGTGCTTCAAAACTCATCCATAAATTAAAGCTCTTACAATCTTCAGTTGTTGGGGATTGATTTAAAAACTAGACTCAATTTTTAACATCTTAAATACCTTATTACTTATAAGTTAAAAAAAACTATATTTGCCGCATGAAAATGAAATGGTACATAGGTACTTTGATCCTAGTTCTTACCGCATTCGGTATTTACCAAAATAAAATCTCTTCACCCAACCAAGAGATTTTAGTTCAGTTTGGTGCTGATGAGGTAACTGTGGAACAAACCCAAACTGCCATTGCGAGTATAAAAGAGCAATTGCAGTCGTTTGGTGTTGAGGTCATTCAGGTGAATCAATCTGAAAGTGGCAAACTAAAGATCGCGTATTACAGCTCTGTTGATGTCGAAAGTATCAAAAAAATGCTTTCAGAAGACACTCATTTGATGTTTGACTATTCGGAAGTTGGCCGTCATAAAGACGAATTTCCTTCCGATAAAAAATCAAAATCCTTAAACTTTGACATTTACGAACTGCATCAAAGTACTGATGGTAGTCAGGGTGCCGCAGGCAAATCTGTTGTAATTGTAAAACAAGATTATGATCGATTTTTTAACCCAAATTTGTTCGTCCCTTGTCCACTTATAGACGATAATAAATCAAATCAGTTTGTAAGGGAAGCTTATAAAGTTAATCGAACTATTGCTATTGCAATCGATACCATCTCTCGAAATATTCCTGAAGTGAGGGCAGGGCCTGATTCACTTTGGAACGTATAATTCTACGAATTACAAAATGCTTTCATCTATAAAAAAGCAGTTCCTATCTTCAATAAAATTTAATCAAAATTAATCATTGTCAGATTATAAGGGAAATTCTATATTTGCCCGCTCGAAAAATCGAGAAAATTTGACTAAAAAAATAGAATAATGCAAAACAAAGGATTAGTAAAAATCTTTGCAGTGTTATTTGGATTGGTAAGTATTTATCAATTATCATTTACATTCAAAGCCAACCAAATTGAATCAAATGCTGAAGAAATTGCAGCACAGAAGTTCCCTAATGACCCAGTACAACGTAATGCGGAAGAGTTCCGCTATATGGATTCTCTTTCTACGAAAGAAGTTTTCAACCTGGGAATTGCTAACTATACCTATGACGAGGTAAAGGACAAATCGATGAATCTTGGACTTGACCTTAAAGGAGGTATCAACGTCATTCTTGAGATTTCTGTAAAAGATATATTGAAAGGACTTGCCAATAAGAGTAAAGATCCAGTTTTCAATAAAGCTTTAGATGATGCGTCTGAACTTCAAAAAGATAGTCAGAATACCTATTTAGAAGATTTCTTCGTTTCTTTTGAAGCGATTAAAGGGGATAAAAATTTAGCATCCCCAGAAGTTTTTGGAAATAGAACCTTATATCCTGATGTAGAAGTTTCCATGACGGATGATGAGGTTAAACCAATTATCGCTCAAAAAATTGATGAGTCTATAGAATCTGCTTTTGAAGTCTTGCGTAAGCGTATCGATAAATTTGGTGTGACCTCTCCAAACATCCAACGTCTTGGAAATTCGGGACGTATCTTGGTGGAATTGCCAGGAGCAAAAGATGTAGAGCGTATTAGAGGATTATTACAAAGTACAGCCCAATTGGAATTCTGGGATGTTTACAAAGGTGAAGAGTTTGGACAATTTTTGACCCAAGCTAATGAAGCATTGAAACCTTTGGTAAGGGCCACAGAAGTCCAAGAAGAGACTAAAGATTCTACTGAAATTGCAAACGATAAAATCAAAGAACTGACTGGCGAGGTTGGGACGGATTCAGAAGATGTTGCTGCTGAAAACCCATTATTCTCATTGATGGCAGCAGGTCCTAATGGTCCAGTTGTAGGAACTTTTATAGCTACGGATGAAGCGAAAGACCTTGTGATGTCTTATCTTAATAAGCCACAGGTAAGATCTCTTTTGCCTGCGGATAAACGCTACGTTAAGTTTGTGTGGGGACTTCAAGAAAAGAGCAGTGAAGTAGTTGATTTATATGCATTGATTGGAAATAGAGAGGATACTCCAGAGTTGAGTGGGGCAGTAATTACCGATGCAAGTCAATCGTATAGCCAAACAGGTAAACCATCTGTTAGCATGCAAATGAATGGTCAAGGTGCCAAAACTTGGGAAGCAATGACTGGTAAAGCCTATTCGCAGCAAAGTCAGATTGCTATTGTATTGGATAACATTGTTTATTCTGCACCTGGCGTTACTACAGGAGCGATTTCTGGTGGAAATTCAGAGATTTCAGGTTCTTTTACGCTGAATGAAGCAATCGATTTAGCAAACGTGTTAAGAGCTGGAAAATTACCTGCTTCTGCCGATATTGTTCAGGCAGATGAGGTTGGTCCATCTTTGGGACAAGAAGCAATTGATAGCGGTACAATGTCCTTCATCATCGCGTTATTCATCGTACTGGTATGGATGATCCTATACTACGGCAAAGGCGGTTTATTCGCTGATATTGCATTATTATTCAATATTCTATTGATTTTCGGAGTGCTTTCAGGATTGGGTGCCGTTCTTACATTGCCAGGACTTGCAGGAATCGTGTTAACAATTGGTATGTCGGTTGATGCAAACGTGCTTATTTTTGAACGTATTCGAGAAGAAATTGAAAAAGGCAAAAGTCAGAAAGAAGCTGTTAAGGACGGTTTTGCAAACGCCTTATCTTCCATATTGGACGCCAACATTACGACTGGTTTAACAGCGATTATCTTATTCGTATTTGGTACAGGGCCTATTAAAGGATTTGCAACTACCTTAATAATTGGTATTGTAACCTCTTTATTTACCGCGATTTTTATCACGAGATTATTGGTCGATTGGTATGTGAACAAAGGCAAAGTATTGACCTTCTCCACGCCAATTTCAAAAGGATTGTTCAAGAACGTTAATATCGATTTCATCAGAAAGAGAAAAATTTCTTATGCAGTTTCAGGCGCATTATTGTTATTGAGCATTGGATCTTTATTTGTTGAAGGATTAGATGAGGGTATAGATTTTATTGGTGGAAGAACCTACCAAGTGCGTTTTGCACAGGATGTGAGTCCTGAAGAAGTTCAGCCAGAACTGAATGCTGTTTTTGGAAGTGCGGAAGTTAAAACAATTGGTAGTTCACATGAATTGAAGATTTCTACTAAATATAATGTAGATCAAAATTCTTCGGAAGCGGATGAAGATGTACAAGCAAAGTTATTTACAGCACTGCAAAAATTCCTTCCAAATGGAATGACTTATGATGATTTTAAATCTGGTTCAGGAGATGCTAAACTGGGTAAAATGTCATCTAGTAAAGTGAGTCCAACGATTGCGGATGATATCAAGAAAGAATCCTTTTGGGCAGTTCTTGGATCATTGGTGGTTGTATTCCTTTACATTTTGGGCCGATTCAAAAAATGGCAGTTCTCTCTTGGCGCGGTTGCGGCTGTGTTCCATGATGTGGTGATTGTATTGGGTATTTACTCATTATTACACAAATTCATGCCATTCAGCATGGAGATTGACCAAGCATTTATTGCGGCTATTTTAACGGTTATTGGTTATTCCTTGAATGATACGGTTGTTGTATTTGATAGAATTCGTGAGGTTACTAACGAAAGAGGTTTTAGAGGAGGTGTAAATATTAACTCTGCCATCAACAGTACATTGAGCAGAACATTGAATACATCGTTTACGACTTTGATCGTTTTGATTGCAATGTTCGCATTCGGAGCAGAATCCTTAAGAGGACTATTGTTCTCATTGATCATAGGTATCGTAGTCGGTACGTATTCATCGATCTTTATCGCAACACCTATCATGTATGATACATTGACGGATAAAGGTGAAGCGCCCGAAGAGAAATAAAAATAATTATCAGAATTTATATTGAAAACCACTTCCAAAAGAAGTGGTTTTTTTTATGGGTTCTAGTCAAGTTTGTGATAGTATTTGAAAAACTTAATTGGCTAAATCCTATTTTTTAATTCATTTTAATAAAAATATTGTACTTTTTATGAAATTTGCGCAACCTTTTATTAATTATTACATCTATTGTTTAATAGACCATGGTTTGGAGAATATAGTTTGCTCTAATACTTTAAACATCAAATTAATCTGATATGAAAAAAAATCTACTTTTAATTCTTATTGTTTTGCCTTTTTTCGCTTATAGTCAGCAAATTATAATGCAGAATGGAATCGTAAATAATTGCTCTGGAACCTTTTTGGATTCTGGAGGTTTAGAAGGCAATTATTCAAGTAATGAAAATTTCGTCATTACAATTTGTCCTGATACTCCAGGTCAAAAGGTAGAACTGAACTTTACAGAATTCGCTACGCAACTAAATTCTGACCAAATGACTATTTTTAATGGTGACAGCGTTAACAGTTTAAATTTTGGTGTTTTTTCAGGAACGGGTAGTCCAGGGTTTATATCGTCCAATAATAATGATAATCCTTCTGGATGTTTGACCATCGCGTTTATTTCAGATGCTTCTGGAAATACGTTGGGTTGGGAAGCAGATATTTTATGCGTTGAATCATGTCAAATTATAACTAGCCAATTGGATTCGGCAATTCCAATGCCAAATTCAGATGGGGTTATTAAGGTTTGTACTAATGAAAACATAACATTAAATGGAAGCGGCAGCTTTGAATTTGATGGAACGGATGCGTCTTATGAATGGGATTTAGGAGATGGTAATATAGCCTCTGGGCAAACGGCTACATTTTTCTATGAATCACCAGGTGTATATATAGTGAATCTTAACATTAGGGATGCCAATACGACGATCTATCCTTCGGGATGCCCGAATACAAACTTGATTAATCAAATCATCCAAGTAGCTCCCCAATCTGACTTTGCTGGAACTCAAGCTAATGATGAAACACTTTGTTTTGGAGAGTCAACCACTATCACAGGTGTTGTGAGTCAAACACCCGTTGTTTATAATTGTCCACCACCCGTTACTGGAGTGACAGGTTTGCCAGATGGAAGTGGTGTAACATATTACACGTGTGCGATTGTGGATTGCTTTGAATCTGGTGCAACACTAACCGACATCTCTCAAATTTTGGATATATGTATGAACATGGAGCATTCCTATCTCGGAGATTTAGAAATTACAATCGTTAGTCCCAATGGGCAACGCGCTATTTTAAAAGCGTTCTCAGATGGTGGTGGTTCATTATATCTTGGTGGTGCGAATGATTCTGATACCGATGTGCCAGGTGTAGGTGCGGATTATTGTTTTTCCATGTCAGGGAATGTGTTGTTGGTAGATGGTCCTACTGTAATTGCAGGTAGCAATCCACCTAATAATTCAATAGCACCTGGAACCTATTTGCCAACACAATCATTTGAAAGTTTATTAGGAAGTCCTATCAATGGTGAATGGTGTCTTGAAGTAGTCGATAATTTGGCGATTGACAACGGCTATATTTTTTCTTGGGAATTAAATCTTGATGCGAACATTCCAATTGAAGAATTTTCTTTTACTCCTGAAACAGTTTCTGAATCTTGGGATGCCGATCCTTCAATTATTGAAGTGAATGGGAGCACTATTACGGTCTCACCACAAACAGCGGGAGTGACCTGTTACACTTATAGGGTAATAAATGATTTTGGCTGTGAAGAAACTCAAGAAGTCTGTGTGACAGTTGCAGAAGAGTCTGCCGTTCCAATGACTTATTATTCTGATAATGATGGAGATGGATTTGGTGATCCAGACAATTTTATAGTGGAGTGTAATAACATTATTCCGCAAGGTTATGTTGATAACGATGCTGACTGCGACGATACTAATGATGCTATAAATGGAAATGCAACTGATATTCCTGACAATGGTATCGATGAAAATTGTGATGGTGAGGATGGAGTATTAAGTGTCAATGATTTTAATTTTGATGATTTTTTGATATATCCAAATCCATTCACAAATAAAGTTTCTTTAAGAATGCCATTGAATTTTAATGGAGATATCGATATTAAAATCTATGATTTAAATGGACGTATGGTACTTGAAACATCAGAAATAAATGTGAATGGTTCAGTGATTTTAAATAATCTTGATAAACTTGAAAATGCGCCTTATTTTATCGAAGTAATGATATTGGGAACTGGAGTTTCAGTCATTAAAAGGCTTATAAAATTATAAGATACTATTGATAGTGATCGCAATCAAATACATTAAGAAAAGTTGAAGTGAAAGTAAGTTGAATATTTCTGTCTGGCTGAAAATTGAGTCTACAAGAATAGGATTTTAAAATGGAGTATAGTCGATGTAGTCTCCAACCTGCAGATTCCAAGTATCCGATAAGCCGCCATTAACTTCCAATACATATTGTGCAGGTGCTTCCGAAGGAAGAGAGCTTTCGTCAAAAGGTTTAGCATTCTTTTGGATACTCACAATTTTCTTCTCGGCACTTAAGTATATAATGTCGAGAGGAATTCTTGTATTCTTCATATAGAAGCTATGATATCTAGCGTCAGGAAATACGAAAAGCATACCTTGACTGTCTTCCATAGAATCACGATACATCATTCCTGTTTGGGTTTGATACTCATCATCAGCAATTTCAATATCCAAAGATTTTATGATGGAATCGTTATCAGCCTTTTTCAATTTCAGTTCACCCTCTTTTTTGAAAGTAATAACAATGGGTTTCACCATTTTTTTATCTTCTTTACAGGAAGTAGTGGTCAAACAAAATAAGCTTATGGATGCAACTGTGATGATTTTAAAATAACGACGAATCATTAGGAGAGCTGTCTTTTTGGTTTGTAAAAAAACATAAAATAGAGTCCTATCAGAATGAATGGAATACTTAACAATTGACCCGTATTCAATCCAGTGATCGCAAAATATTCATCCCCTTGAGGTTCTTTAAGGAACTCGACGAAAAACCGCACCACAAAAAGTAAAACCAGAAACAATCCGAATAAAAAGCCTTGCTGTAATCCTTTTTTTGTTTTCCAATAAAAATAGAATAAGGCGAGGAACACAAATACGTACAAGAAAGATTCATACAACTGGGCAGGATGTCGTGCAAAATCTTCCCCATTCTGTTTGAATACCACACCAAAATCAGAGCCAGTAGGTTTTCCAACGATTTCCGAATTGATGAAATTTCCAAGTCTTACAAATACAGCTCCTGAAGCTACAGGAATAACGACACGATCCAAGATCCAAATAACAGATTTATGCAATACTTTCTTGTTATATAAGTACATGGAAAGAATCATCCCTATAGCGGCGCCATGACTGGCCAGACCTTGAAATCCTGTGAAATGAATTCCATTTTTAAAGCTAAAAGGCAGAAAAATACTAAAAAAGTCTTCTTTAAAAAGTTCCGGTTGATAGAAGACCACATGTCCTAAACGAGCCCCAATCATAATTCCTAAAACGGAATAAATAAATAGAGAATCTAAAGATTCATCCGTTTGACCTTCATTTTTATAGATTCGTTTCATGATAAAGAACCCAATGATAAAGGCTATAATCCACATCATACTGTAATAATGAAGCGTGAAAAAACCGAAGATGTCAATCCCTTTTGAAGGATCCCAAACGAATTTAAGAAAGTGCATTTAGTCTAATTTTTTGATTGGTAAATATACAGTTTTGAAAAAGACTTTGTGTTATGTATATTATAAATTAATCCTTTGGAGGCACTGGGTCATAACCGCTTCGTCCCCACGGATGACAACTGAAAATTCTCCTAATTGCGAACCAGCCACCCTTGAATAGACCATGTGATTCTAGCGCTTCCTTCGAATATTGCGAGCAAGTGGGCTGAAATCTACAAGTTGCAGGCGTCAATGGAGATATAAATAACTGATACCCCTTAATAAGTAGTAAAAATGGAAATGTCAAGATTTTTTTCAATGTCGCTTGTTGTTAATCCCGAAGTATTAGGAGTGGAGTTGTTGAGTTTTTTGATGTTAAAACGTTTTCATTGGGTTCAGGCCTGAATTTTTAAAACTTATTTTCTAAATTTTTTAAGTTGTTCGACTCCACAACAATCAACTTATCATCAAACTAATTCGTAGAAAAAGTCGTGCCTTCTTTTCCGTCATTCAATTGTATGCCTTTAGCGGCCAACTCATCTCGTATTTTATCCGATAAAGCAAAATCCTTATTTGCTCTCGCCTCTTGGCGCAATTGAATCAACAATTCAACCGCAGATGTCAATTTGTCGGTTGTTGATTCAGCAGCTTTTGTAACATTGACCAACCCTAAAATATCAAAACTGAAATGGTAAATAGTAGTTTTAAGCAATTCGAGATCTTCTTTGGTAATGGTGGCAGTTCCATCTTTTATTTGATTGATAAACTTAACCGCTTCAAACAAATTTGCAATGACCATTGGCGAATTAAAATCGTCATTCATCGCAGTATAGCAATTCTGCTTCCATTCAGGAATCTGGAAGGTTGAAGTGGTATACGTTTTTAATTCATCCAACACATTAATAGCATCCATCAGACGATAAAATCCTTTTTCACTAGCTAATAGACCGTTGTTTGTAAAATCAAGAACACTTCTATAATGTGCCTGCAACATAAAGAAACGAGCCACACTTGGAGAATACGCCTTTGTGATGTGCTCATTGTCGCCAGAAAAAATTTCATTGGGGAGAATAAAATTACCTGTTGATTTTGCCATCTTTTTGCCATTCATGATCAACATATTGGCATGCATCCAATAGTTCACAGGTGTCCGATCGTTACAAGCTTCCCCTTGCGCAATCTCACATTCATGATGAGGGAATTTCAAATCCATTCCACCACCATGTATATCAAAATGTTCACCCAAATATTTGGTGCTCATTGCCGTACATTCCAAATGCCATCCAGGAAAGCCATCGCTCCAAGGAGAAGGCCAACGCATGATGTGTACGGGTTCGGCTTTTTTCCAAAGCGCAAAATCCTGCGGATTCTTTTTGTCAGATTGCCCATCTAATTCACGAGAGTTGTGCATCAAGTCCTCTACATTTCGCTTGCTCAAAATACCATATTGTTTGCTATCGTTGTATTTTAGAACATCAAAATAGACCGACCCATTTACCTCATATCCCAATCCTTTGTCTAGAATTGTTTTAATGATCTCAATTTGTTCGATAATATGACCAGTAGCAGTGGGCTCAATACTTGGAGGTAGAAAGTTGAAGGCATTCAGTATATTATGAAAATCTACGGTATAACGTTGGACAACTTCCATTGGTTCGATTTCTTCCAGGCGTGCTTTCTTTGCAATTCTGTCTTCTCCCACATCTGCGTCATTCTCTAAATGTCCAGCATCAGTGATGTTTCGAACAAATCTAACTTTATAACCCAAGTGTTTGAAATAACGGAAAATCACGTCAAAGGACATAAAGGTTCTCACGTTTCCGAGATGCACATTGCTATAAACTGTTGGTCCACACACATACATTCCTACGTAGCCATCGTGTATCGGTTTGAAAATTTCTTTTTCTCCACTCAAAGTATTGTAGAGACTTATTTTTTGACTGTTGTAAAGCTGCATTGGATGAGGTGAGTTGTTTAGTTGTGAGATGTTTGTTGTTTAGTCGTTCGTATATGATCAATTCGATTTGAGAAAATGATTTCTTAATGCGTTTATTTTATTTTTATGGATTCAATTTCTATTCTAATTGACAAATAATCGTCTTCAGTTATAAAATTTAAATCTTTGGATATGATGGCCTGATTCAAAAGTTCAATGGCAGAACTATACGCCATGGTCATAAAGTGAGCCTTGTCTTTTGAAGTGAGTCTAGCGGTGCCTTCTGCAAGGTTTGATGATATTGAAACTGAACACCTTCTCATTTGTGAGGACAAACCAAATTTCTCATCAGATGGAAATAAATCAGTAATTCTGTAGGTTCTAACACCAAGTCTGATAGCTTCTTTCCAAACGTCCAATTTTTCAAAAGAAAATATATGCATCGATTTGTGTCTGTTTAGTGAAAAAATAAGTAGAAAAATAAAATTTAAAAATACTCAATAAATTTAGATACTGACACTTTAACAACAAACAACTCCACAACAAACTAAAAGGACGTTTCTAATTTTATATAATCCAAAAACTCGCGTTTCATTTCTTTGTCTTTGAATTGACCTCCAAATTCTGAAGTGACTGTGCTACAATCCACATCTCTAATACCACGTGAATTCACACATAAATGTTTGGCATCGATAATACATGCTACATCTTCTGTATTTAAGACTTCTTGAAGCTCTTTCACAATTTGAATGGTCAAACGTTCCTGCACTTGAGGTCTTTTGGCAAAATAATCGACGATACGATTCATTTTTGATAGCCCAACAACCGTTCCATTGGATATATAAGCTACATGCGCTTTACCAACAATTGGCAACAAGTGATGTTCGCAAGTTGAATACACTGTGATGTTTTTTTCAACTAACATCTCACCATATTTATATTTATTCTCAAAAGTTGATGCTGATGGTTTTTTCTTTGGATCTAAACCTTCGAAAATCTCCTTAACGAACATTTTTGCAACACGCATAGGAGTTCCTGCAAGACTATCATCCGTGAGGTCAAGTCCTAAAGTTTCCATGATATGACGGACATCATCTTTGATGATATCAATCTTTTCATCTTGAGATAGTGCAAAGGCATCTTTTCGCATTGGCGTCTCTGCTGAAGTTCCAACGTGATTATCGCCTAATGATTCAAAATTATCGTTATTGTTATTTATTTTCATACCTACTTTTCCGTATCAGAGGATTTTTTTTATTACCAAATATGCTCATACATAAAACAGATTGCAAAGATAAGGATTAAAAATTTTCTGAAGTAGGTAGGGATTTTTTAATTTCAAATGTTATATGAATGTTAAGTATGTGAGGTAATTTCATTAACACATTAACAGTTTATTCCTTAAAAAATACTTAAATTTCACACCGTAAATATTCTAATATAATCGTAATGAGACCAAATTTAAAATCTTTTGCAATGCTAACTTTAACAGTTCTAGTCTATAGCAATGCAATATCACAATCGAACTTGAAACAAGCGCCACTTCCTTTAGTCGTGTATAACGATAATGTTAATGCGCCATTAACAAATGATGAATTAGCCAAAATCAAAGAAGTGTATGGCGAACAGGCAGACGAATTGATATTAAGTAGGCCTCAAAGACTCAAAGATGTGAAAAATATTTTAAGAAATAGAGTCGTTTTTCAAGAATTGAAAGCAGGGGAAACACTTAAGGATTGTCCTTTATTATCTACTGTTCCTTTATTGGATTATTACATACCAAATATTTCTAGAGATGTTAATTTCGATAAAAACATATTCAATCCGTTAAAATATAATTTCAATTTTCATTCGAGAGCAGCATATATGTATAAGGTGGATAATGCCAATTATTATATTATGATCAAATCTCAACATCAAAAAAATTAATTAAAACATGAAAAAATTTTCCCTCCTACTATTTTTTTTAGTTACATCTCTATCGTTTTCTCAAGATATTTTTATGGGAAACGGAACAATATTCAATCAATGCTCTGGTAATTTTTATGATTCAGGAGGTGCCAGTTCAAGTTATGGAAGTAACGAAACTTTTGTTGTTACGATTTGTCCTGAAAATCCTGGTCAGTTAACACAACTTGATTTCACAAGCTTCAGTACACAAATTAATGCTGATATTTTAAACATTTATAATGGAGATTCTACAGCGGCACCTCTTTTTGGAAATTTCTCTGGTGGGCCTACTGGAAGTCCAGGGTTTGTGAGTGCCACGGAAGATAATACATCAGGATGTTTGACCATAGAATTTCTTTCAGACGGTGCAAATAATGGTCCTGGTTGGGCTGCGACTATATCTTGTTTTACACCTTGTCAAATTATAAATGCTCAATTGGATAGCTCTGTTCCAGCACCAAATGGGGATGGTTATATTAGGGTTTGTCCAGATGAACCGATTACATTAAATGGTAGTGGAGATTTTTCTACTGGAGGCGCAGGAGCGACCTATGAATGGGATTTAGGTGATGGCAACACATTTACGGGTCAGACGGCAACTTTTTCGTATTCAGAACCTGGAGTATATATCGTAAATCTAAATATCAATGATACAAACACTTCACCTGCTTATCCTGATGGATGCAGCAATAATAATTTAATAAATCAAGTGATTCAGGTTGGTACAGAACCTGATTTTAGCGGAACAAGAGCAGCGCAACCCACAATTTGTTTTGGAGATTCTGTTGAGATCTTTGGATCTGCAACGCCTGTCGAGTTCCTTAATGATTGTACACCACCCGCATCTGATGTAACCGTATTACCAGACCAATCTGGGGCTACTTATAATACCGCCATTGCTGTGGATTGTTATGATTCGGGCCAGACCATAACGGATGTGAATCAAATAGTGGAGATTTGTGTTGATATTGAACATTCGTACTCTGGAGATCTCGATATTTTTATAATTAGCCCAAATGGACAACAAGCACAGTTATTTGAGAACACATCATCTGGCGGTACCTATTTTGGGGGCGCTAATAATCTCGATAATCAGGTGGCGGGCGTGGGAGCAACTTATTGCTTTTCCATGAATGCATCTGTATTATTGGCAAATGCGCCGACGATTATAGCTGGCTCAAACCCGCCCGCTCCCTCCTTTGCTCCAGGCACCTATTTGCCTGTTCAGAATTTTAATGCTCTAATAGGAAGCCCTTTGAATGGGAATTGGACTATAAGGATCGTAGATAATCTTGGAATTGACGATGGTACTGTATTCGGATGGACCATTAATTTTGATCCTAATTTACAGCCACCTGAATATTCCTTTACGCCGGCAATTACCTCTGAAACTTGGGATACCGATCCTACCATTACAGCAACAAATGGAAATAACATTACCGTAACACCACCAACGGCCGGAACGTACTGCTACACATATAGAGCCACTGATGATTTTGGTTGTGAATATAGCAAAGAGGTCTGTATCATAATGGAAGAAGAACTTTTTGCAGATGTTGTACCAATGATCACGCCTTTATGTCAAGGAGAAGACGCAGAGTTTTTGGTGACAGGTCCAGCAAACGCCGAAGTGTCATATACCATTAATGGTGGCGGCGTGCAGATAATTGTTTTGGATGCTTCCGGCAATGGAACGGTTAGCATTGCGAACCCACCCATCGATCAAACAATCGTACTGACTCAAATCCAAAATATAAATCCACCTACAACGGCACATGCGATCGATGCTATTGGAGCTTTTGATTCTCCAAATGCGATAGGAGATATTCAACCAGCTGGAACAGTAGCAAATAACACAAATTCTGCGAGGTTGGATAATGCCTATATTGGTGCAACCCTTACGCTTGCTGATATGGTACCTGCAGGTACGGTTATAACTATAAGTGCTGCGAAAAACACAAACAATGGTAATATGACTGTTACCAATGGGACCAATACAATTACCATTAATACGGGTGCTTTAAACACACTTGGTTATTTTAATTTTACGACGACAGTTCCAACAGATACCTTGACATTTTCAAGAATTGCTGGAACTATGTGGATTGATGGAGTTAGTTACACCTTGACTAATGAAGGTTGTATCCTTACATTAAATGACACAGAGACGATCTTCGTAGGTCAAGTTTTTGATACTACATTTTCTGTAACACCAGATTGTAATGGTGCGTCCGTTACTGTAAGTGGAGATACTGGAGGTGTCTTCTCATTTTTAGATCCACAGCCGACAGATGGGGCCGTCATCGATCCTGCAACGGGGGAAATAACCAATGGAGTTGGAGGAACATCCTACACAGTATCTTATAATTTTCCAGGAAATTGTACTACTGGTACCAATCAAAGCGTCACCTTATTACCAAGTGATGATGCTACGTTTTCCTTAACTCCAACTTGTGACGGTGCGACGGCTTCAGTTACAGGCTTGGGAGGAGGTAGTTTTGCTTTAACTGTAACAGACGGCGCAGCAACCATTGATGGTATATCAGGAACTGTTACTGGAGCAACCCAAGGAATTACTTACACAGTTCAATATACAACAAACGGAGCTTGCCCATTTTCTACTACTCAAGATTTTACAACGATTCTAACAGATGATGGGGCTTTTGCCTTAACTCCAACTTGTGATGGTGCTACTGCCAACGTTACGGGAGATGCAGGCGGTACATTTGCTTTGAATCCAGATCCTGCCGATGGCGCTACCGTTGATTCAGCAACAGGTGCATTAAGCGGTGCAAGTCAAGGTGTAAGTTATACAGTTCAGTATACAACCAATGGTGTTTGTCCCGTGATTACGACTCAAACGGTGACGGCCATTATTACGGATGATCCATCTTTTATACTGACCGCTACTTGTGATGGTGCAACTGCAACAGTTACCGGACTGGCTGGAGGCACATTTACGTTTAATCCTCCGCCAACGGATGCTGCCGTTATAAATGCTAGTAATGGTACTATAACGAATGGTACGTCTGCGGCAACCTATACAGTTGAATACTTGACTTCTGGACCATGTCCATCAAGTAGCACCCAAAGTGTTACTGTAATAACTTCGGATGATGCGACCTTTACAATGACTCCAACTTGTGATGGAGGGACAGCATTAATTTCTGGAACACCTGGTGGAACTTTCACCTTTAATCCTGCACCTTCAGACACCGCTGTTATTGATCCAATGACAGGAACAGTGACTGGTGGGACTTCAGGTTCGTCATATACCGTACAATATACTACTAACGGAACTTGCCCTTTGTCTAGCACGCAGATTTTGAATGTGATTTTGGCAGATGATTCGTCTTTTACTATGACAGCAACTTGTGATGGCGCAATGGCTACTGTTGATGGTTTAGCTGGCGGAACGTTTGCTTTCAATCCAGTTCCATCGGATACAGCTGTAATAGATCCACTTTCAGGATTGGTAACTGGTGCAACGGCAAGTACATCTTATACGGTAGAGTATACTACAAATGGAACTTGTCCAACGTTAAGTTCAGAAACTTTCACCGTATTACCAATGCCTGTCGTAGTGGCTCCTACACCTTTAGTAGTTTGTGATGACAATGTTCCTGATGGCTTAACTTCGATTGATTTAAGTGTTAAGGATGTTGAAATTACAGGAAATAACCCTCAATATGTGGTGAGTTATCACCTTAATCAATTGGATGCCAACAATGGTTCAGCACCATTCGCTATACCATACACGAATATTTCAAATCCACAAATAGTCTATGTACGAGTGGAAATTGCAGCTACTGGCTGTTATGATACTACAACATTGGAACTTCAGGTGGAGCAAGCTCCAGTTGCCAATGTGCCATTGCCACTTGAGTATTGCGATGCTGATAGCGATGGTATTGGGGTATTTACCCTTACGGATGCCGATGCACAGATTACTGGTGGAGCATCCGGTCTTACGGTAACCTATCATGAGACAATGGCAGATGCCGAGAATGATGTGAATGCTCAAGCAAGTCCATATAATAATATTGTGGTTTATATGCAGACACTCTATGTGCGCATCGAGAGCGAAACGATTGCAACGGACTGTGCTACTATTGTAGAATTACAATTACTCGTGAAGGATACACCTCAGATAGTAGATCCAACACCTTTGGAAGTTTGTGACAATTCAACGACAGATGGTATATCGCTTTTCGATTTGACCACAAAGAATGAAGAGATATTAGGAGGACTTGATCCAGCTCAATATGCAGTAAGCTATTATGAATTACAAGCGGATGCAGAAGTTCCTACTAGTCCAATAGCATCTCCAAATGCTTATACAAACACGACAGCTTTCAACCAAACACTATGGGTGAGGGTTGATGATACGGCTAACGGGTGTTATAAATTGTCAACTCTTGATCTTGTCGTAAATGCACTTCCAGTATTAATACAACCGACTGCATTAACACTATGTGATGTCAACAATCCAGGTGATCAAGCGGAAGCTTTTACGCTAGAGGATGCCGAAGATGAAATACTCAATGGGCAAACAGGAATTACTTTGTCATATCACTTTACCCAGTTAGGAGCCAATACCGACACCGATGAGATAGTCAGTCCATATACAAATACATCAAATGCGCAGACTATTTATGTGAGAGCAGTCAACAGTAATACTGGATGTATTAGTACAATTACACTTGATTTACGTGTTAATCCACTACCTTCATTAGTAGCACCAACTCCAATTAGGGTATGTGATGGTGATAATGATGGGATTGCGAGTTTTGATTTGGAAACCCGAACACTACAGATCATAAACGGAGAGTCGGACATCACGGTGACTTATCATGAAACCCTAGAAGATGCTAATAATGGACAAAACGATTTAGTAAGTCCGTATGATAATATCGTTGCAAATACTCAAATTGTTTACGTAAGAAAAGAAAATGATTTGACTGGTTGTTACCGCATCATAGAATTGACATTAAATGTACAGGCGTCACCTGTTGTACCGACAGACATTGCTGATTATATAATATGTGATACGGACTCAAACGGTTTGGCGCAGTTCGATTTGACGACCAAAATAGACGAGATATTAGACGGTCAAGATCCTTCACAATACACGTTGAGTTTTCACACCAGCCAAGCGAATGCAGATTCTGGTGCAAGTCCAATCACGAATCCAGCCAATTTCACCAATTCTATCAATCCACAGACCATTTACGTACGTGTTGTAGGTAGCGGAAATGGTTGTGTAAAAACTGGGCAATTTGAGATACGAGTGGAGCTCCCACCAACAGCTATACAACCTTTACCATTAAGTATTTGTGATGATGACGTCGCTGACCAGATGACCAGTTTTGATTTAACAGTCAAAGATGCAGAGATTACAGGTGGCAATGGTAGTTGGTCAGTAACTTACTACACAACCAGCGCGAATGCCCAAGCCGATAACGATAGGATTGATCCAGCAACAGACTATGTGAATATGTCAGTGAATGGCAACGCTGCCAACCCACAAACTCTTTATGTAAGAGTGACAGATACAGCAACAGGCTGTACTGATTTTACGACCTTGACAATTCGTGTACTACCAAACCCGACTCCGACTCCAGATCCAGCAGACATGGAGCTTTGTGATGACATAAATACTGGAGATGGACAGGAAGTTTTTAATCTTACGTTGAACGAAGGCGATATTATCAATTTTGAACTCAATGTGAGTGCAACCTATTATGAAACGCTAGAGGATGCTGAAGCCGGAATGAATGAGATTGACGATCCAACAATGTATACCAATACGAACACCGATTTCACTCCACAAACAATTTATGTAAGAGTTGAAAATGACATCACAGGTTGCTATACAATAGTTGATTTTGATATTGTAGTCAATCCGTTACCAGAGTTAGAGTTGGATGAAATCTCGGACTATATAATTTGTGAGGTCAACACTAACGGTTTTGCTCAATTCTATCTTTCAGACAAAGATGAAGAAATTTTAAACGGACAAGATGCATCACAATTTACGGTGACATACCATACGACTCAAGCAGGAGCAGATAACCTATCGGGCGCACTTTTAAGTCCTTATACGAATGCAAGTAGTCCACAGCAGATATTTGTAGCCATTACCAATAATACAACAGGTTGTTCTATAAGCACAGCAAGTTTTAACATTGAAGTCGATAATGGTGCTGAAGCAAATAGTGATATGGATCCAATTGAGCATGTTATATGTGACAATATTGGAGATAATGAAGGACTTGGCCAGTTTGACCTAACAGAGAATGATCTAGAAGTTCTTGATGGTCAAGATCCATTAGATTTCATCGTAACTTATTATACAACTGAAGAGAATGCAGAAATGGGAGTGGATCCGATTCCATACACTTATGAGAATATATCCAATCCTCAAATTATATATGTAAGAGTTGACAATGATACTCCCGATGCAGTAGGTATGGACAGTTCAATTTGCTATGCGGTCACTGAATTGACTTTGAGAGTGGATCTTCTCCCAATATTTGATCTAGAAGATACCTACACGATTTGTGGAGATACGAATGGAACCGAAGTTTTAGGAGCACCTTTCCTTAATACAGGATTATCTACCATCGATTATACCTTTGAATGGAGTCTTAATGGAGATGTTCTTCCGGGAGAAACAGGCTCTAGTCTTACCGCTCAAGAAGCAGGATCGTATAGTGTGTTGGTTACTAATATTATCACGGGATGTGAAAATTCTGATATCACAGAGGTATTGTTAAGTTCTCCTCCAGCTGTGACTGTTGAGGTGACTACAGAGGCTTTTGCAGATAATCATGTCATCGTTGCGACTGCTACGGGTGATGGTGTTTATGAATACAGTCTTGACGAAGGTCCATGGCAAGAAAGTGGTACGTTTGAAGGTGTATCTTTTGGTTGGCACATAGTGACAGCGAGAGATATCAATGGTTGCGGTAAGTCGTTTGAGAGAGTAATGGTGATGGATTATCCACATTTCTTTACGCCAAATGGTGATGGTAGAAATGAAACATGGAACATTGTTGGTTTTAGAGACCAAGCGAACGCGAAGATTTATATATTTGATCGTTTTGGAAAACTAATTAAACAAATAAGTCCTGCCGGAAATGGTTGGAATGGTACCTACAATGGAAAACCAATGCCATCAAGTGACTATTGGTTTACAGTTGAATACAGTGAGCCGTCGACAGGGCAACAAAAACAATTTAATGCCCATTTCACCTTGAAACGATAAGTAATAAGTTAAACAATGATTTAAAAATAAGCTGAACAGAAATGTTCAGCTTTTTTTATGTTGTGAATTTGAGTTTGATTAATGTTTGGAATGTTACTTACAATGGAAAACTAATGCCACTTAATGATTATGGGTTTAAAGTTGAATACAATGAGCCATCAACAGGGGAACAAAAGCAATTTTATGCCCATTTCACCTTGAAACTATAAAAGTAAAGTCAATTAATGATTTCAAAAAAAAAAGCTGAACAGAAGTATTCAGCTTTATGTAGTGAATTTGATTTTGACTATTGTTTGGAATGTTACCTACAATGGAAAACTAATGTCGTCTAATGATTATTGGTTAAATGTTGAATACAATGAGCATCGACAGGGGAAAAACAGTTTAATGCCCATTTCACCTTGAAACGATAAGAGTAAAGTCAATTAATGCTGAAAAAAAAGCTGAAAAGGTGTGTTCAGCTTTTTTTTATTTAGTATTTACAATTAATGTCTAGTAATTAGCTAAACACACGGCCATATTAGGTTAGAAGCTTAATCGACTATCAAAAATATAATCATTAACAGGATATCGATATTATTTTAAAAAATTACAAACTAAATCCTAATGTCAATGTAACGTTAGAGTTTTTAGAATCTATAGTTGCAGCATCCGTCAAACCAATATTGTAAAGTTGATTATTATAAGTTCTTTCCGCTTGGTCATAAGCCAAATCTAATTTAATATTTCCAAAACTATAACCCAATCCTAAAGAGAAACCGTTTAAATTGCCGTAGAACTCTTCGTTCTCATAAGGGCTTTCTTCAAAACGATAACCTCCTCTAAAGCTCACTGCCTTATATCGATATTCGCCTCCGACTCTATAGGTTGCTGCAGCTTTAAGGGTATTGCTAATAATGTCATTTTGAGCCCTGAAATAGGAATCTGAAGTAGGTTTGAATTTTATGTTACCATAATCTTTTCGTGAATAGTCAAAACTAATTAATCCTTTTTCTCCAAAAACATAGGCAAAACTGCCCGTTACTTTTCCAGGTGCTTGAAGCCTATAATCTGGAAATATGTTTATAACGTTGGGACGTATTGTTAAACTTGCGTTTGAACCAGCATCATCCCGTATAGTGGAAATAGATTGCGAGCTTTCCTCTGTAATCGTATACCAAGTTGGCGAATCATAAGTTAATCCTACCCGAAAGTCATCTGTCAGTTTTGCAATAGCACCAAGTTGAAATGAAAATCCAGCTCCAATAGTAGAAAGCACATTCTCAAACTGAACATTTGAAATGGACGACCCAACATTTGAATTGGATTCATTCAAAAAAGTCCGTCGGTCATAATTGATAAAATGTGAGTTTAAGTTCAACCCGACATAAAGTTTGTCTTTGTATTGTGAAGCGACGTTAAACGTAAATTTGCCATTGTATCCAGTAGATGCGTAAGAATATCTCTGGTTAAAATTATTTCCTACAATATTCGAAATATATTGTGTGTTATCATCATTATTCATCACAGGATCCAAGATATACGATTCGTAACCTAGAAAGGCTTGTTGGTTTCCAAAACCGAGATCTGAACCTATTATCGAATAAGCTTCAGCATAACTTTCACCTTCTAATCTAGATATATCAGCCAACCGTTGACCTTGTGCATTTAATAAAAAATAATTGCCAATAGTATTCGAATTTGTATTGATACCTGAAGCCACCCAACTGTTTTCTAAATTGGAGGTTTTATCATAGGCAACACTTAATACAAATTTTTTCCAACTTGAGTTTTCATTTGAATTGTCAAACACAAATGCGGCACCCGTTTGATTTAAATCAAATTTTGATTCTGATGAAGAATTCAATCCATTAAAATATCTAACATCATTTGCAGTATTGAGATTTGATATGGATATTGACGCATTACTATTAGAAAAAACAGCGGAACCTGCAGGGTTGATGCTAACGGCCGACATATCGCCGCCCAGAGCTCCAAATGCGCCACTCATACTTCTAAATCTTGCAGTTCCTTGGACTTCATCGAGAGAATATAGAACAGCATCTGTGATATCTTGAGCCATTAAACTTGACATAGATAGGACACCTATGAACAGTAAACTAAACTTTTTCATATTATTTTTTTAATTAAACTATAGCATTTTATTAATTTATCCACCTCTTCTTGAAGATCCTCCAGAACTTCTAGTGGTCGATGATCTTGAAGAACTAGAACTACTTCTCACTGTCGGTGAAGAAGATCGTGTAGGACTACTACTTCTTGTGGTTGTTGACCTCGTGCTTGTTGTTGGCGTAGTCGCTCTTGTATTGCTAGAACGTGTTGTGGTCGAACGTGTATCAGTAGATCGTGTATTCGAATTCGATCTCACATTAGAATTAGTGCTTCGCGTAGTCGATCTTACACTGTTCGCAGGATTATAACGAGTCGTGTTAGAAGATCTTACAGATGAATTTCTTCTGCTCACGTCACTACGCCCAGTATTATATCTAGTATTATTTCTATTGATGTCGTTTCGTCTTGAATTAGACACATAATTTCCACGTCGTGTTGAATTGTAAGCAACTTCGCTTCGGTGATAGCCGTAATAACCTCCATAAGCACTATAAGGTGCGCACCAACCGAATCCTGAATTCCAGCCCCAATTGTTGTAACCATAGCCCCAACCAGTGTTCCAGCCCCAATTGTTCCAGCCATAGCCCCAAGAATTGTAACCCCATGGTCGATAATAGCCATGACCCCAGTTGTTCCAACCCCATGGATTGTAGTAGCCGTAGCCCCAGTTATTATAACCCCAATTATTATCGTAGACATTGATAGTTACTTTATCTGAATTTTGTCCCCAACCTGCATAACCTTCGTCATATTCCACTTCACCAGTGGCATCATTGTAAGTACCTTCGTAATCGTCAATATCAGTGAAAATCACATTCTCATCTTGGGCAATGTTTTCATATTTTTGCGATTTTTCAGCAAAGTATCCTTTATAAAAAGTGTTATCCTCATTAGTGTTTGTAGGTTCATCATTTGAAGTCACTTCACTAGAAGAACTATAAATACCATCACTATCATTACCAACATATTGGTAGGATCCACAAGAAGCCAACATAAACAGTGAGCTAAAAGCAAGATATAATGGCAATTTCGATTGTAAGTAAGTTTTAAATTGCATATCTCTTTAATTTTATTGTTGAACATTACAAAAATAGTTAGTTTTGCTGAACTATTTTTTTATTTAACATAAGCACAATTTTTGTGCCAAAAGACTGACAATGAGTAAAAATCTTACACCTCGTTCCGAAGATTATTCTAAATGGTATAATGAATTAGTTGTGAAGGCAGACTTGGCGGAGAATTCGGCCGTTAGAGGCTGTATGGTAATAAAGCCTTATGGGTATGCTATTTGGGAAAAAATGCAGGCTGAATTAGATCGAATGTTCAAGGAAACAGGTCATGAGAATGCCTATTTTCCGCTTTTTGTACCAAAAAGTTTGTTTGAAGCTGAAGAAAAAAATGCGGAAGGCTTCGCAAAAGAGTGTGCTGTCGTTACTCATTATAGATTGCAAAACGATCCTGATAATCCAGGAAAACTGCGGGTAGACCCAGAGGCAAAACTCGAAGAAGAACTTGTAGTTCGCCCAACGAGTGAAGCTATCATTTGGAATACTTACAAAGGTTGGATCCAAAGTTATCGGGATTTACCTATTTTGATTAATCAGTGGGCCAATGTGGTGCGATGGGAAATGAGAACTCGTCTGTTTTTGAGAACAGCTGAATTTTTATGGCAAGAAGGACATACCGCACATGCCACGAAAAGTGAAGCCTTGGCGGAAGCAGAACAGATGAATGATGTGTATGCTGAATTTGCCGAAAATTTCATGGCAATTCCTGTTATCAAAGGTGTAAAATCGGAAAGTGAACGTTTTGCTGGTGCAGTAGAAACCTATTGTATTGAAGCTTTGATGCAAGACGGAAAAGCACTTCAAGCTGGAACTTCTCACTTTCTGGGTCAAAATTTCGCCAAAGCGTTTGATGTGAAATTTACTAATAATGAAGGTAAGTTAGATTATGTATGGGCGACCTCATGGGGCGTTTCCACCCGATTGATTGGAGCTTTAATAATGACACATAGCGATGATAAAGGATTGGTATTGCCTCCAAATTTGGCGCCAATTCAAGTGGTCATTGTCCCAATTCACAAGACCGATGAGCAATTGGATGAGATAACTGTAGTCGCCAAAACTATTTTGGAAGAATTGAAGGCTAGAGGAGTTTCGTGTAAATTCGATCATAGAACAACCCATCGTCCAGGTGCTAAATTCGCGCAGTATGAACTGCAAGGTGTTCCATTGCGAATTGCAATCGGGCCAAAAGATTTAGAGAATAAAACAGTGGAGTTGGCCAGAAGGGATACTTTTACCAAGGAAATAATCCAAATGGATGATTTGGTAAAAACTGTGACGCTTTTGATGAGTGAAATTCAAGAAACCTTATTCAAGAAGGCATTGGATTTTAGAAATACACATATTACCGAAGTCAACGATTTTGAAGAATTCAAAAATGTTTTAGAACAGAAAACAGGCTTTATTTCTGCACATTGGGATGGTACGGCAGACACTGAACAGAAAATTAAGGACATAACAAAAGCAACAATTCGATGTATCCCAGCAGATGCTAAAGAAGAGGCTGGAGAGTGCGTGTTTACAGGGAAACCGTCTAAAGGAAGAGTGCTTTTCGCAAAGGCATATTGAAAAAAATGCAAAAAAGTTTGAATAGGTCTTGCAACATTTAAAAATAGTTGTATTTTTGCATCCGCATTCAAACAAATGCATGTTCATTTAAAATTCGTATTGATGTTATAAAATTTGTAACAAATCAATATAAAATTATAAAATGGCCCGTTCGTCTATCGGTTAGGACGCCAGGTTTTCATCCTGGTAAGAGGGGTTCGATTCCCCTACGGGCTACAATTAAATAAGAAATAAAATACAATGGCAAATCATAAGTCAGCATTAAAAAGAATCAGAAGTAACGAATCAAAACGTTTGACCAACAGGTACAAGCATAAAACGACTCGTAACGCTATCAAAAAGTTGCGTGAAACAACTGATGCTAAAGAAGCGAAAGAACAATTTGTAGAAGTATCTTCTATGATTGACAAATTGGCGAAGAAGAACATTATTCACAATAACAAAGCTGCGAATCTTAAATCTGGTCTAGCTTTATATATTGCTTCTTTGTAAGAAACTAATTTAATAGATATTTGAGAGCCTCTTCATGGAAGAGGCTTTTTTTGTTTACTCTGCCGAGATTTTTTTAAAAAATAAAAAACCCTTGAACTTTTATAGTCAAGGGTTTTATTTAATAACTAGATTGAATTCGTTTTAACCATTCATGGACACCAAAAACTCTTCGTTGCTACGTGTCTTCTTGAAGCGATCATTGATAAATTCCATCGCTTCTACTGGATTCATATCCGCAAGATATTTACGCATCACCCACATTCTTTGAATTGTATTGTCATCTAACAACAAATCATCTCTACGTGTGCTTGAAGACGTTAAATCGATCGCTGGGAAGATACGACGGTTAGATATTTTACGATCCAACTGAAGCTCCATATTACCTGTTCCTTTAAACTCTTCAAAGATGACTTCATCCATTTTAGAACCTGTCTCTGTCAATGCAGTTGCAATAATGGTTAAAGAACCACCGTTTTCAATGTTACGAGCCGCTCCAAAGAAACGTTTTGGTTTGTGAAGTGCATTTGCATCGACACCACCACTTAATATTTTACCCGATGCTGGCTGCACTGTATTGTAAGCCCTTGCCAATCGCGTTATGGAATCCAAAAGGATGACCACATCATGTCCACATTCTACCAAACGTTTTGCTTTCTCTAGAACGATATTGGCAATCTTAACGTGTTCGTGCGCTTCTTTATCAAAAGTAGACGCAATAACTTCACCTCTGACATTTCGCTGCATATCAGTTACCTCTTCAGGACGCTCATCTATTAGCAAAATCATTTGGTAAACTTCCGGATGATTCGCTGCAATTGCATTTGCAACATCCTTTAATAACATAGTTTTACCAGTTTTTGGTTGTGATACAATCATACCACGCTGCCCTTTTCCTATAGGAGAGAACAAATCCATGATTCTGGTTGAAATAGTACTTTGTTTGTCAGCAAGATTAAATTTCTCTTGTGGAAATAAAGGAGTCAAATGTTCAAAAGACACACGGTCTCTAACCACATCCGGACTTTGACCATTGATTTTACTGACCTTTATCAAAGGAAAATATTTTTCACCTTCTTTTGGCGGACGTACATGGCCTAAAACGGTGTCACCAGTCTTAAGACCAAATAATCTAATTTGTGATTGTGATACATAAATATCGTCAGGAGATGATAAATAATTATAATCTGAAGATCTTAAAAACCCATATCCATCTTGCATAATGTCTAAAACACCCTCACTTTGTATGATGGCATCGAACTCAAAATCTGGCTCTCTATAACGATTTCTATTATCTTTGTTACCGTTGTTTCCACTACTGTTATCATTTACATTGCCATCTTTGTCTTTTGAACGAGGATTTGGCTTGTTGGAATTGTCCTTCTGACGTGGGTTTGGCTTATTTTGTTGTTTTTTGTCAGGACGTGGATTTGGAGTGCTTTTCTGTGGTTTGTCGTCAGATGATTTGTTCTCTGCTTTCGAATCTGATTTAGTCATTTCTGGTTTAGAATCTGGCTTCGAGACATTTGATTTAGAATCGTTAAACTCCATCTTTTGCTGTTCTTTCTGTTGAGGAGCTGGTTTCGTAACGCGTGCTCTTTTCTGTTTTGGTCGAGAAGTTGCCTCAGTAGCGTTAGGTGTTGCTTCAGAAGTTGATTCATCTTTTAAAACGTCCTTTTTAACAACGCTAGGATTTGCGGCCTGAACATCAAGAATCTTATAAACTAGATCCAATTTTTTCAATGTACGATATTTGGGTACATTCAATTTTTGAGCGATTTCCTGTAAATCGGAAAGCTTTTTTTCTTTTAATTGCGAAATTTCAAACATGTATGTTTTTAGAATAAATTTTTAAACTGAAATTGGCCTTTTCTGAACTTTTCAAATGAAAACTGAACTGATGAGGGTAAAACCAAGAAAAATTTGAAGATTTGACCTCGTGTAACGTTCTGATGTACACATTGTCTATGCAATAATACAATTTTATTTTAAAAATAGATATAACTTTTAAAAAGAAACTGTTAATTTTGTCGTTAAATTTTTGAGAAAAGAATGTTACAGCGCATACAAACCGTGTATTTATTTTTGGCAGCCATCGTGTCTGGCGGTCTTATTTTTGTGTTCCATTTATGGACAACAAGCGAAGATGTTTTGATCTATGCAATGGACGACATCTATTATTTAGCGCTGTTTTTAGGATCTGCTGTATTATCTATAGTATCTATTTTTGGTTATAAAAACAGAAAGTCGCAATTTGTAATGAATCGGCTTAATATCATATTGAACTTTATTTTATTAGGATTATTTGTGTATCAATCCCTAAATTTATCTGGAGAAGCGGACGTTTCGGAGAAAGGTATTGGGATCGTTCTTCCTGCTTTGTCTATCGTATTGTTGGTGTTAGCCAACAAGGCCATAAAGAAAGATGAAGATCTCGTAAAATCTGTGGATCGATTGCGATAAACCCTAGTGACTTAATTTTATTAGTGCGTAAGCCCAAGATGGAGATCTTGGGCTTTTTTATTTCTTGAACTCAATAACTTCCAAATTCTCAATCTTCTTCCCGTCAATCGTAAAGCGTAGCATTGTTCTAACCTGTTGAAATCCATGTTTGCCGATGGCTCCTGGATTCATGTGTAATAAATTCAACTTTTTATCTGGCATCACTTTGAGAATGTGTGAATGCCCACAAATAAATAGTCTTGGAGGGTTTTGCTGTATCATTTCTCTAATTCGCGGATAGTATTTTCCTGGATAACCTCCAATATGGGTTATCAGAACATCGACCTCTTCACACATAAACCGATTGTGTTCAGGGAATTCTAGTCGTGCCTTGGCATCATCAATATTTCCATGAACAGCTCTTAAAGGTTTTAATTTTTTGATAGCGTCCGTAACTTTGAGATCTCCAATATCCCCAGCATGCCAAACTTCATCAGCTTGTTTGACATACTTTAGAATATCCTCATCTATATAGCTATGTGTATCAGAAAGTAGAAGGATGTTTTTCATGCTTACATTCCACCAAAGGGAAAACTCTTTTATTTAACTTTAATTTGAAATTTACAAAGCCATTAAAACTCTATCTTTGCTTTTTTGTAAAAATAACGCATTAAGTTAAAATTTCAGTTCAATTAAATTTTTAGTTACAATCTCGTCTTGGTTCTTGATTCTATCAGCGAAGCGGTCTTGATTCATAAGTAGAATGAGATATTTCATCGAGTTTTCATATAATGGTAAATCCTACCATGGATGGCAAAATCAGCCCAATGCTATTTCCGTACAGCAGGTATTGGAAGAGGCATTGTCTAAAATGTTGCGCAGCAAAATTTCCGTAATGGGAGCTGGCCGTACCGATGCTGGGGTACATGCCTCTCAAATGTTTGCTCATTTTATTGTAGAAGACGAAATTGATGTAGAATCCATCATCTTCAAGTTAAATTGTTATCTGCCAAAGGACATCGCTATTCATGATATTTTTAAGGTTGGAGACAAGGCTCATGCACGTTTTAATGCCAAAAGTCGAACTTATAAATATAGAATTGCGAACAAAAAGAACGTGTTTAATAGTGATTTTGCATATCATGTTTATTTTGATTTAGAAATGGACAAAATGAATGAGGCTTGCAAAATATTATTGGAGTATAATGATTTTCAATGCTTTTCTAAAAGCAATACCGATGTAAAAACGTATAATTGTGACATTAAAGAAGCCTTTTGGAAGATGGAAAATGATGAATTTATTTTCACTATTACTGCCGATCGCTTTTTGCGAAATATGGTTCGGGCTATTGTTGGAACGATGATTGAAATTGGATTAGGAAAAATGGCAGTTGAGCATTTGCACCAAGTCATCCAATCTAAAGACAGGAGTGAGGCCGGTTATTCGGTGCCCGCGAATGGATTGTATTTGACAAAAATTGTATATCCGAACGAGTTAAAGATTAACAATTAGTAAGTAAAAAAACAACCACAACAAACTGAAGAATGGCTAAAAAACCAAAAAACATATATGATGTATCCTTGTTCAAGCGATTGATACAATATATAGGTCCGTACAAATTGGTATTTTACAGTACGCTTGCTTTTGTACTCGGTTTGGCTGTTTTTGGAGTTTTGCGGCCCAAGGTTCTACAGGAAGCGATTGACACTAAAATTGCGCTTCAAGAGTATGATGGGTTTATGTATTACATCATTCTCATGGTTGTGCTTTTAGTGCTGGAAGTCGTGTGTAATCTTTTCTTTATTTATTATGCCACGTGGCTTGGGCAGTCGATTGTAAAAGATATTAGAGTCAAATTGTTTAAACATATTATGAGTTTCAAAATGAAATATTTTGATAATTCATCAGTTGGTGTTTTGGTGACGAGAACTGTAACAGATATGGAGCGTATCGCGGATGTTTTTGGTGATGGCTTATTTATGATTTTTAGTGATTTGCTTAAAATGGTTGCGATTGCAGGAATGATGCTGTATATGAATTGGTCTTTAGCTTTGATTGTATTCATCACAATGCCAGTGATAATTTATGCGACCAATATTTTTCAGAAGTACATGAAAATGGCTTTTGAAGATGTGCGTACTGAAGTTTCTAACCTCAACTCATTTGTTCAGGAACGTGTTACAGGGATGAAAATATTGCAGTTATTCGCACGTGAAGACACCGAATTCAGAAACTTTAAGGAAATTAATGAACGTCACAAAAAAGGATGGCTCAAAACCGTTTGGTACAATTCCATTTTCTTTCCAATTGCGGAATTTTTATCATCTATCACTTTGGGTCTTGTCGTTTGGTACGGAGGTTTAAATGTGGTTTTGGACGACACCGCGTCTTTAGGAGAATTGACCGCTTTTATCATGATGATTCCGATGTTGTTCAGACCTTTGAACCAGATTGCCAATAAGTTCAATACCCTTCAAATGGGAATGGTGGCAGCAAATAGAGTATTTGATGTGTTGGATACCAGTTCACATATTGACGATGTTGGAACTATTAGTGCACCGCACTTCGAAGGCGACATTCAGTTTGATGATGTTCACTTCTCGTACATTCAGGATGAAGAAGTTTTAAAAGGCATTTCTTTCGATGTGGTTTCGGGACAAACGATTGCCATTGTTGGAGCCACAGGAGCTGGTAAATCGACAATAATCAATCTTTTGAATCGCTTTTATGATATTCAAAAAGGAACCATAAAAATTGACACTATTGACATAAAGAATATTACTTTAAGTTCACTACGAGATCAAATTGCAGTGGTATTACAAGATGTCTTCCTTTTTGCAGATACTATTGTGAATAATATTACGCTAAATAATAAGGATATTTCTGAAGAAGATGTGCATCAAGCAGCGAAGGCGATAGGGATTCATGATTTTATTATGAGTCTTCCTGGTGGTTACCATTATAATGTCAAAGAAAGAGGTGCGATGCTATCATCGGGACAGC
Source organism: Aquaticitalea sp. (assembly GCA_051252455.1). GTDB lineage: Bacteria > Bacteroidota > Bacteroidia > Flavobacteriales > Flavobacteriaceae > JBPOFM01. The sequence goes on from JBPOFM010000011.1 coordinate 50,547, forward strand.
GTCAACTGATTTCCTTTTTACGTGCATACGTCACCAATCCAAGTATATTAGTGTTAGATGAAGCCACCTCATCTGTCGATTCTTATTCTGAACAGCTGATACAGGATGCTACGGATAAAATCACAAAAGGAAGAACATCTATTGTGATTGCACATCGATTAGCCACCATAAAGAAAGCAGACAGTATTATCGTTATGGATTCTGGAAAGATTGTCGAGCAAGGCACACACCAAGAACTGCTCAAGAAAAAAGATGGTTATTATCGAAATTTGTATGAGGTACAGTTTATAAAAGAGGAAGTGGTTTAACTCCCTTTTGCGGCTTTGCCAGCTTCGTATACTTCTTGAATGCTACCATTCATGAACATTACGGCGAACATGATGATAACAATCAAAACCATTAATGCGCCAATAATCAATCCGAAAATTAGAGTTTTGAGAATTATTTCCGATGTGGTCAGTTGATACAATCGTTTTAAACAATATGCAGAATACAAGACCATTGCTGCAATATAAAAGTAAGATAACGCAAAATAATTAAATCCCACCATGACCAAAAGCGTCAAAATAATAGCGGCAGATATTGAGGTCTGTGCTTGGATGTACATATAAATAACCAGTTGCTCGGTATAGTTATATGTTTTTTTATTTAGAAATACCACCCTTGAAATAATGGCGTACAACGGCACATATAACATCATGATGATGGATTGATATTCCTGTAGTATTGCCATGAAATTTGATTCCTTAAGCATATCAGAACCTGAAGTGTCAAGCGTGGATATGTCTAATGCATCCGGAAAAAATTTATTCAAAATATATAATTGCAGACCAGATAGAGTAATGGCAATTGCGAAATAGCTCACCACATTCACATACCTTTTACGCGTCCCATTGATATATGTTCCAATAACATATTCTGGTTTTCTAAACAGCCCAATAAAGGTCTGTAGAAATTTGTTGTCATAATTAAGAAATGTTTCGCTTAAATGCTCAAAAAGATTACGCAGTGTTAATCGATTCCTAATGACCTTTCCACCACAATCGTAACAATAACTGGCGTTTTCGGATAGAGTAGAATGACAATTTTTACAATCCATTAAGTCAAATCTTTTGCAACAAGTTCCATTAATTCATTGATATCTTTAAACATCACAAATTCTCCATTTTGGATATAAGAAATTTGTCCTGTTTCTTCACTTACAACCAGTGCAAGCGCATCTGTCTTTTCAGAAATACCAATGGCTGCACGATGTCTCAAACCAAATCGTTGCGGAATATTTTGTTCGTTACTAACAGGAAGTATCACGCGAGTCGCTTTTACGGTATTATTTGAGATAATTATAGCTCCATCATGAAGTGGACTGTTTTTAAAGAAAATACTTTCAATAATGGGTTGGGTGACGGTGATATTCATCTCATCCCCTGTACTTATCAAAAAGTCGAGATTATTGTTGCGTTCCAACACAATCAAGGCGCCAGTTTTTGTGGAACCCATATTTTCACATGCAGTAATTATTGCAGAAATATCGGTTTCGGTATTATTTTCCGTTTTTAGGAATTTCAATTTACTGAAAAACTTCCGCTTGCCACTTAAATTGGTCGAACCAACCATCAATAAAAATTTTCTAATTTCAGGTTGAAAGACGACAATTAGTGCGATAATTCCAACTTTCATAAAACCATCAAAGATATTGTGGAGCATGAACATGTTTAGAAAGTCCGTCAACTTCCAAATGGCATAGACAATAAGAATTCCGATGAAGATATTGATGGCAACCGTACCCTTAACTAATTTGTAGATATAATACAGAAGAATGGCAACAAGAAAGACATCAATAAAATCAATGACTCCAAAATCCCAAAATTTAAGTTTCTCCAAGGTTGTACGGTTTCTGTAAAATTAACAAAATATAGTTAATTAAAAATGTACTCGTCATCAGAAATGGTTGCGTGCTTCAATTTGATTTTAGAAACCATGGACTTATAAGTTATATAATCTTGAAAGCTTAAATTTTCGTTGAATTTTAAATAGACAACTCCCATCATTTTATTCTGAATGGAATCCATGAATTTGAGTTTTTGTACAAACTCAGATTTGTCCGTATGAGCCGTATTTATGGTGATGGAATCGTTAGCTTTAAATAAAATGCTCATCACATGTGTTGTTTCAGTAGATGTAGGATTTTTATATACCGTATGGTTTTCTATAATGGTTTTGTCAATTCCATTGTGATAGATTACCTCTGTAAAGTCTAAAAAACCTAGACTTTTTATGGAAGTGTCATTACAGGAATAGTAATTTTTAGCTGCCTCATTTTTATGCATTTTGGCATCTCGCTTTTTGTCTTGAAGTTTTTTTATGGCAGGAATTGCTTGTTTTAGTTTTAAACGTTTATCGACATTCACTAACCAATTGGTAGAGATGATCAAGTTTTTCCGATTGATTTCAATGCTATCTTTTTTACTTTCATCGTAAAATATATAGGCTGGTGAAACATCCTTGACATCCGTTATTTTTGAAGAATCTATTTCCGGTAGTTGAACCATTCTCTCGTTACCACATGAAAAACAAAGTGTTATTAATAAAATTGTAATGTATTTCATTCTCTGATTAATTTAAACAGCTCATTAACTTTACACATTCTACAGCTTCTTTGACATCATGAACTCTTAAAATAGATGCGTTTTTTTGCAAAGCGATAGTGTTCAGTATACTTGTGCCATTGAGCGCCTCAATAGGCAATACATTTAAAGGTTTGTAAACCATAGATTTTCTTGAAAGGCCAGCTAGCAAAGGTAATTCCAATATCTTTAAAAGTTCTAACTTATTCAGAATTTCATAGTTCTGTTCCACTGTTTTAGCAAATCCGAAGCCTGGGTCCACGATCAAATCCACAATTCCCAGAGCTCTGGCTTCTGCAATCCGTTCGGAAAAGTAAAACAAAATATCCTTTAGGAGATCATCGTAATGCGTCAATTGTTGCATAGTTTGTGGTGTGCCTTTCATGTGCATCATCACATATGGAACATGAAGGTCTGCTACGGTTTGCAGCATGTTCTCATCGAGTTTTCCTGCCGAGATATCATTGATCATACATGCTCCAGCTTCAATACCGTCTTTTGCAACTTTACTTCTAAACGTGTCTATAGAAATTAAGGTCTCCGGAAATTCTTTAAGAATCAGCTCCACAATCGGCAATACTCTATGCAGTTCTTCGTTTTCAGAAATATCTTCAGCATTTGGTCGCGAACTATAAGCACCAACATCAATAAAAGTAGCACCTTCCGTTATCATTTTTTCAACTTGTACCAAGGCTGAACCCTCGTCTATATATTTTCCTCCATCATAAAAGGAGTCTGGCGTTAAATTGAGAATCCCCATCACTTTTGGTGAAGAAAGATCGATGAGGTGTCCTTTGCAGTTAATTGTCATATTTTTTTTGCCAAGAATTTTCTATTGTTGATGAGACATGGATATGTGCAGCAACTTTTCGTCTTTGAAAAACCCATTGTCCTCACTGCATCCATTTTGTGATTTGTTGAAAATAATTATTCGTGTATTCCTGGCGAATTTAATCACGAAAACCCGAAACTTTAAACCTGAAACTTTGAACTTTAAACAATTTTATGCGAAATTTACGCAAAATTATATTTTTAGATGCCAAACACCTCACAACAATATGACGCAGTTATTGACACATGCCGAACGCTCTTCATAAATAAAATGTCTGATTATGGCAGTGCATGGCGCATTTTAAGACTCCCTTCATTAACCGACCAAATTTTTATAAAGGCCCAACGTATTAGAGGCTTGCAGCAAAATGATGTTCGAAAAGTGGATGAAGGAGAGGCAAGTGAATTTATCGGAATCATCAACTATTGTGTGATGGCTTTGATTCAACTCGACAAAGGTGTCGTTGAACAGCCTGATATAAAGGTGGATGAAGCCACGAAGTTGTATGATGAGAAAATTGCGCTCACTAAGCAATTGATGATGGACAAAAACCACGATTATGGAGAAGCTTGGCGCGATATGCGCGTGAGTTCCTTGACGGATTTGATTTTGCAAAAATTATTGCGAGTCAAACAAATTGAAAATAATTCAGGAAAAACAATAGTCAGTGAAGGCATTGATGCCAATTATCAAGATATGATCAATTACGCTGTATTTGCGATGATCCATTTAAACGAACAATAAGCTATGAAAATTATAGTAAACATTTCACGAATTTTAGTCGGAACATTATTTATTTTTTCAGGCTTTATCAAACTCAATGATCCATTAGGATTTTCATACAAACTCCAAGAATATTTTGGAACTGACGTGCTGAACTTGCCATTTTTAGAACCTTTCGCTTTGGGTATCGCCATTTTTGTTGTGGTGTTTGAGGTTATTCTCGGTGTCTTTTTATTAATTGGTTATAAACCGAAATTCACGGCTTGGAGTCTTTTGGCGATGATTGTATTTTTTACATTCTTGACCTTTTATTCTGCTTACTACGAAAAAGTTGCAGATTGTGGATGTTTTGGTGATGCCTTCAAAGATTTGATTGGTAGAACGTTAAAGCCATGGGAAAGTTTCAAAAAAGATGTCGTTCTTTTAATTTTGATAATTGTCATTTTATTTGGTTTACGTCACATCAAGCCTTTATTCTCAAAATTTGGTCTGACTATCGTGGCTTTGGTAAGTTTTATTGGTTGTTTAAGCTTCGCATATTTTGTGTTGATGCACTTGCCTGCCATTGACTTTAGACCGTACAAACTAGGCAACAACCTACAGGAGCAAATGAGCACACCTCCAGATGCTGCCAAACCATTGATAGAATATAATTATACATTCAATGTGAATGGTAAAGAAGAAACCCATACAGTTACGAGTGGTTATCCAGATGTGGATGGTGAATTTGTCAGAGTCGATTCAAGAATTATTGACGAAGGTTTCGTGCCAGCGATTCAAGATTTTTCAATAGAATCAGATGATGAGAATTTGACGGATATATTTCTTGCAGAACCTAAATTGGTCATGATTGTTATGTACGATCTTAAGAAAGCTGAATGGGAAGGGGTTGAAAAGTTAAAAGCCATGTCCAATGAAGCCATGAAAAAAGGATATAAAGTGATCGGTTTGACTTCTTCAGGAGGTGCAACAAAAACACAGTTTAAAGCAGATCATAATCTTGATTTTGATTTTTATCTATGTGATGAAAAAGTCTTGAAAACCATCGTTAGAGCCAATCCGGGAATTGTGGTTTTAAACAAAGGTACCGTCATGCAAAAGGTTCATTGGAACGATATTGATGCATTGGATTTTTAGTGGGCAAACGGCATAGTTCTGTCTTTAGTTTCAGTTTTATTGGTTTTAAAATTTTTGATGAAAAACGTACTTGCTACTTTAAATATAAATTTTCACACATCGCTTTGCCCCTTCGAGCCTTTGCGAGCAAAACAATTTCTCCACTAAACAACATACGATAAACTGATAAACTATCTCCTAAATAAAATCTTCTACGCCATCCTAACTATGTTCGGGGTCGTCACTGTGATTTTCTTTTTGTTTAACGTATTGCCAGGTGATCCAGCGCAAATGATGCTAGGGCAGAATGAAGACAGTGCACAGTTGGCCATCGTCAAACTGAAGTACGGTTTTGATAAACCTGTAAGCACTCAATATTTATACTATTTGAATGATTTGGCGCCTTTATCGTTTCATTCTACCAACGCTTCAGATTATACGTATTTAAAAAAAGGAAAGTATTCAGCGGCTAAACTGTTCACAATTGGCAGTACCACCGCAGTTATTAAATTCCCTTACTTACGAGAATCTTTTACAAAACAAGGCAAAAAAGTCAGTCAAGTCATTGGAGAAACACTTCCAAATACATTTGTGCTTGCCGTTTCTGCCATCATGATTGCAATTTTTATTGGAATTATTTTAGGAATTATATCCGCCTTGTCCAAAGACCTTTGGTTAGATAAATTGATACAAGTCGTAAGTACGATTGGGATGAGTGTGCCGTCATTTTTCAGTGCCATATTATTTGCTTGGTTCTTTGGATATGTGCTTCATGAATACACAAATTTGGAAATGACAGGAAGTCTCTATGAGTTGGATGATTATGGGGAAGCGATGCATATTCAATGGAAAAATTTGATACTTCCGGCAATAGTTTTAGGGATTCGTCCTTTGGCTGTTGTGATTCAATTAATGCGAAATTCATTATTGGAAGTATTCAATCAAGATTATATCAGAACGGCCAGAGCTAAAGGCTTGAGTGAATTTCAAATTATCAGAAGACATGCGCTAAAAAATGCTTTGAATCCTGTAGTTACAGCAATCTCTGGCTGGTTTGCGTCCATGTTGGCCGGTGCTGTTTTTGTTGAGTATATATTTGGCTGGAACGGACTCGGAAAAGAAATTGTCAACGCATTAAACACGTTAGATTTACCCGTAATTATGGGAGCAGTGTTAATTATTGCTTTGGTCTTCATAATTATCAATATTTTTGTAGATATGATCTATATTTGGTTAGATCCAAAAGTTAAACTTCAATAAATAAGCACATGAGAAAACAAATAGTAGCAGGAAATTGGAAAATGAACAATGATTTGGCACAAACTGAAACATTGATTACAGAATTGAAAATGCAAAATCAACCTCAAGATGTCGAAGTGATGCTCGCGCCATCTTTCACAAATCTTTGGCAATCATTTAATTCTCTAAAAGACTATCCTATTGAAGTGATCGCACAAAATATGCATTTTGCAGAATCTGGCGCATATACTGGAGAAGTAAGCGCAAGTATGCTAAAAAGTATAGGCATGAAAACTGTCATTTTAGGACATAGCGAACGACGTGCTTATTTTAATGAGACGGATGAAATGCTTGCAAAAAAGGTAGATGCCGCATTGGAGAACGAAATGCGTGTTATTTTTTGTTTTGGTGAAGAGTTAAAAGATAGAAAATCAGGAAATCACGAGTCTGTTGTTGAAAGCCAAATTAAAAATGCCTTGTTTCATCTGGATGGATCCGCTTTAGAGCATATCATTTTAGCATATGAGCCAGTTTGGGCAATTGGTACGGGAGAAACTGCAAGCCCAGAGCAGGCACAAGACATGCATGCTTTCATCAGAAAAATAGTAGCTGACAAATATGGTGAGGATATTGCTAACAATGTGTCCATTCTGTATGGTGGAAGTGTAAAACCAAGTAACGCCAAAGAGATATTCTCCAAGCCAGACGTGGATGGTGGTTTAATTGGTGGTGCTTCTTTGCAAGCAGAAGATTTTTTTGCAATCGTGAACGCATTCTAAAACCAATAACTGTTAGATCCCTATTTCAACCTGAAAACGAACGTACCAATTTTCAGCTTTGCTATTGTCAAAATAGTTGAGATCGGTCTTGGTGATTTCTGTTTGAAGTTTCAATGAGTGCTCCCATATGTATTTAGTAATTCCAAGTGAATATTGATTCGTTTGAGGTGTCAAATTCGCAATTTTGTCATTGGGTTTTTGATGTGAATAGCGACCAATCAACTCATAATTATTTTCAAATAAATAACTTAACTGGGTATCATATCCATCACCAACATAGGCGTATCTTAACTCATTAATATCGGCCGGATTGATGGTGATTGGATTGTCAGCCGTTCTATTCATATAAGCTGCTTGAAAAGCCCAGCCGTCATATTTAAAAACGGTATCCACGAACAATGATTTTAAATCCCGTTTTTCAAACAATTCATTGCCAATTGTACCTTGCGTTCTTCTTGCCTTTTCATTGTAATGATATACACCAGAAAGCATGAATTTTGGTGTGTCTTCACGCTTCAAATCACCTTCAAATAAAGTTCCGTTATTCTTGAAAGCTCCTAATGGAAACAGTTCCAAACGTCCTGTAAATGCGAGTCCATTGTCTGGTTCCTTGGTCCAGTTACGTCCTTCACCTGTACTTATGGCGGTTTTGACATTGTAAGAAAATTTGTTTTGCAATTCGTTGAGATAATACACTTGCAAACCAAAATCACGATCAATATTAAATCGTGAGTTGTTGATACTTCTATCTGTTAACTGTAGCGCTCCCGATGAGTTGATACGTTGTCTATTTCCCGGTAGTTTTGTCTGACCAAATCCAATGTTCCAATGCTTATTTGGTCTGTAAAACACGATCGCATCTCTAATAATATTAATATTGCCATCATCTTCTAAAGGTCCAACATCGGCAGGCGAAAAGGATAATTGAATGACATAAATTATTTTTGGGTCGCCAACATAGCCATCAAATCGTAATCTCAAGCGTCTAATCAAAGCTTCATAAGCAGGATCTTCATCTTCATTATTGAGGTAGGTCAATCGGTTTTGCATTCGAAAGCGAATATTCAATTGAAAAATACTGTCCGGCGATGTAATTCCCAAACCTTTTCCGTAGCTATAATACGGCAAAGCAGATAATTTGATGTCGTTATTGTTTTGCGCTCTAAAGGAAAAACTTATGAGAAACACAACACAACATAAGAGAAAACTTTTCATTCAATTTATTTTATGGCAAAGGTACTAACTAAATTAATGATTAGTAAATTTGCAAAAAAATAAAGATTATGGCAGAAGTTTATATTGGATATGAGTTTAACGTTAGGCCATTGCAGCCAGGAGTTGAAATTCTCATTGCAGAACTTGGCTATGCTGGTTTTGAAAGTTTTGTGGAAACTGAAGATGGTGTGACTGCATATATTCAAAAAAATGAATGGAATGAATCCATTCTTGAGGACATTCAAATTTTGAAGTCTGATGAATTTGAAATTTCATTCACCTACGAAGACATAGAGCAAACCAATTGGAATGAGGAATGGGAAAAAAATTTCAATCCGATCGTTTTAGATAATGTATGTTCTGTGAGAGCTCCTTTTCATGAGAAACCAAATACGGAATATGACATCGTTATCGAACCAAAAATGAGTTTTGGTACAGGCCACCATGAAACAACCCACATGATGATTCAGCATATTCTAAAAAATGATTTTGATGATAAATCGGTGTTGGATATGGGTTGTGGTACAGGCGTTTTAGCAATTTTGGCCGAAATGAAAGGCGCTCAACCAATAGATGCCATTGATTATGATAATTGGTGCTACTTAAATAGTTTAGAAAATGTAGAGCGAAACAATTGCCATCACATTACAGTGTTGGAAGGAGATGCAGCGCTATTGAAAGGAAGAATGTATGATATCATTATTGCAAATATAAACCGTAACATCCTTTTGAATGATATGAAGACGTATGTTGAAAGTTTGAATAATGGTGGAAGCGTTTTTTTAAGCGGATTTTATAATGACGACATTCCCTTGATTAAAGAAGAATGCAATAAACATGGTTTGACTTACGTTGAAAGTTTAGAAAAAAATAACTGGGTTGCTCTAAAATTTGTAAATTAGCAATAACCTAAAACCCAAATGAATTATTAAAAATTGCAGACTGATGACTGCACACTGAAGACTAAAAAAATGAGTACAAGAGAGAAAATTCAGGAAGATCTACTTGTTGACACTTTAGAACAGCAACTCAATGAGATTGTCTTATATAATGACGACGTCAATACGTTTGACTACGTCATCGACACATTAATTTACGCATGTGACCATACACCAGAACAAGCAGAGCAATGCTCAATTTTGGTGCATTATAAAGGACAATGCACCGTCAAGACAGGCGAATATAAAGAACTGGAACCGAGATGCACCATGTTGCTAGAAGCTGGGTTAAGTGCGGAGATAGTTTAAAATAAAAAAAGACCTTTCAAATTTGAAAGGTCTTTTTTTTGCAATATATTTTCATGTTCTAACTACAAAGTAGAAGGACACACAAAATCTGTCATTGGTAAGTCAGTTTCTTTAATAGCACCAAATCCTCCAGCGATATCCACTAATTTGTCAAATCCTCTTGCTTTTAAAATTGAAGCTGCAATCACAGAACGATAACCACCAGCACAATGAATATGATAGGTTTTATCCTTATCAACCTGATTCATATTTTGATTGATAAAATCCAAAGCGAAATGTTGGGCACCTTCAAGATGGGTTGAAGCGTATTCACCATCTTTTCGAACGTCTAAAATATTTAAATCTTGAGATTTAGCTCTTTTCGCAAATTCTTCGGCAGAGATGGATCCCAATGTTTCAACGTCTTTTCCTGCAGCTTTCCAAGCAGCTAATCCACCTTCCAGATAGCCCAGTGTATTGTCATAACCAACACGAGATAAACGCGTCACTGCTTCTTCACCTTGTCCTTCTGGAACAACAAGTATGAGTGGTTGTTTTAAATCATTAATCAAAGCTCCAACCCAAGGGGCAAACTGACCATTCAAGCCTATGAAAATAGAATTAGGAATATGTCCTGCAATAAAATCTTTTTGCGTTCTTACATCGAGCACCATCGCTTCCTCATGATTTGCCATGGCTTCAAAATCTTCTGGTGACAACGGAATGTTTCCTGTTTTTAGCACGTCTTCAAACGCATCATAACCAGTTTTATTCATCATAGCATTTTTTGCAAAATACTGTGGAGGAGGAGGCATGCCGTCTAAAACCTCTTTAACAAATTCTTCCTTGGTCATGTCAGCTCGCAAGGCATAATTGGTTTTCTTTTGGTCACCAATGCTTCCAACGGTTTCTTTACTTAAATTTTTTCCACAGGCCGAACCTGCACCATGAGCAGGATAGACAATGACCTCATCTGCCAAAGGCATTATTTTATTGCGAAGTGATTCGTATAACATTTCAGCCAAATCCTCCTTGGTTAAGTCAGATTTGATGGCTAAATCTGGACGTCCTACATCACCTAAAAATAAAGTGTCACCTGAAAAAATTGCGTGATTTTTTCCATTTTCATCCTTCAATAAATAGCTTGTAGATTCTAATGTATGTCCAGGTGTATGCAACGCTTTGATGGTTATTTTTCCCAATTTGAATTCTTCGCCATCTTTTGCAGAATGTATTTCATATTCCGTTTCTGCTCCTGGTCCGTAAACAATGGATGCCCCAGTTTTGTTGGCCAAATCAACATGTCCTGACACGAAATCAGCATGAAAATGAGTTTCAAACACATATTTAATGATTGCGTTTTCAGCCTTTGCTTTGTCAATGTAGGGTTGAATTTCCCGTAAAGGATCAATGATGGCGACTTCGCCTTCAGATTCGATATAATAAGCACCCTGCGCTAAACAGCCCGTATATATTTGTTCAATTTTCATAGCAACTTTTATTTTTATTTCCTTGAAAAAGGAATTTCGTTTATTGGAATTTTACTCTTCAAAGATACGGAATCTTCAAATGCTGGTTTGTGACTTTTGTCACACTTTAACTTAATAATTCTTTATATATAATGTAAAATGCCACAATCAACGTAAACCATCCAAACCCTTTTTTAAGCTTGGCACCACTGATAAATTTAGAAGCATATACACCCACTATAATCCCAATAATTGATATAGCCGTAAAGACTAATAAAAAGGACCAGTCAATCTCTCTATTTTGTAAATCACCTGTAAAGCCTATTAAAGAATTAATCGAAATGATGAATAACGAAGTTCCTATGGCAGTTTTCATTGGTAACTTTGCCAACAGAACCAATGCCGGAATAATCAAAAATCCGCCACCTGCACCCACGATTCCCGTTAACAATCCGACACCAACGCCTATTAAAACCAAATATGGAATATTGATATTTGATCGGAAGTTTGGCTTTGGAATATCGCGTTTGGAACCAATCATGGAGAATGATGCCAAAATCATGATAACCGCAAAAAACGCCATGATAGATACGTCTTTGCTTAGCACAAAACCGTTCACTGTTAAAATAGTTTCTGGAATAGCCGGCACCAAATAGCGACGTGTCAAATATACCATCGTAAATGCAGGAATCGCAAAAATGATGGCAGTTTTGACGTCTACTAATTTTTTTCTGAAATTTTGGATGGCTCCAATCGATGATGTGCTACCAACCACGAACAACGAATATGCAGTTGCGGTCACAGGATTAAGACCGATGAGATACACCATGACTGGAACCGTTATAATGGAACCTCCTCCGCCAGAAAGTCCTAAAACAAGACCAACTACAAAGGCGCCGATATACCCTATAATTTCGGTAAATTCCATTTAGTGAGGTAATTTGTCTTTTAGAACTCCGTACACATATGTGCCTAAAATCGCGGCCGCAATGACAATGAACATTGAGAAAACACCTGTTCCCACTAAAATATACATGGGTCCAGGGCAGGCACCAGATAATGCCCAGCCTAATCCAAATAGGGTTCCACCTAAAATGTATCGGGTCAAACCTTTATCTTTTGGTGGGACATTCATTATTGAGCCTTCCATGTTTTTTATCTTGAATTGTCTTGCGATCAATAATAGAATAATACCTGTTCCCACGGCAGTTCCAATGATTCCGAACATGTGAAACGATTCAAATCGGAACATTTCATAAATACGATACCAAGAGACCGCTTCTGACTTAACGAGGACTATTCCAAATACAATTCCGACGAGTAAAAATTTAAAATATTTCATAGCTTAAAAAATTAAAGGGAATACCAAATGAATCATAATCAATCCGCCAAGGAAGAAACCAATCACAGCAATGAGGGATGGCATCTGCAAACTGCTTAATCCTGTAATCGCATGGCCAGAGGTACAACCACCAGCATAGCGTGTTCCAAAACCCACTAAAAATCCACCAATGATAAGAATCGTCAATCCTTTTAGGGTGAAGACGGCATCCCAACTGTATATTTCTCCTGGTAATAATGATTTCCCTGCGTTTTCAAAGCCCAATTGAGATAACCCGTCCACAGTATTTGGATTTAAATCAATATCAATTGGATTGGAAAGTAGAAAATGTGCAACAAATCCGCCAATAACAGCTCCCAAAACAACTATTAGATTCCATTTTTGTGATTTCCAATCGAAATCGAAAAATTTGGTTTTTTTACCCGCACCTGCAATCGTACAAAAGGTTCGGAGGTTTGAAGACATGCCAAAAGTTTTTCCTATATAAATGAGAATGAACATAACAACTGCAATTAAAGGACCTGACACATACCAAGGCCAAGGATTAAAAATATATTCCATAGTGATTTAGTTTGGTGCAAAAGTAAGATGCTAAATATGGTTCAATGTTACTTTTGTTACTTAAAAGACTAAAATTTCAATTTTATTCCGACTTAATTTTATTTTCTGTTCGTTTTCCAATTGTTTTAATAGTCTTGAAATAACAACTCTTGAAGTATTCAAGTCTTCTGATATTTCTTGATGAGTTTTGCTTATTGTTATTGAAGCGTTTAGTTTTACAGTGTCCAATAGATATTTATAGAGACGTTCATCCATTTTCATAAATGCCAAAGCATCAATAGTCTCTAACATTTCGTTAAAACGTACTTGATAGCTTTGCAAAATAAAATTACGCCAACTTTCATTGGAATGAAACCATTCAGACATTTGTGCATTGGGAATCATAATCACCTTGGAATCTTTATCTGCAACTGCTCTAATTTTACTTTTGGATTTTGCCATACAGCAAGTCAATGACATTGAGCAAGTGTCACCTCGTTCTAATACATATAAAAGAATGTCATTACCATCTTTATCTTCTCTTAACACTTTAATGTTACCTTCCAACAGCAACGGGACATGGGTTAGTTCTTGCCCAATATCCATGATAATATCGTTGGTGTTAAACATTTTAAGCATTCCATATTCGCCAATATTTTGAATGATGTAATTATCGAAAACATAATGGAATTGATCTAGAAGTTCTTTATTTACCATACCTCAAAAATAAACATTTACAATTTTGAAATAAATTGTTTGGTAGATTTTTAATTATTGTATTATATTTGCATCCCGTTAAAACGGCCTCGTGGCGCAACTGAATAGCGCACTTGATTACGGCTCAAGAGGTTACTGGTTTGAATCCAGTCGAG
>JBPOFM010000012.1:0-60894 GCA_051252455.1 Aquaticitalea sp.
ACTCGATAGTATTGGTTAGAGGTGGAAGGGTAAAAGATTTGCCAGGAGTTAGATATCACATCGTTCGTGGTGCTTTGGATACAGCAGGTGTATCTGGAAGAACGCAGCGTAGATCTAAATATGGTGCAAAACGCCCTAAAAAGTAATTAAAAAACTTTAAGAAGAAGACATGAGAAAAAGAGCAGCGAAAAAAAGACCGCTTTTGCCAGATCCACGTTTCAACGATCAGTTAGTAACTCGTTTCGTTAACATGATGATGTGGGATGGTAAGAAGTCTGTAGCGTTCAAAGTGTTCTATGATGCAATTGATATCGTAGATGCAAAAAAAGGAGACACAGAAAAAACAGCCTTGGAGACTTGGAAAGATGCGTTATCGAACGTTATGCCCCACGTAGAAGTGCGTAGTCGTAGAGTTGGTGGAGCAACATTCCAAATACCAATGCAGATCCGTCCGGATCGTAAAGTTTCTACAGCCATGAAATGGTTGATTAGTTACTCACGTAAAAGAAATGAAAAATCCATGCCAGCTAAATTGGCTGCTGAAATCTTGGCTGCGGCTAAAGAAGAAGGTGCTGCCGTTAAAAAGCGTTTGGATACACATAAAATGGCAGAAGCCAATAAAGCATTCTCACACTTTAGATTCTAATTTAAGATGGCAAGAGATTTATTACTTACAAGAAATATAGGAATTGCAGCACATATTGATGCTGGAAAAACAACAACTACAGAGCGTATCTTGTTTTACACTGGAGTTTCTCACAAAATTGGTGAAGTACATGATGGTGCTTCTACGATGGACTGGATGGAGCAAGAGGCGGAAAGAGGTATTACTATTACGTCTGCAGCTACAACCTGTGATTGGGTTTTTCCAAAAGAAAATGGTGAACCAACTGCAGAAGCACAAAGTTATCACTTTAATATTATTGACACTCCAGGTCACGTTGATTTTACGGTTGAAGTAAACCGTTCATTACGTGTATTGGATGGATTGGTTTTCTTATTTAGTGCAGTTGATGGTGTTGAGCCACAATCTGAAACTAACTGGAGACTTGCTGATAACTACAAAGTGCCAAGAATTGGATTTGTTAACAAAATGGACCGTCAAGGGTCTAACTTTTTGGAAGTTAACAAACAAGTAAAAGAAATGTTAGGTTCCAATGCAGTGCCAATCGTATTGCCTATTGGAGATGAATCAGACTTTAAAGGTATCGTTGATTTGGTTAAAAACAGAGCAATCGTCTGGCATGATGATAACTTTGGAGCAACCTTTGATGTTGTGGCGATTCCAGAAGAAATGAAAGAAGAAGTTCGTCAATACAGAGCTATGCTTATTGAAGAAGTAGCTAGTTATGACGAAAATCTTTTAGAGAAATTCATGGAAGATGAAAGTTCTATAACAGAAGACGAAGTGCATGCTGCATTAAGAGCTGCTGTTATGGATATGGCGATCATCCCAATGGTATGTGGATCTTCATTTAAAAACAAAGGAGTTCAGTTTTTATTGGATGCTGTATGTCGCTACTTACCATCTCCGATGGATAGAGAAAGTGTCATCGGAATCAATCCAGATACTGAAAAAGAAGAAAGACGTAAACCTAGTGTTGACGAGCCGTTTGCTGCTCTAGCATTTAAGATTGCAACAGACCCTTTTGTAGGTCGATTGGCATTTTTCCGTGCATATTCAGGACGTTTGGACGCAGGTTCATACATCTTGAACAATCGTTCAGGTAAAAAAGAACGTATTTCTCGTATTTACCAAATGCACGCTAACAAGCAAAATGCAATCGATTTTATCGAAGCAGGAGATATTGGAGCTGCAGTAGGATTTAAAGATATCAAGACTGGTGACACCATGTCTGACGAGAAACATCCAATTGTTTTAGAATCAATGAACTTCCCTGATCCAGTAATCGGTATCGCGGTAGAGCCAAAAACGAAGGCTGATGTTGATAAAATGGGCATGGCTTTGTCTAAATTGGCAGAAGAAGATCCAACATTTACAGTTAGAACTGACGAGGCATCAGGACAGACTATTATTTCTGGAATGGGTGAGCTACACTTAGATATTATTGTGGACCGTATGCGTCGTGAATTTAAAGTTGAAGTGAACCAAGGTGCGCCTCAAGTTGAATATAAAGAAGCTATTACCAGAGAAGCACAACACAGAGAAGTTTACAAGAAACAATCGGGTGGACGTGGTAAATTTGCTGATATCCAATTTACATTGGAGCCGGCTGAAGAAGGTAAAGTAGGTTTAGAATTTATTTCTGCAATTAAAGGTGGTAACGTTCCTAAAGAATTTATCCCTTCAATTGAAAAAGGATTCAAACAAGCGATGATCAACGGACCATTGGCAGGATACGAAGTAGATGCTATGAAAGTAACATTGACGGATGGATCTTACCATGATGTGGATTCGGATGCATTATCATTTGAATTGGCTGCGAAACTCGGATTTAAAAATGCTGCTAAAGCTGCTAAAGCCGTGATAATGGAACCAATTATGAAGATTGAAGTCATCACACCAGAAGAAAATATGGGTGATATTGTTGGTGACTTGAACCGTCGTAGAGGACAAATGAGTGATATGGGAGACAGAGCGGGAGCCAAAACGGTGAAAGCGACTGTGCCATTATCTGAAATGTTTGGATATGTAACTACATTAAGAACATTGTCTTCTGGACGTGCAACATCAACTATGGAATTTTCACATTATGCTGAAACTCCTTCAAATATATCTGAAGAAGTGATTAAAGCAGCTAAAGGCGTAGAAGCTTAAATCTAAAGAAAATGAGTCAAAAAATCAGAATAAAATTAAAATCATACGATCACAACTTGGTAGACAAATCTGCTGATAAGATTGTTAAAACGGTAAAAAGTACTGGAGCAGTTGTAACTGGACCAATACCTTTACCTACGAATAAAAAGATTTTCACTGTACTTCGATCTCCACACGTAAACAAGAAATCAAGAGAGCAGTTCCAATTAAGTTCTTACAAAAGACTTTTGGATATCTATAGCTCATCATCAAAAACTATTGATGCCTTGATGAAACTTGAATTGCCAAGTGGTGTTGAAGTGGAAATAAAAGTGTAATGAATTCCTGTGAAAGCAGGAATCTCATGAATTGGAACAGTAAGTTTCAAACATTCGTGAAAAAACATGTCCCGAGCTGCGAGCGAGGGAAAAACGGTAAAAATACATTCAGGGTTGAAGTATTTTGACCCTGAATTTTTTTGAATAAGTATTAATAACAAATAAATAATTTTTTATGTCTGGGTTAATTGGAAAAAAAATCGGTATGACCAGCATCTACGACGAGAACGGAAAGAATATTCCTTGTACCGTTATTGAAGCAGGTCCATGTATCGTTACCCAAGTCAGAACCGAAGAGGTTGACGGGTATAGTGCTCTTCAACTTGGTTTCGATGACAAGAGAGACAAAAGCACCAACAAATCTGAAGCGGGACACGCAAAGAAAGCTGGTACTACTGTTAAAACTAAAGTCGCCGAATTCCAAGGATTTGAAGATAGTTACAAATTAGGTGATGCCATCACTGTAGAACATTTCATCGAAGGTGAATTTGTTGATATTGCGGGCACATCTAAAGGAAAAGGATTTCAAGGGGTTGTCAAACGTCATGGTTTTGGGGGAGTTGGTCAAGCAACGCATGGTCAACATAACCGTTTAAGAGCTCCAGGTTCTATTGGTGCCGCTTCATATCCTGCGAGAGTATTCAAAGGAATGAAAATGGCCGGAAGAATGGGTGGTGAAAGAGTAAAAGTTGAAAATTTAAGAGTATACAAAGTGATTGCTGAAAAGAATCTACTTGTAGTGAAAGGATGTATTCCAGGACACAACAACTCTTATGTAATCATTGAGAAATAATGAAAGTATCAGTTGTAGATATTAACGGAAAAGACACAGGAAGAAAGGTAGAACTTTCTAAAGATGTGTTTGCTATAGAGCCAAATAACCATGCTGTTTACCTAGATGTGAAGCAATATCTTGCGAATCAACGTCAAGGAACAAGCAAGGCTAAAGAAAGAGCGGAAATCTCTGGAAGTACTCGTAAGATCAAAAAACAAAAAGGAACTGGTACTGCTCGTGCAGGATCTATCAAGTCTGGTGTTTTTAAAGGGGGAGGACGTATGTTCGGACCAAGACCTAAAGATTGGAGCTTCAAATTGAACAAAAACTTGAAGCGTTTAGCTCGTAAATCAGCTTTGACTATGAAAGCTAATGATGAGTCAATCGTAGTTATGGAAGACTTCAATTTTGACACTCCAAAAACGAAAAATTTCACTAATGTATTGAAAGCATTAGGTGTAGAAGATAAAAAATCTCTGTTTGTGTTGGGTACGTCAAATAAAAATGTATATTTGTCTTCCCGTAATTTTAAGGGCTCTGAAGTCGTAATGAATTCAGAATTAAGCACTTACAAAATATTACACGCAAACAAATTAGTCCTTTTAGAGAGTTCTTTGGAAGGAATTGAATCGAATTTAAGTAAATAAGAAGTCATGAGTATCTTAATTAAACCTATCATCACAGAAAAAGCGACAGCTATGAGTGAGTTGAAAAACTGCTACAGCTTCGAGGTGAATACAAAGGCGAACAAGGTAGAAATCAAAAAAGCAGTAGAATCTGCTTATGGCGTTTCTGTTGAAAAAGTTCGTACTATAAATGTCCGTCCAGATCGAAGAACCCGTCACACAAAGACTGGTATTCAACATGGTAAAACAAATGCTATCAAAAAAGCAATTGTACAACTGGCGGAAGGTGAATCTATTGATTTATACACTAACATGTAATTAAAGACAAATGTCAGTAAGAAAATTAAAACCGATCACATCAGCACAGCGATTTAGAGTAGTTAATGGATTTGACGCCATTACTACTGATAAGCCGGAAAAGAGCTTGCTCGTTCCGAACAAAAGGTCTGGTGGTAGAAACAGTCAAGGAAAAATGACCATGCGCTATATTGGTGGTGGTCACAAAAGAAAGTATCGTATCATCGATTTCAAACGTAACAAACCAGGAATTCCTGCAGAAGTCGCGTCAATCCAATACGATCCAAACAGAACAGCATTTATCGCTCTTTTGAATTATCAAGATGGTGAAAAACGTTATATCATTGCTCAAAATGGTTTACAAATTGGGCAAAACGTAGTGTCTGGAGAAACGGCAACCCCAGAAATTGGTAACGCAATGCCTTTAAGCCAAGTGCCTTTGGGAACAATCATTTCATGTATCGAATTGCGTCCTGGACAAGGAGCAATCATGGCAAGAAGTGCTGGTGCGTTTGCGCAATTAATGGCAAGAGATGGTAAGTTTGCAACCGTGAAATTGCCTTCTGGCGAAACACGTTTGATACTTGTTAACTGTATGGCAACCATTGGAGTCGTATCCAATTCTGATCACCAATTGACAGTATCTGGTAAAGCAGGTAGAAGCAGATGGTTAGGAAGACGTCCACGTACAAGACCAGTTGTGATGAACCCTGTCGATCACCCAATGGGTGGTGGTGAAGGTAAATCTTCTGGTGGACATCCAAGATCTAGAAATGGTATTCCAGCAAAAGGTTACAGAACACGTACCAAGACCAAAGCAAGTAATAAGTATATTGTAGAACGTAGAAAGAAATAATTGAGATAATATGGCACGTTCATTAAAAAAAGGACCTTACATCCATTATAAATTAGACAAAAAAGTTGCTGAAAATGTAGCTTCAAACAAAAAAACGGTAATCAAAACGTGGTCAAGAGCCTCTATGATTTCTCCGGAATTTGTTGGGCAAACAATCGCAGTACACAATGGTCGTCAATTTGTTCCAGTTTACGTAACTGAAAACATGGTAGGTCACAAATTAGGAGAATTTTCACCGACACGATCTTTTAGAGGTCACGCAGGTGCAAAAAATAAAGGTAAAAAATAAGTAGAGCTATGGGAAGTCGTAAAAAACAAATGGCAGACGCTATTAAGGAAGAAAAAAAGCACATTGCTTTTGCAAAGCTTAATAATTGTCCTACTTCACCAAGAAAGATGCGTTTAGTCGCTGATTTGGTTAGAGGTAAGAAAGCTGAAATGGCTCTAAATATCTTAAGATTTAGTCCTAAGGAGGCATCAAAACGTTTGGAGAAATTGTTATTATCAGCAATTGCTAACTGGCAAGCGAAAAATGAAGATGCTAACATGGAAGAGGCAGATTTATTCGTACAGGAGATCAGAGTAGATGGTGGGGCAATGTTGAAACGTTTGCGTCCAGCACCTCAAGGCCGTGCACACAGAATAAGAAAACGTTCAAATCACGTAACAATCGTGATCGGAGCTAAAAATAACACACAAGCTTAATTAGGATATGGGACAAAAGACAAATCCAATTGGAAATCGTTTAGGAATTATCAGAGGATGGGAATCTAACTGGTACGGTGGCAATGATTATGGAGATAAACTTGCTGAAGACGATAAGATTAGAAAATATATCCATGCTCGTTTATCAAAAGCAAGTGTGAGTAGAGTAATTATTGAGCGTACGCTTAAACTTGTAACCGTTACTATCACTACTGCAAGACCTGGAATTATTATCGGGAAAGGCGGCCAAGAGGTAGACAAGTTGAAAGAAGAGCTTAAGAAAATTACAGATAAGGAAGTTCAATTGAACATCTTCGAAATCAAGAGACCGGAATTGGATGCATTTTTAGTAGCATCTAGCGTTGCTCGTCAAATCGAGAATCGTATTTCTTACAGGAGAGCCATCAAAATGGCAATCGCTGCAACAATGCGTATGAATGCTGAAGGTATCAAGATTCAAATTAGTGGTCGTTTAAACGGGGCAGAGATGGCTCGTAACGAGCACTACAAAGAAGGTAGAATTCCTTTATCAACATTCAGAGCCGATATTGACTATGCTTTAGTTGAGGCACATACTACTTATGGTAGATTGGGTATCAAAGTATGGATCATGAAAGGTGAAGTTTATGGGAAAAGAGAATTAAATCCACTTGTAGGTTTATCTAAAAAGCAAGGTGGAGGAAAAGGATCTGATTCACCAAGACGTGGCGGGAACAACAAACCTCGTCGCAGAAAGTAATTTTAAAGACAAAGAAAAATGTTACAACCTAAAAAGACAAAATTCCGTAAAATGCAGAAAGGCCGTATGAAAGGCAATGCAGAGAGAGGGCACACGCTTTCCAACGGAATGTTCGGTATCAAATCGGTGCACGAAAAAGGAATGTTTTTAACATCTCGTCAAATAGAAGCAGCGCGTATCGCCGCAACCCGTTTTATGAAAAGAGAAGGTCAGTTATGGATCAAAATATTTCCAGACAAGCCTATCACAAAGAAGCCTCTTGAAGTACGTATGGGTAAAGGTAAAGGTGCTGTCGAATATTGGGTAGCTGTTGTGAAACCTGGTAGAGTTATGTTTGAAGTAGGTGGAGTGCCTTTAGAAGTTGCTAAAGAAGCTTTACGTCTTGCGGCTCAAAAATTACCTGTAAAAACAAAGTTCCTCGTAGCTAGAGATTACGAAGCTTAATACAAGATATTATGAAGCAATCAGAAATTACACAGCTTTCAGTAGCTGAATTACAAGAAAAATTAGGTGATACTAAAAAGAGTTATGCTGACCTTAAATTGGCACATGCAGTCTCTCCTTTAGAAAATCCAATCCAATTACGTAATGTAAGACGTAGCGTAGCACGTTTAGCTACCGAGTTAACTAAAAGAGAAGTACAGTAACGGTACCCTTTACAAGATGGAAGAAATCAAAAGAAATTTAAGAAAAGAACGTATAGGAGTTGTAACTAGTAACAAAATGATGAAATCTATCGTTGTTGCAGAAGTTAAAAAAGTAAAACATCCTATGTATGGAAAATTCGTTTTGAAAACGAAGAAATACGTTGCACACGACGAAACAAACGACTGCAATATTGGTGATACAGTGAAGATCATGGAAACACGACCTTTATCTAAATCTAAATGTTGGAGATTAGTAGAAATAATTGAAAGAGCGAAGTAATTATGTTACAACAAGAATCAAGATTAAAAGTAGCTGATAACACGGGAGCAAAAGAAGTTTTGACCATTCGTGTATTAGGCGGAACCAAAAGAAGATATGCTTCTGTAGGTGACAAGATCGTTGTATCAGTAAAAGATGCAACACCTAACGGTAACGTAAAGAAAGGAGCTGTTTCAACGGCTGTTGTGGTACGTACCAAAAAAGAGGTAAGACGCCCAGACGGATCTTATATCAGATTCGACGATAACGCATGTGTCCTTTTGAACCCACAAGGTGAAATGAGAGGAACGCGTGTTTTCGGACCAGTAGCAAGAGAACTTCGTGACAAACAATTCATGAAAATTGTATCATTGGCACCTGAAGTGCTTTAATGGCTAATAAGATGACAACAAAGTTTAAAATTAAAACAGGAGATATCGTACAAGTGATTGCTGGAGACCATAAAGGTTCTGAAGGTAAAGTTGTAAGTATCATCAAAGATAAGAACAAAGCGATCGTTGAAGGCGTGAACATGGTTAAGAAACACACGAAACCAAGTGCACAAAGTCCTCAAGGTGGTATTGTTGAAAAAGAAGCAGCTATTCATATTTCAAACTTGTCACTTTTGAATAAAAAAGGTGAAACAACAAGAGTTGGATACAGAATGGAAGATGGCAAAAAAGTGAGATTTTCCAAAAAATCAAATGAAGTAATTTAGTTATGGCTTACACTCCAAGATTAAAACAAGAGTACAAGGACAAAGTAGTTTCTGCTCTTACAGAAGAATTCGGATATAAGAACGTTATGCAAGTTCCTAAACTTAAAAAGATCGTTGTGTCTAAAGGTGTAGGTGCAGCAGTTGCCGATAAGAAATTAGTAGACCATGCTGTAGACGAGTTGACCAAGATTACCGGTCAAAAAGCTGTAGCAACCATCTCTAAGAAAGATATCGCAACCTTTAAATTACGTAAAGGTATGCCGATCGGCGCTAGAGTAACATTACGTGGAGAGCAAATGTATGAGTTTTTAGACCGTTTGGTTACTTCTGCATTGCCACGTGTAAGAGACTTTAATGGTATCAAAGCGACAGGATTTGACGGTAGAGGCAACTATACATTAGGTGTTACTGAACAGATTATTTTCCCAGAAATTGATATCGATAAGGTAAACAGTATCTCTGGTATGGATATTTCATTTGTGACATCTGCTGATACAGATAAAGAAGCAAAATCGTTATTAACAGAATTAGGTTTACCTTTTCAAAAGAATTAAGATATGGCTAAAGAATCAATGAAAGCCCGTGAGGTGAAGAGACAAAAAATGGTTGATAAGTATGCTGAAAAACGCAAAGCTTTGAAAAAAGCGGGCGATTATGAGGCGTTGCAAAAATTGCCAAGAAATGCGTCGCCTGTACGTTTACACAATCGTTGCAAGTTAACTGGAAGACCAAGAGGTTATATGAGAACCTTCGGTATCTCACGTGTAACGTTTCGTGAAATGGCTAACCAAGGATTGATACCAGGTGTGCGTAAAGCATCTTGGTAATATTTCAAAACGAGTTTAACTGGATGAAGGTTTGGGAAGAACCAAAAACCGTGTCCGCAAATTTATATAAATGAATACAGATCCAATTTCGGATTATCTAACACGCGTTAGAAACGCAGTGATGGCAAACCACAGAGTGGTTGAGATTCCTGCATCCAATTTAAAGAAAGAGATAACTAAAATATTATTCGATCAAGGATATATTTTGAGTTACAAATTTGATGACGCTTCAGTACAAGGAACTATCAAGATAGCTTTGAAGTACAACAAGGAAACTAAAGAACCTGTCATTAGAAAGATTCAACGATTAAGTAAACCAGGTTTACGTAAATACGCAAGTGCTGACGAAATGCCGAGAATCCTTAACGGACTTGGAATTGCAATTGTTTCTACATCACACGGTGTGATGACAGGAAAACAAGCGCATAGAGAAAACGTCGGTGGTGAGTTGATTTGCTACGTATACTAAAAAGAGGAAGAGATGTCAAGAATAGGAAAAAATCCAGTAGCAATTCCTCAAGGAGTTACAGTAGATATAAAAGATAATTTGATTACGGTTAAAGGAAAAATGGGTGAGTTAACTCAAGAATTTTCTAACGTAACAATCAAATCTGAAGATGGAAATGTGGTTGTAAACCGTCCATCAGACAGTATAGAAGATAAAGCAAAGCATGGTCTTTACCGTTCGTTGGTAAAAAACATGATTGAAGGTGTATCCACAGGATGGACCAAACAATTAGAATTGGTAGGAGTAGGTTATAGAGCTACAAACCAAGGACAAAAATTGGATATGGCGTTAGGTTTTTCACACAACATCGTGTTGAACGTTGCACCTGAAGTAACAGTTGAAACTATTACAGAAAAAGGAAAAAATCCAATTATCAAGTTAACTTCACACGACAAGCAATTAGTCGGACAAGTGGCGGCGAAAATTCGCGGCTTCAGACCACCAGAGCCTTACAAAGGTAAAGGTGTGAAATTTGTAGGTGAGATATTAAGAAGAAAAGCAGGTAAATCAGCATAATAGTTTAGTTATGGCATTGACAAAGAATCAAAAGAGATTAAGAATAAAAAGCAGAATCCGTAAGGTTGTTTCAGGAACTGAAGCTAGACCACGATTAGCTGTTTACAGAAGCAATAAAGAAATTTATGCACAAGTTGTAGATGATGTTACTGGTAAAACTATTAGTGCTGCATCTTCAAGAGATAAGGATATCAGTTCTGCTAAAGGAACAAAATCAGAGATCGCTACGTTGGTAGGAAAATCGGTTGCTGAAAGAGCGTTGAAAGCAGGTGTAGAAACTATTGCTTTCGACAGAGGTGGTTATCAATATCACGGTAGAGTTAAATCATTAGCAGAAGGCGCAAGAGAAGGCGGACTTAAATTTTAAGACATTATGTATCAAAAATATAAAAACGCAGAATTAGTAAAACCAAGTGGATTAGATCTAAAAGATCGTTTAGTTGGTGTACAAAGGGTTACCAAAGTAACCAAAGGAGGTAGAGCATTCGGTTTTTCTGCTATCGTCGTGGTAGGAGATGAAGCAGGTGTTGTAGGTCATGGTCTTGGTAAATCAAAAGACGTTGCAACTGCAATCGCCAAAGGGATTGAAGACGCCAAGAAAAATTTGGTACGTATTCCTATCATCAAATCGACTTTGCCACATGAGCAAAAAGGGAAATTTGGTGGCGCAAGAGTTAACATTATTCCAGCTGCGGCAGGTACAGGTGTTATTGCTGGTGGTGCTGTAAGAACAGTTTTGGAAGCAGTTGGTGTACACGATGTATTGTCAAAATCTCAAGGGTCATCTAATCCTCATAACGTAGTGAAAGCTACTTTTGATGCTTTGTTGCAATTGAGAGATGCAAAATCTGTTGCTAAAGAAAGAGGAATTTCTTTGCAAAAAGTATTTAACGGTTAATCGATACAATAATGGGAAAGATTAAAGTAAAAAAGGTAAAAAGTGCAATAAACCGTACACAAAGACAAAAGAGAATCTTGGAATCTTTAGGTTTGCACAAAATGAATCAGGTTGTAGAGCATGACGATACACCAAGCATTCGTGGAATGGTAGTAAAAGTTCAACATTTAGTTTCTGTAGAAGAATCTAAATAATACGACATAAATAATGGATTTACATAATTTAAAACCGGCCGAAGGGTCAGTAAAAAATCAAGGCAAACGAATAGGTCGTGGACAAGGTTCTGGTAAAGGTGGTACCGCTACCAAAGGACATAAGGGACAAAAATCTCGTTCAGGTTATTCTAAAAAAGTAGGTTTCGAAGGTGGTCAAATGCCGCTTCAAAGACGTGTGCCTAAATTTGGATTCACTAATATCAATAGAGTAGAATATCAAGGTGTCAATCTTGATACCTTACAACAATTGGTTGATGACAAAAAAGTAAAGGACACTGTTGACTTTAATACATTGATGGAATTAGGATTGGCGACCAAAACAGAAATGGTCAAAATTTTAGGACGTGGTGAATTAAAATCAAAACTAACGGTAACTGCTCATAAATTTACCGCTTCAGCAAAAGCTGCTATCGAAGCTGCAGGAGGAGAAGCTGTAACTTTATAAGACTTTTTTAGGATGAAATTTATAGAGACTTTAAAAAATGTTTGGAAAATAACGGAGCTAAAAGATAGAATCATGCTGACGCTTGGTTTACTTTTAGTCTATCGTTTTGGTGCCCAAGTGGTTTTACCAGGTATTGATGCAACTCAATTAGGAGGCTTGCAAGACAGTACTGACCAAGGTATATTAGGTTTACTTAATGCCTTCACTGGTGGAGCTTTTGCAAATGCATCTGTATTTGCGTTAGGTATTATGCCATACATCTCTGCATCCATTGTTGTTCAGTTGATGGGAATTGCGATTCCTTATCTTCAGAAATTACAAAAAGATGGAGAAAGTGGACGTAAAAAAATCAATCAGATTACACGTTGGTTGACCATTGGTATCTGTTTGGTTCAAGCACCAGGGTACTTGGCGAGTTTACCAGCTTTAGGTATTCCTAACAGTGCGTTTTTATTGGGAACAGGAACGATGTTTTATGTGTCTTCAGTAATTATTTTGGTAACAGGATGTGTATTTGCAATGTGGCTTGGTGAAAAGATAACTGATAAGGGTATTGGAAATGGTATTTCTTTATTGATTATGGTTGGAATCATCGCTCGTATGCCAGCTTCATTTGTTCAAAATTATGCATCAAGAATTAGTGGTGGTGGTAATGGTGGATTGATGATGGTATTAATCGAACTGGTAATTTGGATGTTAATCATTCTTGCATCTGTTATGTTAGTTATGGCAGTACGTAAGATTGCTGTTCAGTATGCGCGTCGTACTGCATCAGGTGGGTACGAGAAAAATGTTTTCGGTTCGAGACAGTTTTTACCATTAAAATTGAATGCATCAGGTGTGATGCCAATCATCTTTGCGCAGGCAATTATGTTCGTACCAAGTTTAATTGGAAAATCATTTGGAACTAGCGATTTTGGAACGTGGATGTCAGCCGAATTCTCTAATATCTTCGGATTCTGGTATAATTTGGTCTTTGCGTTGTTAATCATCATATTTACTTATTTCTATACTGCGATTACAGTGCCTACCAATAAAATGGCGGACGATTTAAAACGTAGTGGTGGTTTTATTCCAGGTATTAGGCCAGGAACAGAAACGTCAGAATATTTAGATAAAATAATGTCCCAAATAACCTTGCCAGGCTCTATATTTTTGGCCTTGATAGCGATATTTCCTGCATTTGTTGTAAACATCATGGGAGTTCAACAAGGTTGGGCGTTGTTCTTCGGTGGTACCTCTCTTTTAATTATGGTTGGGGTTGCTATTGACACGATGCAACAAATTAATTCATATTTGTTGAACAAACACTATGATGGCTTGATGAAAACCGGTAAGAACAGAAAAGCAGTAGCTTAAATAGACAATGAGGTTAGAAGTTAGACATTTGAACTTGGTTTTCTAGATTGTGGAACAATTTTTGAATTAAACCAAGTATATAATTAAAAACAGAAAACCAAAAATTAAAGAATGGCAAAACAATCAGCAATAGAACAAGACGGATCGATCATTGAAGCATTATCAAATGCAATGTTCCGTGTTGAATTGGAAAATGGTCACATCGTGACTGCGCATATCTCTGGTAAAATGCGTATGCACTACATTAAATTATTACCAGGAGATAAAGTAAAATTAGAAATGAGCCCTTATGATTTATCAAAGGCTCGCATTACTTACAGATATTAATAAATAGAACAGATGAAACCGAAGGTTCCATCTGACCATTAAAAAACAAATAATCAGAACAGATGAAAGTTAGAGCATCAGTTAAAAAAAGAAGTGCCGATTGTAAATTGGTACGTCGAAAAGGAAGACTTTACGTCATTAACAAAAAGAATCCTAGATTCAAACAAAGACAAGGTTAATTATGGCAAGAATTGCAGGTGTAGATATACCAAAACAGAAAAGAGGCGTTATCGCGTTGACCTATATTTACGGTATAGGCAAAAGTAGAGCAGAAGAAATTTTAGCAAAAGCTAAAGTTGATGAAAGCACTAAAGTTGAAGATTGGACAGACGACGAAATTAGTAATATTCGTGAAGCTGTAGGTTCTTTTACCATAGAAGGTGAACTACGTTCTGAAATCCAATTGAACATCAAACGTTTAATGGACATCGGATGTTACAGAGGTATTCGTCATAGAGCAGGACTTCCATTAAGAGGTCAACGCACTAAGAACAACTCTAGAACGCGTAAAGGAAGAAGAAAAACAGTTGCTAACAAGAAAAAAGTAACTAAATAATCAGTAATATGGCAAAGGCAAGTACTAAAGTAAAAAAGCGTAAAGTCATTGTTGACTCGGTTGGGGAAGCGCACATTGCAGCATCATTCAATAACATCATTGTCTCTTTGACAAACAAAAAAGGAGATGTGATTTCGTGGTCATCAGCTGGTAAAATGGGTTTCAGAGGTTCCAAAAAGAACACTCCTTATGCAGCTCAATTAGCAGCAGAAGATGCATCAGCTGTTGCAAGAGATGCAGGACTTAAGAAAGTTAAAGTGTACGTTAAAGGACCAGGAAATGGTAGAGAATCTGCTATCCGTTCTATCCACAATGCAGGAATTGAAGTAACAGAAATCATTGATGTGACTCCAATGCCACATAATGGATGTCGTCCTCCAAAGCGTAGAAGAGTATAGTAATTTACGATTACGTGATGCTGGATTTTGGAACAGTCTAAAAGTAGGCACCATAAATAAAAAATTAATATCAGTTGTTTTAAAACGGTTGATATTAATTTTTTATACGTAAATTTGCAAATTGAAAAAAATTAACAACAAGTATTAACGAGAGATCAACGGTTTTCGAAGGATAAGATTAAGACCTTAATTCATAACCACTCTCAAAACAACAATTAAAATGGCAAGATATACTGGTCCTAAAACTAAAATAGCCCGAAAATTCGGTGAAGCTATTTACGGAGATGATAAAGCGTTCGATAAAAGAAACTATCCTCCAGGTCAACACGGTGCAAACAGACGTCGTGGAAAACAATCTGAATATGCAATCCAATTGATGGAGAAGCAAAAAGCAAAATACACGTATGGTGTTTTGGAAAAACAATTCAGAAATATGTTCAAAAAAGCAACTGCTGCACAAGGTATTACTGGTGAAGTATTGTTGCAATTATGTGAGTCTCGTTTAGACAACGTAGCTTACAGAATGGGATTATCTTCTTCAAGAAGTGGCGCTCGTCAATTGGTTTCTCACAGACACATCACTGTGAATGGTGAAATCGTAAACATCCCATCTTACCAATTAAAAGCTGGCGACAAAGTAGCTGTTAGAGAAAAATCCAAATCGTTGGAAACGATCCAAAATGCATTAGCTAATTCAAGCAATGTATACGAATGGATTACTTGGAACAATGACACTAAGGAAGGAACTTATGTTTCTGTTCCTGCAAGAGTTCAAATTCCAGAAAACATCAACGAGCAGTTCATCGTCGAGTTGTATTCTAAATAATAATTTAATCATATTGATATTTGGCCAAAGGGTCTATTAGTGTTCTTCAAACTGATTGACCGCGCAACTAAATACCAATTCAAACGAAGAAAAATATGGCAATTTTAAATTTTCAAAAGCCTGATAAAGTAATCATGATAGATTCAACTCCTTTTGAAGGGAAGTTTGAATTTAGACCTCTTGAACCAGGTTATGGATTAACAGTAGGAAATGCTTTAAGAAGAGTTTTGTTATCTTCTTTAGAAGGTTTCGCAATCACATCCGTTAGAATCGAAGGTGTTGATCATGAATTTTCTACTATTGCGGGCGTTGTTGAAGACGTAACAGAAATGATTCTAAACTTGAAGCAAGTTAACTTTAAGCGTCAAATCGATGAAATTGATAACGAAACTGTTACAATTTCTGTTTCTGGTCAAAACCAAATTACTGCAGGTGATTTCCAAAAATTCATCTCTGGTTTCCAAGTATTAAACAAAGATTTGATTATCTGTAATTTAGATCCGAAAGTGAGCATCAATATGGAGCTTACAATTGAAAAAGGTAGAGGTTACGTTCCTGCTGAAGAAAACAAAAAAGCTTCTGCACCAATTGGAACCATCTTTACAGATTCTATTTATACGCCAATAAAAAATGTAAAGTACAGTATTGAAAACTTCCGTGTAGAGCAAAAAACAGATTACGAAAAACTGGTTTTTGAAATCATCACTGATGGATCAATTCACCCTAAAGAAGCTTTAACCGAAGCTGCTAAAATATTAATTCACCACTTCATGTTATTCTCTGATGAGCGTATCACTTTAGAAGCTGATGAAATTGCACAGACTGAAACTTATGATGAAGAATCACTTCACATGAGACAGTTGTTGAAAACCAAATTGGTTGATATGGACTTATCTGTTCGTGCATTAAACTGTTTGAAAGCTGCAGAAGTTGACACATTAGGTGACTTGGTATCTTTTAACAAAAATGATTTGATGAAATTCAGAAACTTTGGTAAAAAATCTTTGACAGAGCTTGAAGAGCTTGTTAACGTAAAAGGTTTGAACTTCGGAATGGATTTGAGTAAATATAAATTAGATAAAGACTAGATAATTTCTATTCTTTTCGCAACAACTAAATATTAACGACTCATAATTTGCTCTCCGAACGGATATGGTAGCAAGATGATGTCAAATTTAAAATGTCATGAGACACGGAAAAAAAATAAACCATTTAGGTCGTAAAACGGCTCACAGAAAATCAATGTTGGCAAATATGGCTTGTTCATTGATTGAGCACAAACGTATCAACACAACTGTGGCCAAAGCAAAAGCTTTGAAACAATTTGTTGAGCCACTGATTACTAAATCAAAAGAAGATACAACTCATAAAAGACGTATTGTTTATGCTCGTTTGAGACAGAAGGAAGCAGTTGCAGAACTGTTCAGAGATGTAGCTCCAAAAGTTGGCGATCGTCCAGGTGGTTACACACGTATCATCAAATTAGGTAACCGATTAGGTGATAATGCTGATATGGCAATGATCGAGTTGGTAGATTTCAACGAAATCTACAACGCAGACAAGCAGCCTAAAAAGAAAACGACTCGTAGAAGCCGTTCTAAAAAGACGGACGATACAGCAACTCCTGTTGTCACACCTAAAGCTGAAAAGGCTACTGAAGCTCCTGCTAAAACGGAAGACAAAAGCGGTGAAGAGGAATAAATGAATTCACATTTATAAATAT
This sequence comes from Aquaticitalea sp., assembly GCA_051252455.1. Taxonomy (GTDB): domain Bacteria; phylum Bacteroidota; class Bacteroidia; order Flavobacteriales; family Flavobacteriaceae; genus JBPOFM01. The sequence goes on from JBPOFM010000012.1 coordinate 17,317, forward strand.
AAAAAGGATAAACAATTTTAGTTTATCCTTTTTTTTATGCAATTTTGCAAAACTTCATCCCTGTGAAGGCAGGGACCTCATTTAAAAACGATGAAATACCAAAAACGTAAAAAAGCTCTCATACTTCTTGCTGACGGAACTATTTTTCATGGGAAATCGATAGGAAAAGAAGGCTCTGCCTTTGGGGAAGTGTGTTTCAACACTGGCACTACAGGTTACCAAGAAATTTTCACTGATCCATCCTATTATGGACAATTGATGGTGGTGACCAACGCACATATTGGAAACTACGGAACACTTTCTGAAGAAGTCGAATCGGATTCCATCAAAATTTCAGGTTTGATTTGTAAAAATTTCAGTTTTGATTATTCGCGTCCTTCGGCAGATGATTCATTAGAAAATTTCTTCGAAAAAAATAATTTGTTAGCCATCTCTGATGTGGACACGAGAGCTCTAGTGAGTTATATCCGTGACAATGGCGCAATGAACGCTGTAATTTCGACTGAAGTGGATAACATTGAAGAATTAAAAAAGCAATTGGCAGATGTCCCGAATATGGATGGTTTAGAATTGGCTTCAAAAGTCTCCACTAAAGAACCATACTATTTTGGAAATGAAAATGCAACCTACAAAATTGCTGCATTAGATATAGGCATCAAAAAGAATATTTTACGAAATCTGTCCAAACGCGATGTATACATCAAAGTGTTTCCTTATAATGCAACATTTGAGGAGATGGATGTGTTCAATCCAGACGGCTATTTTTTGTCTAATGGTCCCGGTGATCCAGAACCATTGACAGCTGCAATCAAAGTTGCGAAAAAAATTATAGAAAAGAATCATCCCTTGTTTGGGATTTGTTTAGGTCATCAAGTGATTGCTTTGGCAAATGGCATCTCTACTTACAAAATGCATAATGGACATAGAGGTATCAACCATCCTGTTAAAAATTTGGTCACTGGAAAAGGTGAAATTACTTCACAAAATCATGGATTTGCCATTAGTAGAGAAGAAACCGAGCAACATCCTGATATAGAAATTACACATTTGCATCTCAATGATAATACAGTTGCTGGCATCAAAATGAAATCAAAAAACTGTTTTTCAGTACAATATCATCCTGAAGCGAGTCCTGGCCCACATGATTCCTCCTATTTATTTGATCAATTTATAGAAAATATCAAAAAAAAATGATACAGAAACCTTAAAGAAATGTTCAATTCTTTGAGGTTTTTTTATGACGAAAACATTATAGTGAAATTATAATGCAATTCTGAAACCGATAGTCAACAAGTGGCTAAACAATTTTGTAAATTTGTTATTCAATTTTTCTAACCTTATAAACTAAAATAGAATGAGTATTATTATCAACATTCATGCGAGACAAATATTTGATTCACGTGGTAACCCAACCGTAGAAGTAGAAGTGTTTACAGAAAATGGTGTCAGAGGCCGTGCTGCGGTTCCTTCTGGTGCTTCTACAGGAGAGCATGAAGCGGTAGAATTGCGCGATGGAGGCAAAGCCTTCATGGGAAAAGGCGTAATGAAAGCTGTTGATAATGTTAATCAGATTATTGCACAAGAGTTATTGGGGACATCAGTTTTTGAACAAAACCAAATCGATAAAATCATGATCGATTTAGATGGAACTAAAAATAAATCAAAGTTAGGTGCGAACGCTATTCTTGGCGTGTCTTTGGCTACCGCTAAAGCTGCTGCTAACGAATTAGGAATGCCTTTATATAGATATGTTGGCGGTGTGTCTGCAAATACACTTCCGGTACCAATGATGAACATCATCAACGGAGGTTCTCATAGTGATGCGCCCATAGCGTTTCAAGAATTTATGATTATGCCTGTGAAGGCTAAAAATTTCACGCATGCCATGCAAATGGGTACCGAGATTTTTCATAATCTCAAAAAAGTATTACATGATAGAAACTTAAGCACTGCAGTGGGTGATGAAGGTGGATTTGCACCAAATCTGCCTGGAGGTACAGAAGATGCTTTAGACACCATCAAAACGGCGGTTAATAACGCAGGCTACAAATTAGGCGATGATGTCATGATTGCTTTAGATTGTGCTGCAGCGGAATTCTACGTGGACGGAAAATACGACTACACCAAATTCGAAGGTGATAAAGGTAAAATAAGAACCAGCAGAGAACAGGCTGATTATTTAACAGAATTAGCATCAAATTATCCAATCATTTCTATTGAAGACGGAATGGATGAAAACGATTGGGATGGCTGGAAATATCTAACGGAAAAAATAGGGCACAAAGTACAATTGGTGGGTGATGACTTGTTCGTTACGAATGTTGACCGTTTGTCAAGAGGAATCAACGAAGGAATCGCCAATTCCATTTTAATAAAAGTCAACCAAATCGGAACACTGACAGAAACCATTGCAGCCGTTAATATGGCGCATAATGCTGGTTATACATCAGTCATGTCACATCGTTCTGGTGAAACGGAAGACAACACCATTGCTGATTTGGCTGTTGCATTAAATTGTGGACAGATAAAAACTGGTTCTGCGTCTCGTAGTGACCGTATGGCCAAATACAATCAGTTGTTGCGTATTGAGGAAGAGTTGGATCAAGTTGCTTATTTCCCAGGCTTAAATGCTTTTAAAGTAAAATAGTAGAGATTTTAAAAAAAACTGAAATGGTTGTCTAAAAAATTAGATAACCATTTTTTTTTTTATCAAAACGTATATAAAAGCCCATTTGTTAGCTCGTATTGGGTTTTTGGGATGGCGACCACCGGAAACGCATCATAACTATATGTAAACGTTGTTTTAAAAGCAAGCGTCTCAAATATTTTAAATAGAAAAGAGGTGTCAGTGGATAAACGGAAATCCTTAAAGCGGTCCAATTTTGGCTGATAATAACTAGTGCTGATGATAGATAAATAGTCTGTGGGATACATGCTAAACGACAAATATGCACTTCCTCTAATATCCTTTTGAATACGATCTTCACTAATATTCAGAGACTTTTCATACTCATACATAACCAAAGTCCCTAAATAAAAGCGATAGGTATCATTGGAATACAATTTGAAACGTGGACCTAATCCCACGAGACCTCTAAAATCTATTTCTGAAATAGCATCATACTGAGCCTGTAAAAATGTTTCCATTTTAACAACTTCGGTGATCCTTCGATTGTATCGGAAATGCTGTGTGCCCTTGTTGACGAAAGATTCTCCCTCCAATTTCTCAAATTTTAAATCATTTACAAACAGGTAAAGATTCTTTTTGTTGTTGTATTGAATATGCGCCTTATTGGCAATCTTAAAAATAGAATTCGTGTTTTTTATAACACTCAAATCCAGACTAACCGATCCTGTCCATTTAGCAGAATCACTTTTTTTGCGCAAGGTTTCTACATTGATCACTTGGGCATGACTAAATGTAATCGAAAAGATTGCAATCACTAAAAATGAAAAATTTTTCACGATAAGAAGTTTCAGATACAAATTTAAAGAACTTTCATTTTATTTTGGAATATCTCGATTCAAAAATGAGTTACGAAACAACAATTTGAATAGATCTTATAAATATCATAATTGTTAAAAAGCTTGTTAACGTGCTTTATAAATCATGATATATTTTGTAAATTCGTGACATCTTTTCAGATAATTAATTCAGAATTAAATTTACAAATATATATGTCAGATAAAGCTACGTTAGAAATAGACGGTAAAAAATACGAATTCCCACTTATTGTAGGTACGGAAAAAGAAGTTGCCATTGATATTAGCAACTTAAGAAGTTCAACAGAAGGTGTTATTACTATGGACCAAGGTTATAAAAACACTGGCTCCTGTGAAAGTAAGATTACCTTTTTGGATGGCGAAAAAGGAATCTTGAGATATAGAGGATATTCGATTGAAGAGTTGGCCGAAAAAGCAGACTTTCTTGAGGTCGCTTTCCTTTTAATTTTCGGCGAGTTGCCGACCAAAGATCAGCTGCATAAATTTCATACCGATATTAAGTCCTATTCAGTAGTGGATGATGACATTCGCAAAATAGTGGATGCATTTCCAAAATCGGCACATCCTATGGGTGTGGTTGCATCACTAACGAGTGCTTTAACAGCTTTTAATCCGTCGTCTGTCAATGTAGATTCCGAAGCCGACATGTATAAGGCTATTGCAAAGATTTTGGGTAAATTCCCAGTTTTGGTGGCATGGACGTTCCGTAAGAAAAATGGATTGCCATTGGATTATGGTGATAAAAATTTGGGATATGTTGAGAACATTTTAAAAATGATGTTCAAACAACCAAATGAAGAATATGTGATGAACCCAATCGTTATCGATGCTCTCGATAAGTTGTTGATTCTTCATGCTGACCATGAACAAAACTGTTCGACTTCTACAGTACGAATTGCTGGATCTTCACATGTTGGACTTTTTGCTTCGCTTTCTACAGGTATTTCTGCGCTTTGGGGACCACTTCACGGAGGAGCTAATCAAGCCGTTTTGGAAATGTTAGAAGATATTCATGCTGATGGAGGTGATACGGCAAAATATATGGCTAAAGCTAAAGATAAGGCAGATCCGTTCCGTTTGATGGGCTTTGGACATCGAGTTTATAAAAACTTTGATCCACGTGCGAAAATCATCAAGAAAGCCGCAGATGAAATCTTGAATGATTTAGGTATTGATGATCCAATCTTAGATATTGCACGAGGTCTTGAACAAGAAGCATTGAAAGATCCATATTTCGTTGATAGAAAATTATATCCTAATGTTGATTTTTATTCAGGAATCATCTACAGAGCGATGGGAATTCCAACAGATATGTTTACAGTGATGTTTGCATTAGGTCGTTTGCCAGGATGGATTGCTCAATGGAGAGAGATGCGTTTGAACAAAGAACCAATAGGTCGTCCACGTCAAATTTATATTGGAGAGACTTTAAGATCTTTCAAGGAAATAGAAAAACGATAAATTTAAATAAAATTTAATACTGAAGGCTCCATTTTTTGAATGGAGCTTTTTTTATATTTGTATACTATGGACTATATGAAGTTAAACATCAAAAACGAAACCTCGCGCTTAAGAGCCGTAGTTTTGGGAACTGCTAAAAGTAATGGCGAAACGCCCACGCTTGAAGAAGCTTACGACCCAAAATCTCTAGAGCATATCAAAGCTGGCACCTATCCAGTGGAAAAGGACATGATCTTGGAAATGGAAGCTGTTGCGAAGGTTTTTGAAAAGTATGACGTCAAAGTCTTTCGTCCGGAATTGATTGAAGATTACAACCAGATTTTTGCTCGGGACATAGCATTTGTAATTGATGATGTATTTGTGAAAGCAAATATACTTCCAGAACGCGATTGGGAATTGGATGCCATACAACACGTTATAGATAAGGTTAATCCTGAAAAGGTAATTAGACCACCAGAAGAGGTACATGTTGAGGGTGGAGACGTTATGCTTTGGAACGATCATATTTTCGTCGGAACATACAAAGGCAGTGATTATAAAGAGTATATCACAGCAAGAACCAACATGGAAGGTGTCGAATTTATCAAGGATTTATTTCCTAATAAAATAGTTAAAGAATTCGATTTAGTAAAGTCCAAAATTGAGCCAAGAGATAACGCTTTACATTTAGACTGTTGTTTTCAACCTGTCGGAAAGAATAAAGGCATCATTTATAAGAGTGGTTTTAGAGAGGAAAGCGATTACGTGTTTCTATTGAAGTTATTTGGGAAAGAAAATTTGTTTCACATTACACGAGAAGAAATGTACCATATGAATAGTAATGTTTTTTCAATTGCTGAAGACGTAGTTATCTCTGAACGTAATTTTACCCGTTTGAATACATGGTTACGCAAACACGGTTTTACAGTGGAAGAAGTTCCTTATGCCGAGATTTCAAAACAAGAAGGCTTGCTGCGTTGTTCTACAATGCCTTTGATTCGCGATTAAAATACCTGCGAAATTAGGTGTCATATGTTAGAACAAAAAATTCCTTCATTAAAAAGTCCCCTTCAAAAGTTTATTTCAAAATTACCATCTTAACCATTTTCTGAGTGTTCAATTTAAAGACAGCCAGATAATTCCCTTTACTTAAAAAATCAATATCCAATTTCTCGTTCTGTTCTTTCAATTTTTTTGACATCACCTCTTTTCCTTGAAGATCAATTAATTGAAAATCAACAGGTGATTCTAGCGTCGAATAGAAACTAATATTTAAGTATTTACTTGCGGGATTAGGAGAAATAGTAAGTAAAGCATTTAGAGTCTGGTTGTCAGTAATACCCATTGTGCTGTCATAAGCGACCGCAAACTCCAATGCAGCTCCAAGGGCACCTTTTATGATTTCATGTGTGTAATTGACGTCCATATTGGATAAATTATCATTGGCTGTGTGACTCACAGGTGATTCATTCTTCTCGTAGATTCCAGTAATAATTTCGCCATTATTTTCAAATGGAATATAATCTGATGCGTACGCATAGGATATTTCGGTATTCAAATTAGAATACAGCTCCATACAATTGGCTAAAATGGTTGTAGCGGCAGAAGAAGCAGCATTGTTCGATGGTGGATTACTTTCATCTTGTTCGCACACGACGGTATCATTCGTCATGCCTGCAGTTCCACCAACCTGATCAATGTTGAAAACTAATTTAATATCTAAATTTTGAGGGATTACTGTGTTATTCACATAATAAGAACTGCCAAGCAAACCGAATTCTTCACCGCTAAAGTGAATAAATTTAATAGAGTATTCAGTATCTACATTTTTTAAAAGACGTGCCAATTCCAACAAGAGCACAGTGCCTGAACCGTTGTCATTAGTTCCAGGACCATTAATTGTGTCATAATGTGCGTCAATAATTAAAAAAGTATTAGGATATACAGTTCCAGTTTTTGTAACGATGATATTATTGGTCGTAACATTGTTTACGGTAAATGGTTGTGATTCTACATCAGTATATCCTAAATTCTGATAACGAGTTGTGATCCAATCTTGTGTGTTTTCTAAAGCATTTGTTCCTAATTGCTTCACACCGAAACTTTCAAATGTTGTGAGGTCATTCAGAATATTACTAGATGATGCATTTGCTACAATGTCTCCGTAAAATGAGTTGTAGGTTTGCGCTTTCATAGATATAGTAAAAATTAAAGCAAGACAAATGAGCATTATAGATTTCATGGGAAATTGTTTAAACAATAATTAAATAAGCTGTTCGAGAGACTATTATTTTCTATAGAGAAAGTAATTATTCACCAAGTCAATATAAATACGTTTGGCTTCATCTTCGGAGATATTTTTTACTTGAAAAAGTGCGTTGGTTTTAAAAGCGTTAATAATGGGCTTGCTGCTACTTGGACGCTCATAATTATTCGTGGCTTTTTTGTAATAGGCATAAAGGCGTAAGAGAAAATCTGCAGGATAAGCTTCTTTAAAATTGTTGATGCGATCTACTGCATCTTCAAATTCGATATCCAGAGCATCATTTTTCATTATCTATCCGCGATGACACTAACGCCACCTTTTACTTTCTGATTGAGAGTTACTTTGATTTTAGAATCCAAAGGTAAAAAGACATCAACCCTAGAACCAAATTTTATAAATCCAGAATCAGCACCTTGAGAGACGGTTTCATTCTCTTTGGCATAATTGACAATACGTTTTGCTAATGCGCCTGCTATTTGTCGATGCAATACCTTACCAAATGAAGAATTCTCCACCACAACTGTTGTACGCTCATTTTCCTCACTAGCTTTTGGATGCCATGCAACCAAAAATTTACCTGGATGATATTTGCTGAAAATTACCTTACCTGCAACGGGGTATCTTGTTACATGTACATTAATGGGTGACATAAAAATGGAAACTTGAAGACGTTTTTCATTGAAAAATTCTTTTTCGAAGACTTCTTCTATTACGACCACTTTACCATCGACAGGTGATAGGGCGTGGCTTTCGTTCAATTCACCTGTACGTTTGGGATTTCTAAAAAACTGAAGAATCAATATATAAAAACCTAACATCGATAACATGAGGGTTTTTCTGATCCATTCAGTGGTCACAAACGTATCGATTAGTAGGAGTGATGCTACCAATATCACCAACCCAATGAAAATAATTTTATAACCCTCTTTATGAAACATGCGGAAACAATCTTAAAAATAAATAGAAAAACGGTGCGACAAAGATAATACTATCCAAACGATCCAACAAACCGCCATGGCCAGGCATAATCACGCCACTATCTTTCACTTTGGCTTGTCTTTTGAATTTAGACTCAATCAAATCGCCTATTGTGCCAAACACACTCACGATAATACTCAAAATCAACCAATACGTAAAATCTAATGTACCTGTAAATTTAGCAATAAAATAGCTAGCAATACACGCTAAAAAGAGTCCACCCAAAAAGCCTTCAACTGTTTTCTTTGGAGACACACTCGAAAAGAGTTTTTGTTTTCCAAAATTCTTTCCAACAAAATACGCTCCTGTATCATTTACCCAAACTAAAATAAAAGCGCCTAGAAGTAAAAGTGGTGTAAATTTATAATTATTATTGGCAATACAAATCAGAAAAACGAAAGAGCTTGTTATATAAAATGTTGTCAGAATAAACCGCTTCGTATTAAATAAGGGAATGGTTTTCTCGGAAAATAGATCTTTAATGAGGAGTAATTGTACAAAAATAGTAATGACTTGAATAATTTGGATAGCTTCATTAAATCCAGAGTAGGGTGATGCACTGATACACCAAAAGCCAAACCCTAGATACATGATTACAAATACGACATATGGAGCTTTGCTCTCGAGCTGAATTAGTTTTTTAAATTCTGCCATGCAGACTAGTCCAAATACGAAAAATAACACCACAAGTGCATATTGCCAATAAATGGAAAGTATGAGTAGTGAAATATATAAAGCGCCTGAAATGGCTCTCGTACTAAGTTCCTTCATCTATAAATCTTCTAACAGCAACAAATATAGGTTTTTTGAACTGCTTCCATAAGTTAGGAAGTCTTTATCTTCAAGCGTCTTAAAGTGTTTAATCGTTGTGATATTGGTTGGAATTTTATCTTTGTTTTTGTTTTTTATGCCCCTTAAGCCTTCGCCAATACTTTCGACAAACTGACTAGTGGTTGCATAAATGATAAAATTGGAAGGCAATTCTTTAAGTTTCTTTTCTGCTATTTGATTTGAGGAAATCAATAGCGAACCGTCATCTGCTATTAAATATTCGCAGGTTGATAGAAAATAAGTGCTTTCTGATATTTTCTTGTTATAGTTGAGTTCAGATCCTTTAAACAAATCCTTCAGACGATCGTCAATGAGGTAGACTTGTTGATCTTCCCAATTATTTTCTTTTAAGATATCTCGAAGGTTGGTTTGGATCTCTTGCATATTTTCACAATACAAGAACTTACCACCATTTGCTTTAAAATTTATAGTAAATTTTTCATCAATCGGCAGTTTAATTTCAGGCATATACTTGCCTCGCTCTTCGTTTTTTATGTTATCTCCTTCACTGTCTTTTAAACCGAAGATTTTACGAAATAGACTCATCTATTGGTTGCTATTAACCTGGTTCTTTTTACTTATCTATCAAATATAAAAAAACTTAAATTAACAATAGATTAATTTAAGTTTTTTATAATAACATTGACGTTTCTTAATTGATCAAATCGTCTTTGATCTCATTTCCTGAAACTCCTTCAATTGTGCTTTCTGCTCCAGCTATAGCTTCTACAGAAACATGGTTCTCTTGCTGTTTTTTGATATCCTCAATAGTTTCTTCCTTTTCAAAAGGACGCTTGCCAAATATTTTTTCCAAATTGTCCTTAAAGATAACTTCTTTTTCCAACAGCACTTCTGCTAATTCGGTCAGTTTATCTTTATGTTGCTCCAACAATTGAATAGCTCTTTCGTATTGCGTCTCAATGATATCAGAAATCTCTTTATCAATTAGCTCTGCAGTTTGTTCGCTATATGGTTTTGTAAAGCCCATTTCATTTTGACCAGATGAATCGTAATACGTAAGGTTTCCAACTTTTTCACTCAAACCATAAATCGTCACCATCGCTCTTGCTTGTTTTGTAACCTTTTCCAAGTCGCTCAATGCGCCGGTAGAAATTTTTCCAAAGATTACCTTTTCAGCTGCTCTTCCTCCAAGTGCAGCACACATTTCGTCAAGCATTTGTTCTGTTCGCACGATTAATCGTTCTTCTGGTAGATACCAAGCAGCACCTAGCGAACGTCCACGAGGAACAATAGTTACCTTTACTAAAGGAGCGGCATGTTCCAACATCCAACTGATAGTGGCGTGACCTGCCTCATGAAATGCAACAGCACGTTTTTCTGAAGGTGTAACGATTTTGTTTTTCTTTTCCAATCCACCAATGATTCTATCTACGGCGTCCAAGAAATCTTGTTTATTAACTGCTTTTTTACCTTTTCTAGCAGCGATCAATGCGGCTTCGTTACAAACGTTGGCAATATCTGCACCAGAAAACCCAGGTGTTTGACGCGCAAGAAAGTCAATATCTAAATCTTCCGATTTCTTGATTGGTCTTAAATGCACTTCGAATATCTCTTTACGTTCTCTAATGTCTGGTAAATCCACAAAAATTTGTCGGTCAAAACGACCAGCACGCATCAATGCTTTATCCAAAACATCAGCTCTATTTGTAGCTGCCAATACGATGACATTTGTGTTGGTTCCAAAACCATCCATTTCTGTCAATAACTGGTTTAAGGTGTTTTCACGTTCGTCATTAGAACCTGAAAAGTTATTTTTTCCTCTCGCTCTACCAATTGCGTCGATTTCATCGATAAAGATAATTGCTGGTGACTTTTCTTTTGCTTGCTTAAATAAATCTCTTACACGAGACGCACCGACACCTACGAACATTTCCACAAAATCAGAACCTGACAATGAGAAAAAAGGCACTTTGGCTTCTCCTGCCACAGCTTTCGCTAATAAGGTTTTACCTGTTCCTGGAGGTCCTACTAAAAGTGCACCTTTCGGAATTTTTCCACCTAAAGAGGTGTATTTTTCTGGATTTTTTAGGAAGTCTACAATTTCTTGAACTTCTTCTTTAGCTCCTTCTAAACCAGCAACATCTCTAAAAGATGTTTTAACATCTGTGTTTTCATCAAAGAGTTTTGCTTTAGACTTACCAATATTGAAGATTTGTCCACCAGCACCACCGCCAGCTCCAGACGACATACGACGCATAATGAAGATCCAAACACCAATGATAAGTACAAAAGGAAGTAATGTCAATAAAAAATCTCCCCAGACGTTGTGTTCAGTTTCAAAGGTTACTTTGGTGTCTGCTAAACCGTTTTCGTCAATCGTTTCATTCAATTTCTCTTGGAAAAGTGCCAAATCACCAAATTCAAATTTGTAGTTTGGAGGTGGTGCTAATGACGGAAGAATTGAATTGGGTTTTGTTTTTTTATGTCTCTCAGACTTAACGGCTTCGTCTGTCAAATACACTTTAGCCTCTCGATTGTTGACGATTTCTACTTTCGCAACCTCACCTTCCTTTAAATAATCAAAAAACTGTGAAGGTGTAGTGGTTGCAGCATCCTGTCCACCAAAACCTCCAGAAAATATTTGGATACCAAAAAATATGGCGATGATCAGGCCATAAATCCAATAAGGACTCATTTTTGGTTTTTTATTCGTGTTTTTATTTTCTTTTGCCATCTGTTTAGTCTAGTAACTTGTTTCTATAACGGTAGTTTTTGCGTCGCCCCAAAGGCTCTCAATATCATAATACTGTCGAATATGTTTTTGAAACACATGTACAACAACATTCACATAGTCCATCAAAACCCATTCAGCATTATCGCTACCTTCGACATGCCAAGGATGATCCTTGAGTTCTTTACTTACTTTCTTTTGTACGGAATTTACAATGGCATTCACCTGTGTATTTGAAGTACCTTCACAGACAATGAAGTAATCACAAACAGTGTTTTCCAGTTCTCTTAAATCGAGAATTTTAATTTCTTTTCCTTTTACATCTTCGATACCACCCAATATTGCTGTTATCAATTGGTCTGCGCTATGATTGTTTTTAGCCATCAAATTAGTTTACAATTTTGTGCAAAGTTATTATTTTTTTAGTTCTTTTGACCTTTTATTAATCATAAGAAAACCTTAATTTACTTAATAAAGCCATGTATGCCTATAATCAAACTTGATGCCATTGATTCAACCAATTCGTATTTAAGACAATTGAGTGTCAATGAGCCCATTGCCGATTATACGGTTGTGGTTGCAAATCATCAGACAAAAGGTCGAGGTCAAATGGGAACACAGTGGTCTTCTCAAGCTTCTAAAAACTTGACGGTTAGTGTGTTTAAGAAAATATCTTTTTTAAGAATTGACCAGAATTTTTACATAAGTATGGCAGTTTCTTTATCGCTTTTGAAAGCATTAGAATCGTTTCAGATCAACAATCTAAAAGTGAAGTGGCCTAACGACATTTTGTCAGACACTAAAAAGCTTGCTGGAATTTTAATCGAAAATGTCATCAAACAGAATCAGTTACAGGCTTCAATCATTGGTTTTGGTTTGAATGTGAACCAAACGGAGTTTTCAGAATTACCGAATGCGTCGTCATTACGACTTGTGTCAGGAAAAACATTTGATTTAGATGAAGTTCTTCAAGAGATTCTTAAGCAATTTGAAATTCATTTTAATATTTTGAAAAATGGTCAATTAGATTTGTTGAAAAATGAATACGAAAAACATCTTTTTAGAAAAGACAAGCCATCAACTTTTAAGGATGTGCATGGTGACTTGTTTGCAGGCATTATTTTAGGAGTTTCAACCTTTGGGAATCTAAAAGTTCAAATCGAAGATTCAATTGTTAAAGAATTTGATCTGAAAGAAATTGCGCTATTATATTAAATAGCTTTTGGAATATTGATGACCCACGTCTCAATCATTTTATTGATAGGACCTTTGATCATCATACCAATCATCATATTAAATTCACCAGAAAATATAAATTGGACTTCACTAGAAGTAGGGGTGATTTCCTTAATATCAGCTTGCAGATTAAAATCTATTTTTCCCCCTGAAGGTGCTCCAAGTTGGATTTTGTTTGGAGAAATGGCTTCTTTCTTTTTAAGTGCAACTTCTGGCATTCCCGCTAATGCAAAAACAAAACCGTCATCGCCAAGTGGCTCAAATTTTGTCACGTTTTCTGGCATTAATTTTTCAAAATTTTTGACTTCGTTTAAAAAATCAAAAACTTCTTGTGAGGATTTATGGATGGTCTGTTTTGGAGAATTTAATTTCATTGTTGCAATTTATTTGTTATTGAATTGTATGTTGTTGAGTTGGTTGTTGTTTAGTTGTGCTACTCTACGACAAACAAGTCAACAACTTCACGATAGCTAAAAACCGTTCCATTCACTCGGATTGGCATTCCATGTGGCTAAAATATCCTGTTCCTTAAATGTTATATATTTTGTATCCAATGCTTCTTCCAGTAAGCTTACATAATTACTTAAAGTATGTAGTATTACATTTTCAGACTTAAAGTTGTTTTCAGCTACCTTAAAACCGTACGAAAAAATGGCGACCATTCCTTTGACATTGACCTCGGCTTCCACTAAAGCTTTCACGGCATTCAAACTGCTCTTGCCTGTACTGATGAGATCTTCGACAACAACGACTGATTGTCCACTTTCAATATATCCTTCGATTTGATTTTGACGACCGTGACCTTTTGCCTCTGGCCGTACATAGACAAATGGAAGACCGAGATATTCCGCAACTAAAATTCCGATGCCAATAGCACCTGTAGCAACACCCGCGATTGCATCTGGTTTTCCATATTCTCGCTCAATTTCCTTTGCCATTGTATCTCTAATGTAATTACGAATGGGTGGAAAGGATAAAATTATTCTATTATCACAATAAATCGGTGATTTCCAACCTGATGCCCATGTGAAAGGGTTGTTTGGTTGTAGTTTTATAGCATTAATCTGCAATAATAATTTCGCGGTTTGTTTGGCTGAAGCTTTATCAAAAATCATGTCACAAATCTAAACAAAATTGTGAAATTTTATTTTTAAAAGTCACATAAATTTAATTTTAAAAGGATGGACTTAATTCAAAAATTAATATTTTTACCACTCAAAGAAAATGTTAGCCACCGGATGACTACAATTTTTGTTAATGACAAACCTATTATTCTAACCACTGAAGTTGGTTTTGAAGCCAATTTTAAGAACTACCTTTTAGACACCGTTCATATAGGGAAGGTTATCAAAGAATTGAATACAACTTCGCTCGAAGGTGTTAGGCTCATCGGAAAAAAAGAAAGTAAACTTCTCAAAAAATTCTTGAAAAAACTTCCAAACATAGTTGCTGGAGGCGGAAAGGTGCTCAACAGCAATGGAGAAATACTTTTCATTTATCGCAATGATAAATGGGACTTACCCAAAGGTAAAGTAGAAGGAAAGGAAACTATCGAAGAAACTTCCTTGCGTGAAGTGGAGGAGGAGACAAATGTTACAGGACTGAAAATAGTAAAATCTTTGGACACAACCTATCATATCTTTAAACGTAATGGTAGGCATAAAATAAAAGTTACTTATTGGTTCGAAATGACGTCAGATTATACTGGCAAACTCGAGCCGCAAGAAGAAGAAGGCATCACGAAAGTAGAATGGTTAAATGCTAGACAGATTGTTGAGGCGATGGAGAACTCTTATGCCAATATTCGAATATTGGTTTAGGGGATTTTTTTGGAGGTTCGTTTATCGTTTCTTGTGTATGGGCCGTTGCGTGTCTCGGGACGAGCCATTAAAAGTACATTACTACGCTGGAAAATTGCCAAGAATTTTCCAGATGGGCGATGACCAAGCAATTGCTTAATGTTTTTTAATACTTTTCATATTCGTATTTCAAATCTACAATTAGTTTGTTTTGTTGACTATAAATCTTTCCGTTTGCAAGTAGTCCGTCAGATGTATATGAATACTTGATTGTATGCTTTCCTTCGAAAGTTATTCCACAAGGATAGAATAAATCGTACAGTTCTTGTTCAATGATTTGTTTATTATCATTTCTTGTCGTAGGGATTTCATTTTTCTCTTTTACTCTTTTTTCTCGTAGTATTGAGTCAGATTTTACCATTTTTCCATTTTCATATTCTTTGTAAATTGAATAATCCAATTCCCCATTTAGCTTATAATAATAAAGTTTAGAACTCTGAATTGAGTCGGTATCACAGCAATGTTGTTTAGTGCTTGTAGATTTTAGTTTTCCATTTTCAAAATATTCCCATGTTATGTAATAGTTTATTTTTACAGGCGCTTTTTTTATTATTTGTCCGTTCCTGTTGAATTCATAATAGTCCCTTATACATTCTTCGCCCATACAGTTATAGACGTTTAGGTTTTTTATTTCATTTGACTTTAAAATACTGTCAGTATTTAAAATATGCTGTCCATAAACAGTGAAGTTTAAAACCGTTATAAACAGGAGAGATAATATCGGTATAGTTTTCATCTTCAAATGCTGCACAACATCAAGATATGGTCAGTTTCAATTGACTATAATGACTGTCAAACGAATTTCGACTTTTTATTTGACAAAATCAAGTTACTTTAAACGATAAACAGGATACTGTAAATGCGCTGTTTCATAATTAGGACTTTGCTTGTGTAGCCAATCCAATTGTGAATACCAATTTTTTGCAAAATCTGGTTCAGCTTTCTTTTTAACTTCGAATTCAGTTTTTAACTCCTCATTTTGCAATAATAATTCAGACGCCATGTCTTCCCAAACATAAGGAGAAAATCCTTCTTTCTGCTGTAAAATAGCATCGAAGAAATTCCAATTAAAAAAAGAGTCGATAGCTTGTGGTTCGAGGGTTTCCAACAAATATTTCAAGGCTTTTTGATCTGTTTCCATATAATAATCCCCTTTTTTGAAGGTCATTTTCACTTCAGACGAAATAATATTGGTATTGTAATGCGGATAATGGCCTTCGTAAGGCTGTTTTCGTGTTTCATAACTGTCAATTTTATAGCTTTCAACCGATAAAGTTGTGTCTTTTTCAAATTGATGCATTTGTACATCGTTTAGCTGCAATAGTTCAATCACATTCCACCAACCTTGAGGTATGATGTAAGTTTTGGGAATTGTTACTTCTAGACTAGATTTAAAATAATTTTGATACACAGTTTCTTTTGTAAATGGTTTTTTTCGATCATATTTCAAACGCTGTGACCCTGTAATATCACTTGGAATTATCGCACCTTCAAATCCCTTGAATTTTAAAGTGGAAGATTGTGATGAGTCAAGTTCCCATTCGATTGGATATGTTTGGCCTGTTGCAGATTGTTGAAAAGATTCTGCTCGTAATGATTTGATTTTTTCTGAATCCACATCTATAATTTCAATCATACTTTTCATCAATTCGTAAGTGCCTTCCACACGTTGTTTGTAGGGTTTAAGCATGTGCGTTTCCACCATCATTCCCAAAACATTCCAGAGTGCTGCATAACCTGTGGAATAACGTGGTGAATCGAAAAATTGACTAAAACCGTCCTCTGGAACTTGATTGAAAACATTTACATAAGGTGTGATACCCCAATCTTTAGTTTCCAATTTCTTTTCAAGATTAGGCATCATTTCGGTATGTAGGTAGCGTCCTAAATCTCCACCAAGTTTGTTATGTTGTGTGAACAAATGCGTTAAGGTATATTGATAGTCCGCTCCATTACTGACATGGTTGTCTATAAAAACATCTGGTTGAACTAAATGGAAAATTTGCGCGAAGCTTCGAGCGTTTTTCGTGTCACTTTTTATAAAATCTCTATTGAGATCAAAATTTCTCGCATTTCCCCTAAAACCGTATTCTTTTGGTCCATTTTGGTTGGTGCGAGTTGTAGAGTTTCGGTTTAAACTCCCACCAATATTATAAATTGGTATAGTGACCAAGACCATGTTTTTAGGCATTTCAATCTTGCCTTGTACAAGATCTCTATACAGCATCATGGTGGCATCAATTCCATCTGACTCGCCTGGATGGATGCCGTTATTGACGAGTAAAATTCGCTTGGTTTTTCTAATGGTTTCAAAATCGAAAATCGAGTCAGGATTTAAAGTAACGATGTGCAAAGGTACGCCAGAATCGGTAGCACCAATTTCTTTTATTGCTATTTCAGAAAAGCTTGTGGATAGATCCGTATAAAACTGAATTGTTTGCTCGTAAGTCGCAGTTTCCAAGCCTTCACTTTGTTCAAAAACAGTTTTAAATTTGTTTGTTTCCTTTTGGTTTTGTGCAAAACAAATGGTGGAAAATAGAAATAGGAAAGCAAGTTTTTTCATTTTAGAATATTTACTCATAAACTTAATCAATTTAAACTAATTTTGTAAAAACAAATAACCATCACATGCATCAAACCACAAATACCATTTTAATGATTCGCCCTATAAGTTTTAGGATGAATGAGCAAACGGCTGTCAATAATTATTTTCAGGAAGATTTGAACATCAAAAATGCCGAAATCAATATAAAAGCTCAGGCAGAATTTGATGCATTCGTGGAGAAATTACGAGCTGCAGGCGTCAACGTGATTGTGGAGCAGGATGATGTTTTGATGGATACTCCAGACTCGATTTTTCCTAATAATTGGATCAGTTTTCATGAAAATGGTGATATCGCGATGTATCCCATGTATGCCGAAAACAGACGCAAGGAACGACGTGAGGAAGTCTTTATTAGTATAGAAGCACAAGGTTTTCATATCGAAAATATAATGGACTATACGAGTGCAGAAGAAGATGGGTACTTTTTGGAAGGTACCGGAAGTATCGTATTAGATAGAAAAAACAGAAAAGCGTATTGCGCCTTATCGCCTCGTGCTGACGAGGAATTATTCATCGAGTTCTGTGAGGATTTTGAATACACACCGATAGTTTTTGTGGCAAATCAAACCGTTGAGGCCAAACGTCTTCCTATCTATCATACAAATGTAATGATGTGCATTGCAGAAACATTTGCTGTGATATGTTTGGATAGTATCGATGATAAGCATGATCGCAAAAACGTGGTCAAACATCTAAAAGATAGTAAAAAAGAAATTATCGAAATATCAGAAGATCAAATGGCGAACTTCGCTGGAAACATGCTTCAGGTCAGAGGGAAAGACAACAAGCGAATTTTGGTGATGAGTCAGTCTGCACACGATAGTTTAAATACCTTGCAAATTTCAAAAATTTCCATGCATTGCGAAATTCTTTACAGTAATATGGAAACCATTGAAACCTGTGGTGGAGGAAGTGCAAGATGTATGATGGCAGAGGTCTTTTTGCCTAAAGAGTAAATTCTTTTTTTAGGATACTGAAGACTGAAAACTGAAGACTGAAAACTGAAGACTGAAGACTGAAGAGCGAGCCTTTGTCCTGTAAAAATCTTTATGAAACGGGCTTCGCCTTTGGCAGTTCTATATAGAATTTGCTGCCAACGTTTTGGGTGCTTTCAACCCATATTCTTCCATCGTTGAGTTCAACCAATTCTTTACAAATGGTAAGACCTAGACCAGTACCTTTTTCGTTTTTGGTTCCAACTGTTGTAAAGTTATTTCCTTTGAATAGTTTGTTGAGGTTTTCTTTAGTCATCCCAACTCCAGTATCTTCAACACAAATAAGCGATTTTCCTTGATGATCTTTATTTGAGATGGTGATGATGTCACCTACTTTACTAAATTTAACTGCATTTGTTATCAAGTTTTGAATGACAATTTCCATCATGCTCTTGTCGGCGTATATGAAATCGCGTTGCGACTCGTCGATAAGGACAATTCGTTTTTGTTCAATTTTTGGTTCAATCAAAGCCAATTTGTTCGCAAAGACTTCCTGGATATTGAACAATTCTGGGTTTGGTTCCAAATTCTGCATTTGAGATTTTGACCAATTCAATAAATTATATAGGAGCAAGGACGCATTATTGGCATTCTCACTCAGTTCGGGAATCAATTCATTAAACTCTTCTTTTGAAATGCTGTCCTCCTTCAGTAGATCCAAAAACCCTTTGATCGATGAAATAGAATCTTTTAAATCATGGGATACAATTGAAAACAATCGATCTTTAGCTTTATTGATATCTTCAAGATGTTGTGTCTGTTCTAAAATTGCTTTATTTTGAATTTGTATTTGCTCATTTTTCGCTTCGAGTTCTTGAGTATATTTTATAGTGTTTTTTCGCTTGAGATAAATCAGCAGTAAAATGGTTAGCGCAATCACAAATGCGGCAACGAGAAAGTATGAAATAGCTTTCAACTTTTTTAGTTGATTTTCATTGGCTATTTGTTCTTCACTGGAAAACAACCCGTCTTCCTCTTTCTTGTCAACATCCGTAATTCCCTCTTTTATGGAATCTGTATTAATGGGTATTTTTGGTTGATTTTGTTGTTCCATCTCTTCCTTCAATGTGTAGTATTCTCTTTGCCACTTGAAGGCGCCTTGAAATTTATTTCGTGTGGAATCAAGGCTGATTAATAATTTTAGATTTTTAAGTACCTCATTTTTATCGGAGGAATTTTTAGCCAACGCATGAGCTTCAAGGATTTGAGATTCAGCTAATTTTGTCTTGTTTTGTAGTAAATTCAGATTTCCAATAGAATTTAATGATTGCAAGATGCCTTCTTCATTTTTGATGGCACGATTATATGACAAGCCTTCAACAAGATATTTTTCAGCTTTATCATACTCCTTAAAATTTAGGTATTGATCGCCAATTCGAGGTAAAATCTCACCTCTCAAAGCTTTATCTTTATTTCGGTTTAATAAGGCTAATACGGTTTCGTAATATTCGATCGCTTTTCTGTGTTCTTTTCGCATGGAATACAGCATACCAATATTCTTATTGGATATTTTCATGCCCGAACTATCACGCAATTGTTCTCTTACGTTAAGCGCCTTAAAATTAAATTCCAATGCCTTATCTGTTTGCTGCGTATTGTAATAGGCTTCTGCCAAATTGTTATAGGCCAAACTTAAATCCTTGCGTAAATTTTTATCCTCAAATATCTTGATGGCCGATAGTGAATATTCAAGACCTGCGATATAATTGCCCCGACTTATTTCAAGAAGACCGATGCTATTGTTGATTTTTGCAATTCCAAGCGTATCATTCAGCTTTTTGAAGAATTGTCTCGATCTACTGTAATTATCGATGGCGTTGTAATAATCGTTCTTGTCAGAATAAATACGTGCTTTGTAATAATTCACCTCGGCAAGTCCTTTAGTGTAATTAAGTGCTCTCGATAAGCGATCGGTCTCATCGATAAACAAAAGCGCTTTCTTAGGTTGATTGGAATCGTATAGTGCCCTGATTAAATGAAGTGACGTATTGACCTTTGTTGAATCTTGCTTTTGGTATGCTAAATTTAGGACAAGACTATCTATCTCATTGGTCTGGGTAAAACCAAAAAAGACATAAAAAAAAGCAGCTAAAGTTATCAAGTGTTTCACCTGGTTGCGATCTCCTTTTAATATTGAAATGTCAATGTGATGGAATCTTGCCTTGAGGGAGAGGAAAAATAAGTACACAAAATACAATTACAAAACAATGAATGTATATTCTATTCGTACTATCAAAAATTTGGGTCTTTGATTAATAGCTTTTCAAAAATGGACAAAACTCATTTAAAAATCTAATTTTTGGGTTTTAATGCCAATATATTAGTTGAACTGAACTCTAAATTTTTGTTAGAAAATTTACAATCGACGAACGACACAATTTTAAGAAAAAATGCCTGTTGCTGGTGGAAATGAAACTTCTAAAGAATAATACATGTCACAGTATTAAAATTTAGTCGTTTGTCATGTTTTTTTCTGGATAAAATGAAGCAACCCATGGAACGATAAACACAATCGGAAAAAGTGGTTTGAAAAATTGGTATCGATTTTCAAAAGTATAAAGGTGATAAGCAAAACAAAATGTTTGCGATTTTTCATGCTAATTGCACAATTAAATTTCTGATAAAAACCTATCTTTGCCAACTTAATAATATACACATAATGAACCTTCAAGAGACCCTAACAACTCACGTCATACAAGCTGCTAAATCGATTTTTAAGGTGGATTTAGATGCATTGGAATTCCAAGCAACTAGAAAAGAGTTTGCTGGTGACATTACGTTGGTAGTATTCCCATTGTTGAAATTTATTAAAGGAAATCCTGTTGCCATTGGAGAACAGATAGGCAAATATTTGTTGGATACAGTGGAAGAAGTAAAAGGATTCAACGTGGTCAAAGGATTTTTGAATATTGAAATCGCAGACGCTTACTATATTAACTTTTTCAATACAATAAAAGACGCAACCAATTTCGGAATTGTTACACCAAGCTCGGATGAGAAGGCAATCCTTGTGGAATATTCATCTCCAAACACTAATAAACCATTGCACCTTGGTCACATTCGAAATAATTTATTAGGGTATAGCGTTGCCGAAATAATTAAGGCAGCAGGAAAGAAAGTTTACAAAACCCAAATTATTAACGATCGAGGGATTCATATTTGTAAAAGTATGCTTGCATGGGAAAAATTTGGAAATGGTGAAACGCCTCAATCCACTGGTTTGAAAGGTGACAAGTTGGTAGGGAATTATTATGTGAAATTCGACCAAGAATATAAAAATGAAATCAACGAATTAATTTCAAAAGGTATAACTGAAGAAGAGGCAAAAAAGCAAGCTCCATTGATTCTTGAAGCCCAAAATATGCTTCAAAAATGGGAAGCTGGCGATTTAAAAACCGTTGCACTCTGGGAAAAAATGAATGGTTGGGTGTATGAGGGTTTTGATAAGACTTATAAAATTCTTGGTGTTGATTTTGACAAACTTTATTATGAAAGCCAGACCTATTTGCTTGGAAAGGAATTTGTTGCTGAAGGTTTAAGAACAGGCTTTTTTTATAAAAAAGAAGATGGTTCCGTTTGGTGCGATTTAACAGCAGACGGGCTGGACGAAAAAATCGTCTTACGAAGTGATGGAACTGCAGTATACATGACTCAAGACATTGGAACAGCCATACAGCGAGCAAAAGATTTTCCAGACGTTGGTGGAATGGTGTACACGGTTGGTAATGAGCAGGAATATCATTTCAAAGTTCTATTTCTTATCATACAAAAATTAGGATTTGAATGGGCAAAAAACTTATTTCACTTAAGCTATGGTATGGTCGATTTACCTTCTGGAAAGATGAAAAGTCGTGAAGGAACTGTCGTGGATGCCGACGATTTAATCGATGAGATGACTGAAACAGCAGGTCAAATTTCTGAAGAGTTAGGCAAATTAGATGGCTATTCTGAAGAAGAGAAACAAGAGCTATATAAATCAATCGGACTTGGAGCGCTTAAATATTACATTCTAAAGGTAGATCCTAAAAAACGAATTTTGTTTGATCCGAAAGAGTCTATTGATTTTCAAGGGAATACAGGTCCGTTTATCCAATATACTTATGCTCGAATACAGTCAATTTTGCGAAAAGCTGAAATAGATACAAGTGAATTAGTTGACATATCCAGTGAACTTCATGAAAAGGAAAAAGAACTTATAAAGCAAATTCAATTGTTTCCCGGTGTCATACAAAATGCTTCACAAAATTATAGCCCAGCTTTGATTGCCAATTATACGTATGATTTGGTAAAAGAATTCAATTCATTCTATCAAAATGTGTCGATTCTTGGGGCTGATACTGATCGTGAAAAATGTTTCCGTATTCAATTGGCACAAACAGTGGCTGGCATTGTAAAAAATTCCTTTTATCTTTTGGGAATCAATGTGCCTGAAAGAATGTGATTGTTAATCCAAATAGAATTAATATTGACTCATTCTTAAGAATCAATATTTATTTAATACTTTATTTCTACATTAATTGCGGATGTATTAATGATATGCGCATATTATTAGAAATATCCGACTCTAACAAAAAAACTCTCTATATAATTGCTCTTACCTACGAGAGGGATTTATTGAATTATTAGAATTCTTTACTTATTTCATTACAACGCATGTTATGAGGCTGTCATGCTGTCTGTTCATGTTATGTCTAGAGATGTTATGAATTCAAAATAATTGAAAAAAACTTTAATTTTTAAAAACCGATACTTGCCTTTTTACGTAGGTGTCATTGTCTTCCCCCTTTTCGGACAAAAAACGTTTAACCAAAATCACTTTTTATGAAAAAACAAATTACTCTATTAATTGCAGTATGTTTTGCAATTTTTACTACAACAAATTCATTTTCCCAAATAGTTACAAGTGGGTTAGATGACGGATCCGACGGAACGCTGCGACAGGAAATCGCAGATACACCAGCAGGTGGAACAATTATTTTTTTACCATCTGTGTCGATAGTTACGCTAAATAGCGAATTAAATATTAACAAAGAACTCACAGTTATTGGAACACCAATTCTAAACGTTGTGATTGACGCGGCAAATAATGGCCGCGTATTTAACATTACATCAGGTCCAGTGGAGTTGAAGAATCTGACGATTATCAACGGATTAGCGACAGATGGAGGTGGTATTTATCTGACCAATGCTTCCCTAACTATTGATGACTGTAGAATTACGAATAATATTGCCAACGGCGCTAGTGGTTCGGGTGGCGGAATTTTTAATGATGTCGGAGGCCTATTGATTGTGAATAATTCAGTGATCTCTTCAAATACAGCCAATAGAGCTGGTGGAGGAATTGAAGACAATTCAGGATCTGGCTTGGCTATCACTTTAAATAACGTCAGTCTTGATGATAATAATGCAGGTGTTGCGCCAGCAATGGCAGCTCCAGGAAATGGAGGTGGACTTCATATTTCTGGTAGTGGATCTGCTGAAATAAATGGAGGTACTTCAAATGGGAATTTAGCTGCGAGTGAAGGTGGCGGTTTATGGAACGGTTCAGGAACATTGACTGTCAACGGGACAGAGATTGATGGGAACGACGCTCAAGGGTCTGATGCCGACAATGGCGGCGGAGGAATCTTCAATAATGGAGGTACTTTGATCGTTCAGAATGGAACAACAATAACAAATAATTCCGCATCGGGAACTTTAGGTTCTGGTGGCGGAATTTTTAATTTAACACCAGGAACGTTGAATGTTGACGGTATTTCTATTTCTGAAAATACAGCAATGAGAGCTGGTGGTGGAATCGAAATTGCGTCTGCAACAGGCGAAACATATTCTTTTGACAGCGTTACTTTAGATCGAAATGTTGTTTTTGGTCCAGCACCAGGAAACGGTGGAGGTTTGCACATAACAGGTCCTGGGAATGTTGATTATACAGGCGGTTATGTTACTGACAATACAGCCTTCGAAGGTGGAGGTTTATGGAATGGTTCTGGAACGATGACTATTGCAGGAACAACTATCACTGGTAATACGGCAAATGGAGATGCTACCGGTGGTGGTGGTCTTTTTAATAATGGTGGAATTCTTATTGTGGACAGTTCTACAACTTTAACTGGGAATGTCGCAATGGCAGCAACTCCAGGTGGACGTGGTGGAGCGATTTTTAATAATACAGGAGGAACATTATCACTACTTCCAAATTTGACGATTTCAGGAAACTATGCAAGTAGAGCGGGTGGTGCAATTGAAGACGCTTCAAACGGAACTCTTACAATTGATGGTGTGACCTTATCAGGTAATTCTGCTGGTACCGACATTGGATTGGGAGCTATGGCAAATCCTGGAAATGGAGGTGCCATCCACTTGTCTGGAACAACGAATTTAGACATAACCAATGGTTTTGTTACAGGAAATTTTGCCGCTCAAGAAGGTGGTGGATTATGGAATAATTTGGGAACTATGCATTTAGATATTATGACGGTTGAAGGGAATATTGCTAGTGGGCCAATGGCTGATGATGGTGGCGGAGGAATCTTCAACAATGGTGGTACACTATCAATTGAAACAAGTGCCATTATTTATAATGATGCAGTTGGCGCAGCCGGTTCTGGTGGCGGAATTTTTAGTACTGATGGTGATGTTACGTTAATAAATACATGGGTTGCATACAATTCGTCAGTTCGTGCTGGTGGAGGTGTTGAGATAATCGAAGGGGAACTTTCCATGTCAATAGTCACTTTGGATTTTAATGAGACAGGGGGTTCACCTGGAAATGGAGGAGGTCTTCATATTACAGGTGCGGCCAATTCTACAATCTCCGGTGGTACTGTTAATTCAAATATTGCAGCTCGTGAAGGAGGTGGACTATGGAATGGAACTGGAATCATGACTGTTGACGGTGTGCCGATTACAAATAACGAAGCACAAGGTGAGGCTGCCGACGATGGTGGCGGTGGTATTTTCAACAATGGTGGTACATTGATTGTTCAAAACGGAACTACAATTACAGGAAATGCTGCAACGGGTGCATTAGGTTCAGGCGGAGGAATTTTTACTTTAACTCCTGGAACCCTGAATGTAGATGGGATGACAATTTCAGGAAATACCGCTATGAGAGCCGGTGGAGGTATCGAAATTGCTTCTGCTACTGGAGAGACTTATGATTTCAATAATCTTATGTTACAAGGAAATACAGTATTCGGTCCAGACCCAGGAAATGGTGGAGGACTTCATATTTCTGGTCCAGGTAATGTAAACTACAATGGAGGTTCTGTAATTAATAACACAGCTTTTGAAGGTGGTGGATTATGGAATGGTCCAGGAACAATGACTGTATCGGGAACAACTTTTACAGGTAATACCGCCAATGGTGACGTCACGGGTGGAGGAGCCTTATTCAACAATGGTGGAACACTTGTCGTTGACGCCACTACAACTTTAACCGGGAATGTCGCAATGGCAGCAACTCCTGGAGGACGTGGAGGTGCCATCTTCAATAATACGGATGGAACTTTAACGCTTGCTTCAGGCTTGACAATTTCAGGGAATTATGCAAGTAGAGCTGGTGGAGCAATAGAAGATGCTTCGGGGACTACTTTGACTTTAGATAACATTACACTTACAGGAAACTCTGCCGGTGTTGATATCGGATTAGGTACGATGGCAAACCCAGGAAATGGAGGCGCATTGCACTTGTCAGGTACAACGAATGCTGACATTACAGGTTTTTCAACAATTTCAAATAATGTCGCTGCACAAGAAGGTGGTGGATTATGGAATAACTTGGGAACAATGAGTATAGATACATCTTTCCTAGATGCAAATACCGCTAGCGGTCCTTTGGCAGACGATGGTGGTGGTGGTGTCTTCAATAATGGAGGAACACTTCATGTTGGAACCGCGACGATTTTATCAAACAACGTTGCTAATGGTGCAGCTGGTTCTGGTGGCGGAATCTTAAGTACAGCAGGTGCCGTAACTGTTACGGATGCAGTACTTGGATTTAATGTTGCTAACAGAGCAGGTGGAGCTATCGAATTAATTGATGGAACATTGACTGTCTCTGGAAACTACAATATAAGTGATAACAACGCCGGAATTGCTCCCGCAGTTGCAGCACCAGGAAATGGTGGTGCAGTTCATATTTCTGGAACTGCTAACGCAACATTCACTGGTGGAACTTTTGAAAACAACGTTGCAGCCCGTGAAGGTGGTGCACTTTGGAACAGTACAGGTATAATGACAGTCGATGGTGTTAATATTAGCGACAATATCGCTAGTGGTAACGCAGCAGATGATGGTGGCGCTGGAATTTTCAATAATGGAGGAACTTTGAATGTTATCAATAACACAACAGTAGCAAACAATATTGCCAATGGAACCGCAGGTTCTGGAGGTGGAATTTTAAGTATAGGTGGAGATGTCACTGTCACTGCGTCAACGATTACTTTGAACCAAGCGAACAGAGCTGGAGGAGGAATTGAATTGGCAGGAGGGACATTAACACTCAATGGAGTGGCCCTTGATGAGAACAATGCAGGAGTTTCCCCAGCGGTTGCAGCACCAGGAAGTGGTGGTGGATTGCATGTCACTGGTTCAGCTAGCACAACTATTAATGGAGGAACTACAAATAATAACGTTGCTGCCAATGAAGGTGGTGGATTGTGGAACGGTTCAGGTTTGATGACTGTTGTTGATCACACTATAGATGGCAATACTGCTTCAGGAAATGATGCTGTCACTGCAGGTGCTGCTGGTGGTGGCGGAATCTACAATGAAGGTGGAACACTTGACTTGTCAGGTTCAACAATGATCACAAATAATGTAGCCGATGGTGCGCAATCAACAGGTGGTGGTATTTTAAACTCTGTTGGTACTTTGATGGCCAACGGAATTACAATTATGGACAACACCTCAAACAGAGCAGGTGGAGGAATCGAAACTAACGGAGGTGGAGCCGTAATGCTTACTAATGTTATTTTGAATTCTAACGATACAGGCGTCATTACGGGAACAGGTGCACCAGGAAATGGTGGTGGTCTTCACGTTAGTGGAAACAGTACTATCGACATAAGTGGTGGAACAGTTAGCATGAACACAGCAGCATCAGAAGGTGGTGGATTGTGGAATGGAACTGGAACTCTAACGGTTGATGCAACTACGATTGATGCTAACACGGCAAGTGGTGCTGGCGCTGACAATGGTGGTGGAGGCATCTACGCTTTGAATGGCGGAACAGTGAACCTTGTGAATGGAGCAACAATTTCTAACAACATAGCTGATGGAGCTTCGGGTTCTGGTGGAGGAATCTTGGTAGATGTGGATGCAAACTTTAGTGCAACAGATTCTTTTGTAAATGGAAACCGAGCTAATAGAGCTGGTGGCGGAATCGAGGTCGTTGCCGGAGCGGGTACATCATCTTTGACTAATACATCTTTGAATAATAATAATGCGGGAGCATCTCCAGCAGTTGCAGCACCAGGTAATGGTGGTGGATTACACATTTCAGGTGCACAGGATTTTGCTGTAACAGGTGGAACAGTGAATGGTAATATTGCTGCCCGTGAAGGTGGTGGATTATGGAATGGTACTGGTATTATGACTGTCGATGGTACTTTGATTGATGCCAATACAGCTTTAGGTTCTGAAGCCAATCAAGGTGGTGCTGGTATCTTTAATAATGGAGGAACCCTTAATGTAGTAAACGGAACAATGGTTTCAAATAATATGTCTACGGGAACATCTGCTTCTGGTGGAGGATTGTTAAGTACTACGGGAGCAATTACAGTGAGTAATTCGACATTTGATTCCAATTCAGCGAACAGAGCTGGTGGAGCCATTGAATTAATTGATGGAACACTTGATTTTTCTAACTCCGTTATGTCAAATAATGATGTGAATGGAACTGCAGGAACAGCAGCACCCGGAAATGGTGGTGGATTCCACGTGACAGGAATGGCGGGAACAATCAACTTTACAGGAAGTAGCATTTTCGGTAATGAAGCCGCTAACGATGGTGGTGGACTTTGGAATCAAGGTGGAACAACCATGAATGTTATGAATTCTGTCCTATATGACAATTCTGCTGGAGAAGGTGGAGCAATCTACAACAATACAGGTTCGATTACAACAGTTATGACAAGTACAATTTCTGGAAATACGGCATCTGTTTCAGGTGGTGGACTTTCTAACAATGGTGCCAGTCTATCCTTGAATGCTGTAACAGTGGCACAAAATAATGCTGCAACTGGTGGTGGAATTGACGCTGTTAATGCAGTTAGCTTGAAAAATACTATCGTGGCATTGAATACTGCGGGTTCTGGAGCTGATGTGTCAGGATCAATAACTTCGAATGATTATAACTTGATTGGCTCTGATGACTTGAATGTCTTTACACCACAAGCAAATGATTTAGAAGGTGTGAACCCTGTGGTTGGTCCATTGCAAGACAATGGTGGAACTACCTTAACGCATCAATTATTGGATGGTTCACCTGCATTTGATGCTGGAGCTCCAGGCGATAATTTTGATGATCAGATCGGGCAACCTGTTTTTGGTACAAATCGTGATATCGGTGCGTATGAATCTCAAGTGGTATTATCTATCACCGAATTCAATGCAATATCTGATGTAAAAATCTATCCAAATCCTACACATGGACAATTTAATATTAGAATTGGCGACAATGTTTCTGGTGCAATCAATGTTCAGATAGTTTCGATAACTGGTAAATTGGTTCAGAAATTGACCATCGGAAACGGTGTCAATAATTTGGACATCAGCGGAATGACTTCTGGGCTGTATATTATAAACATAAATACCGAAAGTGGTTCTTCATCACATAAATTGATTTTGGATTAGCCTCCTTGTTTTGACCCAAAGCTAAATTGAGAAAGACCATCGAAAGATGGTCTTTTTTTATGTTTTTTGAACAATGAATAATGTCAATTCATTTATCCGCAATTATCGGAAGAGGAACAAGGAGGCTAAAATAAAGCTCCTCAAAACGATCCTTTATATTCTAAAGCTTGGAGAATATGTGCCAGATGATGATTGCCATGCCAAGCATACATTCCAATTGCATGATCAAGTCGAAACCGCTGACCATGTTCTGGATGGATATAATCTCTTGATAAATCCTCTTGTGATATATTGCGAAGCAATTTCCCAAATTTGGAATGCAAACCTTTCAATACAAATAAAGTGTCTATTAAATCATCATCATTCCCATCTATCAAGTTTGCCCAACGGTCTTCATAATAAGGACGAATTGTTGGTGACTCTTCTGTCAATGCCAATTTAAACCGGATGAAAGCATTCATATGACTATCAGCACAATGATGAACAACCTGTTTAATAGTCCATCCATCTGGACGATAAGAAAAGTGACGTTCTTCAACAGTTAACCCGTTTACCAAAGTCATAATCGAACTTGGCAAGTCTTCAATATCCGAAATCCATTGTTCAATCAAAGAAGCATCAATACAATTCGGTTTGACAAACTGTCCAATAGGATATTTTAAACTTTCTAATGCTGATTCTGTCATAATTACTTTAAATTGAAGTTATCCACCAAACATTTCCAAATGGGTCAGTAACACCACAAGTCCGACCATAGTCTTGGTCACTCAATTCCATGACAATGGTGGCGCCGTAATCCAAAGCTTTTTGAAATCTTTTATCGGCATCATCAACATATATAAACAGATTTGCGGTCTGTGGTTGAAAATTTTCAGTCGAATCGGAAAACATAATGGTGCTTCCCCCGATTTGAAGTTCGCAATGTGCCAACATACTTTTGTCTTCTTCTCGAAACGTTTTATGAGTAATATTGGCATCAAAAACATGCGTTGTGAAATCGATAAATTTTGAAGCTCCGTTTAAAATCAAGTAAGGCATGATGGTTTGATGTGAACTTGGAATTTTCATGTGTATCAATTTAAAGAATTTAATATCACGAAGTTACAGGATTATCTTCAAAATAAAAAAGGCTATCATAACTGACAGCCTTTAAATTTTATGTAGAAATTTGTTTAAAAAACAATTTTTCGAATAATGGTTTGATTCGTTCCGAAAACTGTTTTTACCACTAGAACTTGATGTCCCATAAATAAGGTGTCAGTCTCAAAATGATTGGAATTGATACGGTCGTAAAATGCCAATTGTTTTCCTGTTATATCGAAAACAGAAACAGATGCGATAGTAGTTAAAGGCGAACTTACCGTGATAGCCCCATCATTGGTAAACACTTTTAGGTTGGCAATGGTCGCTTGAGGAAGTTCAAATCCTAGAGTTTCATTCTCAAAGCGTAATTCAAAACGGTTGTCAAATGTACCAATGATGGTTTCAAAATTATAAGGGCCTTCATTTAAAGTATGGGTCTCTCCTGTCACTGCATCGTGAAGGTACACCGTTTTTCCAATAAAAAAACCATCAGTGTCTTCAATGCCGATAGACATGGCTCCTGATATTAAACTTTTATATCCTAACGGGATGGTTTCGCTACTGTCAAAAGGCAATTCTCGCCCTTGAATGGATAATTTTTGCGTACCCAGAAGTGAGTAAATATTAACGTAATTGCCACCATCAATAAACTTGCCGTCAAAGCCATAATCTAAATCATTGGTGGCACCTTCTATGTATCCCAATAACGTTTCATGATAAGCGCCTTCAGCATTTTTTATATGTAACCATAATCGATTTTTTTCAATAGAAGTTTCCGTGTTCTCTTCAGAGTTTCTAAAAAATTGACCGTTCTGTCCTACAAGTCGCATGTCGTTTGTAAAAACACCTTGGTAATTGCCGTCTGCTAATGAGGGTTTTACATCAATGAAAAAGGCTTGACCTGAAGCGATTTTTCCAGTAGAGGCAACACCACCTGTGATGGCTGTATCTGATGTTTTAACGCCACCTGTTAAATTGTAGGTTGCATAATCATCAGCTGTGTAGTTATAAGTATTTTCCCCAGGAATTGTATTGCTAATGGCAGTATTATGTGTCCACAAATAAATGGTGCCTTCAAAAATCGCACTGTTCGTACTATTTAGAATAAAAGCATCTATGTCGATTGCCGATGGATAAGGATTTCCAATGAGATTAGAAATATTGGTAGGACCTTTGGATACATCCACAGGGAAAATGCCATTGTTGGGTGCACCTGTAAAATTTCCTGAAAAAATTCCGTTAGTTGCATTATCTACACTCCACCCATTTGGAGCTCTTACGATATAGCCTTTGCTAGCTTCCATCTCCACATTGCCACCGTTTTGACTTACCCAATTGCCAGTCGCAGCGTTATAAGTATAGTATCGGGATGCACTCGTATTTGGAGATAGTTGATTTAGTTTCCAGTTGGAAACAGGAGATGACCAATACGTATAATCCAAGGCTTTCATAGGCGTCGTGTTTCTTTGTAAAGAGATATTTCCACTATTAACCCCATCATTTTCAACTTGAACCAAGCTCCCATTGTTTTCTATATATAAATAACCATAAATGGTCAAATTTGTTTCTATTTTAAAGTATTTATCACTTGTGATGGTGGCAGTAATATTGGTATTGACAATAAGCTCACAAGCATTAAGGCTGCCGTGTGTAGATGTGTTGTAATTGCCATTTAAAACCGCTTTGACGCTTTCTGTCGGACTACCATTGCTCCAAGAAAGTCCATTCCAAACGGTAGTTGTACCACATTTTTTTGCTATAAATTCATCTGCTCCTATATCTGGAGTTGTAATACTTCTGATTTCTTCATCGATGTCGATGGTTACAGAACTTAAAAACACGCCTTTGTTATCCAAATCTGGATTGTCTTCCGTGAGGTGCAAATCGCTTGTAGATACAAAATTTGGTAGCAAATCTAATGAGTTTTCATCCTGTTGAGTGGCAGTTTTCCAATTGGATAGTAATGTTCTATTAGAAGAGAGATATCCTATATGTTGCGTCGAATAATAATTATTATAATCAATGGATGTATAGGATCCTCTTGCTACTCCCGAATAGATAGCATATCGCGTCCCAGAATTGGAAGTATTGCTTAATATGTTATTAATGACATTTAATTGTGAACCTCCATTTATATACAAAGCGGCGTGTGTATTATTTTGATTGGTGTTCATAGCTATGGTATTATGGTAAATACTGATATCTCTTCCGGCTCTTATAAAAATACCATTACCATTATTCGAAGTGGTTCCACTAGTGGACACACCACTTATAAAGTTATTGCTAACGACAGTATTCGTATTCGAGCTCCCGCTAATATTAATATCAATCCCGCGAACAATCCCTCCACCGGAATTCACGATATCTCTGATTACATTCCTAGTAATTATGGCGTTGCTTGTGCTATTCCCTTGAATAAACATTGCAGCACCAATCATGTGGTTAGAAGGGTGTGAATAATTCAAAATTTGATTTCCTGTAATGTCATAATTAATTCCGTTAAGAATGTTCATTCCATACATGTTAGCACTTCCTGTGGTGTTGCTTAAAAGGCCATCAATTACATTATTTTCAATAGTAAAACCACTAACATTACTTATATAAATACCTAAATCAGGTTTTTGACTGTCAATTGTTGCTACCATTCGGTTATCTTTAATGACAACATCGGTAATTCTGTTGGTATTAGTATTGCTATTAATGTGGATACCCTGACGGATATTTACAAACTCGTTGTTGATAATTTTTGTGTTTGTATTATTGGCTGTGGCAACCTGATTCTCTAAATCATTATTACCCGTATTTCCATTTCCTCCAGAGTAAACACCACTCAACCAACGACCCACTTGATTTCTGTTGGAATGCTTAAGAACGGTATTCTGTAGAGTCACATTTGTCGCTGCATTCGTTCCATTGCTGGCTACCCAGAAAACCGTTTGGCTCGTGTAATTCACTGTGTTTGAATTAAGGAGCGTTAAATTTCTGGAATTAGATGAGCTGCCATTGCTGCCATCAATAATAATATTATCACCACCATTAATTTTAATAACGGCTGCAACACCAGTATAACCATTAGGGCTGTTTATTGAAATGGTAATGTCTTGGTTGTCCGATGGTCTAATGGTTAGCGTATTCACCGCACTAGAACCGCTAAAAGAATTGATGGTCAAAGTTGATGATGGAGTTTCATTATTTAGAAGATGAAAAACCACAGGTCCATTGACCCCTACCGTATTTATGTGTGAAATTGCATTCTGCAATGTATTGAACGGACTTGATTGTCCAGTACCGATGTTATAATTACCGCTTAAACTTTGGGCAAATGATATAAAAGGTAACACGAAAAAGACAAGTAAAATTTTTTTCATAAGTAGGTTAGTTAGGAATTGCGCTTGGGACGACTTGGTTAATTATAAAGGGGTAAAATTATTTCAAAAAAAAATCAAATGCAAATAAAAGTTCGATTAAAAGTATATAAATTCGATTAAGTGCATATTTTCGTAAATTTTAGCTTTAACAACGACTTTTTAAAGTGGTATATGACTTATACGATAGTGCTCAAAGTGTGGTTTTTGAATAGGGATAAAATTCGATGAAAGGACATTTTTATTTAAAACCGCATCCTGAAACTCACATTTGGCGTAATGCCCAAAGATTTGTTTTCAACTTTCAACAAGGAATTGTCTTCATTCAAAACATAATAGACGTTTAGAATATTTTTACGGTTGAATAAGTTCCAAATTGAAGCACCCACAATCGCTTTGGTTTTTTTTCCCATTTGAAATTCATAATTAGCCGAAAAATCCGTTCTCAAATAATCGGAAACTCGGCTACTATTTGGTGCATCGTAAGCAATAAATGCAGAACCATTGGATTGCGTTTGCACTGGTTTTGTAGTTGGTATTCCCGAACGATAATTCAATCCTAGAGCCATTTTGAAAGCATTCAAATTATATGTCCCCGCTAAAGTCACTGCATGCCGAACATCCACATTGTTTGGGAATTTGTTACCACTGTTGAGGTTATCGAACGTGTAGTCATTTACGCTAAACGAATAACTTGCCCAAGCGCTAAAAGTCTCATATTGCCGATTGATGAGCACATCGATGCCCTTGGTTTGATAACTTCCAATGTCATTGGAAAACTGATACTGATTTTGAAAACTTTGACTGCGACTTGTGATGCCTGAAACATCCTTTACAAATGCTTCTGCACTCAAGAGCAATTTGTTTTTGTTGTAGGACACACCAATCGAAGCTTGCTTACTTTCAATAATAGGAATCGATTCATTATCAGAAAGAATCCAACGGCGCTTTTCAATTCCCAAAAAATCATCTTGCAAATCGATGGATTGTGAAATCGTCTGACTTTTAAATTCAGCAAGAAATTCTAGCCGGAAGGAATTATTTAATTTGTGGCTAATAGCTATTCTTGGCTCTGTAAAAAACTCTCCAAACTTGTCAACGTAATTAATGCGAAGTCCGATGCGAGCATAGGTGTCTTTATTGACAGACGTAAATTCTGCCTCGCTATAGATAGCATGTGTTCTATTGATATGTTTGCTGAAATTATTAAAGTCTGGATTGTTGATAATTTCAGAATTGCTCACACTCACTTCGTTGAATTGGTATCCACTATGTAGTTTTAAATTACTGTCAATATGGTTAGTCGCATTGAGTTTCAAGCCCAAATCCCGAACCTTGTTTTCCTGAATCAGATTAAATGCTTCAGTCAAGTTCACATTGGAAGCGTCCAAATCATAATCGGACAAATACACCTGTGCTGTCGTTGTTAAAGTACTGTTCCAATATTTTAAATGTTCCAATCCTGCGACCAAATTTTTCTGCTGAAGATTGCTTTGCGAAGAATGATTGTCATTGTTTACGGATGTGGACTCATCATAATTCAGATTATTGTTGATGGTGGCAAAATTAATACGTAGCTGATCATGATCTGTGATGTCATATAGGAATTTGGTCGAGATATCATAAAAATAAAATCGTTCATTATTTGAAATGGTGGTTTCAGAATTCTGTTGCGTATCGTTAAAATCGGAATCATCAAAGACACGTTTCAGATATTGGTCGTAAGTAGGCGTGTAGATAAAATCAGTGATGGAGCGACGAGCGGAGACTTGGACTTCTGTTTTTTTTGATAGTGGAACTTTGGCAAAGCCACCTGCGTTTAACAAATTAAAACCCAAGCCAGCTCTGAAATCCTGTTCAAGCAAATTGGATTGTTGAATATCGATAACGCTTGAAATACCATCGCCATATTTAACACTAGTACCATTTTTTGACACATTGACTCGCTTGGTCAAATAGGGATTGAAAGCCGATACCAATCCAAAAAAATGTCCGGATTGATACATTTTAATGCCATCCCAAAGTATCAGATTTTGGTCGTGCGTTCCGCCTCTGACATTGATATTGGAAACGGTTTCTTTTACACTGATTATTCCTGGAAGTGCTTGAATGGACTGAAGAATATCGGGTTCGGTCATACCTGGTAGGATTCCAAAATCTTCGCTATCTATTGTGATCTTTCCATCGCTCTTTTTCGAAATGCCTTTGGTTAAGAAATCGGAAATAACCACTTCTTCCAATTTTTGAATAATAAATTCACTGAAAGGATTAGTCCTGATGGATATGACAATACTATGGGCATCAATCACGATAAAGTCAAGATTTGTTTCTGCTTGTAAAATGTCTAAAATTTCGGAAAGCTGAAGTGTCTGATTTGGAAAGCTTGCCGTTTTTCCTTCAATAGCTTGATCTAAATAAGAAAAATGAATTTGATATCTGGTTTCTAAAATTTTTAAAACCTCTGCAAGTGGACGCGCTTCCTTGGATGGGGCTTGAGAAAAACCCAAGAGCACATTCAATAAAAAAATTAAAAAAAAGAATAAATTAATGCGAAAGTTACTCACGCTTTAAAGTAATCGTACGGTTTGTTTTGCTGTACGTTAATTGTAAAGGTAAAGTTATGGATTTTAAGGCAGTTTCCAAGTCATCATGTGTGAAACTTCCGGTAAATAACTGTGAGTCGTCTACCGATTTTAAGTCGATTTTCAAATCATACTGACGCTCAAATTCGGCAAGAACGATCTTATATGGTGTGCTTTTGAAACGACTGTAATTATCAATCCAAGATGGTGCGGAACTCGTTTCTTTTTCAGTAGCAATTAATTTCCCATCCCTCATCAAAAAGCGGTTTTCTGGTGAAAGGTTCACATCAAAAGTGTCAGATGTTACATTCACTAAACCTTCATAGCAAACCACTTCAAAATAGTTATTTCGTTGTTTAATGTTGAATTGGGTACCAAGAACCGTAACAATGCCGTCAGTTGTTTTTACTTGAAATTTCGATCCTTTAGCAACTTTGAAAAATGCTTCACCATCTAAATTAATAGTGCGATTATTATCCCAG
This sequence comes from Aquaticitalea sp., assembly GCA_051252455.1. Classification (GTDB taxonomy): domain Bacteria; phylum Bacteroidota; class Bacteroidia; order Flavobacteriales; family Flavobacteriaceae; genus JBPOFM01. Next base: position 54,092 of record JBPOFM010000012.1, read on the forward strand.
TTTGTTGTATTATAACTTAATTCAGACATGGCATTTAAAGTGACCGTGGAAGCATCTGGTAATTGAATAGTTTGTTTTTGAGCTGTCAAAGTATTGTAAGTGGAATCTGTAGTGGTATCATAAAAATACAATCCAAAACAAAGAACAAAAACCGCAGCAACGCTCATCGCGATCGGAAGCCATTTTAATTTTTTGGATTTTTTCGATTCAATACGATCTAATACTAATTGAAGTTCATTAGACGCATCAAAATTGGACGCCTTAAAACCTTGGGTTGCTGTATTCAATTTGATCAATGCATCATAGTCATCAAACTGTTTGAAAGCATCAAGTTCATCAGCGGTGAGCTCATGGTTTAACCATTTGTATATTAAATCTTCTCGGTTCATAATTTGTGTTACAGTACTAAAACAGTTTGTCCTTTAAAATTCCTACCTCTTATTTAATTATTAAATTCCTTCTATCTCTTCCCGCAACTTCTTCAAGGCGCCATAAATACGTTTTTCAACGGCCTTTGTAGAAATGTCCAGCAGTTTTGCAATCTCTTTAAAACGTTTGCCTTCAACTCGGTTCATCAAAAAAGCGACTCGCTGTGCTTCCGTCAGATTGGCAATGGCATGTTCAAGTTTTTGAGCATATTCTTTCTCTTGAAGTAGAAATTCTGGCGTCTCATGTGTATGAGATTGAGGTCTTATTTTTTGATGTCGCAGCACCACTTTTTGATGTGCATAGGAATTCAACATCATATTATTGGCTGTGGTGAATAGAAAACTTTTTGCCTTATCTGGAGGAATGTTGGCGCAATTCTCCCATAATTTCACAAATGCCTCCTGAACTTTGTCCTTTGGATTCAGTTGGTTTCCAAATTTATAATACAGAAAATCATGCAGGTCTTTCGCATACTTCTCGAACAAGGAAGTAAAAAGGCGTTCTTCACAAATATGATCTTGTAGGGGTTTCTCCATGTATTTTTATTCGATGTGAATTTAAGAAATGCCACTGACAAAAATTATAAACCTATTAAAAATATCATTTTTGCCTTCATTTAATCATTGAAAAAAACCGTTAACTGATTGAAAATAAAAAAAAGGAGGTAGGGATTTTGACTTTGAAATTGTTTTATAACCAAATCTATCTTCTGTGTAAATAATTAGTTTTAGTTGATTCATGAAGGGCTGTTGTTGTTAGCAGCTCTTTTTTTATGGATTATTCTACAATGACTTTATTAATAGACTACAAATCCTTAAATTTGCCTTTCTTAAAATTGAAGAAGAATTATGTTTAATAATTTAAGTGAAAAGTTAGATAAAGCGCTTCATGTACTAAAAGGTCATGGAAGTATCACGGAGGTCAATGTAGCGGAAACGCTTAAGGAAGTGCGCAGAGCCTTACTGGATGCCGACGTTAACTTTAAAATAGCAAAGGAATTTACAACAACTGTCAAGGAAAAGGCACTTGGTCAAAATGTATTGACCAGTCTTCAGCCAGGACAATTGATGGTGAAATTGGTAAAGGATGAGTTGACCGAATTGATGGGAGGCGATGCCGAAGGAATTAATCTATCTGGTAATCCAAGTGTTATTTTAATGTCTGGTCTACAGGGTTCTGGTAAAACTACTTTTTCTGGAAAACTTGCCAATTATCTTAAAACTAAAAAATCTAAAAATCCATTATTGGTTGCTTGTGACGTCTATCGTCCTGCAGCAATTGACCAATTACATGTCGTTGGAGATCAAATAGGTGTTGAGGTTTTTAGTGATCGCGGCAATACAGATCCGGTTGCTATTTCGAAAGCTGGTATTGCTCACGCAAAAGCAAATGGTCACAACGTTGTGATTATAGATACAGCTGGTCGTTTGGCAGTTGATGAAGCCATGATGGCTGAAATATCCAATATTCATAAAGCAATTGAGCCACAGGAAACTTTGTTTGTTGTGGATTCCATGACTGGTCAGGATGCCGTGAATACAGCCAAAGCCTTCAATGATATTTTGAATTTTGATGGGGTTATCCTCACAAAATTGGATGGTGATACGAGAGGTGGAGCTGCGATTTCAATTAAATCGGTGGTCAATAAACCAATCAAGTTTATTGGTACAGGTGAGAAAATGGAAGCAATTGATGTCTTCTATCCGTCACGTATGGCAGATCGAATCCTTGGTATGGGTGACGTTATCTCTTTGGTTGAAAGAGCACAAGAACAATATGATGAAGAAGAAGCTAGAAAACTTCAGAAGAAAATTGCTAAAAATCAATTCGGTTTTGATGATTTCTTAAGTCAGATTCAACAAATCAAGAAAATGGGGAACATGAAAGACCTTATTGGAATGATTCCTGGCGCTGGAAAAATGATGAAAGATGTCGATATCGATGACGATGCATTTAAAGGAATTGAAGCCATCATTCACTCGATGACTTTGGAAGAGCGAACCAATCCGTCGATCATCAATGCCAGTAGAAAAAAACGTATTGGAAAAGGAAGTGGAACTTCAGTACAACAAGTGAATCAGCTGCTGAAACAGTTCGACCAAATGAGCAAAATGATGAAGATGATGCAAGGCGGTAAAGGCAAAGCGATGATGCAAGCAATGAAAAGCATGAGGTAGAAGTTAGTTTGAAATCAGCGTATATGAGTTTCGGCGATTATAAATTTTAAAATTAAATTAAACTTGGCGTCTCTGCGAGAGATAATTCGTGTAGGCGTGGCTAACTAATTGTAGATAAATGGTAATATTAGACGGTAAAAAAGTCAGTAACGACATCAAAGACGAAATTACCGAACAGGTAAAAAAAATGAAAGCCAAAGGAGAAAAGGTTCCTCACTTGGCAGCGATAATCGTCGGAAATGATGGAGCAAGTTTAACCTATGTAGCTAGTAAAGTAAAGGCTTGCGAACGTGTAGGTTTTGATTCTACAATGATTCGAATGCCAAATACGACGAGTGAAATTGAATTGTTGGATAAAATTGAAGAGCTTAATGAAAATCCAGACATTGATGGATTTATTATTCAATTGCCATTGCCAAAACAAATCAACACACAACAAGTTCTTTTAGCGGTGAATCCAGATAAAGATGTCGATGGATTTCATCCGACCAATTTTGGTAAAATGGCTTTAGATATGTCCACGTTCATTCCTGCAACTCCATTTGGAATATTAGAATTATTGGATAGATATGGTGTTGAAACTCAAGGAAAACATACAGTTGTTATTGGAAGAAGTCATATTGTAGGCAGGCCTATGAGTATTTTGATGGGTAGAAAAGGCTTTCCTGGAAATTCTACCGTAACACTGACACACAGTCACACAAAAAATATCAACCAAATCACGTCACAAGCGGACATTATTATTTCAGCACTCGGTGTACCAAACTTTTTAAAAGCTGAAATGGTTAAGGACGATGTTGTAATTATTGATGTTGGCATCACACGTGTCAACGATGATACGACTGAAAAAGGATATTACATCACGGGAGATGTTGATTTTGAGAACGTCAGTAAAAAAGCAAGTTATATCACTCCAGTTCCTGGAGGTGTAGGTCCGATGACGATTGCAATGTTATTAAAAAATACTTTGTTAGCGCGCGAACGACAAATGTAGGACTACATTTTGTTATATTGCAGTGTGAAAATCCAATACACATTAGTTGAAAGAGTGACAATTGGAAGTTTAGAACACCTACTTCCTATACTCGTTGCAGTTATATTTGCAGTTCTCTTTATATTGTTTTCAAAAAGAACGCTATCCATTAAAAATCAACATATTTTGTTCAAATTGCTTGGATGGTTTGTGTCGTTAAGCGTTGTATTGTACCATATCTATTATATAAGTTTAGGTAACTACAATATACAAACCGATTTACCTTTATATCTATGTAGTTTTATTGCAGTGTTAATTCCCATATTTACTTCTTACAGAAAATATTGGATGTACGAAATTCTTTTGTTTTGGATAATCGCAGGAACATTGCAAGGAGTGATCACCCCAGATATTAAAGAAGGATTCCCTAGTTTCGATTATTTTAGATATTGGATCGTCCATTTGGGTCTGTTGACTATTATAGCTTATGCAATCCTCATTTTTGGGATGAAACCAACTTTCAAAAGTGTGTTTAAATCGATTTTAGCTTTACAGGTTTATGTATTGATGATGGTTACTATAAACGGCTTGTTAGATTCTAATTATTTCTATTTGAATCAAAAGCCAAAATCAGCCTCCATGCTTGATTATTTTGGAGCTTGGCCATACTACATTCTCGTAACACAGTTGGTGTTAATACCTTACTTCCTTTTAATTTATTTCCCTTTTTTTTTAGTAAAAAAGAGCGCAAAAAAACCTTGATATTAGATGTCTGAACAGCAGATGATTATATAACAGGAAAATTGAAAGTAGGATTTTTTTTACACCAAAAATCGCTTAAACAACTTTATTATTAGTATAGTCTAAAACATTTTTCTTTAACATTTATTTATGTAAATTCGATTTCTGTAAAAGATGATTGTTCTGTTAATGGCATTTTTGCAAGAACAAAACAGTTGTGTTTTTAGGTTGATTAATAGCGCGTCAACCCAAATTTACGCTATTCATGTAACCATTTATGTTTGTTTTTAACATTTAAAACCAAACATTATGACCGCTTTTTTTAACCCTTGTCGTCAGAGTTGTAGTCAGCTTTCGGCGTTCTTGTTTTTACCCAAACAAAAAGTCTTTAAACAGCTTTTACTGTTATCGACTTTTTTAGTTTTTTCAATGTCCTATGGACAAACACCCACTTTTTGTGAAGATATGGCAGGCAGCAGTTGTAGTAGCTGTCCCACATTTACTGTAACCGACAATCCCGATCTTGGAGTAAGCTGTCAAGAAACTATTGATGTCATTTTAATTCTCGATGAATCAAATTCTATTGGAACTGCTAATGCTCAAAATCAAGTTAGAGATGGTGTTTTGGCATTTTTACAAGAGCTTGAATGCTCGCCTGTGAATGTCGCAATTATCGAATTCGGTTCGGTAGCAAACTATGTTGTTAGTACTTACACGCCAACCGCAAATGTGAGAACAGGAATGACAAATTATTTTGCAGGAACGGCTTACAATGGTCAGACCTATAATCCTAGCCAGGGTAATTTAGGTGGCACAAATTGGCAAGCCGCTCTTTTAAGAGCTAATGCTTTGCCAGCAGCTGATTTACTCCTAATGTTTACCGATGGTCAACCAACGACCTATACTCCAGATCATACTCTGCCAGGATCGAGCTATGACTTCTGTGGTGATGGAGCTAGTACTCAACCAGCTGAAACTTACAATGCTGCAGTGTTGGCAAATGTTATTAAAGGCAAAGGAACACACATGTTTGTATTGGGTGTCGGCAACGCCATTGCAGGAAGTATACCGAGCATTTCAGGGAACGACGTATATAATTCTTCAATTAATTCAATTGCAACTTCCGATTATGAAATCGATGCGAACATAAATAATATAGCAGCATGTTTCCGTAATTTGGCCAAAAGCTTATGTCCAATTATTGTAGATATTGATGGCTCTTCAATTTGCGAAGACGCTTCTAATGGTACGATTGATGTGTCCTTGGCAACATTGGCCACGGGGCCTTTCACTGTTACAGTTCGTCAAGGTACAACTACTGTTCAGAGCTTTATAACACCTAGCAAAGATTTTACGATTAGCAATCTTGTAGCGGGTAATTATAATGTACGTGTTCAAGCGAATGGAACTTGTTATACTGATGGTAACGCAAATACAACAGTTTCTACTATCGTTACAGAACCTATCATAACTAATATAACAATTTGCTCTGATGAATCATATGAGTGGCCTGCGAATGACATTACCTATTTAGGTACTGGAGGAAGTACATCAGTGACTATTGTAGGTCAGGGCTGCGATGCTGACCAAATTTTAAATTTAACAGTCACTCAAGAGCCAACGCCAATTATAACCAATGAAACTATATGTTCAGATGAAAGTTTTGTTTGGACAGAAAATGGTCTAACATACAACGGCGCTGACGGCGCTGTATCTGTAACATTGGAAGGTGAAGATTGTGCAGCTGACAGAGTCTTGAACTTAATAGTTAATCCAGAGCCAGAAGTTGTTACGACAACAGCCAACATCTGTTCAGATGAAGAATATACATGGTCAGTCAATGGTGTGACCTACACAACGGCACAGGACATCACCATTGAAGGTGAAGATTGTGCAGCAGACCAACGATTGGTGTTGACCATTAATCCAGAGCCAGAAGTTGTCACAACAACCGCAAGTATCTGCTCGGATGAAGAGTACACTTGGTCAGTAAATGGAGTGACTTACACAACGGCAAAGGACATCACCATGGAAGGTGAAGATTGTGTATCGGACCAACGTTTAGTGTTGACCATTAATGCAGAACCAGAAGTTGTTACGACAAACGCAAGTATCTGTTCAGATGAAGAGTACACTTGGTCAGTAAATGGAGTGACTTACTCAACAGCGCAGGACATCACTATTGAAGGGGAAGATTGCGCAGCGGACCAGAGATTGGTATTGACTATCAATGAGGAGCCTGCACCAGTTGTAACAGAAGTTAACATCTGTTCGGATGAAGAATATACTTGGTCAGTGAACGGGGTGACTTACACAACGGCACAGGACATCACCATTGAGGGTGAAGATTGTGCAGCAGACCAACGTTTAGTGTTGACCATTAATCCAGAGCCAGAAGTTGTAACTACAACCGCTAATATCTGTTCAGATGAAGAATATACTTGGTCAGTGAATGGTGTGACATACACAACAGCACAGAATAT
>JBPOFM010000013.1:0-51650 GCA_051252455.1 Aquaticitalea sp.
AAAAATTGCTAGTTTTAGCTAAACCAAAGTTAGTTGCTCGTTTGCTAGCTTCTGATTTTCCTTCGGAAAATCCTCGCGCACAAACACGCAACTTTCCTTATACATCAACGCTAGCGGTCATTGCAAAAGAACAATACACCAGAAAGAAAAAGACAACAAAATATGGAACATAAAAACAATCATACGGATGCTCTAATCTTAACGGAAGGACAAGGACGAGTCTATAATTGTGGGACTGTGACGGCAGTCTTCAAAGCTGACGAAAATGAAACAGCAGATAAATACAGTATTTCGGAGTGGTGGCTTGAACCAAACTCTGATGGACCTGGTGCTCACCAACACGATGAAAATGATGAAGTGTTTTATGGAATTGAAGGCACTACATCTATCCGCGTTGGAAACAAATGGGTAGATGTCGAAAAGGGAACTTTTTTAAGAATACCGGCAAAAACTATTCACGACTTTGCAAACAAAACAAATGAAAAGTGTGGAGTTCTAAACTTCTTTATTCCGGGTGGCTTTGAGAGAAATATGCCCTCAATTGTTAAATGGTTTAAAGATAACGAATAGACGATGGACGAAAATAACGAACCGCTAACAATGTATATAAAAAATAGGCGAAAAAGTGATAAATTCAAGGCTTTTGGCTCGTATCAAAGTTTGTGCTTAACAGAAAGTTTAGTGCTTCGAAATCCCCTACGTTATATATACTAAACGTTAACAAATCAAAATTTTGCCGTTGTTGGTGTTTCCCACCAAAATACAACTCACAGCCTACCACCTTAAAAAAAAACTCCCACCGTACCAGCACAAACTACCTCCGTACCAACACAATCTACCACCGTACCAACACAAACTACCACCGTACCAACACAAACTACCACCGCACCAACACAAACTACCACCGTACCAACACAAACTACCATGGTACCAACACAAACTACCACGGTACCAACACAAACTACCACCGTACCAACACAAACTACCACCGTACCAACACAAACTCCCACCGTACCAACACAAACTCCCTCCGTACCAACACAAACTACCACCGTACCAACACAAACTACCACCGTACCAACGCAAACACCCATCCTGTCCACACAAAACCCCCGTGATGTACACACAAACCAACCATCATGAAAACAAAAATCCCCCCTCCTAATCCCTAGTCCATAAACCCCAAAAAAAACTTTGGCACGTTGTTTGAATACTCTATAATATGTTTAACCTAAAACAAACACTCATGAAAAAATTAGCTTTATTTTTTACTGCAGTGTTCCTAGTCGGAGCCACAGTAAGCGCAAAAACCACCAACGCACTTGAAGCCAATTCGTCTATAAATAATTTAAATAGAGGATATGGCAATTCTTTCATCTTCACCGAAGGTGGTATTGAGTTTTCTGTATTTCCAGATGGCCAGTTCGATTTCTATGCACCAAATTACGGTCCGGATGTGAATGTATCCATTAATTCTCCAAACGTATCGTTTAGTTTTAATTCAGGATACGATTATAACCCATACGTTCAATACGACGATTTTGGAGCCATCATCCAAATTGAAAACACACCTATCTACTACGACTACTATGGTCGTGTCACTCAAGTTGGAAACGTAGATATCAACTATAATGATTACGGGCGTGTGGCAAGAGTCGGCGGATTATACGTGCACTATAACAGTCAACGTACCTTTACTCACTACACAGGTTATATCAATTCGTATAACAGAGTGTATGTGTACAGACCATGGCATGTATATTATGCAGTTCCTGCACCAAGTTTCTGTATCGTGTACGCACGTCCATACAGACAATATTACACACCCGTGAGATATCACTACTACAGACCTTACACAAATAACTACAGAGAACCTGTTCGTTATACCCAAACACGCTCAAGCAATACAAACGGACGACGTGGAACAGTAGCTTCGACAAGAAGCAATACCTATCGTCAGTCAGCTACACCAAGTAGAAGTACTGCTGCGACCATGAGAAATAATTCTAGTCAGACACGTGCTACGACCACACGTAATACTGATAGAACAAGTGGTAATGCAACCAACGGAACTGTAAGAAGCTCTAATACAAGTGTAAACACACGTGCAACAACGACAAGGAGTACTCAAGCACCAAGAGTTTCTTCCACAACCAGTAATTCACGTTCGTCGACGACTAGAGCGAGTCAAAACGTTAGATCTACAACAGCTAATAGAAATACGAGTGCAATTACCCAAAGAAGTACGACGGCCTCCCCTAGCAACACACGAAATGTTAAAACTGTGCCAACTAGAAAACCGCAAACAACAAATACTCGTATATCTAGTAACACACAACAACAAAGAAGTACCACTCAAAGAAGTAGTTCACAAACAACGAGCAAGCAACCAAGCTCACGAACGACCTCAAGAAGAGGAAACTGATAAAGATATTTAAAATTTTGGTTGGTTAGTTGGAAAGTCCTGCATGAAGTATGCCTCAAAGCACCTTGCAGGGCTTTTCTTTTGAACAAATTCTCGCGAAAGCAAGAATCTCATTAGTAAAATCTAATATAAAAATGAAGTTCTTTATATCTTAAAACCGCGACTGAACATCGATATTATTTAATCCGTAAATACTTCCGAATCACCACAGAAATATCTTCCGATACATTCAACCTTAAAATAACGAACACATAAAAAATAGTGATTAATAGTGATTTTGAAGCAATGTTCACGATCGGATGAAAGGGAAACTCCCAGAAATAGAAAATAGCAACACTTGCAATCAATAACAAACACACCTTTCCTGTTTCTGCATTAAAAGGCATCATGTCGAATTTTTTCTTTACAAAGTAAATCTTAATCGTATTATATACGGAAATCGCCAAAAAGGTTGCAAACGCAGAACCATTGATTCCGTATCTTGGTATAAAGAACATGTTCAACAACACTGTGAGGATGGTTAAAATCACACCGAAAAGCAACACCACACGATAATAATCGCTATTGAAGAGAATCACATTATTGCAGCCCATCAAGTTGTCATATAACTTCGCAATACTTATCAAAAATACCACAATCAAACCACCACTAAATTCTTCTGGAATCAAATGATAAAGCTCATTGATGTTCAAAACTATCAACAGAAAGATAAATCCTCCAATAACAAACAAAGTTTGTGAACTCCGAATGTACAGATCCTTAAGAGCCACTTTATTCTTATCATTTAAAAATTTGGCGGTCAGTGGTTGAAGAATCTGCTGCATCGCTCTTGATGGCACGGCAATAACAGTGGCAATGTATATAGCGACACCATAATAAGCGACTTTTTCAATAGGAATATAAAGTCCAAGCATGAAGGAATCAATATCCAAAATAATGGTTGCCACCGAACCAGCAACAATGATTAGGGCGGAATATTTCAATATAGAACTGATGTTTTCGAGTCTATAAAATTTAAATACTGGTAAGCGCACACTGAACGCATACACCATCATCACGAGCATTCGAAGTATATAAACCACAACCACACCTACAATAAATTGCTCCACGTTGATCCATTCCAAATAAACCGCAAACAATAGCAGCATGACGCCTACCCGATGCCATACTTCTTTCATGAAATTTCCAAAAACCGTTTGCATTTGGGTTTTTGACCAGGCAAAAAACACCTCGAAGTATGCCATAGCAATCGCCGAAACAAAAATGAACCAAACATACTCCTTCACAATTGGATTTTTCCGCGACAGTAATTCTCCGATCATTTCATAAGAGAAAATCCCAACAAGTCCGACCGGAATGATCATCAGTAAAGGCAAAAAGAGCATGAGTGTCAAAAAACTATTCAAGGAATTTTTAGTTCTAAAAGTTGAATAGAACTTAATAAGTGTATTGTGAACACCAAACGCCATTAAAGGCGTCATAATATTTGCTGTTGAAAGAATAAATGCTACCAACCCATAATAGATGTCAGAGATAAAATAAGTGTAAAGAAATAATGTGTTTATTGCACCTATCCCGAAGCCGAGATAAGTCGTTATTGTATTCTTAAAGGATTGGCTGGTAACAATTCCCATTAGATGAGTTCTGACAAAGTTTTGGTTAATTCTCTTCGACTATAAGGTTTTAAACCGATTGGATACGTTTTTAGATTCTGCTGCTTATAGGCCTCAAAATACGTCAAAATTTGTGATTTGAGGGTGTCTCTAGCCTCGTAATAAAAATAAACACCCGTATGAGTAGATTTAATGATGTGTTCCACGTCGCTATCTTTAGGTCCAATAGCGAGAATTGGCGTTTCTGACACCATATATTCGAACAGTTTTCCCGGAATAATCGCTTTGGTGTCTTCGGAATCGATTTCAACCAACAGCAATACCTGGGAACATCGTTGTTGCATCAAGGCTTCATCGTGCTTTAGATACCCAACAACATTAACGAAATCCTGCAAACCGTGCGCGTAAATTTCTTTTAAAACATCACTACTAACTACACCTATCAATTTTAATTGAAAATACATTTTAAATTCAGGGTTTTCCTGAATCAATTCTTGCAAAACCAACCATAAATTTTTCGGATTGCGTTCTGATAAAAGCGAGCCGATATGAGATAGTGTAAATTTTTCATCTTTATAAGTCACAGGTAAATGATGCGTATCATATCCATTTGTTATGACTTCAATGGTCTGATTGGTTTTTTCCTTAAATTCACTTTTAGTGTTCTCGCTAGTCACGACAATCGTATCAGCCGTTTTTAAAACTTTTTGCTCTAGTAGTTCGTGTTTTTTAGCTGATGATGCAGTGAGCTTCAATTCTTTATGATAGCCAATCGTCGTCCATGGATCACGAAAGTCAGCGATCCAATTGATCTTTATTTTCTCTTTCAATCCCAATCCAATTAAATGTAAACTATGTGGAGGACCTGTAGTAATGATTGTGGTTATCTCATGCTTTTGTATATAATTTTGAAGAAAATCAATCGATGGCTTTACCCAAGATTTTCGAGCATCTGGAATAAAATAATTTCCTCGCACATACAACAGTATTCGTTGAATCAAACTTTGCTTCGTCTCTTTTGGGATCACACCTGAACTTATAGTTTTAGTTGCATTCTTAGATAAAAACTTGGCAAAGCGATAAGGTTCTTTAATCGGTTGCTTTATAATGATCGCCGAATTTGGAATTTCATCCAACAAACTCAAATCTATAATGGGATAACTTGGATTTTCTGGAATATAAACATAAGGCTGCACATCAAACTCTGGAAGATATTTTACAAACTTCAACCATCGCTGTACACCTGGACCTCCGGCAGGTGGCCAATAATAAGTAATAATGAGTGCTTTTTTTGTCATGCTTCAAATACCTGCGAAGGCATCCCGAGACTTCGGAATCAAGATTTAATTAGAAATTTTGAATGGAAAATCTTTCATTTCCAAAATGCTGCTAAATAGAATCTTTGTCTTTTAATTCACGAGATTCCTGCTTCCGCAGGAATACAAGACCACCAAGAACCAACAATCCAAAAATCACTGATGATGCCAACGCAATCGTACTGCCCGTTTTCACCACTTCAGGATCAAATTTGAATTCGATTGTATGTTCACCCTTAGGAATCTCCATGCCTCTTAATATGTAATTCACACGATAATGAGGCACTTCTTTCCCATCTATAAATGCCTTCCAGCCATTTCCATAATACACTTCAGAAAAGACTGCAAATCCATCATTTTCATTATTCGATTGATACTTTAAGTAATTTGGTTTATACTCTAAAACTGAAATAGTTGAAGTAGAATCAGAAGCATAATTTTTAGTTGAAATCTCCTGTGTCGTCACTGCTTTAATTACCATGTTTAAACTATCCAAAGCCTTGATTTCTTCATTAGCAGAATTCAATTTTTCAACCTTATTCACAAACCAAGCATTGCCATTGGCATCCGTATTTTCATAGGGAAAAATAGCACCTTTATCATCGTCAGCAATAATGTACTTTGTATTTAGCATGTTCAGCACATTGATATTGTTGCTAGCAATATAAAAATCGAACACTTCATCATAACGCTCTAGAGTTGCCGCGCTATATCCAGATAATGAATTATGATAATATGCAGCTTTTCCAGGTTCTCTTGAAGCCAGATCAAAAACCCTAAAATGACCTTCGTCTTTCATGATTTCCACATCCGCTTCATTTGGCTGGTACGGATTGTTAACTTGAATGGATGATACAAAATTGTCGTTATTAACATATCTTCTATCCACAACAACCAAATCAAACAAAATAAATAAAGCAAATACGACCACAACCAATTGCTCTGATAACTTTTTCTTTAGGAACATGAAAATGGTTCCAGCTGCAAGTAGGACTAAAATTAACGTGCGAAGTGTATCTTCTGTAAAAAAGCTTTTTCTATCTTCTTTAACGGCATCAATAAAGGCTTGGCCATAATTCTGACGGTAATAAGCATCATTGACGCCAGCAAAATTGAAGAATGATGATTTAAACAAAAGAAAAATTAGCGCTAATCCACCACAGATAATGGCCGACCATTTTAAAGCATTTAATTTTCTTTCTTCATTTTCAAATTCATTAAATAATCGCACCAAGCCAAAAATCGCCAACACAGGAACACAGAGTTCTAATATAACTTGAATAGAACTGACAGCCCTGAATTTGTTGTACAATGGCACATAATCAATAAAAATATCAGTTAAGAAGCCGAAATTTTTACCATAGGACAATAACAAGGACAATAAGGTCCCGGCAACAAGCCACCATTTTAAGCGCCCTTTCACTAAAAATAGTGAAAATACAAACAAAAAAATCACAACCGCTCCCACATAAGCTGGCGCCTCTACAATTGGTTGATCTCCCCAATAAGTCGGCGTTTGTTTCGCTTCCTGCAGTGCTTGCAAAGGTGTCGCTCCCATAGCAATATAAGCTTTATAGGTCGCTGAATCTTTCCCGACATCTTCATATCCGCCTCCACCCATGAAACGAGGAATGAAGAGGTTAAACGTTTCTAAAATGCCATAACTATATTGTGTAATGTATTCTCTATCGAGCCCTGAAGTGACAGCTTTAGGCGTACCGTCAGGATTGATGGTTAGTTCGCTTTTACCACGTGTGCTTTCTTTGACATACTCACTATTGGCCATCATACTGGTCGCATTCAAACCCAATGCAAGAATCACAGCAATGACCATGATACCAACTGATTTAAAAAAATGTGGCAAAAGTTTCTTTCTATATGCATCGAATAGATAAACAATCCCTAGAACGATCACCAGTAACATCAAATAATAAGTCATTTGAGGATGATTACATTCAATCTCGAGCCCCATTGCAACAGTGGTCAGTAAAAATCCTGCAATGTATTTTTTTCGAAATGTTAGCACAATACCACTCAACACTAATGGCATGTATGCAATAGCATGCGCCTTACTGTTGTGACCAACACCCAAAATAATAATCAGATAGGTCGAAAAACCAAATGCCAAAGCGCCAAGTGCCGCCAATTTATAATCAACCTTTAGTGTCAATAATAAGATATAAAATCCTATAAAATAGAGAAATAGATAATCAGCAGGCCTAGGCAAAAAGCGTAAAACTGAATCTAATTTTTTAATGTAGTTATGTGGATAATGCGCTCCGAGTTGATATGTTGGCATACCACCAAAAGCGCTATTCGTCCAATAAGTCTCTTGGCCTGTGGATTCTCTAAAATCATTCTGCTGCTTGGCCATGCCAATATAATGCTTGATATCACTTTGATAGATCTGTTTCCCGCTTAACACTGGGCTGAAATATAATAGAGACACCACCACAAAACCAATAATCATTAGAAGGTGTGGCAGAAACTTTTTAAAGGATAATTGCATGAAGTTTGAATCTAAAATGGATGTGGAAAATTAATCAATTTCTTCGTAATCGATATACTCACCCACCTTTTTATCAGAAGATTTTTGTTGATTTGGCATTTTGTCAATTACAGTCTCACCCTCTGCAGGTCGATTCCTAGTGTTCTGTTGTGACTGCTCAAACTGCTGACCGAAACGCTCTTGCATCTTTTTGGACATATATTTCACCAAATATGGAGCAAATAGGCGCATTAGAATTTTTACACCATACCAAACCAGTAATATGATTAAAATGGTTCTCAAAAAACCCGTAAAGGATGCCATTTGTAACATGAATGAAAAATTTTTCCAAAAATACAATTCTCATACTTTAAAAACAGTTATAAATACTTAAAAAAAATATAAAATCTCTATATTTGAAACCAAATTCACTACTTATGAAACCATTAAAAACGTATTTGCCCTATCTGTTTTTTATAATTTCCTTTTCTGCATTCAGTCAATATACAGATGTCATTAATTCCAATCGTCCTGGCTCATCTCAAAGTGCCTTCGCTGTTGGACCTAATGTGATACAACTCGAAGTAGGCCCAAATTACATCAAACAAAAGCATACGCCCTTAAATTATGAAGTCAACGGTTTTGGAGTTGATTTTGCGGCTCGCTATGGCTTATTATTCGAGCCATTGGAAATTAGCGTTATAGGAAACTATCAAAATGATAAAGTAACGGACAGTCGCAACTTCCGAAACTTGACGGTTGGTGCAAAATACCTCGTTTATGACCCTTATAAAAATGGTGAAGAGGACAAACCAAACTTATACAGTTGGAAAGCGAATCATACCTTTAAATGGAAATATCTAATTCCTGCTGTTGCAGTCTATGCCGGCGCAAATTTCGACACTAAAGATAATCCATACACTGCGCCTGGTATTGAAGGGTTTAGTCCGAAAATTGCCGTCATATCTCAAAACAATTTTTCTGGAGGATGGGTTTTTGTGGTGAATTTGATAAAAGACAGAATAGGTACCGATTATTCCGATTTTCAATATATCTTGACGATGACCCATTCTTTCAATCCGAATTGGTCACTTTTTGCTGAAACTCAAGGTATAAAGAGTGATTTCTATGCAGATAATTTAATTCGATTTGGTGGAGCTTATCTGTTTGGAGATGATTTTCAATTGGATGCCGCGCTAACTTTTAACACAAAGGACACTCCATCAGTTTTAAATTTCGGTATTGGAGCCTCGTATCGATTTGATTTTCATGAAGACACTATTATAGAAGATAATGGCAATTCTGCGAAAGAGGAAGGCAAACGTAAAGAAAGAGGTAGTAAAAGCAAGAAAAAAGACGTCGATTTTGAAAAAGTAGATGACGGACGCTAAATAAACTTTATGATTAAAATTACAGAAGTCCATTCTAAAAAGGATTTAAAGAAGTTCGTTAAATTTCCTTTTAAGCTTTATAGAGATTCCAATTATTGGGTGCCGCCAATTGTTTCACAAGAAATGGCGACATTCGATAAAGAAAAGAATCCCATCTTTAATGATGCGGAAGCACGATTTTTTCTTGCTTACAAAGGTGATGAAATCGTCGGTCGTGTCGCAGCCATTATAAATTGGTTGGAAGTCAATCAAATGAAACAGAAGAAAATGCGTTTTGGCTGGTTTGACACCATCGATGACATAGAAGTGACGAAAGCACTTTTAGAAAAAGTAAACGAAATAGGCAAATCCAATCAGCTAGATTTTATTGAAGGACCTGTGGGTTTTTCCAACCTAGATAAAGTGGGTGTTATGACTGAAGGTTTTGAACATTTGGGAGGTATGGTCACTTGGTACAATTACCCCTATTATGCCGAACATTTCAAAGAACTCGGCTTTAAGGATGAAAAATTATACTCCGAGAGCCGTTTCCCGTTCTCAAATGTGAAAACAGAGACTTTTGAAAAAGCACAAGAGCTTATCAAAAAACGGTATCAACTTAAACCTTTGATATTCAAAAAGACCGAAGAGGTCATGCCTTACGTCGACAAAATGTTTGATTTGTTTAATGAATCTTACTCCCAATTATCTTCCTTTGTGGCAATTACAGACATTCAAAAGGAGTATTTCAAGAAGAAATTTATAAGCTTCATCAATCCCGAATATATCAATTTTGTAGTAGATAAGGATGACAAACTGGTTGCATTTGCAATTGTGATGCCTTCATTCTCTAAAGCTTTACAAAAAGCAAATGGCTCCTTGTTTCCATTTGGGTTTCGACATATTCTACATGCGAAAAAACATAGCAAAGATGTTGTTTTCTATTTAATAGGAATTCATCCCGACTATCAGAATAAAGGCGTTCATGCCGTAATTTTCAAGCAATATTATGACACGTTTACGCGCAAAGGCATTGTGAACTGTATTCGAACGCCCGAATTGGTAGATAATCATGCCATACACCAAATCTGGAAGCATTTTAAACCTGAAGTTTTCAAGAGGCGTAAAACCGTGAGAAAAGAGATTTTTTGATTTACGATTTACGATTTACGAAAAAATAAAAAATTCCAAATCCCAATAGAATCAATTGGAATTTGGAATTTTTTATTGTTGGAATTTCAATCTACTATTCTCCACTCGCCGCCATCAACGCAGCTGAAAGCCTTTTGTACGTTCCATTTTCCAAACGCGTTCTAATTGCTTCAAATGCGTCTAAGGTTTCGTTTACATCCTCCAAAGTATGGGTAGCTGTAGGAATCAAGCGCAACAAAATCAATCCTTTTGGAATGACTGGATACACCACAATCGAACAGAAAATTCCGTAGTTTTCACGTAAATCTTTGACTAAAGCCATAGCCTCCGGAATACTTCCCTTCAGATATACTGGCGTCACACAACTTTGAGTAGTTCCAATGTCAAAACCTCTTTTCTTAAGTCCAGATTGCAATGCATCTGTATTCTCCCAAAGTTTCTCCTTCAGTTCAGGCATGGTTTTTAACATTTCCAAACGTTTACGCGCACCAATCACCAATTGCATCTGCAATGATTTAGCGAACATTTGAGAACGTAGGTTATATTTTAAATAATCTATGATTTCTTGATCAGCCGCAATAAAAGCACCAGTACTTGCCAATGATTTAGCAAAAGTGGCAAAATAAACATCAATATCCTTTTGAACTCCTTGCTCCTCACCTGCTCCAGCTCCTGTTTTACCAAGCGTTCCAAAACCATGGGCATCATCCACCAAAAAACGGAAATTGTATTTTTTCTTTAGTTCGACAATTTCTTTCAACTTACCTTGTTCACCACGCATTCCGAATACACCTTCCGAAATCACAAGGATTCCTCCACCTGTTTGCTCGGCCATTTTTGTGGCTCTGTCAAGATTTTTCTCTAGACTGTCGATATCATTATGTTTGTAAGTAAAACGTTTTCCCATGTGCAGACGAACACCATCAATGATACAGGCATGTGAATCTACATCATAAACGATAATGTCATCTTTAGAAACCAATGCGTCAATGGTAGACACCATACCTTGGTACCCAAAATTCAATAAGTAAGCAGCTTCTTTGTCTACAAATTCAGCCAATTCAGTTTGAAGCACTTCATGCAAATCCGTGTGACCCGACATCATACGTGCTCCCATTGGATATGCTGAACCGTAATCGATACCCGCTTGCGCATCTGTTTTTCTTACTTCGGGATGGTTTGCCAAACCTAAATAATCGTTAATACTCCAAGTGACAACGTCTTTTCCACGGAATTTCATGCGGTTAGAAATCTGTCCTTCCAATTTTGGAAACACAAAATAACCTTCTGCTTGTGCAGCCCATTTTCCTAATGGTCCCTTGTCGCGGTATATTTTTTCGAATAAATCTTTCATGCGTTTGTTTCAATTTTAAGCGGTCGCTTGTCACTCTTGCATTATCTTCCTCTTCCAGACAGCCTTTGCAGCAGTTACATTTAACTTACGTTAGTCTTTTTAGTTTCGGCAAAATTAATTAAATATCTTTTGATAGCATAATTTAATTATAAACTACTGTTTATAACATTTTATCTCAAAAAAAAGTCCTATCATGCCATGTAGCACAATAGGACTTTATATCGTGAGATTGATTTTATTTTATATATTCAATAGTTTCAATTGCAGACGTGCTTTTAGTATCCATAAAGCCTTGCTCTTCCATCCATTTGTCACTATAAATCTTGCTCATGTATCTTGAACCATGGTCAGGGAAAATCACAACCACTTTGTCAGTGATTTTGAATTCACCTTCTTCGTTCAATTGTTTCATGGCTTGCATTGCTGCTCCAGAAGTGTAACCTACAAATATGCCTTCTGAACGAGAAATTTCCCTTGCAGTATGAGCACTTTCTTCATCCGTAACTTTAACAAACTTGTCAATCAAGTCAAAGTCTGTTGCTGTTGGGATCAAATTTTTACCCAAACCTTCAATTCGGTATGGATAAATTTCTTTGTCATCAAACTCTTTGGTTTCGTGATATTTTTTCAACACTGAACCATAAGCATCCACACCAATAATCTTGATATTTGGATTTTTCTCTTTTAAAAATTTAGCCGTACCAGAAATAGTTCCACCTGTTCCGCTACATGCTATCAAATGCGTGATTTCTCCTTCTGTTTGAGCCCAAATTTCTGGTCCTGTAGAATGATAATGTGCATCAATATTTAATTGATTGAAATATTGATTGATATAAATAGAACCTTTTGTTTCTTCATGAATTCGTTTGGCAACCTGATAATATGATCTTGGATCGTCAGCGCTCACATGTGCAGGACACACATAAACTTTGGCTCCCATGGATTTCAACATGTCAATTTTATCACCTGATGATTTTGAACTAACGGCCAAAATACACTCATAACCTTTAATAATGCTAACCATTGCAATACTGAATCCGGTATTTCCGGAAGTTGTTTCTATAATCGTGTCGCCTGGTTTAAGAATACCTTGTCTTTCGGCTTCTTCAATGATGTGTAGAGCAATTCTATCTTTTGATGAGTGTCCTGGATTAAAGCCTTCTACTTTTGCGTAAAATTCACCATCAAACCCAGCGGTCATCTTGTTTAATTTGATAAGAGGGGTTTTGCCAATCAGTTGCAAAACGTTATCAAATACCTGAATATTTTCCTTCATAAATGCTATTTATCAGTTCCAATTTAAGAAAATGTAACCTAAAACCTTGCAAAAATACGGATAATTATTTTAACTAGATGTTAATATTCTCTAAGTCTAACAAAAACGCATACTCTTCTGCATCTTCCTTTAAGGCTTCAAAACGTCCGGATGCACCACCATGGCCCGCTTTCATATTTGTTTTTAAAAATAACTTATTGGTATCTGTCTTATAATCACGTAATTTAGCAACCCATTTTGCAGGTTCCCAATATTGAACTTGCGAATCGTGCAGCCCTGTCGTGATAAGGATATTTGGATAGTTTTGTTTTTTGACATTGTCGTAAGGCGAGTAGGACTTCATATAGTTATAATAATCCTTATCTTTTGGATTTCCCCATTCGTCGTATTCTCCAGTGGTTAAAGGAATTGTGTCATCTAACATAGTGGTCACCACGTCCACAAAAGGAACCGCGGAGATAACACCATTATATAATTCTGGTGCATCATTAATAATTGCACCTATCAGCAATCCTCCTGCACTTCCACCCAAAGCATACAAATGAGTTGGTGATGTGTACTTTTCTTGTATTAAATATTTGGAACAGGCAATAAAATCGGTAAAGGTGTTTTTCTTTTTAAGTAATTTTCCGTCTTCGTACCATCTTCTTCCCAGATATTCGCCACCTCTCACGTGGGCAATGACATATATAAAACCGCGATCTAAAAGGCTCAACCGAATACTGGAAAAGTAAGGATCTATAGTATGTCCATATGATCCATAGGCATAAATCAACACAGGATTATTTCCATCTTTCTTCATGCCTTTACGGTACACCATGGACATAGGAATTTTTGTTCCGTCGGTTGCCGTTGCCCAAATACGTTCAGATTCGTAATTTTCCTTTTCAAACTTTCCACCCAAAACGACCTGCTCTTTTAAAATCGTCTTTTCCTTGGTAACCATATTAAAATCAATGGTCGATGAAGGTGTGGTCATAGACGTGTAACCGTATCGAAGTATCACAGTGTCAAAATCGACATTGGTACCAGTCCCAGCAGTGTAGGTCTCATTATCGAAAGGCAAATAATAATCTTCCTTCCCATCCCAACGCATGATTCTTATCAAATTCAAGCCATTTGTTCTTTCACTCACGACAAGAAACTCTTTGAAAATATCAATGTCCTCAATGAGAACATCCTTACGATGTGGTATTACATCTTGCCAGTTAGTTATAAACGTCAATGCTTCGTGGGTTTTCATCAATTTAAAATTCACGGCATCATTCGCATTTGTGACAATGTAAAATTGATTGTCATAATGTGAAATACTATATTCTAAACCTCTGATTCGTTCCTGAAATACTTTAAATTTGTCATCAGGTGTGTTGGCGTCTAAAATATGATATTCGTTGGTGAGCGTGCTGTAACACGCAATTATTAAATATTTTTTGGATTTGGATTTATAAATAGCGACTCCAAACGTATCATCATCTTCTTTAAACACCACCTTATCTTTTGCGGCAGTGTTTCCTAGTTTATGTTTATAGATTTTATCGGAGCGAAGTGTTTTTCTATCTTTTTTGGTATAAAAAAGTGTGTGATTGTCATTTGCCCAAGTTGCTGAACCAGTTGTGTTTTTTATAGCATCTGAAAACACTTCGTTGGTAACAAGACTTTTTATTTGAAGGGTGTAATTACGTCGTCCTGTTAGATCAATTCCAAACGAAATCATGGTATTATCAGGGCTTACAGATAATCCAGCTAACTTGAAATATTCGTGACCTTCTGCCATTTTGTTGCAGTCGAACAACAATTCATCAGGATTTTGCAATGAATCTTTTCTTCTGATATAAACTGGATAATCTTTCCCCTCTACATATTTTACGATATACCAATAGCCGTTGTATTTATAAGGTACAGACTCATCATCTTCCTTAATGCGCGCTTTCATTTCATCAAAAAGCGATTTTTCAAACTCCTTATAATTGGAGGTCATTTCATCATAATATTTGTTCTCGGCTTTTAGATACTTGATAACCTCTTTGTCTTTGCGGTCATTCAACCAAAAATAGTCGTCAATGCGAACATCGTCATGAATCTCTAACTCTTTGGGAATTTTTTTAGCCTTTGGCGGCTGTATTTCTTTTGCCATTGAAAACTTAATATTAAGAGGATTGCAAAAATAGGGTTTATTTAGATATTAGACTGACATACTATTAGAATCAAAAACCAAGACCAAAAAAATTAGAGAGATGATCGAAAAGATTGAAATGTCTTTCAAACTTTATTAATTTTGTCATCTAATAAAAAAAATAGAATTATGTTCGGAGATATGATGGGAATGATGGGCAAACTCAAAGAAGCTCAAAAAAAAGTTGAAGAAACAAAACAGCGTTTGAACCACGTTTTAGTGGACGAACAAAGTACTGATGGCAAACTGAAGGTAACCATCACTGCCAATCGGATCATAAAATCGATTGCGATTGATGAGGAATTGCTTCAGGATAAAGAAATGCTTGAAGATTATTTAATTCTTACCTTGAACAAAGCGATAGAGAAAGCAACAAACGTCAACGAAACTGAAATTGCTGCGGTTGCTAAAGAAGGAATGCCAAATATTCCTGGAATGGATATGTTCAAGTAGAGCTGTTAGATTTTTAGATGACCTTCCTTTTTGAGTTAAAACTTTAAGTAATCTGTGGGAGATATAATAAGCAATTATATTTCCCGCAGTTTTCATTTAAAGCTTTTTTAAATGCATCAGAAACGACTCATGCATCTCATCCGTATAATCCAAGTGCGTTACGATACGTAACTTTCCACCACCCATTCCAATAATGTGGATGTCTCTGTCTTTTAGGGATTTTACAAATGCCTTTTCATCAACATCCTTGTTCAGTTCAAATATGATGATATTGGTTTCGATGGGTTCTACTTTTTTGATAACAGAAAGATTCTTTAGCACCTCACCTATGTTTTGTGCTTTTTTGTGGTCGTCCTTCAGGCGGTCGATATTGTGATCCAAAGCATATAATCCTGCTGCTGCTAAAAATCCTGCTTGTCGCATGTTGCCACCGAACACTTTTCGATAGCGAATTGCCTTTTCCATAATCGCGTCATCTCCAATCAAAACTGATCCCACAGGACATCCCAATCCTTTACTTAAACATACTGAAATGGTATCAAATATCCCATATTGCTCTGTGGTTTCGTTCTTTGATACCAAAGCATTCCAAAGTCGTGCACCATCAAGATGAAATCCGAAATTTTGTTCGTCACAAACTGTCCTGATTTTTTTGATTTCCTCAAAATCCCAACAGGCGCCTCCTCCTTTATTGGTTGTGTTTTCGATTTCAACCAAAGTTGGTTGACTATAATAATAATCGTTTGGGTTGATGGCTTCTATGACTTGTTCTGCTGTAAACATGCCTCTATTTCCATCAATCAATTTACACGAAACGCCACTATTGAAGGACGCTCCTCCCGATTCGTAGTTATAAATATGTGCATATTTGTCGCAAATAACCTGTTCGCCTGGCTGTGTATGTAATTTGATGGCTGTTTGATTTGCCATCGTTCCAGAAGGGAAAAACAATGCATTTGATTTTCCAAACATTTTTGCTAGTCGCGCTTCCAATTCATTCACCGTCGGGTCTTCTCGAAACACGTCATCGCCTATTTTCGCAGTCATCATGGCTTCCAACATTCCTTTGGAAGGTTTGGTAACAGTATCACTTCTTAAATCTATGGTCATCACCTCTATTTTTAGGTGCTAAAATTAAAAAATATTATTAGGAAGAGTTCCTATCGCTGATTTTAAAATTCTACATTTGTCTAAAATTATAAAGTATGACAACTTCAGATCAAATTAAAGATCTAATAGAACGCCTCGGAGCCCTGAGGCGGTATCTTTGACGTAGATGCCAAAATCATTGAAATAACTAACGAAGAAGAACAAACCTTCGACCCTAATTTCTGGAATGACTCCAAAGCTGCCGAATTGATTATGAAATCACTTCGAGAGAAAAAAAGTTGGGTAGACGACTATAATGCTGCCAAGACACTTGTTGAGGAACTTGAAGTATTTTACGAGTTTTATAAAGCTGATGACATTTCTGTAGACGAATTAGACGCACAGTACAACAAGGCTGTTGATAAAATCGAAAAACTGGAATTCAAGAACATGTTATCTGATGAAGGTGACAGTCTGAGTGCCGTTCTTCAAATAACTGCTGGTGCTGGCGGAACTGAATCTTGCGATTGGGGAAGCATGCTCATGCGTATGTATCTTATGTACGCGGAAAAAAATGGTTTTAAAGTTAAGGAACTTAATTACCAAGAAGGTGATGTCGCAGGTATTAAAACAGTGACTTTTGAAATCGAAGGTGCTTTTGCCTTTGGTTGGCTCAAAGGTGAAAACGGTGTCCATAGATTGGTGCGAATTTCCCCTTTTGACAGCAATGCCAAGCGACATACAAGTTTTGTGTCAGTGTATGTCTATCCTTTAGTGGATGATACCATTGAAATAGAAGTGAATCCTGCAGATATTGAAATTACAACAGCACGCTCAAGTGGTGCTGGAGGCCAGAATGTCAATAAAGTAGAAACCAAAGTTCAGTTGACACATAAGCCGTCAGGCATTCAAATTTCGTGTTCTGAAACCCGTTCACAGCACGATAATAGAGCTCGAGCGATGCAGATGCTGAAATCACAGTTGTATGAGATTGAACTTCAAAAACAATTGGCACAACGTGAGGACATTGAAGCAGGAAAGATGAAAATCGAATGGGGAAGTCAAATCCGTAATTACGTGATGCATCCTTATAAGTTGGTGAAAGATGTTCGTACTGGCCATGAAACAGGTAATGTGGATGCTGTAATGGACGGCAATATTGACGAATTCCTTAAGGCCTATTTGATGATGATGGGACAGCAGGACAGCGATTCTAATGAACTTTAGGCTTGTAGACAAAAGATAAAAAAAATCAGGACTTTTCATTGAAGAAATAAAAAAATGCAAAACATAGACGCAATTATATTTGACCCTGGAGGTGTTCTGATTGATTGGAATCCTGAATATGTCTATCTCGATGTTTTTAAAGGTGATAGAGAAAAAATGACGTGGTTTTTCGACACGATCTGTACAAACGATTGGAACGAAAATCAAGATGCTGGTTTTCCCTTGGCGAAAGCAACTGAAGAACGAGTTTCCTTATTTCCAGAACATGAAGAATTGATTCGAATGTTCTATGGTCGTTGGGAAGAGATGTTAGGTGAGGCGATTGATGAAACGGTTGCAATTCTCAAAAAACTTATCGAGTCTAAAACCTATAAAGTGGTCGCATTAACCAA
Organism: Aquaticitalea sp.; assembly: GCA_051252455.1. Lineage (GTDB taxonomy): Bacteria > Bacteroidota > Bacteroidia > Flavobacteriales > Flavobacteriaceae > JBPOFM01. The sequence continues at coordinate 18,329 of JBPOFM010000013.1, forward strand.
TTGGAGCCATGAAACTTTTCCTATTGCTTTAGAAAAATTCGAATTTTTGCACTGGTTTGAAGGCATCATCGTATCAGGCGAAGAAAAAACCCGAAAACCTTTCAACGACATTTATGAATTAACCTTAAATCGCTTTCAAATAAAAGCAGAAAATTCCATATTCATTGATGACAATTTAAGAAACATTGAAGCTGCAAAATCAATGGGAATTAATGGGATTCATTTTAAATCACCTTCTATATTAAAAGATCAACTAAAGCTGTTTGACATTTACATTGATTAAGCATCTCTTTTGCAGCTACATCAATGATTCAGGTATAATTAAATTTATCTTCAGTTGTTTTCTCTGATTATTTAATTAGTTTTGGGCATCCCAATGAAATAATAGCTGAACCTAATGATTGTCATTTACCACAACCCAAATTGCAGTAAATCTCGAGAATCTCTTGAAATTCTTGAAACCCATAAAGAAGACATCCAAATCATCAAGTATATGGATGAAACTTTGAAAACTGAAAAACTCAGTAAAATCATAAAACTTCTTAAAATCAAACCGATTGATTTAATCAGGCAAACTGAAAGCATCTGGAAGGAGAATTTCATTAACCTCGATTTTACGGATGAAGAATTGATTGACGTGATGGTCGAATACCCACAAATCATCGAACGTCCAATTGTCATCAACGGTGACAAAGCTGTGATTGGAAGACCACCTACCAAAATACTTGATATCCTTTAGATTTTTAAGTTTTTTCTTTAACACAAATTTAACCGTTGGTCGTTAAACCATCTGTTATTTTTGCAATCTTAAAGAAAACTCTAAAATATGGTTTTAAAATTAAGTAAGATTATTCTTCTCTTTTTTATGTTGCTTTCAGTTGCAGGGATTGCTCAAACCCAAGATGAAGCTGAAAAGCAAAGACAGGAATATGAAGAGAAAGCGCAAGAACAACTTGAAAAAATCACACAAGGTTTTATATCAGATTTAAAGGTTGATGATTTTCAAAAAGAGATTATTAAACAAAAAATCTACTCCTATTTTGAAGAACGCAAGAAACTCTTCCTAGATCCCAGTTTACGTTATTTCGAAAGGGATGAAAAACTCAACTTACTTACCGAAAGCCATTTTTCAGATATTCAAAACTTGATTTCTGATGAAACGATGGATAAAATTCAAAGTTTTGTAAAAGATGGTGGTGAAGAATTGAAAAAAGAAAAGAAAAAAGACAAAAGAAAAAACCGAAAGAAAAAGGACTAAATCAATATGAAGCATCTAATCACACTTATAGTAACTGCACTATTTTTCAGTTACAACACGGCTCAATCTCAAAATGACGTAACGATAACTGGAAAGGTAATCGACAAGGATGTCAATCAACCACTTGAATATGCTACGGTTGCATTTTTCAGTAAATCAGAAAACAGAATCGTTACAGGTGGCATCACTGATTTGGAAGGTCATTTCTCCATCCCAGTTCCACCCGGAACATACGACATCACTGTAGAATATATTTCTTATACCAAAAAAACAATTGCAGATCGTCAACTGAATACAGATACCGATTTAGGAACTTTAGGCATCGGTATTGATGCCCAAGCGCTTGGTGAAGTGAGTATCATAGCCGAACGCACCACAGTAGAGATAAAATTAGACAAGAAGATTTATAACGTTGGTAGCGATTTAACCGTAAAAGGTGGAACTGTAAGTGACGTTTTGGACAACGTGCCATCTGTTTCGGTAGATGTGGAAGGGAATGTTTCATTAAGAGGAAATGATAACGTTACTATTCTTATCAATGGGAAGCCTTCTGGTTTGGTTGGATTAAATTCAACTGATGCCTTGCGTCAATTGCCAGCAGAATCGATAGAGCGTGTGGAAGTTATTACATCACCATCAGCACGTTACGATGCTTCTGGAACAGCGGGAATATTAAACATCATTCTTCGTAGAAGTAAGCTACAAGGATTAAATGGAGCTATTACTGCCAATGCTGGATACCCAACAAATGCAGGTATATCTGGTAATATTAATTACAGAACCGGAGATTTCAATTTTTTCAACACCACTAGTTATAATTATAGAGAATCTCCTGGAGAAGCTCTGACAGAGACTGAATATTTCAATGGCGTTGATGCAAGCACATTTTTAAATGAAAAGCGTGAATTTGATCGTCAAGATTTAGGTTTTACGACCAATGTAGGTTTAGAATGGTATATCAATGATTCAGCTTCGATAACAACTTCTTTAGTGTATAGAAATAGTGATGAAGAAAACACGGCCACAAATACCATTGACCAAGTGAATGCCGATGGAAGTCTAATATCACGTTCTTTGCGTATTGATCCAGAAAAGGAAGATGACAAAACCATACAATACTCATTGAATTTTGATAAACAATTTGGTGAAAACAGTCAGCATAAATTAACATTCGATTTTCAATACGAATCAAGTGATGAAAGTGAACAATCATCCATTTTGGATGAAACACCAGAACGTGTGAGAACGATAGAATCTCAAAATGAAGTGTTATTGCAGTCTGATTATGTTTTGCCAATAGGTGAAAACAGTCAATTTGAGGCTGGATATCGCGGTGACTTTAGTGAATTGGACACGGATTACACTTTAGAATTTGATGAAAACGGGGCATTTGTCCTAGATACAGATGTCAGCAATAACCTCATATTTAAGCAACAAGTGAATGCATTCTATTCACAATTTGGTAGCAAAATAAAAGAGAAGTTTTCTTATTTATTAGGTTTACGTATGGAGTCTACTCGTATTACAATTGATCAATTGACAAGCAGTGATTTTGACAAGAAAAATTATTTAGGACTTTTTCCAACTGTAAATCTTGGATATGAAATTAATGAAGATCAAAGTATTCAATTGGGTTACAACAGACGTATTAGTCGTCCAAGATCACGTTATATTAATCCGTTTCCATCTCGAAGTAGCGCCTCTAACCTATTTCAAGGAAATCCTGATATCGATCCAAGTTACTCCAATCAGGTTGATTTTGGCTATTTGAACAAATTTGGAAAGGTGACCTTAAATTCATCCATTTACTACTCAAGAGCTACAGATGTTTTCACTTTTATTACTGAAGATACTGGAGACACTGTGTTTATTGGTGGAACAGAAGTACCGGTCATTAGACGTACCCCTATCAATCTTGCTACTAACGATCGTTATGGATTTGAATTCACTTTAACTTACAGACCAACTAAAAATTGGAACTTAAACGGAAACTTTAATTTGTTCAAATCGATCACTGAAGGTTTCTATAATGGAACCGATTTTGGTGCAGATAACTTAAGTTGGTTTGCCCGTATCAATAATAAATTTACATTACCTGGAAATATCGATTGGCAAACCCGCATTTTTTATGGTGGTCCAAGTGAAGATGCGCAAAACAAGCGTAAAGGAATCTTTTCAACAGATTTGGCATTCAGCAAAGATATTTTTGGAGATAGAGGATCACTTGCCTTTAACGTTAATGATGTTTTCAACAGTAGAAAACGTATCATAGAATCATTTACATCTACATTTGATAGTTATTCAGAGTTCCAATGGCGTCAACGTAGCTTTAATCTATCTTTCACCTATCGTTTTAATCAACAGAAGAAACAACAACGTGAAAGAGGTCAAAATGGTGAAGGTAATGGCGAAATAGAATTTGAAGGATAAGTCTATAATTTACGATTGCAAATAAAAAAAAGCTGTTTCAAAAGAAACAGCTTTTTTTGTTTTATAATAATTACTCTTTTAGTGAGCTTTTCCTTCTCTTTTTGCTTTACGTTCTGCTCTCATTTCGTTGAAACGTTCAATAGAAGAACCAAAAATCCAATACGGCACAACAAAAGTTGCCAAGAAAATCATTAACCAAAAACCGATTGTGAAGATGGTTAAAAACGCTAAAAATCCTAAATATTGGTCAAATTCAAACATGTTATTTATTTTTTGTTAAGGCAAAGATAAGTGAAACGATTTTGTTATACAATATCAAATTTGACATTTATTAACAGGGTTTTCAAGAAAAAGTTTATTATTCATATATGAGATTTTTATGAATTGAGGGGAAATCAATTCGATTCCACATATTTTTTAAAGTTATTGAGAATCGCTTGCCATCCATCTTTCTGCATTTCTATTGAGTTTTGCTGTTCGGCATCAAATATGGTGGTGACCTTTGTCTTACCTTCAAGGTCTTCAAAAGTGGTAGTGACCTTACGACCATCTGCTATGGTATAAGTGATGGTCTCTTGTTCCTTAATTTCATCATAAACGCCTTCAAAATCAAATCCAAAACTGCCATCTTTGGCTTCCATTCTTGTTTTCAGTTTTCCTCCTGCTCTTAAATCATTTTCTGCTTTTGGGCAGCACCAGTCATCATTGGCGAAATTCCATTTGGTTATATGCTCTGGCTCGTTCCAATAGTTCCAAACTTTTTTTGGAGTTGCATTAATGTTTGCTTTTACTGTTATTTTTTGGGGTTTCATTTTTATTTGTTTTAGTTGTCTTTAATACTTCTTTTACTCTAAAATTAACAATTTTGGTGATCAAATCAAAAGGCATTTTTTTATCAATTGGAAATTGAACAGACCCTTTGCCTGTTTAATATTTTATAAGATCTTTCTGAAAGGCTTTATTCCCACTTGGTAGTGCATAAAATCCGATATGGTTTTTAAATGCAGCAAAATAAACTAACACCTTGTTATTTTCTTTGAAGGCAGGCATATTATAACTGATGACTTCTTCCGAATTTGGTGCTGCTTTTTTGATGCAAGTTCTAATTTCTTTTAGAAGTATTGCTACATCCTCTGGGAATTCCGAAATATAATCATCTATGTTTTGAAATGTCTTTTTATTCATAAATGTTGGTATTGCATAAATTCTTTATTTAGGAATTTTACTCAAATCCATATATAGCACGCTCCATCTATGGCCATCTAAATCGATAAATCCACAGGCATACATCCAGCCAACTTTTTCTCCTGGTTCAGCGTAAATTTCACCTCCAGCAGATTTTACTTTCTTTGCCATATCGTCCACTTCTGCCCTATTTTGTGCACCAATATTGAACAAAACCTCCGTTCCTTTTTTTAAATCTGAAAGCTCATTTGCCGTAAATGTTTTGAAGGTATCTTCTGGAAAAAGCATCATGACCACTTTTTTATCTCCTATATAAAAACTTCCTAAATGTTCATTTTCATCATGCATCGGATTACTTTCAAAACCTATGGCTTTAAAAAATGATTTAGATTTATTGATATCTTTCACTGGTAGATTGAACCAAAATTCTTTAGTCATGCTATCATTTTTTTTACTAAAAAATATTTATAAGTTTGTTAAGAGAATTCAAATCAGTTAATCATCTTCTGGTCTCTCTATTATTCCATAGAATGTAAGCCGACCATATTTCCTTCGGTATCAAATAACAACGAAATAAAACCATGCTCACCTATGGTCATTTTGGATTTAAATATTTTCCCTCCTGCTTTTTCAACACGTCGCTCTTCGGTTGCGCAATCATTACTTCCAAAATAGACAAGTGTTGAATTCCCTCCAGCTTTCATACCATCCATTTTCACTAAAGCTCCGTTGGCTCCATAACCGTTCATGTCTCCAGGAAAAAATAACATCTGCATGTCTCCTTCATTGTCCATATCTGCAGGAGTCGGCATTGATTCTAGCTTCACATTTAAAACTGATTCGTAAAATTTTTGTGCTCTTTGAAGGTCGTCAACGTAAATCTCGAACCATACAACTGGGATTTTTGTATCCATACTGATTTTGATTTTTAAGGTTTAATTATACCTATAAAATTAATCAATACATCTTTCTATATTCTTGTCATATGGCAAGAAAAATTATCTAACGATTTCTTTTCGAATGCGGCTCAAAGAAGTGTCCGTAATACCCAAATAGGATGCAATATGTTTTAAAGAGGCTTGCTGAATGACTTGCGGCTTTGATGATAGCAGTTTCAGGTAGCGATCGCTTGCACTTTCACTCATCATATCAATGTGGCGCTGTTTTAAACTGAACAATTGGTGCGACATCCAAGCGCGTCCCCATTCATTAAAACCTGCACTTTTATGATAGAGATCTTGAAAAATGTCAAAATTAATTCTCCACGCGACACCATCAGTCAGCGCTTGTAGATTTTCTTGCGCGGGAACTCGTCGGAACAATGATGATACTTCAATTAAAATATCGTTTTCAGCAAAAAAATCTGTGGTAATTTCGTCTCCTTTATAGTTATAGGTAAAAGCTCTGACCAATCCATTTTCAATAATGTGATATTCATTGGCCATTTTTCCTTTCTCTAAAAACATATGACCTTTTTCAAAAGAAATATGTTGATGCGCCTGAAAAATAAGATCTAGATCCGCTTGACGTAATTCTGGATGTTGGTAAATATTTTTTAAAGGAGATTCATCCATGTTTATCACAATTATAGATATTCAAAATATAATTTCGCTTGATATTACTTATGAGTTATTTTTTATAAAATTTGAGGGTGTTTCCATCATTTAATTTTAAAAAATACAAACCGTTGGATAAATTTCGAACATCAACTTTTTCATTTTGCGAAATGAATCCGCTCTTTACTTTGGCACCCAATACATTATAGATAGCTATCTGTTGATGCTCGAATAGTCCCGAAATTTGAAAATAATCGGTAGATGGATTAGGTACTAATGTTTTCTTTGTCAACTCGTGATTTTCAATTCCAAGTGTGGTAGAAATATTCAACTTAAACCATAAATCGTCATTATTGATAAAACCAACTTCAACAAACATTTGCCCATTCAAGTAAGAATCAATATCGCTGCTTGAATCTAATTGCAAATTTGGATTGGAAAGTATGAAAGTATATTGACTGTCTTCAAAAAAGGCAAGTGTACCTTCTCCGTTTTCAAAATTAACGGTAAATGGTCCTGATGCCTGGGGTATTGTAACAGTTTGTGTGTAGCGTGGCGTGCCTATAAATGTCTGACCAGTATAAATTTCAAATTCGGCAACTATCTCCGGACCATCATCAGTTCTGCTCAATTCGATAGAGCTGAAAACACCAGTACAATCAGGCATAAAAATGGATTGCCCAATTTTAAAACCAGTAGCAACATTGTTTAATTCAAGCTGATCTTGACATAAATTTTGAGCAGATAGGTTTGTAATCAGTAAGAGAAAGACGATTCTAAAAACGGTTTTCCTTTTCATTTATTCAGTAGTTGTTGGTTGGTTGTTAAAAATAACAGAATTGGACAAAAATAACTTATAATTTCGATTAATTATTAAAAGTTAAAAATTTCAAAATGTGGTTTATTATTATTTTTTATCAAGTTAAGAAAAATAAAAACAGTTATTTTGAAAGGATTGCAGTACTTCTGAATAACATTTTTTAAAATACTTTCAACAAAAGGTTTGGATCAGCACAATTCCACAAATAAAACTCGAAATCCTTTCGACTACAAACCCCAGGATAATCTCCTTCATAATCCTGCAAATCTCGAATAATCTGAAAATGCAAATGAGGAGGGTAATCGCCATTAACAGACGCTTCCCCTAACCTCGCCATTTGTTCACCTTGCCTAAAAACTTGACCAACTTTCAAGTCTGCGATCGACGCCACACTCAAATGTCCATAAAGTGTATAGAAAACAACGCCATCAAGTTCATGTTTTAAGATAATGGTCGGTCCATAATCGCCATAATTGGTGTTGTTCTTAAAACTATGAACCGTTGCATCCAATGGTGAAAAAACTGGAGACTCTGCTCCCACCCATAAATCCATTCCAAGATGAATGTTTCGTTCTGTCGCGACATCTTCTTGGTTAAAGTAAGCGCTGCGACGGTAGATGTTTCGGGTTTCGTTATAGCCACCATAGGCTACCGAACCATTATTGAGTTCGATATGTGCATGAATATAGTGTTCCAACGCAGTGGCATCACCCACATCCACAGTTTGTAAGGCGGCATTATCTACCGACAGGTCTAAAGGAATGTACTGCTGTAAAGGAATCAAAGCATCTAAAACAGGAAGAGAATTCGTGCTGATGCTATTTAAAAAGGAAGAGAATTCGTTTGAGGTCATGTAAGAATCATTTCCTCAAATTTAAGTAATTTATTGCATGGTTACTTCGCTGAATTTGGCATTGATGACAATGGTTTTGCCACTCATCATATCACCAACAGAAAACGATGATGCCGCAAGTGTTTTATTCTTTGGATGTTTCAATTTAGAACGACTGCCTTTATATTGAAGGTTATAATCTGCCTTGGGAAGCACGACAAAGGCTTCACTATTTTCCAAAACAATATTCAAATTGCTGAAGGTAGGCTGAATGGTATTAATCGCTAATTCTCCAAAACTACCATCAATCACGGCATTGCCAGATAGACTATTGATATCAATATTTGAAGAATTGGAACTTAACACCAACCGATTTACGGTATCTATCTGTGCCTTGTCCACAAAATTGAGTTTTAATTCGCCCATGTTCCAATTGGTAATCAACACTGGCGAATACGATACATTGATGGAAGTCTTGCTTCCATCAATGCTGTTTGCTGTTAAGGCTGAATGTGAGATATCACCTCGGAGATTGTAAATGACAGAGGCAAATTTCATCTCGCCATGTCTAACATTCATTTTCAGTTTTGCCTTTTTCGGCATTTTTATCTTAATTGTTTTTTTGACCTTCGTATTGACCTTGTTTTTGATACGGCTTGCAATCGCTGCACGTCGGTCTTCCGAATGTGCCTGTCTATCTCTCATATGGTCTTCACGGTCTCTCATGGCTTCTTGTCGGGCTTCCATGGCTTGTGCTCGGTCCGCCATTTGCAGTCCATACTGCTCTCCCCATTCTTCCATGCGCTTGGTAAAATCACCACCCCATTTCTCTTCAAACCGCTTTCCCCATGCTTCCATCTTTTTACCGTAGTCTTTATCGAATTTTTCGCCATATTCTTTACCGTATGTTTCTCCCCATTTTTCCATTTCCTTGGAATAGGCTTCAAAATCGGTTTTGCCAAATTTGCGTCCCCAATCTTTCATTTTTTCCTTGTACTCTTTGCCATACTCGTCTTCATACTCTTTGCTCCATTTCTCAAGATACTTTTCGCCATCTTTCTTGTAAGCATCGTAGTCAAAATTGACAGCACCAATGCCTTCAGGTAATTTGGGAAGCTTTGGCATTTTTGGCATCTTTGGCATTGCTGGCATATGCACCATTTCTGGCATCTCTGGTATTTCTGGCATCTCGGGCATATCTGCCAATTCAAACTCCAAATGGCGCAAGGCATCTAAAGATTCGTAAGAATAATCTCCACCAGCCATTGCCCAAGAATTACCTGTGCCTTTGGACTCAATAGTCACTTCATCCCCAGAACCGTTGACTGTGATGTTCCAGTTTTTCAGTTCCTTTTCAAGCTCTACTTTAGACATTTTTTCGCCTTCAATATAGGCTTCGACCTCTATTTGGTCCTTGTTCCAAGTATCCACTTCAATATTGGTGTGACTCGTGTTTAAGTTGATGGTCACTTCCTTATTGGCATTGACGGTTTTCGTAAATTTCTGCAGTTTCTGCTGCGCTGAGGCACTCAATGTGCCTATCAGCAACAAAATCATTAGATTTAGTTTTATATGTTTCATGATTATTTTTTAGATGTTTATCTGACCTTCATCAGACCTATTCAATTCATTTAATTGTTCTTTCAAACGATATAACATATTGAGACGCAGTTTCAAATTATCAATCAAGGCGCTCACGGTCAATTCATTTGGACCATGTTCGGTCAATTCGACAGATAAACGTTTGTACTCTTTATTCAATTCTTCCAAACGTAAAATGTAACTATCAAACAACTCCTTGTTTTGTGGTGTCAACTTTACATTGGCCAATTCTAGATTAATATTGGCAACATAATAATCTTCCACCTTCTTCAAGTCGGGCGACACGTCGCCAAGTGACTTTAAGGTTACCACTTCTTTCTCTGGCTCTATAACCTCTTGAGGCGTATTGAAGTATTGATACCCTCCAAAACTCAAACCTAAAAGCACCACAACACTCGCTGCGATATTCCAAATTCTGAATCGTTTTTTGATTGATGTTGCAGGAAGTTCGTCCTCCAGCTTTTTTAAAAAACGTGCTTCGTGACCTTTAGGCATTCCGTTTTGAACCTTCAATCGTTCTTGTTCAAATAGTTTCTTAAGATCTTGTGCCATTGTATTTGGGTGTTAACAGTTCTTGTAATTTTACTTTTCCTCTTGATAATTGTGTACGCGAAGCGATTTCCGTAATATTCAATATCTCTGCTATTTCCTGATGGTCATAGCCTTCTATTAAATACAACATGACGACCAACTCATACTTTTCCGGCAGTTGTGCGATGGCCTGCTTTACGTCCTCAATTGTTATATGATCTTCTACCAACCATTCGTCATCAGTATCATCGACTACCTTGAGGTGCACCTCGTCCAAATCTTGAAAATGTTGCTTCTTGGATTTCAGTAAATCGATACTTTTATTGATGACGATACGTTTTAACCAAGCTCCAAAAGTGACTTCCGCTTTGTACTGATGTAGTTTGCTAAAGGCTTTTATAAAGGCTTCCTGTACGATATCTTCAGCTTCCATGGAATTCCTTACAAACCGATGCGCCAACACATACATCCCATCACAATATTGAGCATACAGTTGCAACTGCGCCTTTCTATCGTTCAGCTTGCATTTTTCAATTAGTTCTGTTTGAAACATGCTTTGGTTGTACTTTTGGGTAATGGTTATGTTCATCTTAAAGACGAGACAAAAAATAAGATGTTGCAGAATTTAGCAATTAAATGTGAAAAAAAATACCAAAATTTTATAAAACGGCGTTAAGGTATTTAGGTATCAACGGATTTCATTTATCTTTATACTCAAGTTTAAAGCAAAATCAGATTAATTTATGAATACGTTTTTGAAATGGACCATCATCGTGCTGTCGGTCGTAGTCGTGGGACTTTTTATTTATGCATTTGCTGTTGAAGGCATCTTTAGCAAACGCTTGAGTCCAAAGGACACCGTTAAATTTGAATTGAATGACACAAAACTGGAAGTGTTTTACAACCGTCCCTATAAGAAAGGACGTGAAGTTTTTGGAGCACTCGTTCCTTATAATGAAGTCTGGAGAACAGGTGCCAATGAAGCCACCAAATTTACCACCAACAAGGATTTGTTGATTGAAGGAACTGTTTTGACAAAAGGTGAATATACATTGTGGACCATTCCAAATGATTCTACATGGACCATTATTTTCAATACCAAACAATATCCATGGGGTGTGGACGAACAAATGCGTCCAATGCGCGAAAAACAATTTGACTATATGGATATCAAAGAACCTGTGCATAAAATCAACAAATCCGTTGAGCAATTTACCATTGGGTTTGATAATACTACAGATGATTTGAAAATGACCTTGGTCTGGGACAAGACAAAGATTGAAATCCCGATGCAAATTATAGAAAACAAAGAAGACCAAGGCAAAGCTTCCATATTTTGAGTAAAAAACAGTCAGCATTACATGAAAAAGAAGGCGTTTCCCAACCAGAAACCACCAACAAAGATGCTGTAAAATCTATTAAACAAAAACGCCAAACACAACCGTCTGCAGATGATTTGGTAAAAGATATCCTCAAAGGAAATATGACGGCTTTAAGCAGAGCCATCACGCTTGTTGAAAGTACCAACCCTGAACATCTTAAGAAAGCAAACGAGATTATTCAACAGTGTTTGCCACGTGCCAACAACTCTGTCCGAATAGGAATTACAGGCGTTCCTGGTGTTGGGAAAAGCACGTTTATTGAAGCCTTCGGGACCTATTTAACCTCCAATGGTAAAAAAGTTGCTGTTTTGGCCGTAGACCCGAGCAGTACTTTAAGCAGAGGTTCGATTCTTGGCGATAAAACCAGAATGGAAGACTTGGTAAAGGATGACAATGCTTTTATACGCCCTTCCCCTTCAGGCACGTCGCTCGGCGGAGTGGCGCGTAAAAGCCGTGAAACCATTATTCTGTGTGAAGCCGCAGGTTTTGACACCATTTTGATTGAAACTGTTGGTGTAGGACAAAGCGAAACCGCAGTCCATAGTATGGTCGATTTCTTTTTGCTGCTGAAATTGGCTGGTGCAGGCGACGAACTCCAAGGCATCAAACGTGGCATTATGGAAATGGCGGATGCCATCGTCATCAATAAAGCCGATGGAGACAACCTTAAAAATGCTAAAGTTGCAAAAGTAGATTTCAATAGAGCCCTTCACCTCTATCCTGCAAAAGAATCTGGTTGGCAACCAAAAGTATTATTGGCAAGCGCATTGAAAAATATAGGAATCCCTGAAATTTGGGAATTGATAATGAATTATATCAAGCAGTCCAAAAACAATGATTATTTCGACCACAAGCGGAACGAGCAAAATAAATTTTGGTTACTTCAAACCATCGAAGACCGCTTAAAATCTGATTTTTACAATCATCCCACCATTAAAAAAGAACTTCAAGTTCAATTGCAATTGATTGAAGATGGGAAAACGTCTCCCTTTGTAGCTGCGGAATTGTTATTAGGATTGAAATAACTTCTAAACAATTTCAACGTCTTCTTACTGGAAATGATTAACTTTTCATTCAATAATCTTAAATCCAAAAAGCAGTATGCAACTATTCAATAAAATCAAATCCATCATCCACTTGATGAAAGAAGTGGATTTTAAGGAACTCGGAGAAATTTCAGAAAAAATAGATTTGCCAAAAATCATGAAAACCGTTGGGGAACTTGATGAAAAGCAGCTTAATGGCATGATGAAAATGCTCACAGAAAAGGCTAAAAAAGGTCAGCACCAACTCCCTCCTATCGATGGTGATTTTTATGACATGGATTTGAAATTGACGCAGGAACAACGCGCCATACAAATGAAGGTTCGTAAATTTATGGAAACCGAAGTGCAACCGATTGCCAATGAGTATTGGAATAAAGCGAAATTCCCTTTTGAAATCATTCCAAAAATGGCAGAACTTAATATCTGTGGCGTTGCTTATGAAGGTTACGGTTGCCCAAATTTACCTTTTATCATGGAAGGAATTATTGCTGAAGAATTGGCACGCGTGGATGTATCAATTTCCACATTTTTTGGCGTGCATAGTGGATTGGCTATGGGCTCTATCTATCTCTGTGGAAGTGAAGAACAGAAACAAGAATGGTTGCCGAAAATGCAAAAGATGGAATTGATTGGCGCTTTTGGATTAACCGAACCCAACGTGGGAAGTGGAGTCGCTGGTGGCATGGAGACGACCTGCAGAATTGAAGGAGACGAATGGGTTTTAAACGGACAGAAAAAATGGATAGGCAATGCCACATTCGCAGATGTGACCATTATTTGGGCAAGAGAAGAAGTGACCAATAAAGTCAAAGGCTTCTTGGTCAGAAAAGATACCGCTGGATTTACCACTGAAAAAATTGAAGATAAAATGGCATTGCGAACCGTTCAGAATGCCATCATCACTTTGAAAGATTGCAGGATTACTGAAAAAGATAGATTACAAAACGCCAATTCGTTTAGAGATACCGCAAAAGTATTGCGAATGACTAGAGCTGGCGTGGCATGGCAAGCTGTGGGTTGTGCCAGAGGTGCTTATGAAAACGCATTGAAATACACCAAAAAGAGAGAACAATTCGGGAAACCAATTGCTAAATTTCAATTAATACAAAATCATTTGGTGGAAATGTTGTGCAACTTGACCGCCATGAAAACGCTGGTGTATCGCCTTTCCGAATTACAAGACCAAGGCTTATTGACGGATGAACATGCCTCACTTGCAAAGGTATTTTGTTCCATGCGAACACGTGACGTGGTTAGCCAAGCACGCGAAGTCATGGGAGGAAATGGTATTTTATTGGAATATAATGTGGCTCGATTTGTGGCCGATGCTGAAGCTATCTATTCGTATGAAGGCACCAAGGAAATTAACACCTTGATTGTTGGGCGAGCCATTACTGGATATAGTGCATTTGTTTAAAAATTGGATTTAAACCACTCAACCTGTGCTTTCACACCTTCCAATAAAGTAGTTTTAGGATTGTACTGTAGAATGTTTCGAGCTTTATCAATATTTGCTTTGGTGCGCAATTGGTCACCAGTGCGTTTCGCGATAACATTCAATCGAATCTTTTTACCAAGCACTTGTTCAACGGCTTCAATACCTTCTTGTGTGGTATGTTCCACTTCGGTTCCCAAATTGAAGATTTCTCCATTCACTTTCTCCTCATTTCCAATCACACTGATCACACCATCAACTATATCACCAACGTATGTAAAACTTCTTAAATGGGTGTCACTGCCTTTAAACAATGGGAATGCTTCATCCTTAAGACCTAAATCTATCAACTTGGTATACATTTTTTCTGGACGCTCTCTAGGACCAATCACAGAATATAGGCGCAATGAACAGGATTTAAACTGCTCTTCCCTACTCTTTTGAAGCACCAATTGCTCTGCAGCCAATTTTGTCACGCCATAATGTGAAGCCGGCTTTGGTGCAAATTCTTCTGGAAAAGTGGCCTCCAAACCATAAATGGAAGACGTACCAATATTTACAAACAACTTCAATTGATCACACTTCAACGCATAATCAATCAAATTTTTGGTGGCGATAATGTTATTGCTGAAATAGTCTTCAAAGGTTGAAGTGGTAGAAATTCCTGGTTGTGCGGCAAAATGAAAAATATAATCTACATCCAATGGAAGAACATTTGCAAGATCTTCAGATCGCAAATCATGTCGAATAATTGACACATCAATATCAGACAAGGCTTTAGCATTCAGCTCTTTTAACTCAAGGCTGTAGTAGGGTGAAAAATTGTCTACACCAACAACCTGATGTCCCAAACTCTTCAATCGTTCCGCTGTATGCGAACCTATAAAACCTGCTGCTCCTGTGACTAAAATCTTCATGATTGATTACTTGTGGTATTAAATAATATGCAAATTAACATCTTTTTTATAGAATATATTGTCAATTATAACCCTTTAACCTAAAAATGAATATTTTTGTAGCAACTAACCCTGTTCGAATGATTCATAGGTTGACGATAATTGTGCCAGTTTACAATGAAGAAGATAATCTGGAGCGTGTTGAAAAAGAACTTCTTGACTATATTTCCATAGCAAAAGCATCCACTAAAATTCTCTTTGTTAATGATGGATCTCTAGATAAAAGCCAACAGCTCATTGAATCAATTTGTGATAGAAATACCGCTTTTGAATTCATCTGCTTTAAAAAAAATAGAGGTTTGAGTGCTGCCATAAAAGCTGGTTTTGATTACACAGACACTGAATTGGTTGGTTATATTGATTCTGACTTACAAACGTCTCCAGAAGATTTCAACCTTCTTCTCGATTATATTGACGATTATGATTTAGTTACAGGTGTTCGATCAAATCGTAAAGATTCGTTTACTAAAAATATGTCTTCTAAAATAGCTAATGGAATTCGCCGTACATTTACACATGATGGTATGGATGACACTGGTTGTCCATTAAAAATTATCAAGACAGATTATGCCAAACGAATCCCAATGTTCAAAGGTCTTCACCGATTTTTGCCAGCTATGATTTTGCTTCAAGATGGAAAAATCATCCAGATTCCTGTGCAGCATTTCCCTAGAATGGCTGGTACTGCAAAATTCGGACTTTGGAATCGCCTTTTAGGGCCTTTAATGGACTGTTTTGCTTATCTGTGGATGAAGAAGAAATATATCAATTATTCCGTTAGCAAAAAGAGTCTATGAACCATTGGTTAGTCTATAGCGTTGGTTTCATAGCCCAGATCTTGTTTTCTTCAAGATTGCTTATCCAATGGGTCGCTTCCGAAAAACATCAGAAAGTAGTCACACCAACCACCTTTTGGACTTTAAGTTTAGTAGCCTCTTTTTTATTATTCGTTTATGGATATTTGAGACAAGATTTTGCGATTATGTTAGGTCAAGGCCTTACCTATTTTATCTATATCCGTAATTTACAATTGCAGGGCGAATGGCAAAAATTTCCAAAATTTGCACAATGGTTGCTCCTGTTAGTTCCCACGTTGATTGTGCTGTATTACTTCAACAACAACAAAATTGATGTCAATATCTTATTTAAAAATGAGGCCATTCCATTTTGGTTATTGGTTTTGGGAATCGTTTCCCAAGTCATTTTTACGTTCCGATTTATATATCAATGGATTTATTCCGAATTCAAACAAGAGTCTGCTTTACCATTCGGATTTTGGCTCTTGAGTCTTGTTGGTGCCATATTGATTTTGACTTATGCTATTTTCAGAAAAGATCCAGTATTATTTATAGGTCACGGACTTGGAACAATTATCTATGCGAGGAATCTTTTTCTAATTAACAAAAATCATGATGAGGCTTCTCCAAGCTAGACCTATTTTATCTATAAGTGCCATAGTTGTTATAATGCTGGCCTTCAGTATCGACAGCGTACCTGTCAGCATTATGGAAGCTCGGAATTTTGTGACTGCAAGAGAAATGATCACAGATGGCAATTGGTTACTCACCACCATGAATGGTGAAGCGCGTTATGAAAAACCGCCTTTACCAACATGGATAACTGCTATTTTTGGTTCGAATTTCGGTTTGAAAAGTTTAATCGCTTTACGGTTCCCAACGATCATTTTTATAGGTCTCATTGGGATTTTTACTTATTTATTATCTAAAAAACTTCTCGAAGATCAAACTCATAGTCTCATCAATGGATTGATTGTTATCACCTCTTTTTATGTGATAGGAATTACGTTGGAAGCACCTTGGGATATTTTTACACATGGTTTTATGCTGATTGGAATTTACCATCTCTTTCAATTCTTTCGCAAGAAAAGTAACTTCGGAATTAATGTAGTGTTAGCTGGGATATTTATAGGTTGTTCCATATTATGCAAGGGTCCGATTGCGATCTATGCTTTGATGCTCCCATTTATTTTAGCTTATGCATTCACCTATAGATTCAAGAGGTTTAAATCAAAAATTCTAGCGGCTTTGGGCTGTATTGTTTTGGCGCTTATCATTGGTGGTTGGTGGTTTGTGTACGTTCGAATGAACGATCCGCATACTTTTGAAGCTATTGCGACACGAGAAGCCAACAATTGGCATAGCTATAACACCAAGCCATTTTATTACTACTGGAGTTTTTTCACTCAAAGTGGTATTTGGACGATACCCGCTTTTATCAGTCTATTGTATCCTTATTTGAAGAGTCGGGTTTCCAATCTAAAAGCCTATCAATTCAGCTTGTTGTGGACACTTATTGCAGTGGTTTTATTATCACTCGTTCCAGAGAAAAAATCGAGGTATTTGATGCCTGTTCTTATTCCATTAGCCATTAATACAGGTTTTTATATCGAATATTTAATACGGCGCTTTAAATCAACAACACATAAGAAAGAAACATTTCCGGTTTATCTCAATTTTGGATTGATTGCTTTGATTTCTATCGCGCTACCAGTTATTTTATATTTCTTCACGGGAGGAGAGTTATCTGGGCATTGGCTTTTATTTGCCGTTCTATCAGCAATAACGATAGGTTTAGGCGTGCTGATTTTGATACAACTAAAAAACAAAAGCATCATACAAGTTTTTTTGCTTACAGTTGCATTTGTTGTAGCTGTTTTTGCTTGGGGTTTACCAGTGTTAAAACCTTTTATTGCAACGCCAAACAATCCCATTTTAAATATCGAACACAAGAATCTTAAGGTGTATGGTTTCAACAATGTATCACCGGAAATGATTTGGGCGTATGGTGAAAAAATTCCATCCATTCAGCTAAATTCAGATAATAACACCTTTCCCGAAGAAAAAGAATTTGGAGTTTTGGGCTACAATTTGACTGAAAAGGATTGGGGAAAATTACAATTCGAATATCAGATTAAAAAAGTAGATCGATTTGATTTAAATACCGTTCCAGAAGATTCCGGACGTTATAATGATCGCTTGATTAATGATTTTTATATCCTAACTCGTAATTAACAATCTTCTGCATCGCAAACACATTGGCACGATAAAATACGTATCCCATAATGGCTCCAAAGCTCATTCCGATCACAATATCCAAAGGGTAGTGAACGCCAATGTAAACGCGACTATAAGCCATCAGCATCGCCCAAAAAATTAGAATATAAATAAGATATTTAAATTTTTTCTTTAGCATAAGTCCTATAAAAATAGCCGCTGCCATTGTATTGGACGCGTGCCCAGAAAAGAAACCGTATTGTCCGCCACAACCCTCTCTTACCAAGCGCATGCGTTCGATGATTTCGGCAAGATGGCAAGGTCTTAACCGGTGCAAACCGTGCTTAAATAGATTTGTTGTTTGATCGGTCGCCAGAATCATCAGAGCGACAATAACCATTGTAATCAGCATTGGTTTTAAACCAATATATCTAAATATTAAATATAACAAAAGAGCATAGAACGGTATCCAATTCCACTTGCTTGTGTAAGCTAACCAGAACGGATCCCAGGTTTTTACCCCCAAACTGTTTAAAAATATGAAAAGCTCTGTATCGTATTGAAGAATTTGATCAATCATTAGTCATCATATCTTTCAATTTCCCTATCGTAGAAATCGGTTGCTAATTGAATGAGATTTTCAGTTTCTGATTCTATTTCCTTTTCATCATGTTCGTCAAATTCTTCGAGCCATTCGACTTCATCGTTTTCCAAATTCAATATAAATCGAGGAAAATCGGTGTGTATGATATAAATAGCATCCGGAAAATCGGTATTGTCGCCTAATATAAATTTTGGTAGTTCCATGGATTGTTTATTCGTTATTCAAAATTAATTTTTTCGTCAAATAATTAAATCTAATATACAATAATATTGCAGCACTCGTCAAACCAGCAAGCAATCCGAGCCAAATGCCTAAACTTCCCAAAACATCTTCCTTTCCACAAATATACATCACGGGAAACCCGATAGCCCAATAGGAAATAAATGTAATAATAGTCGGGATTTTAACATCTTGCAAACCTCTTAAAGCACCAAGAGCAATCACTTGAAGACTGTCGCTCAATTGAAATACGGCCGCTGCAATCAGCAAGGTGGATGCAATAGTAATGACCTCCATATTGTCTATTGCATTTATTGGATCATCCAGATTGACATATATTTTCGGAAACACATTGTGCAACGCTAAAAACATCAATGCGAAAATCGCTGCGAATACCAATCCTAATAAAAATATTGAATAGGCTATACGTCGTAATTCCTTAAAGTTTTGAAGTCCTTTTTGATTTCCAACACGTATCATGGCCGTAACACTTAAGCCTGTCGCGACCATAAAAGTCATAGAAGACAAATTAAGCGCTATCTGATTGGCGGCTTGCGGATTTCGGCCCAAGGTGCCGCTCAACCAAATAGCAGAAGTGAAGATTGCGACCTCAAAAAACATTTGCATCGCACTGGGGAATCCTAAATTGAATACTTTTTTCATCATATCGGAATTCAAAACGAAGATCTTAATGTTGGTGACATACGCCTTCGATTTCTTCTTCAACTTAAGTAACCACCATAAAAACACGAGCATCGCAATGCGCGAAATTAAAGTTCCCAAAGCTGCTCCCACAATTCCCATCTCTGGGAACCCAAACTTTCCAAAGATTAAAACGTAATTAAAAAAAACGTTCAAAACATTGGCAATAATGGTCGCATACATGGGATATTTTACCAATGACAACCCATCACTAAACTGTTTGAATGCTTGAAAAACAATCAGAGGAATCAGAGACAATCCAACCAAATCCAAATAAGGGATGGCGAGTTCCACCACTTCTTCCGGCTGTTCCATAACATACATTAATGGCTTTGCCAATAACAACAATAGAAATAAAAGAATACTCAACACGGAACATAAAAACAAACCATGTTTAAAGGAAGATTTTCCTTTTTCAAAATCCTTTTCGGAATCTGCCTCGGCTGCTAATGGTGTAATTGCAGTTGAAAAACCAATACCAACTGACATTGCAATAAAAATGAAACTATTACCTAAAGACACGGCTGCCAATTCTGCCGAACCCAATTGACCAACCATAATATTATCAATCAAGCCTACAAACGTATGTCCCAACATTCCCAACATCACTGGTGTTGCAAGCTTTAGATTGTATTTGAATTCTTTTGTATAGTGCGATAAAATCACGGTATTTTTTTAGAGGGTGCAAAGTTAGTTTTTTGACTCTCTATAAAATAGATTTATCTATATATTTTGCCCAATAAATATACAATCCTCTGATAATTATTCCTTTATAGTGATTAATTGTTAATAAGTCAAAGTAGAAAATTCTTTGATTAATGATTCAAAATTATACTTTTACAGTAGATACTATGAAATAAATGAATTCTGGCGATTGCCAATTCGTTTAGATTGTAATATTTAGAAACATTTTAGCTATTATTTTAGAGGGATTGAAAATTTGTTGTTAAAACGTTTCAACTAAAAAAGGGGAGTTTCTCCCCTTTTTGTGTTTTATAGTACCAAATGTTCTCTGGTTCTTTGCTAGGCAATTTAAGCTATAGAGTTAAATTTTGAGCTACTTTTTGAGCGATTTCAAATTCTGACACTAAATCTTTAACGATAACAGCCACAGGTTTAATATCATGAATCAGACCAGAGATCTGGCCAATTTCTAATTCGCCATCTTCCATATCTCCTTCAAACATGCCGCGCTTGGCTCTGGCCCTCCCGAGGAATGTTTTTAATTCTTCAACAGTAGGACTTCGCTTGTAAAGATCCTGCACTTCGTGATAAAATTTATTTTTGATCATTCGTACTGGTGCTAATTCTTTTAAGGTCAAATGAGTCTCGCCTTCTTTTGAACTAACCACTAAATTTTTAAAATTATCATGTGACGACGCTTCTTCACTAGCTACAAAACGGCTTCCAATTTGAACACCATCTGCACCCAAAATCATAGTCGCTAACATAGCCTGACCTGTGGCAATTCCTCCTGCCGCAATCAACGGAATTGTGAGCTGCTCTTTTACCATTGGAATTAAGGTCAAAGTGGTAGTTTCTTCACGACCATTGTGGCCTCCCGCTTCAAACCCTTCGGCGACAACCGCATCTACACCTGCTGCCTGCGCTTTTAAAGCAAATTTCACACTACTGACCACATGAACGACCGTTATACCTCGTTCCTTAAGCCAAGACGTCCAAGTATTAGGATTTCCTGCGGAAGTAAAAACAATCTTGACACCTTCTTCAACAATAATGTTCATGATTTCCTCAACGTTCGGATATAACATTGGGACATTGACACCAAATGGTTTATCAGTCGCTTTTTTACATTTTTGAATATGTTCACGCAACACGTCCGGATACATGGAACCTGCACCAATCAAACCCAAAATACCAGAATTACTTGAGGCAGACGCCAATCGCCAACCACTCGCCCAAATCATTCCTGCTTGGATAATTGGATATTGAATATTAAAAAGTGATGTTATTTTATTTTTCATTACGATTTGATCAATTTTAATGTTTTCGAACCTAATGAGGTGTCTATCTTTAGAATATAAATACCTCTTGGTATTGAAGATGCATTGATCACTGTTTCAGATTCATTCAGAGTCTGTTCGAGAATCACCTTTCCCAACACATCGAATAGAAGCAATTGACCGTTGGTTTCGAATGGGATTTGTATATAAAGTTGATCCAACACTGGATTTGGATAAATTTTCAAGTTTGCTAATGGTGTTTCTTCTACAGATAGCGCCAAGTTTAATGCCAACTGCATGTTAGGAATTCCGTAGCCTAAAAAATTATCTGGTGTCGTGTATTGAGACGCCGACATTCTTACAAATTGTTTCAATTCTTCGATAGTCGTCATTGGTAGTGCTTGCATCAAACAAGCCATAGCGCCTGCCATAAGCGGTGAACTGAATGAGGTTCCATTGTTATTTGTAATGTTATTATTTTCGTTTACCACGAAGGTTCCTACAGCCCGAGCGACAACATCAGGTTTTACGGTTGATTGTGCATCACTTCCTCGCGAGCTAAAAACGGCATAATCACCACTAGCATCTACACCTCCAATGGTAAAAACATTCATGGCATCTGCTGGAGCACCCAATCCTTGCCATGGGTCATTTCCCCAATTTCCTGCGGAATTGACAACCAAAATTCCTTTCTCCGAAGCAATATCGGCGCCTCGAGAAATGAAAGCTGTTTGCCCATCCATTTCTGCCGGCGTATAGTCATAATCGGAATTATCAAAGGTGGTATAACCCAATGAAGAATTAATGATATGCACACCTAAACTATCAGCGCGTTCTGCAGCTTCGACCCAATAACTCTCTTCCACTGGATTTTCCGTAACCGCATCTTCCGTTCTAAACAAATAATAGGATGCGTCAGGTGCTGTCCCAACATATGAATCTTGAATATAGCCAGCCATGGTGCTCAACACTTTGGTACCATGTGTATTTCCTGTATAGGCATATACATCTGAAGTTCTATTCACAAAATCATAGCCATTTAATAATTTCCCGTTGGATCGGATTCGTTCAAAAGCTCCCATGGTGTTCACGTTAACAAAACCAGCGTCAATCACTGCAATGACAATACCTTCACCAGTAAAATCAGAAAGATGTAAATTGTCGACTCCAATCATTTCCACTTGATTTGAAGTGTCTCCATAATTGAAATCAACTAGGGTTTGCTCTACTTCAAACTTATTTTGTGAACTTGCGAAACGTCCTGTCCGATTGAGATTTCTATTTGCAAAATCAATATGATTCACAAAACTCAATTGTTCTAAAGCATTAATAGCCGTTTCCGTACCTCTCACATGAACAGCATTAAACCATTTTGATTTCGCTTTGACAGTGATTCCTTGTTGGGATTTAAGTAGTGTGACGTAGTTTTCGTTCACAGGAACATCTCTAGAATCGATAGCAATCCCATGTGCCGCTTTTCGATTGATGGATTGCTGTGTGAGTATACTTATCGGATTCGCAATCGACGATGCGACATTTTCCTTGTCGGTCAAATAAATCCAAGCATCCTGTTGTGCATAGATAATTCCTTGGCAGAATACCAAGGCAATCAATAGTAAGTTCTTTTTCATGAGCAAAAATTTGGATACAGGTATCCTTTGCAATTTAAGAAATAACTCCCGATCCTACTAATTCATCATCTAAATACCAAGCCACAAACTGTCCTTCGGTGATTGCTGATTGAAAATCTTCAAATTCGACATACAAGCCACCATCGACTTTATGGAGTATGGCACTTTGTAGTGGTTGACGATAGCGGATCCGTGCTTTGACAGCCAAAGTTTGATCTACCTCAAGCGCCAGATCTTCACGAATCCAATGTAGTTCTGGCTCCTTTACAAATAAGGCTCTTTTCAACAGACCTGGGTGTTTGTTACCTTGTCCTGTATAAATCACATTTTCTTCAACATCAGTATCAATCACGAATAATGGTTCTGCCGTTCCTCCCACTGCCAAACCTTTCCGCTGCCCTTTTGTAAAATAATGAGCACCTTGATGTTTGCCTACAATTTTTCCATCGGAAATGGCATAATCGATCTTACGAGTTAAGTATTGCAATTTTTCTTTATCTGAAGAAAAATCTGTTTCAATGTTAGTATAGTAGGTTTGATTTTCCGGGATTTCTACAATGACACCTTCTTTTGGCTGTAATTGTTGTTGCAGAAAATCTGGTAATTTCACCTTACCTATAAAACATAGTCCTTGTGAATCTTTTTTATTGGCCGTTACCAGATCTAATTTTGTGGCAATCTCTCGTACTTCTGGTTTTGTTAGTTCACCAATTGGAAATAAAGATTGTGATAATTGTTCTTGGGATAATTGGCACAAAAAATAAGATTGATCTTTGTTGTCATCAACTCCTTTTAGTAATTGATAAATCTCTTTTCCTTCTTTTTGAATGGTGCCTTTGCGGCAATAATGTCCTGTCGCTACGAAATCAGCTCCTAAATCGAGAGCTATTTTCATAAAGACATCAAACTTTATCTCGCGGTTACAAAGCACATCTGGATTTGGTGTGCGACCTTGTTGGTATTCGTTGAACATATAATCTACTATTCGCTCTTTATATTGTTCGCTTAAATCAACGGTCTGAAAAGGAATCCCCAACTTATCGGCTACCAACATGGCATCGTTACTATCATCTAACCAAGGACATTCATTGCTGATGGTCACAGAATCATCATGCCAGTTTTTCATAAACAGGCCAATGACTTCATACCCTTGTTCCTTCAATAAATACGCTGCAACGCTTGAATCTACACCACCTGAAAGTCCTACTATTACTCTTTTCATTTTGCAAAATTAAGGATTATTTCTGGCAAAGGCACAGGGACGCAAAACTAAACTTAAAGACTCAAATGTGATATTTACAAAAAACAGCCATATTCTGTTATGTAAAAATCACAGATAGAGTATAAATTTCATTGTCTGAATTAAAAATTGTGAGTGGGACTGCGACTGAAGTTTGAAGACTATTGCTTTATAGGATTCTTACTATAGGTTGTAAAATCCTTTTCTTCCGTTAATTTACCGTTTTCATAGTATTTCCAAATACCATGTTTTTTGTCATTCTTGTAATTACCTTCAGCCAACATAATACCTTCGGCATCATAGTATTTAGCAATTCCGTGCAATTCACCATTCTTATAGGTGAATTCCTTTAAAATTTTTCCGTTCGGAGAATACCACGTGGAAGTGCCATCGATTTGACCATTGACATAAATTGATTTTTCAGCCACTTGTCCATTATCATAGTAAACCATTTTTTCACCTTCAAGGATTCCCTTATTATTATAGTGCTCAACAGTTAAAATGCCATTTGATTTGTTTTGATAATAGATCCACTTACCGACAAAAAGTTTGTCATTCATCTGACCTTCGCTGATCAATTTACCTTTCGAAGAAAAGAATTTTACAAGGATTTTATTACTATTTGGGATAAATTCCCTAGTGGCACTCAATTTACTTTTACCTTCTACAAGTTTATAAAATTTGAAAGTACCGACCTCTTTTCCATGCTCAAATGTGCCTTCATAACGCAATTCATTCGTGTTGTCAAAGTTGGCTTTCCAAGCGCCATGACGTTCTCCTTTTGAGTCTTTTTGGTTAATAGACTGGGCTTGAACGACAGCTGAACACACTAATAATATAATGACTATATGTTTCATAATTAAATTAACGGTGAATGAAAATCTAAATTGTATTTCAAAAAGAATACCAAAACTTATTTTTTAAAATATAAAACAAATGTTGTACTTATAAAGCTCACCCCAAAGACCTTAATCAAAAGTGAAAGCCACTCCGTTTCTATCTCTGAACCAATTATCCAACATATACCACCCAACATATAAAGAAATAAGGTGTTTTAATCTTATGTTTAAATTTATTACTTCTTACGCTTCTGTTGCGATTGTTTTTGTTGCTCGGCTTGCTCCATCATTTCCGCCATTTTCTTTTGGAACTTGTTTTGCTTTTTAGGTTTTGATTTATTCACCTGTATCTGTGCATGAATTTTGTCTTCATCCAAGATGTAGTTTTTGATCACCAACATAATTCCGATACTAATAAGATTAGAAATAAAGTAATACAAACTTAATCCTGATGCATATTGGTTGAAGAATATCAACATCAATAATGGTGAGAAGTAAATCATGTACTTCATGATCTTACTCATGTCTGGCATGCCTTCTTGCGTTGGTTGTGCTGCCATCTGATCACCTGTGGTCATTTTCATGTAGAAGAAAATCGCTATGGCTGCCAAAATAGGGAACAAACTCACGTGTGAACCATATAAAGGAATTGTAAACGGTAATTCGGCAATGACATCATACGAAGATAAATCGTCTGCCCAGAGGAAACTCTTCTGTCTTAAATCAAAAGCTGTTGGGAAAAACATAAACAGGGCATAGAACACGGGAATCTGCATCAAACCTGGCAAACAACCACTTAATGGACTCGCACCTGCTTTGTTTTGAAGCGCCATCGTCTCTTGTTGTGCTTTTAGTTTATTGTCTTTGTGCTTCGTTCTAATGGCATCCAATTCTGGTTTTAGAACACGCATTTTGGCTTGCGACAAGAATTGTTTGTACTGAACAAATGACAATAATATTTTGATCAAAATCGTCATGACGATAATGGCAATACCATAAGGCATGAACGAGCTTAAAAACCCAAATAATGGAATAAATAATGCTTTGTTGATCCAACCGAAAATTCCCCAACCTAATGGAATACTTTTCTCTAAATCATTTTCATATTTTTTAAGGATTTTAGTATCTGTGGGACCGAAGTAAAACTTCATCGGTTCGTTGATTTCGCCAGATGCAATCGCCAAAGGCACTTTTGACGTATATTGTTTTGTAAACAAGGTGTCGATTTCTTCATCTTCGACCAAATCATTCGAAGTGATTCTTGCCGATTTGAATGGTTTGTCAGCCACTAAAATACTACTGAAGAAATGCTGTCTATAAGATAACCAGTTGACATCTTCCAATGTTTCTTCATCACTTCCTCCTTGATCTAATTTATCAATTTTGTCTCCAGCCTCATATTGGTAAGACAAACGTGTGTATCTATTTTCGTATGCGATACTTTGATCATGACGAATGGTTTTCATCTTCCAATCCAATGCCATGTCTTTGGAAGTATTGAGCACATCAGACAAGCCTTGCGAACGAATGGTAAAATTCAACATATAGTTGTCTGGCTGAATTTCGTAACGATACTCCAAAAACTTACTTTCGGACACCTTTAGCTTCATCGAAACAACTGTATTGTCACCATTTTTTGACACATTTGGCTGAAAATATAAATCTTTGGTAGATAGATTTCTGTTGTCTGTGGTACCAAAATCAATATTGAAAGCCGTGTTTTTATCTTTGATTAGATAAATTGGCACAGAATCGTAATTCACAAATTTATTCAACTTCACTTCTGAAAGAAAACCACCTTTATTATTGAAAATTAAGGTCAGGAAATCCGTTTTCACTTCGGTCGTTGCATCTTTTGCAGATGGCAAGGTTGCGGAATAGGCAAATGCCCCTAATTTATTTTTTAAAGCAGCTGAAACGGTGGAATCTGATGCGGTTGCATTGTAGAAATCATCTTGTGTAGTTTCGTAGGTATCGCCTTTTTGCTTGTCTTGTTTTGACTTTTGTTCTTTAGCCAATTGATCTTGTTTGGCTTTTTCGGCTGCTTGTTCTTCTGGCGTTGGTTGGTTCTGCCAAAGCATGAACAATAGTATTCCGAAAATAAGTACAAATCCGATGATGGATTTTACGTCTAGTTTTTTTTCTTCCATGAATTAATTATAAAGTGGATGGTGTTATTTTAGTTATAAATATCCGAAAAAGACGCAATGCTTTTGGACATCTTTGGCTACACAATTATGTGACCATTATTGTTTTTGTGCCATACTGACACCTTTTTTTTCTTTTTTATAGTTGAGTGCTGCTTTGACAAAGGCCACAAACAAAGGGTGTGGATTAGAAACTGTGCTTTTGTATTCTGGATGGTATTGTACGCCGACAAACCAGCTATAGTTCGGGATTTCTATGATTTCCACCAATTTAGTATCTGGATTGAGGCCTGTTGCAATCATTCCTGCGTCCTCTAATTGCTGTTTGTAAACAGTATTGAACTCATAACGATGTCTATGGCGCTCTTGAATTCTGTCAGTACCGTAAATTTCTTTAACAATGCTTCCTTCAGATAATTGACAGTCCCAAGCACCGAGACGCATGGTACCACCCTTGTCTGTAATTGTTTTTTGTGATGCCATCAAATCGATGACGGGGTTTGTGGTGGCTTCATTCATTTCGGAGGAATTGGCATCTTTTATTCCCAACACGTTTCTGGCGTATTCAATGACTGCCATTTGCATGCCCAGACATATTCCGAAGAAGGGAATATTCTGTTCCCTTACATATTTTACCGCTTCAATTTTTCCTTCGATGCCGCGTTCTCCAAATCCTGGAGCTACCAAGACACCGTGAAGATGTCCGAGTTTGTGGTGCACGGATTCTTTTGTGAGGTATTCCGAATGGATGGGTTCTACTTTTACTTTGACTTCATTTTCAGCACCGGCGTGGATGAAAGCTTCTAATATGGATTTATAGGAGTCTTGAAGTTCTACGTATTTTCCGATTAAACCGATGGTGACTTCGCCTGTTGGGTTTTTGTGACGCTGTAAGAATTGATTCCACTGGGTCAAATCTGGGACGTCGCTTTGAAGATCTAATTTCTTAAGGACGACTTTGTCCAAGCCTTGCTCTAACATTAAGTTTGGTACGTCGTAGATGGTGGACGCATCGATGGATTGAATGACGGCTTCTTCGCGTACGTTGCAGAAGAGTGCCAATTTGCGTCGTAAATCTTCTGGTAGTTCATGTTCTGTGCGGCATACCAAGATGTCTGCCATCACACCACTTTCCATAAGGGTTTTGACGCTGTGCTGAGTGGGTTTTGTTTTTAGTTCGCCAGCTGCTGATAGATATGGTACTAATGTGAGATGAATCACAATGGCGTTGTGTTCGCCCAAATCCCATTTGAGTTGGCGCACTGCCTCTATATATGGTAAGGATTCGATATCGCCGACGGTCCCTCCTATTTCGGTGATGACGATGTCGTAATCACCGGACTTACCGAGGATTTGTACTCTGTTTTTTATTTCGTCGGTGATGTGCGGGATTACTTGTACTGTCTTGCCAAGGAATTCGCCACGACGTTCTTTTTCGATGACGCTTTGATAGATGCGTCCTGTGGTGACGTTATTGGATTGGCTGGTAGGAACATTTAAAAAACGTTCGTAGTGACCTAAATCTAAATCGGTCTCGGCGCCGTCGTCTGTGACGTAACACTCGCCGTGCTCGTATGGATTGAGGGTGCCGGGGTCTACGTTGATGTAGGGGTCTAGTTTTTGTATTGTGGTTCTGTAACCTTGTGCCTGCAAGAGCTTTGCGAGTGAGGCTGCGATGATGCCTTTACCAAGTGAGGATGTGACGCCTCCTGTTACAAATATGTATTTTGTGTTCGTTGTCATGTTGCGCTGTTAAACGCAGGCAAATTTACAAAATATAAATCGGGTTTTGAGGAATTGTTTTTGGGAATTTTGGGGATTGTCTACTACTTCTGAATACTACTGTTTTATATTTTCTGTGGGGATGGACACATGGGGATAATGTGCTGACACATTGCAATAATGTGTGGACACATTGCAATAATGTGTGGACACATTGCAATAATGTGTGGATACATTGCGATAATGTGCGGACACATTGCGATAATTTGTGGACACAATGTAATAATGTGTGGACACATTGCAAGAATGTGCTGACACATTGCAATAATGTGTGGACACATTGCGATAATGTGTGGACACATTGCGATAATGTGCTGACACATTGCGATAATGTGCTGACACATTGCGATAATGTGTGGACACATTGCAATAATGCGCTGTCACATTACAATAATTTGCGGACACAGAGGGATAATGTGTGGACAGAATGGAGTTTGGGTGTGCGCTTTATGGGTTTTTGACCGGATGGTTGATATATGACGTTAACGATTGCGAATTTTCGGGTGGTGTGCTCTTGTGGGCTTTTAATTTGTTAGTTGACATTTTATTGGGATTTATATTTTTGTTGTTGTGTTCATTTTTTTGCTTGACCAAAAAAACGAACCAAAAAAAATCAAGACGATTTGAGGAAATTACTCATCCTTTTCTATTTTAAATTTTTGTATTTGTGAATCTTCGATTTGCTGAAGCACCGCTCGCTTGGTGGTAGGATTAATTTTGGTTTTTATTGTATTTTTTCTATTGGCAGGTTCTTAAATTCTAACGGGCTTTTTACAGCTCGCTATTTGACTCCGTCGAATCTTCGATGTCTGCAAATCGACGTTTCCCGCTTTTGGCGGGATAGCAAGTGGTAGGTAGGTTTTGGGTTTTAATGGGGTTTCTTATTGTTTATATAACTAGCGGTGAGATAGTTTTCTCACTGTTACGGGTACGGAATGCAAATCTGCGCTATGGGGATAACAATTGATATAGATTTATATTTTTGATGTTATGTTCATTTTTTGTCTTGATACAAAAAACGAACCAAAAAAAATCAAGACAATTTGAGGAAATTGCTGAAGCACCGCTCGCTTGGTGGTATTATTATTTTAAGGTTTTAATCTTGATTTTACTCTCGGCAAGATTGTATGTACTTACGGGCTTTTTACAGCTCGCTATTTGACTCCGTCGAATCTTCGATGTCTGCAAATCGTCGTTTCCCGCTTTTGGCGGGATAGCAAGTGTTAGGATCTGTTGGGGTTTAAAAGGGGTTTTTTATTTTTTACTAAAATAGTCTTAAAATAGATTTATCACTGTTGTGGGTAAGGATTGTGCCCCCCCTATCGGAATGACTTTATAGAGTTGGGTATTTGATATAGTTTGGTTTTTGGATTGCTTCTCGATACATTTCCATAGATTCTTTGCTGAATCTGTGAAAACACTCGAAGTGACAATGGGGTAGATTTTTGGTGGTGGGATTGTGAGGGTCATTGTTGTGGGTTTGGATTGCAAATATGCGCTATCGTGGTTCTCTTTTGGGATAAAACGAAATGCGCTCGTTAGAAGTAAATTCTTTAACGAGCGCATGCATTCTAAAAAACCTGTGGTCATCCGTAAGTTATAATCAATACGGTACTGATGTTGGTTTTGTGACTTTATAGTTATTTTACAAACTTAAATGTCTTTTGATTGTCAATATTTAAGATATAAATACCGCTGGACAACTGACTGATATCCATAGCATTGTTATTGGAAGATAGTTCTTTATGCATCAAGCTTTGTCCATTTAAGCTATAGATGTGTGCATTGTTTGTAGCGCTTAAGCCTTTGATGTAAATGGTATTGGCATCATTATAGACTGCCACATTTGCTAAAGGAGACTCAAATTCATTTACGGTTAAAGTGGCATCTACCGCTCTTACAATTAGGCCTTGGTTGCGCAAGGTCATATACACCGTGTTGCCAATTAATACCACGTCTCTAAAATTCGCAAAAAAAGTGGTGCCATTATTAACGTCCTCATAAGTGGAGTTCACAGCCACAGGTGTTAAATCATTAGAGGTATTGTCGTCCAAATTCAGTTTATTGATTAAACTTCCGTTGGCCAAGTATAGGTCATCTCCAGATTTAAAAATACCTCTATTGTAATTTAGGTTTTCTATTTCAACTACAACAGGATTGTTGATATCAAAGATATCTATAGCAAATATCGAATTATCATCACTTGATGACATAAACACTTCGTTGTCGTCATAGAACATACCTGCGATCACACTTGTATCATTAAGGTCATTCACAATAGTCTGTGCTGTAGGATTAGGCAGGCTCGCATCTATCATGTCTAAATGTGTGATAAAAGGCTCAAAACTAGGAGGGTTCACCAATGTCTCGGAGGCAAAATAAATTGTGGATCCATCATTGGTAAGTGAACTGATGTATTCTGGTGTACTAAATAGCTCAACTGTAGGTTGTGCCGGATTGTTCAAATCAAATGACACAATTCTGCCACCCAAAAAAGTATCTGAAGCTTCAATATAGTTTTCAAGGGCAATATAAATTAAATTGCCATTGATCGTAAAATTGACCAAATAATAATCAGCTGGTACGGTATAGATACTTACAGGAGTTGGGGTGTTGCTCGTGGTATCAATACGGTATATGTCTGTAGCACCGAGCACATACATATCTGTGCCGCTCATGGCCAAATAGTTTGGTTCGACCATGCCAGAAGCATAATCTTCAATTTCGGTTTGCGACGTAGCACTATAGGCCGTTACAATAATAAGTAATAAGGAAAGTAATTTTGTTTTCATAATGTAAGATTTAATTGATTTATAATAGTTTGGATTATAATTGTTAGGTGGACCCTAATTGGAGGTCAATTGTTACTATGATAGTGCTAAATAAGCACCATCTTTGAATCTGCAAAGTGGTCTGTTACAGGGACTAAAGTAGCAAATAAAAATTAAAAAGCTAAAGTGGGAGTTGCGTGTGGCCTAAATCTCGGTACTTGTGATTTTGTAAGTAACTTCCTTACAATGTTTTATAGGGATGTTAATGTGTTTAAATTATTTTAGTTGAATGATGGTTTTTTTGGGATGATAGGGTTGATTTGTTTTTTCTGTTGGCAGGTTTTTTAAATTTTAACGGGGTTTTTACAGTTTGCTATTTGACTCCTAGAATCTTCGATGTTGGCAAATCGTGGTTTTCCCGCTTTTGGGGGGATAGCATGTGGTAAGGAGGTTTTGGGTTTTAATAGGGTTTTTATTTTTTATAGACATTGGGGCGCGTAGTCTTTTCGTTGTGTACGGATGTTCATTTTTTGTCTTGATACAAAAAACGAACCAAAAAAAATCAAGACGATTTGAGGAAATTGCTGAAGCACCGCTCGCTTGGTGGTATTTATATTTATGGGTATCAATCTTGATTTTTCTCTTGGCAAGATCTTATGTTCTAACGGGCTTTTTACAGCTCGCTATTTCTGCAAATCGTCGTTTCCCGCTATTGGCGGGATAGCAAGTGTTAGGATATGTAGGGGTTTAAAAAGAATTTTTTATTTTTTACCAAAATAGCCGTGAAATAGTTTTCTCACTGTTGTGGGTAAGGAATGCAAATCTGCGCTATCGAAATAACAATTGATATAGATTTATATTTTTGATGTTATGTTCATTTTTTGTCTTGATACAAAAAACGAACCAAAAAAAATCAAGACGATTTGAGGAAATTACTCATCCTTTTCTATTTTAAATTTTTGTATTTGTGAATCTTCGATTTGCTGAAGCACCGCTCGCTTTAGTGGTATGATTATTTTAAGGTCCTAATCTTGATTTTACTCTTGGCAAGATTGTATGTTCTTACGGGCTTTTTACAGCTCGCTATTTGACTCCGTCGAATCTTCGATGTCTGCAAATCGTCGTTTCCCGCTTTGGCGGGATAGCAAGTGTTAGGATATGTTGGGGTTTTAATGGGGGTTTTTATTTTTTACTAAAATAGCCGTAAAATAAATTTCTTACTGTTGTGGGTACAGAATGTAAATCTGCGCTATCGGGTAAATCCGCAGGATTTTCAAAGTGGGGCCTGACCGAGCCATAGCTTATAGCATCCATGAAAAAGCAGCGAGTCTCGTATCTTTAAAGTTCACCAAAACAATAAGATATGAAAACTGAAC
>JBPOFM010000014.1:0-46791 GCA_051252455.1 Aquaticitalea sp.
ACTTTTCGTCGGGACGGTCATAGGTTCGAATCCTATCGGGCTCACTTATTAAAAAAGGCTTTCTAGAAATAGAGAGCCTTTTTTTATGCAGGATAGGATTTCACGACCAAAGTAGGGATAGTCATAGGTTCGAAAATTGTTCGGCTCCTATTTTAAAAGAAAACCGAAAGGTTTGTTTTTTTTGTTTTATAACGATACGGATTGATTCATGTTAAATTTTAGGGCATTATTGGTTAACGGTAATTATTCAAAATTTTATATAATTAATTATCAAGTAATTATAAATATTTCAGTGGTTTGTTTAAAAGTGGCTTACTGAGGCTCTGCGTAAGGATCATAAGGCTCTGGGTAAGAATAATGAGGCTCTGCGTAAGAATAATGAGGCTCTGCGTAAGAATACTAAGGCTCTGCGTAAGGATCATAAGGCTCTGCATAAAACTATTTAGACTCTGCAATCGGATAAGATGGCTGTGCATAAAACTATCTAGCCTCTGCGAACGGATACTATGGAAGTGCGAACGGAGCGTATGCGAGTGCGTAAGACTATGGAGCTTCTGCGTAACATTACGGGGGCGTTTGCGTAATGGATGGTTTGCGTTTTCGTACACTTGGAAGGCTTCTGTCATGAACTGGATCGCTGGAGCATAATTCTGGATAAAATAAGCGGAAAGGTTGAGGGTACCAAAAATCATTTAGCATCCTTATATTATAATTGTATTTAATGCAGCATACTACTTTGAATGTGTTTAAAAATTTGGGGGATTATGCTTGATTCTTTTTAAAAAGATATTTCATACCCATGGAATTTACAATAGCTTCATTGGGTTATTTGTAATTTGAATATGGGAATTACTTTCTTTTTAGAGACTGTATTGAGTTGTAAAACTATTTCATATTATTTATATATTTAATCCTATTAATTAATTTGTAATCAATGGGTAAAGTTACTGAACGCACCTTGCTCGATTTTGAGAAGAGCGCTTATTTTATAGATCATTTTACGTTAGATAATGGCTCGAAATATATTGAAATCATTCAGAAGTATAAGGAAGGTCGAACCCAGGATGGTTCCATTAAAATTAATGCTGCCAATCTTCCTACTATTTTATATGTACTGTCTCAATACAGTGATGGCTTGCCCAAACCTGAATTGGTTAAAGACTTTAGGGTTTCGGAAAGGGCACAAGAGAAAATAACTTTGGCATATCTGAAGGGGGTGAGTATCGCTGATTTGGGAATACAAACTGGTCTATCGGTTCACATTATTGAAAAAGTGATAAGTGATGCAAACATTGTGATTGTGCCGCCTGAACCTCCCAAAACCATTTCCAAAACTCGAAAACGCCGCCGTCGCAAAAAATAAAAGCACTGTGGTGTGATTAATTGAAGAATCTTCCTATATTTAAACTCTCCCTAATAAGCATAACCAATAGCACTAAACTAATCGGCTACGATACCGCATGGCATTATTTCAAAAATCAGTCATTAAGACTTACTTGAAGCTTCAAGACACGGACAGTGTTCAGAAAGCTTATAAAAAATATACCAAATACTTCCACAATACCGTCATACAAGAGAATATTAAAGGCTCTAAAGAAGAACAATTCCAAGCCAAGTTTTTGGATGAATTGTTCGTGAATATTCTTGGCTATACGATGAACCCGAAGCCAGATTACAATCTGACCACGGAGTTTAAAAACCAAAAGAACAATCGCAAAGCCGATGGTGCGTTGTTGGCCAATGGAAAGGCTGTAGGTGTTATAGAGCTTAAAGGCACCAATACCAAAGATTTAGAGAGCATCCGCAAACAGGCCTTTGATTATAAAGCAAACCAAAAAGATTGCGTCTATGTGGTGACGTCCAACTTTGAAAAGTTGCGGTTTTATATCAATGATGCTACGGAGTTTGAGGAGTTTAATTTGTTTATGGTTTCTGAAGATGAGTTTGCGCTATTGTATCTCTGTTTGCATAAGGATAACATTCTGTCTAATCTGCCTTTAAAAATTAAGGAGGAATCCATTATTCAAGAGGAACAAATCACTAAAAAGTTTTATGCCGATTATTCGTTGTTTAAACGGGAACTCTTTAGGGACTTGGTAAAGCAAAATGTGAAGCGTATCAAAGCTGGGCAGCATCAACAAACGATTGATGAAACGCCAGAGGAGGAGCGTAAGCAACTCGAAAAGAATGTGAAGTTGGCGCTCTTTAAGAAGTCGCAAAAGCTGATTGACCGTTTTCTGTTTGTGTTTTTTGCAGAAGATAGAAGTTTGTTACCTGCGAATTCCACTGCACAGATATTGAACAAGTGGAAAGCCGATATTGATTTTGGTGATAATCGACCATTGTATGACCTATTCAAACAATATTTTAATTATTTAGATTCTGGGCGAAAGGGCACAACTTCGAGGGCTGAAATCTATGCTTATAATGGTGGTTTGTTTAAGCCTGATAGCATTTTGGATAACTTGGTCATCGATGACCAATTGCTTTATAAACACACCTTAAAACTGGCCACTTACGATTTTGAAAGTCAGGTGGATGTTAATATTCTTGGGCATATTTTTGAAAACTCCTTAAATGAGATTGAAAGCGTCAATGCCGAAATAGAAGGTGCGGAGTTTGACAAACAAAAAAGCAAACGGAAAAAGGATGGTGTCTTTTACACCCCAAAATACATTACCAAATTCATTGTTGAAAACACCGTAGGGAAACTATGTGAAGAGAAGAAAGTAGAACTCGGTTTTCAGGAAGAGGAATACTTTAAGAGCCGCGCCAACCGACCAAAAAAGAAACTGCAAGAGTTGGTGGAGTTGTTGGACAACTATCGCGATTGGTTATTGCAATTGACCATCTGTGACCCTGCCTGTGGGTCTGGAGCGTTTTTAAACCAAGCCTTGGATTTCTTGATTAAGGAACATCGCTATATCGACGAACTGAAAGCCAATGTGCTCGGTGGTGGTTTGGTGTTTAGTGATATAGAGAACACCATTTTAGAGAACAATATTTACGGTGTTGACCTGAACGAAGAATCGGTAGAGATTGCAAAACTCTCGCTTTGGTTACGGACGGCACAGCCACGACGTAAGCTGAACGATTTGAACAGCAATATTAAGTGTGGCAATAGTTTGATTGATGATAAAAAGGTGGCTGGCGATAAGGCTTTTAATTGGCAGCAGCAGTTTCCACAGATATTTGAGAAAGGTGGGTTTGATGTTGTGATTGGGAATCCGCCTTATGGTATAAACATAAAAAATGAAAAGGATTATTTTAAAGCAAATTATAAGTCTACAGAAGGACCTTTTGAATTGTATAAGTTTTTTATTGAAAAATCTTTAAAGCTAATCAAAACCAATAAACTTCTAGGATTCATTACTCCAGACACATGGACAAATTTGAGTTACTTTAAGAAATTAAGAAAAATAATTTTGGTTCAGAACAAATTGAAACTTTGTTCTGTTAGTCTTTATGGAATTTTTGAAGATGCGGTTGTTGATACTTCTATTTTTATAATTGAAAAATCAAGCGAAATAAATGATTTACTTGAATTTACCGCTGTTGATGTTAGTTTAGAGAAAACATTCAATGCTACAATCCGAAGAACAGATGATGATTATTTGTTAAATTTTAAAGAAAGAAATCAAATTATTGAGAAGATTGATAAATTAAAAAACTCAATGGATGACTATTGCGAAATCTGGAGGGGAATGTCTGCATATGGAGCAAAGAGTATTGATAGACCATTTAATAGTAACACCAAAGACTCGGAATTTCATAGGAAAATGTTGAATGGCGGAGATATTGGTAGATATGTGATTAAATGGAGTGGTGAATATATTAAATATGGTGATTGGTTGCATAGACCTCGACCTGAATACATCTATTCTTCTCCAAAAATCATGATTCAAAGAATCCGTAATCCAAAACTAAAAGATAGAATAATAGCTGTTTCAGATATTGATGCTTACATAAGTAGTGATGGACTGACCAATGTATTATTGAAAGAAAACATTGATATTCAGATTAATGATGTATTAGCAATCTTAAATTCCAAACTAATCAATTATTGGTTTTCATATTACTATTTCGATGTTAATATAAAACCAGAACAAATTAGACAAATACCTATTCCAAAAAATAAAGATTTTAAATCAATAGCAATAAGTGAATTAGTTTCACTGATGTTAAATTTCACTATTGACTTGAATGAAACATCTAACAAATTCCAACGCATCCTCCAACGCAAATTTGAAGGCTTGGACAAGTTGTCTAAAAAATTGGAGAGTTGGTATGAGTTGAGTTATGCCGAGTTTATCAAAGAACTTGGGAAAAAGAAAATAAAGCTGTCACTATCGGAAGAAGCGGAGTGGGAAGATTACTTTATAGCCGAGCAACAGAAAGCGGTTGCGCTGAAAGCGCAAATCGATAAGACTGATAGAGAGATTGATGGGATGGTTTATGAGTTGTACGGGTTGACGGAGGAGGAGATATTGATAGTTGAGAATAGTTAAGTATGAATGAAGAAAACAAAAAACCGAATAAGGACGAATACAAGATTTTAAGACCACTAATTATTTGGTCAATCGTTATTGTGGTCGGATTTTGGGTAGTTAATATGATTGCTTTAGGCTTTATGCCATCTACAGAAAGAGGAACTTTGGGTGACATGTTTGGAGCTGTAAATGCTATATTTTCAGGTTTAGCATTTGCAGGTATTATTGTGAGTTTGTATATGCAACGTATCGATTTGAAAAACCAGCAAATTCAATTGGAACAAAATCATGATGAAATCCAACAAACAAATCGTGAGTTTAAAATTCAGAATGACACTTTACAAATTCAAAAATTTGAGATTCAGTATTATAAAATGATTGATTTGCATAAAGAGAATGTGAATGAAATGAATATTACATTTTTCGAACTTTCTAAAGTTCCATTTAACAGTAGAACTGGCGATGGCTTTAATGCACATGAAGTTCAAAGAGACGTTCAAGGCAGGAAGATATTTGATGGTATGATTAAGGAATTGCATTTAATTTATTTTACGATAGGGATGGCTGCCGAAAATATGGGTATAAAATTGGATAGCATAAAATTATTTGATTTTGCTTATCAAATCTTCTTCTACGGAAAAAAAAATTCACATAAGTTTGATTTTGGTGATACAATACCAAGTTTTAAAAGGCAGGTTATTGAAGAGATAGAAGTTCTTCAAAAACATTTTTATAATCGGCATCTTGAAGAAATTAAAGTTGAAACCAAATCAGACGAAAACTTTACATTAAAATTTTACCCTTATGAAGGTCACGAACCGAGATTAGGACACTACTATCGACACTTATTTCAAACGGTTAAATATGTGGTGCAACAAGAAGAAAAAGGACTTATTGGCATAGATGAGACGAGACAATATTTGCGAGTTTTACGAGCTCAATTATCTAATGCTGAACAGTTGTTATTATATTATAATTACATGTGCGGTTTTGGAAGCAATTGGGATTACCTTGGTGATAAAGGATATCAATTTTTGACAAAGTATAGAATGATTCATAATATCCCAATTTCAAGTGTCATTGGTGTGGAAAATCCCAGAATTCATTTTGATGATTTTATTAAAAATCATGCTACTACTGTAGACCCTTTATTTGAGTGGGGGGATTTTGAAAAGAAAAATTAAATGATGAATTTATGAAAGAAATCAAACATCTGCTTGCAATAACTGAATCTCTTAAAAAACAATATGAGGGAAGGCTTAATTTTTCTTTGGATGGAAGATTGGTTGGCGATATTGGAGAGGCTTTAGCTTCTGAAAAATTTGATTTAGAGCTCTACAGTCAAAATGCGCAGGTGTATGATGGTGAACAACGAGGAACAAATAAAAAAGTTCAAATTAAGTCAAGCATGAAATATAATTTCAGTTATCCTTTTGGGAAAGATTTAGACCATTATTTAGCTGTTCATATAGAACCTTCTGGAGAATTGGAGGTTATTTATAATGGTCCGGGTAAACCAATTCATGACTATTTGAAGAAAAAGAAGAGAAAATCATATAGAGATATTTGGTATACCATCAGCGCCAACCATTTAAGGACATTAGATAAAGATGTTAAACAAGAGGATAGGATAATTGAAATACCAAGAATATAAAAAAACTATATAGTAATGCAGACACAAAAATATTCCATCAACCCACATTCTTATAAAATTTAATATCTTCAGATTGATTGGAAGGTAATAGGGATGGTGGAGAATAATTAATTGTAAATTTAAAAACATGGATACTTCAATTTCAAAATCAATCAAAGACATATTTACAAAAGCTTTAAATGACACTTTAAGATTGTCTATAAATAACCAGTTAGTATCCCCTAAAAAGTTTTTGAGTTTGATTGAAAATTATGAGAGACAAGTCAAACCTTTTATTGTTGAAGAAATTCAATATACCTATGAGCCTGACTCATCTCTTAAATTCAAAGTAGCCTGTAATTATAATGACCGTCTTTTTATTGGAACTTTTAATATTACGCCATTGCTCACTTCGTTCAATAATTCTGGTGATGTCCAAGTAAAGGAATATTATGTTGAAAAACATAAGAAGGAATTCGAAATTTTAAATAAAAAAGAAAAACGAATTAACAAACAGGCGGCAATGAATATAGTTAACAACTATTTATGCCACAAAGTACTTAATAGAACAAACACTCACATAGCCAATATTAGCAAATCTCGGCCTTCATGGTGGTTAAATATTCCTCCAAACCGATTTTTAAATGATTTGCATTTAATTTTAGTTAAGAAAAATAGTTTTTTCTGGGTTAAAATACCTGCACCATTTTACTCAAGTCCGAGCGACCATTTCTCAATGCGAGAAGATAAAAACGTTGTTGATATTATTATCTCTTCCGAAAAGGGAGATGATTATATGCATGACATCAGAAATAAATATTACAACTTTGATTTTAAAGGTTTTATTCAACATGAGTTTAATTTTTAAAAAGTAACTACAAAACAAATAAATGAAAGCCAACGAACTACCAATTAACAAATTT
This sequence comes from Aquaticitalea sp., assembly GCA_051252455.1. Taxonomy (GTDB): domain Bacteria; phylum Bacteroidota; class Bacteroidia; order Flavobacteriales; family Flavobacteriaceae; genus JBPOFM01. Next base: position 7,047 of record JBPOFM010000014.1, read on the forward strand.
TTACAAGCCTCCTATGTTCAATTTGTAATTCCTGTATACCAGCGAAATTATGATTGGAGTACCAATGAATGTAAAGAATTGATTCATGATATCATTGCGGTTGAAACCGAGAACCGAGGAACCCACTTTATAGGAAGCATCGTGTTTATTCACGAAGGCATTTACAGTACAAGTGAAGTGAAAGAATTGGTCATCATTGATGGGCAGCAACGTCTTACGACCATTAATATATTATATGTTGCCTTGTATCGATATGCAAAAGATAATAATCTAGAGCGTGATGCCGACCGTCTGTACAATATGTTTCTTGTGAATCAGTACGTGCAAGAAGAATCGAGTAAGTTAAAGCTGAAACAGACGGACAATAATTCAAGAGCGTTTAAGTCCATCATGAACAATTCCTATAAAGAGTTTGGAAGCTATTCAAACGTGATTGAAAATTATAATTTTTTCAGAACCGTGATTACGCCCGAAACATTCGAAGTGATTCAAAATGGATTGAACAGATTGATATTTGTAGAGATATCACTAGAAAGAGATAAAGACGACCCACAACGTATTTTTGAAAGTCTTAACTCGACAGGTCTTGAACTCTCGCAATCTGATTTAATTAGAAACTTTATCCTTATGGATTTAGAGCCAAAAGACCAACATCGCATCTTTGACCAAATATGGAATCCGATTGAAGAAAATGCTAGAGATTTAGTAAAACAAAAATCAATGGTGTCTGATTATATTAGAGACTATTTAACGCTTAAAAACAAGAAAATTCCAAATAAAAGTAATGTGTATCTAGAGTTTAAAAAGCTCTATGACAACAAGAAGGATGATGTGTACTTACAGGAATTGGAAAACATTAAGTCTCTTTCTGTACACTATAAAAAATTCATAAACCCCCACACTGTTATAGATGCCGCTCTTAAAAGAGAGCTAGAGTACATAAGCCGACTTGAAATTAATGTGGCATACCCATTTTTACTACAGGTATTTGAAGATGTAGAAAATGGCATCATTGACAAAACTGAACTCATCAAAATATTGAAGCTAGTACAAAGCTATACATGGCGCCGTTTTGTTGTCGGCTTGCCTACGAGTGCATTGAATAAAATTTTTATGACCTTGTATTCTGAAGTAGATACTGACGACTATTATGAGTCATTGGCAATTGCATTGATGCGTAAAAAAGGTAGTTCGAAATTCCCAACCGACGAAGACTTAAAAACGGCTTTAAAGGATAAAGATTTCTATAATACGCAATCAAAAAACAGGAATTATATGTTTGAAATGATTGAGAATTATAATAACCGAGAGTTTGTAGATACCTCACACGAGAACATAACTATAGAGCATATCTTTCCACGAACACCCAATGAAGATTGGAGTAACAACTTGACATCTGAAGAATACTTCACTTTTAAAGAAAAAAGAATAGATACCATTGCCAACTTAACGCTTTCGGGAAATAATGGGGCATTAAGCAACAAATCGTTTTTAGACAAAAAGAAAATGAATAACAATGGAGGGCAACAAGGTTATGAATTTAGTAGGCTTTGGTTGAATTCCTTTTTAAATTCAATTGATGAATGGAATGTAGCCAACTATGAAGAGCGCTTTGGGATTATATATGATAGATTCTTAAAGATTTGGCAATATCCAGACATAGAAATCCCAGAAATAGATTCAACTATTGAACAGAACATATTTGATGCGGATAGTCCAACGAATAAAAAATTAGAATACTTCATTTTTGAAAACACAAAATATGACGAAACACACATTGCAATGATGCATTTTCATGTTATTAAAGGACTGTTTCAAAAGAACACGCAATTATTGTTAGACAATCAAGACATTTTAAAAATCACAAGGAATCAGGAAGATTTTAGGTCTCCTGGTGAGATAATGAATGGTTATTTTGTGGAATACAATATTGATAGTAACACTAAATTTAATATCCTCAAAAGATTGTTGAGTCTTTATGAATTAGAAGATGAACTCATCATCAAATATAAAAGTGATGACAATGACGACAAGGATATCAGTCGATATTCCGTTAGAAAAAAATATTGGAATCAACTGTTACCGCAAATTCAGAATACAGAATTATTTCAAAATGTAAGTCCCACAAAGGATAATTGGGTAAGTACGGGTTCGGGCATTAGCGGAATGGCGTATGCTTTAGTAGTCTCCAAAAATTATGCGAGAGTGGAATTAAGTATTATCTCATCAAGTAAAGAAAAGAACAAATCAATGTTTAATCAATTATACAAGCAGAAAGAACAAATTGAGGGACGTTTTGGACAAGAACTTACTTGGGAAGAACTACCTGAAAATAAAATGAGTCGAATTAAATTTGAAAAGCAAGGTATGAGCGTCTATAATGAGTTGGATTGGGAGGAAATGAATGAGTTCTTGATTAACCATTTGCCGAAATTTGAGGAGGCTTTGAAGCCGGAGATTTATAAATTAAGAGTATGATGAATAGTGATGACCTTCAAACATTATTGACAGATTCTAAATCGATAATTGAACAACATAAAGAAGCAATGAAAGCTAAAGGTGAAGATTTTAGTTGTTCTAAATATGAAAACAAGCGAGACCAACCCATTCAGGGATTTTGGTTACTTTATTGAAATAAAGTGAAAATCATGATTTTGAAGAACAATTCTTGAAGCTGTTTCTTGATAAGATTGAATATAGTTATGGAGATGAAAACATAAAACGGGTTTTTGTTCAAGCAGGATAATAAACAACATATAAAATCCAAAATCTTTTTGAAGCATCTTTTCATCGTTTTGAGTTAATTTCTACAGTGATTATCAATTAATTTTATATATATAATTTTTAAATATTGTAATCATGGACAAATACCAAGATCAAGAAAACAGACGTCGTGAGCAAGAACAAAGATCTCAAAATGAGACTGGCAACAACGACAATCGCGGTCAGTATCAAGACCAGAACCGCAATGACACATCAAACGAATGGCAACAACAAGATCAAAATCGAAATACCGATGCCACTCGTAACCAAGGTCAGCAGCAAGACCAGAATCGCAACACTGATTCGCAGCGCTACCAAAATGACCAAAATGAGTATTCTAACGCTTCTGATGCAACCCGTCAAAAAGGTTCGTATCAAGACCAAAACCAAAATCCAAAAAAATGGAATGATGGTTATAATGAAGAGGAAGAATAAAATCAATTTGGTGAATCATCTTTTAACTTTTCAATACAATTCAGGTTAAAAGAAAGTAAAGACCCTCGATACGAATCGTGGGTCTTTATTTTTTTGTATTCTTATGTGGGTAACAATTCTTACGGTATAAAATTCTTTCTGTCGTTTTTACAACAGCTAATCGGCATTTTTTAAATCAACTAAACTAGTGTCTACAAAATTTATCCACTGACACCGCCATCAGCCAGTAAATGGATGTCTTTATCTTTTTGAAGTCTTCTTTTCTTAAAACCTCAAGGTTAAGTGGCGCTATAAATGCCAGACATTCATGCTCATTATTACGGAGGCTATCAAAGCCTTTCTCGGTGAAATCAACGAAGGAGGTATGATCATAATGTGAATTTTATACCTGCAATGACAAATCAGGCACATTTACTCTTTGTAACTGATTCTATATACAATACCATTGGCATCTTCGGACACTAAAAGACTTCCATCTGGTAGGGTCTGTATATCAACGGGACGACCGAAATAGGAAGTGCCGTCTGCACTCAAAAATCCTTTGATAAAATCGGTGGTCTCGGTAGGTTTTCCATTCTCGAACTTTATGGACTTTACGTCGTAGCCTTTTGGATCCTTACGATTCCAAGAGCCATGAAAGCTCATAAACGCTTGGGTTTTATAGGTGTCGGGAAATAGGGAGCCTGTATAAAATTGCAATGCCATGGGCGCGCTATGTGCCGTGAGCAAAAACACGGGATTGGTCACTTTTTTTGCGTATGCTTCCCATGTGGATTTAGGTGGCTGATCGGTGACATTGTATTCACCATTACCATAAATGTAGGGCCAGCCGTAATTACCATTTTCCACAAGCAGGTTGAGTTCTTCTTTTTGTGACTCATCACCCAACCAGTCAATGCCATGGTCCAATCCGTAGAGTGCTCCAGTTAGGGGATGCCAATCAAAACCAATGGTATTTCTCAAACCTTTGGCCCATATCTTCTTGTTGCTTCCATCACGGTCAAACTGTAAAAGCGTGGCGCTCTCCTCTGAAGTTTCATCACATGCGTTGCAAGTACTGCCGACGGAAACGTATAATTTTCCATCTGGGCCAAATGCAAGGGTACGGTTGGGATGCTGGCCGCCATCTGGTAGTCCGTCAATGATTTTCTCGGGAGTACTTAAATCGCCATCTGGTTGTATGTCACTTCTGTATACCTCATTGACCGTCACTATATAGAGTTGATTATTGTCGATCGCCAGCCCATGAGCATCCTTAAGATTATGCACGGTAGTCTTTTCTGCCATCTCATTACCACCCGTATTTTTCAGTAAAAAAATATCACCATCTCTATTGGTGACATACACATTCCCTGATGGGGTGGCGGCCATCATCCGGGCCTTGCCTAGACCTTCAGCATATTTGGCGATACGGAAACCTTTAGGGAGTTTAAGTTCTGAAATGCGCTTTTCGGTGGCATCAACCAATTTGGGTTTGTAGACATGGACGCGTGTTTCTTTGGTGATCACGCTATCGCGTTGTTGTGCTTGTAAAGTGAAGTTGGCAATAAGTACTGAAATAAGTAATATCAATCTCATAAGTGTGATTTTTTCGAAGAAATGAAGGTGTTATGACCATCGTGTATCGAACACATCGAGGTCATATCTATTCACGTCTTTCTGTTATCTGATTATGAAGATATGGAGTAAAAATGGTGTATATGAATCTTAAAAGATAAAAAATTAACGCTTTTAAAATGTAAAGGAGTAGACCAGTGTTTGCGATGTCTTGGTACATTGGACTTCGGGGGTGTTTATGCTAGATGATCATACTTCACATACCAAATTACTTCACCTTTTTCTTTTCTTTCTTTAATTTAAGTTCTTCAATATCGGCATCCAATTTCTCCTTTTTAAGTCCAACCCTTACAAGTCCGTAAATACTCATGTAAATGTTGGCAATCCATACGAGGGCAAAACCTGCGATGAGGTAGCCACGCCAGTCGTCAAACATCAGAGTGTATTTAGTAATGATCAAAAAGAAAATAGTGATGTAATGACTGAAGCAGTATTCGCAAGTAAAAAGATAAAAGAACTTTCGCACCCCGAGTGTTTTCGCCCATCGGGATTTCCTGATACAATAGGTTCTCGGTTCGCGAAAGATTTCTTCGTGGGTAATGGTCCAAGAAATGCAGGCAATGGGCAATGCCAATAAAAAAAGATAGGTAACCTGTTGTGATAATGACATAAGGACGTTTGGTTAGGAGATGGATAAGTGATTTTAGTTCTATTGTTGATATTTGACCGCAACTCAAGCTGTTTGTCGATACTAAAATACAGAATAAAATAATTTCTATCATTGGACCAATTTATTTTGATGATGATAATATCTTGTAGCCTAGGGACATTGCGCCATGAATTTGTGGTTGACGGATAAATCTACATATTGTAGCAACATATAACTACATATATCAGTAATTTTGTGTTTTAAAATCTAACGTGATGAAATTTACAACTTATTATAGTAGCCTAATCAAAGCCAACGGTGTACCTCACCTCAATGTGAAACAGCACGCACACCTTATGAATATAATTGTGCTGGAGGCAAGAATCACACAACTGCAATCCTTAAAATGTGAAGGGGAGAGCCTTGCCAATAAAAATCGAACGCTATTTGATTTGGAGAATAAACTCAAGTATTTAACCCACAAAGAAGCACCAGAAATGGTTATGCGCGGAATGATTGAGCAGTCGGAGTAATGGTGGTGTCGTTTTTAAGTGACAAATTGTTTTATTGTGACTCTTTGCAATAACGGCTTAAAAGGGACATGTTTGATATTGACAGGATATAATGAGGTTTCTTGCGTGGATGCTATAATTTTTTGTCTGCTGCTTCCTGAGACTTCTTGACAATCTCCTTTAGCCTTTCCTTTCGTTGTTGCGCTTCGGATGTCTTCTTATTCTTTTTCTGCGCCATCAATTTGCTGTGAAGGGCTTTGTTCTTCGTGTTTTTTGCACTTCCTTTTTTGGCCATTGGAATTAGATTTTAGAAGGTTAGATCTTTAGAAGGTTAGACTTTCTAGAATTCAGGATACAAAGATAGTGGATTGAGTTTTTCTACATAAAAAAAGCAAACTTTTGAGGTTTGCTTTTCTTATTACATCTATCGAAGTTTTATCCTGGATTGTCTTCTGAAGCCTCTCTTGGCAAGTCGGCATGATCAGGAGCTTCTGATAAAAATTTATCCAAATTGAATAAGGATTCATCAGTCGCTTTTGGCCCACCTGCGATCTTTAATTTATCGAGCAAATCCATGACTACTTTCTCTTCTTCAATCTGTTCTTTTGCAAACCACTGTGCAAAGTTGTATGTGGCCCAATCTTTTTCTTCATGTGCCAAATTCACGACCTCATAGATAGCGTTTGAGTTGTCCACTTCATGTTGAAACGTTTTTTCAAAGCAGTCTTGAATATTCATTGGGTTTGCAGGGGGCGCCTTAATCGCAGATATCTTTACCTCACCACCACGATCCATAATGTATCTTAAGATTTTGGTCATGTGATTGCGCTCTTCACTGGCATGTCGCATAAGGAAATTGGAAACGCCGCCATAGCCTTGGCTGTCTGCCCAACAACCATAAGACAGATATATTTGTGCGGCTTCCGCTTCTTTAGTTACCTGTAAGTTTAAAATGTCCTGAATTTTTTTTGAAAGTCTGTTGGTGTCCATAAAATATAATTTTGATTACAAATTTAAAGATACCATTATTTTTATCTTGACTCATATAAGGAAAAGTTAATCGAAACAATCCAGAGTCTTTTTTCATCACTTGTTTTTGAGTTAATCTTTTAAGGAATTGAAGCACAATGCCGGTATAATGTTTAATATTTTTACACAAAACATAAACATTATGAGCAAAGAAAATTTATACAACGACGAAGCAAAACAAAAAGTAAAGGAATTGGCAGAGAACATTGACTTTACTATGATGGCCACCAATTTGAAGCAGACACCATTACACATGATACCGATGAGTACTAAAAAAGTAGATGACCAAGGCGTCATTTGGTTTTTGAGTAATGAAAATAGTACACACAATCAAAATATTGCAAAGGATGCCAACTTGCATTTAATTTATGCCAACAAAGGCGATATGCAATTTATGAATGTCTATGGGAGCGCGAGCATCTCAACGGATCAAAATATTATCGACGAACTCTATGGGAGTGGGGACGACGCTTGGTTTGATGGCAAAAACGACCCGAACATTACGGCCATTGCAGTGACACCGACTGAAGCCTACTATTGGGATCCAAAATCGAATAAATTGGTCACACTTGTACAAATGGGAATTGGCGCCATTACGGGTAATGAACCAGATACTATGGACTTTGGTAAATTGAAGCCATAAATTTAATTGGAAACTCGAACATTTGTTCGGGTTTTTCCTTTTTATATTAGGAGGAATATATTTGAGACTTCAGATTTGAGACTTGAGACTTGAGACTTAAGACTTAAGATGTAATTACTACTATAATCTTCCGTTCTCTAAAATTTAAAGTCTAATATTTAACCTCTAACATCTATCGTCTATCGTCTAACATCTATTGTCTAATTTAACATCTAAAATTGAAACTCGTAAAATTCACAAAAAAAGGCATTTATTGCATCCCGGGGAAATTCTATTTGGACCCTTGGTTGCCGGTGGATTATGCGGTTATTTCCCATGGGCATGCAGACCATGCGCGTTGGGGGATGAAGCATTATTTGTGTCATACGGATTCTGTTGCGATATTGAAACATCGGATAGGTGCAGACATCAGCATTGAACATATGGGCTATGACGAGCCACGAATGGTCAATGGTGTGCAAGTGAGTTTTTATCCTGCCGGGCATACCATTGGTTCCGCACAAATACGGTTGGAATATAAAGGATTTGTGGTCGTCTTTACAGGAGATTATAAAGTAAAGAATGACCATCTCACAGTCCCTCATGAACCTGTGAAATGCCATGAGTTTATTACCGAAAGTACCTTTGGCTTACCAATATATAATTGGTTGACTGAAGAAGAAATTCAAAAGCAAATGCATGATTGGGTCGCTTTAAACAAATCTCACAATCGCACAAGTGTGTTTTTAGGCTATTCTTTGGGAAAAGCCCAGCGCATCATGAAATTGATGGAAGGCGTTGATGAGATGTATGTGCATTCTGCCATTCATAATTTGAACAAGGCCATCGAAGGTTCAGGCATTGCATTGCCAAAAACACAATTATTGAATTATGATTTTAAGAAGGAAGACCTTCAGAATAAAATCGTCATCATGCCACCAGGTTTATTGGGTTCCAAATTGTTAAAGAAGATTCCCAATGCGGCGACCGCCATTTGTTCCGGATGGATGCAAATTCGTGGGAACCGTCGTTGGCAGGCGGTTGATGCCGGGTTTGCCGTAAGCGACCATGCGGATTGGAATGGATTGTTATCAGCTGTGAAAGCTACAGAAGCGGAGAAAGTCTACGTGACCCATGGAAGTCAAGCCACCTTTTCTAAATATTTGAATGAAATAGGAATTCCTTCTGCGGAAGTGAAAACGGAATATGGCAGCGATGAAGATGATAAGGAATTAGTCACTGAAAAAACCACTACCTCATGAAGCATTTTTCAGACCTTATCAGTGCCTTGGAAATTACGAATAAGACCAATTCCAAAATCAGCGCACTCGTCGATTATCTCAACACAGCTCCTGATAAAGATAAGCTTTGGCTCATCAGCATATTTACAGGCAAGCGACCGCCACGACCTGTCAAGACCTCGCTTTTGAGAGCTTGGTGTCTAGAAATTACAGGCTATCCGGAGTGGTTGTTTTTGGAAAGTTACAGTAGTGTGGGTGATTTGGGCGAAACCATTGCCTTGATGCTTCCAGACCCAAAGCATCACATAGAAAAAACCTTAAGCGATTGGATGAAGGAATTGATTGCTTTGCGACCAAAATCGGAAGAAGCCAAAAAAGAGTATGTCTTAAATGCATGGTCTGGACTCCAAATGCAAGAGCGATTGATTTTCAATAAATTGATTGGCGGTAGTTTTAGAATTGGCGTTTCTAAAAAAACATTGGTAAATGCCTTGGCGAAATATTCCGGAATTGATGCCAATCAGCTAATGCATAGCATTATTGGAAATTGGGATATTGATACGATTGATTTTCAAGAACTACTTCAAGGCGAACATATCAATTATGACAACTCGAAGCCTTATCCGTTTTGTTTGGCCTATTCACTGGAAAAGGAATTGCCCGAACTGGGCGAACCGTCAGATTGGCAAGTGGAATATAAATGGGATGGTATTCGAGGTCAAATCGTAAAGAGGAATGATGAGATTTTCATTTGGTCAAGAGGTGAGGAGTTGGTGACGAGTCAGTTTCCTGAATTGGTGGAAGCTATGGAAGTCTTTGATGATGATTTTGTAATAGATGGTGAGATTTTGGCTCTGAAAGATAATGCTGTGTTGCTGTTTAACGATTTACAGAAGCGTTTGAATCGTAAGAACGTCAGTAAGAAAATGCTGGAGGAAATCCCCGTTGGTTTTTATGTCTATGATTTGATGGAATGGAATGGCGAAGACGTTCGGGAGAAACCGTTATCGTATCGAAGAAACCTGTTGGAGAATTTATTCAACCATAAAGACAAAGCAAATGATACGATTCTCTCTGAAATTCTAACCTTTGAACAGTGGGATGATTTAAATGAATTTCGAAATAAGGCTCGCGACTTCAATAGCGAAGGTTTGATGCTCAAACATAAACATTCGCCCTATCATACTGGTCGAAAAAAAGGCGATTGGTGGAAATGGAAAGTGGACCCTTTGACCATTGATGCCGTCATGATTTATGCACAAAAGGGGAGTGGACGAAGAAGTTCAAAATATACAGATTATACCTTTGCGGTAAAGAAAGATGATGGCTTGGTAACGGTTGCTAAAGCCTATTCTGGATTGACAGACAAGGAAATCACAGAGATATCACGCTTTGTGAATAAAAATGCCATTGAGAAATTCGGTCCTGTGCGAACGGTCAAGCCAGAATTGGTGTTCGAAATTGCATTTGAAGGTATCGCATTCAGCAACCGTCATAAATCTGGGGTGGCGTTACGATTTCCAAGAATTTTAAGGTGGCGACGTGACAAGCCTGCCAGCGAAATTGACGATATTGAGGACGTAAAAAAACTAATCACAAATCCGACTTGAAAGCACTGAAAGAGACAGATGGTTATGGCATTATTGCCAACTGGATGGCAGAAAAAGGGAACACGCCTTTTGACTTCCAGTTGCAGACCTGGGAAAGTTATGCCAAGAACTATTCCGGAGTAGTGGTGGCACCTACAGGGTTTGGGAAAACGTTTTCTGTGTTTCTCGCTGTAGTCATCGATTATTTAAACCAACCAGAAGCTCACAAAAAAGGATTAAAACTACTCTGGATAAGTCCGTTGCGTTCTTTGGCGAAAGATTTGGCAAAAGCCATGAATGCTGCCATTGAAGAAATTGGGTTGGATTGGACCATTGAAGTTCGCAACGGTGATACCTCCCAAAAAGATAGACGACGCCAAGAACGCTTAATGCCCGATGTGTTGTTGACGACGCCAGAAACAATTCACATTCTATTCTCCCAAAAAAACAATTCGCGATTCTTTAAAAACCTAAAATGTGTTGCCGTTGATGAATGGCATGAACTCTTGGGCTCAAAACGCGGTGTACTGACGGAATTGGCATTAACCCGATTGATTTCTTTAACGAAAGATTTAAAAATATGGGGTATTACGGCAACCATTGGAAATTTAGAGGAAGCGCAAAACGTGTTGATTCCGTATCAAGGGTTGAAGACCAAAATGATTGTCGCCAAAGAGAAAAAAAAGATTGAAATTGTTACCGTACTTCCCGATGACATTGAAGTTTTGCCTTGGGCAGGACACATGGGTACAAAAATGGTATCGAAAATCATCCCGATTATTTATGCCAATCAAACCACTTTGATTTTTACCAATACCAGAAACCAATCGGAGATGTGGTATCAGATGATTCTGAATGAGGCGCCTGATTTGGCTGGACAACTAGCGATTCATCATGGCTCCATCGATTTCACACTTCGGAATTGGATAGAGGATTCCATTTCCGATGGTTTGTTGAAAGCGGTTGTTTGTACCTCTTCTTTGGATTTGGGTGTGGATTTTAAACCTGTAGATTGTGTGATTCAGATTGGCTCTGCAAAAGGAATTGCAAGATTTATGCAACGCGCCGGACGGAGTGGACATTCTCCTTATGAAATCTCTAAAATCTATTTTATTCCCACCCATTCTTTGGAATTGATTGAAGCAGCAGCTTTAAAGCAAGCTGTTAAAGAAAAACGCATTGAAGCGCGGGAACCGATGGTCATGACCTTTGACGTGATGATACAGTTTATGGTCTCATTGGCTGTTGGTGAAGGATTTGATAGTAAGGAATTGTACGAAATCATTCTTCGGACGCATGCCTTCCAATTCATGACGGAGGATGATTGGCATTGGGCAATTCAGTTCATTACACAAGGTGGAAATACGTTGAGTGCCTATGAAGAATTCCACAAAGTGATTAAATATGAGGATGGATTGTATAAAGTAAAAAGTCGCCGCATCAGTATGTTGCATCGTATGAATATCGGCGCGATTGTGAGCGATGCGATGCTGAAAGTAAAGTTTTTTTCTGGGGGTTATGTCGGGATGGTGGAGGAATATTTTATTTCCAAAATGAAGATTGGCGACCATTTCATTTTGGCAGGCCGCGTGTTGGAAATTGTGAATATCAAAGACATGACGGTGTTTGTAAAACGTAGTAAGAGCAAGTCGGCACGGGCACCAAGTTGGCTAGGTGGACGTTTGCCTTTGTCCTCAAATTTGAGTCAGTATTTACGTATTAAATTGGCAGAATCGTTAGAGCCAAAAACTTCTGAAAAAGAACTGAAGTTTTTGCATCCCTTGATTTCGCAACAGGAAAAACATTCGCACATTCCGAGATTGGATGAATTTTTGGTGGAATTGATTGAAACTAGAGACGGCTTTCATCTGTTTATGTATCCATTCGAAGGACGTTTGGTGCATGAAGTGATGGCAGCTTTGATTGCATTTAGATTGAGCCAAATCAAGCCCTTGACCTTTACGATTGCGATGAATGATTATGGATTTGAATTGTTGAGTGACCAAGAAATCCCCATCAATGAAGGGAATGTCGAGAAATTATTGTCCAAAGAGAATTTAATGGATGATGTCATCGGAAGTATCAATGCTTCGGAAATGGCCTCTCGAAAGTTCCGTGACATCGCTGTGATTTCAGGATTGGTCGTGCAGTCTCAACCAGGGAATCGGAAAAACAACAAAAGTTTGCAATCCTCTTCTGGATTAATATTTAGAGTTTTAGAAGATTATGAACCACAGAATTTATTATTGCGTCAAGCTTATACCGAAGTATTTAATCAGCAGTTGGAAGAAGTCCGATTAAAAGCAGCTTTTGAACGCATTTCACACAGTAAAATCATCATAAAACACGCAAAATCGTTTACACCTTTGAGTTTTCCGATAAAAGTTGATAGCTTGCGACAATCTTTGACGAGCGAAGATTTAGACAGTCGCATCAAGCGCATCAAAAATGAGGTTTTAAGGTCAACCCAAGTATGAGTATAGTTATAAAAGAGATTGAATGTTGTGGAGAAAAATTAACATTAACGAATCAACGTGCGCTGTATTGGAAACGAGAACAGATGCTCGTGCTTTCCGACCTTCACATTGGCAAAACCGCACATTTTAGAAAGGCAGGAATTGCGATTCCGTCTCAAGTTTTGAACAGCGATCTAAAACGGTTGAAAGGGCTGATTCATCATTTCGAAACCACCAAACTCTTGATTGTAGGCGATTTGTTTCATGCGGAAGTCAATAAGGATATTCAGAGTTTTAAGGAGTGGAAAAATCAATTTGAAACAATTGAATGGCGTCTTGTAAAAGGCAATCATGATCGCTTGAAATCTTCAGTATATGCCGATTTAGGTATTGAGGTAGATAAAGATTATAAGGAAACGTCACCGTTTCGTTTTGTGCACGATGTGGAGCATTGTGCTGATGACATTTTTTGTATTTCAGGACATACACATCCTGGCGTTTTAATAAAGGGGAGAGGGAAACAGTTCATTAAACTACCATGTTTTCAAGTGTCAAAAACTCAATTAACCTTACCTGCATTTAGTGAATTTACTGGCCTAAATACCTCCTGTGGTGAAAAAGACACTGTATGTTATGCTTTCACTAAAACGAACGTATTTGAGATATAAAATATCGCTTTTGCGCTTATCGTCGATTAAAAATTAATTTATTTTTACACCCTAAATTTAACAATTATGAAAAATATATTTAGAGCAATATTAGCTGGTTGGGGCGCAAAAAAATTAGGTGGTGGCAAATGTGGCTGCATTGGGACCATCTTTGTGTTTCTTATACTTTATTGGTTATTAGGATACGTCTTTGAGATTTTTTAGAGGTGGGATGTAAGTTTGAGTAAATAGAATTCATCGAATTATACTGCTTTTTATCGAACAATTAAATGTATTTCGTCGGATTTGATGTATTTCATCGAGTTTATTTAGCGCTTTATCGAATAGATTGTTGAGGTTAGATAAATTATGGCATATCTTTGTGCAAATAATTTCATTTAAACCCCAAACTAAAATGAAAACCAACCTACTAAAAGCTGTCGTTTTGACGATTGCAATGACTTCTTACTATAATTGTTCTGTTGAACCAGCAGACCAAATAGAATTAACAACAGAAACAGAATCATATGCTGTTCAGCAAACTTTTGCGGATCCACCGACTTGTTCAGGTGTAAATCCACGAGCCCGTTTCGTCAATAATGGTACCTATGCCTTTGATTATGCAGTTTATGATTCTGAAGGCGTTTTGCTTATAGATATTGATGGTATCACGCCGGGAACTACGACTGATTGGACGGATATCACTTCTGGCTCAATCCTTTTTAATTTGGAAAGCGGCATTGAAAGTGACCAAAAGGTTCTACACGTTTTTACGGATTGTACTGAGATTAGTTTGGAAATTGATGCCAACAATCTTCTTACCGCGGCCGTTCCTCAAGAAGTTTCTAATTAATTTTAGAACATTCGAGAACTATTTTATCATTATTAAGATTTGTGGTAAAAAACAAATACGTTGACCCACCATCTTTAATGTTGAATTTTTTTCGAATGTGTTCAACCGTTTCCGGGAAGTTGCGTGTAGTGATATTTGCTTTCTGAAAATTTAAGCGTTTCATATCTTTTTTATTATAAGGTATTACTTTTTGAATTTCAAAACTTCTGCCGGGAAAATCGATGAGTGTATCACTTGAGTAAAGATGTGAATGTTTATGAAGTTTATGAACCTTTAGCTTTGAAGCCACCGAGTTAAAGCCGCCGGCTTTCAGAATGGCTGAATTGGGTTCGTAGAGATAGGTGAGAGGCAAGATATACTCATTTTCTGTCATTGATTCTACGGAATAATTGAATTTAAAAACCTCATTCTTCTTTGAGTTGAGATTTATCGTCTCTATACTAACCTCGGAATCATACTCTTTTTCCAAAATCCATAACAATTCTTTGACTTCGTTGTTCACGGCTACCACATGAATCGTTTTTACATATTTCAATTCATCAATGCCTGCAGAAATATCAAGTAATGGTGAAGTCTTAATCATAACATTATTTGAATATTCAAAAATAACATCCAACTGGTCTGGAATATTAGGAAGACAATCTTTTAGAAAGAACACTTTCCCTTTTACATCATGTCGCCGCGATGGATCAACATATATCCAATCATAAAACCTGTTGGAGGCTTTTAGAAACTCAAGTCCATCTGAAGCTATGTTTTCAATAGAACCAACCTTTAATTGTTTAAAATTATGCTGGGCAATTTGGGAAACATTGGTATCAATTTCACAGTGTGTTACAGATTCGAATCGTTTGGAAAAGTAAAAACTATCAACTCCAAAACCACCCGTTAGATCAATAATGGATTTTCCTGTAATCAGTGAAGCCTTATAGGATGCTGTGATTTCAGACGAGGTTTGTTCAATATTGAGTTTGTTGGGATAGTAGATATTTTTGTGAGCGAACCATGTAGGCAGTTTCTTTTCACTGCGTTTTTTAGCTTCAATTTGTTCTATGAGCTCTCTAGTGCTAACACCTTCAAAAGTTTTTCCTTTAAAAAGCAAGGTGGTTATATCAGCATTCAGATTAGAAGTGATGAATATTTGACTTTCAGTATTTAAAAGGTTGTTATTCAAGCCAATTTACATGTCTTTGGTAAGATATTTAACGATTTTATACTCTGAAAGGAATTCTTTAGAAATCACTTTAATCGTTGTGTAAACAGGTACGGCTAAAATCATTCCACCAATATTGAACAATAAGCCTCCAATAATAATGGCGATAAAAATCTCCAAAGGATGCGAGCGTACACTTCGACCAAAGATAACCGGTTGCGAAATAATATTGTCGATCAACTGCACCGCCGAAACACCAATTAGGATTTTGATAAGAAGTGGCAACAATTCGGTTGAAAAATCAGCTCCAAGATTGTTCGAAACGACGACTAGCATCATCAGAAGCCCTCCAATTAAGGGACCTAAATAAGGAACAATGTTCAAAAAGGCACAGATAATTGCGATGGCAAGCGCATTCTCTACACCGACATATAATAAGAGACCCAAATAAAACATAGCAACAATCAGAGTTTGAATCAGTAACCCCAAAAAGTATCTTGATAACAATTCTTTGACTTTATTTAAAACGAGTATAGAACGCCTCTCATTTCCTCTTTCGGCAAACGAAGTTACAGCAGCTGTAATCATGCCTTCGTCTTTCAATAGAAAGAAAGAAATAAACAGCACTGAAAACAAGCCTATCACCACGTCACCAACATTTTGAAAGAAAATTTCAACAAAACTGGCTACAAACTCAGAATTGAAATTTTTGACGAAATCCGTTCGTTTTATGGTTTCTACAATATTGATTTTCTCAACGCCAAGGTATTCGCTGGCCTGAATGCTCAATTCGTTTAAGTCCTGTTTAACGATTTCAAAGTCAATTTCAGATATATTTTTGCTCTGTTCTAAAACAATTGGAAGAAAAATTCGCGCCATGGAAAATAGAAACAAGCCTACAAGCAATAAGGTAGTGACCGATGCGAGGGTATTTCCGAATTTCAATCTATTTTTTAAAATTGAAACCAAGGGTCTGCATATGAGAGAAATAACACCTGCAATGAATGCAAATAGAATTAAAGATTGTATTTTATAAAGGATGTATATCAGCAAAATGACAGCTGCCACGACGCCTAACGTTTTTAAATTACCTTTTGCTATGGTTCTCGAATTCATTGCGTAAATATAATTGAAATTAACTATCGACAATAACGCTATACCTAATATTAGGTGCTTAACTGTTTAGTCAGTTCGTAGAGTGCAATAGCGGAAGCTTGTACCACATTCATACTGCTATTTTGACCAAACATTTCTATATGGAGCGTTACATCACTCTCATCTAAAATAAGATCCGAAACCCCATGGTTTTCGTCGCCAACAATGAGTGCGATGGGTTGGTTAGGAAATTTGAACTTACTTATTGATTGACTATCAGATGTGATTTCTAGTGAAACAATGAAATAATCTTGCGACTTTAGAGCCATCAGAGCATCCAAGGTATTTTCCATTAATTCATAAGTGACATTTTTCTCGGTTGCTCTAGACGTTTTGGTCATACGTCTTCCAATAGGAATGTCAATGCCACAGAAGATTAATTTTTCAATTCCAAAGGCGTCGGCCGTTCTGAAAAGACTACCTATGTTGGGTGCTTTTGAAATGTTGTCGCACACCAAAACAATAGAATGTTGTTTTTTGTGAAAGTTGGTCGTGTGATGCGAATGCTGCATAGTTGTAATTCAAAAATAAAACTATTGACTAGTGTTCAAAGGCATATTTTACAATGTTGGCACCCATTTTTAAGGCTTTTTCGCGAACTTCAATCGGGTCGTTATGAACTTCCGGATCTTCCCAACCATTCCCCAAATCGCTTTCATAGGTAAACAGCAGCACTAGACGTCCTTGGATGAAAACACCAAATGCCTGCGGTCGCTTGCCATCGTGTACATGGATTTTGGGTAACCCTTCTGGAAATTTGAAAAATGCATTAAAGATTTCGTGTGTTTTTGGTAATTCCACCAGTTCTTGATCAGGAAATACTTTTTTAAGTTCTTTGGTGATGTATGGTTCCAAACCATAATTGTCATCAATATGAAGAAAACCTCCAGACAGCAAGTAGTTTCTTAAGTTTTCAGCATCTTCAGTACTGAAAAAAACATTCCCATGTCCTGTCATATGAAGAAATGGGTATTGAAAAATATCTAGACTTCCAGCTTCAACCACTTCGGGTTTTAGATTGATTTTCGTATTGATGTTGTTGTTGCAAAACGTAATCAAATTAGGTATAGAAGTCGGATTTCCATACCAATCACCACCTCCTTTATATTTTAGGACTGCGATATTTTGAGCAAGTCCAACCGAAGTTAAAACCATTCCAAATACCAGGGTGAGTGTAAGATTTTTATAATTCATATGACAAACTTGTTGTATTCCAAAAATAAACAGAATAATCATGAAACTTGTATTATTGTCACTTATTGTTTTATTAACATCCCACGATTCCATAGTTTCAACTATAGACACGAAGGATTATGAGGCTATTGTGGTCTTGGAATTATTCACATCACAAGGCTGTTCAAGTTGTCCGCCTGCAGATGAATTATTAAAAGAAATCACAAAAGAATACAGTGATTCAGAGGTTTTGGCACTATCGTACCATGTAGATTATTGGGATCAAATCGGTTGGAAAGATCCATTCAGTAAATCTGAATTCAGTGACCTACAACGAACATATGCACACAAATTCAATAATAGTTCCATCTATACCCCGCAGATGGTCATTAACGGAAAGGAGCATTTTGTGGGCTCCAAGGAAAGTGTTTTGAGATCTAAAATAAAATCATATTCTAATAAAAGCTCCAAAAATTCCATTTCAGTTTCTAATGTTAAAAAGAATAATGCTTCAATTTCTTTCAATTATCAAGTTGAAGGTGCTATTTATGCAAAACAGTTGAGAGTGGCTTTGGTAATTAAGGAGCGAACAACCTCTATTGCGAGAGGTGAAAACAAAAACCGAACGTTAAAAAACTCGAATATTGTCGTTGAGCAGTCCAGATCAAATCTCAACTTGGCAAATGGGAAAGGTTCCATTAACATTCCAAAATTGATAACATCTTCAGACGATTTGTCTTTGATAGTATTGATAGAAACAGCTGATTTGGATATAGTTGGAGGTGTTCAATTGAATTTATAGTTCGTTTTTATAAACCACACTATGGCACGCTACAATGGCTGCCGTTTCAGTACGTAATCTCGTCGCTCCCAAAGTGACTGGTAAGTATCCGTTTTCCAGAGCCAAATCTATTTCCTGACTACTAAAATCACCTTCTGGACCAATCAGAATGATGACATCTTCATCTGGAATCAATTCCTTTTTTAATGATCTTTTATCCGTTTCTTCGCAATGAGCGATGAACTTTTGTCCTTCAAAGTCATTATTGATAAAATCCTTATAAGCAATTGCATCATTCAACTTTGGCATGTAATAATGCAAGGATTGCTTCATGGCAGACTGTAGAATCTTCTCAAATCGGTCGCTTTTAATGATCTTTCGTTCACTATGATCACAAATAATGGGTGTAATGGTATCTATCCCGATTTCTGTGACTTTTTCCAAAAACCATTCATATCGGTCATTCATTTTGGTCGGGGCGACGGCCAAATGGAGTTTATAGGATTTTTTTTCCTGAAATGATTTGGAAGTAATGGTTGCAACACAATTCTTTAAGTCAGCGATGCTAATGTTGGCTTTAAACAACCAACCATTTCCATTGGTAATCTGCAATTCATCTCCGACAGACTTTCGCAACACCTTTACGATATGCCGGCTTTCATCCTTTGAAAACGTCAATTGCGATGTTTGCTCATCAATATCTGGATTATAGAATAATTGCATGCTTATTTTGCTTCTGTGACTTGCAACACTTTAATTTCCTCAATAAATTTAGTTGGCTGGGTTCTGACCACTACGTAATACGCTTGCTTATCGGGAAACTCCAAGGTAAATATATCTTTCCCCCCATTTTCATTGATAATGGTTTCTTCTAGTTCTGTCGTAGATTTTCCTTGAGTGAACCATCCCAAGTCGCCACCACGATTGGCATTGGCATCCATTGAATACATTTTCGCAAGATCCTTGATTCGAAAACCATTGTTGTATTTTGAAACAATTTTATTTTGAAGCGCCTTCATGTCACTATCAGATTTGTCTCGTCCATCCAAATATACATAGCTATATCTGTGATAAGGAATTTCGTATTTATCTATGACTTTATAGTGTGTTTTGTCAATTTCGGAAGTCACAACTTTGCTTCCGCCTTTTCCAATTTTGAACAAATCTTTTGCCAATTGGGTTTTGTGTTTTTCTTTATTGAATACATAGAGCATTCCTTTATTGGCTTTGTGGGTTTCAATAAATTTGGCAGCTTGTGATTCATCCTGTATGGAATCTAATTCTTTCTCAAAATTATTTTGAGCAGTGATGCACATCGATGAT
Organism: Aquaticitalea sp.; assembly: GCA_051252455.1. Lineage (GTDB taxonomy): Bacteria > Bacteroidota > Bacteroidia > Flavobacteriales > Flavobacteriaceae > JBPOFM01. Next base: position 26,985 of record JBPOFM010000014.1, read on the forward strand.
ACAAATAGGCTGGTAAAAAGTAATTGTTTAAGCATAACTAGGGTTTTGGTTGATTTGAGTTCAAATTTATAATGAATGTGTATACCTAATACGGTGAGCGATTTAAGTTTTTAAGAATTGATTGTTGACAACTTAGCTTTAAGTGAGTTTTCAATTCGTTTCAACTCTTTTAAAAAGAAACCAGTATCCAAAAACAAGGCTTGAAAAAAGGACGGAACTTTTTAAAACAAATAGGAAAAACGATAACAATAGGGTTAATACAGAAACCTTCAATTCCCAGTCAGTTTCAGAATAATCGCGATGAACTGATGCCATCAAAATGATGAATCTTTCCATGTTGGGTCCTGTTGACAATGCGAGAATCAAGATGATGAAGGTCAAAAAGAGTAAAAAAACTATTGATTTACGAATTTTTTTAATCCAAAGTAATTGTATGAGACCACACAATAAAAAGGGTCTTAAAAGCATGAACCAATACGCCCAAGCATAGTTTCCAGAGGCTCTTGAGTTAAACAATGCCACTTCCGTCGAAGACAGATATATTGTCAAAGAAATACTATAATAAATCACATAAAACATTCCCACCAATCTCACTACCAAAGTCGATAAGTTCAAAAACTGTAGATTGAATGACTTTAAATGTTCGGATTTAAACATTAAAAGTATAACAACCAGAAATACCGACAGGCCATATCCAAACACAATTGAATCAAATAAGGAGAGGAGGATATCGCTTTTCGCCATTAATTAAATCTTCAAACGAGAACTGGCCACCACATCATTCCCCGCAAAATCACCTTCCAAATATTTCAAATGCCCAACAATGGCGATCATCGCAGCATTATCCGTTGTGAATTCAAATTTTGGGACAAACGTCGTCCAACCAAATTTAGTCTCGCCATCTTTTAGCGCTTGTCTTATGCCTGAATTTGCCGAAACACCACCGCCAATCGCAATGTGATTAATACCCGTTTGCTTGGTTGCCAATTTTAATTTATCAATCAATATTCCAATGATTGTGTATTGAATGGATGCACAGATATCATTGAGATTTTCCTCAATAAAATTCGGGTTCTCCAGCGTTTGTTTTTGTATAAAATATAAAACAGCGGTTTTAAAACCTGAAAAACTAAAATTCAATCCATCAACCTTTGGTTTGGTAAACTTAAACGCTTTTGGATTACCCAATTTGGCGCGTTTATCAATTTCTGGTCCCGCAGGATAGCCTAATCCCAATAGTTTTCCACTTTTGTCAAAAGCTTCACCAACAGCATCGTCGATGGTTTCTCCAATGACCTCCATATCAAAATAATCCAGAACTTTCACAATCTGCGTGTGTCCACCAGAAATGGTCATCGCCAAGAACGGAAAAGGCGGTTTATTAAAGCCTTCTTCATCGATAAAATGTGCCAAAATGTGAGCAGACATATGATTGACATCAATCAGCGGTATATCCAGACCATAAGCCAAAGACTTTGCAAAAGAGGTTCCAACCAATAACGACCCCATCAAACCTGGACCTCTCGTAAAGGCAATGGCACTCAATTGCGACTTGTCAATATGAGCTCGTTTTAAAGCTTCATGTACCACTGGAACTATGTTTTGTTGATGCGCACGCGAAGCCAATTCAGGCACAACACCACCATAGGCTTCATGGATGGATTGACTTGCCACAATGTTGCTCAATATTTTTCCATTCAGCATAACGGAAGCGGCTGTGTCATCGCAGGAAGACTCAATACCGAGAATATAAATATTTTGTGATGACATTAATGAAGTTTAGGCACAATAATTGTTAAATTTGACAGCAAAGTTATAACTTTAAAACGTATCAAAAAATTTCTGAAAATACTGTTGAAAATTGCGGCAATTCTATTGCTGCTTTTCCTCATTTTGGTACTATTGCTTTCACTTCCTACCGTCCAGACATTTCTAGGCAAAAAGGTGACCAAACGCATCAACGACGATTTTGGAACTCATATCACCATTGACAAAATAGGTTTAAGATTCAATGGAGATGTGGAATTGAAAAGTGTATATATTGAAGATTATAAGCAAGATACGCTCATTAACATCAACCAACTGAACACCTCCATTTTAAGTTTTAAAAATGTCTATGATGGTAAATTGACATTTGGCGATATTGAAATTAAAGATCTTACCTTCAACATTAAGATTTATAAGGATGAACCAATGTCTAATTTAGATGTGTTCATTAAGAAATTTGAAGAAGACAATCCACAAAAGGAGGTGAAGACATTTTTGCTGTCTTCTAGTGATATTTCGATTTATGAAGGTGTGTTTCGAATGATAAATGAAAACAAGGAAACGCCAAAACTTCTAGAATTTGATAAACTATATCTCAACGCCACCAATTTTGTGATCCATGATAGAGAGATTAGTGCACGCGTCAACACTTTTGCGTTCATAGACAGTCGTGGATTGGTCGTTAAGAATATGGTGACCGATTTTGAGTATACGCCTGATCATTTATATTTTGAGGATTTGAGTATAACCACCACACATTCCAATTTAAAAGGAGATGTCAAATTCAGTTTTACACCAGAAGATTTTAAAGATTTCACCAATAAGGTAAGGGTAGAGGCGAATTTTAAAAATTCTGAAGTCCTTTTGGACGAGTTGAACACCTTTTATAACGAATTTGGGATCGATCAACGAGCAAAATTAGATGTCAATCTTTCTGGAACTCTAAATAATTTACAAGCGAATAATTTACAATTGTCAAACAATTCGCAAACACGTATTTATGGCGATATCAATTTCAAAAACCTTTTTAGTTTAGCTGGAAATGATTTCGAGCTAGATGGACGATTCGATGATTTGTCTTCCAATTATTACGCCTTAAGAGCCATGTTGCCCAATTTGTTAGGAGAAGCCATTCCATCTGTGTTTTCCAAAGTCGGTAATTTCACCGTGAATGGCACCACGAAAATCACTCCGACTTTTATAGATTCAGATATTTTTATTCGGACAGATATTGGTACCATCGACACAGACATGTTGTTATCTCAAATAGACAATATTGATAACGCGAGTTACAAAGGTAAAGTGGTTTTTGATCAATTTGATCTTGGTATATTACTCAACGATCCTAATGTAAAAGAAGCCTCATTTGATGTAGATGTAGATGGTAAAGGTTTCACACTTGAAAATTTAAAAACAGATGTCACAGGTCAAATATTTTCGCTGAATTATAATAACTACACATTTTTAGATATTGAATTGAGTGGTCAGGTTGGCAATAATATTTTCAATGGAGATTTAGTGTCAAATGACGAGAATTTTAAATTGAGATTCAATGGTCTGGCGGATTTATCTGAAGACATCAAAACGATGGATTTCACTGCGGACGTAGAGTATGTCAATCTAAACGCCCTCAATTTTGTAAAAAAGGATAGTCTATCCGTTTTCAAAGGTAAGGTAGTGATGTCCATGAAAGGCACTAATATTAATGATGCCTTTGGAACTTTAAATTTTGAAAACACTACATATATCAATCAGAATGATGCGTATTATTTTGAAGATTTTGACATCACATCAAGTTTTGACGATCAGGTTCGTACCATCCAAATTAATTCTCCCGATATTATTGAAGGATCCGTAAGTGGAATATTCAAGTTTGAAGATATCAGCAAATTGGTTGAAAATTCGATTGGAAGTATCTATACAAACTATCTACCACATCAAATCAAAGATGAACAATATCTCGATTTTGACTTCAATATTTACAATAAAATCATTGAGGTCTTTGTGCATGATTTAGAGTTAGGTCCCAATACCGCTATCAAAGGACGAATTGAAAGTGACGAACGAGGCTTCAAACTGGCCTTCAAATCGCCTCAAATCAAATTGCAGGATTATTTTGCCAATAACGTAGACTTAAAAATTGATAATTCCAATCCGCTGTTCAATACATTTATTGAAGTCGATTCTCTGAACACCAATTTTTATAACGTTTCAAAATTCAATTTGATCAATGTCACCATGCGAGATACCCTGTTCATCAAATCTGAATTTCAAGGTGGAAAATATAACAAGGATGATTTTAATTTAAGCCTGTTCTACACGATTGATGAAGATAATAAATCGGTCATTGGTTTCAAAAGGTCCAATGTCACTTTTAAGGATAACGATTGGGTAATCAATGAAAACAGAGATCGACTAAACAAAATTACTTTCGATAGAGGGTTTAAGCAATTCAATATATCTGAAATTGTCATGAGTCATCAAGACGAAGAGATCGAATTGGCTGGCGAAATCCGTGACTCCACTTACAAAGACATTAAACTTAATTTTAAAGATGTAGATGTCAATAAAATCACACCGCGTTTAGATAGTATTCAATTTGCTGGAAACCTTAACGGAAAACTGGAAGTCCTTCAAAATAATGGCGTGTATTTACCCAATTCAAACATCACTATTGACCGTTTTAAATTCAACAATTATGAACTTGGTGATTTAAGGGCAGACATTGTTGGCAATGCGTCCTTGACCAATTACCAGGTCGACTTGCAGTTACAGAATGACAATTTAAAATCATTAGTAGCCAAAGGCGAGATCGATGTGAGCAAAACCAATTCAAGTGTTGATTTGGATATTGATTTCGACGAATTCCAATTATCACCACTGAATGTTTTTGGAGCAGATGTCATTACCAATATTCGAGGTCTGGCTTCCGGCCGGGCAAGGGTAACTGGTGATTTGACCAAACCAGACATTACTGGAGATTTGGTATTGAACAATGCAGGCTTAAGAATAGCAGAACTAAATGTCGATTACGGTTTTGATTTCGATTCTGAAGTGCACCTAGAAAAGCAAAGATTTATATTCAACAATGTTGAGATGACCGATTCAAAATATTTTTCAAGGGCCACACTCAATGGTTACATGAGTCATAACAATTTTTCCGATTGGAGACTCGGGCTTGATATAGATACCAAACGTTTACTCGTACTCAATACCGAGGATAGTGAAGACGCACTGTATTACGGTACCGCATTTGTCACTGGTGGTGCCAGCATCTATGGGCCAACCGAACAATTGGTGATTAAAGTAGATGGAAGCACAGCGCAAGGCACCATTTTCAAAATTCCATTGAGCAACACACAGAGTTTCGGTGATAACTCTTACATAAAGTTCTTAAGCCCAGACGAAAAGGAGGCACGCTTGAGAGGCGAATCCATCGTAGATATCGATGTGAAAGGTTTGGAATTGGACTTTGACCTAGACGTCAATCAAAACGCAGACATAGAAATTGTAATAGATAGAAAATCAGGAAGTACCATACAGGGTAGTGGAGAAGGAAACTTACTGATAGAAATCAATACTAATGGAAAATTCAACATGTATGGTGACTTTGTGATTTATAGAGGAACCTACAATTTTGCCTACGGTGGTGTGTTCCAAAAGAAACTCGAAGTCAAAAAAGGAGGCAATCTTCAATGGAATGGCGATCCTATGAAGGCGCAACTAAACCTCACAGCAGTTTATAGAACAAATGCCAATCCTTCGGTTCTGTTGGATAATCCCATCAATCGAAGCATTCCTGTAAATGTGGAACTAAATCTTACAGGACAATTAGAGCAGCCCGATTTAGACTTTACCTTTGACTTTCCGAATGTCAGTTCCACCATCAAATCAGAGCTCGATTACCGATTGGAAACGAGAGAAAGTAGAGAAAATCAAGGTGTGTTTTTATTGGCTACAGGCTCTTTTGCAAGTGAGTTGAGCGTAGGGCAACAAGCTTATGGGACGGTTCAGGATCGAGTCAATAGTTTGTTTAATAGCTTGTTTTCTGATGAAAATGACAAGGTTCAGGTCGGTGTTAATTTTGAATCCGGCGAAGACACACCAGAATATCAAACCGATGATCGTTTAGGATTGACCTTAAGCACCAAAATCAGTGACCGCATTCTTTTTAACGGAAAAGTTGGTGTGCCTATTGGTGGTGTTAACCAAACTGTCATTGCTGGTGATGCCGAAATAGAACTTCTTTTGAATGATGATGGTACGCTCTCTGCAAAATTCTTTAATAGAGAAAATAACATCCGGAATTTCGGTGAAGAGATAGGCTACACACAAGGTTTGGGCTTGTCTTACAATGTGGAGTTCGATACTTTTAAGGAATTACTTCAAATCATCTTCAAAGGTAAAAACAGAACTGATATCGAAGCCGAAAAGAAAGAAGAAGACACCCCAGAAGAAGAGAAAATGACGCCCGATTTTATCACCATTAAGGAGGGAGAGGAAAAGAAGGGAAGTAATTAGTATTTCGTATGTTTGCATCATAACTATTGGAATTATTTATAGTATCCATTTTTGTAATAAAAATAAATAGTCATTCGTAATTTCAACCATAGCATAAACCGATTAAAACTAAAAGTACCTTTAAAAGAATTAGATGTCACAAGATATTATAAAGCGCAATAACGTAACACTTAAAGGTAGAGGCAAAAAATGCATGCTTTTTGCACATGGTTTCGGGTGTGATCAGAATATGTGGAGATTCGTTACACCGGCTTTTGAAGAGGAATATCAAATCGTTCTCTTTGATTATGTGGGTTGTGGCAAATCGGATGTATCCGCTTACAATCTTGAACGCTACTCGGAGTTGCAAGGCTATTCTCAAGATATTTTGGACATCTGCTCGGCACTTCAGCTTGAAGACATCATATTTGTCGGTCACAGCGTTAGTTCAATGATTGGTATTTTGGCAGCAATAGAACAGCCACAGCTCTTTTCGAGTATGATTTTTATAGGTCCTTCCGCAAGATACATTAACGACAGCGATTATACAGGTGGTTTTTCCCGTGAAGACCTTAATGGTCTGCTGGATGTCATGGACAACAATTATCTGGGTTGGGCTAATTATTTGGCACCGTTGGTGATGAAAAATGACGAGCGTCCAGAACTAACCCAAGAACTCGAAGAAAGTTTTTGCGCTGCAGACCCTGTCATTACTCGCAAATTTGCTGAAGTGACTTTCTTCTCTGACAATAGGGAAGATCTTTCCCAGATTACCCAACCATGCCTCGTGATGCAATGTTCTGATGATGCCATTGCATCAGATGATGTGGGTCAGTATGTCCACAACCAAATCAAGGACAGCAAATTTGAAAAAATGAAAGCAACAGGTCATTGTCCGCACATGAGTCATCCCGATGAAACAATCCACCTCATTCAAAAATTTCTAAATCAACAATCCTATTAAGCATAAACCCACCAACCAGAAATCTTGGGAAAACGTTTTTGACGCTACCCCTTGCTTTTTATTTTCACTTTCCGAAAGCGGAAAGATATTGAAAATGAATAGTGAAACCAGAAAAAAATTAGGTCTGGAAGCACAAGATGCCATTAACTGTCAGTTGGAAGATTTATTGACTATTGGAAGCAAGATATTTTACCAAACTCAATTGTATCCGCTGATAAAAATGCAAAGATCGGCTCGAGAAATCTATTTGGAGTTCAAGGGTTCTGATGGTCACATCCCTGTTTTGCTTAATGTAGAGGTAAAGCAAACGGAAAATCAGGTGGAAATTCTTTGTGGTGGTATGGAAATCTCCAATAGAAACAAATATGAAAAGGCCCTCATTGAAGCAAAAAAAACAGCCGAAGAAGCTTTAAACGAAAATGCCGAACTTATAAAAATAAAAAACGACCTACTTCAAAACCAGAAGATACTCGAAACACAGTATCGAGAAGTGAAGTCGTTAAAAGAGCAGCAACAGGAGGTATTTAAATTGATTGCACACGATCTGCAAGAACCGCTACGGAAGTCTATATTCATGAGTAATTATATTGTGGTTAAGAACAGTGAACTGTCTGATGATGTTGTGAACCGTCTTGGTAAAATTGTCAGTTTTAATACAGATATGAGTGATAAACTTCTCACACTATTACGTTATAAGGAGCTTGACGATAAAAAATTACAGTATAGTAGCGTTGATTTAAATGCAATAATTTTTAGTGCAGTTACCAAATTAAAAATGCATTCTCAAGGGAACATCGCAATTAATTACCCTACAAAGAATCAAATATTTGATGCAGATAAACGTATGCTAAAACGGTTGTTTGTGGAATTATTACGTAATTCCCAAAAAGACCAAAACCACGAAAATCAATCATTAATTATTGATATTTCTGCAGTCGAAACAGTAAAGAACAGCTACTTTGAAACCTCCGATAAGTACCAATATGAAAAATTCATAAAAATAACTTACAGCGACAATGGACACGGATTCAACCGTAAATTAAAAAAGATCATCCAAAAATCTGAATTGTTCAACAAGGTAAATATTGGTCTTGCTTATAGTAAACTGATTGTAGAAAAACATTCGGGTAAAATGAAAGCAAAATCTGTCAAGGATAAGGGGGTCTACTATACCATTCTATTACCAGTAAATGCGGCATATAATTTCCAATAAGTCCCTCATTTTTCTGGCAGAAAAAAATCGCCACTACGCCTGAACATTTTCATTGCAACCTCCCAGCAGTCTTTGCTGGTGATACCGAAGTAATAATTCTTTTAAAGATGATTGCACGCTCTCTGTAAAATTCTTTAATAGAGAAAGCCACATCCAGAATTTTGATGAAGAGATAGGCTACACATATGTCTTGTAATCGTTTTAGAATGTGGGCTTCTACACTTTTAAAGAATTGCTTCAAATCCTCTTTAAAGGGAAAAGTGCATAATTATACAAGTTTTACACATTTGGATATCTTGCCAAGGTTTAGTAAATTTGAGTAAGTCGTAAATGGGTCTAATAAGGAAATAAGCGACGGTTAATTTAAATGATATGTAAATTTATATTTTCAAAAAGGGACTGAAAATAAGCAGCCAGATATCAAGATTATAAGTGAGGAGATTGAACTCATTTCACAATGGTTATAAAAATTCATAAAATGAAAAATTTAGTAATTATATTGACTTGTTTTATTGGCATGTCCTTCAGTGGAAAAGCGCAAATGGATGTCGATCATAAAGAAATGATTGGTTTTGGTTGTGGATTTGCGGGACAAGAATCAGAATCAGTTCAAAAAGTTTCAAAACTGATCGAGCGTAAATATTATGATGCAATTGTTAAATTACTCGATTCAGATAACAATGCTGAAAGATTTTTGGCTGTCATCGTTTCTGAAAAATTGACTGAATTAAACAAACTCTCTCTTAAAGAGGAAACGAAAGAGAAAATTTTAAAACTATACAAATCAAATGCGCTAGTATCTGTTTGTTCCGGCTGTACCTATTGGGACAAACTCTCCTTAACAAAGATGCTACAAAATGACCATTCCATAAGAGTATCCTCAAAGTATTGGCTAGAAAACATATTGAGCAACGAATAAACATTTCCCAACACTCCATGACTCACCCTGTTGAGCAAGGTCACTATTTTCGAAAAACTATAAAACGTGGATAACAGACCGAGACTAAAATTACAACTGTCACCAACCGACAAGATGCTTGAAATATTTGGTGGGATGTCTATTGTAGGAATATGGTCTTTGGCTTTGATAAATTATGTGGAGCTCCCAGAAACAATACCTATCCATTATAATGCAGCGGGAGAAGCAGATGGATTCGGAAATAAAGTCAATATTTTTGCTTTACCACTAGTATCAACGATCCTATTCATTGGGATGACTATTTTGAATAAATATCCACACGTTTTCAATTACCTAAAAGAAATAACAAAGGACAACGCAGTCCATCAATATACATTTGCGACACGTCTTATAAGATACCTAAAGTTGACTATAGTCCTAATTTTTGGATTGATAGTTATTAGAACTATCCAGAATGCAAACGGTAATGCAAATGGACTAGGAGCGTGGTTCTTACCTTTAACATTAGGATTAATTTTCATTCCTATGATTTATTTTTTAATACGTGGAAACAGAAATAAACAATAGACTGATAAAAAATGGAATATTTCGACCATAGAAACCTATAATGTCCACAGCAGAGTACAAGTCAACCGAGACTTAATTTCTTGTGGACATAGGCCCCGCAAACTCTTTTCAAAATTACTTTGTGATGTATTAGAGCACATCTTTTAGCTTTTAAAGTCAATCCTATTTATCGTAAGATATTATATTGAGGGAACAATAACTCATAAATAACTTGAAAATATGAAAAGTCAGTACATTAACATTCAAAACAAAATTCCAAGGATTTCTCGAATATCCTGGGGAGCCATTCTGGCGGGGACACTCACGGCCATAGTGGTTGCCTTTTTACTAAATATGCTCGGTTTGGGAATAGGTCTTACCACCATTGACCCTATGACCGAAGCCAATCCACTCGATGGGCTAGGCACTGGTACTATTGTCTGGTGGGCACTGGCAAATCTCGCCGCTCTTTTTATAGGTGGTATGGTAGCCGGACGGATGAGCGGCTTACCATCAAACAGTGATGGAGGGCTTCATGGCTTTTTGGCTTGGGGGCTTTATCTTTTAATTTCCATACAATTGGTAACTTCGACTATAGGAGGAATCTTCAATGGCATGGCAAGTGCTGCCAGTTCCGTTTTTTCTGACTCAACAGCTACTAATGTCGCACAGGCACTACAGGATGCAAAAGACAAAGGCAGTGAGGATACGACCTTTTCCATCGAAAAAATCAAAAAAGAAGCGCTACAACTCATTGAAAAAGCTGAAAAAAGAAATATACTTCCTGATGATGCTTCTGAAGAGACAAAAGGTACGCTAAATGAAGCTCAACGAGATTCTAGAGCCTTTATAAACGATCTTAATCTTGATGAAAATATTGATGAATTTTTCAATGATATATCTGTCGATTTGGATGATAATGGCAATTTGACCATTACTGCTGATGGAGCTGATGAAATTTTAAACCGGGAGGACATTAAAAATTATTTAGTTCAGAATACCGAATTATCCGAAGCGGAGATAAATGGAGTGATCGAAAAATGGAACAACAAGATTGATACAGCAGTAAATAAAGCCGAGCGCTATTATGAAAAAGCAAAAACAAAAGCGATAAGAATTACAGATGAGGCTGCCGATGCAGCGGGAAAATATAGCATTATCCTATTTTTCCTATTCTTACTTGGAGCGGGCGCAGCTTTCGCAGGTGGCGCAGTCGGTTCACCATATTTGACCGTAGAAGAAGAACATATCGAAGACACTATATAAATAACTTTAAAACAAAAAATTATGTCATTATTAACTATTATACTAAATATATTATTACCACCATTGGCTGTGTTCATGAAGCATGGTTTAGGAGGAACATTTCTTATCAGTGTCATTCTAACGTTGATAGGATGGTTACCTGGAGTCATACACGCCTTTATAGTGAATGATTAAGGACAATTAAAATAAGTATAATGACCATTATCTTCTTTCAGATGATGGTCATTTTTTTTGTATAAATATGAGCTATCCTGATTGAAAATTCGCGCATACTTTTCCAGCTCCATTTTGTGACTTTAATGGTTCGTGCCGAGACATGCAACGGCTCATAAATAACAACGGTACGCATAATGCAAGAAACATTCAAACAAAAAAAAACGAAAACTATTTAGTTTTCGTTTTCTGGTTGAATGAATGCCGACTGGTATTTTTCTAAAAACGCCTTCTGCCTTGCCATCATTTGTTGCGCAATTTTGTCAATATCCATATTATCCTTGCCAAAATTACTTATAGAAAAATCATCATTAAAATAATGACTGCTGAAGAGTGAATCTTTAGAAAAAAGCGCGTCAAACCCATTAGTTTCAAAATCTGAAAAATCAGTAAAGAATCTTGATTTTAGAGAATCCAAACGATCCCTCATAAAAGGCGAAAGCGCATTTAGTTTTTCATTAGATGACCATGAATAAATACTGTCATACCGAATCAAATTACCACTTTCATCAAATTCTTTATCAACCTTCCAAGAACCTTTAGGTTGTGCAATCACTTGTCCATAACGTTCTGATGGTTCTGTTTGTTGCTCATTTTTTTGTCCGTTGCAACAAACACTCAACAATCCAACCATACATAACAAAATATACATTTTCATCACTTGAATTTTAGGTGAAACTTAATTTAGGCGTGGGCAAAAATGTTCTAAAAAGCCCACCCGTTTCAATGGTCTTGATCAATTTATTCTGGTGGAATACTTCACAATTTCTTTCACCACCTTTATACCAAACACATTGCAAATAAGTATCATAATCAACCAATCCAAGTAGTGAATCTTTCTTTGGAACGTATTTAAGAACCTGCATTTTCGGAGCGGTAAGTTTTCCTTTAACTTTTACCCAATCCCCAGATTTAAATTTTCTCGACATAACGATATAGTTTTAAAGAATTAAACTGATTAGTAAGAGGATGCTGAAAACACCAGCATCCTTCTCAATAATTACTCAAAAAATTTGTGAATCAATTACGAAATCTCAATACTTCTGGCAGGCTTCTGTTTTGCCTCTTCTTTCTTTGGTAAAAGAATACTTAAAATACCATCTTCGTAGTTCGCATTAATCTTTTCATCATCCACGCTTTCAGGTAAAGTAAAAGCTCTTTTAAATGAAGAATAACCAAACTCTCTACGAGTATAATTTTCCTCTTTGTGTTCACTTTCTTCCTTCATTGCTGTAGAGATAGATAATATTTCATTATCGAGGTCAATATGGAAATCTGATTTCTTTAGACCAGGAACCGCCATTTCCACCATAAAAGCATCGGCCGTTTCCTTAATATTCACTTTCGGTGGAGTGAAGCCAGCATTCATGTTTGAGGCAAATACGGATGGTAGGTCTCTGTTAAAGATATCATCTAACCAGTTAGACACAGTAGGGAAGTTTTGATTTGAATTTCTGTTCGCTAAACTTCCATTTTTAGGAACAGTTGCTAAATTGCTCATAATTAAAAAATTTAAATTCAACATTATTTCAAATTTGAAATCTATTGCGATTTCATATGATATCTAACAAACAAAATACCAAACTCGAATGATGCGCTTTTTCTTATAGATTTTAAGTATTGTAATATGAAAATCTGTCATAATTCTGAAAAATTGTCATATTTACTCATAGTAAAAACATATTTTCATTTTGAATATATAACGATAAATGGAAATCAGACAGGAATTATAAACCCGACCCCTGAAATCTTGGCAGAAAACAGTATACAATAACCTGCAAACCACTTGAATCATTGAATTTTTTAATAAATTTATGAACTATGCTAATGGGACTAAATCGCGCCTTTTTCTCACAGATAGTCTCATACACTTCTAGAGCTACACCATCTCCTGTCATGCTCATCTAGTTTCAAAATCCCACCCAATTAAATGATTACACGATTCAACAAATACACAATTGAGCAAAAAATAATCGACAAAATACAATTAACAGAGGCTTAAATGCAAATTTCTTCGATAAAATGTTGTTTATTAGAAAACTATTTTCTACGTTTACATGGTCTAATGAATCTGACGTCTCATCGCGAGGGGAAAGTAAGGGCAAAAGACTACAAATAGGTACCCTTTAGTAATCAATAGTTTAACGAGTAAACTCTCGGATGCAATTCTTTTGCCGTCCAAGAACCAAACAACATGCCGCACCGAAGCTACGACTGTGTGTGTATGTATAAAATAAGGAGTGGCTCCAAATCTTGTACATAAGTTTCGATATGAAAACACAAGAAAAAAAAGGAACTTCTTTCGATGCCATGAAAGAAGGTTTTAGTAACAGCAACAAAGTTGCAAACCAAGCGATAGCAGAGCACAAGGATGCCGCTTCGCAAATGTCCAACCCAGAAACAGCCGCACAGCCCCAGAAGAAGCACATCACTTCAGCCAAGGCAGGTTCCGCTAAATTAAAAGACCCAAATAAGGTAAAGGCATCCAAAAAACGAAGTGTCAACGAGGCTGGCATATCAGAGAACGTCTACAATGGCGAGACCATGGTAGATGTCCTCAACACCTTCGAGCCGCCGTTCAATCCCATCAATGCTGCACTTTCTCCCGCCAGTCTCACGGCAAAGAATGTGGCAGGCAGGGCAATGCTCAATGAGGTAAGAGATAACAAACAGCACAAGACCGATGAGGGCAATGCGCGCAGGGGCATCTTCGACGTCCTCAACAAGAAGTTCACCAGAGTGTATAGCCAAATCTCGGTCTGTGGTGCCCCAGAAGGCACCGTCACAAACGCCAAGAGTATTTTAGACCTGATGCGTGCCAGACGTAAGGGCAAACCAAAAGCGGGAGCAAAGACCAAGTCGATCAGCCAAAAGTCCTTCAATAAGATGATAGACCACGTGTCAGACTTCCTAGTGCTATTAGCTAACTGTCCAGAGTACGACTCTAACGTGCCAGAGCTAAAGCTAATCGCGTTAGAAGCATACCGCGACTCACTGATGTTGGGCAATGGAAAGGCGAACCAAAAGAAGGCCGTATGGAACACCTCCTTGAATGAGCGAAATGAATTTTTCAACGCAAAAAACACCGGCTTTGTAGAAACATTTCAAGCCGCCAAGCGTTCCGTCAAAGCCGAGCATGGTGCCGCCAGTACGCAGTATCACCAAGTGGCACACTTTAAGTTCAACCGCATCTATTCATAGACTGCTACCTAATTATAATTCCAAAACCACAGATTCGAAAGAGTCTGTGGTTTTTTTGCATCCCCACGAAAGTGGGGATCTCTTTGTCATTGCGAGGAGTTTGTTTGTACCGTCATTGCGAGGAGTTTGTTTGTACCGTCATTGCGAGGAGGCACGACGAAGCAATCTCATCAGTAGTACCTAAATCACCCCTTCATCGAATAATCACCCCATTCATCGGTTTTCACAGACCACCAACCACAACCACTCAAAATATTCCTTATGTTTGAGTTACTCTCCCAAGAAATTACTAAAAGTAGCGCATAGCCGCCCAAATAGGGTGGAAACAGGGTTGAAAGTAGCGTATATAAACAAGTTATGCGCAAGTAAATTAGGCGTTCAAAAGAAAAGCAGAGAGACTAATCAATAATATAGATATGATAGACATTATTTTTAATGTAATGAAAAATAGTAAAACAGTGAGAAAAAGTATAATGATAATTATAATGTCAATAACTATATTTTCTTGTAAAGAATTTAACAGTCAATTTGAAATCGTAAAAAATGAATTTGAAGTTATAATTAAAACTGAATCAAAGTCGGACTCTTTGTCAATGTATCCAAGCTTTGTTTCTGAAAAATTTTTAGATTCTACTTATACAATGTTGTTTAAAGAGCCAATTCAAAATGGTATTGTTAAGTTCAAGGGCGATAAACCACCACATCCTGTAATGTTTGATATTCTTGACGATAATATCGGTTTATCAGATAAATTTTTTATTGATAACGGTTCTACAGAACTCTCTGTGAGTTTTTTAAATGAAGATACAAAAGTCATTGTTTCGGATAATAAAAAATCTAAAACCCAAAAAGAATATGAATTATTAAAAATTAAAGGATTAGACTCAATTGAAAATTTACGGTCGAAGGCTAATTCTGTGGAAGAAAGAAGAAAATTGAGTGTTATGAGAGATACTTTAATAGTCGATTTTCTTACTAAAAATCCTAATTCTTACGTTCCCCTATGGTTAATTGCAAACTATTTTTCTTTTGGAAGTCAACAATACAATAAATTATATGATGAATCTATGCCTCTTTTTTCAAATGAAATTAAAAAAACAGAATTATTTAAAAATATAGAGGCTAGTTTAAAAGAAGGAAGGGATTTTTCTTTTCAAAATAAAGAGTTACCTCTTAAAAATATTGGTTTAGCAGATGTTCAGTTTAAATTAAGTAGCCTAAATAATAGTAAGTATATTCTAATTGATTTTTGGTTTTCTAATTGCGGTCCATGTCTTCAGGAAATGCCAAAATATATTCCAATCTATAAAAAATACAAAGGCGTTGGTTTTGAAATTGTTAGCATCTCTGTTGACAAGACAAGTAAAATAGAAGATTGGAAAACTATTATTAATGAAAAGGGATTTAACTGGATTCACTATTTGGATGAAAACGGAGTAGAGACAAAAAAAATGAACATAAACAGTTTCCCTACTACATTTTTAGTTAATAACGAAGGTGAAATAATAGAAAAGAACATTACATCCGAAAAATTGAAAAGCTTCTTAAGTTTAAAGTTGGATTGATAATTAAAGTGGTTGATTCTTGTTAGCTGAAAATTAATAAAACCAGCGCATAACACCGTGTATAAGCCATTGCTTGGTCATCGCTCATCTGGAAAATTCTTGGGAATTTTCCAACGCAGTTTTGTACTTTTAGTGGTTCGTGCCGAGACACGCAACGGCTCATACACATAAAACGTTAGCCACAATTTGAAATGAGTAATCTACTTTTAATAATTTTTGTGATTTTCAATTTAAATTGCAGTATAAATCAACCTAAAATACAAGAAATGGGAATTTTTGATAAGATTTTTGGCAAAAAAGAGCCAGTACAAAATTCAACGGAATTAATGAACGAAAATAGATTTTGGGAAATTATAAAATCTACCAAATCAAATAGTTCACGTAGTTACGAAAGACAACAAACTGAATTAAACAAAGAATTATCAAAACTTACCGCAATTGAAATACTTGAATTTGATAATAAGTTCAGAACATTACGCGGACAAGCATATACTTGGGATTTATGGGCAGCTGCTTATATTATGAATGGTGGTTGTTCTGACGATTGTTTTTCTGATTTTAGAGGTTGGTTAATTGGACAAGGAAAAGACATTTTTGAAAACGCAATGCAAAACGCTGAATCACTTGTTGAACTTAAACACGATATGGATAATGATGATTGGGAAGGTTTGAGCTACGTAGCCAGAGAAGTTTATGAAAAAAAGACAGGCGGACAGGATATGCCAAACGGAATTAGTGAGAATTTTGAAATTATTGGAGAAGAATGGGAAGAAGATGACGATGTTTTAAAAGTAAAATATCCTAAACTTCACGAAAAATGGGGAATTGAATAAAACAAAAACTGTGGCTAACACTGTATAAAAATAATTGCGGTTTAGTGCTTAATCAAAGGTCGTTGCACGTTTGCTACGTCTGATTTTCCTTCGGAAAATCCTCGCACGCAAACACGCAACTTTCCATACACCAAACGTTGCCACACATTTGAGAAAAATCGTCTACATATCAACATTATTATTGATTTTAAGTTGTGAAATGAAAACAACTGAAATTCGTTATTATCCAACTGATTTCCAATTTCCTTTAGAAAATTTTGAAATTATTGGACTTGATACAACGGAACTTAATTTTCGTCAATTGACTAATAACGTGATGAATAATGGATTCGATTCTGATTTTGGCAATGTAATGGTTGAATTTGATGATGGAAAAGTCAAAAAAAGGATTATGCCATATTTTTACGGCAATGGATTATTCAGCGGTAAAAATATCCTTAAAATAAAATCGGACTCACTCCTAATTGACAACAATTATCCAATAAGTGACCTAAAACGAATTTTAAAAAGACATTATCTCAATAAAGGTAAAATTCCATACTATTCTGCTTCACCACAAAAAGCCATCGTTGAAATAACAATAGATACAAATAAAACAGGAAAAGAACTTAAAGAAGTTTTGACTAAATTGACACGCACATTTGACGAAATAAAAGTAGAAATAAAAGATTCAATAGAATTGAGAGTTTTCTTTGATTATTTTAGGCAAATGCCGCTACCGCCACCTCCACCGAAAACTGATGAAGAAAATTATAGCAAATAAAAAAACGTGTGGCAACACCGTATATAAGCTATGGCTTGGTCAGTCCACACTTGGAATCCCGATACTTCGGGACTGCGGATTTTCCATAGCCAGTTTTTACCTGCCTGCCGGCAGGCAGGTCAGGAAAGGTCCGTGCCAAGAAACGCACGCAGCAAATCTTAACGAAATAAATTTTCCTATATTAGTGGTATATATAAATAAACACACCGGTGTGTTTATACCTACGTTGTGTGCAACCAAAAAAAACACTCCCAATGAATGGCAAGTATTGACCAATATCAGCATAGACTTTTAGGATTTATAAATTGTCCTTCAGATTATGATTTTGTTCATAATAATTCAACTCGACAAATTGCGATTTATGAATTAGGGCAGGATATTCCATCTGATGAAAAGTATTTTGACGGAAAAACAGGTGACATCTTGATAGGTGGTGGCAGTGGAGAAGCTCCTTCATTAAGATTGTCAATACCAATTTGCCTAAAAAATATTTTAGATGATAACTGGGATGGATTTAACGGATATGATAAGTTATACAAATCATATTGGACACCGACTAAAGCATTCATCTTATGTAATGGATTTATTAAAATTGGGTGGAATCCTGAAAGAGAAATAGAATCTTGGCTTGCAGAGAATTTATGTGGTTTTTTAATTAAGCATTTGAAAATGTATCAGGACTATGATAATGATAACTCTTCTTTTGAAAAACAATTATTCATAACAACAGATTTAAAAATTGGCAGCACACAACACGGTGTATAATTAATTGCTGGGGTCTTGCCCATTTGGAAAATTCCTGCGGAATTTCCAGCGCAGTTCTGTACCATTAATGGCTCGTGCCGAGACACGTAAAACAATCCTATATTGGCAACAAATGTAGCGCATAGCCGCCCAAATTAGACAGATATGACTATATTAGTAGCGTATATAAACAAGTTGTAAAGCATTTGAGAAAATGAGAAATTTGATATTAATATTACATATAATTGTTGGAAATAATGTGTATTCTCAAAATACCACTGACAAAATTATTTCGACTTCAATAATAAAACTAATTTCGAATCCAGAGGAATTTCACAACAAAAGAATCCGAATCGTCGGCTACCTTAAAATGGAATTTGAAGGAAATTCAATCTATTTACACAAAGACGATTACGAAAGCAGAAATTATCAAAATGCGTTTTGGATTTCACTCACAGATGACTTAAAAAAAGAAATTATTGCGGATGAATCTAACGAAACTTATGTATCGTTAGTTGGAACTTTTAAAATGGACGAACACGGTCATCGCGGATTATGGCCTGGCGAAATTAGAAATATAGAATTTATAACAAAGCGGGATTAAAAACGCTTTACAACACCGTATATAAGCTATGGCTTGGTCAGTCCACACTTGGAAAATCCTGCGGATTTTCCAATGCCAGATTTTATCAATAAAGGTCTGTGCCGAGACACGCCACATCTCATATACATAAACGTTGGCAACAATTAGCGGAAACGCACTCAAAATGAATAATGGAAGAATTTGAACTAAAAGGCGAAAACGGAATTATAACTGTTGGAATTGAAAAGACTTTTGACTTTCCGAATAAAACTTGTTTCAAAGGAGGTTATGAATGTGTCGTCGGAATTGAAATAAAAGTTTGCTCTTATTTAGTAAAAAGTAGCTTTTATACTTCGACTGGCGAACTATTCAAATTTTATGAAAAACTAAAAATCTGTCAATCGGAATTGAATGGCGTTGCGGAATTTGACTCTTATGAAAAAAACCTGAAATTGACTGTCAAATATGATTCTGGAAAAATTTCAATTTGGGGATCTTATCAAGAGAATTTAGCAATGGATAATAAATTGGAATTTGATTTCAATAGTGATCAGTCATATTTTAAAAATTCAGTTGAACAATTAGAACGGATTTTTGACAAATATGGCGGAATGAAAGGCGTGAAAAAATAAATAACAGTTGCCAACACCGTGTCCTATGAAAAGCACTTATCCCGTTCTTCAAATATAATATTTAATTTCCAATTATCTCATAATGATGATTGTGTGGT
>JBPOFM010000015.1:0-42492 GCA_051252455.1 Aquaticitalea sp.
GGCGAGGTAGCTCAGTTGGTTAGAGCGTCGGATTCATAACCCGGAGGTCGGGGGATCGTGCCCCCCTCTCGCTACAAATTATGGCAGGTTTGAAATTAACGGTCTAGTTTATCCTAGACCGTTTTTTTATGTACATAAAAAAGCATAACCCAAAGATAGGTCCCGAAGCTTCGGGAGTGCGCTTCTCGCTACTTAAAATAATTATATCAAAGAGGTAGCTATTTTTTATTACTATGGACGAGTTTGTTGTTTACATACTATACTCAAAAACCTATGATCTCTTTTACAAGGGGAGCACATCGAACCTTATCCAAAGATTTAGGTCGCACAATGAACTTGCCAATAAAGGGTATACTTCAAAATTTAGACCCTGGGAGGTAGTCCATGTTTAGAAAGTGACGGTTTTCAGAATTAATTATGAACCATCAGGCCACTAAAAGAGCATAAGAATCGGGGCGCCGAAGAAATGATTTAAGCTACATTAAAAGCTTAAAGTTTTAAAACCGTACTATTGCATTTGTTTTGGCGACTTTCGCTGCCTCTCTGATGCCTTATTTACGTTGTAATAAGGCTTTTTACGTTTTTCAGGTAGTTTTTTATTTCAGTATGATGTTTTTCTTTCAATCCTTCCAATTGAGTCAACTCAATAATTTGCGGGAGGAAGAGTGATTTTACCACATTTTCGGGGGTTAGGTTTGAGGCAAGGAGTTGCCTGATTTGTTTTTGGCTTTTATTTGATAGCATCCTAGTCTCGTTCATAATGGCACTTTGCAATGCTTTATGCTTTTTTGGATTGAGTATGGCAATCATTTCCAGCAGGTGTTGATTTTCTTGCCTCTCCTCTATTTCTTCAACCACTGCAGGGCGGTAATAGGTGCGAATAAGTTCTTTAAGTTCTTCCTCTCTCAGGCGGCTGCAATTAGCAAGGTTGGTGAAGGTACCGTGCTCAAGATAATGTTTCTCTAGGTCCTTTACTGTGTGGATCTCGTTTTGAACACACACTTTGTAGCCGCGTGCGGTAATTTTATTTTTAGTGTAGAGGGATTGAATGAGCATTTTTAAATTATGTGATGGGGATAAATTTATTGAATTTTTGGATTGGATGTTAGATTTTTTAGACTGGTTAGACTTGTTAGAGTTTTAAGACTGGATGGATGTCGGAGGAGCGATGAACAATTAAAGATTAACAATGAATGATGAATGTTGACCAATAATGGGTGATGGGTGAGCAGGAAATGTTATGTGCTGTCCTGTTGAGCATTGAAAGTTGCTTTTTGTGTTTTAATTACTCTATAGATATTTATAAGAGAAGGACGGATTGCAAATCCGCACTTTCGGGTGGATTCATATCCTCCGATGGCGGACGGGGGATCGTGCCCCCTCTCGCTACAAATTAAATATATTTCAAAAACAACGGTTTAGTTTACTCTAAACCGTTTTTTTTATTACATCTCTACGAACTTGATTGTTTATCCAGAAGTACTACAGAAAAAGGAAAAACTATCATTCATATACATTGTCTGTTCTCTTTTCCCTATCGCGGGCATTGAGGATGGAGTTGATAAGGTCTATTTCTTCCATTTTATAGTAGTTGCAAAACTCCCGAATGGTAATGGGGTGTCGGGGGTGCTTTGCCGAGGGATTTACGGATGGTTGCCATGATCTTATAACTCATGCGTTCCTTTTTACCGAAGAAATTCATGATGTCTGTGGCTCTGATGACTTGCCTTGTCAATCGCGGGGTGTTTTGCTTGTGAACCATGTCTTTAGTATGAGATGCAATTGGAAGCAAATATATAATGAGACTTTAGGAGGAGCGAATTGAAATCGGTGAGTTTACCTTGAAAGCGAATTAGTTTACTCGTGGATTTTACGAGTCCTTGAAAATTAAGCTTTTAAGCAACTTGTAAGCTGCCATTCTATCTTCATTTTTTGAATTTATAAGGGTTGGTGTATGGCTTTCAAGTTTTATTTCTTCCTGATGCTGGTTCAACCATGCCCTAAATGGGGTATCCTTTATCAAAATCAATGGTGGATTTTCGACCTCCGACATCATTCGAAAAATGAACCCTATTTGTGCCTTGGAATTAAAATGTACTGACCAATGTGTAAAGAGTTGAAAGGCATAATAATCTTTAAATACGTGAAACGGATAGTTCTGCGATCTGTTTGTCTGCTCTACAGCGCTAAATAGATTTAAATTGGGAACTGATTCTTTCAAAGTCTTTTTTTCTGGGGGTGTTAAACTGTTCGCGTAGTCAATGATAAATTGATATTCAGGAGATATAGCGTCAATTTCCAAAATTTTCATCCTTTGTTCTATTTGATGTATAAACCAAGACTTTAATGTTTTTAAGTACTTTGTTTTTTCTCTCGGAAACTCCAAGAATAGCGTCGGGTTTTTATAAAAGGCAAAATCAAATGCCCGGTTTATAGAAGATTTATATTTTTCCACCCTATGTTTATCTCTATGATTGATAAGGTTCAAAATCAATATTCTGTCGATTATATATAATAGTTGTTTTTGATCTTCATCTAATTTATTGATGTCTATCATGTGGGGATTTACTTTACCCTTTACATAATCTCTGATAGACTCATAGTATTTTCGAACTGCAGTAAGACCCATCAATATGTGCACACTCCAATATCTCTCTTTATTCGTAGTTAAAATGCATAGTATATCTGTATTCTTTTATTTTCAATGTCCATTAATTCCTTTGCGTAGTCTTGTTCAATTTCAATTCTTTCATCTGTAAGAAATGCATATATGCCGGTGATTAATGTACTGTCATCAGAATAGACTTCCATCCCATTGTCAAAGTTGTCATTAATGGATTTTCTCAACGAAACAGGGTGCATATTTTCAAAATATTTATAATAATTTAAAAAGGCATAATTTCTAAAATTATGTTCAAACACTTCTCTGACATTCTCTCCTTTGGTATTAATATTCTTCACCCTGTCTAAAAGTGTCATTTCCTTTATCTCTTTTAGCCACTTTTCCCTTAACGCCAATGCTTCTGAGTTAAGACCATTTCTTCTTTGCTTCATCTATTTTTCAATATTTAGATTGAAAGATATGTAAAAATTTGATTGGACTGTACACCAACACTAACCCAACCGTATCCCAACCTTAACCCAGGCTTTGATCTTACTAATTTTACCTGTTACATAGGCTCGCTTTTGAACTTTACTGCACTCCTCTGCATTAAGATGCATCAAAACGTAACTATATGTAAATAAATGCTTTAAGAATACCATTCATTTTTTTATGCAATTAATCTGCCATAGGTTTGAGCCATTATTAATTTTTAAATTTTATAAATATGGCGAAAGTCGACGGAATCGTAGAGATTCAAGGAACGGTAAAGGGAGTGACCTTTTATCGCAGCAAGGACGGGCAACTCGTTCGTGCTAAAGGAGGGATTCCAAAAAAGAGAATCCAAAATGACCCGGCGTTTCAGCGCACCCGAGAAAACGGGGCTGAATTCTCCCACAGTGCCAAAATGGGGCAACTGTTACGTAAAGCGTCAGCTAATATGCTTGTCTTGGCCAAGGACCACAGGGTAAGCAGTCGGTTGCTGCAAAAGATGAGTCAGGTGAAAAACCTGGACGACACTTCCACGCGTGGAAAACGGTTGGTGGCAATCGGATTGGCAGAGCCCGAAGGGAAAACCCTTTTAAAAGGCTTTAACTTTAACTTGCGGTCTCCATTTGCTTCGGTCTTTAAAAGCCAGTACGCTTTAGATCCTGCTACTGGAGTCGTGAGCATCGAGGACTTTAATCCTACTGTTCATTTAGGATTACCAGAAGGGGCTACCCATGCCAGTTTTAGTGTTGCCATGAGTATGGTGGATTTAGCCCAAGATAGCTACGTCACCAAGCAAGGCGTACGGACCAATTTTGCCATCGTGAATGGTACAATTGATCTGACGTTGTCGCCAAGTGCAGTTCCTGTTGGAACAGGTTTCACCTTCTATTTTTTCTTGATTGAGTTTTTTCAGGAGATCAATGGGGTGCAGTATCCTTTGAAGAACAATGCGTATAATGCTTTATATTTGATGGAGGTGTTGTAAGCTTGTTTTTGATTATTGAGAAAAACCCTGCTGTCTTTGGATGGTAGGGTTTTTTGATTATTAATTTTTGGCTGTTGGCTTTGTATTTTTCTTTGTTTTATAAATTTTGTATAAAGGTGGTTTGTGGAGGATGAGAAATATTTGAGCCTTTTGCTATGGAATGGTTAAGAAAGATTTTTTAAACAAGACATAAGGATGTCATCTGTATATGAACGGCCGATTTGATATCTATTCAAACGTGGATGTAGCTTTATGAACATGGCGTAACGCACATGATGCAATCTAGCGCCAGCGTGGGGAAGTGCAATAAAAAAAGCAATGTCTTACACATTGCTTTTTTTTTATTTACTTTTTGGTCTTGGGAGGGTTGTTTCCTCGATCGCCACCTGACGGTTTTCCTGTTGTACTTGGCCAATTTGGATTTGAATTACCTGTTTTGTTAGGTGTGTTACTCATTTTTATAAATTTAAGTTAGACATTATTTTTTGTTGATTGAAATTAGTAATTTACAAAATTGATTATGAATTTGGAAATTTCGATTTTTGGACGTGGTTTATTATTGTAATTCTTTAATCTCTCCTTGTTCCACCTCATCAAATCTATTTATTAAATCAAAAAACGTCCGCTTCTATGGGTGTCCATTGTTTGCCAGTATATCTAAAGTTAAAGTAAAGTTCATCTCCTGTAGTTGAGTGATTGCATAGATATACTTCCAATCGATTACCGCGTTTGAAGTTAAGGTCTTTATCAAATGCATTTGGTGAATTTAAAACTTCCACGAGCAGTCTTTCATTGATATCGAACAAAGGGTTTAAAAAATCTGGTATGACGGGCATTCCCATTACCGTCATGTTTTTGTCTTTATTCCTACTATGCAGAATCCAATAGTGGTTGAGTTCGTCAACTTGTATGTTTTTGTTGAGACAGGTACAGAATTTTATTTTGTTTGAGATTGTGCACATACAAATTTTACAACTATCCTGTCATCCCATTCACAAACACCTGCACAAACTCCCGCATCTTATCCAAAATACGCTCCCCTATTTCTCGTGCTTTTAGAATACTCGGTCTATTGTCCAAGCACTTAAACACCTCATCTCTTAAAGGCTCTCTGCCTGATGACGAGTAACTTTCTATTAACGAATTAAACTGTTGCTTATCCAACTGTTCTTCTTGGCACAATTTTTCAATGGCAAGGATTTTCTGTTCGTGCCAATAGGTTAGGAATTCGTCTTCTATGTTATCTGGGTTATCAATCTTTGGCAAATTTTCTTCAATAAACTTTTCTATCAGCTCGCGTTTGCTTCGCAATTGGATATCGCCTGATAGCATGTCCATAATGGCTTTTTTCTGTTTTGCTTCTTGGGACGGCGTGGACTGTTTGAGTTTTGCCAATAACTGAAGAATGTACGCCACATTGATTTGGTCGCGGTGGATTAGCTCCAATTCAAAATCGATGTCATCAAGAATGGATGTTTTCTGTTTTTGGCGGTCTTGTTTGACTTTTTCGTAAAGGTCAAGATATTTGCTTTTGTAATCCTCAAACTCTTGTGCCGACATGTCCAAATCTTCCCAATCAAAATCGGTGTAGGATTCCAAGACGTTTTTGGCGCGCATCAATTGACGGAAGGCTTGTATAAATGCCAACTCATCTTCTTCACTCAACAAATCATCCACACTTTGATAGCTTGGCGTGATTTCCAAAAGATTTTCTAAAGCCTCATCAAACTTCTTGGCGACATGTTCATAAGGTGGTAAGATGATGTCTTCAATAGCATCTTTATTGGAGAACAAGGTAATCGATTCATCCGTGGATTTCTTCAAGTTTCGAAAACAAAGGATGTTTCCTTGTGATTTCCGTTCGCCCAATATTCTGTTGGTTCTCGAAAACGCTTGAATCAAGCCATGATATTTTAAGTTTTTATCTACGTAAAGCGTATTCACCTTTTTAGCATCAAAACCTGTCAACATCATATTCACGACAAACACAATATCCAAGCGGTCCTTTTCGTCATTGAAGGAGATTTTTTCACGTTCTTTCAGTCGTTTGCTGATGTCCTTAAAATAGTTTTCAAACTGCTGACTGTCCTTGGTGGAAAAACTGGTATTGTACATGGCATTGTAATCCTTGATATAGGATTCCAGTTTGTCTCTGGTGTGCGTGGAACCGTAAGTTGGGTCGGGTTCTCCGCTGCCATAAAAGTCATCATCTGGCATGTAATCTTGGGCCTTCTCATCATCCTCATTGGTGCCGTAGGTAAAGATGGTAGCGATACGCAGATTGTGTTCGCCTGCTTCTTTTTTGCGCTTAAAAATATCGTAATAACTGATTAGGGTATCAATACTATTCACCGCAAAGAGGGCGGAATATTCCTTATTAAAAGTCTTTTGATCATGATAAGCAATCATATAATCGGCTATCTTTTCCAAACGTCTTGGGTCGGCAAATACTTCGGCTTTGTCAATGTCCTCGACTTCAATATCCATAAAGGTATTGCTCTTTTGCTTGTACTTGCCAATGTATTCTATCCCAAAACGCAATACGTTTTGGTCCCTGATGGCATCTGTAATCACATATTTATGCAAACACTTGCCAAATAAATCTTTGGTCGTTCGTTTGCCCAACTCATTTTTGGCGGCGTTATCCGCAAAAATGGGTGTGCCTGTAAACCCAAAGAGTTGTGCGTTTTTAAAGTATTCTGTAATCTTTTTATGGGTATCGCCAAACTGCGAACGGTGACATTCATCAAACACAAACACCACTTTTTTGTCTTGAAGATGTTTTAACTTTTGCTGATAATGGTTTTTGGAAATCGCATTGTTGAGCTTTTGGATGGTGGTCAATACCAACTTGGTATCATCCGCCAATTGATTCACCAACGTATTGGTGTTATCAGTGACATCCACACTTCCTTTCTTGAAACTGTTGAACTCGTTCATTGTTTGGTAATCCAAATCCTTACGGTCCACCACGAACACCACTTTATGCACATTAGGCAAATCCATAATGATTTGGCTTGCCTTAAACGAGGTCAGCGTTTTACCAGAGCCTGTGGTATGCCATATATAACCATTATCATTGGTCGTGGCAACTTGCTGCACCAACTGTTCCACCGCAAAATACTGATACGGTCGCAAGACCATCATTATTTTATGGGTTTCACTCCGCACGATGTAATGTGATAGCATTTTGCCCAACTGATTGGTATTTAAAAATGCATCGGCAAATTCGGTAAGGTCAGTCACATTCTTATTGTGCACATCCGCCCAAAAGAAGGTTTGTTTTACGGACTGCATTTTGTTATTTGCCAGATATTTGGTGTTCACACCATTGCTAATGACAAACAACTGCACATACTGAAACAGCCCATAATTGCTCCAAAACGATTGATGTTGATATCGATTGATTTGATTAAAAGCTTCCTTAATTTCAAGACCACGACGCTTCAACTCTATTTGCATCACAGGTATCCCGTTTGCCAAAATAGTGACATCAAAGCGGTTCTGATAAGTACCTTCCAATGCAATTTGATTGGTCACTTGATAGATATTCCTTCTCCATTGCTCTTTATCAAAAAACCGAACATAGAAATTCTCACCATCATCCTTGACCAATAAAAAACGGTCACGTAGCATCTCGGCTTTTTCAAACACATTGCCTTTAGCCAAATGATTCAAAATGGTATCAAACTCCTTATCACTAAAGGTGATGTTATTGAAACGCTCTAATTGACTTTTTAGATTGTCCAACAAGTGTTCGCCATCTGGAATCGTGACACGCTCATAACCCAAGCCCACCAGCTGTTGGATGAGGTTGTGTTCTAGGATGGCTTCGGGTTGGTGGCTCATTTACTTTTTATTATACATTATTGCAAGTCTCTCTTTTTTCGTCATTGCGAGGAGGCACGACGAAGCAATCTGTTCATTATTATTTCGACTCATCATTAATTGTTTGACTTCTTTCTTCAAACAATATTGCTGGCAACATCTTTTTATAGTCTTCTACAAACTCTATAATCGTATTGGAAATTAATTGTAAATAGTCTTTATAACCATCCTTATCTGCTAACTTTTTAATCGTGTAATCATGACTAAAATTAATAGGATTACCCTTATCTGTTTTAAAATAGCGTACATGTCTCCATTGCTCACTTAATTTGTTTTCTTCTTTAACATCTTTAAGAAATGGTGAACGTTCTTTGTCGTAAAGCCCAATGAACAAATGCCCATCTTTGTGACCTTGACCGCTAAAAGGTTCAATACCAAACAATATTTGAGGCTGTGGATTGCTCTTAAAATGTATCCACAATTGAGAGTATTTGTTCTCTACTTTTTTATCATACCTAATGTCATAAGGTCCTTCTTTAAAATGTGTTTCTAAAGCAACTTTCAAATCGTCTCTAAATCGATTCTTCAGCCTATTAACCATTCTGTCATAGTTATCTACAATATATCGTGATGCCTCTATATTTTTAATGATAACATCAAATAATTCTTTGTCTTGTTCAGTGTTCAAAGTATGCGTCAGTTTTTTAATTAATAAAATGTATTGGTTGATGGATTCTCTTAAGCTTGGAAAATTAGCAACTTCTTTTAAGCATAATTCCAACCACTCAATGATATTCTTTTTATAACTTAAATTATAATAGTCTGTATCCGATTTTAGCTCGCCTCTACTATCATCATTAGGTTCATCACCTTTCAAAGTTAAATAAAATACGGTGTTTTTTGTGGGGTTATAATTACAATAGCGTTGTATCTGTACGTTTTGGTCTGGAGCGTAAATTTTGTTTTCAATGCAGATACAGTGGTCGCCATTTTTTAAAAATATATCGATTCTTCCACCTTCCAAATCTTCATCACTTCGCTTGCCAATATGAAATTCTTTAGTGACTTTAGTTTTTGTTGAGTTTATAAAGCGTTCAAATAGCAAATCTTTGACCTCTTGTTTTGTATTTATAGTTTGAAAAAATAGGCGTAAAAACACATCTCCCATCCTATGAGACCCTTTTGGGTCTAACAGTTCCGCAAGAAATGCAGAATGTGTATTATTTTCCCGCGATTCTATTTTGAGAACCGAAAAGATATTAAAGTGCTCACCTTTGGCAATGGACAATTTTTTGTGATGCCTAACAATTCGACCAGTATCAGATAGTAGATGTTGAAGTAAATTAGGATGTATAATCATGTATAATATTATGTTACAATTTCTCTTCGCAATGACCATAGAAATTTTTTACTTCTTCATACAAGTCTAACCATTCAGAATTGCTACTGTTAATCAATGTCTCTTTATCTGCCCTACTGCCACCTTTTATCTGTTTTTCTCTTCCTATGGCATCTCCAATCATTTGAAAGGCTTCGTAATATACCAATTTATCTAAATTGTATCGTGCGGGGAAACTCTTTTTATCCACTTTTGCTTTGTGTTGCGCCACACGAGAGACGATATCAGAAGAAACACCCACGTACAAAGTCGTGTGATTCTTGTTGGTCAATATATAAATGAATCCTGGTTTCATTTTTTTCTATTTTTCTTTAACGTCATTGCGAGGTCTTCTTGTATCCGTCATTGCGAGACCTCCTTGTTTCCGTCATTGCGAGGAGGTACGACGAAGCAATCTGTTCAATCAACCGACGGAATCATCCCTCAAAGACCAAATGTTCACCTGTTTTGATTTAGTTATAATTTTCACGTGTTCAGTTTCATTTGAGAGATTGCTTCGTCGCAAGAAGATTTAGTTATAACCCTGATGTTTTGTCTTCGCTCCTCGCAATGACGCTTACTAACGCAATGACGCTGACACAAACATCCCCTGCAACAAACCCTTTATTACAGTTTGATTATAAAGCATCTATATTAGTATTTAATTCATAAACAAAATCATTTTTCTGGTTGACGATAGGCCTATTATGTTTGTTGCTTACTAAAATAGAATCAGGTATCCCATCCGGAAAAGCTCTACAACCACCAGCAAACTCAAACCAGTGTTTGCATTTGAAACAAATTAAATCAATAGTTGAAGTCATTTATTCATATTTTAAAATTCTCATTAAAGTATGCAACAATACTTTTTAAACAAACATCCCCTGCAACAACCCCTTTTTAAACGCTTGCGTTTTCTCTATCTGTTGGTTGACACTTTCTATTTTGCTATCAATCGCTGATAGGTAATTGGCTATTTTTTGTTGTTCTTTTAGAGGTGGGAAATTAAATTTTCTGCTCTCTATATTTCCTTTAGTAATATGGAACATTGTCCCTCCTTGTGATTGACTTTTAATCTTTTCGACATCAGAATCAAAAGCATGAAATAAAAATAACTTGTCCACATTAGCATTAGGAATCACTTTCCAAATATGATAATGATATATTACCTTCTCTTCTTCCCAAAATCTTGGACCAAATGATGCCGACCAAGCATAAATCAAATCACCTTTAGCGATGTATTTATCTTCATCTAATTCCAAATCTGAATAATACCATTCATTATTACTGAAAAGATTTCCAACTCTCAATACGCGATATTTTCCCGTTGATAATAGTTCAGTTTGTTTATATGCTTTACCATTTATAAATTTAGTAACCGCACCAAAAGTCTTCTCCTCCCAATCCGCATAATCCCTCCCATTATCATCCTTAAACCGCAACCTTTGAGAAAACAACTGTTGCATCACGCCCTTTTTGTACTGCTCTAACAGGCTTTTCTTGGTGTTGAGCTGTTGGAGTTTGCTGTCTATGGCGGTTAGGAAGCTGGCTATTTTTTGTTGTTCTGGGAGCTGGGGAAAAGATATTTTATATGGTTTGAGAAAATCAATATTTATGTTTTTTTGTGCTGCCGCAACTGCCAAGTTATCCATTCTTGGTTGCTCAATTTCTAATTGATAGTTTAAAAAATAATTATATATCGATTCCTTACAGGTCAAACCTATCAGACTATCTGGGCAGGCCATATCTATCTGTAAAACTCCCGCGTAACCAATGTTTGCTGCAATAGTAATGAGGATGCTACCCTTTTTAAATTTTTTACTTACTGCAAGACCTTTTTCATTTAAGGTTTGAGTATAATTCAAAATCCTTCCATTACTATTTACAACATCACTTGTTTGAACAAAGGGGATTGCTCCGCTGTAATAAATAGGATTATTTCTTGGTCTTGGAGAAAATCTTCCTCTTTCAACTTTTGCAACCTCACCTAACTTTTTCTTTTCCCATTCATCCTCAAACTCCTTAAACCTAATCGTAGGCACTAACCGTTTCCTTTCTATCATCATCTCCATCCTCTAAAACGGTGTATCAATT
This sequence comes from Aquaticitalea sp., assembly GCA_051252455.1. Lineage (GTDB taxonomy): Bacteria > Bacteroidota > Bacteroidia > Flavobacteriales > Flavobacteriaceae > JBPOFM01. The sequence continues at coordinate 11,380 of JBPOFM010000015.1, forward strand.
CCCAACTGCTTACAAAAATCAGCAATCACCGCATCAGTTTCCTTTATGTCATGCTCCAAAGCTTGTAACTCCTGCGACACTGCTTTCAAATCCACAGGTTCTTCCTCTTCAAAAGTATCTACATAGCGTGGAATGTTCAAGTTATAATCGTTCTCACGGACTTCATCAAGCGTGGCGACATAACTGTATTTGTCTTTGGTCTCACGGTTTTTGTAGGTGTCTATGATAGCTTCAATATGTTCTTCGAGCAAGACGTTTTGGGTCTTTACCTTTTCAAACTGTTGGCTGGCATCGATAAACGAAATGGTATCGCTATGCGTTCGTTGTTTCTTTAGTACCAAAATACAGGTTGGGATGCCTGTACCATAAAACACATTAGCAGGTAAACCAATCACCGCATCGAGATAGTTGCGGTCTTCAATGAGGTATTTACGAATGTGTCCTTCGGCAGCACCACGAAACAGCACGCCATGTGGCAAAACGCATGCCATCGTTCCATTATCCGCCAAGCCATGCACCATGTGCTGTACAAAGGCGAAATCGGCTTTGCTCTTGGGTGCCATTTTTCCGTATGCAGAAAAACGGTCGTCATTGATAATATTATCAGGTTTCCAAGTCGCAGAAAACGGTGGGTTTGCCACAATCGCCTCAAAGCGCATATCCAAATGTTTTTGGCTTGGATTCACCAGCGTGTCTTCGTTATAAATATCAAAACGTTTGTAGTGCACCTCATGCATAATCATGTTCATGCGGCACAAGTTATAGGTGGTTGGGTTGCTCTCTTGTCCAAAGAACTCGCCCACTTCTTTCACTTCCTTTGCCACACGCAGCAACAACGACCCCGAACCACAAGTTGGGTCGTACACGTTTTTGAGTTTGGTTTTGCCCACCGTCACCAGTTTTGCCAAGATTTTTGACACCTGTTGTGGCGTGTAAAACTCCCCTGCCTTTTTACCAGCACCAGAGGCAAACTGCCCAATCAGATATTCATAGGCATCCCCAAGCACATCGCTTTCGGAGTTTTCCAAATCAAAATCAATGGTCTCTAAATGCGACAGCACTTTAACGATGAGTTCGTTTTTCGCGGTTTCGTTCTTGCCGAGTTTACTGCTCGTCAAGTCCAAATCTTCAAACAGGTTGCCAAAGTCTTCTTCGCTTTCGCTGCCCATGGTACTTTGCTCAATATTGGTCAAGACTTTAGACAGGTCGTCCAAGATAAACTTGCTCTTGCCACCCGCATTCCCACGACGTGCCAACTCGCTAAAGAGTTCGTCAGGTCTTAAAAAGTAGCCCAACTTCTCCAATGAAAAGTCTTTAATGTTATTGAGTAAGAGGTCTTCTTGTTCGTGCCCTTCTACGTCGTGATAGGTCAATCCGTCTGGCTCTAAAATCTCATTGGCGTAGAGTTCCATCTTGCGACTTAAGTACTTATAAAAGATAAAGCCTAATATATAATCTCGGAAATCATCGGCATCCATATTGCCGCGTAGGTCGTTGGCAATATTCCATAGAGTTTGTTTGAGCAGTTGTTGTTTTTGGTCTTCGGACATTGAGTTGGTTAATGGGTTGTGTTTTTGTAAAAATAGGGATTCTTACAATAGATATTTAGTCATTTTAATTATTCATGCTGATGACACCGTCCATTCGTACTTTTGGTCATCCGTTTGCAGTGCGTTCCTGCTTTTGTTTTGCCTGTGCATTGCGTTGCGGTGGCTTTTGCAACGGATGATTCTGGTTCGATTTTAATTTGTTGGGCGTAATCAGCAGGTTTTAAGGTTTTAATATCTGCTTTAGGTTTACAAACAGTACAGGCGGTTAAGCTTCTTTCTATTGCAACTGCCAAGGTGATTTCTGTTTTGGAATTTTTAAGATAGCGGCATGTGCTTTTATGGTACTTCTCCCCTGTTTTAGTCACATACACGTTTTGTGCTGGCATTTCGCAGCGTATGCCATTATTACTAGGAGGAGGAGACATTTTACTATGTTCATATGCTATGGTTTTTTCTTCTTTTTAGCGGTTCGCCATTCCCAAGGTGCAATGGGGTTTGGGTCTTGCCAGAGTCCTACTTTGTCTTTTCTTGCTTTGTCTTCCATTTGTTGTAACTCTTTGTCTTTTGAATATTTTACAAAGTGGCCAAGCCAAGCCATTTTTCACCAACTCATGGCAAAGGCTTAAGGAATCGTTATAGGTGACATTGCTTATATAGCGTTTGTAACAGTCGGTTTTTAGGATACTGATGCTGACTGTTTTTTCAAAGATGGCATTGAAGGTGAAATCTATTGCTTTTGCCGAATAGGGTTGTTTGTTTGCAGGACAGTCTATGTTTGCTAACCTAACTTTGACTAGAGTTGAGTCTCTGGTTAGTAGCTTAAAAGTGTCCCCATCCATAATACCTACTACTTTTCCTTCAAGGGTTTGGGAGTTGCCCAATAGAGCGATTAAAAAGAACCATCCAAAAAGAAGCAACTTAAGAGTATTCATATCTACATTACTTTTTCAGCCAAATATTTTTGGACTTCATACACATCGATACTTTTATTGAATTTTTTACTTACTGATGGTACATCTTCGCTTGATATCCAAATTTTTAATTCTGCATCCAAATCGAAGGTGCCTGACGTCTCCAATGAGAAACGGGAAATGTTTTTATAAGGCAGGGACTTGTATTCTATTTTGCTGCCAGTGATGCCTTGGACGTCGATGAGGATGAGGCGTTTATTGGTGAACATAAACACGTCCCGGAAGAGGGCGAAGCCAAGTTCTATCTGTTCGCCATCAATGAGCAGTCGTCGGTATTTTTCTGTGAGTTCTTCGGTAGAGATGGTATCGGCATTGCCGAGAAGTTTGTTGAGCAGTCCCATTATTCAATTATGTTTTTTAAGTGATTGTTTTGTACTTTATAAAAGTAGTTTTAATTATCCCAAATCAAAAAATACATCCATAATATTCAATACTTTTTCCATTCAAAACTCTTGAAGCCACTTTCTGCCGCCCATTTTTTCCAAACTGCCTTTAGAATTTCGTTGTCTCTATATCCTATCTGATATTTGTATGTTTGTAATTTGTCATCTTTATCTCTCTCGTGAGTTTCCAAAATGTGGAGATTTATAAATTTATTCTTATCACCAATAATAGCTGATAATCCTAAAGAACTATCCATCTCCAAGGCTTTGGTTATATCTACATCATTATCTTTACAAAATTTTCTAACTTTTTCAATATTAGAAATTCCGAAATAAAATTGACTATTGTTTTTTCTGTTGTAATACTCTAAATAGCCATCTGTGAAAATATGGATATGATTGTCATATTGTACAAATGTCGTATCAATGCCGTCGGTTAAATATTTATCTTGTTTTACAATTGGTTCATTTTCGATTTTTTCATTTAAAATGCTAATTAAGTCTAACCCTTTATTTCTTGTTATTCTATAGGCGTTTTTTACGTCATTCTCAAAATCTTCAATTTTCTGAATGAGTCCGCTGTCTTTATATTTACCTGTTGAATTAATGAATTGTTGTTTCTCACCTAAATTTTGAATCTTGTCAATATCAATTATAGCAATAGTTGTATCTGAAAATGACGAAAAAGAAATAGATGATTTGTCACCAATTTTTTCACCCGGTTTAACACATTCTTTCTTGAAATACTGAACTATTGCATGAATTTCATCAATGTCTTTTGGTACTTCATTGTCTATTCGATCTGACAAATCAGAAAGAATAACTATATTTTGATATCTTAAATATTTGTTTTGTGGTTCAGAGCCGCAGGAACTAAAAAGGAGTAGAGAACAACAAATGATGAGAGCCTTTTTCATTATTGGATTTGAATAAAGATTAGATTGCTATTCCGGCTGTTTGTTCTATTTCTCTCACTTTGATTGCCACAACGTCAGACGCATAATATTCAGGAAGGAATTCTATGAAACCTGATTTGTATGCAGAAATCACGCTACTCAAAATTACATCCGTAAAGATTATACCACTAGTAATCCTAGCACTAAAGTCATCAAATATGGCTTTGATTTTTTTCTGCAATTCAGCATATTTGGTATTTATTTGATTTTCTAAATTATTAATTTCAGTTTCAAGATTGAGAATTTTATTATTTTTCTCATTAATTGCTTCATCTTTATCTTTTACTTTTTGATTTAGAGACTCTTTTTCTGCATTCAATTCTATCATTTCTTCATCTAAAAATTGGATTTTTCTGTTTTTTTCGGCGTCTACAATATTTCTTTGCGAATTTCTATAAGCCTTGTATATATAATCCACTAAATAGTGTACTAGAATAAGAGGAAACATACCAAACACAAAAATTAACCAAAACTCACCATGCTTTACAACTTCCCAAATTTGGAGCGTTGATTGTTGCCCAATTAACAGGCTTTTTATTTCGTCAGTATTGATAGCAACCATGGTTGAAACTAAAATGTCAAAAATTAATAAACCAACCCAGAACATTAGTGTATTAACAGTTTTATTAGTGCTTCCCAGTATTTTTAAATTGGACAACAATATTGGGATTAGGAAAAAAAGTGCTGCTATAAAACCAAAGAGTGGTCCTTGCTGTCGAAATATTTTGATTATTGCATTAGCATCTACAAGTTGTGGAAGTCCTGGATTAATACCTGCTTCTAAAGAAGTGCGAATGACATTGCCTTCAAAAAATACTTTATAAACTGCTGAGGCAAAAAATACGGATAGATAAAACACAAAAACACTTAATCCTAGTAAAATGAAAATCGTACCAACCGTCCAAAACTTTTTTGTAATAAATGATTGTTCTAAAACCTTTCTTTCGTGCTTGTTTTTCTCAATTTCTTTATTTATTTGAAAAAGCCCTTTTTCACCCGTGTTTTGATTACCTAAATCTAGAATTAATTTATCTTGCTTTAACTCTAATAATTTATCTGAAACTTGTCGCTTTTCTAAATCATTATTTCTTTTTTCAACAAGTAGCTTCTCTTGTTTTTCAGTTTCTAAATTTGTTGTAGTACTATCATAAGCAATAGAGATATTTGACGTTAAAATGTTTCTAATATTTCCCAAACCTTCATCTGTAGCGTACGATCTAATTCTTTCTTTTATCGTGTTATATTCAGTTCGAAAAATATCAATGTTGCCTAGGTTTTCTTTGGAAGTGTCATATCCTTTTGTTTTATACTCTTCGGGGTCTATTTGTGCTGCAGAGTATACTAGACTGTGTAGTCGTTGAGAAAATGTGTCAATAATGTTTATTGGTTGCAATTGTTGTAATGCAGGTTCGGGAATCGTACTGGTATCATTCACCGCTATATGGTTATCAATATTATACTTCAGTCGTTCAAATTCAGATAAAAATTGAGAATAGGTATTGAGGTCATCTGAAACTTGGATATTCTCAACGTTGTTATTACTGGCATTTAAGGAATAGTTATAGGATCCGTTAATTGAAATTTTATTGTCAATTAGGCAAAACTTATGATGCATAATCCCTCTTGTATCACCTGTGTCGAAAGCATGAACACTGATGTTTGCCCCTTTCAACATTAATTTTACGGTTTCATTTTGGGCATTTGAAGAGAGTATAACATCAACAGTCACATTTCTGCTTTTTGCTTCAATGATTGCCATTGCAATATCTCTATCAGTGAAGTAAGCCATTGCAAGGTAAATGCATTGTTTGGAACTGTTGATTTCAGAAATAATTCTTTGTTTAATCACTAGTCCGTTCGTTATAAGTTCGGTCATAAGCTCTTTATTTTCCTAATTGGTTGGTTATATAATATTGATGATTTTGCGATTAATTGAATTAAGTACATAAGTTGCTCATTTATGAAAATCGAATCAATAAGCACAATCCAAATAATTCTATTTTTATTACTAAAGAAAGTTTGCTATGTTGGACCTCAATCAAATATCTTGACGTACCACCCACCAACATCATTCATAATGTCCTTATAATTCTCATAAATAGTATTTGCCAATCCAAAATCAGCTCTTTTGTCCTTGTATCTATTTACAGTAAAATAACCGTAAAAATTTCCACTTTTGTCAACCACAACTGGTGGATTAGAACCATAAGAATTCCATGGAGAATCAGAATTATAACTACTACCATAAGTACCGTAAGAATTCCAAATGGACTTTGAATTATAACTACTACCATAAGTTCCAAATTCATTCCAGATGGAATCTGAATCGTAATTGTTGCAGTTCAAACAACCTAAATAAACATCGTGGTTCTTACCTCCATAAAGATGCATAGTTTGTCCAATGGCTGATGTGGAGATAATAAATGAGAAAACAATTAAGAAATTTCTATTCATCGGACCAAGTACTTTTAATTTCAAATTATATCATTTTGGAAAAATCATCAGGTATAAATCGAATATTTATATTCCAGAAATTATAAGATTTTGCATGAATATTCATTTTTAATTTGATGATTCCTAACTCGAACAAACCTAGCTCCAACAAATCAAAAAACCATGCGGAATTCCGCATGGTGATAAAAATTGCAAATTATATTTGATTTTTTTATAGATTCAAGATTGATAAGTTAGACCTTAAAAATTTTGCACATTTCTAGAAGCCGTAATTATAGCCATATTCCTAGAGTGCATTTCAACCGTTTCCTTTTTTTCAATATCAGAGATTTGCCCGCTTATCATCTTATTATGATTGCTAACTTTGGAAGGAATATGAAATAAATCTATGAACATCCACACAAAAAGACCTCCCAAAGTAAACCAGTATAAAAATTGTAGCCCCCACTTACCAAGATAAGCATAGTGACAACCTAGAAAAAACCAACACAAATATGCGGTACCTGTTGATTTCATTTGCGACATTAAATAATGTTTATTCATATTATAACTTTTTTAGTTTTCCCAAACCTACCCCCATAAAACAAAAAAACCATGTGGAATTCCGCACAGTATAAATAATCCTTTATTATTTTAACTAAAAAGCTTCCACGACCTTTACCTATTAAAAATTCTCCCTGAATAATAGTAATGATGATAAAGATCGCTTCCGCTTAATTTATAATTTATTCCACAAACTCGATAATTTGTGCAGATACAATTACTTTGTATTTACTAACAAAAAAGAATCCTGTGGTTTTCACTTCAACTACTTCATTGATTACGGTTCTTGAAGTCCCTTCAAGACCTGCATTTTGTAACATTTTCGCTTTAGCTTCTGCAACCAATCCGTTTTTTGATAAGCCTCCAAATCCAAATACATAGGTAGCTTCTGCATCTCCTTTTACGATATTGATCACCTTAAAATTGTTTTTGGTAAGCACCACTTCTGTCGTGTTTTGAATGTGATTTTTTGGCAGCCCATAGTGTGAGGCACAGCTGGTCATCAATCCCGTAAAAAGAATTAAAAGAAAGTAAATTTTTTTCATTATAATTTAATTAGTTTAGTACCTACTTCATTTTTGAGTCGCTTTTCGGCGTGTTCCGACTTATGAGGGCGAAAGTAAAAACAGAAATACAGTGTTCCAAGCGGATTTCCGCACAAGACACTGTTTTTTTTAAATAACTAAATGTTTTAAATCAAACCACGATCAATCGCAATGGCAATTAATTGCTCTGAAGTCTGTGCATTAAAAATAAGTTTCAAATTGGTGAGTCGCTTTTCTATGCTTCTCAAGCTCTTGTTGGGTAGTTCCCGTTCGTCAAAATAAGCCGCAATCTGTTCCCTTTTTAGTCCTTTAGCGAGTAATTGTAGTATGAGCTGATCATATTCATCAGTCTCTTTGATATCAATGGCATTCTTAAGCAACTGCTCAATGCCATCAGAAAAATAATTCGACCCTGCCATAATGGTGCGCAGCGCTTTTTTTATATGTCTAGATTCATCCCGACCTTTTTCTACATAACCATCTATGTGATAGCCATCAATAAGATGCTTGATTTTACCTATACGGTGTTCTACAGAAAACACGACAATTTTAAGTTGTGGTTGCACCTTTCTGGCTATTTCTATAAGTGCTTCGCCAGAGGTAATTTGGTTAGTTCTATGGTCTTCCTTAAAGGATAGATCGGTGATGAGCACATCATAGGGCGCATTGCCATGTAATGCTGATTTGATTTTGAGCAAGGCATCATCGCAATACTGCACTGTATGTACCTCGTTCACTTGCAGCTCCTTTAAGGTTGCTTCCAAACCTTTATGGATAGTATGTTGATCTTCCGCAATTAAAATTTTTTGAAACATACGTATGTTAACTATTAAAGGTGATGGTGGCCTTGAAGCCATGTCCTTTTAATGTTTCAAATATAAGATGGCCTCCCGCTTCTTTCATGCGGTATTCCGCATTGGTAAGCCCATTTTTATGAATTGTTTCAACATTGCAACCGTCTCCATCATCTGTATACCTAATTTCATTTTGTTTGTTCTGTTTCTTGAAAACAACACTTACTAATTTGGCATTGCTGTGCTTTTTCATATTCACCATTAATTCTTGTAGGCTTCGATAGACTGCCAGCTTCTTGTGTTCGGAAATTTGTTGCCAATTAATACTATTGACATCGTTCATAATCACTTTTACATCCCGCTTGTTGTGCTGTATGAGAAGATGTTTGAGACTCTGACCAAAATTTAAAAAATCGACACTAGCAGTTTCTGTACTGATGTCACGTGTTCTCAAATACACATCCTCAAGTTCATTCAAGAGTTTTATTTTATTCTCTTGGTTGATTTCTAATTCGTTTTCGACAAAACTTATAATGTCAGACACATCATTGGCTAATTCGTCATGTATCTTTTTTGAAATGCGAGTTTCTGTTTTGAATACCTGCTTGATCTTATCCTTTTTATGCTTGCCTCTTAAAATAACATACAAAATAATAGAGGATAATAAAATCACAGATCCGACTAGAAGATAAATCAAACTTATCTTTTGTTGTCTTTCTTTCTGGATTTCGCTCGCTTTCAATTTTAATTCACTCTTTTGAAAATCATATTTTATGAGTGCAAATTTATTTTCTTGAATCTTTCTTGTTATGGACAAGCTGTCGATTATTTTTTTATAAGGAATAGCATAATCGCCATTTCCAAGTTCAACCAAAACACCCAAAGCGTCTTCTTTATAGGAGGCACTATTTATTTGTTTTGCAATAGTGTAAGCATCAAGTGCCAAGGCATTGGCTTTCGATAAATCACCTCTATCTTTATAAAATTCAGACAAATGCTTCTTGCTAATATAAATTTGTAAAGTATCTTTTGTGTTCTCTCTATAGGCCAACGCTTCTGTCATGTAATTGAGACCTTCATTATCAATACCGAGTTTAGAATAAATGAAACCCAAATTATCTTTAATTAATGCAATTGCAACCGCATCTTTAGTCCTTGGTAATAAGGCATATGCTTTATGCAACTCTTTTTTTGCTTTTTCATAGTCTCTATTATCTTTATGAACATTTGATATATTATTAAATAAATGGATACTGTCTTCTACCTTTGTAGCTGTCTTTAATCCATTGGTATAAAGACCTAGAGCTTTTTTAGTGTTTTTTTGCTCCCTATATAGCATACCCAAATGGTTATATAAACTACTTTTCAATAAAATAGTATAGTCGTTTGTATCAGTTTTATCAAGATATGAGAGTGCATCTACCGCTGATAACTCACTATCTCCAAATGAACCCAGTTTGTATTCAATGAAAGATAGATATTGTAGATCAAAAATCACCCTATTAATATCATTTTCCTTTATCGCTTGTTCTTTATTATTGACAAAAAACCGGTAGGCATTTATAAGATCAGTACTTTTCTGGGGATGTTGAACCAAATTTGAATAATAAGATAGACTATCACGAGAGTTTTGGGCAAAAGATGAATGCAAATTTAATCCTAAAACCAGTGTCAAAATTGGATAAAAAAAGAGGAATGAAATAGTGTTTTTCATTCCCCAAATTTACTAACAAATTTTGATAGAAGCATTAACCTCCCGTAAATCCTCCTCCACCTCCTGGCAATGGCGGTGGTGGTGGTGGTGGTGGTGGATAGATTGTGCCATCATCACCACAACACGCTTTAGGAACAGTTTCTTGACCAGACAAACTTTGCGGTGTGCAGGACTGATAAGCCATTGATAGGCATACGGCGACAATTAAAATATATACTTTTTTCATTTTGTTTATTTTTAAAATTTCACAATAGTGTGGCCGTTTGAGTGAATCTCAAAAGCTCTAGTGTGTTGGCAAATGCCATGTTTGAGAAGACGTCTTTCTCGTTTTTTGGGAAGTAGGAGTGCAAGTGCAAGGACATATAATTACTTCCCACTGGTCATACATGGTTGCAATCGCAGCTCCCTTATAGAATTAATCTTCGCAAGCCCTATTGCGAGTAGAGCAACAATTAATTCTGTAGCAAATGAAAAGAAAAGATTAACGGTGTGTAGGAAATGGAGTGGAAGTGTTTAGGAATTGGATTGGAAACGATTTTTCCAATGATTTTCCAATTTGTTTAATATCTTTAAAAGTCATTAAACCAATCAAAACATGCATAACCAACTCATATTAAACTCCTTTGAAAAAGCAAGACACCATTTGATTTTGCAAGGTATCAGCGAACCATCCAAGCGTCAACAATCTATAGAACTTTCAACCTATCTAACAGATGACTATGGGTTTCCGTTTGGTGATAAAAGCTTGAGGAATTATTATGGAGATGCCGTAGCATTGAAAGATGTGCGTATTTCACAACTAGAAGTCATTAAGGGCTTGTGCCTATATTTAGGATATTCAGATTTTCAGGATTACATGTGTCAGGCAAATATTTCAGATGTGGATACTGCCATAATGGGGTTCACGCAAACCGAAACACACAAAACTTCAGCTACACCCAAAAAAAAAAAAAATCAAATAATATTCATAGGTGTTGGTCTGATAGTGGTTATTGGTATCGTCATAGCGATGTCTATCAATAAACAACGCTGGATGATCTGGGTACAGGACCACTACGAAGAAGTAGATTTTGATCAAGAAAAACTTTCCAACGGTACTTTAAAATTGTATAAAGAAGATAGAATTGAAGATTTCAGGAAAGTTGAAAATGCAGACTGTGATTATCATTTTTTTAATAAAAATGGAGCCATTAATGTATGGTACGGTAAAAACAAAGAAGGTCACATAGAATTGTTTACAGACATTGGGCTTCATCCAGAAACAGGTAAATCTTTAAAACCTATAAGTAAATACATGATTCGGAAATATTTTTGCGAAACTTATTAGATAGCACTTCCGCTATTTTGCTCAAACTAAATTTTTGAGGCCATACTGACTTTAATTTTTAATTTATTAATCGAGCAGTTTTATTGTATTAAAACCCTTAAATTTGTCTCCAAATAATTAATAAAAAAGTGAACACAAAACTGAACACGTTTTGGAACACGTTTTAATTTTAGCTAAAGCTAAATACCTGTAAAATAAGGTGTTAATTCGATTCATAACCCGGAGGTCGGGGGATCGTGCCCCCCTCTCGCTACAAGTACATATAGAAAAGTCAAGATTTGAAGTCTTGACTTTTTTTGTTGTAAAAATGGTATCATCTAAATTATAAAATTCAATTTAGTTCTATTTTTAAAGTTCTAAAATAAATAAATAAAAACCGTGAACAGACTCTTGTTCACGGTTAATTCACACTAACTTTTAGGGAAAGTCTTTAATTTTTATTTGAAAATTTTTATCCTATTGAAGACGATTTATACTTCTATAAAGCACCATCATACAAATTGTCCTTCAATTTTTGGTATTTTGACAAATGATATTGATAACTTTTTCGTAAACGCTCATACTCTTCCAAATACGCCATATCACATTGGATATCATCACATTCCATCGATTTACTATATATATTTGAGTAGTTTAAGACTGTTTCATAAAGTTGTAGGTTGGCTTCTTTTCGTTTTGCAAACAATGTCAAAACACTTTCTGGAATCTTGCTTTCTTCAATTGACTGCCCATACAATTTCAGTAACTTGTCAATTTCCTTATCAATATATTTAAGCTGATTTATCCAGCCTTTCAATTCTATACTGTTGTATTTGTGTACTACATCTACATCTGAATCGTGATTATAAATTCTATGTGTCATGATATTTTATTTTATGAGTAGGTCCATGTTTTTATCTTGAACTTGCTGTGCTACTTCTATAATTTTTAGCTTTTTCTCCCCTGAGGGAAAATCCCAATGAACAATATCATCCACAGCATAACCAAACAATGCAGCTCCCATTGGGGTCAGAATGGAAATCTTATTGTTTTTCAGATCCTTTTCTGATGGTTGAACGATTTGAATTGTTTTTTCCCAATCATTTTCACAAGCAACTGTCACAAAACTATTCAAGCGCACCACATCTTCGGCCATTTCTTCTTCATCTAGAATATGTGCTGTCTTTAACTCTTCAGACAGTTTCGTCAAAGATTTTAAAATTTCATGATCTCCTGCATACCCAGAAATGTTTAGGATGCGTTTGAGGTGCACATATTCTTTTTTTTCTACAATCAAGTTTCCGTATTTCATCACTTTATTATTTATGGGAAAATCCCGCGTTGTATATAAGCTTTTTCAATTCGGGAAATGGCGATACAATAAGCAGCTGTACGCATATCGATGTCATGTTGTTGTGAATAATCTGAAACTTTATCGAATGAATTTTTCATTTTTCTGTCTAGTTTCTCAATTACATCTTCCATGTGCCATATTTCGCCATTACGATTTTGCAACCATTCGAAATAGCTGGCAATGACACCTCCTGAATTACATAAAATATCTGGTATAATTGTGACACCATTTTTAAGAAGTACTTTTTCACCTTGAACATTGGTTGGACCATTTGCCCCTTCAGCAATCAATTTTGCTTTCACTTCATGCGCGTTTTTCTCTGTAATTTGGTTACCCAAAGCTGCTGGGATACAGATATCGCATTCAAGACCAAAGAAATCATCTTTATTTACTGTCTTTGCCGGTGGAAAATCAACCAAACTTCCGTTGTTCGATTTGGTGTAATTGAATAAATCCTCTACGGTAATTCCTTTATTATTGGTTATGCTTCCAAATGCGTCCTGAACACCAACCATTTTAGCGCCTTCTTGCTCTAAAAAGTGTGCAGCCCAATATCCAACATTACCGAAACCTTGAACAATAAAGGTTTTATCCTTTAAAGACTCATTATTGCGAACAGCCCAAAATTTGATGGTCAAAAACACACCATAGCCTGTTGCACGATCACGACCTTCCAATCCACCACTTCCTGCTGGCTTACCAGTAACAACATGCTGATTTGCACTACGCTCCGCTGGTGGACGTGTACTCATATACGTATCGGCAATCCAAGCCATCGTTTGATCATTTGTATTGACATCGGGAGCTGGAATATCGTGTTCTGGTCCAATATTATCTGCCAAAGCAAACGTAAAACGTCGGGTGATGCGTTCTAATTCTGACTTCGAATATTTGGAAGGATCGATCTGAATACCTCCTTTACCACCACCATAAGGCAAGCCTGCTAAAGATGTTTTCCATGTCATCCACATCGCCAAGGCTCTTGCTGCATCAATATCTACTGTTGGATGATAGCGCAGACCACCTTTATAAGGTCCTAATGCGTTATTATGCTGAACACGATATCCTTGGAAAATAGACACGTCACCATTGTCCATTTTCACTGGGAAATTTACTATGATTTCGTTATTTGTTATGCTCAATATTTTTCGAATGCTGGGATGTAAACCAATATGATCTGCTGCGCTGTTGAATTGCTCCAACACGTTATCCACCATTCCTTTTTCATTCTTTCTAGGCGCCTCTTTTACTTCCTTGGTAAGTGTCATTTCCATTGTGTTTGAATTATTTTTTATAATTTTTAAATTGTTTTGGGTCTGTTTCATTTTGCTTGTTAAGAAAATTATTTCTTTTAAAATTGCCGTTATTAGGCCATTTCCAATTCACGGACAGGTAGCTCGCTTATTTTTATTTTTTTTGCTTCGGGTTTCGCTTCGTCATACTCGCTGCAAGACCATACTTTTTCTTTCATTTCAGTAAGTACACAATATTTTAAATGTGCACAGGTCGGACATATATTAAATGAATTTGTGATCATAAGGTATCAGTATTAATGTTTGTTCTCCTTTAGGCAATCCATGTGCCAAGTGGTGCCATGAAACGCCAATAAACAGCAAAGACCTTGCGAATCAAGTATTTGCATTCATGAAAAGATATAAATGTTGTTTGCGCAGCGGTACAAAATTACCCGATTGGGAAAAATTTATCCACTAAATGGAGTTATTCTGAAAGTTTCTGTCGAATGGTTTTGCGATCAATACCAAGAATTTCGGCAGCTTTGGTTTTATTATTATTGGTGGCATTCAACACTTTTTGAATATGCCTTTTTTCCAGCTCTTTTAAAGAAAGCAGTTCTTCATCTGGAAAATTAATATTAAACTTCAGATGCTCCGGAAGATGTTGCACCTCTATAGTACCATCAGACATAATCACGGCACGTTGAATAACATTTTCCAATTCTCTTATATTTCCTGGCCAATTGTGACGTGTAAGAATGTCAGAGGCATCGGGATTTATTTTTACAAAACCCTCTTTATACTCCACACCATATTTAAAAAGGAATGTATCCACTAAAAGCGGAATATCCTCTTTACGTTCTCTTAAAGGTGCTACAGAAATTTCTACCACCGTCAATCGATAAAACAAATCTTCACGAAATGTCCCTCTTTTTATCATTTCCAAAAGATCGCTATTGGTAGCGGCAATAATCCGAACATCTATCTTGTCTGCTTTTTGAGAACCTACCTTTACCACTTCTTTTTCTTGAAGCACACGTAATAATCGTGACTGCACAGCGAGCGAGGCATTCCCTATTTCATCTAGAAAGATTGTCCCACCATCTGCAGCCTGAAAAACACCATTACGATTGGTTTCTGCTCCTGTAAAAGCACCTTTGGTATAACCAAACAATTCAGATTCCAAAAGATTTTCGGGTATTCCGCCGCAATTTACCGCTATAAAAGGAGCTCTAGAAAATTTACCATTATAATGAATGGCACGTGCCACAAGCTCTTTTCCTGTTCCACTTTCGCCTTTTATAAAAATTGTAGCTTTGTTATTCTTGACACGCTCAATAATTTGAATAACTTCATTTATTTTTTCTGAAGTTCCAATAATGTCACCATACGAAGGATCTGAATCAGTCTTGTTTGATGTTTTTTCCGAATTATCATTTTTTAACAGAGCACTCTCCATCGCCGATTGTAATTCGTTTTTGGTAAATGGTTTTGTGAGATAAGCGACCACGCCAGATTTAATCACTGTCAAGGAATCTTGTACCGAAGGATACCCTGTAACCACAAGTTTAGGAATCTTTGGATAGTGTTCAGACACGAATTTGATCAGCTCAAATCCATCAACTTCTGGCATGTTTAAATCGGTGATAAGCAAATCGATTTTAGTGTCTCTAAGAATCGAGACTGCCTCTTTTACAGAAATCGCTTTATAGGTATGATAATTCCACGATTGAAGATGGCGATGCAACAATTCCAAAATATGGAAATCATCATCTACAATCAGTATATTTTCCTTGCGAAATTGCATTGCTTAAGACTTTGGTAAACTTACCGTAAAGGTAGCACCTTTGGATGAATTATTCTCTGCTGTAATTTTCCCTTTATGACTTTTAACGATGCCATGAACAACGCTCAATCCGAGACCAGAACCATCTCCTGTGGGTTTTGTTGTGAAAAACGGCTGAAAGATTTTTTCAATTGCTTCTTTAGACAATCCAGGACCTTCATCTGCTATTTTAAGGACGAGGTCTGTCTCTGTTTGAAACGCTGTAATGGTCACCAAGCCTCCTTTTGGCGAAAAATAGATGGCATTGATGATCAAATTGAATATAATCTGTGTGAGTTGAATGGTATCGGCTCGTAACCAAAGCACTTCTTCATCTATT
Source organism: Aquaticitalea sp. (assembly GCA_051252455.1). Classification (GTDB taxonomy): domain Bacteria; phylum Bacteroidota; class Bacteroidia; order Flavobacteriales; family Flavobacteriaceae; genus JBPOFM01. Next base: position 27,350 of record JBPOFM010000015.1, read on the forward strand.
TTTACTACATATTTTACTTCTTCCTTCCTGAAAGTCGCATCGAGTAAATTGATAGCGCTTTTAATATTTGGTACAATGTTTACTTTTTGCATTTCTTGCGGCATTTCACAAGTAAAAAACATTAATTTTTTTACAACTTCGCGAGAAAAAATCGCATTTTGAATGATTTTTTCCAAATCTTCTGCATTCGCCTTATCATTTTTTAGATCCTCCTTCACTAATTCGGCAAATCCCAAAATATTTGCCAATGGCGTGTTGAGTTCGTGAGCGATTCCAGCTGTGAGTTCACCTAAAATACCAAAGCGATCGGCACGTTCCATTTGTCGTTTGAGCAACGACTCGTTATTCTTTATTTCTAGACGCTCTAAAAGATTGCCTATTTTAAGAGCAACACTGTCCAACAACAATTGCTCCTCATGCAATACGCTGTGTGTTACCTCCTCTAGTTCATTCAGCATCACTACAATTTTACCTTTTGGTTCGTTGAAGACCTGCACACTGCTAAAAATTTTTGATGCTTCCCAATTAGGAGTTCCCGTTTCTATAATTGCATTTGGCGTTTCAATCCTAATTTCAGTCTTGTCAGCAAACTGAAATGCTTTTTTTAAGCTAAAAGCGATTGCTCTTAACGTATGCTCCAAATCCTCATAGTCGGCGTTGACAATAATGGAAGACACCTCATAGAGACAGGTTAATTCTTTAATACGTTCTTGTAAGGCTTGCTCTGTTTGGCTCATTTAAATAGAAATTAACTCTTTGTTTACTCTTTATTATTCCAAATTTAATTTAAATCACAGAAATTTCATCTGTATTTAAATCCTTAAACTTCCCAAATTGGATTTTATCCAACACTTCTCTTTTTTATGCCTAAATTATGTTGGTAATATTATCTTTGCACTTTTATAATATGTAATGTATGAAAGTTCGTGAACAATTTATATTAATTTCAGTTCTTGTCGTTGTGGGCATAACAATTATAACCTTCTTCTGGCAACCTATTCTATGGCTTCTAATTTTAGTCGTTCCATTAATTCTAATGGGTGTTTTTGATATCATTCAAAAAAAGCATACAATTCGAAGAAATTTCCCAGTGATAGGACGTTTTAGGTATGTATTGGAATCTATTCGGCCAGAAATCATGCAATATTTTGTAGAAACCGATACTGAAGGACGACCCATCAATCGTATCTTGAGGTCTGTTGTGTATCGCAGAGCAAAAGGCGAAAATGACACCGAACCTTTCGGCACACAAATGGACTTGTATCATTCTGGTTATGAATGGCTAGAACACTCCATGTATGCTAAAATCAACCCAAAACACATCACTGAATTTCCACGATTATTGATTGGTGGCAAAGACTGCAAACAACCCTATTCCTCAAGTCTTTTAAATATATCTGCAATGAGTTTTGGCTCCTTGAGCACCAATGCCATCATGGCTCTAAATAAAGGTGCAAAATTGGGAAATTTCGCCCATAACACCGGTGAAGGTGGCATTAGTGACTATCATTTAAAACATGGCGGCGATCTTATTTGGCAAGTCGGAACCGGTTATTTTGGATGTAGAAATGAAGATGGAACATTTAATGAGAAAACATTTCGTGAAAATGCCTTGCGACCCCAAGTGAAAATGATTGAAATCAAATTGTCTCAAGGCGCTAAACCAGGTCATGGAGGAATCTTACCAGCGATTAAAAACACCGAAGAAATTGCAAAAATAAGACATATCAAACCGCATATTGCAGTGCATTCTCCACCGTCGCATTCTGCTTTTTCTGATCCAATACAATTTATGAATTTCGTAAAAAAACTCCGAGAGTTGAGTGATGGAAAGCCTATAGGCTTTAAGTTGTGCCTCGGAAGAAAACAAGAATTTATGGATTTTTGTGAAGCTATGATTTATACGGGTATTACACCTGATTTTATTACTGTAGATGGTGGCGAAGGTGGAACTGGAGCGGCACCAATGGAGTTTTCCAATTCCATGGGTATGCCACTACGTGAAGGCTTAATTTTTGTGCATGACACACTCGTTGGATTTAACTTGCGTGATGAGATCAAAGTGATTGTAGCAGGCAAAATCATCACTGGTTTTCATGTGGCGCGTGCTCTCTCTTTAGGAGCCGATGGTTGCAATAGTGCTCGAGCCATGATGCTAGCTGTTGGATGTATACAAGCACTCCAATGTAATAATAACACCTGTCCGACAGGAGTTGCGACACAAAACCCCTCGTTGGTTAAAGGACTGGTAGTTGAAGATAAGGCGCCGCGGGCTCATAGATATCATGATGCCACGATACAAAGTTTTTTAGAACTGATAGCAGCAGCCGGACTCACAGAAATTAACGAACTGAACCGTGGCCTTATCCATAAACGTGTTGGATTGTACAATGTACAAACCTATGAAGAGATTTATCCATATATGGAACCTGGATGTTTATTGAATATTGAAACTATTCCAGAAAGCTATGAGAAGTTTTTCAAGCTGACTAGAATTATGAAATAAAGTAGAACGAGTCTTCTATTTTTATTTCTATTTAGCGATTCGATTGTAAATTATACGAATGGTGTCATAAACTGATATCCAGACTTGTCACGAAAAACAATTCATGTCCTAAATTCTGCGTGTAATCGGACAGTCGATACTGCAGACCAATTTCTAAATTTGTTTTAGGTTGAAGTCGCCATCCGATACCAATATCTAAACGCTGTTCAAGTTCTGGCTTTTGGGTTTTTGCAAGTTCGAACAAAGATTCTGTTTCAAAGGACATATAGTTTGCTTCAGCACCTATAGGTAGTTTGAGCCCCAATTCATAACGTACTCGGTATTTGGTAGTAGAATTATAGAAACGCTGTTCGGTTTTGATAGTTTGAGAGGCAACAAAATTTGTTTTTTCTACATCCCATGAATACTCTTGAACCAATCGGATTTCATTTTCTTCTGAAGCTTCAAAATTTTTCTCAAATCGATATTGAATTCCTAATCCAATAGTTTTGTTTTCTGTCAATAAAAACTCTGATGTATGAGCTATTTCGAGATGTTTGACGTCATAACTGAAATCTTCATTTCTATAAACAAAATTTCTATTTTCTATGCTTAAACTCTGGGCATAGTTAGTACTTACCCTATAATCAAGCGTGATTTCAGGTTCAAAAAAAAGCGTCAAATTATCTTGTGCTTTACTATTTGCAGCTGCAAAAAAAATAAAAAATAACACGATCGTTCTCTTCATTTTTCAAATTTAATAATGTTTCAAATAAAAGGGTCAGAAAAAAAATTCCAACCCTTAAAGAATCAATAATTGAAGAAAACTTTTTAATCTTCTATATCACTCAAGACTTTTCCAGCAGCATCGAAGACAACTGTTCGTTCTGTACTCCAACCTTTTTCAAGTTCAACCTCATAAGTTTTTTTGTTGCCCATTTCGGTCATTTCAATACTGTCGATCTTATAACCTGAATAGTTACTTCCAATACTTTTAGTGATTTCTGATGGCAATTGGCTTTTAGAAATTTCCATTTCTGTTTTTACAATGGATCCGTCTTTTGTGTACCAAATTTCGTGCTCCATCTTATTTGCATCTTCAAATTCGACTTTGTAATTTTCACCTTCCATTTCCCATTCAACATCCGTAACGTTTGTATACGTTTTTTGGAAACTAGTCGTTAACGCACTAGGTACATCTGTCATTTTTAAATCCTGTGCGTTCATTGCTACCGTTGCGAAAAGCGCGAGTGCAGTTATTTTTAAATTTTTCATTGTTCTGTGTATTTTATTGTTTTAACTTGAAACAAAATAACATTACAAATCTGTAAAGAATCGGTAATTAAACTTGAGAATTGTTAAGTTTTTGTGAAATCGAAAAGCGAATATTCCTAAATGATTTTAGATTTGGATGTTATAGTTGAAGAAATTTTCCAAAGATGAAAATCCTTATTATAGAAGACGAACCCGAAATGCTCAATAACATGTGCCAAACATTGGAACGTGAACACTATCAGGTTGAAACTGCCAGTGATTTCAAAACTGCAAGTGACAAGTTAGGCATTTACTCTTATGACTGTATATTATTGGATATCAACCTTCCAGATGGCAACGGGCTAGAACTCTTACAACAAATCAAAGCAAAAGGAAAGGATGATGGTGTCATTATTGTATCTGCAAAAGATTCATTGGATGATCGCCTAAAAGGTTTGAATTTGGGCGCTGACGATTACTTACCAAAACCATTTCATATGGCTGAATTGCATGCACGTGTCAAAGCAGTATTGCGACGTCTACATTTTGAAGGTCAACATTTGATTGACATTGGAAACGTCAGCGTCGATCCTGAAAATCGTATTGTGAGAATTAATGCGAAAACTATAGAATTAAATAGGAAAGAATTCGACATTTTAATGTATCTTATCACCAATAAAAATCGTTTGGTGACAAAAACTGCACTTGCCGAACATGTTTGGGGTGATCATATTGATCAAATGGACAGTTTCGATTTCATTTATTCCCAAATTAAGAATTTGCGCAAAAAATTAGATACAGCAACCATCAAAATCGATGCAGTGTATGGCGTTGGATATAAGTTAAACGTTGAATAATGAAGCTACTTAATCATACTTCAAAATATCTTGCGCTACTTTTATTACCTCTTATAACAATTTGGGCCGTTTTGTTCTATTATGCCATGTTAGACGAAATTTATGACAGTCTTGACGATGGACTGGAAAACCAAAAAATCTTGCTAACTAAACGTGCCACCGAAGATCCACGCATCTTGACACACAATGATTTTGACAAGCACGTGTATGCTTTCACGGGTATTTCTAAAAGTAGTTATGAAAATTTTAAAGAACGGTATCAAGACACATTGATGTATATGCACAATGAAGATGATTTTGAACCTGTAAGAATCTATGAAAGTGCATTAAAACAAGGCGATAATTATTACAAATTGAAGATTGTTACGTCCATGGTTGAAGAAGATGATCTCGTAAACGGCATGATTCAATACCTAATTGGACTTTACATTCTTTTGGTGATTAGTATTTTGCTTTTGAACAACTTACTTCTCAAAAAAATATGGAAACCGTTCTACCATTCCATTTCACAATTGAAAACCTTTAACATTGAAAAGAAAAATCAGATCAACACATTATCTAGCACCATTGATGAATTTGAACTTTTGAACGACACCATCAATAAGCTTATTAAAAAGTCAAGTGACACATTCCTTGAGCAAAAACACTTTATAGAAAATGCATCGCATGAACTACAGACACCTTTAGCCATTAGCATTAATAAATTGGAATTGTTTTTAGAAACTAACGAACTGTCGGAAGTACAAGCTAAAGAATTGGCGACTGTTTTGGACAGCTTAGCGCGCTTGACTCGCCTTAATAAATCGCTGATTCTACTTTCTAAAATTGAAAATGAACAATTCCATGATGTCATATCAGTTGACTTTTCACAACTCACCCAGCGAATCGTAACTGATTTTGAAGATTTGGCAGCACATAATAAGATAACCATCTCGGTTGAAAACAGAACTGATTTGAATTATTTAATGAACATTGATTTAGCGAGCATATTGCTTACCAATCTTGTGAAAAACGCATTGATTCATGGACGGGAAGACAGTTCCGTCAAAATCTTAATAGATAAAGATAAGTGGACAATCTCCAACAGAGGAACTACTGAAAATTTAAAGCAATACCAACTATTTTCAAGGTTTAAAAAGTTGAGCACCAATAAAAAATCAACAGGTCTCGGTTTAGCGATAGCAAAAGCGATAGCAGACAAGTACAAGTTACATCTATCTTATGATTATGATGATCTGCATATCTTTTCAATACAATTTTCCAAAACACACTAAATTATCTTAAACTATAAATCCTGGTTTTGAAATTCCCAATTGTTTTCAGATTTGAAATGCACCTTTGTATCAAATCGAAATAGACAATTGTATGAAACTTTCAAAAACTCTTATTACAGTGACCATTTGCATAACCCTCGGAATAGCAATATTGGCCATGCAGCAACCGGTGACGAAAGCCCTCGTTGGACAGAGCATAAATACAGAGATGAAGATTTCCAAAACTTGGGATCTGCCTCAAGAATTAAACGAAATCAGTGGAATTGCGTGGTTACATGAAAATACATTTGCTTGTGTGCAAGATGAAGATGGTATTATTTTTATTTATGATTTGGACCAAAATAAAATCACAGATCAAATAGATTTTGCAGGTCCTGGTGATTATGAAGGTATAGCAATTGATGGCGAAAATGCCTATGTGATGCGCAGCGATGGCTACATATACTCCATTCAAGATTTTAGAACTGACAACAAAAAAATTACAGAGTTGCAAACGGATTTTTCAGAAGATAACAACATTGAAAGTCTCACCTTCGATGCAACTCATAAACGGTTGTTAACAACCCCTAAAGATAAAGATTTAATAAATGATAATTTTAAAGGGATTTATCAAATTCCTTTAGATAAAAAATTGATGGAGATGACTCCCATTGCAAAAATAAATATGAATGAAAAGGCTTTTGAGTCCTTTAAAAACAAGAAACTTCATAAAACCTTCAATCCATCGGATATTGCCGTCAATCCAATGACGGATCAACTATACGTTGTAGAAGGAAAAAATCCAAAATTCATTGTTATGGATCGGTCCGGAAAATTAATCCGGGTTATTCCGTTAGATGAAAAGACCTTTCCACAACCAGAAGGAATTAGTTTTTCTTCAGATGGACGTTTATTTATTTCCAATGAAGCCAATGATGGATCAGCTACCATCGTTGAAATCAATTTAAATTAATCCAAAATAATTTGACGACTTCTAAAAGTAGAATGCCACTCTATCTGTCAATAGGATTGATAGGTGGTCTAGTTGCGTGTTATTTTTCCATTGCTCAAGTCCAGCAATTTTTTGATACGGCCTGGGACGTTTTGACCAGCGATAATGAACAACGCATCCAACAATGGGTGAATGGTTTTGGATGGTTAGGTCCTATTGTTTTAATTTTTGCAATGGTCGCTCAAATGTTTCTATTGGTGATACCGACGCTCTTATTGATGGTCGTTTCAGTGTTGGCATATGGTCCGCTATGGGGAAGTATCATTAGCTTTGCAGCGGTGTTTGCAGCATCTACTGTTGGGTATGGTATCGGACGTTATTTTGGCGAAAGGAGTATTTCAAAACTACTGGGTAAAAAAACCATGGATACCATCGAATCATTTATTGAAGACTATGGTTTTTGGGCGGTAGTCGTAACTCGTCTAAATCCGTTTTTATCAAATGATGCCATAAGTTTTGTAGGAGGTATGTTAAAAATGGGGTATTGGCGATTTATTGGTGCAACTCTTACAGGTATCACACCGTTGATTGTATTTATCGCCATCGTGGGCGATAATATCGAATCCATGAAAACAGGATTGCTATATGGCTCTTTGGTGTGTTTACTAGTGTTTCTGGCATATTTGTTTTGGGATAAAATTCGTAAATGAACACTTCTTCGTATGTTTCCGTGAACATACTTTTTCCAATTAAATTTTACAATTTACTCACTTTTAAATGAATGGAGAATTAATTCATTCATCCATCAATTTGGCATTTCATGTTAATATGTAGAATATATAGGTAATTCAACGAATAAATACATTTTATAAAGTCTTCATTCATAATTTTGATGCTCCCTTAATTTATTGATTAATAGCAGTGTATATAAAAATGCAGATAAGTTAAAATTTAGCATTAATAGAATACGTATTGTTATTAAAGGACCTAATTATGAAGAAATTCTACGCTCAATTCGCAGTGGTAATATTGATTACCTTATGCGCATTACCCGCTTTAAATGCTCAAGTCAATGAATCTAATTCTGGTTCATACACATCTACCGTTCCTGCTAACGCTGTTTCTGCAACTGTAGAAATATGGGGTGCTGGTGGCGCTGGTGGTGGAGGCACTTCCAATAACAACGCTGGTTCAGGAGGAGGCGGTGGCGCATATTCGGCAAGAACATTTGCTGTCTTGCCAGGTCAAATAATTAATTATACCATCGGAAGTGGTGGTAATGGAAGTACAGGTAATGGAGGTAATGGTGGTAATACAACATTATCCCATACTATAACAGGAACAAACATGACCGCAAATGGCGGAACTGGCGGAACAAGAAACAATAATCCCGTTGGTGTAGGAGGAACTGCTACTGGAGGAACAACCAATATGTCAGGTCAAAATGGTGGAAACGGTGGAGGCAATACCGGTGGGAATGGAGGAAATGCTGGAAACACAACTAATACGGGTGGTGCAGGTCAACGTAATGATGATGGTAATCCGGGAACTATTCCAGGCGGCGGCGGCGGCGGCGGCGAAGATGCCGGATTTTTCGGTGGTGGTGACCAGGATGGCGGCGACGGTGCCAATGGTCGTGTCATTATTACTTATACCATCGTATTAACCCCTACAATTTTAACTTACACACCAAATCCTGTTTGTGTTGGACAATCAGTCACAATTACAGGAAACAATTTTAATAATGCTTCCGCAGTTCGTTTCAATGGTGTCAATGCGACATCTTACACGGTAAATAACAATACTCAAATTACTGCTGTGGTTCCAGCTACCACAAACGGAACAATTTCCATTGTGACGCCAGGAGGCACAGCCACAAGTGCAACAAATATTGTCATCAATTCATTATCCACAACTCCAACAAGCATCAATGGTACAAATAGTATCTGCAATGGCAACTCAACCACCTTAGCACGTGTTGGTGGCAGTGCAGGTTCTGGGGCAACTTTGCAATGGTTTTCAGGATCTTGTGGAGGCACTTCCGTAGGAACGGGAAATTCCATCAATGTCAGTCCTACAACCACGACAACGTATTTTGTGAGATATAGTGGTACTTGTAACACAACGAGTTGTGCTCAAATTACGGTCACTGTAGAAAACCCAGTCGCTGCGGCAGGAATTATATCAGGTGCGGCGACAGTTTGTCAAGGGCAGAATTCTGTGTCTTATTCAGTTCCTTCGATTGCAAATGCAACAAGCTATAATTGGAGTTTACCGACAGGGGCTTCCATCGTATCTGGTGTAAATACCAACAATATTACAGTCAATTTTAACGCCTCGGCAACATCTGGAAACGTTTCAGTATTTGGAAGCAATTCATGCGGAAATGGTGCAGCTTCATCTCTTCCAGTGACCGTAGATAATCTTCCAAATATTGCAGGTACCATCACAGGGAATGCCTCTGTGTGTCCGGGAGATACTGGCGTGACATTTTCCATTCCAACAATTGTCAACGCTTCGAGCTACGCGTGGTCTGTACCAACTGGCGCCACAATTACCTCTGGAGCCGATACAGATACAATAACAGTTGATTTTTCATTATCAGCGAGTTCAGGCACGATTTCAGTCTATGGAATAAATTCTTGTGGGAATGGTGTCGCAGCAAATTTATCGCTAACCGTGAATCCTTTGCCAGATGCTGCCGGAACTATTTCTGGGCCAGCAACAGTTTGTCCTAGTGATTCAGGAGTGGCGTTTTCAGTTCCCATCATTGCAAACGCTACAGGTTACTCATGGAACTTACCAGCTGGAGCCACAATTGCAAGTGGAACCAATACAAATAGCATTACCGTTGACTTTTCTGCAAGTCCTTCTTCGGGAATCATCACAGTTCAAGGAACAAATGCTTGTGGCGTTGGAACAATGTCTGCCAATTTCACACTTACTATTAATATAGAATCAATTGCACCAACAAATATATTAGGAACAACTACGATTTGTGAAACAGCATCCACAACATTAACCCTAAATGGTGGACTTGCTGGGACAGGCGCTACAGCCGAATGGTTTTCTGGCTCTTGTGGTGGAACTTCTGAAGGCACAGGAACTAGCATCACTATTTCCCCAGTTACAACCACAACTTATTTTGTAAGATATTCTGGCACATGCAATGTTACCAACTGTGCTCAAGTTACCGTGAACGTTGATCCGCTACCTTTATCAGCTGGTAATATCACAGGTCCTTCAGCAGTTTGTCAAGGGCAATCAGGTGTTACCTTCACGGTTCCTGTCATTGCAAATGCAACTGATTACATCTGGACTTTGCCTACTGGAGCAACCATCGCATCAGGCGCAAACACAAACAGTATTGTAGTTGATTTTGATGTGACAGCAACATCGGGAGTCATTACAGTTCAAGGTTCGAATGCTTGCGGTGTTGGAGCGGTGTCTGCAAATTTCGCAATTACCGTCAATATTACCCCTTTCATACAAACAAATTATTCCATCGACACTTGTAGCGGCATTCTTGCGACCTTAACACCGACAAATGGAAGTGGCGATATCATTCCAGCAGGTACAACCTATTCTTGGGGACTACCAACTGTGACTGGAGGAATCACAGGCGCTACGGCAATGACTGGACAATCGAACTTTAATCAGACACTTGTAAATCCCACGAATTCATCACAGACAGCATCTTATAGTGTAACTGCCTCGACTGCCGGTTGTTCAGCATCTACGTTTACTGTGGTTGTGACTGTTAATCCTTCACCTGTAGGTTCTGCATCACCAGCGACACAAACCGTGTGTCCTGGGGTTGGAATTGCGACCATAAATTTAACAGAAATCAGTGGCGTCGCTGGCACTATAGATTATAGTTGGACACGTGACAACACCTCAAATGTTGGTGGTATGGGAGCATCTGGAACTGGAAATACCATCACTGGAAATTTGACCAACACGACAAGTACAGCCCAAACTACGATTTATACAATCACAGCATCATCGCAGTATGGATGTGAGTCCAATACATTTACAGCAAGTATTACGGTTAGCCCTACACCTACGTTTACAGCAACGCCTGCAACCCAAACTATTTGTTCAGAAAACAACATAACAAATATCAATCTTAACAATACCAACAGTATTTCTGGAACAACTTATAGTTGGACAAGAACAAATACTTCAAACATTACAGGGATTCCTGATGGTAGTGGCACTACAATTTCAGGGGCATTGACAAATACCACGAATATTGCCCAAACAACTGTCTTTACCATTACCGCATTTGCAAATGGATGTCCATCAAGTACACAGACTGTCTCAGTAACTGTAAGTCCTAAACCCACCATCAGTGCAACACCTGCGACCCAAACGGTGTGCGGTGATGTCCCAATTACGAATATCGTAGCTACAAACCCAAATTCTGTTTCTGGTGTAAGCTATAGTTGGTCACGAGATAACACCACCAATCTTACAGGAATTCCAAATAGCGGCACTGGCGCAACAATTTCTGGAACTTTTGTGAACAACACAAACACCAATCAAACGGCCGTATTTACCATTCGTGCAACTTCTGGAAGTTGTTTCGAGGAAACAACGGTTGAAGTGATTGTAAGGCCAACACCTCTAGTGGTTGCAACACCTGCAACACAAACGCTCTGTAATGGAACCAATATTACGCCTATTGTGTTAAGTAATAGTAACAATGTGCCAGGAACCACATATTCTTGGACAAGAAATAATACAACTTTAGTAACTGGCATTGCCGCAAGCGGTTCTGGAACATCTATTTCTGGAAATTTGGTAAATACAACTACAACAACTCAAACCATAATTTTCACAATCACCGCAACTGCAGGTGGATGTAGTAGAACGACTACGGCAGCAGTAACGATGTACTCTCCATTGATTGCTCCCGTCATTGCCGATTCACAAGATGTTTGTAATTTTCAAACTCCGTCTAGTTTATTTATGAGCACGCTCGTTTCTGGAGGATCTAATTCATATACATACCGCTGGGAAAGAAGTAATAACGGGACCACTGGATGGGTAAATGCACCTGGTGCATCGACAAACACTACTTACAACCCACCAAACAATGAGGGTTACTATCGATTAAGAGTAACGGATGCGAACTGTGGAACCATTGTTTACAGCAATGTTGTGGTTATAAATTATATTGGTTTAGGTGGTGTTTTTGATTCAATCAGTGCATCAAATTTACCTGGAACAGTCTGTTCAGGCACTCTTATAAATCCTGGGGTCAATATCGAACATTCGCTGGCGTCGACAGTGACTTTCAATTATTCTGCGACTTCTGCGTATGTAAACCCTTCAAGTGGAACAATCACAAATCCTACCGTCACTCCAATAACTTTTTTTGGACTGCATTACGCAGATCGAACAAGTGCAAATATTCCATTAACGGCACAAAATAACACTAATGCTACTGTGACAACACTATTGTATGTAGCCCCAATTTTTAATAATGGATTTGGAACGTGTACTGCAGACGCCATTGCAATCCCAATAACAATTCGTCCAGTTCCGATTGCTGATGCAACAATACCAAATGTCACAATTTGTAGTGGCACCAGTGGTGATATTGCAGTGACTGGTAATATTACGGATGCTTCCATGCAATTTAGTTGGGTTAGAAACACACCAGGAGGAATCACAGGAACAACTTCTGGAACATCAGGAAATATAACTCCTGGTGGAACATATACCATTAATAACCCATTGACAAACACAAATAGCGCACCAGTAAATGTGACTTATACAATTACTCCAAGATCAAATGGTTGTAATGGTACACCAATTACTATCGTGGTTACAGTGGCACCAAACGTAACACCAGGTGCGGTTGCTAACAATCAGATTTTATGTTCTGGTGGTGATCCTGCGATTTTTACACAGTCAACTGCAGCAACTGGACTAAACTTAACATACCAATGGCAAGTGAGCACAGTTGCTGCAACTGGTCCATGGACTGATATCAGTGGTGCCACAGGTACAACTTATGATGCGCCAGGACCTTTGACTCAAACGACCTGGTATCGAAGAATTGCATTTTCAACGGTTAATGGCGTCACATGCGCATCAGCACCATCGGCAGTGATAACCGTTACTATTAATAATATCGCTCCAGGTTCTATTTCAAGGGATCAAACCGTATGTAGTCCAGGTGACCCTGCAGTAATTAATAGTGATGTCGCCGCTTCAGGACTGGGAACAAGAACATATCAATGGCAGTTGAATACTGTAGGTTGTGGAGAACCAGATGGTGCATGGACACCTATTAGTGGTGCAACATCAGCTTCATATAATCCACCAGCAGGATTATTGATTACGACCTATTACAGACGTGTGGCAACATTTTCATCTGGAGGCTGTTCTGTAGCAAGTAATTGTGTAACTGTTTTTGTTAATGATGTCACAGCAGGTACCATTGGTAATGATCAAACTATTTGTGGTAACAATCCAGATGCTTTTACTGTGATTACGGCGTCAACGGCTACTGGAACCTTGACCTACCAATGGCAAAGCAGTACAAATAATGTCACTTTTACAGATATTAGTGGAGCGACTTCCGCAACTTACGATGCACCTCCTGGTGTTACCGTGACCACTTATTACAGAAGAATAACAATCTCAACATTGAATGGCGTGAGCTGTACAGCTTTAAGCAATATTGTGACAGTGACTGCCAATGTAGTGACTCCTGGAGTGATTGCAACGAACAGAACGGTCTGTTCTGGTGATGACCCAGCGGCATTTATCATTACAACGCCCGCCACAGGTACTGGTCTGACCTATCAATGGCAAAGTGCATCAGCACCAGCCGGTCCGTACACTGACATTAGTGGCGCCACAAGTGCAATTTATGATGTTCCTGGAGGAATTACAGTTACCACGTATTATAGACGTGTTGTAACGGGTACTGGTAGCGGAACAGGCTGTTCTGTGATCTCTAATTTCGTAACTGTTTTTGTAAACGACATCAGTCCATCAACCATAGCAGGAGACCAAACAATTTGTAGCACGGACGATCCAACGGCATTTATCGTAAGTTCTTCGGCGAGTGGAACAGGAACCCTATCCTACCAATGGCAGAGCAGTGCAACAAGTGCTTCCGGTCCATGGACAAACATCAACTTGGCAACTGGCCCCACCTATGACCCACCCGTTCTGGCCCAAACCACCTATTATCAGGTGGTGGTGACCTCCACCTTGAATGGGGTTGCATGTACGGACGACAGCAATGTCGTGACCGTGACCGTCAGTCCTTATCTTGCCCCTGTGGCAAGCAACCTGACCACCATCGGAAACTGTAACGATACCACCATTCAATTATCGGGAAATTCGGCCGGACAATGGTCGGCAGTTTCGGTGCCTTCCGGAAATAGTTTCAGTTTCTCGAACACTACAGATCCGAATGCGACCTTTTCGGGTGAAAGTGGCGCCACATACGATATTACTTGGACGATTGACAATCCATCGCCATGTGCTGACGATGCTGCGTCCTTCCAGGTTGTGTTCCCTGATTGTGGCAACTTCATCGATTTTGATGGGAACAACGATTATATCAACGTAAGTGACCGATACGATCTGTCCGGTGCTTTCAGCATCGAACTCTGGTTGAAACGCGATACAAACACCACTGGCACAGAGACCTTGCTGTCCAAACGTGATGCGAACAACCTTGCATCTGGTTATGATCTGAGCATTGTCAACGGACGGGTCTCTTTCCGCTACAATAGCTCTGGGTTGATTCAGTCGCCACAGACATTGAACAATTCCCGCTGGTTCCATGTTGCCCTGACATTCAATGCTGGAACTTACAGGCTTTATATTGATGGTGTGGAAGTGATTTCAACCAGTGGCCCTGCTCCTGCTGCAAATGCTTTCAATTACCTGATCGGTGCCAATGGACGGTTGAACATGGCGCCACAGGATCATTTTGATGGCTCTTTGGACGAGATCAAGATATGGAACACGGCCCTGACCGAATCACAGATCCGTGAGACCATGAACCAAGAGATTGAGATTTCAGGAGCAAACGTTCGAGGTTCTGTTCTTGGGATGGATGTGGCCGGATTGAACTGGTCCAATCTGTTGGGGTATTACCAAATGAACCAGTCAAGTGATATCAACAGCGGACAGTTGGCGGACGATTCGAGTGCGAACAACGTGGGCGCCCTGCAGAACATGACCACGCTCCAAGCGGAAACAGCCCCTGTTCCATATATGAGCGATCAAAATGGCAATTGGTCAACTCCGTCAACATGGCTGAATGGCAATGTGCAACTGATTCCAAATGGACTCGGTGTCGATGG
>JBPOFM010000016.1:0-31119 GCA_051252455.1 Aquaticitalea sp.
CCGATAGAGGGACTCGAACCCACGACCTGCTGATTACAAATCAGCTGCTCTAGCCAGCTGAGCTACATCGGCTTTTTTGTGTCTTTTTACGTTATAAAAAAGCCCGCTATTTCTAACGGACTGCAAATGTAGAGATTTATTTTTTGTTTCAAAACTTTTTCTCAAAAATTTTTATCAAATATGTGCTCTTAATTTTTCTTTTCGTTTTTTTAATTGCCTTTCGATAGTTGAAGCAGCACTATCTGCTCCTTCTTCGAAGCTTTTACATTGTTTTTTTACAACAATGCTATCTCCTGGTACACTTACTTTTACCTCAAATATTTTATTTTCTTTTAGGTTTGTATTATCTAATTTTAGATAGACATCCGACTGAATGACCTTATCATAAAATTGTTCTAATTTATCCATTCTTCTTTGAATAAAATCTATCAATTTTTTGTCTGCATTAAAATTGACTGATTGGGTGTTAACTTTCATACGATTACTTTTTAGTTAGACAATAATTATTCTTTACTTCTTGGATGTGCATTTGAATACACTTTTTTTAATTCCGCTATACTATTGTGAGTATAAACTTGAGTTGCTGCCAAACTTGTGTGCCCAAGAAGCTCTTTGACAGCATTTAAGTTTGCACCTTGATTCAATAAATGGGTCGCAAATGAGTGCCTCAATATATGCGGACTCCGTTTTACCTTGCTAGATGCATTACTAAAATAATCATTAATAATTCTGTAAACAAGATTTTCGTAAATTTTTAACCCTTTCTTAGTTAAGAGAAGGATTTCCATATCAGAAATTATTTCTAGATTTTTACGTAAGTCTAAATATTGTTTGGCTGTTTCAATTACCGAATCAATCAAAGGGATGACTCGCTCTTTATTTCGCTTTCCTAAAACTTTCAATGTTTTGTTGGACAAATCCAGATGTGACAGCTTGATCTGCACCAATTCAATACGTCTAATACCTGTTGCATAAAATAATTCTACAATCAATCGGTTGCGGACTCCTGTGAAGTCGGTTTCTTTTTCTAATTCTGAAATGACCGATTGAAGTTCATTTTCGGAAAATGGAATCTGGATCTTCTTGCTTGTTTTGAGAGCTTTGTGCTTTGCTAAAGGGTTAACTGTAATAGTCTCTGTTTTCAGGAGGAATTTATAATACGTATTTAAGGATGATGTTTTTCGATTAATGGTACGATTGGAAATTCCAGATTCTACAAGATTTACTACCCAGCTTCTAACTTGAGCGTAATTAACATCGTTAATACTGTCGGAACCAAATTCAGTTTTTATAAATGACGAAAACGCTTCCAAATCTGCCTGATATGCCTTAACTGTCAACGGTGAATAGTTTTTCTCGTGAAGTAGGTATTCTGTGAAGGGTGTGATCATTTTGGATGAGACATATCAATTAATTAACTAAATATAAGACAAAAAAAATTCCCGCACGAGCGGGAATTTTTATTTTATAGTTTGAAAACGAATTAAACGTTCTCTTGATCTCTTAAACGCTGAATATATTGCGCTTTCTGGATTTGTGCTCTGTGCTCTATTGAAGGTTTTGTAAACTGCTTACGAACGTTCAACTGACGCTTCGTGCCAGTTTTGTCAAACTTACGTTTGTAACGCTTCAAAGCTCTATCTATATTTTCTCCTTCTTTAATCGGTATTATTAACATAGTATCTTAACCTCCTCTCTTTTAGAATTTTTAAGGCTGCAAATATAAATACAATTTTGGATTTTCAAATTACGAATGACATTTTTTTTATTTTTTTTGCAAAAGTGATTGAGGCATTGCGGAGCTCCTCGCAGAGAGCGACTGCCGAAAGCGCGATGCGACTTTTTGTCGCATTTGCACAAACCAATATCAATCTTTATATAAGGAAGATCGTTTTGTCAAATCTTGTATCAGCTGTTCATCTTCGTCGCTTTCCAATAAGGTGTTGTAGTTTTTCCAAAAATCTTTATTATAAGGTTTGATTGAAAAAAGGTCTGAATCCCACTTTTGTGCCAAGGCTTGCTGAATTTTTTCCCTGTCTAAAATGACTTGCGTGAATAGGATTTCCTGAACGGTGAAATAGAAACGTTCATCCTTATCGTAAGTGACCGTTTCTTCGATGCTTTTTCTTTGCTCGGTAGGTTTAGCTCCTACATTCACCAATTTTGGTGTTTCGTAATAGATGTATTGCGGATACATCTTACCTTCATATTCCATATAACTCATCACCAATTTGTGATTGGTTTGCGTATCAAAAAGTGCTTTACTCCTACTCTTTTGTTCTGGAGATGCTGCCACGAGGTTGTATTCGATTTTTTTGATTGCATAGGTATCGTAATAGATGTAAATCCAACCTTCAGCTTTATAGCCATCGTTGAAGATGCCTCTCGTTTTGAGGTTGACGTAATCCTTGCTTTCATCGATTTTAATTTTATAGATTTTGCGATCGTTATCCACCAAAACGGTATCTAAAACGAACTGGTGCATATCTAATATGTTTTCTCCGAACAAGGCCTTGGAATCTGAAGAATTTCGAACTAAATTAAGCTTTCCTTCAAAAAGATTTTGAAGTCCATTAACCCTGGTGTCATTCCATTTGATGGCTCTCACCAGAGAAGACGTTCTTATAGTGTCGCGTCGAAGATTTCTTGCTTTTAAGTTTCTCAAATTACCTTTTTGTTGAAGATAGGCGGTGTACGTCAACAAACTGTCGACATCTCTCAAATCGTAGCTCTTACGAACTTGATCAACATTGACCTTTAGGTTTTCATTAGATTTTGAACCAAATGCAGAATCATAAACTGTGATTGCACTTTCAATAAGCCATTTGAATTCTTTTTTGTTTCGTTCCTTATGTCGGATAAAGCCTTTTTGAAGGTATGATGAATCAGGCATGTTTCTCGGTAATCGTTCGAGTGCCTTCATCATGATATCGTTGCCAGTTTTAGGTCTGGTTTCTGCTACCAATACAATCTCATCTAAAGATGCAACATCCTCCTCCAAAAAAATGTCAACTGTATTATCAAACTCAACGACTAGAGATTTGAAACTTTTATATCCAATGGAAGAAATAATAAGTGTGTCATTCACAAATTCGTTAGGCGCCAATAAGACGAACTTTCCATCAGAATTACTAACGGTTCCAATTGTGGTATTTTTGATGTAGATACTGGCGCTTTCAATCGGCATCATCGTGCCAAAATCTACAATTTTGCTCTTGAGCTCCTTTTGTGAAAAGGCTGAAACGCTCAACATCACACAAAGGACTGAAAGAATGTAATTAATAGATTTGGTTTTCATACAAAGTAGGATTTAGGTTTTAGGTTGCTGGCTTATAATCTTTTTTGTCAATGATCATTTTAGCGATGATTTCACGTAATATCTCCGACGTTCCTCCGCCAATTGGTCCAAGTCTGCTATCGCGCATCATTCGTGCCAGCGGATAATCTTCCATATATCCATATCCTCCTAAAAATTGAAGACAACCATTGATAACTTCATCAGCCATTTTGGTAGAATGAAGTTTAGACATGGTAGCTTCCTTGACAACATATTGACCTTTATTGAGTCTGTATGCTACTGAATAATTGAATTCTTTGCAGATTTCCATTTCGGTGTAATAATCCGCAATCTTGTGTCTTAGAGCTTGGAATTTATCAATTGTTTTTCCGAAAGCAGTTCTTTCAGACATATATTGCAAGGCATATTCCAAAGCATGTTCCGCTCTCGCGTGAGAATTTATACCCATAATCAAACGTTCCAATGCAAAATGCTGCATGATATATGGAAAACCTTGACCTTCTTCTCCCATCAAATTACTTGCAGGAATGACAACATTATCAAAGGCGATTTCCCCAGTATCTGAAGCTCTCCAGCCTAGTTTGTCCAATTTCGTAGCAGAAATACCCTTTGTATCTCTATCCATCACGAAAATACTCATCCCATTATGACCAGCATCTGGATCTGTTTTTGCAGCAACTACTAAATAATCGCTGTAAATACCGTTTGTGATGAAAGTTTTAGAACCGTTCAAAACGTAGGTATCTCCTTTCTTTTCAGCAGTGGTTCGCATCCCAGCGACATCACTCCCTCCAAAAGGCTCGGTAATACATAAACATCCTATCATGTCACCCGAAATACTTGGTGTCAAATATTTTTCCTTTATTTCGTGGTTTCCTTCTTTGTTGAGATGGGTCATTGCCAAATATGCGTGTGCCCACATGGCGGCAGCAAAACCACCTGAATTGACTTTTTGTAATTCTTCCAGAAAAATAACCGTGTAAAACAAATCGAGATTCAATCCTCCATATTGTTCTGGGTAATTGATTCCGAAGAAACCCATGTCTCCGAACTTCTTCCAAATGAAACGTTCTATTGTTCCAGTTTTTTCCCATTTATCAATATGCGGAACGACTTCCTTTTTAAGAAAATCGCGTAAACTTTGTCTAAATAATTGGTGCTCTTCAGTGAAGTACATACTATCCATAAAATCATTTTTAACTTCCGTTGAATCGGAATTAATTGAGGGTCAAATATAGCTTAATTATCTCAATTTTTTGAGTTGGGAAGTTTTTAACTTTGATCAATTCGTCCAAAGATTTGAATCCTTCATGCAAGGTTCTGTACTCAATTATATAATGTGCAATTTCATAATCTAGGTGTTGCACGGTTACTAATTGATCACGTGTTGCAGAATTGAGATTGATTTTCTCAAAGGATCTTGGTGTTTTTACTGTGAAATCATTAGTGATCCGCTCAATCACTTCAGGAGAAAGCCCATAAATATCTTGAAGCTGGACATCAGAAACAAAACCACCTGAAAATTTACTGCGATACTTTATAATTCTGTCTGAAAGCGCGGCTCCTATTCCATTTACTTTTTGTAATTCTTCGGCTGTTGCTTTGTTTAAATCTGTTTTTTGAGCGAATGTTTTAGTAGTCGTTGTCTTAAAGTTATTTGACTTTGAATAATCAACCCAATCTGTTTTTGATTTTGGATTCGTCACCCATTCAGGAAATTTAAAATATGGTGACAAAACTGCTAAAAGTGAATCTGATACTTTTGTTACTTCTTGAAATTGTTGATAGGAATTGATCCATTTGTCCTGTTTTCTGAAATTCAATAAGCGATCAATCTCCTCATTTGACATTCCTAAAGAATAGCCTTTATAATCTGTAATAAAATTTGGATTGAATGGATAAATTTTTGGTTTATTCTTTTCGATCTGAACGGCCTTAAGGGAGTCCACCTCCTGCTGAAACATTTTGACTGCATTTGGATCAACTTTTAGTTCTTCAGAGGAAAAATCAATAAAAAAGTAGGCGCATTGAAACAGTATAATGAGCAGCACCAATAAAAAAATCCCATTTCGCTGATTTTTGGTAAACAGGAAATGGGATTTTATGCTTTTCATTTTAGTATAACCACAAAGGGTTACATGTGTTTGGTAATGTCTTCTGCTCCATCTTGAATTGCTTCTCTTTTAATAGAAATAGCATTCAGGTAACGTTTCATTTCCTGTCTCACTTTCGGGAACAAGAAGAACAACCCTATCATATTTGGGAATACCAACGCTAGAATCATCGCATCAGAGAATTTGATAACTGCATCCAATGTTGCAGCGGCACCCACAACTACAAATAATAAGAATAATATTTTATAAACAATATCGGCGGTTTTTCCTTTTCCAAAAAGATATTTCCAAGATTGCAAACCATAATAAGACCATGAAATCATGGTTGAAAACGCAAACAATACAATGGCAACTGTCAATACATATGAGAAATGTGGAATGACAGAATCAAAAGCCAAGGATGTTAAATCCACACCACTAATTGGCAATTCGGTTGATTTCAAAATCACACTACTACCGTGAGCAGCTGTATAATCAAAAACGGATTGTGCATCAGTCCCATTAATATTGAAGAATATAATGACCAAAGCTGTCATTGTACAAATCACAACCGTATCAATAAAAGGTTCCAGTAATGCCACGACCCCTTCCGACGCTGGGTATTTGGTTCTTACTGCCGAATGCGCAATTGCAGCAGACCCTGCCCCTGCTTCGTTAGAAAACGCTGCTCTTTGAAAGCCAACAATCAATACACCGACGAGTCCACCAAGACCAGCCATTGGTGTGAATGCACCATCAATAATCAAAGAAAAGGCTAAACCGATGTCACCAATATTAGCAAAAATTATCACTAAAGATGCCAATATGTATAAACCTGCCATAAAAGGCACAATCTTTTCAGTAATACTCGCAATACGTTTGATGCCTCCAATGATTACTATACCTACTAAAACCGCAAGTACCACTCCAATGATGACACCCGTCGCTCCTCCTTGAAGGTTCAACAAAGTGCTTATTTGTACAGCAGCTTGATTAGATTGAAATGCGTTGCCACCTCCAAAGGAAGCGCCTACACATAATACAGCAAACAGAACTCCCAATATTTTTCCAAAGGTTCCAAAACCAATTTCTTTTAATCCTTTTGAGAGGTAATACATGGGACCGCCATAGACCGTTCCGTCCGGACCGACGTCTCTATATTTAACACCTAGCGTACATTCGACAAATTTTGTTGACATTCCTAACAGTCCACAGACAATCATCCAAAAGGTTGCTCCAGGACCACCCATTCCAATTGCTACTGCAACACCGGCAATGTTACCCAAACCTACAGTTCCTGAAACAGCTGTTGCCAATGCTTGAAAATGTGATACTTCTCCATGCGCACTTTCATCACGAATGGTATTTGGAATATCTTCAACCGCTAAGGCTTCGTCATTATTATAAAGCTTGTCAACACCATGCTTTTCAATATCCACATACTTACCTCTAACCGTATTGATTGCTGTCCAAAATTTAGTAATACTAGGAAATTTAAAATAGATAGTGAAAAATGTTGCTCCACCAACTAATAGCATTACTACAAATGGTATGTCATAACCGCCAATAGGAACTGTTGTTAGAATAAAGCCTTCCCACCAACTTGCAACGGGCATAAAAGCATCATTAATTTGTTCGTCCAAACCTTTTTCTTGGGCAAAAGTTAGAACAGGCAATAGAACAGATAAAATTGAAAGAAGATATTTCTTCATTTGGAGATAGTTAAATTAGTTAGTGTGAATGTTTTCTTAAAAACGTGACAAGATGCTAAAAAAAAATGATTTTTTAAAACATCTGCTGTTAAAATGATTGTTCAAATCAACAAATATCGAAAAGCGAATTAAGTTTTTGTATTTGTTCCGGCCGACCTAAAACGATGATTTTTGAATTTGGAACTAACTTCAGTTCAGCTTCGGGGTTTACGACATACTCCCCGTTACCATCCTTAAAACCAATAACGGTGCAGCCTGTTTTATGTCTCAAATCTAAATCTTTGATTGTTTTAACTTCCGATGCATTGTATAATTTTTCAATCGGAATTTCCTCAATGTTAATATTGGATTGTCCCACAATTGAAAGATTGTCGATGAATTCAATTAAATCTGGAACCACAACCAGCGACGCCATGTGATCGCCCCCAATTCTGTCTGGAAGAATCACATTATTGGCACCAGCGAGCTTCAATTTGTCATAGGACGTTTCTTGCGAAGCACGACTTATGATTCTCAATGTCTTATTCAACTGTCTTGCGGAAAGCACCACAAACAGATTGTCGGCGTCACTTGGCAAGGCACAAATAATGGTATGCGCTCTATCGACACCAGCTTGTAGCAATGTTTCATCCTCGTTCGCATTTCCATGAACAAAGAGTACATCATTTGTTTGAAATTTATCGATGATATCTTGATCCTGCTCGATGATGACAAATGGCTTTTTATAGGCCATCAACTTCTTTGCCGCTTGCTTTCCATTCCTTCCATAGCCGCAAATCACAATATGATTTTTGAGCCCATCGATTATTTTTTGCATCTTTTTTTGTTTTAGTTCTTCATAATTGTTCTTGCTTAAAATATATTCAGTAATCACAGTTAAGGCATAACCAACAATCACTACACTCGTTAAAATAAGTAATACGGTAAACATTTTGGACACATCATCCAATGGTTGCACCTCACCAAAACCAACCGTCGTAATAGTTATGACCGTCATGTAGATGGCGTCTATCCACGAGTAATTGGACATCAGTTTAAAACCCAACACGCCTAATACCAATAATAACAGCAATAGAAATATTGCCATATAAATTTTGGTTCTAAAAAACCGTATTATGGGATTTGCCATAGTTTATAAATCGAAAACTGAAGACCTTTTGGTATAAATCAAATCTTTGATTCGCATCCAAAATGCAAAAAAGAGATATAGAGCAAAACCAAAACCTAAAGTTACAAATGTGAGATACATAAAAGAGGTTCGCACGACTTTAGCACGGATCCCTAAACGTTCGGCGATACGCTGACAAACGTAGTAACCGCGCTTTTGAAAGTATAATAAGGCTCTATAGAAAATGTTCATACTGCAAGGTAACCAATATTTAGGATTTAGGATTCGTGACTAACGCTTAAAGACATATTTAGATTTTAGATTCATTTCGAATTTGGTTCTTCAAAACTATCCTTTTTTCGATTGTTTAAAAGTGAATTCCCAATCGCGCAATTCAAACATTTATTCTGTACGCAATATTCCGTCTTGAGCTGAATCAGTGCTTGGGATTGCATCGCAGAAGTTGATATGTTTTTTAGGGAATTGAATGCATTGACAATGGCGTTCTTTTCTGAATCTACTTTTTGAATAATCGAAAGTATAGCTTCATCAACCGTTTGACCTAGTTGTTTTGCGTAACTAAATTTCAAGGGCAAAATAGTATTGATGATCAACAAATCCATAAACGATTTAGTTAATGTTTTTTTAGTGGATTTTGAAACCTTCACAAACGTATAATGATCGGTCCAAAATGATGAAGTCGAAACTTTAAGAGTGTCATACAATTCTTCAATGGATGTGGCTGTCATGATTTTGGAGAACAAATTCGGCTCTTTGACATATAACATTGCTAATTGTGATAAACGAATAGTTGGAAAATTCGGTGGACGCAATCTAAAAAACTGAAGCGGCGTCACGGGCGAATTAGTTAGGTTGAATTTCTGTTTTAGAAATTGATAGTCCTTCTTTAAGTTTTGATAATAGCTGTTTTCTATAGAATCTTCTAAAATTCCAGCCTGACCAAAAAACAGAGCTTCCAATTGTTCGGGAGAAGATTGCAATTTTCTCACAATGGAAAAGTCAATCGAATTTACCAAGCTTAAAAAGGCATCTCCATTCGTTTTAAGTCCAAAGTTTTTCGCCAACAACTTAAATAATACTGCCTCCCAATCATTTTTAGAAATGATAAGCATAGCTTCGATCGCTTTCGATTTGCGTTCCAAACGTTCAAAATAGAGACTTTCTAACCAATTATTGCGCACAAAATCATCGATGGAATGAAAATCACTCTCACAATTAATCCATTTATGTTGATTGTAGAGTAAGCCTTGATAATTATCCAGCAATTCCTTACTTATATACTTTTTGAGTTCTAAAGTTGGAATTGCTGTATTGTCTTTTCTAAAAATTTCGGTGTCATGCTCATATACTACATGGAGAATCACATTATCGTAGGCCTCATCCCTTTCATGATTATGAACATACCAGTCGCTACTTTTCACGTGGATTTCAACATTACCAGCCCAAAATTGACCACCAATACCCAACTGTGCGTTGAAGAAATCTGGTCCTGAATTATAATTATGCTGCCCAACTTTTACCAAAGTCACAAGCTCACCATCAGTCGTTTGAAGACTCGGTGTTGCGAACTTTTTATGTTTCCATACATAATGTAAAAAATCTTCTTGCATGGACTAAATGTACTAAATTCCAAGATTGATTTTACATCTATGGTTTTGAAAATTTTTAAACAGAAACAG
Organism: Aquaticitalea sp.; assembly: GCA_051252455.1. Taxonomy (GTDB): domain Bacteria; phylum Bacteroidota; class Bacteroidia; order Flavobacteriales; family Flavobacteriaceae; genus JBPOFM01. Next base: position 9,912 of record JBPOFM010000016.1, read on the forward strand.
CATCAACTTTAAATTTTGTTTCAACTGTAAATGAAGATTTTTTAGCCACATCCTATTATAGAATCAAAAAATGCCTTTATCTTTAGGTTTTTCAAAAACAGACTTCGAATAGAGCATGAGAAAAGCGCTTTTAGCATTTATTAGAAAATTGAGAGAAATTTTAGTTGGCAAGTTTCACCAATATAATGCAAGCTTACCCTATATCATTACGGTTGCCATAGCACTGATAATTGTCATTGGGGGTATCAACGTCTTTATAGAGCTTACAGATACCTTGACTACCGAAACGTTAGCAGTTTATGATCAAAATATCACGGATTACGTCATTTCTTATCGCTCACCAGCCTTGACCAACTATTTTGTATTTGTTACACATGTGGGCGATATTTATGGATACCTCTTCGTTATTGTGGGTAGTACGTTGGTATCTCTACTGATCTTTAAGCGCTGGAAGTATGTCGCGCAAATTTTAATTGTTTTGGCTTTATCCGCTATATCGAATCTGATCCTCAAACGTTTTATAGACCGTGCACGACCAAGTATCGAACATTTAGTATCTGTAGAAACCTTAAGTTATCCTAGTGGACACGCGATGAGTGCGATGGCATTTTATGGATTTGTTATGTACCTTTTTTATCGCTTTAAGATGAATCTTTTTTTGAAAATCTTTGTAATTCTTCTGTTATTCATACTTATTTTAAGTATCGGCATCAGTAGAATTTATCTTGGTGTCCACTTCCCTTCCGATATTGCAGGCGGTTTTATTGCAGGCTTTATTTGGGTGGTTTTTTGTGTGCTGATTTTTGACTTGATTGAGTTGTTTAGAAGAGATCCTAAAACGTAATTGATATGGGAAAAATACGTAGCACCATGGATAGTTAAATAAAATCAGAAAGGCTTACTTCACTTAACGTTTGATTCATTTAAAGTTGAACGAAATAAAAGAACCAACAAAAAAACCCAAATTTACATTTAGGTTTTTAGTGGTTTTTTAAAATTGCTTCAACACTGAAAAAGCGTCTCTCAGTGATTTTTCGTTCGTATTAGTCTAAATACCCCATTTTTTTCATCCAGTCGTTGTTGAACATTTTGCCAACATAACGGCTACCATGGTCATGGAACAGCACAACTACAACATCGTCTTTTTTAAACTTGTCTTTTAGCTGCAACAAGCCTTTGATGGCTGCTCCTGCGCTGTTGCCCAAAAACATACCTTCTTTTTGTGCCAATAATTGTGTGTAAACTGCGGCATCTTTATCTGTAACTTTTTCAAAGCCATCAATGATATCGAAATTGACATTTTTGGGCAAAATGTCTTCACCAATACCTTCTGTGACGTATGGATAGATTTCGTTTTCGTCAAAAATCCCTGTTTCATGGTATTTTTTGAAGACGCTTCCGTAGGTATCAATACCCCAAATTTTGATATCTGGATTTTGTTCTTTCAGATATTTTCCAACTCCAGAAATCGTACCTCCTGTACCAACACCCACCACAAAATGCGTGATTTTGCCACCCGTCTGTTTCCAGATTTCTGGACCTGTACTTTCGTAATGCGCTTTGGTATTGCTCAAATTATCGTATTGATTTACATACCATGAATTTGGTGTTTCCTCACCCAATCGTTTGGACACGGAATAATAACTTCTCGGATCTGTTGGCTCTACATCTGTTGGACACACAATGACTTCTGCTCCTACAGCTCGCAAAATATCCATCTTTTCCTTGGACTGTTTGTCGCTGATCACAAAAATACATTTGTAACCTTTTACGATCGCTGCCAATGCCAAGCCCATTCCCGTATTGCCAGAAGTTCCCTCGATAATTGTGCCGCCTGGTTTTAGACGACCATCTGCTTCTGCATCTTCAATCATTTTTACAGCCATTCTGTCTTTAACGGAATTGCCAGGATTGAAGGTTTCGTATTTTGCCAACACTAAACAAGGTAAATCTTTTGTCAGTTCGTTTATTTTGACCAATGGCGTGTTGCCGATGGTTTCTAAAATGTTTTTTGCGTACTCCATGTAAATTATTTTGCGATGCAAATTTAGGGTAAAAGTTAGGAGTTCAAAAGTAATTAGGAGGTTAATTGCGTTAGCGATAGGAACGGCATCCTTTTTTTGAAAAAAAAAGATATAGTGGATAGCGCGACCTGCAAGGGAACGCCCAAATCAATCAAATCGAATTGCCTTGACTGGAGATATTCTGGTGATGATAACCGATGGAATCAAAAGCATCAATAAACAAACTATGAACGTGCCAATATTCAAGAGTAAAATATAATCTAAACTGATATAAACTGGTGCTTCTGTTACATAATAGACACTTGGGTCGAGTGGAATGAGCTTGAAATATTTCTGTGCAAACAGGAGTCCGATACCGATGACATTTCCCCAAAGAAGTCCCAAACCTATCAAATAGGTCGCGTTGTACAAAAACACTTTTCTGATGCTCCAATTGCTACTTCCCAAGGCTTTGAGAATACCGATCATTTGGGTGCGTTCCAATATTAAAACGAGCAATGCTGTAATCATGTTGATGCCTGCAACCAAAATCATAATGCCAATAATTCCGTAGGTATTGTTGTCAAAAATGTTGATCCATTCGAATATGGAATAATATTTTTGAACCACTGTTTCTGCTTTCAAATTGGATGGTGTGGCTTGATAAATCTCGATACCTTTTGGTTCGATTTTGGAGAAATCGTCAATGAAGACTTCAAAACTACCAACCTCATCTGCTTCCCATTTGTTCATTCTCTGAATGTGACGAAGATCGCCAACGAGATATTTTTCATCTAAATCTTGAAACCCTGAACTATAAATTCCAACAATTTTGAATTGCCTAATAAATGGTACCTGATTGACATCTTCCTTTCCAAAAAGAATTTGAAATGAATCATTTAATTTAAATTGAAGCCGATTTGCTAAATAACTGGAAATGATCACCTCATCATTCAATTGATCAGAGAAATTCGGCAAATGTCCTTCTACTAAAAACTCCTCAAAATAGCGCCAGTCGTAATCTGAACCGACACCTTTTAAAATCACTCCCTCAAAATCAGTTTCGGTGCGAACGACACCAAATTTAGTTGCAACAGCCTGAATATGGGTGACACCATCAACGCTCTCGAATTTTGGATAGAAAACTTGTTTGATGCTGATAGGGACTTCAGATTCGTCAGATGCGTTGGAATCAAAATTGTTGATAGTGACGTGTCCATTGAACGCAACGACTTTATCTCGTATTTTTTGCTGCAAGCCAATCCCTGTGGCAATGGCAATGAGCATCACTATCATACCGATAGCGATGGCTGTGATCCCAATTTTTATAATTGGTGCCGATACACTACTTTTATACGCTTTATTACCAATAATACGTTTAGCTATAAAAAACTCGTAATTCAAATTGATTCCATGCATTTAATGATGTTCAAAAATACGTTTTTCCCGATAATAATCGGAATTGTTTTAACAGCGATTTCTTGCGGTAGTGGCACAAAGGCAGAAGAGGTTGGAAGTGTGAAGCTAGAGGTTGGAAATAAGACAGGCGAAGTTACAAATTTAAGTACTCAAGACAAGCAAATTCCTGTGGTTGCTGCCAATCAGACTGATGCTTATTTAAAGTTATTGAGAGGCAAAAAGGTAGGGATTGTAGCGAATCAATCATCGGTGATTTTTAAGGACGGAAGACTGAAGACCGATGACCATAAGTTCACTCATTTGGTGGATTCTTTAGTTTCTTTGAAAATCGATGTCAAAAAAGTGTACGCTCTAGAACATGGGTTTAGAGGTACTGCTGATGCTGGCGAATTGATAAAAGATGGTAAAGATCCTAAAACGGGGATTCCGATCATTTCTCTTTATGGCAACAATAAAAAACCAAAACCAGAACAATTAAATGGTATTGATGTGATGGTGTTTGATCTTCAAGATGTTGGAGTTCGATTTTATACGTACATCTCCTCTTTGCATTATGTCATGGAAGCATGTGCTGAAGCGAATATTCCGTTAATACTGCTTGATCGGCCAAATCCGAACGGTGCTTACGTGGATGGACCCATTTTAGAAAAGGAACATACTAGTTTTGTTGGGATGCATCCTATTCCTGTGGTTCATGGTATGACAATTGGCGAATATGCACAAATGATCAATGGCGAAAAATGGTTGAAAAATGCCGTGCAATGTGAATTGATTGTTATTCCTGTTAAGAATTATACGCGTCAGACCTCTTACAGTTTGCCTATAAAACCATCTCCAAATCTTCCAAATGATACATCCATCAATTTGTATCCAAGTTTGTGTTTTTTTGAAGGTACCAATGTGAGCGTTGGACGTGGTACGAATAAGCAATTCCAGATTTTTGGAAGTCCATATCTTTCTGAAGAAGATAATACTTTTCAATTTACACCACGACCAAATGAAGGTGCGAAAAATCCTCCATATCAAGGCAAATTATGTTTTGGAAAGGATCTGAGTGATTTGAAGCCTATCCATAAAATTGAATTGAAATGGCTTATTGAGGCTTATAATCAAACAACTGATAAAAACGTTTTCTTTACTGATTTTTTCACCAAATTGGCCGGAACAAAGAAACTGCGTCAACAAATTGAGCAAGGCATGTCGGAAGCTGAAATTAAGACTACTTGGCAAAAAGGTTTGGAAGACTTCAAAACACTTCGAAGTAACTATCTTGTTTATGATTAATAATAAGGTTTTCCGTTAGGTCTTAAATTATTCCTGCGATACGCTTCTCTGCTTTCCATGTTCGATCTGTCCGGACTACTTAAGTTATAGGGTCTTGGATGGCTCAATACATCTGATTTGTCAATTTTCAACTTATCATCATTGACGGCTACTTTTAAATCTTCCAACGCCAATTCAAAGTTGTCCTCCAATTTAATTTCGTGGGTTACCACTTTGGAAGCTGACTTCTCTTTCAGGTTTACTTTAGTGATGACTGGACTTACGATGGATGCCTCCTGACTTACAGACATCTCTTTACTCGCAATCAGTTGTATAGGTGGTTCTATTTCCAATAATCTAGAAATATGGAATACAATAATACGGTCTTTCTTATACACCAAAACCGTATAATCACCCACGATGATGTCTTGAAGAGAAATACTGGTTTCCACAACTGGCGGATTAAATGTGTAAACTTTCCTATCTAAACTATTTAAAAACGTCACCTTATAAAAAATGGATTCGGCTTTCAAGTACAAACTATCACCTTGAGGCGACAGATCATGATACAAGTTTTGAGCCTCAGGATTGATGTTTTTAGAAATGGTAGTGTATTGCTTTTGAGCTTGAGATCTTTGAGAAATCACGGTCATCACAATTAGGAAAAATAGGGATGCGTAAAATTTTGCGGTATTTTTATTCAATAGGTTCATGACTGGGGTCATTTTGGTTAGACTAATCTTTCGTCGAGGGAGTTTGGATTAATTCTATACCAAAGATATATTTGGAAATGCTGATGCCCCAAAGGTTTTAGTTCAACACAAATTATTGAACGATGACTTGTACGAATTTTCAAAAATAATCGTTGAAATGCATCCCGCTGCATTCAGATTTCAATTGAAAACCTTTGCACTCAATAAGGAAGAGAAGTTTGAAGATGTAGTCTAGCGTTTCGTAGTCGTAGGTTTGCGATACTTATGAAAGGGTTGTTTCAGCAAATCTCTGATGTTACTATTCGTTACTTCATCCGGAAAGGTATCTACACCATAGATAATTTTTTCTCTATCGAGTTTCATATAGGTACCGAACAACCGATCCCAAATTGAAAAAATATTTCCATAATTTGAATCTGTATACGGCAAAACATTATGGTGGTGCACTTTGTGCATATCTGGAGACACTATAAAATAACTCAATGCGTTATCGACCTTTCGATTCATTTTTATATTAGCATGACCAAATTGAGTAGCGATCAACGACAAAGATTGATATAAAAACACAAGTGCAATCGGAGTTCCAACGATAAACACGCCAAACAAGGTAAAGGCGAACCGAATCACGCTTTCTATAGGATGATGCCTGTTGGCCGTCGTTGTATCTACTTTATGATCGGTGTGATGTACCAAATGAATCATCCATAAAGGTTTTACCTTATGCTCTACAAAATGTGCAAGATAAGCGCCGAAAAAATCCAAAAGCATCACTCCAAGTAATGCATATAACCACATTGGCATCTCTGGCAACCAGTTAATAATACCGAAATCATTTACTTTGACCCAATCGGCTGTTTTTAAGAGTAAAAATGCCAGTCCAAAATTGACGATAACCGTTGTAAAAGTGAAAAATAAGTTTGGAATGGCATGTTGCCATTTCTTATAATTAAATTGAAATAAAGGCAGAGCGCCTTCCAATAACCAAAAAAAAGTAATCCCTCCTACAAGGATAAGACTTCTGTGTGAGGAAGGAATGGTTTCAAAATAACTAATTATCGCGTCCAACTGTATTATTCTTTATAATTCGTTCAGCTTTTATCAAATCTAATGAAGAAATTTTACTTTTCCATGATTCAGCATTGATTTCATCCTTCATTAATGTGAAAGCCACATAGTTCAGAAACGCAAACTGCGACGTATTGATCTCATTTATTTCAGTGTGGTCTATACGTTTGAGCTGACGAGAAGCCTTTCGATACGCATTCAGAATCAATAATTGCTTTATGCGAGCCAACTCAATTTTTTGTAAGTACCGATCGTAATCAGGTTCATTTCTAGATAAAAATGTTTCCGCTTCATTAAGGTAAATAGTCGAGAGGTCAATAATGTCAGATCTTAAATCTTCATGAGCAAATATGGCGTAATCAATATAGCGTATACCTAATAAGGAAGATGACAGAAAGTTTTTTTCGTCCGCATAATTATCTAGTTCACTTTTCAGATACGCTGTGTTCAAGGCGTATTTAGTAATCAAATCCGTCAGATTTGTGACGGAGCCGTCTGGTTCATCGACATTCATGATGTTCCCATTGACGTCCATGATTTTAATCGAATTGTCATTGAGTTTGTTAAGATATCGATAGTCTCTGTCTTCGGCGGCAGCGCTAAATTCTGAAAAAAGCGTTTCGGGTAGTCGCACAGGTACAAAATACTCCCAAATGATGGAATCCAAACTCGTTTCTTTAGACAGGTCGATGGCTACCACTTTTTCGCTCTCCGACCTCACAAGCATAGGAATTGGCGTATCAAAAGAGGCTTCCCAAACCACAAATAACATTTTGTCTTGAACGCGTGCCAATCTTTTGGCGACATCAAAGGATGTAAACCATTCTTGTGCATTGCCGGCAGTTACAAACAAGGAAAATAGGATTGGAAATAGGAATCTTTTCATCTCTTTAGTCTCAAGATTAAATCTTAATATTTTATTCTGTTTTTCATTTCTTCAACAATATTAAAGGCTGCAGGACACATCTCAACGTTCTTTAAAGTAAGATTGGAAATTTGCTGGAATTTTTTGCGGTCGGTATGTGGAAACTCTCTGCAAGCTTTTGGACGTACTTCATAGATAGAACAATAATTATCTGCCCCCAAAAATGTACAAGGCACACCTTGCAAAACATAGTCGTTTTCTTCATCAACCCTTAAAAATTGATCAATGAACTGCTGTTGTTTCATTTTGAAATGCTTCGCAATCCGCTCAATGTCTTTATCAGTAAATAATGGTCCTGTGGTTTTACAGCAGTTAGCACAATTTAAACAATCTGTGCGTTGAAATTCTTCTTCATGCAATTCCTGCATCAAATAATCCAGATGTTTTGGCGGTTTCTTTTTTAGCTTTGCAAAGAAGGTTTTATTTTCCTTATGTTTATCTTTGGCTAGCTTTGGGAGGTTTTCTATTTTGGGTATAAGGCTCAAGAAAAATTTATTTAAATTGAGTATCAAATTTACTAAACATTTCCAACTCTAATCTCATAAACTTCTAAACTCTCAAACTCTATACCTTTGAATTCAAAAGACCTTTTTGGAAAAGCACTTCTCGATTATTGCAACAACAATTATACCGAAGATCTCATCACGTCTACTAATATTTCTGCTGAAGATGAATTGCCTTTACCCTACCTTTTCAGGGATATTAAAGACATGCCGAAGTTGGAACAAAAAGCGCTTCAGTTAGCAAAAGGAATCACTCTTGATGTAGGTTGTGGTTCAGGAAGTCATAGTTTGTATCTGCAAACCAAAGGTTATGAGGTCAAAGCCATTGATGTTTCTGCAGGTGCTGTTGAAGTCGCTAAAAAAAGAGGTGTTACAAATGTTGAATTGAAAGCGCTACTTGATGAAACTTTAAAATTCGATACGATTCTGTTATTGATGAATGGAACTGGAATTTTTCAAGAAGTCGCAAAGGTTCCCGCTTATTTAAAACATTTAAAAAACTTAATTAATCCAAAAGGGCAGATTTTAATTGATTCTTCAGACATTCAATACATGTTTGAAGATGAAGATGGTGGAATTTGGCAAGATATGCACACCAATTATTATGGCGAACTCGATTATTATTTAAGTTATAAAGGTGAAGAAGAATTACCAATGAAATGGCTCTATCTGGATTTTCAAACTTTAAAAAACGCTAGTGAACTCGTCGGATTACACTGCGAACTTGTTATGGAAGGCGAACATTTCGATTATTTGGCTAGACTAACAGAAATGTAAGTAGAATTATTTTCGTTCCTTAATCACTTCCGTTTCCTCCTTTTTTTTCATCTCATATTGGATCACACCATTGACAAAAGTCTTCAAAACTTTAACCTTTGGAATATCTTTGTTGTCAACGACCATAATGTTCTGATCCAAAATGATAAAATCCGCCAATTTCCCGGCCTCGATACTTCCCTTTTCTTTTTCTTCAAAATTTGAATAGGCAGCCCAAATAGTCATTCCCTTCAAGGCTTCTTCTCTACTTAAGGCATTCTCCATTTGAAAACCATCCAACGGATAATCCTCAGAATCCTGACGCGCCACTGCGGAATGAAACGTTAAAAATGGGCTCACCTGCTCTACCGGGAAATCGGTTCCTAGTGCAATCTTTCCATACGATTTTAATAATTGTTGATAGGCATACGCCCCTTTGACACGCTCCTTGCCCAATCGTTCTTCTGCCCAATACATATCGCTCGTGGCATGGGTTGGCTGTACGGATGGCAACACATTTTGGAATTTATCGAAATCGTTAGCCGTAATGACTTGCGCATGCTCTATTCGCCAGCGTCTATCTTTTTTATCTTTAAGAACCTTACCATATATATCCAACAAGACATGATTTGCAGAATCTCCAATGGCATGTGTATTCATCTGAAATTTTGAATTTGCAATGCGTTTCGCCATACTATCCATCGCTCCCAGCGACGTCGTCAACAGACCAAAATGTCCGGGTTGGTCACTGTACGGTTTGCGCAACAAAGCGCCACGACTTCCCAAAGCGCCATCGCCGTAGACTTTGAAGGAACGCACATTTAATTTTGCAGTTTTGTAAATACCCTTATCCAAATAATAATCGAGATTTTCTTTGGTTGCAGACACCATGGCGTACACTCTCATTTTGAGAATATCAGCTTTTTGGAGACTATCTATGACTTCAATCGATTCTCTGTCCAATCCGGCATCATCTACCGTAGTCAATCCATATTCAAAGCAAATATCTTGTGCAGCCAATAACGCTTTTGCAATCGACTCGCGTGATTCTTTTGGCCAATGCTGCATCACCAAATATTCAGCATTATCAATTAGAACACCTGTAGGCTTTCCGTTTTCCAAAACTACTTCTCCGCCCTCAATTTTGCTGTCAGCCGTTACCTTTCCCATATTCAAAGCAGCTTGATTGCACAGAATGGCATGACCATCAATTCGCGTTAAAACAACTGGTGTATTAGAAAATAAAGAGTCCAGTTTCTTCTTGGTTGGATAGTCTTTTACCAACCAATCGTTTTGATCCCATCCACGACCAGTGATATATTTTAAGTTATGTCGCTTTTGAAATGCAGCAACACTATCTACAACTTCCTCAAAACTTTTTGTACCAAACAAATTCACACTTTGTTTATTGAATCCCAATCCTAAAAAATGACAATGCGCATCGATAAACCCAGGAACGATGGTTTGTCCATTGGCGTCAACTATTTTGAAGGAATCATATTTTTCTTGGATATCACTGTTGCGTCCTATCTCTACAAATTTACCATCAGTAACGGCAAAGGCTTGCGCCTTGTCAAAGCTTTCATTAACGGTATAGACATTCGCATTGATAACAATCATGTCCACTTGTATTTTTTCATCCTTTTGACAAGAAAACATGGCGAGAAGTATGATTAGTGTTATAAAATTTTTCATGTGTTGAAAATGGAAATTAATTAAATTTCTAATGATTGTAAAAATAAGAAAAGCATTCCGATTGGAATGCTTAATATGAAATGAGCTTGCACTATTCAATTAATTTTTAATCATCCTTTTGTTTACCACGCCATTATTGGTTTCAATCTTTATAAAGTAAATACCAGCAAATAAATGGTTTGTATCTATATTCAAGGTATTTGTTATTCTTGTTAAGGAAATCTTTTGAAATAATCTACCATTGACATCATTAAACGTAACCGTTTTTATTGGATTGTTACTTTTTAAAAATAGATAATCGTTGGTAGGGTTTGGATAAATACTTATCCTTGGTTGACTGAAAATTTCATTTATTGATAGAGTTTCACATTCCGTAGCATTATTTACAAATTGACTCGTATTATCAATTATCCAATCTTCCAAATAAATTGCCTGTGGATCATCCACATATATACATTCCAAAAACGGATTATTTTGCGATTGGAAATCGATGATAAAGGCATTAAATCCATTCCTCACATCCAATTCTTGTAATAGGTTATCACTACAATTGAAATTGTCAAGATTGATTTGGTTAGAAATATCTAATTGAGTTATAGCATTGTTTGAACAATAAACAAAAACCAAAGCAGGATGTTGAGTAATATCCAGTGATGATAGGTTGTTAAATGATACATCCAAATATACTAATTGCACATGCGATGTAAGGTCAATGTCGTTAAAATTATTATCTGCAATACTGAAATATCTCAATAGGTCATTATTTGAAATATCCAGACTGCTTATACTGTTTTCTCCGCAAAACAGACTCTCTAATAACCCATTTTGGGTTACATCCAAATTCGTTAAATTATTTTGACTACATGATAAGGTACGAAGTCGAAAATGTGATGAAACATCAATAGAATTGATTGAATTGTCATTAATATTAATATACGTAAGATCTATATTATTTGATATATCAATACTCGAAAATTGATTGCTCTCCAACGAAATTTCTTCTAAATCAAAATTGTATTGTAAATCCAAATTAATTATCTCATTGGAGTCTAAATTTAAAATTTTTAATTTGGTCAAATTACTTACATCAACAGTGGTAATATCATTGAATCTTGCCCTCAACACCTTTAAACTTAAAAAATATTCGATCCCAGTTAAATCATTTATGTTTTGTAAATCAACTACCAGATTATTAATTTGAACAGCTTCTGAAAATTGAATTTCATTGTCATTGTTAGAGTCTAAATCTGAATCAAGGGATCCGTTCAAATCCGTATCAATACAATTGGTGTTGATTAGAGCATTTTTAAAATTTTCATCTGGAATATTCAAAATTTCAGGGTAGGTAGCTAATTGTATTATATTAAAATCTGTTGGACCATCAGGATTGGACACTAAAAAGTAATAGGTTCGACCGCTGAAAAGTATAATTTCTTTTAAACCGCCAAAACCACAAATATCGCTAAAAGCTAATTCCAAAAGCGTGTCGTCTACAAATGAGGTATATGGAGTATAATAAGTTAAGATCAAAGAATTGCTATTGCTATTAGTCAGTGTCAATTGAATCTTTTCATTCTGGCTTGGTATATATTTGTAATAAACTCTAGAATAATCAGGTCCAAGGTCACAAGATTGCATACCACCACCTGATTCAGAGGTAGCATTTTGGGTTTGTACATTAATATCAGCAAAAGGCAAACTTGTAATACTGACTGCATTTTGTATGCCGTCGTTTGAGGGAATTTGCGAAAAAGAAACGGTAGAAAAAAAAACAATTACAATTAATAAGTAAAACGGTTTCATCTGTAAGAAATTAGTTATCGCAATAATAGATATTTCTATTGAGAAAAGGAAGCAAAAAGAAAAGCATTCCGATTGGAATGCTCTTTTGAAAATATGACTATTTCATATCCCCTCCATTTTAAAAATCAAACTGATAAGTCGCCCCTACCAAAAACTGAATGCTCTGAACTTTATAATTCAACCAACGTTGGTAATCTTGATTGGCGATATTATTCACTTTTGCAAAGGCTGATATTTGATCTGTAATTCTGTAACCTACATGTGCATTGGCATCAAAATAGCCATCTAAAGCAACTGTGGATGGATACAGACTTGGATCACCAATAGCCGTCATGATTCCAGATAAGGACAATTGATCTTTGCGTTCGCCCACATAAAACAGATTGGCGCCTGCAAACCAATTTTCATCAATTTGATAATCCGTAAACAATGAGGCTTTGATGTTTGGTAAATTCCAAGCTTCGGCTTCGTCTTTTATATTGTAAGACAGAAATTCCGCCTTGGCTCCCAATTTAAAATTACGATTGACATCTACATTTAACTCCCCTGAAAAAGAAAAGGTTTTTACATCATCGTAGATGACATTGTATGAATTTCCAAATTGATAATCTTCGGTGGCCTGACCATAAAAACTATTCAGTTTGTATAAAGCTTTACTTCGTTCAGCGAAATAACGCGCATTGACATTATAACTTATCTGGTTCGTTAATTTTCCTTTGATACCTGCAAGAACATTGTACTGTTGATCCGTAGGCGACACAAATAAAGTTGGTGACAGGAATGGATTTTCTTGAGCAAATCCTTCGTAAGAGTTTTGTATCAATCCACCTTCTAATCCACCATAGGCGATTAACAGTTCATCGACCAATCGGTAGCTAGCGGTGATGTTCGGGTAGATATAAAGCTTACTTTTGCTTGCTTCCGTATCATTTAAATACACCAAATTAACCCCTAGGTTTAATGTCAAGTCATCTTGTGTCAACTGATATTGTGGTGCAATTCCGAAGTTGATGTTGCCATATTTTATTTCGTCTTCCGTGAAAAAAGTCTGATCAAAAGAACCTCCCAAATAATCAAGGGTGACGCGTGTAGAAATCAGTTCATCCTGAATCGGCACATCCACATTCCCTTTCACCACAAATCTGTTTTCCCCTGAACCCAAATTATCGCCAAAATGCTTGAAGCGAACCGACGCTTGTTTAAAGTAACTGTCTTCAAATTTAATTTTTCCTCCAATATTGGCACCTATGTAGGTATGTCCAACATCTAAAGAATCGGCTAAAGTCACATCAAATAAACCTTCTGGCAAGCCATACCAATTATATTTTTGGTACAAACCGCCACCATCTACTGTCCATGAGTAATCGCGTTCTTTTTTGGTGTAATTGACGTTCAAGTTGGTATTCCAGAATCCATCTTCTACAAGCACATCTTTGATACCACCTCCAGAGGAATGATGACTCAAATAACCGCCTACGGTCTCACCTCTACCCAATTCGTGGTTCAGATACACTTCACCCAAAATGGTGGTGTAGTTCCCCACACCAAGCGATGCGTAGTTGTCATATAATTTTTCCTGTTTTGCTTTGGTCACTGTTGCTGCCTTTCCTTTGGCGGGTGTAAAGGTAGAAGCCACCGGAATGGAGAAGATATTGTATTTAATATCTTTCTTCGCCGTTGTAGTCGCATCATCCAAAGTTGGTGTTTCCTTGATCTTAAACGCATCAGATACCGTAGGTGTATAAGGCTTTACAACGGTAACGACTTCCGGATCCAAAGTGTCTTTAGTACGTTCTTGGGCAAACAGACTACTACCTATTAGGAATGCTATGAGTGTATATTTGATTTGTTTTATCATTTTAATTTGTGATTGAGTGTTCAACATTAAACCCTTCGCTCTACTGCATGCTATGACGCAGTGAGTTTGTTAGTTCTCCGATGTGATGGATGAATTTGTTTTGGCTTCCTCTGCTTTGATCTTGCTTAATTCTGTCTTGGCATTTGCCACGACATCATCAAATTCAGGGAAGTTTTTAATGACGCTTTCCAAAATATACGTGGCTTGGAAGGCATCCTTCAACGCATAAAAGTTTTTTGCCATAACGACCAAACCTTTCGCACTATAATATTTGTAGCTTGAATAATCCTTCGCCAACTTCTGTATCATCGTGTTCGACGCTTCGTAGTTACCATCTTTGTTCTTAAAGTAGCCATTGTAAAAAAGTGCCTCGGCTGCCAATTCGCCTGTGGCAATATTTTCCACTTCTGCATAGGCGGTTTTGGCCTTCGCTTCATTCCCTGTTTTGATGGCGGAGCGTGCGATGATGATCTGGGCATCGCTCTTCACCTTGTTATCCAACTTTGAACTTGCCAACACCTTTTCGGCATAGGTTTCGGCCTCTTTATAGTTGTCCAGATTGAAGTAGGTCTTCATCAAGTTCGATTGTGCGTACACGATGTTCTGTGGATAATCGGCCTCGGTTTCCAAACGTTTTAACAATGGCAATGCCTTGTTCCAATTGGAAGCGTTCAAATAAGCTTCAGACAATTTTACCAAGGATTGCTCCGTATATTCGCCTTTTGGCTTGTTCACCACGTATTCATAGTGTGGCTGGGCGTTTTCCGGAAGGTTCTTTTTAGTGTATAATTCCGCCAAATAGAAATGACCTCTCAAGGCATAAGTGCCATTTGGGAATTGATTCAGATAATTATTGAATTGCTTGATGGCATTGTCCGTATTGCCATCCAAATATTGTTTCTCGGCTGCCAAATAGGTGGTGTTATCCAGTTCCACATCGGTGACGTTGATGTAATCCAAGGTTTTCACCCAGGCGGCATACTCGTCCACACGTCCCAAATCAATATAGATCAATCTCGCAGTCGAAACGGCTTGAATCGCTTCTTCCGAATTCGGATAGTCCTTCGCCACTTTCTTAAACTTGGTCAATGCCTGATCGTTTTGGCTGGCGTTGTAATGCACCAAACCTTGACGCAACAATGATTTTGGGATGAAGATGCTTGTTTTGTATTCGTTGTTAAGTCTGTCGTAAGTGGACATCGCTTTGTCATTCTGATTGGCTTTCACATAGGAATTTGCCAACTCATACATCGCATCGTCGCGCAGGGCAGACTTGTTGTATTTATCTATAAAACTGTTCAACTCTTGTACTTTCGTGGTGCCTTTGCCGATGTAACCGTAACTCATCGCCTTTTGGAAGGCTGCGTAATCCGTCTCGATCTCGTTGATGGCCATCGCCTTTTCGTAAGCCGCAATCGCGTCTTGGTAGTCGCTCGATACGAAGTAACCGTCGCCCAATCTTAAATAGGCATCATTCAGTCGGAGTTTGTCGTCTTTTCTTGTGGCGATGAAGTTTTGAAACAACTCGGTGGCTTTCGGATAATTTTTTTGTTTGAAATAAGTATAAGCCAAGTTGTACTCCAAATTCTTAAACTCTGGTGTCGTCTGCGCTTCGGATTGCTGTTGAAACTGCTTAAAGCCAATCAAAGCTTCGCCGTAGTTACCAATATTATAATCGGATTCCGCTTTCCAAAAGGTGGCTCTGGCGGTGAACTTGGCATCGCGTGGTTCTTTCAAGGATTTTTCGAACATCTTTTTGGCTTCTACATAATTTCCTTCGTTGTAAATTTCGATACCCCGGTAGAACGCCACTTTCTGGAACGCCACTTTGCTTTCAAAGCTGCTTTTGCCTTCCAATAGTCTAAAGGCTTCCTTGTAATTCTTCGAGGTGATGTAGGAATCAATCAAGAGGATTTCAATCTCTTCCTTGACGGCGGTTTTTGGGTATTTGTCCAAATAGCTGGTGAGCACTTGCGGGACGGACTGGTATGGGTTCCCGATTTCGTAACTGATTTTTGCATAATTCAACCAAGCGTCTTCCTGGATTTTAAGATCGTAATCCATTTGTGATGCGTTGCGGAAGGCGTTGAGGGCCTCTTGCTTTTTATTCAGGTTGATGTAGCTTTCCCCCAAATGATAATAGGCGTTTTGTGCGACGGAGTTGTTCCCACTCACTATCTTGTTAAATTCCGAGATGGCGCTTTCAAAATTGTTTTGCTTATAGTAGGCGTAACCCAATTGGTAGTAATCGGTGTTGGACCACTTGCCACCTTTGCCTTTATATTCTTTCAGATAAGGAATGGCTTCGGCGTACTTCTGTAGGTTAAAGAGGCTTTCCCCTATGATTTTGTTGAGCTCCGATTTTTCTGCTGGAGAGCTTTTTGGCATCTGCTCTTTCGCCATGGTGATGGCTTTCTCAAAATTACCGAGCTTGAAGTTTAAATCGGCTTGGTAGTAGGAGAGTTTTTCCTTATATTTTTCGTTGTCACTAACTTGTTCGAAGTATTCATTGGCTTTGTTGTAATCATCCCCCTCGTAGGCCATAAAACCTATGTAGTATTTTGCCTGTGAGCCATACTCTTTGGAGTTCACCACACGGTTTAGGTACTTTTGTGCACCTGCCTCGTCTTTATTGGAGTACAGACTGTAGCCATAATTGAAGGAGAATCGGTCGCGCTCGGTGCGGGAGATGCTGCCCTCATCAACCTTTTCGTACCATTTTTGTGAGTAGGCGTATTTGCCATTGTCAAAATAGTAATCGGCAACGTCCATAAAGGCAGTGTTCTTCTTGGTGGATGTTGGATAGGTCTCCACAAAGTCCTCAATAAGGCTGTCGGCGTTGATTTGGTTGAGGCGCACGGCACAATTGGCGTAGTAATACACGGCATCGCTCTTGAGCTGATCGTCCTGGGTCTCGTCGATGATTTTATCGAACATGGACTGTGCCGCCTGATATTGTTTGTTGTTATAGAGTGTGAGTGCCTTTTGATAATCGACCAAATCGTGCGTATAGGTTGCCGATTGTTGGGCGAAACTGAAGGTTGTGAGCAGTATGAAGGCTGCTAAAATGATGCATTTTTTGTGAGCCATTAAGATTGTTTTTTGTTTGACGATGCAAAGATATGTGAATCTTCAATGTTATAACGATGGATTGGTTTTTAAATTATTCACAGGGTTATTAAAAACCATGGGAACACCATATCTGCCTTGGGGAACACAATATCCACCGTCGGGAACACAATATCTGCCGATGGGAACACAATATCTGCCGATGGGAACAGCCTCTCCACCGTAGGGAACACCATTTCCACCGTCGGGAACAACTAAAACATCGTTGGGAACACGTTTTGCCAAGCGCGCCTCAAACACCCATTCAAAACTGAAAATCAAAAAGCAAAGCCGATGACACTTTGATAAACATTCAGCTGCCTAATGTATTCATGGCTTCCTTTTTTTGCTTACTTTGGTAAAACCAATTTTTGAGTTATGGATAAGGCCACAGTAGTTTTAAGAAATGGGGTGCACCACAAAGTGCATCAATTGTTCATTCATTTTAAATATAATGATACACTCATTAACTGTGTACGGCGCGTGTCTGGCACTCGGTGGAGTAACACCCACAAATGCTGGTATCTGCCCTACTCTGACCAAAATCTTACTGCGGTGCAAGACTGTTTTAAAGGTTTGGCGTTTCTAGACACTAGTCAATTGCTAGCTTGGAATGCTCTAGCAACCTTGCCAGTCGAACCAAAGGAACGCCAACTTACCTCTGCCCAAAAAGACCTGTTAAACACCTATTACAGATATTTACAAGGAAAACGCTATAGCAATAGTACCGTCAAGACCTATACCTACCTTATGGCCGATTTTATTGAGCATGCCAGTGACCGGGCAATAGCTTCACTCACCAATAGAGATGTTGAATTGTTCAATGAGGCGATGTTGCGCAAAAAGAGTTATTCCGTTAGTACACAACGCCAGTTTATAAGTGCCCTAAAACATTTTGCAACGCTGTACCCAGAGGTACATATCAATAGCTTACACCTAGAACGGCCTAAAAAATCACAACAATTGCCCGCCGTGTTGTCGCAAGAGCAAGTACTAGATTTAATACGCTATACCAAAAATTTAAAACATCGTACCATCATTGCACTGTTGTACAGTTGTGGGTTGCGCATCAGTGAATTGTTAAATCTACAGCTTAAAGATGTGAATATAGACAGGAAGCAGTTGATAATAAGGAACAGCAAGGGTCGCAAAGACCGTTATGTAAGCTTTGGCGAAAGTTTGCTGCCTTTACTATCAAATTATTATTTTAGCTATAAACCCGCCATATATTTTGTAGAAGGAAAGCCCAATGAAAAATACAGTGCAGAAAGTATACGCCAATTTATAAAGCGAAACGGCAAAAATGCAAACATTGCCAAAACAATAACACCCCACACACTTCGGCACAGTTATGCCACACATCTGCTTGAAAATGGAGTAGACTTGCGCTATATCCAAAGCTTATTGGGCCACGCACGTCCAGAAACCACCATGATATATACCCATGTCCAACGCAAAGATTTAATGAACATAAGCAACCCCCTAGACGTGGCTTTACAGAAATACAAAGATAGGGATATACCAAACGAAAATATACTTATATCCCGTAATTTAAACGGATAAACAGTTATATTTGTTTGGATATAACAAGTTAGCAAACATTTGATGAACAACCTCAAAATCATTTCCATATTATTAGTTTTTTGTCTGATTTGTTGTAAAAAATCAACGGAGACTGAAAAAACAGCTTTGAATAAAACGGAAATTGACACTTCTAAACTTTACCAAAAAATTAATATTCCTTATTACCAAAATGGCGAATTGATTGGAGAAAATGAAGCTTATGTTTCAAAGAAAAAGGACACTTTCTGGAATACTTGGAAATTTTACAAAAATGGAGTTATTGATAGTTCTAAAAGTAAATTTTATGACCTAAAAGTTGAGGGTCTAAAAGGAGATTCTATACTAAAAGGAATAATAAGTTTTTATTCTCCAGCAGATAGTATTCCTCCTTCAAAAGTAAGTTCAAGAGATGTTACATTTTTATACTTGCAGAGAGAACACGATTCCTTGATTTTTAAGGAAATTAAGACAAATAAAAATGTGATTCATTTTGAATATAAAGTTTTGGACAGTTTAAAATTTGTTGGATATATATCTGATTTTAGATTTCTTGAAATCGATTCTTTGCCCAACGATGAAGTATTACTGAATCAGAATTTCTTTGCTGTGGACAGTGAAATTTCAACAGATAATCCATTTGTGAAATTATTAAAATAAAAACGTTTGCTAACACCGTATATAAGCTATGGCTTGGTCAGTCCACACTTGGAAAATCCTGCGGATTTTCCAAAGATAGTTTTATATTTGGAAAGGTCTGTGCCGAGACACGCCACAGCTTATATACAAAAACGTTACCCGTAAGCTGACCACACATTGAAAATATTGCTTCACATAATAATTTTTGTCTTCCTAACCGTGTTAACTCAAATCGGAGGAATTATATATTTAATTTCAATTTTGCTGATTAAGAAAAGTGCGGAAAGGAAACGATTCAAGCGAATTGGAATTTTCGCAGGTCTGTATTTGCTAACAACATTTTTTATAGTTCCTAACGTCGCACCGATTTTCGGACGTGAAAAAATAAATGAAACGGAATTTTTAAAAGCTCATTCTGTATTTTACAAACTTGCAAATAGAAATTACGTTCGACCCGAATTAAATAAAACTATCGGAACATTAGCGACCGAATTTGAAAAACGAAATAGCGGAATAAAAATGATTTATCTTGATGCGAACTTTCCATTTATGGATAAGTTCCCTCTTCTTCCTCATTTGAGCCACAATGACGGAAAAAAAATAGATATTTCCCTGATTTACGAAAATCCTAACGGACAATTGACTAACAAAAAGAAGTCTGTCAGCGGATATGGAGCTTACGAAAAACCAAACAAAAACGAATACGACCAAATTGAAGTCTGTAAAAAACAAGGAAATTGGCAATATGACTTTCCACAATATTTGACTTTGGGAACAATAAATAAAGACATCAAATTTTCAGAAAAAGGAACTCGGGAATTAGTAAATCTGATTTTAAAACAAAATAATATTGGGAAATTATTCATCGAACCACATTTGAAAAATAGACTGAAATTAACCAATCCAAAAGTAAGATTTCACGGTTGTCAGGCTGTTAGACACGATGACCATATACATTTTCAATTAAGATAAAGCGGAAAACAAAGCCTACGGGTAACACCGTGTATAAACCATTGCTTGGTCTGTGCTTATCTGGAAAATTCTTGGGAATTTTCCAGCGGAGTTTTGTACTTTTATTGGCTCGTGCTTTAACACGCAACGGTCCATACACATAAACGTTCTACGCAATTTGAAAAAACATCGTGCTTAAAAGAAAATGAAACTGACCAACGACCAATTTGAGGCTTCCGCTTATATATTCGAGAAAGCGAATGGAAATAAAAAAACGGAATACGAAGAAAAATTAATTACTGAATCTGGATTGACGGAATTAAAGCCAAACGATTTAAAAATACAAATTATTAACGGATTGAATAGCGGAATTTACACTGACTCAAAAGAACGAATAAGTGCGTATTGGACTTTAAGTAAAGTTCACGATGCAAATTTAATTCCTGACTTTAGAAAATGGCTTAAAACAGAATTTGAAAAGCAAGAACCTTTAGCTGTCTATCAATTAATGATTGCTCTTGGGAATTTAGAAGAACCTATTTTCCATAAAAATCGAACAGGAAGTGCATTCAACGAAACTGAATTGAATTTGAGAGATGCAGAAAACTATTTAAAAAGTTTATAAAAATGGCTACTCAAATTTGTCCAAATTGCGGAGAAGACTCATTCACTTGGAGTATTGATGACGAAATATCTGAATTGACAATTTGGGGTTGCTATAAATGTGAATATCAAGCATTCGAAAAGGAAAAAGACGAACGGAATTGCCAAAATTGTGGACGAAAAACGGAAACAAAATTAAAAGATAATAAAAAAGAACATTGGTGGTGCTCGAATTGTAATTCAAAATCGGAAATAAAAACTGCGTAGAACACCGTGTATAATTAATTGCTTGGTCACTGCCGACTTACGAACATTCCTGCGGAATATTCTATCTGTGATTTATT
>JBPOFM010000017.1:0-25181 GCA_051252455.1 Aquaticitalea sp.
CGATATTCGAGTACGGCCTGTCCAACGATGTTCCGTTGTACACCGCACTTACGGACGATCAGGGCGAGTGTCTTCAGCTGTTCAGGCTGCTCGACAGTTATACCAAGAAGAGCACGGCGACAAAGAACAAGATCCATGGGGAGAAGTCCCTGGGTTTCCTTTCAAGATCAGTGCTGAAGTCCCTGGACAACAATCTGAAACATCTGAAAAAGGAAATATCGGCACTGGAAAAAAGGCTTCTGGAACTGGTGAAAAAAGACCAGCAGCAGCAGTTGACCCTGTTGCAGAGCATCCCGGGGATCGGGCTCAGGACCGCCCTGTTCCTGATAGTCATAACCGATGGGTTCCGGAAGTTTGAGAATGCCTCACAGTTGTGCAGCTATGCGGGCATCACGCCCACCATCCGTGAATCCGGGTGCAGCGTGAGGGGACGCAGCAGGATAAGCAAGGTCGGCAACAGGAAATTGAGGAGCCTCCTGTTCATGGCGTCATTTTCCGCATGTGAGCACAACAGGGCCTGCAAGGCGGTCTTCGATAGGATCGTTGCAAAGGGAAAGAGCCCAAAGCTGGCGATGATGGCCGTGGCGAACAAACTGCTGAAACAGGCGTTTGCAGTGGCAACTTCGGGCATACCGTACGATGCGCAGTACCGCAGCGTGCTCAAAAATTGAACTTAATATAAAACGATGGTGGTAATGGGCCATTGTTGGACTGGAGATAACTCGCAGAGTTATTCCATTTCAATGATGAAGGGAACCATTGTCGAAAATTTAATGAAAATTTAGTTGGATTTTAACTCAGTTCTTTGTTGGCATTTCGTTGTTTTTTTTCAGAGGTTCAACTTATTTACTTGAATCTTTAGTTTTTTTATAGATTGCCCATAATAGTAGTCCACCAAAAAACACAATACAACTTGTTCCGATTATTTTTCCAAGTGTTGAATCATTCGTGTTTAGAATATAAATTCCTAATAAAATAAATAATATAGAATAGCCAAATCCTTGTAATAATTTCATCATTTTTTATTTGTTAAGTTTATTAATATTATTCTTTTCATTTCCGATTGAGTGAGCAATTCCGCAACTTGCTAAATTTAGCATTCAATTCAGGTTTTGCTTTTTAATTCAGTTTCCAATTCCGCAAACGAGCTAAAAGTCAAACGTTTTGTTTTAAATCACTCTTTTTTATATTTCTTATGTTCTATTTTCTTTTTTTCTAAAATCGCATAAAATTTTCGTGGTGAGATTTTTAGGTCTTTTGTTATTTCTCTCACTTTTTTCTTTCCTTTCTTATACAGCTTTAAATTCTCGTTTACTTTTTTGTCAAAGTAATGTTTTTCCAGTTTCTCAACGATTTGTAATTCAGTCTGATTTGAGTCATTCGCATAATTTTCAATTTCCGATTTAATGTCTTTTAAATTACTCATAATTGCCATTTTTAACGGTTCTGCTCAATGAATGCCAACGTCTCGCAGCTAAAAGCAGTACCTGTTTTACCTGCTCCACTAAATTAGCATTAATTTTCCTCTAAATTAATGTCCCGTTCCAAAAAAACAGGACAGGTATTGCTTTTAGCTGTTGTTGTGTTTAGTTTTTTTGTTTGCGTTCCACCCTCTAAAATTAGAACTGGCAGCCACCCTTCAATAAAAACGGAGTTGGGCCGGCTTTTCCGTGGCCTTCCCCAAACAATGAACACATAAAATATGCTCTATAGCAGGAGCTATGGGGTCGTCCTTTATGTGCCTTACGGAAAAAAGGGGGAAACTTATGGAGATAAAATTCTTGACTTTTTCATTTTATTTCCATAACTTCACCAAGTCTTTGGACGTCCACAACGTTCTGATAGCAAGCTCTCAACGATGCAATCGAAAGACTTGAGGAAAGATTCCACTTTCCCTTTCCCCCTTTTTTCCGTAATTCATTGCGCAAAACCGTAAAGTTGGTACAATTGAACACAACTTGTTTATATACGCTACTAATATACTCATAACAGTCTAATTTGGGTGGCTATGCGCTATTTTTTGTGCTTATATCCAAAAAAAAATAGAATCGTCTTTACCATAATGCAGCCTCAAAACGACCCAAAAAAAAAGTTTTGCACACCGCAACAACCAATCGGTTTTTTATATAAATTAGTCACGAGCAATAGTGCTCTAACACATTTAGCACCATGTATTTATGGCAAACCTTTCAGACAACAAATTAAACCAAGTTTTAACCGAAGTGTTCCTAGATGGCGCACTCGCAGACCTCGATGCCATCATGGCGGGGCTGCCTACTGGCTCCCTCACGGACGAAGAGCGTGCAAGCCTCTCCGCCATCAATGTGGAGAACAAAATTTTTGCAGATGATGTGCTCACCGAGATGTCGGGCCCCATCGGCGCGCTTTTGCCACCTTACGTTACCAGCGCTTGGCTTCAAAATGACCTAGAGCTCTTTGGACAGCTCGACAAGCTTATGGGGCGCGTAGCGCAATTGCACCGCAGATGCAGTGACCTACAGCGCATTGTGGGCAATGAGGCGTATGGCAGCGCACTGGCTGTGTACAAAATGACCGAAATGGCCAACGAGGCTGGCATCCCTGGAGCCAAGGAAACCTATGATAAGCTGAAAGATCGCTTTAAATCTCAAGGGGGCAAATCGAAACCAGAGACAGAAATGCCTGTAACGCCAGTATAAAAATGGTGAAACATGAAGAAAGTCTTCCGAAAAAGGAAGATTTTTTTGTAGCGTCTCAAAACTCAAAAAAGTAACATATTAGTTATTATTAATAACTAAAAAGTTATTAATAGAGACAAAAATGTTATTAAAAGTAACATAAATGATATATAATGTTACAACAAAGTTATTTAAGATAACTTAAATGTTGCTTTAAATGACAAATATGATACTAGAAATAACATAAAAGTTATTTAAAATAACATAATCGTTTCATTAAGTAACAAAAACGTCATCATTAGTAACTATAATGTTATTAACATAACTACACAACCACACATTATATGGCGAAACAATCAAAACTTAAAACTAACGAAACTGTGGTGACCATTAAGAAGATTCATTTTGGACAGTTTTTACGTGCCTTTCTCTCCAAGCATCGCCTTCCTATTGCGGCGCTCGCGCGACATTTAAACATTCATCCTGAACAGATACAGCGCCACCTAAAGTCAGAAGATGTGAGGGCATCTGTGCTATTGGAGTTCTGCCACGCCTACCAGCACAATTTTTTTGCGGACCTTGCCGTCACACTACCGCCGCACTACCTACATGCACAGCCCGATACCTCGCCGCAAGAGCGCATCGCCGAACTGGAAATGCAACTAAAGCAGGTCACCGCAGAACGCGATGTGCTGAAGGAGGTGATTTCGGGGAAATGAGTTATGAGTGATGAATGAGGAGTGATGAGTGATGAGTGATGAATGATGAACAATGAACGATTAAACTTTATAGGTATTCTTAAAAACCATCATCATTTTATGGTCATAATAGTGATGGTCAATTTTCAAATAGTTCTTATGCAATCCAAATACTTCGAAGCCCATCTTTGTGTAAATCTTTTCAGCGTTTTCATTGGTGGAGATGACCCCTATTTCTATTTGCTCGATGCCTTCTATTTTAAAAGCGGCATCTAGGGTCGCCTTAATCATATCTGTACCTATCGTGTTGCCTTGATACTCCGGGTTGACATATACCTGAACGACAATCCCGGCATGTTCTGTTTTTTTTGCTTCATGCCTTTTAAATCCTGAAATACCAATCAGGGTTTGACCATCAAATGCGCCAATCACAAAATTATCTGTATCCGATTGTTCAATGAATGATTGAAAGTATAACTTTTCCTTTGTTAGTTCATCTGCGTAGTTCGTGGAAAAATATTGAGGATAGTTTTTTAGGCATTCAAGTCGCAGCTCCCTATATGAAGTTGAATGGTTTGGAAGTAGTTTTTGAATTGTGATGTTCATTTCAATTTATTAGGATTCCTCATTAAAAAACACCTTGTAATAATGCATCTTCTTCTCTTCGTCATACCCACGCTCTAGATATTCGGCAGAGGCATCTGGCGCGTCGACGTCCAATTTGATTTGGATGTTGGTATCGAGTTTGATTTCGGTTTTTATCTTCTGTTTTTGCTTTTTTAGGACAATTTCGGAGACATCAAATTGGTTGCGTATCAACACCGCTCTATCGGTCTCAAAGCCTTTTTTGTAGTCCTCAAAGAGGTCTTTGTATTTGTCATCTTCAAAAATTTCATCCTTGAAGTTTTCGACATTGATGACTTCATTTTCTTTAAAGAAATCAATCGTTTTGGCCAAAAACGTACTTTTTTCCTGTAGCCCATAACTGGTTTTGATGACATCATCAGAAAACTCACGGCACATCTCAATGTAGTTTTTGGTATGCTGATTGGAATCATCCGGATATTTGACATTCAAGAAATGCTTGGTCCAGTACTGTGTGTCGTAACTGTTATTGTCCACGCTCAAAATGATGTTGCCTTCCGTATCGGATGTATTCAAAATCAGGACGCCTTTATCTACTTTTTTGGTCGGAATCCCTTTTTGGGTGTAGATGTCATAACTTCCATTTTCTAGATAGGTCTGAAAGAATTCGGTTTTGTTTTCAATCTTAAAGATACCCACGGCATTCACAAACATCTCGTCATACTGAATGTCGTTGAACAAGCATACCAAGACATCACCCGTTTTAATCTGTGCCGAATTGCTCTGTTCAAACAAATGCGTCACAATGTGTTTTGAAATCTCCACAAAGTTGCTTTCGTCTGCAAAGAGCTGTGTCGCATACGTATTGATTTCGTTGAGGTTGATGTTGGAGTGGTGGTTGAACCGATAACTCTCTACCACACTTCCAAACGGACGCAGCAAATAGGACAACATCAGGTCATAGCTGACTTCATCAAAGTCAATCGGTTGTTCCGAAAAGGCATTTTTAGTACTGTTGAATTTGTTGCCAACCTTATGAAGAATGCATTTGTTGAAGGCCGCTTTGGTACGTTTGATCATGATGAAATTTGCTTAAATTGAAGACTGCAATAGTACAAAATTTGAAAGTGAATTGAAATAAAACTAACTTAAATATCAAATTCCCAACCAGCAACCAGAAACCCTCAACCACCAACCAAAAAAAGGGAACCAACTGTTTGACCAGCGTATTCCCTTTTAATCAAAAACTGATTAATAGCTTCTTTGATATTTTTGATGCTTTTAAACCATTAGTTCATGTCTTTTGCAACGGGTTGGTCTCTGTCGTTTGCAGGTTCTTTGCGTTCTTGTCTTGCAGGTTTGGTTTCTGTTTCGGGTTGAGCCATTACGGTCTCTTCTGGATATTTTTCCTCAGTATTGACGAATTTTCTATTGAAAGGCTTAAATCTCATCTCTGCATATTTTGAAAGGACACCATCCCGGTTTTCATTGGCGCGATTGGCAATAATCTGATAGCTAAAAGTGGTATTTGAGGATCCACCATTCAATTCATGTACCTCAAAGCTTGTGGCCGTTTTATTGGTAACATATACACCGTTGCATTCCCCTTCCAATTGAATGAAAACTTTCATAGGATGATGCTCGTCTACTGCGATGTTTTTTGATAAAATTGGATCTAAATCAATTTTAACATATCCATTAATCAACTGACCAATGCCATAATCTTGAAAAAGAGCTTCCGGAGATTCAGGGGCAACCATAATACGGTCAGCATCATTCGTATCCTTGACGATGGTGGACACGATGCCGAAGCCTAAAATCTTATAAATAGTATTATCGATGATAGAACCGACTGCTGCTACGGCAGGCACACTATAACTTGGTTGTGCCAAATTGTTTGACACATAAAACAAACCTCCCATCTTGTCTGAGACATTACTACCAGATAGGTTTGCCCTGCCTTCGACACCAATAAAATTTGCAGCGCCTCTTATACCTGCTGTGCCAGTCTCAATACTCCAGCTTCCACCTTGGGCAGCATAGCCTAGGTTGCAATAATGACCACCCGAACTTGCATTGATAGCATTGGCGACGGAAGAACTTGATGCTACCCGAAGACCTGAACCATTGGCGGCATTATTAACAAATACTGCTTCACCATTGCCTGCTCCTTTGTATATTGAAAGCGCATCTCCAGTACCGTAATTAGAAAGAAAAGAACCGTTTGAAGTGTTGTTGTTATAAACGTATAGACCTGTGCCAGTACCATTATTAGTGATTCTCGCAGCTTCTGAAGTTCCTGTTGCTTTATAAAGATACAGTCCTCTACCATTGCCATAATTGTAAAGTTCCGCAGTGTTGTTTGTGTTATCATTTTCTATCCGAATACCAGCGCCCGTACCATCATTTTCTACGAGCATGGCATCTGCAGTACCCGTTGTTTTCTCCAAATGAAGATTTCTAGAGGTTCCTGTTGTGTTGTAAATTTCCAATCTAGCGTCAGGGGCCAGCGTTCCAATACCTACATTATTGGCACTGGAATCAACATATAGCGAATTGTTATCTACACTAAAATCACCATTGTTGCCAAATTGAAGCAACAGTTCTGTGTCGGTGTTGGTAATGACTTCGTTGCCGTCAATTCTCAAAGTATTGGCAATCTCCAGACCGCCACTACCGGCCGCGCCTGATGCATCAGTGTTAGAAAAAACCTCCACACGATCAGAGGTATTCAACGGAAACAGGTAGCCTCCAGCATTACGATCCCAGTAACTCGCCGAGCTTGCGTTAAAAGGCATCCATGTTGTTGTGGGATTGTTCCAATAATAAAAGCCTGGAGGATTGCCTAAAGACGTTGTGGTCAAATACACCAGCATGCTCTGTTGCGCCGCGGTAGGATTGGGGCTAGGGAATGTGTTTATTTTTGGAATCAACAAGCCATCCGTATTGGTGGGCGCTGTTAAGCTGCTAGATCGAATGTCTAATGTAGCATCTGGTGAGGTGGTTCCAATACCGATTTGCGAAAAAACCGAGAAACTAATACTAAATAAGATCGGAGTGAGTAGTGTCTTTAACATGATAAAAGTGTTTTGTTTATTGCTTTAATGGGAAAGGATTTAAAAGGTTAACATCTAGTATTAATTAATGGATTCCAACAGGCTTTTACTGACTGGTTTGCCATTGGATTTCAAGGTTTCTTCTTTCACAAGTCCAACACCTTCGGCAATCCATTGTGTGGTGTAGTTGGTTTGTTTTAGGCCCATTTCCAATTGATTCTTATAAGTGATGACGTAGCAGTCAAACGTGCCCGCATTGGTTGTAATCTTTTCTTGTTTAGTGACCATACGATCGGTCATGGACACGGTCATGTTCATTTTCATGATGCCTGCGTCCACGTTCATTTTAATTTCGGCATCTTTCAGTTTTTGGCCTACTTCAAGGGTGTTGGGAAATGAAAATGCAGTTCCTTCCACGGTGTAGGTCATGTCTTTGTACTGTTCAAATAATTGGGGTGAAACCATGGATTCTGGATCAAGCCGTGTGGTGCCATTTGTGCAAATAGCATCGAACTGTACCTTGGCAATTTCATCTTTAGACTCACCATCAAAAACAGTCATGTCTATGGAAATCGTTGTCTCGGAGCCCGAGGATTTCACATCCGCCACCTTATAGGTTGTAATGGTTGACAGTCGATCTTTGCGATCCAATTGATGGATGGTAACCGTTTTGCCTTTCGTAAACGGGTAGTAGGAGCTGCAATTATTCTGTGCATTCATAGGAATGGCGATCAAAACGATAAGGATTATGATAAAATGTTTCATGATTAAATAGTTTATAAATGATGATTTGCTAACTTTATGGAAGACAATCAAAAAGGTTAACGTCTGCCAGTATTTATTTTAGTAGACAGTAATCTTTGGACTATTTATGATTCTGCTGAATTGAATTCGATTTTAAAAAAAAATAAATTAGTTTTGAGAATGTTAACCTTTTATGAATCCAACCATTAAATGCAAAAAGTAAGTAATGACCATATTAGTTGCGAAGACTTAAGACACGGCTCTGACAGACTGTTTGAACAGATATATGAAGAGAACAGAGCACATTTTGTCAATTTCGCAAAGCGGTATAACTTGCCATATGATGATGTCATTGATGTGTATCAAGATGCCTATATTACATTTTATAATAATGTAATGAATGGCAAATTGCAAACATTGACCAGTAGTATTTCGACTTATTTATTCAGCATCGGTAAGTATATGATTTATGAAAAGCTAAAAAAGAATAAGAAGAAGGTAAGTGCAGATTACAATCTGGAACGGGTGCGTAGTGATGATGAGGTGATGAGTACGATCGAGATAGAAGATGAACCGTTAAGTGTGGAGCAGGAGCTATTGGCAAAATATTTCAATACACTTGGAAAGCAATGTCAGCGATTATTGACTTTGTTTTATTACAGAGGTTACAACATTAAGGATATAATGAAAGCAGAAAATTACAATACAGAAAATGTCGTAAAGAGCCAAAAGTCGCGATGCATGAAGACATTAAAAGATAAAATAAAAGCAGATCAGTTGAACTCATGACGAAAGAAGAATTAGTATCAGGTTATTTTTCGAACACTTTAACGAGTGAAGAACATCGCTTACTTGAAGATTTCCTAGCGAATGATCTTGAGTTTAAGGACGCATTCTTATTTGAACAAAACCTGAAAAAAGCAATCGGGCAGCATGAAAAGAAGGAGTTAAAGGCCCAATTACAGGACTATGAATCTCGAAGAGTTCATGAAAAGAAGGGATCAGACACAGAATCAAAACCTTCGAATTTTAAACTATATTCCATTGCTGCAGCGGTACTGTTATTTTTGACCGCGGGTTGGTTCGCCTATAACACCGTGTATGGTGTCAATTTTCAAGAATTGTACAATGAAAACTACCAAGACTATCCAAATACGGTTTATCAGATTACGCGTAGCGATTCCGACGATACGTTGGAACGTCAGGCCTTTGTTGCCTATGAGTCTGAAAACTATCGGCAAGCCATAGACCTCTTTGAAAAGAATCCGAATAGTGACTATACTGATTTCTATTTAGCACAATCCTATGCGCACTTGGATGATTCAGGCAAAGCAAGACAACTTTATAAGAAAATCATCGCAGAAGATGCTCAATTTACTGCAGAGGCGCACTGGTATTTGGCACTATTATATTTAAAAGAAGAAAATAAAAGTGACGCAAAAACCTACTTGACTCAATTGGTGACAAACCATGCGTATAATAAAGAAAAAGCACAGCGTATTCTCAAACGACTAGACTGATTTCTTTCTTCTGAAAAACACTAGAATGGCTATCAAACACAAGCCTCCAATGATTGCCCAAATCCAATAATTTGGAGTTACAATGGCTTCTGAATTGCCGGAAATCACAAACGCGGACCAGTAATACGGATGCGATAGGGCATTTTGGGAATTGTTTTCTAAAAAATCTAATTGTGCTTGCTGCAGCGCAACGTCTTTGTGTGCTCCTTCGGATAGATGTCTATAAAAATCATCCATAATAGTGGTGGAAGAGGCATCATTGATTTTCCAAAGCGTGCTAGCAATACTCGATGCACCACTAAAGTAGAATCCACGTGCCAGACTCATAAATCCTTCACCACGTTTGAGGTTGCCGATGCCGCTTTCGCAGGCGCTTAATGTCACTAAACTGACATTTTGCAGATTGAGATTGTACAATTCGCGAGCATGCACAATGTCCTCGTCTTTTGATACGGATGTAAAAGCTAGAAAGGAATTTTCTGGTGACGAATCATCAATGACGGCATGTGTGGCTAAATGAATCAAACCGTAATCCGATAAGGCGTCAAAGAATTGTTTTGAGCTTGCGTTTTTATGTGTGTAACTTTTACCTTCAAAATAATTTAAGATACCACTCACTTCCTTTTCATTGTTAGGAAGCGGTAACAAGGATTTTCCAGCTTGAAAGCTTGGTGCAAAAGCCATTAGTTGCTGATTGGTTGATTTCTTTTCTTGGAGTTGTTCCAATAGTGTCGCAGAATTTACATAGCTGATTGCGTGGTTTTTAATGAGGTAATTTAGACCGTCTTTTGAGGTGTTGAGGCTTCCAAATGGAATGTAATTTAAGATGCCATCAGCATTTATAATAACCTTTTTGGCAGAGTGCGTTTTTAAGGATGGCTGCAAGAGCAACTCATACAGACGATAACTTGATTTTGACAATACAGTGACATCAGATTTGGGGTTGTTTAGTAGGTCATAAACTTTTACGATTTCGGTTTCTAGAAACACGTTTAACTCAACTCGATGAAACTGTTTAGAATCCTTGGAAACACTTATAATATAGATGTGTTCATTGCCGTAAAAATAGGAGATGAATAGTTGGTCAGAATTTAAAGTGCTCTGAAATTGCTTCAATGAGATAACCTCTGTGTTATATTTGAGGTCATAATAGTCTTTGTGATTTTTTTCAATGGAATGAATGAGGTCTCTATAGTCTTTTCGGATGTTGAATAGTTCATCTTCAGAAGCAGCGGTACTCTGCTTGGATTTGCTTATTTGATTTTCCAAATGAATCAATTTTGCTTTGATCTGCTTTTCTTTATCCAATAACAATTCCGGAATTAAACCGTATTTTGTTGCCTTCGCACTCAATAGAGCTTCAAAGAGCAAAACATTCTTACTCTTTTCTGAAAAGTTAAATGCCATATCTATGTAAGCGTTGTCTTTGTCTACAGTGAACAATTCGAAAGCTGCTTCGATACCTGATTCAAATAGAGGGAAGGCGTCTTCAAAGAATACTGATTTATCTACTGTATTTTGAAAAGTAGGTTTTAAACTGTCAAGGGTGCGAATTCCTAAATTGACAGTCTTTAATGATTCTAGAAAGGCTGCTTTCGTCTGTAGCAGGTTGGATGCCTGTGCTTTGTTCCTTAAGACTTTGATAAGTGTTGCCTCATTGACAGACGATTTTTTTGAGAGTTGCTCAATGGCGAGGTTATAGTGCTTCAAGGCCGCCTGTGGCTTTTTATATAAAAACTGCAATTGTGCGATATCATTGTAAATTAGAGCGATCTCGTTATGGTGTTGTTGGTTCCATTTTTGTTTTGAGAATTTTAGTGCAGATTGAAATTGAGCAAATGCTGAATCATAGTTTTTCTGACTTTGATATATTTCTGCTTTGGCTAAATGGAATCTGTCAGTCAACGGATGGTTGTCGGAAAGATGATCTTTCAATATGTTTACATAATAATTCGCACTGTCTAATTGTGATAGCTTCAAATGATTGTCAATGATATGAGAACATTCCGAAATAATACGATTGCTATGGCCATTGTTCGTTAGATTGTACATCAGAGATTTAACGAAATAATCATTAGAGATCGCATATTTGCCTTCGCGTTCGTATACTTCAGCTAACAGACTATAGTTTCTATAAAGCGATGCTAGGTCTTCGGGTTTCTTCAGTTGTATAAAGCGGATTCCTTTTAAATAATATTGCTTGGCAAGTTCATATTTGCCATCATTACTATACATTTTTGCCATATAACTATATGCACCAGAAAGGAGATGAATATGGTCTAAATGAAGTTGTTCATCTCTAAGGTTAAGTGTGGTTCGAATAATTTCATTGAAATAATGTCTTGAAATGTCATAATCGTTCAGTTCAAAATGATAGATTCCTTTGTCATAATTTACAGAATTGACGTAATATAAATGATCATCTAAATTTTTAATAAACGAACGATTCGTTTCAAACAGATGATCCAAAGTAACAAGATTGCTCTTTATCTTATCAAGATTATAGAAGTAACTAGCTGATCTGTTTGAGGCGATATAGGCGGATATGGTCATTTCTATATCTTTTATCGGCGTAGCCAGGTCTATAATCTTTTTGCAATACAGTTCTGTTGAATCCTCATCAGTATAAATAAATTGATAAAGTTTATCAAAGAAAGTAGTTATTTGATCATCATGCATTGTGGATTGTGCCATGTTTGAAGACATCCATAATAAGAACATAAGTAGAGAAGTATATTTTTTCATAAAAAAAAAGTCCCCATCACTGGAGACTAAATATACAATTTATATTTTTTTAATTATGTTTTCAATTAAGGTTGATACATATATCCAGCAGCTGAATATGAAGTTGGAAAGCCTTGATTGTCTGTTCTGTTAACAAATATTGTAATAGGACCAACGTGGTTTTGAAATTGCCCATCGAGATTCTGATATCTCACAGTTCCTTGATAAAATGGAACATCCATCAAAGGATTATTTGGAGTTGAATTGAACAGTATTTCTCCGTCCTCATCTAAAATAGTAAGACTCAATTCATTGATATTATCAAGCGTTGTGGCATATCTTATAAGATTTGGAACGGGAATGCATGAGCAAGGCAATGGTGGTACTGGCGGGCGCGGGATTCTAGGCACATTCTGTATTGAAACCTCACCTATATCTATTATTGAGGCAAGCTCTGAATTGATATTTTCGATTAAATTTTGGGCCTCTGCAATATCCTGTTGCGCGTCATTGTAATTTACATCGTTTGGAGACACCGCCTCCCAAATCAGGATTTGCTCTTCTAACGCATCTTTTTGCACGTTTAAAGCAAATTTATAGAAATCTCCCTCATAGACATAATTGTATTCCGTTAGTAATTCTTGAGTGTCGCCATCGTCATCAGAATGAGGAAAGAAATGACTGCAGGAAGTGAAGGCTGTGCTGATTAAAAGCACCAATAAAAGTTTTGTTTTCATATGGTTTGAATTATGTTATTTCTATTTTAATGAGGGAACTATCAAAAGGTTATCATTTTTGATTGGCAATTGAGCATAAATCCTCGAAAATTAAAATCAGTATGTATTAAAAAATTGACATACAGCAAGTTATAAATATAATAAAATATTTATAGTTCGACTGAAAGAATGTATAGCCTGTATGGTTTTCTGTGTAGATGGTAATTAAAAATCAATTCATTTGGTATATCAGGATCGAATTGCTGTCGCCTTTTACCACGAACTCCAGACTTTTACCGTTATCAATATTGTCGAGTTCTATTGATGAGTTTCCATAGACGGGAAAATTAGTTATTTCTTTACCCAAACTGTCAAACAGATAGACTTTTTTGGTCTGCAAATCTGTAACAGAGACATAGATTTTATCTTTAAGATAAAAAATTTTCGGTGCTGTGTAATCTCCGAAATCAAGTTCCACCCGATTTGATTTGATAGTCAGAATATTATCAGACATAGTCACCAACGTTTTACTTGTAGCGGCAAGTGAATGTTTTTGACCGAGATTTAAATTAAGACTGGACATTTTCCCGTTTTCATCTATCTGTATCAAATCGCCTTTGGTAGTCGTTGCCGTAAACTTATTGTTATAAAGATAGATTCCATTATCAGAAAAGGAGATATTGTTCTTCACGTTGATTCGCGTTTTTCCAACCCTGTCAAGTATTTCAAGCTCATTTCCTTGTACAAATACGATATAATCTTTTCGTCCGATTCTAAAATGTTGAGGTGGTGTATTAATGGTGTTATCCGCTTTTTTATAGGTGAAGCCAGAGACTATTTTACCTTGCTGATTATACATTAAAACAGATGCTCCTTGTGTGATCATCAGTCGGTAGTCCCGCTTGTTATCATAGTCAAATACCGATAGCGGTTGGGTTATAGCATCATTGAACTTTAATGGAAAAGGTGAGACATCCTTACCATTCCTGTCCAGGACATACACACGGTTGGTTGTTGCGAATGCCAATTGCAGTCGTCCGTTCTTATACATGTCTATTTGTTCAACCTTGCCAAGAAGTTGTCCTTCAAGCTGTTTCTTCCAAAGTACTTTACCGCTATTTGAGATGAGATAAAGATTATTGTTTATGTCTTGCACCACAATCTCCATTTCTTTGTTGGTGTGGTTATTGACAAATTGCGGATGGGTTAATAAGTCATTATCCAAAGTTACACTGATGTCTTCCGACACCGAATTGGCAACCGTTTTACCCTTGTCTTTCTTCATAATGACATTCGTATGGGCAAAATTTCCATCTTGAATGAATTGAACCGCTGAAGCCCTAAAATTATCAATTTTAAGAGTTTTTTCTTCAGAAAAATTAGTGTTCAAAACTTGGTTTAAGTAATCGGCATTTGAATATAGAAGCAAAGAAGATTCATCACTCATTTGCTCCATGATATTTTTAAAAGCTGTTGTTTCTGACAAGGACGACCCATTCTGATAATTTGTGATGATTTCCTTTATTAAGTCATCACTTTCTGAAAAAATAAAAAAGTCGTCAATATTGGCATATTTTGACGCCTTTTTATATGTGATAAAAGGTGCGAAATGATTGAAAAACAAGTCTTGATCTTCATATGGATAAATAGCAACATCGCGATAGGTCTCTAAAGCATTTTGCGTTAATAGTATATCGCTCATGGCATTGGCATCCAATGAATTGACAATAACCGCTTGATTATTCCCTTTATAAATAACACCAATTTCTGAAGCCGTTTCAAAAATCGAGGTAGGTGCGACAGATTGCTTGTTGTACATCGCTAAATTTTCCCTAAAAGTTTTATAATTGCTGAAGGTGAAGCTTAAAAAACCATTAGCATCTGGCGGGCAGATTTTAGAAAGCATGTTTTCCTGTGGAACAGTGTTCTTGAAAACTGAAATCAGACTTTTTGAGGAGTCGGTTGCTTTCGTAATACCATTCAAAATCAATACATCTTGTGACAAATCTCCATCTAACATAAAATAATTGCCTAATTGAGCATTATTTAGAGTTTCTGTAAAGAAAAAAGATGGGCGTAATTTTTTAGTTTTACTGTTGATAAACACAGAAACTGATTTCTCACTATTTGCAGTTTTAAATAGCGATTCCAATTCCTCATTAATTTTTCGATCGTTGAAGGCAGATTCAGTGAGGGATTTGTCATTGGAAACGAAAAAGAGACTGTCCTTAACGGTACTATATAAGGTATGATTATCAATTATGGTTTTGGAAATTGTTAATTCATTAAATGTGTAGGATTCGACAGATCGATTTTGAACAGAATCCAATAGAAACAAATCCTTATGATATTTCGTAAACAGTGCAATTTGCAAACTGTCCTTATTATTAAATCCAAAACTCATCCAAACAGAATCCGAAGCATCTAGGTGTTCCAAATATTGAAGCTGTGATTGAAGTTTTTCGATAGAATTATAATCTGAAAGCTGATTTAACAAATCATTATTCTTAAAAACACTTTTTAAACCTTCCAAAGACATTGTTCTGATGACAACCGAAGCATTCTCTGGAACCAATGACAAAAGATTTGTATTTCTAGTTGAATCATTTGTGCATCCTATAATAATAAGGACAAAAGGAATCAATAGCAAAAATTTTCTCATTATGAAGTTTTTTTGTGCAAATATAAAAAGTTAGAAGTCTATTCTAAATTGTTCTGGTAATAATCTGAATGATTTTCTATGATATTTCGTGATGCCGTATTTTTTAATTGCTTCTCGATGCTCTTTTGTAGGATAGCCTTTGTTTTGTTTCCAATTGTACATGGGATATTCTTCATGAATTTGAGTCATATAATCATCCCGAAATGTTTTTGCAATTATGGAAGCCGCCGCAATATTTACAAATTTACCATCTCCTTTTATAATGGTTTGATGAGGAATGTCATTATAAGGTTTAAAGCGGTTCCCGTCTACAATAATGTACTCTGGTAATATTTTCAATTGATCAATGGCTTGATGCATTGCCTGAATCGATGCATTGAGAATATTAATAGAATCAATCTCATCCTGAAATATGTGAGAAAAGGAAAAAGTAATGGCTTCATCAATGATAACCTTTCTTAAGGAATCTCTTTTTATGGCAGACAGTAACTTCGAATCATTTAATAATGAATTGATAAAACTGTTTGGCAAGATGACCGCTCCAGCGGTTACGGGGCCAGCCAAACATCCACGACCTGCCTCATCGGTACCGCACTCGTATTTATGATTTGTTAACTTTAAATGTAGGTTCAAAATGTTAAAATTTGAACAAAGTTAAAATTTTAACGCAACCTTTTCTAGGATCGTGCATCTTATTAATAGTAATAACAAAGTGCAACGCATTTTTTTAAGATTGAGCTAGCCTTGAAGGCGTTAACACATTTTTAAGTCAAACGCTTGTTTATTTAAGATATTATTAAGATTTTTGCGCAAGACTAACTCAAATAATTGTTTTATGAAATTAAAGTTAACATGGTTAATGACGCTTTTTATGGCGTTTATGATTCAAATTTCTTTTGCACAAGAGAAATCTGTTTCAGGAGCAATTACTGCAGCTGCCGATGGTTTACCATTACCAGGTGTGAACGTAATTGTTAAAGGAACTACAAGAGGAGTACAATCAGATTTTGATGGTAATTATACCATTAAGGTTAATGCAGGTGAAACGCTTGTTTTTTCTTTTGTAGGAATGAAAAACACAGAAAAGAAAGTAGGCTCAAGCAGCACAATTGATGTGCAGATGCTTGAAGATGCGGCTAGTTTGGACGAGGTAGTAGTGGTTGCTTACGGAACATCTACGATGGCTAAAACACCGGCCTCTATAACAACTTTCTCCGTTGCTGAAATTGAGGACAGAGCCAATGCTTCGGTGCTTCAAAATCTTCAAGGCCAAGTTTCTGGTTTGAACATTGCTACAGGTACTGGTTTGCCAGGTGGTGACAGTACAATTGTTTTAAGAGGTCAAGGTTCCCTAAATGGAAACATTGAACCTTTGTTCGTTATCGACGGTATTCCAGTGGATGAGGATAACTTCAGAAGTATCAATCAAAATGATATCGAAACATTTTCGATTTTGAAAGATGCTGCCGCAACTTCTATTTATGGAAATAGAGGTGGAAATGGTGTAATTCTTATTACAACTAAAAAAGGTCGTTATAATGAAGCCATGAAATTTAGGTATACTTCAAATTATGGAAACACACAGCTGCAAGATGCCAAAATTGAACTATTAAATTCAAGAGAGTTGTTGCAGTTAGAAAGACAACAAGGTGTTGCAAGAGGTGCTGGTTTGACTGATGCTGAAATTGCAGCTATCGCAAATCAATCCAATACTTATTGGACAGACTTTTTCTTTAGAACTGGTACGACGACTTCTCATGATTTAGCTATTACTTCAGGTAGTGAAAAAACTACAAATTTCACATCTTTAGGCTATTTTAATCAAGAAGGTATATTCTTGAATACAGATTTGCAACGTTTCAACATAAGAAATAATTTCAATGGGAAATCAGAAAATGATAAGTTCAACTACGGGACTAATTTGTCTATTAATTTCTCTAAGCAAAATCAAGCGGGTGGTGCAGGTTCGAATGCTATTTTCTTTGCGCCATTTACGGCTGCATTAAGAGGATTACCATATTTGTCTCCATACGATGCTGATGGATCGATTACATCTGATGGTGGTATTGCTCCTGGTGATATTGCTGCTATCACAGCAAATCAAAATGCTGCTGTTCCATATATTCTATTGAATTCTGCAAATTTAGATACTGAAAGAGATGAGGAAGTAAAATTGTTGGGTAGTTTCAATGCTTCTTATAACTTTATGAAAAATGTGACTGCCGGTATTCAACTTGGTGGTGATTATTCATCAGTTAAAAGCTTGACTATTCTAAACCCTTCTAGTATTTTAGGTCCTTTTCAAGCAAATGGTCCTAACAACACAACAGAGTTTGGAGGTATTCAAACTGAAGGTTACAGAAGAGAATTTAGATTCAACTCTGTTGCGAGTTTAAACTATACAAATACCTTTGCTTCTAAGCATACAGTTGATGTGACCGTTTTTACAGAGTATACTAAATCTCATCTTGATGGTCTAAATTTTAGAAAAGCAGGTTTGGATCCTAGAATTTTAGGGACAGGTTCGGCATTTATTCCGGGTGATACCTTTGAAGATGCTAATGGAAATGGCGTTATTGATGCAATTACCGATTTCCCATATATCCCAACAATCGGTGCTTTCAAAGTGAGTGAAGGTTTGTTCTCTTACTTTGGATTATTGAACTATGATTACGATGGTAAGTATGGAATTTCGGCTTCTTTAAGAAGAGATAACTCCTTTAGATTCGTTGAGGATAATAAATGGGGTACATTTTATTCAATTTCAGGTAGATGGAATGTTGATGAAGAGAGTTTCATGGATGATTCTGTTATTAATTTGTTGAAATTAAGAGCCTCATACGGTACAAGTGGTAATCAAAGAATTCAAAATGCCGAATTTTCTGCATTGAATGAAACAAGAGATTTGTACGGTCAAGGTTCTGGATACAATGGAACAACTGCTACTTTTGCAACTCAATTGGCTAATATTGACCTCAGATGGGAAGAACTAACTCAAACGAATGTTGGTATAGATTTTGGTTTATGGAATAATAAGTTATCAGGTAGTTTAGATGTTTACAGAAAAGTGACAGAAGATTTATTTCAATCTAGACCAATCTCTTTAACGAACGCTACATCTGCAATCAATGCGAATGTTGGTTCTATGGAAAACAAAGGTTTTGAAGCAAACTTTAAATATGTTATATATGATAAATCTAGCTGGAATATATCTGTAAATGCCAATGCTTCATATAATAAAAACGAAGTTTTGGAAGTAGCGGGTACCACCGGGCGAGTTTTCGGCGGTGGGGCTACAATTTTGGCGGAAGGACATCCAGCAAATTCTTTCTATCTAGTACCTTACGCTGGTGTTAATCCAGCTAATGGTAATCCGTTATTTGTAACAGCGGATGGTAGTCTGTCAGAAAGCTTTTCAGATGAAGATAGAAGATTTACAGATAAACAGTCTTTTCCTGTCTGGCAAGGTGGTTTTGGAGCCAGTATCAGTTATAAAGGTTTCGAATTATCTACACAATGGGCATGGGTAGCTGATATCTGGTTAAATAATTTAGATTTAGCTCAATTAGAAGATACATCAACTCTTGATGATGGTGCAAATAGATCAGAAGGTGTGTTAAGAGCTTGGCAGAATGTTGGTGACATCACCGATGTGCCACGTTTTGGTAACGCGTACGGAGCAATTGATTACATCAATTCCGTAGATCGTTATTTAGAAGATGCATCATATTTACGTATGAGAAATGCAACTTTGGGTTATTCATTGCCGCAAAAGTTTTTGGAAAAAACAC
This sequence comes from Aquaticitalea sp., assembly GCA_051252455.1. GTDB lineage: Bacteria > Bacteroidota > Bacteroidia > Flavobacteriales > Flavobacteriaceae > JBPOFM01. The sequence continues at coordinate 19,154 of JBPOFM010000017.1, forward strand.
CTATAACAGGATTGAGAATGTTTGTTCAAGGTGAGAACTTGGTTACATTCAGTTCTTTTAGAGGTTGGGATGCTGAAAATGGTTTTAGAACCACAAACAGAGGACAATATCCAACACCGAAAATTTATACTCTTGGAGTCACAATTAATTTTTAAAAAAAAAATATTAAAATGAAAAAAATAATCAATAAAATCACACTCATGTCATTTACATTGTGTCTTGTTGTGCTTTCATCATGTAACGATGCAACAGACATTATTCAAGTAGGTGAGTTGAATGAAGAGGTGGCCTTCCAAACATTAGCGGACATAAGATCCGGTTTAAATGGTGCCTATGCTAATTACGGTCCAGATTTTGGGGGTAATGATAGTGGAGTAGATGCAATCTATTTTAATGCGATTTTTACCGACAATACCAAAGCTGGTATAGATAACAATGGTCAAGGTAATTTAACTTACAGTTTCAACCTTCAGCCAGGTTCTGATACACCAAATACTATTTGGGGTAATAGATATGCAACAATTAACGCTGTCAATAGAGTTTTAAGAGCAATTGATCAAATTGAGTTTGAGGATAATGAATTAACGGAAGTGAATCATATCAAAGCTCAATTGTTAACACTTCGTGCACTTTCTCATTTAGATTTATTCCAGTATTATACTGAAGACTATCAAAATGATAGTGAATTGTCAGTTATAATCATGAATTTTGTGCCAAATATTGAGGATGCGTTTGAAAGAAATACCGTTGCAGAAACTGTTGCGTTCATAAAAAGTGATTTGGATGCTGCAGATGCAATGTTCGATGCTAGTTTATCGCAAAGTAATGGGGTGTTTTATCTAAATTCTGATGCCTCGAAAGCTATTCGTACACGTTTAGCGTTGTGTGTAGGGGATTATGGCACAGCCAACACGCTATCTTCACAATTGGTAGCTAGCTACCCATTAGCTGATCAGGCTTCTTATTTTGGGATGTTTGCAGATACTGTAGTAGGAGAATCTATTTTTACCCTTTCAAGATTGGCGGGTGATGCTGATGTTGCGGGTCTATGGTACTTTAATGCCGTAGCAGCTGATGGTGGTGCGTATATTGAAATGTCTAACGATTTATATAATCAATTTAATTCAAGCGATATTAGATTTTCCGTAAATGTGAGCTCTGCAAGTGTCTTCAATGGACCGAATGACCCAAACAACTTACTTTTAATTAACAAGTATCCTGGATCAGGTGACGGCGCTTTGGTAAATGACATTAAACTTTTCAGATCTTCTGAAATGTTGTTAATCAGGGCAGAAACTGAAGCACGAAATAATCAATTGATGGACGCTGCTATCTCAATACAACAATTGAGAACAGCCAGATATGGTGCATCTGTGCCTCCAATGCCTACTTTTGGAACTACGAATGAAGCTTTGGCTGCTATATTGCAAGAGAGAAGATTGGAGCTTTGTTATGAAGGACATCGTTATTTAGATTTAAAACGTTTAGGTGGAGAACTAAATGTGGGTGTGGTTCGTGAAGATGCAGATTGTGAATCTTTTTCTGCGACACAGTGTAATTTACCTGCAAACGACTATAGGTTTACACTGCCTATCCCAACAGCTGAAATTGAAGGGAATACGGCAATTTCTCAAAATCCTAATTATTAACATATCAATACTATGAAAAAAATAATAAAATTAGTCCTAATACTATTTGTGACCATGAATTTTGTTTCATGTGACGAAGATGTAGACCCAGTTATCTATAATGGAGCGGAGGGGGAGAACAGAACCTTCTTATCCTTCAATCGTCAAAGTTACAACTTACCCGTAGCAATTGACGACATGGGTACATTGGAGATAATTCTAAACTCGAGTACGACATCTTCGGCAGATAGAACCTTCAACATACAGCTTGTAAGTGAAGAGACAACTGCAGATGCCACAACTTATACTTTACCTAGCACTGTAACAATTCCTGCTGGATCATATCAGGGAATTCTTACTGTTGTTGGTATGGACAATAATTTGGTTGAGCCTACAGCAGAGCAAATCGTTTTTAACTTAACTGGTTTAAATGAGAGCCAAGACACAGATTTTACGAAAGTGTCCATTAACATTTTTGAAGTGTGTCCTGTTCCTACTGATTATTTAATTGGTGATTATATGCTAACAGATAGCAATGCCAATCTTGGTGATGAAGTGGTGACAATTTCTGCAGGTAGTGAGAGTACAAACCGTACCTTCGTAGCCACCTTTTTGCCTGGTTCGTCAGTTGAAAGACCAACCACTGTTTCTTTAAATTTAGTTTGTAACAGTTTTGTTATGGATGATGTCGACGAGAATCTTACATGTCAACAAGGAGGTCCAGGATTCATACTTGGGGCAGCTGGAGTTAACAACTCTACGTATACAATCGATGATGATAATGTTGTCACTGTTAATTACATTGAAGATCCTTTACAATCTTGTGGCGCACCATCATTACAAAGTTTTACATTAACTAAAATTTAAACATCTATTATGAAAAAGATTATAAACATAACAATATGCCTTTGTCTAACATTGGTGCTCTTTAATTGTGATGAAGAGGGTTTAAATGATGGTAAATTTAAAAGTACTCCAGAGTCTGGTTGGATTGAATTCGATTCAGCAAGTTCAGGTGGTAATCAAGGAATGGAAACAGTTGAAATTCCTATTTCTTTACCAATTGGAACTAACCCTGATGGACAAGATGTTACATATTCGGTAGAATTAATAAGTGGAAATATTCCAAGTTCTTCTTTAGGTAATTTCACAACAACGATACCAGCTGGAGAGACTACTGGTAATATCGTATTTGATGTTGTACAATCTGAAGGTTCCTATATGTTGGAATTTACCTTATTAAGCACCACTAACGTTGGTTTTCAAATAGGCTTGTCGGATGGTACTAAACAAACTACACATAGCCTTTTTATTAATTGTACTCAAAATGTTGGAACAACCTATAGCGGTACAGTGACAATTGAAGATCTAGGTTTGACAAGTACCAATAATGCAGCTTATAATTTTACTGCAACTCTTACACAAACAAGTGCAACTGGATACAGCATCGATACAGCTTGGGGCCCAAGTTTTGTAGCGTTGTTGGCTGGTCAGCCGGGTTTAGCTGGTCAATATTTGTATCCGGGGACTATCACTGTTGCTGGGTCAGGAGCTGTAACGGTTGTTGGTATTGATGCATATGCTACTGGTGGTACAGGTTCATACGATCCTTGCGACGATGTTTTTACGTATAGTTTGACACAAGGTCTTTTTAATGGAGATTTTTCTGTTGACGTCGTTCTGTCACCTATGTAATACGATAATTTAAACTCTCCCTTGAGTTACGAATACTTTAGAGACCATCAAAATACTATTTTGATGGTCTTTTTTTGTTTCATCTTATGTCGTCAATATACTTTATTCAGTATAAAACCGTTTTTAATTTTTACTTTTGCCGAATAGCAAACATCTATGACACGACTTTTTTTTATAATTTTATTTGTGGGTTTTTATCAAAATGTGAATTCTCAAATTCGCAAACCGATTTTAAAAGAGGTAGATGATAGCCGAAATGTTTCAGATACAACTCAAGTTTCAACCACAAACACATCCAATGTAGGATTAAAAGACGAAAAGGCTACAATCGATTTATACAAAATTATATCTCATGAACGTGATACCACTTTTTTAGATACAACACTTTCCATTAAAAAAGAGTACAAATACAATTATTTGAGAAAAGATAATTTTGAATTAATGCCTTTCTCAAATATAGGACAGTCTTATAATACCTTAAGTTTTGATTTTCAAAACAACAAAACCTTACCAATGTTTGGCGCGAGAGCCAGACATTTCAATTACATGGAGATTGAAGATGTTAACTATTATCAAGTTCCAACCCCGTTAACAGAACTGATGTATAAGACAGCTTTTGAGCAGGGCCAATTACTTGATGCCTTTTTTACTACCAACATATCAAAACAGTTTAATTTCTCGATTGCCTATAAAGGTTTGCGTTCTCTTGGTAAATATCAGCACATTTTAACAAGTACAGGTAATTTCAAGTTTACTACTAACTATACTACAAAAAATAATCGCTATCAGGCGCGAGCACATATTTTTATGCAGGACGTGTTAAATCAAGAAAACGGAGGACTTACAGATGAAGGTGTCCAAAATTTCGCATCAGGTGAAGAGGAATTTCTAGATCGATCTGTTTTTGATCCCAATTTTGTTGATGCAGAAAATATTTTAAGAGGAAAACGATTTCATTTAGAACATAAATACAATCTTATCCAAAAACAAGACTCTACGCATGCCAATTTCGTAAGCATAGGAAATGTTGTCTCGTTAGAAGACAAGTACTACCAATTTAATCAAACAACAAGTACGGATTTTTTCGGGGAATCTTTTCGTACCAGTGGCTTGCAGGACCGAGTAACCCTAGAAAACTTTTATAACCGATTTTTTCTCAATTATAAAAATGATGTCGTAGGCGACGTGACTTTCAACGTAGATTATTCAAACTATAATTATGGATATAATTCTTTAGTCGTTCTTAATGACCACACCATAATTAATAGATTAAAAGGAAGTATTGTCAATCTAGGTGGAATTTATAAAAATAAAATTGGAAAGTTCGATGTCCAAGGCGAGTTGGGTATAAATATATCGGGAGATTTCGAAGGTAATTTTTTAACCGCACAAGCGTCATACAAACTCACCGATGATATTGATGTTCAAGGTACCTTCAACACAAGTTCAAGAGCCCCTGACTATAATTGGTTATTGTATCAGAGCGATTATATTAGTTATAATTGGGACAACAAAGAGAATTACGACAACATAAGCTCGCAGCAATTAGCTTTTGATCTAAAGTCTGGAAAATTGGCTAACATTTCTTTTGACTATTCGACCATCACCAATCTTACTTATTTCTCAAAAAATGAATTAGGCGATATCAAACCTTTCCAGAGCAGTGCCACAATAAATTATTTGAGATTAAAAGCGAATAAAGAAATTAGATATGGCAAATTCGCTTTGGACAATACCATAATGTACCAACAAGTGCTAAATGGGGATAACATTATAAACGTACCACAGATCATCACGAGGAATACACTCTATTTTTCAGATCATTTGTTTAAACGCGCCATGTTTTTACAAACTGGAGTGATCTTTAATTACTTCACCAAGTATAACATGAATGGCTATGATCCGCTTTTAGCTGAATTTTATGTGCAGAATGATACAGAATTAGGAGGATTCCCGCGATTGGATTTTTTTATCGATGCCAAAATACGACAGACTCGCATTTTTCTTAAAGCAGAACATTTCAATTCTTCCTTTACTGGATACAATTATTATTCCGCACCAAATTATCCATACAGAGACTTTACAGTTCGTTTTGGAGTAGTTTGGAATTTCTTCCTATAGCAAGTTGGGCGTTCCCTCGCTAAAAAGCGAGGTCCGGGCTTTCGCACTCGCTTCCATATTTTTCACAAAATATGGAAAGCTCAAACAAGTGCTCTATCCCTAACGCAAGCATTTACTACCTTAATGACCTTCAAACTTAATCAGGAAGTGTCCAAAAATCTGGTTATTGAATAACCAAAAAATACCAAACACTAATAGACGGTTCAGTATTTTGAAAATAAACGCGACCGCAATCACTTCAAAATCAGAACCTGAAAAAAAAGATAAAAAAAACTTCAAAAAACGCTTGTTTATAAAAGAAAAACGGTTGTATATTTGCAGCCGCTAAAAACGGTAACGTTGGGCGAAAGAAGTTCTTTAAAAAATGTTAATTTGGTTTAGACTGGAAGGGTAAAAAAAACTTTTCAAAAAAAATTAAAAAACATTTGCTAGAATTAAAAAAGGGTTTTATATTTGCACCCGCTTAAGGAGGAAAGTCCTTGAGTAAAGTAAGGAGGAAAGTCCTTGAGTAAAGTAAGAAAGACAAGTTCATTAACATATTGGATTGACAGCGTAGCAGGGTATTGGAAACGATATTCTGCACA
>JBPOFM010000018.1:0-10516 GCA_051252455.1 Aquaticitalea sp.
TCTCCTAAATTAAGTGTGGAGATAATGTATCTGAGATCAAACGTTAGAGGTAGGTGCTGTTAGCTATACGCTTACCACATATTTATCGCTTCTTCCTGAACATCACTTGGGTAATGATGGTAAGACGCGACTTCATTTTCATGAACGTCTCTTAATATTAAGATTCGATTCCAATTAGTTACCTTAATATGATCGCTTTCATCTACAAATATATAGTTTTTTTCAATCAAGTAATTTAGATTTTCAATCTGATGTTCTTCATAGTTATTAAATTCAATTTCTTCTTCATTAACTAATAAGTCTACGAAATTTTTATATCGATTGTCTTTAAAAGGTTCAACATATGTTAAGAGTGTTTGATCAGAAAATAGCAGATGGATTAAATAATTAACTTTTTGATCGCTATTGTTAAGGTAAATATATTTTTTGTCATTTAGGCTTGGTATATCTTTAATTGCTGTAGGTCCAGATGACATTTGTAAAAGTTCAAAATCTATCTGGCCATTTTCTACAAATAATTTGTATTGCTTTAGTATAGACTCGAACTCTGGCGCTACTATCCTTACTTTCTCTAAAGCCGAAGCACTTGCGGTTGGCGTAGTAAAGTTAGCATTGCTTGAAAGCCCATATAACTTTGGTAAAACAGTATTGAAAACAGTTTGAAGGATATTCTCTAGTGAATGCCCTAGTCCCGTTAGCGTTTTTGAGTAAGTATAAATTTGACCTATAGATGCCATTTCGAGCTGTGTGAATGCTACCCCAAATAAGTATTCATTTTTTGACCTGACTCCCATAGTTCTTTCAAATAAACCAAGCTGATTCTGTTTGCTCGTTAAGGTAACTATATTGTGTTCATCAACATATTCAAAAAGTGTCTTAAAGTTTCTATAAAGTAGATATGGATGCTTGTTTTCTTTAATATAATCTAAACTATACTCGTAATGCACTGTAGCTTGCTCTAACCAAGCATTTTTAATTTTTGAGGCATTTTCGGGGTAACTTATAGAAACGCCATACTCAAAAGAGTTATTAGAGCTGTTGTTAAAAAATTTACTCGTTTCTTGCTGATACTTACGTTTAGCTTCAAGCTTTACTTTATCTGATATATAAAATCCATTATGTTTCTTTGCGTTTTGTATTATTGGCAAATAATTCATATTGCAGTGTTCAGAAGCAATGTAAGAAGAAATTATGTTTTCTTTATCTTTGATGGTTAAACAGCTAGGTAAGTGCATTTGAAACTATCTTCAACTTCATAAATTGATAAGATAATTTCTGCACTTTGCTCGTTTTGTTTCAAAAAATCGCCAAGTACTTCTTTATACCTGTTAACCAAATTTTTATGGATTAATAAATCTCTTATTTGATGAGGGTTTTGTTTTAATGCTTCTGCTATTTGAACAGGGGAAATTCTTTTAAACTGTTGAAGGTTATTAATTAACGTCCAAAAAGATTTAACATAACAGTAAGTAAGATTAGTATGAAATTGGTGGAAATTACTGTCATTGATTTTACTTATGAACTTGCCAATAATTTGTCCGAATTTATTAGCTGCTTCCTTAAAGTTAGCATTGTCTGAGTCGGACCAGCTATGCAAATAAACGCCATTATCAAAGAATAGCTTTATGTTATATAACTCCAGCACATCGTTAATATCTTCTATATCTTCGGAAATCTCACTTTTTAGTATCGACTCTGCTTTTGATAAAAAGTGTCCGCTGGACATATCGTGTACTGAATGAAAAACTACTCTATCTCTTTCACTTCTACTCATAATAGTGCTTCTAATTGAAGACGGCTTTCAACCCGTCTAATATGTTGTCTAAAATTAAGATATTGTTTCTTTATTGTTGGTAACAGATTTTAATCACTTACTAAATTAACAAAAATGACTGCAAATAACTTATTGCATTTAGTCAGGTTGAGTTTGAATTTGATGCAAAGAGCACCAGCTGATTCTTAACCTTCCTTCATAGAAGAATAATCATCTATTTATTGACAAATTAAATCATTATTTTAACATGGTGTAATCAAAATGATTATACTATGGCTTATTAATGAATATATCAAGTGATATTAATGTCAGTTTTTCGCAAAAGCAAAGGTTAGCATATATTGACTTTTTACTTATGTTTAGGGGGCACTTTAGCCGAAGTGATTTGACCACCAAATTTGAAATGGGGATGGCAAATGCAACTCGTGATATTTCGCTATATAAAGAGCTAGCGCCAGACAATGCGGAGTTAGACAATCCTTCAAAACAATACTATCAAACAAAAAAGTTCAAGCCGCTTTTTAAACATGATGCTAAAAAGACATTAGTTAAACTCGCTAATAATATAACGGATGGGTTTGATGCAATTGGAGATATAACCTTTCCTGTTGAAGCACCAAGCCAGTTAAATGTTCCTGATATTTTTATTGTTGCGAAACTAGTTCAAGCAATTCTTAATAAAAAGGCTGTAAGTATCATTTATACCTCGTTAAGTAGTGGTTCTAATGCTAGAGAACTAGTTCCCCATTCAATTATTGATAATGGCCTTCGATGGCATGTTCGAGCTTATGACCGTAAGTCTAAATCTTATAGAGATTTCGTCCTAACACGAATCAGTAAAGTAACACTTAAGTCACAAGCTATTGAATCACATGAAGATAAGCTGGAAGATCATCAGTGGATGCGAATGATGCCTTTACAGCTTGTAGCACACCCAAACAATGTAAAGCATCCAACGGCTATAGCTATGGATTATGGTATGGAAAATGGCGTTCTAGAGTTGAATGTTAGAGCTGCGTTAGCTGGATATTTACTTAGACGATGGAATGTTGACTGCACATTAAATGCAGAACTTTCGGGTGGAGAATATCAACTCTGGCTCCGCAATTTACAAACTTTATATGGTGCTGAAAACTTGGCTATTGCTCCCGGTTATCAGGGTTCGAAAGATTAAGTGGATGTAATACATGTTTGATAAAAGAATTTTAAAGTACCTTGATAAAATACAGCATGGCAAGGCATTTAACTACAATGTTTTCTTGTCGTTATTACCTGAAGATCTACAAGAGGATGTGCGTGATAAAGCCTTAGTCAGTTTTCAAAAAAAAGGCTCTGCAATAGTCGAATTATCTTGTGAAAATATAATTGAACGTATACGCCAATTGACGATAGAACCTGTAGACAGAGTTGCAGCTACTCTTCATGGTGATTCACATAAAATAAAGACATCAACCAGCTATTTATTTGTTTATCATCAATTATCTAATGATGTACATCCAGATACTATTGTATGTCTTGAGAATGCAGCTCATTTTAAGTTTCAACCTAAAAAGCATTTAATCATCATAGAGAACTCTGAGCTGTTTTTTGCTAAAGATTCTTTGCTTTCCAAGATGAATGAAGCTTTTTCAATGTCTCTGTCATTTGAAAATACTGATTTAGTTTTTGGCTCAGGTAATCAGATTGCTAATAGTTATAATCAATGCTTTTTAACTCAATACGATACCGTTTTATGTTTTTTTGATTATGACTTTGGTGGGTTGAAGATATTTAAGGCTTTAAAGAACATGGTTGGTGACAAAGCTAAATTCTTAGAGCCTACTTCTGATAATTTAGATAGTTTTTTTATTAAAAAGCCGAAAGATGATAGCCAGTATTTAAAGGCGATAGATACAGCAGAAGAACTTGGTTTAGAAAAGCTCAAAGGGATGTTTTTATCTCAGAAATGTTTTATGGAACAAGAAGCTATTTTAGCTTTTAATAAGGAAATAAATAATGTCTCAGCAATTTAATTTTGTTCTGAAAAAGCTAGTCTTAGTGGACTCAGCGGGTTTTTGCTACTCAGAAATAGAGCTAGATAAACATACAATATTACTAGGCGAAGGTAATGTTGGTAAATCAAGTTTGCTTAACTGTATTCGTCTATTTTTATTGCCGGAAGTTAACTTCAATAAAGCGAAAGACAAATTCAATTTTAAAAGTTCAAATGGCTACGAGTATGATAAGAATGAATCATTTGGGCATTACTTTCCTAGCAAGTACTCTCATTTAATTATTGAAGTCGAAAAAATCATAGGCGGTAAAAAATATACCCATTGTCAGATACTTAATAGAGGCAAGAATCTTTCATTTGAGAGAATATTTACCACACTGGCTTATAGTGATATTCAGCATTTATTTTGGCAAGTGGAAGAAGATGATGAGCATAATATTGGTTCGCGAGTAGACAAGCTTTCCACTCAAGATATTTTTGCAAAAATTAAAGGTAAAGATAAACACTGTATATCAGTGAGAGACCCTCAAAAACTGAAAGATCTTATGTACGCAAGAGATATACTTTCAGACGTAGCAATGCGTTACAGCCTTTTCCCACTAAATGAAGCGACAGAAGAAAATATTGAATCTCTTAGGGCATTAATATTGATGCTCTTTGATATGGAAACGTCAAATGAAGGAGTTGCTAAAGCTGTTGCAAATATTGTTGAAGCTGAAAAGAAAGAAACAACAGATGCGTTAAATTTTGATATTCATTCTTTTATGTCAACGCATGACACGCTTAAACAAGAAGAACAAAAGCTCATTGATATAGAAAACAAAACTGATGAATTCGATCTCCTAGTTAGCAACTTTACGAGATATAGTGAGCTATCAGAAATAGAGAGTCGTTTTGTAAATTTTTATCTTTATTTGAACAGTAAGATAAAAGATACAAATGAAGCGGTAAACTTATCGGCAGATAAAGTTAAGGGCTTTCAGGGACAGTTATCTCCAATTACAGAACAAATCAAAATTCATAACCAAAACTTGTTTGCTGCTAATAAATCTATTAAGGAAACAGAGAAAAAAATAGCAAAAATTAGCAAGGATATTAGTAAAGGTGAAATGGAATTGAGTCTTTATGGTGAAATGACAATCAAAGAAGTTTTGGAAGTTTTAGAAGATGAGTTTGCTAATACAAATGAAAGGATAAACGCACTTAAAGATGCAGATGCTAGGCGTATTCGAATTAATAAACTTAATACTCGGATTGAGCAATACACGGTAAAGCAAAAACAAATAGAACTAGAAATTGAAAACTCTCAATTTGCTCTAGAGAAACAACTTTCTAGTGAAACATTGGTGCTATTAAAATCAATTAACCATCGTTTGATTTTGGCTAATCCGGGTAAGGAACTATCAGAAAAAGAAGCTCATGCAATTGAAAGTTTCAAAAACCTTTTTGTTGAACATGGATATTCCTACAGTTTCTGGGGGCAAGAATTTAATAAGTCTAGTGTTCAAACAACTCGTGATATTCATAAAGAGCTAGACGATATTAAATCGGAATTAAGTGCTGATTCGTCAGAAAAGAACAGCCTTGAAAGGCAAGAATCTGACAGCCCACTAATCATAGAGAATAAACTCCAAAAACTTAATCAAGAGTTAAATGAAATAGTTCGCGTAAAAGAGCTTATTGCTACTATTGAAAAAAACAAAACGGCCCTTGTTATTTTTACTGAACAGCAACAGGCAAACCAAGCGGTATTAGCTGATTTAACGCCTCAAGTAGAAAAGTTATCTGTGCAACTAAGCGAATATTCAGAACTACTTGAGTCAGAAAAGTTAAAACAAGGCTCTTTGAGTAAGGAACAAACTAGGCTACTGGAACTTAGGAACTATGCCAATGGAACTAAGCAGGCTTACTCTAAAATTCAAAGGCAACTTGAGAAACAAAGTACCTTTTCAGATAGCTCAGAGCTAACAAGTGAATACTTATCTTCGCTTCAAAGCGGTTTACAGCAGGTAGAAGTTTTAAGGTTGGAAATAATAGATAGTTTAAGAGAGTTTGCTAGAGCCGAATTTATTGATGTTGATACTGAGCTATTTAAACCAAGCCCTATACCTAGCATCATTCACCAATCTTACCAGAACCTAACACAAGTTTACGATGAACTTGAGGGACAACGTTTATTGCTTAGAACAAAAACAAAATCTCATAATGAAAGTGTTAGTAACTACGTTGATATTTTGGATAAGAATTTTGAACATATTAATAGGTTCGAAAATCAGCTAAACCGTTCATTTAAAGGTATTTCAGTAAACGACTTAACCGAAATAGAAGTATCTATTCATATTGATGAACGTTTCAAAAACCTAATCGCTGAAATACACAAAAGCTACAATGAATTTAGTGAACAAGCACTGTCTGAACAGTTTTACTTAAGATTGCAGGCTTTCAGTGATGCGTTTTTCAAAAATGGTGAACGCAACAAGTTGGTTATGTCTGACGTAATCAAAATGGTCAGCTATAGAGTAAAAAAAGAAGGTCATGAAAGCTGGCAAACTAAACAGCAATCGACATCCACAACAGCACTAATCAATCTTAAACTTGTTCGAATTTTGTTGGCTAAATTACGTGCTGACAGTTGCTTGGTTAAGTTGCCTGTTATCATGGATGAGGCGGCAAACATCAACGTCAATCAGTACGAGTGGTTGTTAAGAGATATCGAAGATAGTGGTTTTTTTCTCTTTACTGCTGGAACACATAGCTCTGGAGCAGAACTTGTACACATGATTGGTCATCACTACGATGTTGACGCGCTGAAAACAGCTAAACCATATACCGCAGAGCGAACACGAGTTGTATGGGGTGGGCCACAAGCTTTCTATGATCAGGAAGAATTTGACTCATATATAAGTGATGATCAAATTGAGTTGTTGGAAGGTGTTGATGAAACAATTTAGCGCCATTCAAACATTAAAGATAATGCTAGAAAAACCTAACGTTATGTTTAATGTAATTAAACAGATGGATAGCCAAAATGAAAGATTTGTCAGTGAAGCGGCTGTTGCATTAACTGTTTTAGAAGAAATAAAACATTTAGATAGAACAGAGCAACAACGCTTTAAGATAGCTTATTCAACTGAGAACTTAACTAATTCACATATAGTGGCTGATCAAGATCAGGTTGAGAATGTTAACCGAATGATGTTTCAAGAATCAGTAGTTTCTATTTTTAGATTATGTGAAACATCATTATACCAAGAACTGACGGATGCAAGATTGAAGTCTGAACTAGCATCGTTTTGGCATATTCAAAATAAACTATTGGCCGACGATTGTAGTTTTAGTCAGCTAGATCCTGATTACACAGAACTTGTTGAGGAGTTATTCCATAAGTTAGGTAGTTTGCTGGATTTACTTAAGCGTAACTTAGTACGAATGCAAAATATAAATAGTGACTTAGAAAAACTTTCATTTGAAGTAAGTAAGAACGGTATTGATTTTGTTGAGTATAGACAAAAGGTCTTGGATGATGTTACTCGCTTGTATGAAAGGCATATATTACCTACTCAGCGTTTTGTTAATCCCGATGTAAAGTTAGTGGATGGTGATAATTTACTCGCGACAATCAATTCGATAAAAGTACTCTTTGAATCTCACGATAAACTTGAACTTTCAGACCAAGTATTTCGTTATGGGTTAAGCTTTTCCAACATAATTAATCCATTAAAAGATGTGTCAAATCAGATAAATGGATTCATTAGGAAAACCCAAAAGAGTCTTGCCCAGTTCAACGCAATGGAGTGGCATTTTGAGCGATTTAAGCAAAAGTATGAAGAGACTTTAGACGGCAGAGTCAACCGAACAAAAATAGACAATTCATTCGCTAATGAAGTTCCATTTATGCTGAATGTAAAGAGAATCCCCAGACCGAAGGCTTTGAAAATCGAAAATAATACGTCTTATTTCTACAACATTTTTACCGACCTGCAATATAGAATTGAAGATCAATTATTGCTTGCAAATGAAAGTATTGAAGCTGAAGGACAAGCGCTAGTTTCATTTACTTCCAAGGAACGTATTGAGAGAGCTAGAGAGATATACCGATTAATAGAAAAGCTATCACTGAGAGAGTCTAAGGATGTTATTGCAACACTGCATTATAGACTCCAAAATTTTTTACCAAATTATCACTTTGTCGATTTAATTAATGCAGTTGTTCACTTCACGAAAAAAACACTTGATGGAAAACAACTTATAAAAACTAACAAGAAAGCGTTTATACAGCAGGATAATAAATATTACATATATCGAGTTGCCGTATTGAAGGAGAGCGATTGATGGAAAGTACAGTAGTTTATAGCTTTGATGAAATTCCTTACACCAAAAGCACGGCAATTTACCGTCTCTTTTCTCAAGGTAAAGTGCTAAACAAGCAACGCTATGATGAAGTACAAGGATGTTTAGTTGATGACGATTTATTTACCTTGGTCTTTAACAATATTAGACATTTTAAATTGTACTTTAAGCACATGGGATATGAATTGAAGTTTGATGAAGAGGGAGATTTCTTTTCCACTCAAGACCTTCGCGATAATAGTAATGATGAATCGGATGATAACGCAATGAAAATTCAAGCGATTCTACTTTTCATTGGAAGGTATTATTCTACTGTTGGAGATTTGGCTCAGCTCGAAGACCCAATGTTTGGGCTTAAAGAGAGTGACGTTGATGCATTAAAGCAAGATGATATGTTAGCAAGTTCTTTAAAAGCGCTGAGACTAGAAAATTGGGATAAAGCGCTCGAATATCTATCTAGTAGAAACTTAATTTTTAAGATGTCAAAAGACAGGTATGTATTGAGTAAAGCTGCTATGACATTTTTAAACAGATTAATTGAAGCTCACACTGAATTCGTTAATAAGTAAAACCTTAAACTAAGTAAATTTTTTAATATAACAGTAATAAGAGACTTTTAGTACGTATGCAAAATGGAAAGTTAATAAATAAAACTATTAGAACAAGGAATGGCCCAGATGGTATTCATCTATTTGACCGTAATACAGGTTTAAATATATTACTAGATGATGAAATCCCGCATAGTGATATATGGACTAAGTCTCCGAGGCAAGTTTCTATAGCATTAACCAATATATGTAATTTGAAATGTACACATTGTTATGCTCCTAAATCAAAAGCTTTTCTAGATAAAGAGATAGTAAAACTTTGGATGAAAGAACTCGATCATGCAGGCAGCTTCGGGGTTGGGTTTGGAGGTGGGGAACCAACACTCCACCCTGATTTCTATGAACTTTGTCAATTCGGGCATAATGAAACTTCTTTAGCAATGACATTTACCACTCACGGCCACACTTTGAATGATTCATTGGTAACATTGATTGAAAACTATATTGATTTTACAAGAATTAGTATGGACGGGGTTGGAAAAACTTATGAATCAATTAGAGGTTGTTCTTTTGAAAAATTTTTAGAAAAAATATCTCTTTTAAAAGGGCGCGTAAATTTTGGTATTAATTATGTTGTTAATTCACAAACTATAAAGGACTTAGATCAAGCTATTCAAATTGCCGAGTCTTATGGCGCAAGTGAATTTTTGTTTTTACCTGAAGAAGCAGTAGGGTTAGGTAATCAAGTAGATACAGCTACTATCGAACAATTATCTACATGGGTCAGTGAATATAAAGGCAATATCAGGTTATCTATTAGCTCGGTAAGAAAAAATTCCGTCAATTACCTTAGAGCGCTTGATAAGGAACCTGAACATTTAGCTTATTCGCATATTGATGCCAACGGTTACTTAAAAAAGACATCCTTTGAATCATCAAGGTATGAGATTACAGAAAGTGGAGTTATTAACTCTTACAAGAAGCTGTGTAATGCAGAGGAAAGAATAATATGAAATTATGGACAAGTTATGGTGCAGAGCACTCATTGAATTTAGTGATTATAGGGAGCTTTAAGGAAGTTGTTGATGCAGAAGAGTTCGAGTCACTTGTATCATCTTTAACAGAGTTTTTAATGAATGATAAAGAATTTGATGTTGATTCTGACCGTTTCAGCCGAGATATGTTGGATTACTTAGGCAAGAAAAACCTTTTTTGTTTATCACCTCAACAACTTGGCCAACTGTTATATGACATGCATGTAGAGAGAGAAGGTAATAAAATAATTATCTCTTCTGATGATGACCTTAATGCTCTAACTAGTCTACTAATTCATGAAGGTGCCAAGGTTGAAGTTTTTTCTGCTCACGACTATCCCGATCCAGAACACGGAAGGTGATTTATGCTTAATTGGCAAAGATTTAGTCAGTTATCTGGCGATGATACTTTTAATTTTGAAAAATTGTGTCGAGGTATAGTTAGACGACAGTTCGGCTATCTAGGTGCCTTAAAAGAATTAAAAAATCAACCGGGTGTCGAATATCATGTTGAGCTGAGTGAGGATAACGCTAAATTAGGAAGAGCTGGACAAGTTGTTGGTTGGCAATGTAAATGGTTTCAATACAAAGCTAATGGAGAGTTTACTGCATCCGCAAAAGCCCAAGTTGAGCATTCGCTTAAAAAAACAAAAGAACATTTACCAAATCTAGATGTTTGGGTTTTATGGACGCACAAGACATTAGCAAAAGCTGATCAAACATGGTTCTACAACCTAGAGAAAGATTTCAGTTTTAAGCTGCATTTATGGAATGAAGAAGACTTAGATACGTTATTGTCAGGAAGTGCTATTGACTT
>JBPOFM010000019.1:0-8209 GCA_051252455.1 Aquaticitalea sp.
CGGAATTTTCTCTGGCAAGTATTTGTTTACTAAATTAGTTGCTTAACCACGCAACTAACCATACACCAAACGTTGTAAAACATTTGAGAAAAACCTGAATATGAGTAAATTAATACAACCAAAATTTGATTTAAATATTAACGGAATGAAATTTCTTGGACGCGGACCAAAAGCATCTGGGAAAGGATTAGGATGGAGCAGAAATGAAAATATAATTTACAAATGTGTTGATTGCGGAAATGAAATGTTGGCTTCTCATAATGATTATTGGAATTGTGAATGTGGTGCAATTCATTTGGATTTTGACGCTGGAAGATTTGGCTCAAATTATGGAGATGAAAATATTCTTGTTTATAAAAAAAATGAACAAACAGAAAAAAATCTGAATTCAGAAAATAAACGAAAGTCATTTCTAACTGAACTAATTGAGAAAGTATTTAAACCGAAAAATTAAAAAACGTTTTACAACAATGTATAAAAATAATTGCTCAATTTTGGGCTTAACCAAAGGTCGTTGCAAGTTTACTACGTCTGATTTTCCTGCGGAAAATCCTCGCACGTAAACCCGCAACTATTCTTATACGAGACCGTTACCTGCAAGCTGAAAACCGATGAACATAGAAACAGCAAGATATATTTCAAATTACTATCATCGATTTTTCAATAAAAAGGAAATTATCGCTCATCTTCATATAAACTCTTTAATTAAACTAGATGGAGAATCTGAAAGTTCTTCTCGATATAAAATTTATAAGCGCAAAGGCTGGATAAAAACTGATATAGATGTTCTTGAATTAATTAAAAATGGAGAAACGGAATTTCTTATAAATACAGCTAACCGAATTCTGACAGAACACGAAAGTGAGATTTTTTTAAACAATTGTCCGAATTGTAAAAAATTAGCAAGAACACCCAAAGCAAGACAATGCAGACATTGTGGAAATAAATGGTTTTGAGAATGGCACTAACTAAAAAGAAATCTAGACCTATTATAATCGATAATGAAAAATATCGCTGGTTAGTTTCACCTAGAGAAAAGGGAATTGTTGCTTTTATCGCAGAAAAGGAAAACTCTAATGGTTCGATAATAGAAGTGAAAATAGAATCCAATATCAACGAGTTTTGGACTGAATTTCCAAATGTAAGTGAATTGAATTTAAAAGTGGTTACGCCAAAAGATGCAGAATTAATAATAAGACAAGCTCAAAAATTGGGTTGGAAACCCGAAGAAAGTGGTAAACCGAACAGATTTGAGTATTGCGAAAAGAAATTGAAAAAAGCCAGCAGGTAACACCGGCTATAGTTCACTGCTTGGCAGTTTTTCCTTTGGAAAAAATACGCATCTGTGAATGGTTGGTGTTTATTTATTAACTTTATTACTTAACCAACGCAGCGAAACCATAGCCGAGACCGTTGTGGTGCATTTAAGACAAACTTTGTGAAGAGCCAAGAACAATTTAGAAATATGATTAGAATGCTCGAAAATTCAGACCGCCAAATTGATTTGGTAAATGAATGTTTGTGGGTTAAGAACGATGAAATAACTTTTTCCAGCTTTCTCGACACGCCAACAAAAACTACAACTGAACATATATTTGATGTATACAAACACAGATTTAAAATGGCAAAAGAATTATATCCTGATGATAATTTCGTGATTGGATATGAAGAATTATTGTCAAGTTTTGAGAACAGTAAATCGGAATATACAAACGTATCAAATATTACGTCTGAATTCGGAACTTATCTGATTTTCTCTGATTATGAATACTCTGATTTTATCGGAATTTTAAAATCTAAACGAAACTTGACAGAAGTAAGGGAAAGAATGAATGGTTCGATTTATTATCGCGAAAATAAATTTAAAAACGGAATCCAAATATTAGCGGATTGAAAAACAAAACGCACAAAAACGCACCACAACACAGTATATAAGCTATGGCTTGGCCAGTCCTCACTTGGAAAATCTATGGATTTCCCAAAGCCGGTGTTTATCACGAGAGTTCTGTGCCGAGACACGCCACAGCTCATATACGAGAAACGTTATGTGCAAACTGAAATGAGGAACTTTAAATTAACAATCGGATTTATTTTTTTAAGTATTCTATGTTTTAATAAAACATATGGACAAAATGAAACATCAAAAACGGATTGGAATAAACTAATCGTTGGAAAATGGATTAATAAAATAAATAAAACCGAAGACGGAAAGGAGTATTTCGGAATGAAATGCAAAGATACTATTCAATACTTCCAAAACGGAAATTATGCTTCGCAACAATGTGATTGGAGCGAAACTGGAAAATGGAAGTTTTCTGAAAATAAGGATTTAATTATCCATTATGACATTGACAATGAATACTGGAAAAAAGAACTCGAAACTGATGATTTAGGTGAAAGTCACGGAACAATTCTATCAATAACCGAAACTGAATTAGTGACAATAACTTACGCTGAAATGGAAGGAGAAATTCGTTGTTATTACAAGAGATTGGAATAAAAGTCTGCACATAACACCGTGTATAAGCCATTGCTTGGTCATCGCTCATCTGGAAAATTCTTGGGAATTTTCCAGCGTAGTTTTGTACTTTTAATGGTTCGTGCCGAGACACGCAACGGCTCATACACATAAACGTTGGCAACAATATGACAAGAAAACGCAGAAATAGCAATAAACGAAATCGATTTACGATTTTATTTCCAATTTTGACCATAGTCGGAATTGGAATTATAGCTGTGCTAACTTCTGGTTATGAAAAAAATTGGTCTTATAATTGGAATGATATCAGAAAAGAAATAAAGGATTCCATCCAAATTGCAGATGAACAAGGAATCACAAGTGGAATCGTTGGTGTTGGCGGAAGGTCAACTGAAGATGAAATTCAACGGAGAAAGTGGATAATGAAAAATGCAACTGAATTTGAACTTTTAAAATTAACTGAATATCCAAGCGGAACTGTAAAAGCAATTGCTTACGAAGGTTTAATTAAAAAAGAAAGCTACAATGAAAAAGCTAAAATTATTTCTAAAGCAATATCTGACAACGAATTCTTTGTTTATTATCAATCAGGATGTTTAACTGACAGGTTATATTTATCTGAATACTTAATGCACTATGTTCTGAATTTTGACAAAACCTTTCCGCCATCACCAGCAATGATGAATGATTATGGATTAACGAAAATGGAAAAAGACAAAATACAGACTGAATATAATAATCTGATAAAATAAATACTGTTGCCAACACCGTATATAAGCTATGGCTTGGTGAGTCCACACTTGGAAAATCCTGCGGATTTTCCAAAGCCAGTTTTTATCAGGAAAGGTCTGTGCCGAGACACGCCACAGCCCATATACAAAACGTTGGCAGTAAGTTGAAAAAACCTATGAAATACATTAAAATCTTATTATTATTCATCTTTATTCACTCTTGTAAAACAGATACTAAACCTGAATTACAAACTGATACTGAACGAAATGACACTTTTGCGATGTATGGTCTTTTAATGGAGGAATTCAATTATTCCAACGGAATTCTACGAGAACAACTGACTGACGACTTAACTGAAAAAAAATTGAATGAAATTCATTCAGTTAAAATTTATGATAGCTTAACCAAACAGTATCTGAATTTATTAGACCAAACCTATTCCGAATTAATTAATTCCGCAAATATTCAAGACCAAACCAACTACTTTGGCGAGCTGTCAAAAAAAAGCTACGTGAATGACTACTTTTTTGTTGGTAGTGATTACAGCGAAAGCGGAACTGAATTTGTTTCTAAAACAGAAAATTATAGAAACGGGATTCTGGAATTAGTAACCAATAAAAATCTTGCGAAAAGAATTAATGGTATATTAGATACAAAAGACATTACGAACCGAGAAGGGAAACAAGTTAAACATCTGAATTACTTATATAAGGATATGCCTTTAATAAGTGTTCTGACTTTTTTAAAACATAAAGAAAAGAGCGTTTTGGAATTTGAAAATGAATATTTAAAAAATATTGAACTGAATAATTAAAAACCTACTGCCAACACTGTATATAAGCTATGGCTTGGTCAGTCCTTACTTGGAAAATCCTGCGGATTTCCCAAAGCCAGTTTTTATCTGGAGAGGTTCGTGCTAAAACACGCCACAGCTCATATACATCAACGTTGTAAAACATTTTGAAGAAACTCTGGAACATATTATTAATACTGATTGGAATAGGAAGTTTATTGCTTATCGCCTTTACGATTTTCGTTGCAACAGCTTTAGGAAAACGAGGTGGTAATTCAGAATATACTTCCACAGAATATTCAATTTCCGAAAAACAGAATCATAAATCCAAATTAATTTCAACGGACACTATTCCTCAAGGAAAAATGACTTATGAATTATATTTTGCGGAATTTGGTGGGCGAATGGACAATTTGCCTGTAGAAATACAAATAACTGGAAATAAAATAATTGTATATAATAACGAAAAAAATCCTCTGACAGGCGGAAAAATATTAATTGAGGGAATTTTATTAAAACACAAAACTGGAAAGTGGATTATCGGAGAAACTGAAAATGACCAAAATGCGGAGGAAATTGGAGGATGTTCTGACGGACCGACACCAATCGATTTTGAAACGAATATAATAGAATGGTGTTAGTAAAAAACGTTTTACAATACATCATAAAAATGGGCAAGTTTGAAAATTAATGAAATGATAATATATTGTTTAATTTATCCAATTCTGACTATGACTTTTTTTATGGTTTGGATTTCAAAATCGACTTTGGCAGGTGGCGAAATTGGAATGACACCCATACTCGTCGGAATTGTATTGCTAATAGTTTTCGGAATTGAAATGACAATGACTCTACTTCTAAAAAAACGACTGACTCGCACTCGGAATAAAATAATCGGATTAATAATTGCATTTTTTCTATACGAAATGGTAATGTGGTTTATGAGCGGAACTTTTGTCTTGCTGGCATCTTTTCAAGAACCTTTTTACGAGAATATAAGTGGAGCTTATTCATTTTCATCAATCATTTCGCTGACAATAATTCTAATTTTGATATTAATTAAAAACGGACTGAAAAATAAAAAAAACGTTTTACAACACCGTATATAAGCTATGGCTTGGTCAGTCCACACTTGGAAAATCCTGCGGATTTTCCAAAGCCCGTTTTTATTAGGAAAGGTCTGTGCCGAGACACGCCACAGCTCATATACAAGAAACGTTATGCCACATTAAAAAAAACTCGTGAAGAAAAAAGAAGAGAGCATCCCAAACAAAATCAAACTCTAAATCACATTAATATTTAACTTAATTTTATGAATTTAAATATACGATTTATCCCTTGTATTAGTTTATTAACTGGATGAGTTCAATAAAAATTTAAAAATCAAAATTTCAGAAAACATGAAAAATTTAATGAAAATAGGCTTATTAATAATTGCCTTAAGTTTGGTAACCTTTTCTTGCCAAGATGATTTACAATCCGATAACTCGAATGTTGAATTACAAGATTCGAGCGATAATGTTTTTAATAAGTCCGATAAGACTTTAGCAAATCAATTAGCAGTAGATTCCGACTTCATAAATCTTGTAACGAAAACCCATAATTTTACACAGACTTATTTGGATAGTTCAGAAACTATTTTGGAGGATTAACAATTAAGAGAAAGTGTTTATAACATGGAATTAGACGATTTTCATACTATAAATACACTTTTAAATTTGCCAAGTAGTATATCTAATAACTATGACTTAAGCGTAAAACAATTAACGTCAAGCTTAAAAGCTAAATTCCCTAAATTATCAAAAATGTCCCAAACGGATATTTCAGATACATTCACAGATGCTTATTTTATTGTTGTAGGGACTACTACTATGTCAAGAAATGGTTGTGATGAGCAATTCCAAGCAGACATGCACAATATTCATGTAACTTACGATAGTTCCCTAATTGTTTGCGCAGCTGTTGGCTTATTTACTGGAGGTGCAGGTGTATTACCATGTGCAGCCGTAGCGACAGGAGTAGCAGTTATTCAAACAGCAGTAGCTATTGATGCTCATACAAATTGTATGCAAAATCAAGGTCAATAAAAATTATCGTTATGAAAGAATTTAATTTAATATTGTTAATTATATTAGTTTTGTATCTAATAATGGACTTTCAAAATAAAAAAGAAATTCATTCCACAACTAAAATGAAAATTTTGGGACTTGTGAATATGATTTTCATTATAAGTGTCATAGCAATTTTAGTTTACGATTACTCATCCATTCTTAATTATCTTCTGCTACTGATACCACTTGCAATTATTAGTGCAATATATCAATATTTTAGGTTTATTAAATCAAGTGAAAAACGAATTAATAAATATATTTTTTTAATTATTAACTATATTTTTATAATTGTCCTATTTATGATTATATAGTAAATAAAATTCTATTGCCAAAACTGGTTAAATTTGTTGTAAGATAATTTTGGCCAGTTTTTCATATATATACATCAACAGAATAATAATAAAACGTGGCATAACACCGTCTATAAGCCATTGCTTGGTCATCGCTTATCTGGAAAATTCTTGGGAATTTCCAAGCGCAGTTTTTTGCTTGGCGAGTTTCGGGCAAAACCACGCAACGGCTCATACACAAAAACGTTACCCAACATTTGAAAAAAATGCAAACTGAAATTAAATATTTAGAACTTAAAAGCGGATTTTCTGGAAATGGTCCAGCTTGGATTGGACTTGTTTCCTTCTCGAAAAGCGGAAAAACAATTTACTTTGACGGAAAAGCATTTAAAAGTCTCGATGGAACTGGAATTAGCGGAAATTATTTTGACTTGGAAACTGGAGATGAATATTGGATTTCGGGAGTTAAAAAAGATATGTCTGACCGACACAAGTTTGGCGGAGGAAAAATATTTGTGGAAAAACGGATTTTAAGTGAGTATTTGCAAATAGTTGGTAAATCGGAATTACCAAAAACTGATTACGAATTGACAAAAGTGGAAACTGAAAAGCCGATTAATAGAATAAATGAACTTGAAAATGAATCTCTCGAACCGACTGAATTTGGACAAGAATTATATTTCAAAGAACCAAACGAATTAAAAGATAACGAAATTGAACATTTAATTGCAGAATTAATTGAAGACGAGAAAAGTGTTCAGTTTAATAAAGCTCGTAGGACTTATAAGAAAAAACGAATTGAATTAGAAGCGGAATTAGAAAAACGTGGAATAAAAAACGTTGGGTAACACCGTGTATAAAACATAGCTAATAAGTGCTAAATCGAAAGGTTTGTACTTATTTGCAAAGACCGCCAAATTTTTAAATTTGGCTTTTAAGATTGATAAGTTAAAAACAAAATATAAAAATTCGGCTCGTGTTTATCCGAAAAGTTAGTGTCTTTTTATACGCTACGTTTCATACACAAACCGTTGTAGAGCATTACAAAAAACCGCCGAATGGAAGAAATAATTGATAAATATTTAAACGAAACAATTGCTCTTGATTTAAATTCATTACCGATTCAAATTGAACCTGAAATGGCGGAAAAAAATGCCGACCAAAATAAGGAATGGAAAAAATGGTATCCAATTTATAGTACTGTTACAGATTTGGAATTGGAAGAATTAGAAATAGAAATTGGACATAAACTTCCTTCCAACTACAAGCGGTTTCTAAAATATAAGCACTTTTACGAACTGCAAATTGCGGAATGTTCATTTTATAAACATCCAATCAGAACTTGGCGAGCTGAAATCATAAAAATGATATTTAAAGGTTATCCAAGTGAAGATTTAATTGAAACTGGCAGAATTCCATTTGCAAGTTGGAGTGATTGGGGACTTTTATGTTTTGACACGACTCTTGCTTGTAAAAACAACAATTATCCAATCGTACTTTGGGACCACGAAGTATTTGATGAATTTACAATACAATACTCGGATTTTGAAAATATGATGGAAGAATTAGCTGAAGAACACGAAAAAAATAGCGGATAAAAACGCTCTACAACACCGTGTATAAGCCATAGCTTGGTCATCGCTCATCTGGAAAATTCTTGGGAATTTTCCAGCGTAGTTTTGTACTTTTAATGGTTCGTGCCGAGACACGCAACGGCTCATACACTAAAACGTTGGCAACAAGCTGAAAAAAAAATGGAACTGCGAAAGAATATTCTAGAAATTAAAAGAGAATTCGGGGAATT
>JBPOFM010000020.1:0-7462 GCA_051252455.1 Aquaticitalea sp.
ACACTTCTCCCATCACCATGAGCAGAAGATGGTTATATTTATATGAAAACCATCCCAACAACTCTTATGCCGATTGGCGGGCCATTAACGAGAATACCCCTGTCACTGTAGGTCTTGGGTTTACGATGAAAGGCAGTGGCGCACCGGGAGCTTTGCAAAACTATACATTTGTGGGACAGCCGAACAATGGTACCATTACCAGCCCAATTACCGCTAACTTTCAGGCACTGTTGGGCAATCCGTACCCTTCGGCAATCGATGGCTACGAGTTCATCAGTGACAACATCCCTTCGGGAAATCCTGGTTCAACCCAAAGTATCGATGGAACGCTCTATTTCTGGGAACATTCATCAACGAACAGTTCACATGTTCTCTCTGCTTATGAAGGTGGATATGCCACGCTGAACCTTTCAGGAGGACTGCCGGCAGTATCGCCACCAGAGATCAATGGTGAGGGAGCTGCGACCAAAATTCCTAAACGGTTCATTCCAGTCAGTCAAGGGTTCTATGTGACCGCAAGTCCAACGGCCGGCACAGGAGCTGTTCAATTTAAGAACACACAGAGGTTCTTCGTGAAAGAATCTTCTGGTAATTCCGATTTCTTCAGGATGACCAATGCCTCCAATGAAGAAGTGGAATTTGAAGATACCATGAAACGTGTGCGCATGCAGTTCAAAACCCCTGAAGGTGCCAAAAGACAGATCATGATCGCTTTCACCGATGACAATGCTGCCACTGATAGTTTTGATTATGGTTATGATGCCGAGAACACGGATGCGCTGCCAAGTGATATGTCCTTCATGATACATGATAAAAAATACCTGATTCAAGGTGTGGGCCAATTCGACAGACTGAAACATTATCCTCTCGGTGTGTTTTTGGGATCAACCGGATCGGTGGAAATGGCCTTGACCGATATAGAAAACTTCAATGAATCGATAGATGTGTTCATTTACGATGCCACACTGGATACCTATCACTCAATAAATGATACCAGTTTTGCTGTACAGTTGGGAGCTGGAGCATATGTGAACCGCTTCTATCTGGCATTCAGTGAAGATGAGACACTGGCGACCATGGAAACTGAATTTGAGTCCATCGTTGTCAATTACCTTCAAGCGACTGACGAGATCTATATTAGGACACCTAACAGCATACAGGTCAAACAGGTGTATTTGATCAATATCCTTGGACAGACTGTGAAGGCCTGGAACTCCACCAACACACCGCTTTCGAACGAGATGAAGATTCCCGTCAAGGATGTACCTGAAGGGAATTATATCATCAAGGTACAGACTGACACTGCAACGCATAGTAAGAAAATTGTCGTAAAGTTCTAGATCAAATGGAAAATTATTTGTTTTAAAATAAAGAGCAGCCAATGGCTGCTTTTTTGCTTTCTTTAAAATGAATTACATCTCAAAACCATTAAAAATGTATTACGTATAGTAATGTTTACGTTTTGTCGAATACTTAATTTCACGAGATAAAAGTTTCGTAAATTTGTAAATCCCTAATTTACTGATTTACAGAAAGATATTAGATTGGGTTTTCAGTTAAAAAACACAGTTAAATACAATTTGATGTATAATAACCTATTCATACAACGACTTTCCCTCCAAATCGGTGTTGTTTTACTATGTTCTTTACTGCATAGCCCGCTATTACGAGCAAGTGTTATTATTAAAGATTTTAATTCTCACTTAATTTCAGTTGCTAATTCGTCACAACACAAATCACAAGCTTATAATCTTCAATTTATGACCTTTGCGGTCATGCCACCTCCAATAATCGACAGTTTTTCTCCAACAAAAGCTTGTTCAGATTCTGGAACTACTGTTGTCATCACTGGAACTAATTTTATTGGTGCAACAGATGTCAATTTCAACGGAACAGTGGCCGTCTTTACAATAGATAGCGATACACAAATTACAACAACTCTGCCAGCTTCAGCTAGTACTGGTAACATATTTATCACAACTCCATTAGGCACTACAGTTAGTGCTACAGTTTTTACGGTAAACCCTTCTCCTTCTGTCATAGGCGGTGGTGACACCGAGGTCTGTGCTGGATCTTCCACCCCAGCATTTACGAATTCGGAGCTGGGTGGAACGTGGTCTATTTTAAATGGTTCGGGATCTGCCACTATAAATTCCAATGGTGTCGTCGCTGGTGTGACTCCAGGAAATGTGAATGTCGTTTATAGTATTGGTAGTTGTGAAGCATCTTTTGGGTTGATTGTTAATCCATATCCAGGATCTGCAGGCATATTATCTGGACCTATAGATGTTTGTCAAGGTCAAAATGGCGTTAGTTATTCAGTTTCTCCAATACCTAATGCGACGGAATACGTATGGACAGCACCTACCAATGCAACAATTATTAGCCCACTGCCTCATACTAATAGTATTGTTGTGAACTTTGAAGCTTCAGCTATGTCAGGAAATGTCAGCGTTATGGGAGCTAATGAATGTGGTGAGGGGATTTCAAGCAGTTTAGCAATATCGGTAAATATCACACCATTTATTAATACAACCTATACACCATCAATTTGTAGCGGACAATTAATTACTGTTTCACCTGCAGATGGAGGTCTAAATGTTATTCCAGCAGGAACTACGTATTCTTGGGGAATGCCAATTGTCACTGGAGGGATCACTGGTGGAACATCACAAAGTGGTCAAACGAATTTCAATCAAACTCTTACTAACCCTACCAACAGTAGTCAAACGGCGTCATATCTTGTTACCGCTTCCACAGCTGCGTGTTCTGCATCCACTTTTTTGATTGTAGTGACTGTGGACCCTAAACCTGTCGGCTCCGCCACTCCTATTTCACAACAAATATGTAATAGTCCCAATAATACTGCTATATATTTTTCTCAAAATACTGGAAATACTGGTTCATATAGTTGGACGCGAAATAACACTGCCAATGTGGGTGGAATGGCGTCCTCTGGAGTTGGGACTGAAATTTTTGACACCTTAACAAATAATACAACGGTCGTACAAACAACCACATTTACAGTTATTGCAACATCACAATTTGGCTGCCAGTCCGAACCATTTACTGCCAGCGTGACGGTTAATCCAACACCCACGGTATCTGCTACTCCAACGACCCAAACAATTTGTTCTGAAGAAACCATTGACCCAATTATTTTGGGTAATCCGAACAACATTGCAGGAACCACTTTCAGCTGGACACGTGATAATACGACCAATGTTACGGGCATACCAAACGGCAACGGCAACACAATAACTGGGACTCTTACCAATATAACAAACACAGCCCAAACGGTACGCTTTAATATTACTGCTTCGAATAATGGTTGTACTTCTATTGCAACGACCGTTGATGTAATTGTTAATCCAAAACCAATAATCGAAGTAAATCTTGCAAATCAATCGGTTTGTGAAGAAACCGCTTTTGCAACTATTGTTGCCTCAAATTTAAATAACGTTCCGGGTGTCACTTACAGTTGGACACGTGATAATCAAACCAACCTCACAGGAGTTCCAAATAGCGGGACAGGAACAACTATTAATGGAACGTTTGTAAACAATACTAACACCAATCAAACTGCTATTTTCACTATTAGAGCAACCATTGGTACATGCTTTTCCGAAATCACTTCGGAGGTTCTTGTAAAACCCTTGCCATTGGTGTTGGCTACACCGATATTAAATACAGTGTGCAATAATGGTTCTTTCACTATTAATTTGAGCGACACTAATAATGTGGCAGGCACCACTTACAGTTGGATTAGAGATAATACCACTAATATTACAGGAATATCTTCAAGCGGAACAAGTTCGGTGATATCAGGTAATTTATCAAATAATACTGGAATAGTTGAAACCACCATCTTCACAATTACAGCGACTTCAAGTGGTTGCAGTACAACTACTTCAGCTAACGTAAATGTATATGCCCCTTTATTAACTCCAGAAATTGCGGATAATCAAGCTGTATGTTTATCGACATTACCAGCAATATTAACAATTACCAATCTTTCTAGTTTAGGCGGTTCAGGATTCTATACCTATCAATGGGAACGTAGTGACGACGGATCCACAGGATGGGTAAATGCACCAAACATCAATAATACCAATTCATATCAACCACCTGTAATAACTGGTCAAAGTTATTTCTACCGTGTTAGACTTACAGATGTCTGCGGATCATTAGTTAGTCTCCCTGTATTTATACAGAGCATATCAACAGAAGGATTTGCGGTTGAAATTGATGATGATTTGGATGGTATTCTCTGTAGTAATATGTCGCAATCACCTACATTGTTCTCACCTACATTAACTGCTACCCATTCAACTAATTACGCCGTTCGCTATAGCTGGTCTGCTGACAGCAACTTCATTACTCCGAGTATAGGAGGTCCGACCGGAACCACAGGAGGTGAATTTTTTGATAGTGTCCTGTTAAGAACATCCACTGGAACAATTGGTCCCTTAACGGCCAAAAACAATACATATGCCACGGTTACAACTAAAATAAAAATTACGCCTTCCGTATATAATTATGCTAACAACAATCCTGGTCCTGGTGATTTTATCTGTACTATTTCACCACAATACGTGGATGTCACTATCCGTCCAGAACCAGAGGTATGGGCCTCTGTTGCCTCAACCACTATTTGCAGTGGCGTCGATCCAAGAATTGAAATCTATGGAAAAATAACAGATGGACCAATGCGTTTTCGTTTGAGCCATGTCAGCACTGGCGTCACAGGATTACCTCCAAATGGCACGTTCATAAATTTAGCTCCAGGCGAACGATTCAGTTATCCAGTGTTGACGAATACAACTGGAATAAGCCAACCGATTACATTTAAACTTACTGCGTACACCAATTATGACAACAATAATGACAATGTAGATGATTGTGAAGGCATTATAGATGATGGATTTGGATTTGATGTTATTATCGCTCCAAATGTTACAGCAGGTATTATATCTGGAAACCAAACAATATGTCCGGGCGAAGATCCATCCGCTTTCACACAAGATACTGCCAGTACAGGTCTATCGCTTTCTTACCAATGGGAAAAGAGCACCACCAGTGCTACAAGTGGATATAGCAACATCTCTGGTGCATCAGGAATAGCGTATGATGATCCAGGTCCCGTTAATCAGACCACTTGGTACCGTCGAATTACCACCTCGACTGTTAACTCAATGATGTGCAGCGCATCCCCTTCAAATGTAATTGAAGTAAGCGTGAATGCTTTTAATGCAGGGATCGTTGGCGGAAGTCAGACTATTTGCAGTTCAGAAGATCCAGGAGAATTTACAAATATTGAAGATGCTAATAACGGTATTGGCACACTTTCTTACCAATGGCAATTAAATACAATTAGCTGTAATGAACCTGATGGTTCTTGGAGCGATATAACTGGCGCCAATGATGCTACTTACAATCCACCTTCTGGATTAATATCAACCACCTACTATAGACGTGTGGCAAACTATTCTTCCGTAAACTGCTCCAAAGTAAGTAACTGCGTGGTGATATATGTTAACAATGTGACGAGTGGAACCATTGGAAATGACCAAATATTTTGCGACTCTAATCCCGACGCCTTTGTTGATATTATTCCCTCAACAGGTTCAGGAACATTATCCTATCAATGGCAGCGTGCAACGACCATTTCAGGTAGTTGGACCAATATTAATACGAATGGGACCGACGCTATCTATGATGCACCATCAGGCCTATCTTCTATTACATATTTCAGAAGACTGACCGTCTCAAACTTAAATGGTGTAGAATGTTCAGCTTTGAGCAATATCGTCACTGTCACACCAAGTACTGTGACAGCTGGCGAAATTACCGGTTATAGAACTGTATGTTATGGTAGTGACCCGACAGAATTTTTAGTTACTGTTCCTGCTACTGGAACTTCGCTCAGTTACCAATGGCAAAGTGCGACAGTATCGGGTGCTGGGCCGTGGACTAATATTAGTGGTGCCACAAATGATACTTATGATGTCCCCCCAGGTATTACAACTACAACCTATTTTCAGCGTGTTGTAACCTCTACAGTAGATGGAAGCTCGTGCTCGGTCAATTCGAATGTATTACCTGTATTTGTGAATGATGTAACGGCGTCCACAATTGGAGGCGATCAATCAATTTGTAACACACAAGATCCCGCACCATTGACAGTAATAGTTCCGGGTAATACAGGAGGTTTTGGAACCCTTAATTATCAATGGCAAAGTAGTACAACTAATTCTCCTTATTCTTGGTCAGATATCAGTTCAGCCACCAATTCGACATATGACCCCTCGATACTATTACAGACTACCTATTTTCAAGTAAAAGTCATCTCAACTCTAAATGGTGTAGCATGTGTTGATGAAAGTAATATTGTTACTATCACAGTCATTCCTTATGAGGATGCTTTAGCGAGTAGTCCAACTGTAATTACCAATTGTAACGATACCACCATTCAATTATCGGGAAATTTGGCCGGACAGTGGTCAGCAGTTTCAGTGCCCTCCGGAAACAGTTTCAGCTTCTCGAACACTACAGATCCGAATGCGACCTTTACGGGTGAAAGTGGCGTGACCTATGATATCACTTGGACCATTGACAATCCATCGCCATGTGCTGATGAAGCTGCCACCTTTCAGGTCGTGTTCCCAGATTGTGGCAATTTTATCGATTTTGATGGGAACAACGATTATATCAATGTCAGCAATCAATACAATCTATCGAGCAATTTCAGTGTCGAACTTTGGTTGAAAAGAGACGCAAACACAAATAGCACGCAGACCTTGCTGTCCAAACGTGATGCAAATACGCTTTCCACTGGTTATGATCTGAGCCTTGTGAACGGACAAGTTTCTTTCCGCTACAATAGCTCTGGGGTGATTCAGTCGCCACAGAATTTGGATAATTCCCGCTGGTACCATGTTGCTGTGACCTATAATTCTGGAACTTACAGACTTTATATTGATGGCGTGGAAGTGATTTCAAACAGTGGCCCTGCCCCTACCTCAAATACCTTCAATTATCTGATCGGTGCCAATGGCAGATTGAATGCAAGTCCCCAGGATTATTTTGATGGCTCTTTGGACGAGATCAAGATCTGGAACACGGCCCTGACAGAATCACAGATCCGTGAGACCATGAACCAAGAGATCGAGATTTCAGGCACAAACGTTCGAGGTTCTGTGCTTGGGATGGATGTGGCCGGATTGAACTGGTCAAGTCTCATGGGCTATTATCAGTTGAACCAGTCAAGTGATATCAACAGCGGACAGTTGGTGGATCATTCTGCTGCGAACAACGTGGGCGCTTTACAGAACATGACAACGCTCCAAGCGGAGACGGCCCCTATTCCATATATGAGCGATCAGAATGGCAATTGGTCAACTCCGTCAACATGGCTGAATGGCAATGTGCAACTGATTCCAAATGGACTCGGTGTCGATGG
>JBPOFM010000021.1:0-5190 GCA_051252455.1 Aquaticitalea sp.
CGCACAGCTTAATAGTCCGATTAAAATTCCCAACGTTAAAATGATAGTTCTGATTTTCATAAATGAATGGCAACGTTGATGTATATGGAAAGTTGCGTGTTTGTGTGCGAGGATTTTCCGAAGGAAAATCAGATGCAAGCAAACAAAGCAACTCACATTGGTTAAGCACAAAATAGCAATTTTTTATATACGGTGTTACTTGCTGTACTTTTTTATTAGAATCTAAAATTAATTTTTTTGATTAACTCATAAAAGTCGTTTCCGTCAAACTCTTGCCATTTTTTAAAAAACAACAATTCAGAATTTTGTTTTAATAGAATTTCAGAGTTATTTAAGTCAAATGTCAGATATATAAATTCCAAAATCTCTATTTCCCAAGAGAAGTTGTCATTTTCAATTTTGTCTCTATTTATGTTATTATAGAATGGAATTTTGTTTAATTTTAATAAATTTACAAAAACCTTATTCCAATAAGAACTGGCTCTATTTTGGTTTAACTCAAAGTTTGCAATGTCAGTTGTAATTCTTTTTTCTCCATCTGTTTCAAATACCCATTCCATTCCAATTTCATGTCCAGAAATTCTTGTTGCATTTATGTTGTAACATAGCATTCTTACCTCGTTCCAAACAATGTTCCAATCTAAAATCTCAATTTGGTCGATAGAGTATCTTTTCATCTAATTTGGGTTTCGTGGGTATTGCAAGTAACGTTTATGTATATGAGCTGTGGCGTGTCTCGGCACAGACCTTTCCTGATAAAAACCGGCTTTGGAAAATCCGCAGGATTTTCCAAGTGTGGACTGACCAAGCTATAGCTTATATACGGTGTTGCCACACGTTTTTCTATTCACTTTAGAAACGAGTTCCGTTTAGTTTTTTATTCAATTGCTCAATTCTACTATCAATCTCTCTTTTTATAATTAAATACTCTTTTGTTTCGTGGTTTTTACGATTTAACTTTTCGAGTTCGATTTTCAAAGTAGCTCTTTCGTTTGCTAATTCGTAAAGGTCAAATTCAACTTTTCTATTTTGTAATATTTCTTTTGAATGTCTATAATTTTTATCCGACAATTCGGAAAAATGCTCATTTCCACGTTCTATTTCAGGAATAGAAAGTCCGAATTGAAGATTTGGCTCTCTTTTTATAATTTGTTTAAAGCCCTTTGAATGTATAGTTATTTCTCCTTCTTGAGTTTCAATTATCCATTCCGTTGAATTTTTAACATCCGATTTTGTAATTCCGTCAATTTCCAAGCCGTTAACAAATTCTGTCATAAAATTCATTTTAAATAAACTCACATTTTCAAAAATCAGAGTTGCTGGCGAAATCCAAAACGTGTAAGACATTCCTTTTACTTTTGGTTCGTTCCACTTTAAAATATAATCTATATCAAAAACGACTTTATCATCAAATTTAACTGCATAGATTGGGCAATCATGCCAACCCATTTCATCAAAATCAGCATCTGTCCAAGTCCATTTTTCTAAATTATATTCTTTCAATATCGGGTTTTCTTAAATGTGTGGCAACGTTCCTCGTGTATGAGCCGTTGCGTGTCTCGGCTCGAACCATTAAAGTTACAAAACTGCGCTGGAAAATTCCAAAGAATTTTCCAGATGAGCGATGACCAAGCAATGGCTTATACACGGTGTTCTACGCAGTTTTTATTCCGCGTTTATATATTCGTAAAGTTCATTCAATTCGGTTGGGTTTAATATTTGGCTCCATTGATTTTTATGGTAGTCAATTCCCAATTCACTGATTTTCGAACTGTCAATTTTAAAATTATTTACAGTCATCCAATTCCAAAGTAAAGTAGAATCAGTTTTTGTTAAAGCTGGTCCAATCATACTTTTATTCAATTGATGACAAGCTGCGCAATTCGCATTAAATATTTGTTTCCCTTTTCGAGCGGTCTCATTAAGATTCGGCGAAAAAGTTCCACAAATAAGTATCGGCGTTTCAGTTCCGCAAACTAAATCATTCGGTTTACTGTTGCTATAAACAAAGTAAGAAATACCGATTACCAAAATCAAAAATCCGCTTGATAATATCAAAATCCGATTTGTTAATTTACTAAATGATTTCATTTACTTGTTCGTATTTCTCAAATTGCGTAGAACGTTGTTGTGTATGATTTCGTTGCGTGTTTCAGCACTAAAGTTAGCAAATAAATCACAGATAGAAAGTCCGCGAGGACTTTCGTAAGTAGGCTATAACCAGCAATGAATTATACACGTTGTTGCCAACTGGTTTTTTATTTTGAATAAGCACCAGAGGAATATGTCAGTTCATAACTATGAGTGTAGATTTCAAAAACAATTCCGAACGGGTCTTCAACATAGCACATTTTGAAAGGCTTATCATTTGGGTAATATTCTCTTATTGGCATCCTTTGTTTTCCACCGTAGGACAAAATTTTCTCAATCAGCTCTTCTATATTTGGGTCTTGTACGCAAAAATGAAATAAACCAGTATTAAATGGATTAAATTCTGGTGCTTCTTTAATTCCGTGCGGAAAGGAAAATAATTCAATTCCAATACCGTCTGAAGTTGCTAAATGAGCAATTTCAAATTCAGTCCAATCGTTTCCGAACACGTCAATGCACATTTGACCAATTGCAGTTTCCTTTTCCTTTTTTACTTTTGATGGCTCCATAATTACATACCAGCCCATTACTTCTGAATAGAATTTTACGGCTTCATTTATATTTGGAACTGTTATTCCGATATGTGAAAATGATTTTGGATAATTTTTATTAGTTGTCATAATTTATATTTTAGAATGCAAAATTAATCTATATTTGCTAAATTGGCAATAACTTACTAAAAAGTAGTATAGTTACCAAAACGAGTAAAATATTGATAATTAGTAATATATAGTTATAGTTTTGAATAAAGAAAATAAATGCCCTTTAAATTACACGATGAATTTAATAGGGACAAAATGGAAACCTTTAATTTTATTTCATTTATTAGAAGGCGGTTTGCGTTCAGGAATATTACAGAAGAAAATTCCAGGGATTTCTAATAAAATGTTTACACAAACGGTAAGAGATTTAGAAAAAGATGGATTTATATCCAGAAAGGTTTTTCCTGTAGTTCCTCCAAAAGTTGAGTACAGATTAACGACTAGAGGAAAATCTCTTGAGAATATTTTAAGAAGTTTGGATAATTGGGGTTTGAAAGATTGTCAGAATTAATAAAATGTGCTGGATTTCTAACTTGTTGGCAACGTTTATGTATATGAGATGTGGCGTGTCTCGGCACGAACCTCTCCAAATAAAAACTGGCTTTGGAAAATCCGCAGGATTTTCCAAGTGTGGACTGACCAAGCCATAGCTTATATACGGTGTTGGCGGTAGTTTTTATTTATCTCTGCCATCCGTAAATCTGCCTTGTTTTTTCTGCAATTTTACTTTCATTTCCTTGTTTGTCTCGAAACCAAATTTCAAATCTGGCTGAATACTCATTATCCCAATCGCCCTCATAAACTGTCAGTTCAGTTTCATAGGGGAAAACTTTTTGTCCGTTTTCCGACCAACCAATTTCTCTCTCTGTTCTACTTGTCATTCGGTCTTCAGATAGTTGTGAGTTGTTCTTTGTTTCAAATGCTTTCACAAAAACTACACCCTCTTTTTCAATAATTAATCCAGCTTGAACAACATAGATTCCCGGTTGCATACCGTCATTAATATTAAAGAATTCACTTTCATAGGTATTTGGATAATAGTCATTCATTAGCATAACACCGTTTTTATTAATTTCTTCCCGATGTTTAAGGACCTCGCTAAATTCGGTATTTAGCTCCTCTATTGTCTGAATAGTAAAAGCGCGATTGATTTCTATTGCTTGTTCGTAAATCTCAACATTTATATCTTCTCCTTTAATTATTAGATAAGAACTATTTCCTGGGGTTCCGCTATGTTCTCCTTCTATTTTTAATTTGATTTCCGAGTCCTTGGTTGAAGAGAAAGTTATGTGGCTTTCGTCATTACCGTGTCCATAGTATTTTCCAAAAGAGATTATTATTCTTGTTTGATAAATTCCTGAAGCACTTTCAAAGTTTGAATAATATCCATTTAGAGTTGTTGTGTAAACACCTTCTTTTTTTTCTTTTCTAATGGCGTATGTTTTATCCCCTTCTTTCCTGATTTCCCATCGGCTATTGCCCGCAATATATCGTTTGATAATTTCAATATCAGTTTCGTTTAAATTGTCGAAAACTAAATTGTTAATATTTATAATAGCATCAGAAGGCTGACTAAATTCACCACGATAGCCTTTGTTTGTCTGTCCCAAACAACTTGTCAATATTAGAACAAAACTTACTATTATTATTCTGATTCTCATTTTTGTCAAATTACCGCCAACGTTTATGTATATAAGCTGTGGCGTGTCTCGGCACAGACCTTTCCTGATAAAAACTGGCTTTGGGAAATCCGCAGGATTTTCCAAGTGTGGACTGACCAAGCCATAGCTTATATACGGTGTTGTAGTGCGTTTTTTATTCAGTTTATTAATTCCCAATAATAATCTGAATTTACATTAATTCGGACAATTCCTTTGGTTTTACTCCAAAAAAGTTTGTCAATATAACCTTTATGAGTTTTTTCAGATTTTCGGTCAATTGACACGACATCATTTAATTCAGTTCCGTTTATTGTTAGTTTTTCCGAATTCAATTTGTTCAGAGTTTGAAAATTAGTTCCGTGATAATATCGTTTGCCGTTTAGAATTAAGTCGAAAGTAATTTTTGTTTCGGATGAGAAATTCTGTTTCGAAAGAGTCATTATTTCGTCGCAATTTTTACAGTCCTTGTCGGATTGAACTCTTAAAACTTCTGTATTTTTAGCCCAGAACATATCTCCAAGATTCGGTGGGTGTTTACGAATCGTTATTTCCTTTATTCGTAAAGTATCAAGTTCGGATTTATTTGATTTAAAAATCAAAACTTCATTTCCGATATATGGAATTGAGCTTTTTTCCTTTTCACTCAGTTTCTTTGTCCTAAACATATTTGTCAGTACATATCCTAAACAAAGGATAGCGACCAAAATTAAAATCCGTGAAAGTTTAAATTTATTTCTCAATGTTTCTTAAATGCACTACAACGTTTGGTGTATGGTTAGTTGCGTGGTTAAGCAACTAATTTAGTAAACAAATACTTGCCAGAGAAAATTCCGAAG
>JBPOFM010000022.1:0-4402 GCA_051252455.1 Aquaticitalea sp.
GCAACAATGGCCAACGCAATGGCACGTTGCGTGACTTCTGCTTCGGTCCGGCGTTGTGATGTTTCAACCGTTTCAATTACCGGCAAAAAATCGGTGCTGGAAATGCCCTGTGCGGACAAATGCGCGATCGAGCGGGCTTTGCGCTCGGCAGCCTCGCCTGCGTTGGACTGCCCGGCAGCGGCACTGCCTATGATTAGGGCAAGGCAGAATGTGAGAAGATACTTCATGGCGCGCTATCCGTTTAATTTTCGCAGACGTGCGGTGACGGACAACCCATGCCCCTCAAGGCTTTCTGAGCGCGCCAGTCGTTCCGCTGACGGGCCAATGGCGCGGAGAGCATCTGGTGTCATACGCGCAAGCGTGGTGCGTTTCATGAAGTCGAGGACCGACAGGCCAGAGGAGAAACGCGCAGACCGTGCGGTGGGCAAAACATGGTTGGGCCCACCGACATAATCGCCAATCGCTTCGGGGGTCCATTGGCCAAGAAAAATCGCGCCTGCATGGGTGATCTGATTGCTCAGGGCGTCCGGATCGGCCACGCAAAGCTCAAGATGTTCGGGAGCGACACGGTTGGAGAGTTCAGCGGCCATGGCGAGGTCCGGCACGGTGATGATCGCACCGTTGTCACGCCAACTGGCCCCGGCGATGGCGCGGCGCTCAAGCGTTTCGAGCCGTTTTTCAATGGCTTGCGCGACCTTGGCACCAAAGGACGCATCCGTGGTGATCAGGATGCTTTGCGCGCTTTCGTCATGTTCCGCCTGGGAAAGCAGGTCAAGCGCGATCCAATCGGGGTCGTTATCTGCGTCGGCGATCACCAGAATTTCGGATGGGCCTGCAATCATGTCGATGCCAACCTTGCCAAAGACCCGGCGTTTGGCGGCGGCGACGAATGCATTGCCGGGACCGGTGATCTTGTCCACAGGTGGGATCGTGGCCGTGCCATAGGCAAGAGCCGCAACGGCCTGCGCACCGCCAATACGGTAGATTTCATCGACGCCAGAAATATGTGCGGCAAGCAGCACAAGCGGGTTCAGCACACCATCGGGCGTTGGCACCACCATCGCCAATCGCGGCACGCCCGCGACCTTGGCGGGGATCGCGTTCATCAAGACTGATGAAGGATAGCTGGCCAGTCCGCCCGGCACGTAAAGGCCCGCTGCGGATACCGGGGTCCAGCGCCAGCCAAGTGTTGCGCCAGTCTCATCCGTCCATTCCGCATCTTCGGGCAGTTGGCGGGCGTGGTAGGCGCGGATGCGGGCGGCGGCGAGGTCGAGCGCCGCGCGGTCCTCTGGCGAGACCTGCTGCATCGCTTGAGCGATCTCATCCGGCGTGATGCGCAGGGTGTCAGGGTTTAGGGTGATGCGGTCGAATTTTGCGGTAAGGTCGATCACGGCAGCATCGCCACGGGCGCGCACGTCAGCGATGATGTCGGCGACCACGGCATCGACATCGGGACTGTCTTCGCGCTTGGCGTTCAGCAGCGCGGCAAATGCGGTCTTAAAGTCAGGTGCTGTCGCGTCGAGGGTCACAGGCATGGTGCTGAGCTTGCTCCAAAAAAGTAAGATGCCTCCGGCGCGGAATATTTAAGACCAAAAGAGGCAAGGTTGCGGGATGACTAGCCCGATATGTAAGCAGCCTCAAGGTCGCAGAAGTTATGCCAGGGTTTTGATCATCGTCAGATCATGCTCGGGGCCATCTGCGCCGAGGATAGCGTTGGGCATGCGCCCGGTTTGGTGAAAGCCGTGGCGTTTGTAAAATGATATGGCGCGGGCGTTGTCCTCGTTCACGGCGAGTTCAAGTTGCCAGACGCCGATTGAGGCGGCGTATTCCGTAAGGGCGTGGATCAGAGCCTTGGCGGTGTCGGTCCCTTGGGCGGTTGGCGTCACATAAAAGGGGCCAATTTCAGCGCGGTGTTTGGCACGTGGGATCGGGTTTTGGTTGAGACCCGCAAGGCCAACGGGTGTGTCGTCAATAAAGGCAAGGAAGCGGTCCCCTCCTGCCAGACGTTTGGCATCCTTGGCCTCGGGGATGGCGTCATGTTCTGCGAGAGAAAGAATGAACGCGGATGGATAACGCTTAATACCGTCGCGGCGTAGCGCCCGCCAGAGCGCGACATCCTCCGGTGCAGTGGCGCGAACACGGATCATTCGGGGTGTTGTGGCAGTTTTTTCGATGGGGCCACATAGGGTTTGGTCACGTCTTTTAACGTCACCTCAAGCGCCTCGACATCCAGACGGATTGCGCCATCGCCCGCAAGGGTCAGGGTAATATTGCCGGACGGCGCGTCGGTTTCTTCAAAGCTGAGGTCGAGCAGGGACAGGATGGTGTCAGCGTCAGATTTTGGTACGCCTTGACTGGCGACGCCGCGCACGTTGTTGAACATCAAAACCGATTGCACGCGCTCGGGGGCATGACGGGTTTTGCCCTCGTCCTCCCAACGCACCCGGTTCAGCAGCAGCGCAAACCGCGCGCCCTTGCGATGCCAGCGCATTTCGGACGCCGGAAACACTGCGTCTTGGGTAAGCGATGCGATCACGGCAAGGTCGTCGCCATCCAGTGCGCCCAAGTTTAACGGTGCCTCACGGCCATCTTCAAAACGTGCGTCTTGGGTCATTTCTCAGATATCCGTTCGATGTTTGCGCCGACGCCGCGCAGTTTGGCGACCACATGTTCATACCCGCGATCAAGGTGATAGACTCGCGAGACCTTGGTTTCGCCTTCCGCCGCAAGACCCGCAAGGATCAGGGACACAGAGGCCCGCAGGTCGGTGGCCATCACAGGCGCACCTTTGAGTTTTTCCACGCCCTTCACTGTGGCAGTGCCGCCGTGCACTTCGATATCGGCCCCCATGCGTTCCAGTTCCGGAGCATGCATAAAGCGGTTCTCGAAAATCTTTTCCTCAAGGACCGAGGTCCCCTCAGCCGTACAGAGCAGCGCCATCATCTGGGCTTGCAGGTCGGTTGGGAAGCCGGGGAAAGGTTCAGTGGTTACATCTACCGCACGAATACGGCCATTTTTGCGGGCCACGGTCAGGCCATTCTTGGTTTCGGACACGGAAATCCCCGCCGCATCCAGTTTTTCACAAA
This sequence comes from Aquaticitalea sp., assembly GCA_051252455.1. Taxonomy (GTDB): domain Bacteria; phylum Bacteroidota; class Bacteroidia; order Flavobacteriales; family Flavobacteriaceae; genus JBPOFM01. The sequence continues at coordinate 3,087 of JBPOFM010000022.1, forward strand.
ACGCTTCGACAAGGCTCAGCTTGCCACCCAGCAATTCGACTTCGCCGCCGCAGATCGCCGGGGCCAACATATAGGTGCCAAGTTCGATGCGGTCGGTGACAACGCGGTGGGTAGCGCCGTGCAAGCTGTCTACGCCTTGAATGGTGATGCTCGGCGTGCCGTCGCCCTCAATCTCGGCTCCCATCGCGCGCAGGCAGGTCGCCAGATCGACAATCTCTGGCTCGCGGGCGGCGTTGTTGATGACCGTAGTGCCTTTGGCCAAGGTCGCGGCCATCATGATGTTTTCGGTCGCACCGACACTGGCAAAGGGGAAGTCGATGATAGCGCCCTTGAGCTTGCCGCCCTTGGCCTTGGCATGCAGATACCCATCACGCAATTCGATATCAGCCCCCATCAAGGCCAGACCATCAGTGTGAATGTCCATGGGACGTGCGCCAATCGCACAGCCGCCGGGCAAGGATACCTCGGCATGGCCTTCGCGTGCCAGCAGCGGGCCAAGAACCAGATTGGAGGCACGCATTTTACGCACAATATCGTAATCCGCATGGCTGTTGATCGGTCCATGGCTCGACATGGCCAGCACTTGACCATCCTGCAAGGACGTCACTTCAGCGCCTAAAGAGCTGAGCAATTCGGACATGGTACGAATGTCGCTGAGCCGTGGTGCGTTGGTCAGCGTCAGCGGTTCCTCACTCAGCAACGTGGCGGGCATCAGGGTCAGGCAGGCGTTTTTGGCCCCTGCAATCGGGATTTGACCGTGCAGTTCACCGCCACCTTTAACCAGAATTGAATCCATTTTAACCGCTTTCCTGTTCGGACCCGTCCGGGCCGTTGCCTGTATTCCCCTGCCCTTTGCCACCCTTGCGGGCACGTGTCTGTGCCTTGCGCCGCGCCATATTGGCTTTTAACGCCGCTTTCAGCCGATCCTCACGGAGTTGGGCCTGGGTTCGGGGCTTTTGTGGGGCCGTATCTTTTGCCGTATCTTTGACCATGGCGCTTGTCTAGCGCAGGGGCGCGGGGGCGTCCAGATTAGGCTTGCACCATAATTGGAATGCCGCTAATCACCCGTCCACAATGCTGTGGTAGCTCAGTGGTAGAGCGCGTCATTGGTAATGACGAGGTCGGGAGTTCAATCCTCCCTCACAGCACCATTTATTCCGCACATTTTCGGCGACGTTTTTACCATGATTTAACGTGGGCTCCCGACTGACGCCCGCCGCTTACGCGGCAGTCTGAGTGCGGGAGTTCAATCCTCCCTCACAGCACCATTTATTCCGCACATTTTCGGCGACGTTTTTACCATGATTTAACGTGGG
>JBPOFM010000023.1:0-2141 GCA_051252455.1 Aquaticitalea sp.
AAAGCTGATATTACAGCAAAAATTGCTTCTGCTATCGCTGTAACTATTGAGAACAATCCTTCGAGCAAAGTACAAAACCTTTGATACGTATAACGCCACCTTAAGCGGCAAATTGTAGCTGGCTAAAATAGAGAGCGAAGCGAACACAGCCAGCTGTAATTTGTCCGTTTCAAGGCCTTGTTATGGGGAGTTATATACAAGATTTTCTTCTAACATCTGTAATTTCTATTTCTTTACGCTCTATAATATCATCAAATTTTTCAATATTACCATTGCGTATAAAAGTATACTCAGCGCCATGTATTGGAATAACCCAAAACAATTCAATATGTTGATGACCCACGTGAAAAAATGATAATTCCTCATTTTCACCTCTTGGCTCTTCAAAAATCAATGCCTTTGGCCAACCTTTAGGTGCTAAATCATTTTCTTGTATCATATCTTCTGCAGTTAAATTATGACCTAATGTTTCGACCAAATAAACAGCAATATCAAAGATATAGTTTTTTATTTCATTAGTTTGTGCAGAAGCCACATCTTTAGGAATAACCATTACAATTTCGGAATTACATTGCTCTGAGTTGGGAATAGTCGCAGAGGATATTCCAATAGTAGCAAAGCGAGTAAAGTGCTCTTCTGGGAAAGAATAAAGCTCGATAGAGTGCTTACCTTTACTTGTTATATTTCGATATTCCGGCATTCCCCAGTTTTTCATATACTTTGATAGAATGATGGTTCTTCGAATATCAAATTCCAAACTCAAACTCAAACTCCGCTCTCCCCATAACGCCTAATTAACAGGCAAAAAATTGTTGGCTAAAATAAGTGAACGTAGTGAACAAAAAGCCAACTGTTTTTTGTCCTGTTGAATTTCTTGTTAGCTGTAATTACGCTACTTCAAAAACTAGCCATGACCACGTTACATTAGATTTTTTATTGCTTTCTTGGGCTGACAAAGCATCGGTGCTAAAGACTAATTTAAAACCACACTGTTGCGCTATAGATATAGTTTCTTTAGCACTTGTAGGATAACATTTTCTGTTTATTGCACCTAAACCATTTCTTATTGAGATTATTAATTTACCCTTTTTATCAAGAATAGAATGTAAATTAGTTAAAGATGCAATTTTGTCATCTGCTGGAACGTGTTGCCAAACAGAAATTAAAAGCGCTAATTGATAATGATTTTTTTGCTGAATAATTTGAGATAGTGACGGTAAAGAATCATCGAACCACACTATAAGTGGGGATGGATGAAGTGATTTCCCCGCTTCCCGAAACTCCGATACAGGCTCAATAGCCGATATATTTAAACCTTTTGAAGCAAGCCAAGCAGCATCACGACCAGTGCCTGCACCTATTTCAATTACATTACAATTAGAATTAGGTATGAAATCTAAAACATGCGAAAGTAAATCAGGTGATGATATTTCTTCGAATGATTGGATTAAAAAGCTTGAGTCCTCAACATAACCATCAATTACACATTGCTCCATTAGATAACCAAACTCCTTTTACAGCTAACGCCCAATTAACAGGCAAAAAATGGTTGGCTAAAATAGGTGAACGTAGTGAACAAAAAGCCAACTGTTTTTTGTCCTTGTTTAATTTCTTGTTAGGTAAATTTACAATCACAATACTTTGCAACGAACTCTACGTTATTACTGCAATTAGACTTACCTGACACATAATTTAATTTTTCAAATGGATCTTCTATTTCGAAATTAGAGAAATCGACAAGAATATCGACTTTAATATCTGTTTTAGCAAATTCATTAATGAATACACCATTTACACCTTTCAGGTATGAACTACCTTGCTGTATTACAAAATCGATAAATATTGCATCACTAGGGCAAGCGTAATCACATAATTCAGTAACATGTATTCGCTTTCCATGCTTTTCATAATATGGAAGCTCAACCAGTCCGTGAAACATAGAACCTACTATTTCTTCTGACCAATCATGACCGCGAGGTTCAATATCAGCATTTTTGAAATACGGTTCTAATGCAATTAGTGCATTACGATAGTTATCAAGTAGCGACTGAAGACTCATTATTTACCTAACGCCTCATTCAGAGGCTAAAAATTGTTGGCCAAAATAGCGAGGCACGAGCAACGGCCAGCTGTTTTTAGTC
>JBPOFM010000024.1:0-2100 GCA_051252455.1 Aquaticitalea sp.
GGACTTTTACAGCTGGCTGTCTCGTTCCTCAACATTTTAAGCCAGCTATAAAAGCCCATTATTTGGGCGTTAGCTTTACATAAGGATATTCGAGCATATGCGAACAAGTCGAGTTTTTGGTGAAAGAAGACTTAGTGATTTTCTTGATGCATCAAAATCTAATATTTTGTCATCAATAGATTCAGAAAAAGATGACTATATACTCAATGTAAATGAAAGCGACTATATTGCCCACAAGCTATCAGAGGCAACCATTGAATCATTAGAAATACATGAAGATAAAATATATGCGTCTTCATCTGAAAGAATGATCTCAGCAGAACAGTTCCCTCGCTCATTCGATGTTTACTCAGGTAAATCTTATAAGAAAGATGTTATCAAATTCCATGTTCCAATCAGCGGTAATGTTCAGTTATTACACTGTGTACCAAGTAGTTGCATAATGTGGACAATGGACATAGAAGTAAATAGAAATGAATTTTGCTTTGAAATAATCAACTTTTCCAACGAGCCAGAGGCTATCGTTAGAGAAAAAGATTCAAAGCTTAAAAATATTATGCAACAACTAGTTAATGTTCAACGAGAAGTAGAGCGGTATAATTCTAGTTGTGAAGCTCAAATTAAATCCGCTTTTGAATCAACAAAAAGCAGAATTAAAGCAAAATCAGGTGTATTAGCTTCATTAGGTGTACCAATTAAAAAGAGTTCTGAGACATCTCCAACTTTTGCAGTTCCAGCTCCACAGAAACGTAAAAAAGTTACCCTAAATAAGCCTCAAGTTAATGAAGTTGGGTATAGCCCTGAGCCATGCTTAGATCAGGCAGTATATAATGATATCCTTCAAATGATACATGATGTAGGTAAAGAGTTTGAGCGCTTACCTAGTTTATATGCTCAAAAAGAAGAAGAGCATCTAAGAGATCATTTTCTCATGATGTTAGAGCCTAATTTTAATGGTTCTGCAACGGGAGAAACGTTCAATAAAACAGGTAAAACAGATATTCTCTTACGGCATGAAAATACTAATGTATTTATTGGCGAGTGTAAGTTCTGGAAAGGGCAAAAAAGTTTCCTAGCTACGATAAGTCAACTGTTGGGCTACCTTACATGGAGAGACTCAAAAGCTGCAGTAATTATGTTTGTACCAAATAAGGATTTTAGTAGTGCCGTTGATGTTGCAAAATCATCAGTTAATGAACATGAAAACTTTATTAAGTTCGTAAATGAAAAAGATGAGACATGGTTTAATTATGAATTTCACCTAAATGGCGACAGAAACAGAACAGTGAAAATTGCTGTCATGCTTTACCATACGCCAAGGTAAAGCTAACAAGTCATTTCAGCAGGACAAAAAACAGCTGGTTTTTGCTCGTGCCTCGCTAATTTTAACCAGCTATTTTATTACCTCTGAATGAGGCGTTATATTTTTATCGAATCTATGAGTGAGGCGACCGTGTCGGCTTACTCAAAGTAGGAGGCTTGCTGGCCTCCGTTGGCAATCTTAGCCGATTGCTGAAGGTGAGAATTATTGAGGACTCATAACTTGATCGCGTCGAGTCGCGTAATAAGCGCAGCCCTGTTATGAATAACCAAAATAGTTTGTAGCTGCCGCCCAAAGCCGATTCGCGATAGGTAATGGGTAAGCGCCCGGCAAGGCGCTATATAAATCCGAGTCTTTAATGACTCAACCGGTTGAGTCGGTTAATTGGATTAATACCATGACTACCAAACTCAGCATACAGGTTAAAGTCGATGTCGCAAAAGTTATCACTGCCCTAACAGGCTTGTGTTTAGCTTTAGCTCACATAGCTGGATACTTGTAAAAAAGTCCTGCGGGGTGTTGTCAAACACTCTGCAGGCATTAAAAATATAACAAGAAATTAAACAAGGACAAAAAACAGTTGGCTTTTTGTTCACTCCGTTCACCTATTTTAGCCAACTATTTTTTGCCTGTTAATTAGGCGTTATATGCTTTCCAAGAAAGTATTCTTTAAGTTTTATAGTTTGGTGCGTGTGTCAGTTATTGCGCTTCAAACTCAACGTGTTTTAACGTGCGGCGTTTGATTTTAGTTTTAGCGCATACAAGCAGGTTGTGTTTTA